>NZ_LN827929.1 GCF_000981505.1 Candidatus Methylopumilus planktonicus
CAACGATTATTTGTTTAGGAAGTCTTAAAACGCCTGTGGATAACTTTGACAGGTTCAGTTAAGATGACTTCCTTAAAGCAATCATTCCTAAAAGGCATTTTTACACCATTCCGGTTCTCTAAAATGCCAAACCAAGAAGAAATTGTAATTTTAATACTATATATATCGGATTTTGCCGTTAATGGAAAATTTTTGGACTCACTGTCTCGAACGCTTTAAAAAAGAGCTCTCCGCTCAGCAATTTAATACCTGGATTAAGCCGCTTAGGTTCGAGCACGACCAAAATAAAATTAAGATATTAGCCCCCAATAAGTTTGTGCAACAGTGGGTAAAAGATCGCTTTGCACAAAAAATTGAATTGCTAGCCAAAGAACTGCTCCCCGATGTCACCAAAGTAGAATTTGCCATACGCGCTATTAAAGAATCTATATTGCCTAAAAAAGAGGCTATTTTATCAAAGGCTTTAGCCATATCTCCACCAAACAACGTGGCCGAAGCGCCTAGTCAAGAAACAATCAAAAAAAGTGCGGGCGGCACACTTAAAGAAGTCAAGGCGTCTGGCCTCAACCCTCAATTTACATTTGAAAGCTTTGTGACTGGCAAAGCCAATCAATTGGCTTGCGCTGCAGCTATGCAGGTAGCTGAAAATCCAGGCAAAGCATATAACCCACTTTTTATATACGGCGGCGTGGGCTTAGGTAAGACTCACTTAATTCACGCAATTGGCAATCACTTAAAACAAATTCAGCCTGACGCAAAGATAAAGTATCTTCACGCCGAGCGCTACGTATCGGATGTAGTTAAAGCGTATGAAAATAAAGCTTTTGATGCTTTTAAAAAAAATTATCATTCATTAGATTTGCTATTGATTGATGACATTCAGTTTTTTTCAAAGAAAAATCGCACACAAGAAGAATTCTTTTATGCATTCAATGCGCTCATTGAAAATAAGAAACAAATTATTATTACCTGTGATAGCTATCCGAAAGAAATTGAAGGCGTCGATGAACGCTTGAGAACTCGATTTAGTTGGGGGCTTACTGTAGCTATTGAGCCGCCCGAGCTTGAAATGCGCGTAGCTATTCTTCTAAAAAAAGCCGAAGAAAATAAAATGAAAATCTCTGAAGAAGTTGCGTTCTTCATTGCAAAACAAATTCGTTCTAATGTGCGTGAATTAGAAGGTGCACTAAATAGAATATTAGCAATGTCTAATTTTACAAAATCAGCCATTGATATTCAGTTGGCTAAAGATGCGCTGAAAGATTTAATTGCGGTGCGCGGACGTCAAGTGAGTGTTGAGAACATCCAAAAAACCGTGGCAGAATATTTTAAAATTAAAATATCTGACATGTTAAGCAAGAAACGTTCACGTAATTATTCAAAACCAAGACAGCTTGCTATGGCTTTGACAAGAGAGCTTACTAATTTAAGCTTTCCTGAAATTGGTGAGGCTTACGGTGGCCGACACCATACAACTGTTATGCACGCATGTGAAGAGATTGAACAATTGCGTTTAAGTAATCAATCGGTTGCGCAAGACTTAGGAATACTTAAACAAGTACTTAAGGGTTAATTAAACCCTGTGGAATGGCTGTGGATGAATTGTGGGTAAGTAGTGTTTTATTAAAACATGTTCTTTTTGTCCACAATTCATCCACAGGAAATTACAATAGAAATGCATGGTTATTCACAAGATAACTATTTGATTATATTAAGGTTTATAAGGTTATCCATAGAAAACCTCACCATTATTACTATTATTAGATTTATATATTAAAAAACATTAAATAAAGAAGAACGACATGAATATAAAAATTAATCGAGACGCATTACTTAAACCCCTAGCTAATGTTGTAAGTATTGTAGAGCGTAAGCATGCACTTCCCATTCTTTCGAATATTCTAATTCAAGGAAAAGATGGTCAAGTACAACTTACGGCAACAGACTTAGAAATGCAAGTATCTTTAAGTTTTAAAGCAGACCTAAAAGAAGAGATTGCTACAACCATATCTGCAAGAAAATTTTTTGATATCACAAGATCATTACCCGACGATTGTGTGATCGATATTACAATTAAAGATAGTCGCGTTGCAGTAAAAGCTAATAAGAGTCGTTTCGCCATTCAAACATTACCTGCAAAAGATTATCCAGTTATGACAAAGGCCTCAAGCGAAGCTGTAGTTATTACAATTTCTCAAATTCAACTTAAGCGTTTATTAAAGCAAGTTGAGTTTGCAATGGCACAACAAGACATTCGTTATTATTTAAATGGTTTGTTATTTGAAGTGAATGGCAATCAACTTAATATTGTAGGCACTGATGGACACCGCTTAAGTTTTACATCAATTCATTTAGATCAAAATTACAATAAAACAGAAGTGATTCTTCCCAGAAAAACAGTAATTGAATTAATTAAACTTCTTAATGAAACAGAAGAGTTAGTATCGGTTGAGCTTTATAAAGGCCAAGTCAGTTTTAATTTTAATGACATAAAACTCATTTCAAAAGTTATTGATGGTAAGTTCCCAGATTACACACGCGTTGTTCCTGAGGGACATAATAACCAATTCACAATTGATCGATCACAGTTTTTAACTTCTTTGCAGCGCGCATCGATTTTATCAAACGAAAAATATCGCGGCATCCGCTTGATAATTGCAGATAATAATTTAAAGTTAATTAGCACAAACACAGAGCAAGAAGAAGCAGAAGAGGAATTAGAAATCCAATACCAACAAGATCCTATTGATATTGGTTTTAATGTGACATACTTAATTGATGTTCTTACAAACATTCAAGAAGATAAAGTAACACTCGCATTCTTGGATACGAACAGCAGCTGCTTATTTACAATACCGAACAACAACGACTACAAGTATGTAGTCATGCCAATGCGCATTTAATTCAATTTAAGATAAAGAGAAACTCGTGGCTCAAAAGATAGACAATCAAGAATACAACTCAGACAGTATTAAAATCTTAAAGGGATTAGATGCAGTAAGAAAAAGACCAGGTATGTATATTGGTGACACATCTGATGGTAGTGGACTCCATCACATGGTCTTCGAGGTGCTTGATAATGCGATTGATGAGTCTTTAGCAGGTCATTGTGACGACATTAAAATTATTATACATCCAGACAATTCCGTGAGCGTTTCAGATAATGGGCGCGGTATTCCAACAGACATTAAAGACGACGACGAGTTTAAAAGGTCGGCAGCTGAAATTGTAATGACAGAATTACATGCTGGTGGAAAGTTTGATCAAAACTCTTATAAAGTATCTGGCGGTTTACATGGTGTAGGCGTCTCTGTAGTGAACGCACTATCTGAATGGTTGCGCTTAAAAGTTTGTCGTAATGGTAAGGTGTATCAAATGGAATTTAAACGCGGCGAGCGTGTGGCTGCGTTAGCTGAAATGGGCACCACGGATCGTCGCGGAACAGAAGTTCATTTCTTCCCTTCAGCTGAAACATTTACTAATATAGATTTTCATTATGAAATCTTAGCTAAACGCATACGCGAACTATCATTTCTTAATAATGGCGTCAAAATGGAATTGATAGATCAAAGAAATAACAAGTCAGAAAACTTCGCATATTCCGGTGGCGTGCAAGGTTTTGTGGAATACATGAATCGATCTAAATCCGTGCTTCATAAAAAACCCTTCTACGCGGTTGGCGAAAAAGAAGGCATCATCGTTGAAGTGTCGATGCAATGGAATGATTCATATGGGGAAAATGTTCAATGCTTTACAAATAACATTCCTCAACGAGACGGGGGCACGCACTTAACAGGTCTTCGCACCGCGATGACAAGAACACTCAATAATTTTATTGAACAAAACGACCTCGCTAAAAAAGCAAAAGTAGAAACAACTGGTGACGACATGCGAGAAGGCCTCACTTGTATTCTTTCAGTGAAAGTGCCAGAACCTAAATTTTCTTCACAAACAAAAGATAAGCTGGTTTCAAGCGAAGTACAGCCAGTAGCGTCTGATGTGGTTGCTTCAAAGCTCGCTGACTTCTTGGCAGAAAATCCTGCGGACGCAAAAGTTATTTGCAATAAAATTATTGATGCAGCGCGCGCAAGAGAGGCAGCACGTAAAGCACGTGATATGACAAGACGCAAAGGCGTTATGGATTCGATGGGCCTTCCAGGCAAATTGGCAGATTGCCAAGAAAAAGATCCATCATTGTGCGAAATTTACTTAGTCGAGGGCGATTCTGCAGGAGGCTCAGCAAAACAAGGCCGTGATCGGAAAAATCAAGCGATCCTTCCATTAAAAGGAAAAATTCTAAATGTGGAGAAAGCGCGCTTTGATAAATTATTATCTTCACAAGAAATTGCAACCTTAATTACTGCCTTAGGGACTGGAATTGGCAAGGATGATTTTAATGTTGAAAAGCTCCGCTACCATCGCATTATTATTATGACTGATGCTGACGTTGACGGCGCCCACATTCGTACTTTGCTATTAACATTCTTCTATCGTCAAATGCCAGAGCTTGTAGAGCGAGGACATATTTATATAGCACAGCCCCCTCTTTTTAAAGTGAAACAAGGTAAGCACGAGCAATATCTCAAAGACGAACAAGAACTTGATCAATACTTACTTGAATCAGCCATAAAAGATGCAACCTTGCTTACTAAAAAAGGCGGTAGTAGTCTTACAGGCGATCCGTTAGGGGAAATTGCAAGACAAATGGTATTAACGGAGGCGGTCATTCGTCGTATTGCACCTCATTATGACGAAGCGGTATTGCGCGCAATTCTTCATGTAGGTGCTATAGACTTAACAAGCGAGACTAAGGTTGAAAATGTTGCAAAAGCGATAAGAGAGCGTCTCATTAATAAGAGCACAGAAAAATCAGAAGTAATTGTGTCGCTTGATGAAGAAACTAAAACTTATAAGTTAGCCGTTCATAAATTTGTTCATGGCAATTTAGAAAGCTGTGTTATTGACGCATTATTCTTGTCGAGTGGCGATTACCACCAAATATTAAAAACATCACAAATGCTAGATGGTCTTGTGGGTGCGGGTGCTGAAATTCAGCGAGGAGAAAAATCAGAATCCATTTCTAATTTTAAAGAAGCACTGGACTGGTTGTTGGGAGAAGCAAAACACAATTTAAATATTCAGCGCTATAAAGGTTTGGGTGAAATGAATCCAGAACAGCTTTGGGAAACAACGATGGATCCTAGCGTGCGCCGATTACTTAAAGTACAAATTGATGATGCTATTTCAGCTGATGAAATATTCTCAACGCTCATGGGAGATCAGGTAGAGCCGAGACGTGCATTTATTGAAAATAATGCATTAGGAGCAAGCAATCTCGATATTTAGTTTTGATTAATTTATGACGCTAAGCGAATTAAGATTTGTAGTGGCCGTGGCTAAAGAGAAAAATTTTCGACGTGCCGCAAATAAATGTTTTGTGAGTCAACCCGCTTTAAGTTTAGCAATTAAAAAACTAGAAGAAGAACTGAATGTTTCTTTATTCGAGAGAAATCGCACCGAAGTTACTATTACTGAAATTGGCGAAAAAATTGTTGAGCAAGCCAATATTATTCTAGAGCAAGTTGAAAAGATAAAATCATTTGCCAAATCTGGCGGTGACCCCTTAGACGGATTAATAAAAGTTGGCATGATTCATTCGGTCGGCCCTTACTTGTTGCCGCAAATTATTCCTATCCTAAGAAAAATCGCTCCAAAAATGCCGCTAGAGGTTGAGGAAAATATTACCGCGAGTCTCGAGCTACAATTGAAAAATGGACAAATTGACGCAGCGATTGTGGCATTGCCATTTAATATTCCGGGTATACATGTTCTGCCGCTTTATAAAGAAGAATTTGTTGTGGCTGTGCCGAATAACCATCCTTGGGCAACACGTAAAAATATTCATCCAAAAGAATTAAGCGACGAAAAAGTATTACTTTTAAATAGTGGACATTGCTTTAGTTTGCAAGTGATTGAGTCATGCCCAGATTTATCTAAAAAAGGTGAGGTGCTCCAAGGAAATTCACTTGAAACGATTCGTAATATGGTGGCATCGAACTTAGGGATTACTGTGTTGCCAAAAAGTGCAACCTCAGACCGCTATCAAAACTATTTAATAAAAGTAATTCCTTTTATTAAGCCTGTGCCTTCGAGAACAATTGCAATTGCTTATCGAAAAAGTTTTGTACGAATGAAAGCCGTAGAAAAAATCTCAGAGGCAGTACGATTGATTAAAACAGATACGATTGAAATGATATAAGAAGCGTTATTTATATGTAACGCTTCTTAACATGGATAAGCGATTAACGAGCCGCGCGTCTTCTTTTTGGAGCCGCTTTACGTTTAGCTGGTTTTTTTGCAGCAACTTTACGAGCTGGTTTACGTCTAGCAGCTGGTTTTTTTGCAGCAGGTGATCTTGCGGGAGCTTTCTTAGCACCAAGACCTAAAACAGATTTGATTGGACATGAAGCTAAAACACCAGTGCCTAATAACACAACACCAACGACTTCATCAACAATACCATATTCAAAAACAGAGTAACCACCAATTGCTTGACCTAATATAGCAGCGCCAAGAGCAATACGAACTACTCTTTCTAAACCTTTAACATTCGTTTTCATTTACTATCCTTTTTATTAAGAGGAGTTTGCATCATAAACGAATTAAAAAATTTAGGAAATACTTTTTTTGGTGCCTGACAGCAAAATCCAGCCTTCGCGTTCAATTGGTTTGTTTAAATCAAACCATGTACTATATATTTCAGTCAGCATCACGATTTGTTCTTTCAATATGCCAGATAATGCAATTTTCCCATGAGGCTTACAAGCCTTTGCTATGAGGGGTGCCAGGACGGATAGCGCGCTTGACAAAATATTTGCAACCACTATATCGGCTTCAAAAGTGAGTGGTAATTCCGAATTATAAAACTGAACATCGACATGATTTTCTTTTGCATTATGTATGCTTGCAATAATGGCTTGTGGATCAATATCAACACCTATGACTTGTTTTGCACCACATTTTTTTGCTGCAATAGACAAAATACCTGACCCACATCCGTAATCTAAAACGTGATCATTAATATTCACTTCTTTAATAAGCCACTCTAAACATAAATGTGTTGTGGGGTGACTTCCTGTTCCAAATGCTAGTCCAGGGTCTAAAATAATATTGATGGCATCAGGATTGGGTGAAGTATGCCAGCTTGGAACGATCCAAAGCCTGTCAAAAATGTTGATGGGTTCAAATTGTGATTGAGTCAAAGCAACCCAATTTTGTTCTTCCACAGTATCAAGCGTGTAATCAATATGAGGTAAACCAGTAATAGTTTTCAGTTCATTGATGATGGTGTCAATAGATACGGCCGCATCAAAAAGAGATTCAACTGTATTGTGTTGCCATATTGTATTGCTTGGAATGTTGGGCTCACCAAAAAGCGCTTCTTCATTTTCGCTATTAAGATAAGAGTCTTCGATAGCGCAGGAAAGTGCGCCGAGTTCGATTAAAGCATCACTCATGATATGTGCATAGTCTGCACTTGCTCGGATTTTAAGATTAATCCAAGCGGCCATTTATTTTTTTTGTATGCCGAGTTTTTTTTCTAAATAATGAATGCTGACACCACCATTATTAAATGCAAGATCAGCCATGAGGTCGTTGTGTAACGGAATATTTGTTTTAATGCCTTCGACTACCATTTCAGATAAAGCAACGCGCATTCGCGCAATAGCTTGATCGCGTGTGTCACCATAAGTAATTAACTTACCAATCATGGAGTCATAATTCGAAGGCACGGTGTAACCTGCGTAGGTATGAGTATCTACTCGAACGCCTGGGCCTCCAGGCATATGAAACGTAGTGACTTTTCCAGGCGACGGTAAAAAGGTATAAGGATCTTCCGCATTAATTCGACATTCAATTGCATGCCCTTTAAAGACAATATCTTTTTGTTTAAAAGGTAATTTTTCACCGCAAGCAATCTTGATTTGTTGTTGAACAATATCAATACCAGTTATAAATTCTGTAACAGGATGTTCAACTTGTAATCGTGTATTCATTTCAATGAAATAAAATTCATTGTTTTCATATAAGAACTCGAAAGTACCCGCGCCACGATAATTAATTTTTCGGCATGCTTCCGCGCAACGCTCACCAATTTTTTCACGAATTTTTTGTGATAAACCAGGTGCCGGCGCTTCCTCAATAATTTTTTGATGACGACGCTGAAGAGAGCAATCGCGCTCACCGAGATATACAGCATTACCATGCTCATCAGAAAGTATCTGAAATTCAACATGGCGAGGTTTTTCTAAATACTTTTCCATATATACAACGGGGTTGCCAAAAGCAGATTGTGCTTCCTGTTTGGTCATATTGACTGAAGTAATTAAAGCAGCCTCAGTGTGCACTACGCGCATGCCTCTCCCACCACCACCACCAGCAGCCTTAATAATAATGGGGTAACCAATTTTTTTAGCAATAGCAATGATTTCTTTGGGCTCATCAGGAAGCGCACCTTCAGATCCTGGAACACAGGGTACCCCCGCTTCTTTCATGGCGTGTTTTGCGCTAACCTTGTCGCCCATGAGGCGAATCGTTTCTGGACGGGGACCTATAAATACAAAACCACTCTGTTGAACGCGCTCAGCAAAATCTGCATTCTCCGACAAAAAGCCATAGCCAGGGTGAACGGCCTCTGCATCTGTAACTTCTGCAGCGCTAATGACAGCTGGGATATTTAAATAACTTTGTGTGGAGGGCGCCGGCCCAATACATACTGACTCATCAGACAGTTTGACATATTTTGCATCGCGGTCTGCTTCAGAATGGACGGTAACTGTTTTAATGCCAAGCTCGCGACATGCACGCAAAATTCTAAGTGCTATTTCGCCGCGATTAGCGATCAGTATTTTTTCAAACATAAAATAAGTTAGCCAATAATAAAGAGAGTTTCGCCGTACTCAACGGGCTGGCCATTTTCAACCAAGATCTTCTTAATCGTGCCAGTAGCGTCAGCTTCAATTTCATTGAGTAATTTCATAGCTTCAATGATACAAAGAGTGTCACCTTTAGTGACTTTGGAGCCTACATCGACAAAAACTTTAGCATCAGGCGACGGTGAACGATAGAACGTTCCCACCATAGGTGAATTTACTGCATGGCCATCTATTTTTTCTGCAATAGGTTTAGTTTCTGAAGTCGCTCCCCCGTCTGATGGAGCGGCCATTTGGGGCTGATGCCCCATTTGCTGAGGTGCTTGTATATAGTGTGTCATAGGTGCCGCTTGATTCATAAGTTGCCGGCTGATTTTTACTTTCTCTTCACCTTCGGTGAGTTCAAGTTCGGCGATACCAGACTCTTCTACTAAATCGATTAATTTTTTAAGTTTGCGTAAATCCATGATGGCCTCTTTTTAAAACTTTAAGCGTTAATTGCAAAATTAAGGGCTGCTATATAACCATCCGCACCTAGGCCGCTAATCACCGCGACTGCGATATCAGAAAAATAGGAGTGATGCCTAAAAGGCTCCCTTGCATATACATTCGATAAATGAACTTCAATAAATGGCACTTTGACGGCTGAGAGCGCATCACGCATTGCAACAGATGTGTGGGTATAAGCTGCCGGGTTAATAATTAGGAAATCAACTTTGTCATTACTAAGCGACTGGATTTTGTTTACCAAGTCTCCTTCGCTATTGCTTTGCATGGTTTCAAGCTTAATAGACTTCGCTGATGCTATGGTTTTTAACGCTTGATCGATGTCTTCTAGGGTCTGTTTACCATAGTGCTGTGGCTCACGCTCACCAAGAAGGTTTAGGTTAGGCCCGTGCAAAACTAAGATCGATTTTGTTGCCATGTGTTACGTTTTTCTTGAATCTATGGAAGTTAATTTTGCCGAAAATAAGGTTTTTTGTCTACAAATTAGACGAAATTAAGGAAAATTAAAGGCTTTTAGAGGGTTGCAATAAAGGCTTGAGTATGGCATCCAATTGGTCTTTATGTACGCGACCGAGAATCGTTTTCTGGATGTTACCATCTGAACTGATGATTACAGTATAAGGCAAAATACCCTCATTGTTCCCTAAATTTTTACTCAAAATCACCCCTTGATCTTCATCTACAAATATAGGGTACGCTACCTTTGTTTTTTGAAGGAAAGATTTCACGGCCTTTTCCTCATCAATTGCAATACCAACTACTACAAGGTTTTTGGATTTATTCTCAGCATAGAGTTGGGATAATTCAGGCATTTCTTCACGACAAGGCTCGCACCAAGTTGCCCAAAAATTAAGCACAATAGTTTTATCCTGAAATTGTTTGAGGCTTTGAGGCTTGCCATCAGGGTCATTCATTATGGATGAATATAGGGGGGCAGTCGAAGGAGCGTTTTTCTCAGACGGCATTAAAAAAATGCGAGAAAAAGAAAAACCTAAAAAAATAATAGCAACCAAATAGATGGCTAAATGAAGTTTGGTTTTATTGATTTTCATGTTGGAGCGTTTTAAGGTGGTCTAGCATTTGAGATGCGTTCTTATAACCTACAATTCTATAAGTACGCATTTCGTTATGCTGCTTATCAAAAAATAAGATGGCTGGCGGCCCGTAAAGATTGAAATGTTTTAAGAGGGCTTTATGGTTAGCATTATTTTTAGTGACGTCAACTTGAAGCAAGCTATATTCTTTGAGACGCTCTTTGACTTTTGAATTACTAAAAGTAAGTTTTTCGTATTCTTTACAAGATACACACCAGTCCGCATAAAAATCGAGCATGATCATTTTGTTATCGCGCTGATTAAGTTCGCGAGATAAATCATCGAGACTTTGAATTTGCTTAAAAGGCAAAACAGAAACGTGATTAGGCTTCGTGGCACTAGGAATGTTTTCATTATCTGAGACATTTATTTTTTGAAGAGTTAGGCCAAAAAGTAAAATGGAAGCAAGGAGCGTTACAAAAGCTAACACATGAACCCAAGACATCGCTTTATATTTAAAGCGACGAGCTGCAAAAAATAAATATATAGAGAGTGCGAGTAATAAAGCACTGTAAGCAATCTGATCAAAATGTTCAGGGAATAGTGGACTCATAATAAAAAGGCCCATGGCAATTAAGATAAAGCCAATCAGCTCTTTAACAATAATCATCCAATGGCCGCGCTTTGGTAGCCATTGATCAGAAAAAATACCAATGAGAAGAAGCGGTATGCTCATGCCAATAGACAGTGTAAATAAAGCTAAGCCACCCAAGATAAAATCTTGTGATTGATTGATATAAATGATTGCTCCTGCAAGGGGAGGGGCGATGCAAGGACTTAATACAAGAGATGAAATCATACCGATAATAAAAACATTAAAATATCTCCCCCCCTCTACGCGAAGGATAGATGTTGCAATGAAATTTTCAACGAAGTGAGGTAATTTGAGAGCATATAAATCAAACATAGAAAGAGCTAAAAGAATAAAAACAATGCCGAGGATAATCATGAGCAAGGGACTTTGAATGCTTGATGAAATTAAATTACCTGATAATCCTGCAAAAATACCTATCAAGGTGTAAGTAAAAGAAACGCCACCCACATAACTCAAGGACAGAAAAAAATCTTTTAAGCGTGTTTGATGAGAGGGGCGCTTATGTGATGCAAAAATAATACTTGATAAAATAGGAATCATGGGAAGCACACAGGGCGTTAAAGAAAGCAAAAGCCCTGCAATAAAGAATCCCAATAAGATAAGACCAATGTGTTGTGACTGAAGTAAAAATTGCATCGTATCAACTTCAGAATTAGAGCTGACCGCGTTTAAGTTTTTGTTTTGAATGTTATCGAATTTAAATGCTTTTGTAATGGGAGCATAACAAAGACCTTTTTGGCTGCATCCTTGATAAGTCAGGCTTATCTCTTTTGGTGGATGAGTTGGGTCATATGGAATAGATACATCTAAAGTGTCATGGTAAATTTCTGTTTTTCCGAAGTGTGGGTCTGTTTTAATTTCAGCTGTGGGCAAAAGCATTTGTTTTTGAACAATATGATCAAATTCAACTCTCAATTTATTACGATAAAGATAATAGTCTTTAGCAATAAAAAAGGCCGCCTCGATAGATTGAGGATTTTTCTTAATTGTTAATTGAAAAGCTTCGTCAGGCGGTAAGAATGCATTTTTATCTTTTAAGATTAAAGAGTCATTAGCATTTGCGCTGTTGATGAGTAAGCCGATAAAAAATAAACCAAATAAGATGGTTATTTTTTTTGATAAAGAAAAAATACGGCTAAACATGAATAACGGCCTTCAATTAATAAGAAATAAGTAGATTGGAGTTAATTTGTCACAAAATCGTTCCTTAAGTATTATTCAAACAAGCTCTTAAGCACAACGATCATTTATTACATATAATTCTAACTAGATTCATAGAATAACCCAATGCGATTACTTTTTACTATTCTTTTATTGTCCTTCCCAGTCATTGAGATATGGGGCATTTTTAAATTAAGCACTCTTTATGGCTGGTGGTTTTTTCTTTATATGGTTTTAGTCAGTTATCTTGGTTGGCGGTTAATTAAAGAAGAAAAACAATTAGTTTTTGCAAAGTTTATGGGAGCAATGGGCCAAGGTGGCAACCCAATTAAAGTCATGATTGGAAGTGCTCGTAATTTATTTGTAGGTCTCTTATTTATTATTCCCGGCGTAATTACAGATCTCTTTGCAGTCATATTGTTGCTTATTCCTATTAAAAATAACGCTTCTCAAAATATTAATCCATCAGAAGAAGATGTGATCGAGGGCGAGTATCGTCGCGATGATGAGCTTTTAAAATAATGAGTTACACCATAAAACTTTTACCAAGTGGCCATGTCTTTCAAGCTAAAGGAAGTCAAACCATTGTAGAGGCCGCCATAGATGAAGGGATTCATCTACCTTATGGTTGTCGTAATGGAGCATGCGGCGCATGCAAAGGTAAAGTGGTTGAAGGAAAAGTACATTTAGAAGATTATCAATCATCTGTGATTTCAGAAGATGAAATTAAAAATGGTATGACATTATTTTGTAGAGCCATCGCTTTAGAAAATTTAACCATCGAAATAAAGGAATTAGCGATTAACAATAATATTAGACCTAAAATTTTTCCGGTACGCGTTGAATCATTAGAGGCTCTTACACATGATGTGATGCTTATGAAGTTAAAGCTGCCGAGTACAGACAAACTTCAATTTGTGGCTGGCCAATATTTAGAATTTTTACTCAAAGATGGGAAAAGACGCGCTTTTTCTATTGCGAGTCCTTCTCACGAGTCTTCCTTGCTTGAAATTCACCTAAGACTGATCCCAGGTGGCGAATTTACAGAATATGTATTTAAAGAAATGAAAGAAAAATCTATTCTTCGTGTAGAAGGACCTTTCGGGAATTTTTACTTACGCGAACATTCTGAAAAAACTATTATTTTTGTAGCTGGCGGAACGGGCTTTGCACCGATTAAGGGCATGATCGAAGAGTCTATTCAAAAAGGCATGCAGAGACCCATCAAGCTTTATCGTGGTGCTCGCGTGCTGGAAGATTTATATATGGATTCATTATGCAAAAAATGGGCAAATGAATTTTCGCATATTGAATACATTCCTGTATTGTCTGAATCGCTTGAAGAAGATGCTTGGCATGGCCGCAATGGACTAGTGCATGAAGCTGTATTAAAAGATTTTGTAAATTTTAATGACTACCAATTGTATTGTTGTGGCGCTCCTCAGATGGTAGAGGTTGCACATAAGGCATTTATTAAAGCAGGGCTACCAGAGGATGAGTTTTATTCGGATGCTTTTACGTTTGCAGCACCCGTAAAAAAATAAACAGGCATAAAAAAGGCGCTAAAAGCGCCTTTTTCTTTAGTACTGAATAAGCAAATTACTTAGCAGCTTTAGCATCAGCAGCTGGTTTAGCAGCCTCAGCAGCAAATGCATTTAATGAAAGCAGGAAAAGTTCCTTGAAGCCGAAAGGACTTGCGAATTAAGTAATGTTTAATTAAAACGAGTTTGCAATAGTGAAAAAAAACTCTTAAAAGAGAACGCGAGAAATCTAAAATTAGTGATCGATTGTCTCTAAGAGCTTTTTCATCATAGATTGATCAGAAGGCTCGTCCGATGAAAAAGTCATAAAAGACTCCCTCTCAAGAACATTTACCATTCTCGGATGATTGACTATAAAAAGTACGTCCTTTAAAAAACTCATATCTTTTAAGCGATTTAAACGAATAAACTCCTTACATGCCTCAGAGCTTGTAATAAGAATTGCTGAAATATGAATTTTTTCAGAGAAAGTTTTAAGTAAATCTAAATTGGTTTGCGGAAACGTGCGGGTATAACATTCTGCGTAAGTAACTTCAGCGCCACGCGCTCTTAATGTTTCAGCTAAAGTTTCTCGGCCACCCTCGCCTCTGAAGATCACAATTTTTTTATTCTTAATATCATTCATTTCTTCGGTAGCAAGTAAACCCTCGCTATCGAAGTTTTCATCTGGTATGAGTACATGATTTACATCAAATAATTTCAATGCTTTTTGAGTGGAGGGGCCAATAGCTGCAAACTTTGTCGATTCGGGTAATATATGAAAAGCATGTTTGACTGCTGGCATACCAAATTGCACCGCATTAGAACTAATAAAAATAGCCCAATCATAATCATTCAATTTTAAAACGATATTTTGGAAAGTTTCGTTTTGACTTTTTGATTGAATTTCAAGCAAAGGAAATTCGATAGGATGCCCTTGATGATCATTGACCAAGGCTTTGATCTCTCCAGTTTGATGAGAAGGGCGAGTAATGACAATACCGGTTTGATGGAGTTCTTTTTTACTCATATAACAAGACTCGCTAAAATTTTATCGGCACCCTGATCAAGAAGTTGCTTCGCAAGCTTTTCGCCAAGTTTTTCAGCATCTTCAATAGAGCCTTCAATTCTATCTTTAATCATTTCTTTTCCATCTATGGTAGCTACAAAACCTTGAAGCTTGAGTATTTTATTTTCAATAATTGCATGGGCACCCAATGGAACATTGCAACTGCCACCCAATGTTCTACTCATAGCTCTTTCGGCTAAAACGCAGTAAGCCGACTCTTGATGATGCAGAGGCTTTAATAGCTCGACAAGATCCGAACGCACTTTTAATATCTCAATAGCAAGTGCGCCTTGCCCGACAGCAGGAATTGAATTTTCAGGGGACATGTACTGTCGAATACGTGTTTTTAATTTCAGCCGAATGAGCCCCGCCGCCGCCAATATAATGCCGTGATATTGTTTTTTATCGAGCTTTCTCAAGCGAGTTTGTAAATTTCCTCTCAATGGCTCAATCACGAGCTCAGGGAACCGACGTTGTAATTGACTTTGTCGACGAAGACTTGAGGTGCCAACAATACTTCCCGGTGGCAACATTTCGAGTGCCCCAAAATCATTAGAAATAAATGCATCTCTTGCATCTTCTCGTTTACCAATAGCGGCAATCATAAACTCTTCACTCAAATGCATGGGTAAGTCTTTAAGCGAATGCACTGCAATATCAGCCTCTTTATTTTGTAATGCGACTTCTAGTTCTTTGATAAAAAGACCTTTACCGCCAATCTTAGAGAGAGATTTATTAAGTGTTTTATCGCCTTGAGTCGTCATGCCAAGAATAGTAACTTCTAATCTTGGATAAAAAGATAAAAGTTCTGACTTAATATATTCGGCTTGCCATATTGCAAGGTCACTTTCGCGCGTCGCGATGGTTATGTGTGTAGGATAGGTCATATTTGAATTTAAAACGAATGTGTCATTTTATCATAAGCTATGGCATTGAAAATTTAGAAAATCATAAGCTTTAGCATATACTTTCATAATGGCTAAAAAAGATATGAAAAAAGCGAATTGGTCAGGCAGATTTAATGAGCCTGTGACTGAACTCGTCAAAAGATTTACAGCTTCTATTGTGTTTGATCACAAACTAGGTCTCCATGATATTGAAGGCTCGCTGGCTCATGCTGAAATGCTGGCCGCACAAAAAATTATCACTCAAAAAGATTTAAAAGCTATTCAAAGCGGATTACAAAGCATTCAAAAAGAAATTTTAGCTGGCAGCTTCAAATGGTCTATAGATTTAGAAGACGTACATTTGAATATTGAAAAAAGATTGACTGATAAAATCGGTGAAGCCGGTAAGAAATTACATACAGGAAGATCCAGAAATGACCAAGTCGCAACTGATTTGAGGTTATGGTTAAGAGCAACCATAGATGAAACGATCCAAAAAATTAAAACACTTCAGTTATCCGTTGTTCAGTTAGCAGATAAGCATCAAAAAACAGTTATGCCTGGATTCACTCATCTCCAAATCGCACAGCCTGTAACCTTTGGCCATCACTTGATGGCTTATTATGAAATGTTACAAAGAGATTTGACAAGATTTGAAGACGCAAGAAAAAGAATGAATCAATTACCCTTAGGATCAGCAGCCCTTGCTGGCACAAGCTATCCTATCGATAGAAATAAGGTTGCTAAAAAACTTAAATTTGACGGTTTGTGCGAGAACTCAATAGATGCAGTTTCAGACAGAGATTTTGCAATTGAATTTACTTTTGTAGCATCTTTACTCATGACCCATTTATCAAGATTTTCAGAAGAGCTCATCATGTGGTCGAGCCCTATGTTTGGATTTGTTGAAATTGCTGATAGATTTTGTACTGGTTCATCCATCATGCCGCAGAAAAAAAATCCAGATGTACCTGAATTGGTGAGAGGAAAAACAGGAAGAGTCACAGGCCATTTAATGAGCCTTCTTATGCTTATGAAAGCGCAACCACTTGCCTATAATAAAGACAACCAAGAAGATAAAGAGCCTCTTTTTGATACTGCAAATACTATTTTAGATGTACTCACCATTTATGCAGACATGCTTAAAAGCATTTCGGTGAATGAAAAAAATATGAAAGAAGCTGCTTTAAAAGGTTATGCAACTGCAACAGATTTGGCCGATTATCTTGTGATCAAGGGTGTGGCATTTAGAGATGCGCATGAGGTTGTTGCAAAAGCCGTAAATGCAGCTATTAAAAAGAAATGTGATTTATCAGAACTCAAGATAGATGAATTGAAAAAATTTAGTAAAGTGATTTCAAGCGATGTGTATAGCTATCTTACCCTCGAGGGCTCAATTAAATCGAGAAATCACATTGGCGGCACATCTTTTGAGCAAGTCAAAAAATCGATTGAAAAAGCTAAAAAAAGATTAAAACAATAATAGTTTTAACTATTTTCTGATTTTACAGACCAACCCCCACCTAAAGATTTAAATAATTCAACGCTCGCAATTAATCTTAACTGCCTTTTTTGAATATAAGCAATCGACGCATCATTGTATACACGCTGAGCATCAAGATATTCCAGATAACTTGAATAACCGGATTTGTATCGGTTCGATGCAATATCCATAGCCTTCTTCGCCGCATCTTGTGTGAGTTTTAAATCATTTTCTTGCTCGGTATATTCTTTTAAAGATACAAGTGCATTATTTACTTCTTTAAAAGCATTTTGTATAGAAGACTCATAATAGCTAAGCGCTTGTTTTTGTTTGGCTGTTGCTTGGCTAACTTTCGCTTGAGCTCTTCCCGAATCAAAAATTGGTAGTGTCAAGCCTAAACCTATTCCCCATATATCTGAACCAGTTTTATTAACATTTTTTAATTCAGCACTCTCTCTTCCAAAATTTGCCGTAAGAATAATATTTGGAAAAAGTGCCGCTTTAGCCACACCAATATTGGCATTCGCTGCAATCATTATTTGTTCAGCTTCTTTAATGTCTGGTCTTGATTCTAAAAGCGATGAGGGGATATTAGCCGGAGGTATTGGAGGCGTGATCAAAGTGTCCAATCTATTTTCAGGAATATTTAAATTCATATCGCCTGACAAAAGAATAAGTTGATTAGAAATGACTTCACGTTGACGAATAAGATCACTGAGTTGAGCAGATAGATTATTAAAAGCTGCTTCTGCTTGATGAAGATCGAGCGCTGATATAAGACCGCTCTCTAAGCGCTTTTTAGTGAGCTCTAGATTTTCTTTACGATATTCAACATTATCTTTTAAAGCCAATATTTGTGAATCGATGCTTCGCAATAATAAGTAATTACTTGCAAGAGTGCTTTGTAAACTTAATACCACAGTGTCTTTTGAATATTGAGATGAAATATATTCTGCACGAGCTGATTCTTTTGCTCGACGTAATCTTCCCCAAAAATCTAGCTCAAATGATGTGCCGAGTTGAATATTGAAATTTTTACGAAAAGGTTTTACAAAATTTGAGGGGACAATACCAGTTTCAGTGGCTTTAGTACGACTGCCTTGAGACGTTAAATCCACCGAGGGTATCAAAGCCGCTCCTATTTGTTTTAGGTATGCATCAGCTTCTTCCAGGCGCGCAATCGCAGCATTTATATCTATATTTTTAATTAATGCTTTGTCCATTAACTCATCAAGCGCTGGGTCCTGATAAAGCTTCCACCAATTATTTAAATCCGCAACTACATTGTCTTTATTAATTTCCTGGCGATAAGCGTTGGGTAAATTAATTTCTGGGCGCTTGTAGTCAGGCCCAACTAGAGTGCAACTTGCAACCAAAATTAGCGATATTAAAAATATGATTTTCATATTTTATTTTTTAAACTCTTCAGCAATTTTGATATAAGTGCCAATACGATCTTTTTGGTGTTTACTTAACCATACAAAAAATAGCGGAATAAAAATAGTCGCAATAAAAGTAGCCAAGATCATACCGCCAAAAACACCAGTCCCCATAGATTGACGTGCCGCTGCACCTGCACCCGTTGCAAAAACAAGAGGCACAATACCAAAAACGAAAGCCATCGATGTCATCACAATAGGTCTAAAACGGAGGCGCGCACCTTCAACCGCAGCCTCCATGAGGGGCATACCTTCTTCCATTTTTTGACTGGCAAATTCCACAATTAAAATTGCATTTTTAGCAGCGAGGCCAATCAAGGTGATTAAGCCAATCTGAAAATAAATATCATTTGGCATGCCGCGCACTAGAATAGCAATGAGCGCGCCAGTCATTGCAAATGGCACAGCCATAATTACTGCGAGAGGAAGTGCCCATGTTTCAAACTGTGCGGCTAAAATCAGAAATACCATAATAATGGCAAAGCCAAATGCGAAGAGCGCCGCAGAACCTGTGCGCTTTTCTTGATAGGCTTGTCCTGTCCAAGCCATTTGATAACCCTCAGGTAAACTTTCCTTCGCAATTTTTTCAACAAGTTTAATGGTGTCGCCCGAACTCACACCAGGGGCTCCTCCTGCTAAGACTTTTGCCGAGAGAAGTCCGTTAAAACGTTCGAGTTGTTCGGCACCTAAAAGACTATTGACTGTACTAATCGCTGAAAGAGGAATCATAGCGCCTGAATTTGATCTCACATACACTTTACCGAGATCATCTGGACTCATGCGATACGGCGCTTCCGCTTGAAGCTGAACGCGATAAGTTCTACCCGATTTATTAAAGTCATTAACATATAGTGAGCCCATAGTGCTTTGCAGCGTGTCATAAATACTCGAAATAGGTATGCCTAAGCTCATTGCTTTAGCTTCATCTACTTCAATAAAAAGCTGCGGTACAGTAGGCCTAAAAAAGGAATTAATGCCTATAAGGCGCGGTTCTTTTTTAAGTGCTTCAATGAACAAATTGACTGCTGCAAATAAACGTAATGGATCAGTGTCGCTCCTACTTTGGACGTAAGTTTCCATGCTACCCGAACTGCCCAATCCACGAATTGACGGGGGGTTAAATGCAATAGCAAGGCCATCGGATTGCATCATACCAATACCGATAATTTTTTTTACAATATCACTCGCGGAGCTTTCTCTTTCGGCCCAGTCTTTTAATCTAACAAAAGTTGTTGCTGCATTTGATTTGTTTCCACCACCTATCAGATCATAACCATTTATTGCAGTCTGATAGGCAACTGCAGGTTCCTTGGCAATTGAAATTCGTACGGCTTCTGTTGTTTTGGAAGTGCGACTAATTGTGGCGCCATCTGGCAACATCACGGCTGTAATAACGTATCCCTGATCTTCGGAAGGTATAAAGCTTGTAGGCGTATATTTAAAAAGACATATAGAGGCAATGACAATCCCAACAAAAACAATGCCACCAATAAAGCGGTGGTGCAATGTGCTATTAACAACCTTAATATAAAAATTGGTTAAGCGAGAAAATCCACCATTAAAGCGATCAAAAAATTTTGAATGAATAGAGTTCGGATTTAAGATAATGGCACAGAGTGCCGGCGTTAGCGTGAGGGCCACAACACCAGATATCACAACAGCAATAGCAACTGTCACAGCAAATTGGCGATAGAGCTCTCCCGCGATACCACCCATAAATGCCACAGGCACAAATACAGCACATAACACTAATACAATGGCAACGACTGCAGTAGAGACTTGCTCCATAGATTTAATAGCAGCTTGAATCGGAGAAAGTTTTTCTTCCGCCATCAAGCGTTCAATATTTTCTAAAACGACAATGGCATCATCGACCACAATACCAATAGACAAGACCATAGCGAATAGTGTCAGCGTGTTGATTGAGAAACCAAAAAGATATAGGCCTGCAAAAGTACCTATTAGAGAGATAGGCACAGCGATAATAGGAATTAAAGTTGCACGCCAGCTTTGTAAAAATAGAAACACGACAATCACTACAAGAAGCATTGCTTCACCAAGCGTTTTAAACACTTCTTTCATGGAAGCTTTTACAAAATTACTTGTGTCATAAGGAATTTCAAAATCCATCCCTTTAGGAAAGCGTCCTTTAAGTTCAGCCATTTTTTCTTTAATGCCTTTTGCTGTATCAAGAGCATTAGCGCCTGTTCGGAGGAAAATAGGAATACCTACGCCTGGTTTACCATTTAATGTTGTATTGATATCGTAGGTTTGTGCACCCAATTCGACCCGTGCAATATCTTTAAGATAAAGAATACCGTTAGGCCCTCCAGCTCTAACGATAATATTTCCAAATTCATTAGGATCAAGCAAGCGACCTTTTGCATTCACTGTATATACGAGCTGTTGGTCACTTAAAGAGGGTTCCTGACCAATTTTACCTGCCGCATATTGTGCATTTTGGCTTTGAATTGCTGCTGCAATATCAGAGGTGGTAATACCAAGTTGTGCCATTCGATCTGGTTTTAGCCAGATCCGCATAGAGTAATCGCGGGCACCAAAAATATTAGCATCACCAACACCTTTGACGCGTTTGATTTCATCTAAAACATTTAGCGTTGCATAGTTACTTAAATAAAGCGGATCAAATTGTTTGTCTTTTGACGTGAGCATCACCACCAAAAGAATGTCATTTGATTTTTTTTGTACAATCACACCTGTGCGCCTTACCATTTCTGGTAATCGAGGAGAGGCGATGTTGACACGGTTACTTACATTGAATGTAGCCTGATCAATGTTGGTGCCAATTTCAAAAGTAGCAGTAATGTTAAGTGTGCCGCTAGAGTCCGTGCTTGAATTAAAATAAAGAAGACCTTCAACGCCACTTAGCTGTTCTTCAATGGGGCCTGCAACTGTTTTCGAGAGTGTTTCGGCACTTGCACCTGGGTAGTTAGCAGTGATAATGACTGTAGGCGGTGCAATTTGTGGATATTGTGCAATGGATAATTTAAGTGCAGCTGCAATACCAGCTAGGACAATAATGATTGAGATTACCGCAGCAAAAATGGGCCGCGTAATGAAAAATTTACTCATTATTTTTTGAAGCTAGGCATGTTAGTCACAGGCATGCCAGGACGTACTTTGATAAGATTGTCGATAATGACTTTATCGCCCGCTTGAAGACCGCCTAGAATAACCCAATCTTTACCTTTCCATTGGCCAGTCACAACAGGACGGGGTGTCGCTTGACTTTTTTCATTGACCACAAATACAAATTTACCTTGGTCGGAATTAAGAACCGCTAACTGAGGCAATAAAAAAACACCATCTTTTTTACCTGTATTCACACGGACACGTACGAATTGGCCAGGTAAAATTTGACGCTCGTTATTTTCAAATGTTGCCCGGAGTTCTTGAGTGCCAAGTGACGGATTGATTTCGCTTGCGGCAAAGTTTATTTTGCCTTTTTTCGGGTATTCATTTCCACCAGAAAGGATCATTGAAACTTCTTGAATGTTTTTTTCATTTAATGCACCACCCAATTGTTTAAGTTCATTATCCGAAAAACTAAAACGCACCCAAATTGGATTTACTTGAGCTAATGTCGTAAGTAGACTTGTATTAGCAGAAATAAGTGCACCCTCAGAAAATTGAAAGCGACCTGAAATACCATCGACAGGTGCGGTGACATTAGTATAAGAAAGATTGAGTTCAGCCTGTCTTAAATTTGCTCGGCTTTGGGCAAGAGCCGCAACACTAATCGACTCATCTGATGTTGCATTATCAAATTCACGCTGACTAATTGATTGGGATTCAATCAAACTTTCTAAACGTTTTTTTTCTCGCTTAGCTTGTTCAGCTCGAGCAAGATTCTGATTGTATTGAGCACGCGCTTGATTTAAGGCTATTTTGTATGGCTCGGGATCAATGGTAAATAAGGTTTGACCGGCTTTAACTGGGGAACCTTCATTGTATTTTCGTTTTAATAAAATACCGCCAACACGAGGCCTAATTTCGACTTCTTTAGCACCTTCTGTTTGGCCTACTGCTTCAGCTGTAATAGGGACACTCGAAGGCGTCACTTCAAGCATGGTTACAGGCATTACAAAATTAGGTGGCATGCCACTTTGCTCAGGGGGTTTATGGCAGCCAACCAAGAAAAGCATTAGAAAAGGGAAGAGTAAAATAGATCTTAATGACAGGAAATGGCTTAACAACTGAAACCTCAACTTAAAAAATATGGATATAAGAAATGTATCTTAAATGTGACTATATTTTACTCTGAAACAGGGATGCGAGGGGTTAAACCCAAGTTTTTAAAGCTTAGATATTAAATCTAGCTCTTAAATTTTGTAGATAAATAAATGAGGTAAGCACCAATGATGATATCAAGAAAAATCCATACCATTATTGGGAAGTAAAATGGAATGAAAGGATTATCTATAATTAAGACGCCAATTAAAAAAGCAATATGAGGTGTATTAAGCTTTACCCATTTGTTAAGCAAAATAAATCCGACACCAATGAAAACAATAACTCTAAAATAATCATAAAAACTTTCAGGCAATGGAAAGGCTGCAACAAAATAGAGCAAGGCAATAACCCTTTCCATAAATATTATTTTTTTACATTACTTAACATAATCAATAGCAGCTTCTAATGTGCCGAAACTTGGAATAATTTTATCTAATCCAGAAATGGTAATAACCATATTTACATCAGGCTGAGTTCCAAATAATGCAAACTTACCTTTGCGGGCATTAATTGCTTTAACGTTAGATATTAAGAGTCTTATACCAATTGAAGATATATAAGGTACGTTTGACATATCTGCAACAACAGACATTCTTGGAGATGCTGTCATACCAGAAAATTTCGTTTCTATTTGTCCAACACCTTCAATATCAAGTCGTCCTGATAATAATATTTTTGTAATCGAGCCATCGATTTGTTCTTCACTAATTTCCATATAATCACCTTTTAAGTTATAAAGTTTTGTTATGTAATAATTATAAAAGTCATAATTTTTAATGCGTTAAATTAGGCTAATAGCCTAATAAATTAAAGATAGCTTAAACAAGAAAATAACACAATTTATCTATAAATTCGATGTTATATTTGCAACATTAACTAAAAAATAATAATAAAATAAGTTTTATGTCATAAATTTATAATACTTTTTAAGTTAGCATGGGCTTAAATAATATGAATGCACTAAAGATAAATTTAACTAAAAATATTTCCGACCTCACTATTTTAGTTACTAAGCTCGAGCAATTTTTTCAAGAAAATAATACTCCTAGTATTTCAATGCCGATGACTTTGATTTTGGAAGAGCTTTATACAAATACGATTACGCACGGCGCTTCTGATGGCCGGGATGTTTTCATAGAAATCAATTTGGGTATTGATAAAGATGAATTGATTATGACTTATAAAGATAATGGTATTCCATTTAATGTCCTTGAGCTTCCAGAGCCCGACTTGAATGCATCAATAGAGAACAGAGAGGTTGGAGGCCTTGGCGTTCATTATGTAAAGGCTCTTACGGATTCAGTTGAGTATGAGTATGTAGAAAAGCATAATGTACTAAAAATGAAGAAAAAATTAAGCGGCTAGTCTTGCAGCCTGAATTCTACGAACCAGCCAAATAATTCTCTCAAATGAACTCGTAGAAACGAAGAGCATCTGTCTTTCTTCTAAACTAATTGATTGATCATTCAGTAAAGAATCTCGAATTTTTTCCATAAGATCACTGCGGTCCGAAGTTAAACTTACAAGCAATTCGTCGTCATTATCTTTCGTAACCAGAGACTCATTAAGTAAAGTTAAGATGAGATGAAGGCTCTCTACCATTGAGCTCGCAAGCCCCTTTTGAAAATTATGAGTGGCCTCAATATTTTGTTCAAAACTATAGAGCCCATTAACAAGAGAAATAATGTCTTCATTTCTGCTTTGAATCAAAAATAAGTTCTCAGTATTAGTGTCATTTTTATTTAAAGAGGCAGCTTCAGAGATAAATAATTTTGTTTTAGTTAATAAGTCTAAAGTTAACTCATGTCTTGTATTTAATTGAATAGTTACATCTCTCTCATGCTCAATTCTTACTGGCTCAAGATAATCGACTAGGCTCTCAATGAGTCTATTTTGCTCTTTCGACACCAATATTAAAGCTGTTTCAGTATTATCAGAAGATTCGGGATATATAAAATGTAGCTTAAATAAATTCTCTTCTTCAGATTCGGGGCTAAGATAATTAAGTAACAAAATAATCTTATTTTGAAATAAAGCCACTACGAGGCCGCCGGATAATTGCAAAGCCAAATAGACTAAAGACAACATCAAAGATGAGTTGATTGTTAAATGGATAGCATTAAAAACTCCAAAGAGTTTGGAGGAATCTAACCAAGTTAGCGGATAGAGGACTAAACTCCCCAAAAGTTTTGAAAGAAAGCAATAAATAGCGATCTGTTTTTTTTTGCCTTCCAGATGAGAAGCGAAAAATAAGACACTTAATCCAGATCCAATATTGGCCCCAAAAACTAAAATCAAAGCTTCATTAAAATGTATGATGCCGGCCATATTTAATGCAACAGCAAGAATGGCAACACTTGAAGATGATTGCACTATCAATGCAGAAAATATTCCAATCAATAAACCTATCAAACTTGACTCAGCTGAAAATATAAAAAACTCTCTGGCCCAAGTCGACGTGTTTAAAATATGTCCTGTTTCTTTAATGAGGCTTAGTCCAAATAAAAGTAAGCCAAAGGCAAGGAATACAGCTGCAAGTTGTTTGGCTTTGATATCTTTAGTTAGATTAAGGAGATGCATCAATCCAACGATCCCAAGTGAAAAGAAACTAGCAGTTTTTATATCAATTGACACTAAAAAAACTAGCAATGCTGTTCCTGATCCTGACCAGGCAACCATTGCTAATGCTCGATTGATAGTCAAGGCTCCAGAATTTAAAAGCCCTAAACATAAAAAAGTTGCTGCACTAGTACTTTGAGTGATGACGCCTAAAAACGATCCAGTGAGTGCACTTGATAATGGCCCGCGAGTAAAATTGATTAATATAGAACGCAATTTACCAGAAAAAATAGGTTGCATACTGGCAGAAAGATAATGTAACCCAGTAAAAAAGAAACCAAGTCCAGCCAAGAATGAAATGATTTGCATAATACTAAATTCTATTCAGAGGAAACTCTAAGTGCTTTAAATAAGTTGATAAAAGATAAAAATAAGGCAAATAAGATAACTAAGATTAAAAATTGTCTTAATTCATAATAGCGAATTTCAAAATCATTTTTGACTTTTACTTGCAGTGCGACATATATTTCAATAATTTCGTGATTCATAATAAATAATTTGTTTTCAATATTTTTAGTTAAACCTATAGTTTTTTTGTCTAATAAAACTCCTTCCGTTAATGAAAGAGATTCATATGCTCTCAAGAGATCTCTATATCGATTTATGATAATTAAAGAATCTTTTTTTAGATTATCAATATCTTTTAGAGCCAAGAGTGGGATTTTATTATCGCTTTCTATGCTTTCTATGTTTTCTTGAAATGCTAATACTTTTATCTCAAACAAACGCTTATATTTAATTTTTGTTTCTTTATCGCGGGCACGAATAATAAGATTTTTCCATTCTTGATCTACTGATTTTAAATTAAGTTGTGCTAGTGATAGTTGTTCAGAAATATTCTTTAGCACATTTACTTTTAATAAACTTTGATTGTATTCACGCTCCATCTTCCATAAAGCAAAAAGTGAAGCGATGCCCATCACAACTATTAAAAATATAATTGTGATGGTAGATGAAATTAGTTTTTGTCGAAACAGCGTTTTATTCTTTAGTTGATCCAATTCAAGCACCTTATTGTGTAATTAGTTTATTGATTAAAAGCCAAGCTTTTAGGAACTTATAGTAATATTAAATTATGTAACACTATTAATGGTTACATTTGTTAATTGTTACATTTGTATGACATAAATTTAGAGAAAACTATGGCAAGTATCGAACAAGCGCAAAAACTTATCTTAGAGCTTTTAAAGGATTTTGAAGAAGACACTTTAGAAATTTTAAGACATAGCCCAGTAGCTGTGAGGATCATGAGAGTATCTGATCGCCAAATTACTTTTGCCAACCCTCGATATATGGAAATGTTTAAGGTCAAAGAAAAGGATCTTCAAACTCTAACCCCTCTTCAGGTATATCAGCACAAAGATGACTTTGAGGCGCTCAGTATTCGGATAAATGCTCATGAAATTATTGTAGATGAGGTGTTGGCAATGAAAACCCTGGCTGGGGATTTACTACAAGTTATGGGGTCATTTCATCACATGAAATATCTTGATCAAGAAGTTGTTGTCGCTTGGTTTTACGATGTGACAGCAGCTCACCAGGCAAAACAACTTGCTGAAGATGCGGCAAAAATGAAAAGTGAATTTTTAGCTAACATGAGCCATGAAATTAGAACTCCTATGAACGGAGTTATAGGAATGGCTCATTTAGCCCTAAAGACAGACTTAAATCCAAGGCAACGAGATTATGTGCTTAAGATTCAGCAGGCAGGCAAACATCTTTTAGGCATTATTAATGATATTTTAGATTTTTCTAAGATTGAAGCAGGCAAGGTAACTATAGAAGAAGTAAGTTTTGATATTGATGAAATGATGTCAAATATATCAAGCATGATTAGCCAAAAATGTTCAGAAAAAAATTTAGAACTTATTTTTAAATTGCCTGGTGATCTTCCTCACAAAATTATTGGGGACCCTTTAAGGCTCTCCCAAATTCTTATTAACTATGGAAATAATGCGATTAAATTCACAGAAAAAGGTGAAGTAATAATTTCGGCAGACATTCTTGAACAAGATGAAGAAACTATTTTTCTAAAATTTAATGTTTCTGATACAGGCATTGGATTAACGCCAGAACAAAAAGGGAAATTATTTCAGTCATTTCAGCAAGCTGATACTTCGACCTCGCGTAAATTTGGTGGCACCGGTTTAGGACTTGCCATATCAAAACAGTTAACCAATCTGATGGGGGGCGACGTAGGTGTTGATAGTGAATTTGGTAAAGGTAGTACATTTTGGTTTACGGCTAAATTTAAACTTGACAAAACTATAACAAAAAGAGTTTTCTTTAAAGAGGATTTAAGTAGTAAATCTGTTTTGGTGATTGATGACAACGAGCCTGCAAGATTAATTATTGAAGATATGTTAATTGCAATGTCACTTAAGGTAGCAGCAGTAGAATCCGCAGAAAAAGGTTTGCAAGCAATTATTGACGCGGATAAACAAGGCGCCCCTTTTGATATGATCTTTGTTGATTGGCACATGCCACCTGGAATGAACGGCATTGAGTTTGTAAAAGCATTGAAAAAATTAATTATTAACAAAAAACCACCATGTGTTCTCGTAACAGGATATGCAAAAGATGATGTAATGAATGATGCAACGATTGCGGGTATAGAGCATGTGATTGCTAAACCAATTAATGCCTCTTTACTTTTCGAAACTATCTTAAGTACTTTCAATTTAGAAGCTCCAGAACATAATGTACAAAAAAGCTATAGCAACCATACAAAAATAGATCTTAATAGTCTTAAGGGTTCAAGAATACTTCTTGCGGAAGATAATTTACTCAATCAGCAGATTGCAACTGAGATATTAGAAGACGAAGGTTTTATTGTAGAAATAGCAAACAATGGCGAAGAAGCGGTCAATATGGCGAATCAATCTCAATACGATGTTGTATTAATGGACATGCAAATGCCCGTTATGGATGGACTTGAAGCAACAAAAACAATTCGCCAAAAATTTTCTAATAATGATTTACCTATTTTAGCCATGACAGCTAACGCATCTGATGCAGACAGAGATAAGTGTTTAGAAGCGGGGATGGACGCGCATATTACGAAGCCTATTGATCCAAATTTATTGTTTGCTGGACTAGCTAAATGGATTAAGGGAAAAAATTCAAATCTAATAAATGATGAAAAGACCGTAATCAGCGCAAAAGAAGAAATAAAGGTTCCAGAAATTAATGGGGTAGATTCTCGTTTGGGGCTTCAAGTTGCGGCAGGGAAAGTTTCTCTCTATATAAAAATGCTAAAAACATTTTCTACTGATCAAATAAATGCAGTGAGTGATATTAAAAGAGCCCTAGATATAAGTGATTATTTAACAGCTCAAAGAGTAGCTCACACTCTCAAAGGAACATGTGGCAGCATAGGCGCAAATGAAATACAAAAAAAAGCAGGTGAAGTTGAAGGTCAATGTCTGGACAAAATACCAGTTGAGAAAATTATTAAAAATCTTGACCTAATTCAGCCTAAATTAATAAGCATTATTGATAGCATTAAAAAAACTTTGCCCGAGGATAAAAAATTAATTTCAACAACAATCCTTGACGATAGCCAAATTAAATCATTAATTAATAAATTATCAGAATTATTAGCAAACGACGATACTGAAGCAAATGATTTGCTTGAAAAGTCACAAGACGTTTTTATCCAATATTTTGGTAAAGAAATGTTTAGTAAAATTTCTGATGCAGTACAAAATTTTGATTTCGAATCAGCATTAAATTTAGCAAATGAAAAGTTAATTAAATAATGATTACAAAACCAACTATATTGGTGGTAGATGATACGCCTGCTAATCTTCAGTTAATGAGCGGGCTCCTTCAGGATGACTACAAGGTAAAAGCAGCAACAAGCGGTGAAAAAGCCTTAAAAATTGCTTTTACAGATCCTCAGCTAGATCTTATTTTATTAGATATCATGATGCCAGAAATGGATGGTTATGAAGTTTGTAAGCGGCTTAAGGCAGATGAAAAAACTAATCAAATACCTATTATATTTCTAACCGCCAAAGCGGAAACCCAAGATGAAGCTTTGGGTCTTTCATTAGGGGCTGTCGATTACATTACAAAACCTGTAAGCCCTCCCATTGCTATAGCTAGAATAAAAACGCATATTGAACTTTATCGCCAAAAAAGAGAATTAATTGAAAGCCAGCGATTACTTGCAGAAGAAATTAATGAGGCAGCTATCTATATTAGGAGTTTATTGCCATTACCATTAGAAGGAAAAGTGAAAACTTCTTGGCAACATATCCCGTGTTCATCTCTTGGAGGTGATGCTCTTGGATATCACTGGATTGATGAAGAGCACTTAGGTATATATTTAGTGGATGTTTGTGGTCATGGCGTGGGAGCCGCAATCTTATGCATATCTGCTATCAATGCAATTCGTTCACAATCTCTCACAGATACAAATTTTAAGAGTCCAGCATCTGTTTTAAAGGGCTTAAATGAAGCCTTTCCCATGGAACATCAGAATAATAAATATTTTACTATCTGGTATGGCGTCTATCGTAAGAAAAATCATGAATTAATTTTTTCAAGTGCTGGCCATCCCCATGCAATTTTATTTACGGGAAGTGATTTAAATAATAAAACACTTCAAACCTTAACTTCTGGAGGATTGGCAATTGGTATGATGGGAGATATCATTTTTAATGAAACTATTGTGCCATTAAATAATTTCAATAAGCTTTATGTGTTTAGTGATGGAGTTTACGAAATTACACAAAAAGATGGCAAAGAAATGAACTTAGATGACTATACCCAGCTTATGAAAGAGTATTTTAGTGATTTGGGATTGCTTGAATCAGAAAAAGTTTTAGAAAAAATTAAAAGCTTAAAAAATGAAATCGGACCATTTGATGATGATTTCTCCCTCGTTGAATTAATTATTAACGCTACTTAAAATATGATAAAAATATTTTTACTTATTTTTTATTTCCTTCTTCCTTTGCAAGCTAACGCGAATGAAGAAATGCAGCCTATTACTAATCTCGAAGATCTTAAAAATAAAAAAATTGGAGTGATGCTGGGATCAACGCATGATGCATTTGCTCACAAACAATATCCTGAAGCAGATATCTTGCAATATAAAAGTCCTGCCGATGTATTGCTAGGGGTGAAATCAGGAAAAGTTGATGTGGGTATTTACAACAGTGTTTCACTCACAGAGATATTAAAACTAAATCCTGACTTAGGTGTAATAGACAAGCCTTTTGAATTTAGCCCTGTAGGTTTTGGTTTTAACAAAAAAAATGTCGAGTTACATGCGCAATTTAATACTTTCTTTCAAACTATCAAAGATAGCGGTGTCTATGCAGACATGATTGAAAGATGGACTAAAAAAGGCATTACTGATATGCCTAAAATAGATACTCCAAATAAAAATGGTTTATTAGTGGCAGGACATATAAGTGACGGTGGACTTCCATTTGTTACCTTGCGAAATAATGAAAATATTGGTTTGAACATTGAACTTGCCAAAAGATTTGCAGCGTACCTAGGCAAAGATATTAGATTTGATGATATGGAGTTTGGAGGTCTTATTCCTTCTCTTAATACGGGGAAGATTGATTTTATTGCTGTTACTTTGATGTTTACAGAGGAGCGAAAGCAAAAAATTAACTTCGGCGAACCTTATTATGAAATTGGGATGAGTGCTTTTGCACTCAAAAAAAATATTGCTGCCTTTAAGCAAGAAAAAAAGAATGATTCAACCGCGCCAACATTTTTACAAGAGTTGGTAAATAACTTTCAAAGTAATTTAATTCAAGAAAAGCGTTATTTACTTCTTTGGGATGGATTAAAAACTACAATAATTATTTCAATTTTAGCTACAATTTTTGGTACTTTTTTGGGAGGTTTAATTTGCTTCTTAAGGATGTCTAACAATAAATTCTTAAATATTCCTGCGAAGATATATATCAGCATTTTAAGAGGTACTCCAGTTCTTGTAATATTGATGATTATATTTTATGTGGTTTTTGCATCAGTAAATGTTAGTCCTATTTTTGTGGCAACCATTGCATTTGGGATGAATTGTGGTGCATATGCTGCTGAAATCTTTAGAAGTGGTATCGAGGGAATAGAAAAAGGCCAAACTGAAGCGGGTATTGCCATGGGCTTTAATAAAATAAAAACCTTCATTTATATTATTCTTCCCCAAACTGTCAGAAGAATTCTTCCCATTTATAAAGGTGAAATTATCACATTAGTCAAAATGACCTCTATTGTTGGTTATATTGCGGTCCAAGACTTAACTAAAGCGAGCGATATTATTAGAAGCCGAACATTCGACGCATTTTTCCCATTAATAATGATTGCGATTTTGTATTTCCTAATCTCATTAATTCTCATCCAGTTTTTGGATTATCTGGAAAAAATTACAGATCCAAAATATAAACGTAAAGTTAGAACAAAATCATGATTAAAGTTGAAAATCTTTCTAAAAAATATGGCGATCTAGTTGTATTGAAAAATATTTCTACAGAAATTAAAAAAGGCGAGGTTGTCTCGATTATAGGACCTTCCGGCACTGGGAAAAGTACTTTTCTTCGATGTCTTAATCTTCTCGATGAGCCAAGTAGTGGAAGTATTTTTATTGATGGCGAAAATATTTTAGATAAAAAAGTTGATGTATCAAAAATACGTCAAAAAATGAATATGGTATTTCAATCATTTAATTTATTTTCTCATCTGTCTGTTTTAGAAAATCTCACTTTAGGACCCATCAAACTTAAGGGGATATCTAAAGAAGAAGCAGAAAATAAATCGATGGACCTATTAAGGCTAGTTGGTCTCGCTGAAAAAGCAGACAATTATCCAGACGAGCTTTCCGGCGGTCAAAAGCAGCGTGTGGCAATTGCTCGATGTCTTGCAATGGAGCCAGAAATTATTTTATTTGATGAGCCAACCTCAGCCCTTGATCCAACTATGGTAAGCGAAGTGCTATCAGTTATTCGCCGTTTAGCCAAAGAAGGTATGACAATGGCTATCGTTACACATGAGATGGCATTCGCGAGGGACGTTTCAAATCGAGTATTTTATATGGATCAGGGCCTTATTTACGAGGAAGGTTCACCAAAGCAAATTTTTGATGCACCGAAAAAAGATAGAACTAAAGCATTTATTAATCGTATTAGAAATTTTGTATTTCAAATAAAGACACAAGATTTTGATTTTTATGCCCTTAATGGTGAAATCGAAGGCTTTTGTGAAAAACAATTAATTTCAAAATTAATGCGAGCTAATTTACTTCGAGTAGTTGAGGAGTTGCTCATTCTATACAAACCTTTTTTAAACAAAATTGAATTGGAACTTGAAATTGCTCATTCTGAAAAAACGAATCAACTTTCATTAATTTGCCAAACCAAAGGTAAGAAATTTAATCCATTAGACAATAAAGATTTAGAGGATGATATTGGATTAAAAATTATTTGTAAATTTACTGAGGTTGTTGAGTTCAAATGGGCAGATAATCAAAATAGACTAGAGCTATTATTTATAAATTAAAGTAATAAATCGATTATTGATTCATAGAGGGCAAATCATGAGTAAGCAATTTAAAGTATTAATTTTTTTTATGTTTGCATTATTTTTATCCGCAATAGTAGCTGGGTGCAGCGATAAAGAAAAAGTTGTTTTTACTAATATTAAGCAATTAAATGATAAAGAATTTGGAATTCCTACAGGGACAGTCGCTGATAAGCTTGTATTATCAGTATTTCCAAATGCAAAATTTCAATATTACAATTCAGTTCTTGATGCGGCCATTGCTGTTAAACAAGGAAAAGTTGATGCTGCAGCCTATGATGAGCCAATATTAAGGAATATAGCAGCAAAAAATCCTGGTTTAACTGTACTTTCTGAAATGATCACCAAGGATGATTACGGATTTGCTGTTCGGTTAGAAGACGGCGATTTAAAAAAAACGATCGATGATGTTGTTAAAGGCTTAAAAACAAGTGGTGATTATGAGCTGATGCTTAAGCGTTGGTTGCCAAAAGAAGGGCAGCCCAAAGCAACGCCCCTAATAGAAACAGGCAATAATGGTTCATTGAGGTTTGGCACTTCATCAGTGACCGAACCTTTTTCATTTGTTGATGAATCTCAGAAAGTGGTAGGCATGGATATAGAAATTGCATCACTGGTAGCTAAAAAACTTAATAAAAAATTAGAAATAGTTAATATGGAATTTGGCTCATTGATTCCAGCATTAGCCTCAAAGAAAGTAGATATGATTGGCGCATGCATAACTATTACTGAAGAACGATCAAAAAAAGTGTTATTTTCCAGCCCATATTACACAGGTGGAATTGCTGCAATTGTAAAAAAATAATTTTTTAATTAATTATCTAAGAAAATAGATGAGCTAAGCCAAAAGCAGCCGAAGAAGCTAAGGCACCAATCACAAGTGTTTGCATCGCTGAACGTCCTTGATTCACCCCTGTAAAGCGACCTTTAATCCAACCAAAAAGTACGAGTGCAATACCTGTTGCTATGGCTGACATTTTTAGAGCAGGCATGATGTCAGATATAAAGATATAAGGCATCAAGGGAATGAGCCCCCCTATAATATAAGCGATTGCAATAGTAGCCGCGCTAGTCACTGCTCTTTTCGGATCAGGTCTTTCTAAATTTAATTCAAATTTCATCATGAATTTTAGCCAGCGTTCACGATTAGAAGTGATGGACTTAACGACTGCTTTAAGCGCGCTCCCTTTGAGTCCATATTCTGAAAGTATTTCCTGGACTTCTAAAATTTCATGCTCACGCAAATGCTTAATTTCATGGGCTTCACGTTTTAATTCAGAATCGTAATGTTCAATATCTGTTTTTCCAGCAAGATAGCCACCCAAGCCCATCGCAATGGAGCCAGCCGCAACTTCAGCTAAGCCAGCTGTAACAATAATCGCTGATGAATCAACAGCTGCAGATAAGCCTGCAGCAAGAGCAAATGGAACAGTCAGTCCGTCCGCCATGCCAATGACAATATCGCGGACTACTGCAGTTGAGGTAAAGTGTGTTTCAGAGTGATCTGAATGATGGTCGTTTGACATGAATATCTCTTTAAATTTTATGTTAATTTAAGTAAAAAATACTATATATTAGATTTTTTGTAATTTAAACATTTTTAAATATCTAAGGGCTCAAAAATGAAACAATGTAATTACAATATATTAGCTTTATTAGTCTTTGCTTTGTCTTTTTCTTACGTTCCAACTGCAGCATATGAATATCACTGTGTCTATGACGGCGTGACAACTTTTAATGTGCCTATCTTTATATTCCAACAAGTTTTTTTAGCTACAATTCTTTTCATCATTAGTCGTTATGGTTTTAGAGATGGCAAAATGGTTTGCTGGGCAGCATGTGGAACTAAAAAGAGTAAAAAGAAAAAATAGTTAATCAAGTTTAGCTTTATGTTTTGACAGCCTTTTAAACTTTGTTTTATCTTTTTCCACTTTAGGCTTAAAAGGCAAGTCAGCACGGAAAAGAGCGTAATGTGTCTGAGAGCGCAACTTAAGTTTACGAATTTGCTTCATAAAGCATTACGCAATAATATCTAATACGCCCCGTGTAATAAACTCAATCGCCATGGAACCTAAAAGTAAGCCCATGACACGGGTAACTATTTTAGTCCCTACATCACCAATCACTTTAGAGATGTTTTCAGCAAAACTTAAAGTAAGCCAAATTGTTAAAGACACGAAAATACATGGCAGCACTAGAAAAGATAGATTTACAAAATTAGGGGCCTGGTGAGCAGCAATAATCATATTACTAATTGCGCCGGGCCCTGCTAAGAGCGGAATACTAAGTGGGACAAAGGCAATTAATTCTTTTTCTGACTTATTATTTTGTGTAGATTCCATAACTTGATTTCGTCCTAACATCATGTATATGGCCATGATCAGAAGAAGTATACCGCCGCAAATCTGAAAACTTGGCATAGAAATGCCAAAGATATTTAAGATTTTATCTCCGAGAAAAAGTGAAACTACAAGAATGATAAAGACAGTTAAAGCTGTCATCTTGGCTACATTTTTTTTATTAATCTTTTTATGTTGACTCGTTAAACTCAAGTAAATCGGTAAGCAGCCTGGGGGGTCAACAATTGCTATCATAGCGATTGTCGTTTTTATTATAAAAGTCCATTCAATCATCATAAATTTCCAAAGGTTAAAAAGTTTTAATAACTCACTGTTGATTCGATACCATTATTATGAAGCTGGTCTGCAATATTCTCTAATACATTAATATTTACTCTACCAAGACGGTAAGCTTCTGGCTGCATGGATGGTCTCGCAATTCCATACAAATGAACACCTTTGATACTCTTCTTGGCGCTATCAATAAGTTTAATATATGCGTCAATTTCCTTATTATTAGGTTCTTTATTGTCGATGGTAAAAATACATGTTTGAACGAATGTAGGACATATTTCACTACAACGTTTTAATCGATCAATCGCTTGTTGTGGTTTTATATTAACTTGATTAATTACTTTAGTATTCTCTTCTAGCGCAGCATCGACCTTAAACCAGACTTCCCCGTTCATTTTTGCAAGCACTTGAATACCTTCAAGCACAGATTCTTTGTGCATTAAACTTCCATTAGTAATCAAACGAATTTTAATCTTATGAAGTAAGTTAAATTCTTCCAGTATCTTTTTAACAATTAAAATAACTTGTGGAAATTCTTCCGCACTTGTAGGCTCTCCATTGCCTGAAAAAGCAATGTCTTTTAAATGACGATCCTCAATTGCTACATTTTTCTCCATGTAATCGCCGTGAATAATTTCATGAAGAAAAAAACGTAGTTCATCTTCAAGCACATCGAGCTCAATAGGAGGAGGTGAGCCACGGGTAAGATTTGGAATTTCACAATAAATGCATTGCCAATTACAAGCATTATTTACATTTAAGTTAACACCAATCGACAAGCCGCCAGCACGTCTTGAAATAACAGAATAAATATATTTAAGACCACTTAATTCCCGGCTGTGATCATGAATACTCAGATACTGTTTAGATACGTCCATATCTATTTAAGGGAGTTGAGACGGTCTTTTAATGGAGATAAGTCATAGCCCGCAATCTGGGTTTTGCTTAAAATTTCATCAATAGGCAAGGTTTTTGCATGTGAAAGCGCCCAAAGCATTGAACATCTTGTGCCAGTTCGGCAATAAGCAAAGATAGGCTTTTGAGCCAACTCAAAAGAGCTGCCAAATTGAGCAATATCATCATCTGAAATTTGCCCACCAATTACAGGCTGATGGATGGCTTTGATACCTAAATTTTGAGCTTCTTTTTCAATGACTGAAAAAGCTAGCTGTCCTTCGGATTCCTGGTCAGGGCGATTACAAAAAATAGTTTTGTAGCCTTGCGCTTGAATTTCTTTTAAGTCTTCAATCGTGATTTGATCAGAGACGGTAAGTTCGGTATTTATTTTTGCAAATTTCATAATTTCATTCTACTTTAAAAAAATACTCAATAGGTCATTTAAGAATCGCTGACCTAAAAGCGTTGGTTTAATCATTTCATGATCCATGGTAATCAGTTTTATATCTATCGCAGCTTTGAGTTCTTTATCGATAGCTGAAATATTTAAACCCGTTTTATCTTCGAAGCTTTGAATACTAAACCCATCGATAAGACGTAAGTGGTTCATCATAAATTCAAAAGCCAAATCACTTTCATGAATGATTGTTTCTGATTCAATCATATGTTGTGTGACTACTTTTTCCATATATTGTTTCGGATTTTTATAGCGACTCTCGCGACTCATCTTGTCATGAAAGGTAAGTTTGCTATGCGCACCTGCGCCTATACCAAGATAATCGCCAAACTGCCAATAATTAAGATTATGTTGGCATTGTGATTTAGGTTTTGCAAAAGCAGAGGTTTCGTAATGCTGGAAGCCATGCTGGCTTAAAATACCTTCAATAGTTTCTTGCATTTCTGCACTCTCATCATCGAGCGGTAATTTGGGTGGGTGTTTAAAAAAGAATGTATTAGGCTCAATCGTTAAATGATAAAAAGATAGGTGCTGTGTATAAAAAGATGTCGCAGTTTTAGCATCGTCTATCGCTTCATCCAATGTTTGGTGAGGTAATGCATACATTAAATCTAAATTCACTTCATCAAAATGACGCATGGCAATTTCAATGCCTTTTTTGGCTTCACTGCTATCGTGGATACGACCTAATGCTTTGAGATGGACATCATTAAATGATTGAATACCTAAAGATACTCTTGTGACGCCAGCTTCTTTATAGCTTTCAAAATGATTGCTATCAATCGCGCCTGGATTAGCTTCAAGTGTAATTTCGCCATCATACAAAATAGGCGTCAGCGCACGAACCTGACTTAAAATTTTCTGAATAGCTTTTCCACTAAAAAGACTGGGTGTGCCACCCCCAAAAAAAATGGAATGAATTTTTCTACCCCAAATTTTAGGTAATGAATATTCAAGATCCTTGATAAGTGCATCCACATACATGGATTCTAAATCAGTAAAGTTTTGAGCTTCCTTATGTTCGTGCGAATTAAAATCACAATAGGGACATTTTTTGACACACCAAGGGATGTGAATGTAAAGCGAGAGTGGGGGTGGCATGGCGAGTCTTGATGTTTGACTCATAGAAGACTTATTTATTTTTTAAGTATGGATTAATAAGATCATCAACCATTTGATGAAGTGCTTCCTTCATCTGCTTTTCAGATACTTCCATTAAAAGGCCATCTTCAATGGCATCTTGAGAAAGCTGCTTTAATTCATCAAAGTTTTCTTTCATGACCTTAATTTTTTCTGCACACGACACTACTGATTTATCGTCACGAATCCAAGCAGGCCATTTATTTTTTGATTTATCCATATATCTGATTCAATTTTAATTTAAGTTTATGTAACGCTTGTCCACGATGACTAATTCGATTTTTAATTTCTAATGGTAATTCTGCCACAGCTTTTTCAGTCATATGATCTAAAAATAACGGGTCATAACCAAACCCTCCAGAGCCTCTAGGTGATTTTAAAATCTCTCCATGCCAGATACCTTCGGCAATAATAGGTTCAGGATCAAATTCATGTTTTACAAATACAATGACACAAGTGTAATGCGCTTTTCGATTCGATTCATTTTCTAAACTTTTCAAAAGTTTTTCATTGTTTTTTTGATCCGATGAAGGCTCTCCTGCAAATCGGGCAGATAAAACGCCAGGTTTTCCTCCGAGCGCATCCACGCATATCCCTGAATCATCTGCGATTGCAGGTAGTTTTGATAAACGACTTGCATGCCTTGCTTTAATCAGAGCATTCTCAAGGAAGGTATGGAAAGGCTCCTCAGCGGCTTCAATTTTAAAATGCGATTGAGGAAATATCTCAAGATTCATATCGTCTAAGATCGATTGAATTTCGGTGAGTTTTTTGACATTGCTTGTTGCAATGACGATTTGGTTTTTCATGAAATTACTTTAAAACGTTTTTTTGTAATTGAATGAGTTCTTTAATGCCTTGCGCTGCAAGGTCAGACATTTGGTCCATCATTTCGCGCGAAAAAGGTGCCCCTTCTGCGGTACCTTGAATTTCCACAAACCCCCCTGAGCCTGTCATGACGATATTCATATCTGTGTCACAACTTGAATCTTCACTGTAATCCAAATCTAATAGTGGATTTCCTTCGTGCAGCCCTACAGAAATGGCTGCCACATAATCAATGAGCGGCGATTCTGAAATCAGTTTTTTATCCATTAAATGTTTAATGGCATCATGTACTGCGACATAAGCACCCGTAATACTGGCTGTGCGTGTGCCACCATCGGCTTGAATGACGTCGCAATCAATTTGAATGGTTCGTTCGCCCAGTTTTTTTAAATCAATAATCGCGCGTAAGCTCCGTCCAATAAGACGTTGTATTTCTTGAGTCCTACCGGATTGTTTTCCGCGTGCTGCTTCTCTGTCCATTCTTGACCCTGTCGATCTTGGTAGCATGCCATATTCAGCTGTAATCCAGCCTTGACTTTGACCCTTTAAAAAAGAAGGTACTTTTTCATCAATACTTGCAGTGCAAAGTACATGCGTATCCCCGAATTTAATCAAGACGGAGCCTTCAGCATGTTTTGTGTAATGCCTAATAATTTCAACCGGTCTTAATTGGTTGTGAGCGCGTTGATTTAATCTCATAGTCTTCTTCCTCGATAGAAGTCGTCATTATAAGCTAGCTTTAATTGATTGATATCTTGTCATTTAAAGGTTTTAGTCGCAAATGCAACTATAGATTGATAAAATGGCTTCTAAACATCGAATTGGATACCTTATGGCTTTAAGTATGACTGGTTTTTCTTTTAAAGAAGCAGATACTCAGCAAGGTATTTTGCTCCTTGAATTTCGGTCTTTAAATAATCGATATCTAGAACTCCAGGTTAAATTAGATGAATCCCTTAGATCTTTTGAACCCATGATTCGCGATCTGATATCAGCCGAAATTAAAAGAGGTAAAGTAGATTGTAGAATCTATTTCAAATCTAAAACACATGCGCTTGATGTTAAAAATGTAGATCCGGTGAAGTTAAAACAACTCGCAAATTCAGTCGATGAAATTGCAAAACATTTTTCCCATGTCCAACCAATTAATCCGCTCGATATCTTAAAAACGAACGAGATCATGCACGATCAATCCGTCGACATGAATGTACTTGAACAAGATCTTAAAAAAAATCTCAAAGAATCTTTATTAGAGATTCAATTATCTAAAGCTCGCGAAGGTGAAAAATTACAAAAGATTTTATTGGATAAATTAAAAGATATTGAAGTGCTTGTAGGTGAAGCTAAAAAAATATTACCCGTTTTAATTAAAGATTATCAAACTAAAATTGAAAATAAGTTTAAGGAAGCTTTGATTGCGATCGATGATGATCGATTGAAACAAGAGTTTCTTATTTTTATTCAAAAGATGGATATTGATGAAGAGCTCAATCGTATTACATCCCATATCGATGAAGTCAGGCGTTTACTTAAAACTGATGGCGCCATTGGTAAAAAACTAGACTTTATGATGCAAGAACTAAATCGTGAGGCGAATACTTTAGGTTCGAAATCCATTTCACCTAAAACTTCACAAATATCCATCGATTTAAAAGTTTTGATTGAGCAAATGCGCGAACAAATTCAGAATATTGAATAATAACCACTAAAGAATATTTATGAGCCAAGCCCATTTATTTATTATTGCAGCAGCTTCCGGTGCCGGCAAGACGACCCTTGTAAAAGCCCTATTAAATAAAGATAGAGATCTTCAAGCTTCTGTATCTCACACAACCCGCAAACCGCGGCCAGGTGAAGTCGATGGTGGGGATTATCATTTTGTTGATGAAGTGACCTTTTTAGATTTGAAGAGTAAAGGTGAGTTTTTAGAATCCGCCGAATGCCATGGCAGTATGTATGGCACAAGTAAGAAATCAGTGCAGCTTATTCTCGATCAAAAGAAAGACGTCATTTTAGAAATCGACTGGCAAGGCGCTCAGGCTCTCAAAGCCCAATTTAAGGAGGCTGTTTCAATCTTTGTATTGCCACCTTCTGTTGAAACACTTGCTGAAAGATTAAACAGCCGCGGACACGACAGTGAAGAGACGATTGCCATGAGACTTGCGGTTGCGCGAGAAGAGATGAGCCATGTAGATGAGTTCGATTATGTTACAATCAATGATGACTTTGAAGTAGCGCTCCACGATCTTATGGCCATTATTCGATCCACTCGATTGATGTGTCATATTCAGCTCACACGACATAGCCACTTAATTAAAAACTTGACTTGAAATTTGGAGAAATAACATGGCACGAATTACAGTAGATGATTGTTTAGAGATGATTCCTAATCGCTTTAAACTTACTTTAGCTGCCGCATACCGCGCAAGGCAATTAGCCAATGGTGCTGAAGCATTAGTGAGCACTCATGGCTTAAGAGATAAGCCTACGGTATTAGCATTAAGAGAAATCGCAGCAGGTAAAGTCGGTCTTGATATCTTGAATAGAAAAACAACATACTAAATTCTTAAACAGGGCTTAAAGCCCCCTCAAGAGAACAAGACCATGGCTAGTACCGCTCATTTTAATAAAGCGGATGCTCAAAAAACACCGCCACTTCCGTTACTGCCTGTCGATAACGAAGCGTCTGAACTCACAATCCTTCTTAAGACTTATTTAAAACCGAAAGATATCCAGAAGATATGGGATGCCTATCGATTTAGCGAAGAAGCGCATCACGGCCAATCGAGAAGAAGTGGTGAGCCTTATATTGTCCACCCTGTTGCTGTGGCATGTACTTTAGCTAAACTTCATCTTGATGCCCCTACGATTCTTGCGGCTCTTCTTCATGATGTTGTTGAAGATACGACCATTACCAATAAAGAAATTGAAAAGAAATTTGGCAAACAAGTCTCCGTTCTAGTCGACGGTTTATCCAAACTCGATAAAATTGAATTTCAAGATGCGACAGAAGCCCAAGCCGAAAATTTTAGAAAAATGTTATTGGCAATGTCAAACGACGTCCGTGTCATTTTAGTAAAGTTAGCTGATCGTCTTCATAATATGCAAACGTTAGATGTTTTAAGACCTGAAAAACAAAAACGTATCGCTCAAGAAACTCACGATATTTATGCGCCTATTGCAAATCGATTAGGTTTAAATAGCATTTATCAAGAGCTTGAAGATTTAAGTTTTAAATACCTCTATCCCATGCGCTATCGCGCGATTCAAAAAGCCATGAAAGCTTCTCGAGGTAATCGTCGTGAAGTCGTTGAGAAAATAACAGCAGCGATCCATCAAAAATTAACTGAAATGAAAATGGATACTGAGGTTTCGGGGCGAGAGAAGAATACTTATAGCATTTATAAAAAGATGAGCGAAAAAAGCATGTCTTTTGCACAAATCAATGACATTTATGCCTTTAGGATTATTGTGAAAGAAGCGAATGATGCCTATTCTGCTTTAGGTGCATTGCATAGCTTATATAAACCTCTTCCAGGCAAATTTAAAGATTACATTGCCATTCCAAAAGCGAATGGCTATCAATCGCTACATACAAGTTTATTTGGACCTTTCGGCACACCCATTGAAGTGCAAATTCGCAGTAAAAAAATGCACAAACTGGCAGAAGCAGGTGTTGCAGCGCATTGGCTTTATAAAACCAAAGACGCACACTTGACTGAACTTCAACAACAAACACATCAATGGTTAAAACGTCTTTTAGAAATTCAATCAGATAGTGCCGATTCGCTGGAATTCTTAGAGCATTTAAAAGTCGATCTTTTCCCTGACGAGGTTTATGTATTCACTCCTAAAGGAAAAATACTAGCATTACCAAAAGGTTCAACGGCTGTTGACTTTGCATACGCGGTTCATAGTGATGTGGGTAATTGTTGTGTAGCTGCAAAATACAATCAAGAGCTCGTCCCTCTTCGTGCCGAAGTCAACAATGGTGATCACATAGAAATTATTACAGCCCCCTTAGCTAAGCCTAATCCTGCATGGCTGAATTTTGTGATTACAGGAAAAGCAAGATCACATATTAGACAATATTTAAAATCGATTGAATCAGAAGAGTCTTCAAGACTTGGCGAAGGCATGCTTAATCAAGCACTCAAGGCACTTCATATCAGCCCTTCATCGGTCAAAGAATCTCATTGGAAAAAATTAATCAGTGATTATGGCGTTAAAACCAAAGAAGAGATTTTGGCTGAAATTGGTTTGGGAAAACGTATGAACGTGATGGTGGCTCATCAATTGATAAGTTTTATGGATGGTGTGAGTCATGTTAAGGGCAAGCATAAGCAATTAGATGTCATTACCATTAAAGGCTCTGAAAGCATGGCGATTCAATTGGCAACATGCTGTCATCCAATTCCAGGCGATCCTATTTTAGGATTTATTAACAAAGATAAAGGACTTGTTGTTCACACTCATGATTGCTTAGCGATTCGTAAATTTAAACTTGACCCTGATAAATGGCTTGATGTTGAATGGGACCCTAGTCCGGATCGATTATTCAAAGTCAATTTACAAATTATGGTATTAAATGGGCGCGGAATGCTTGCTAAAATTTCATCTGTGATTACAGAATCAGATTCAAATATCGATAATGTGAATGTCGAAGAATCCGATGGTGGACATTTTGTAAATGTGAACTTTATTGTACAAGTCCATAACCGTATTCATTTGGCAGATCTCATGCGAAACTTAAGAAAAATTAGTGATATTGCTAGAATTAGCCGCGTCAAGATGAAAACCTTTTAAGCACCTTAATAAAAAAAGAAAGACTTAAGAAATGACAAAAGAAATTATTCAAACTAAACATGCCCCAGAAGCGATTGGTACCTATTCTCAAGCGGTCAAAGTAGGCAATACTATTTACTTATCAGGGCAAATTGCACTCGATCCTGAATCTATGCAGTTAGTTGAGGGCATTGAGGCACAAATTCATCAGGTATTTAAGAATTTAAAATCAGTCGTTGAAGCTTCTGGCGCTCAATTAAGTGATATCGTGAAAATTAATATCTTTTTAACAGATTTGTCGCATTTTGCTTTGGTCAATACGGTCATGGGCGAATATTTTACAAAGCCTTATCCAGCAAGAGCTGCGGTAGGCGTTGCATCATTACCCAGAAATGCACTTATTGAAGCTGATGGTGTTGTTGTTATTTAAACTATTTCTATTTTAAGAGTATTTCAATCTGACTTCTCTAGCTGAGCTTAAGCTCTTTACCCCTTCAGTATTAAATAAGCTCAAAAAGTTGGGCCTTGAAGATGTCTTTAGTTTAGTCATGCATCTTCCTATTCGTTATATTGACGAAACGATTGTCACACCTATTCGTGATATTCAAATGGGCGTGCTATCTCAAATAGAAGCAGAAGTTGTTAGAGCTGAAATTGTTTATAAACCTAAAAAAATGCTTATCGTACAAGTCAAAGATGCATCTAGTAGTTTACAGCTTCGATTTTTACATTTTTATCCAAGTCAAATGAAGATGTTTGAGGCCGGCTCTCGTATTCGTGTTTTAGGAGAAGCGCGCCATAATTTATTTGCCTTCGAGATGATTCATCCCCAATGCAAACCAATAAAAGAAGGTGATGTATTGCCAGAAGCATTAACACCGATTTATTCATTGGTTGCAGGCGTGGGACAAAAAACAGTTAAAGATGCGATTCACAAATTGTTTATTCACTTTGACTTAAAAAATTATTTAAAAGATTCATTTTTACCAACGATTTATGAGAAATTGCGCTTACCAAATCTTTATGAAAGTTTAAAAAGCATTCACCACCCAAAAGATTTTAAAGAAGTTACAAGCCATGAGACTTTCACAAGCAAAGCTTATCAAAGAATTATCTTTGATGAATTTTTAGCGCAACAATTATCTTTAAGATCTAATTATTTAATAAGGCGAGCACTTTCAGCTATGCCATTAAAAGCTAAAAATAAACTCACAACTATTTTTATGGATAAGCTTGAATTTGAGTTAACCGAAGCTCAAAAAAAAGTCGTTCAAGAAATTAAAAATGATCTTGAAAAAAATTATCCGATGCAAAGACTTTTACAGGGTGATGTAGGCAGCGGTAAAACAGTAGTAGCAACAATCGCAGCCTTACAAGTGATCGAAAATGGAAGTCAGGTGGCTTTTATGGCGCCTACTGAAATTTTAGCGGAACAACACTATCGAAAATTGACCGGGTGGTTAAACCCTTTAAATATAAAAGTCGCATGGCTAACAGGTAGTCAGTCCAAAAAAGACCGCGAGATTTCTTTAAATATGACAGAATCCGGAGAAGCAAATATTGTAGTCGGCACACATGCACTTTTTCAAGAACACGTCATCTTTAATAAATTAGGCTTAAGTATTATTGATGAACAACATCGATTTGGTGTTGAGCAAAGACTAGCCTTACGAAAAAAAGGTCAATTAGACAAAGCAATTGAACCTCACCAATTGATGATGAGTGCCACACCTATTCCAAGAACACTTTCTATGAGTTATTTTGCAGATCTTGATGTGTCTATTATTGATGAATTGCCTAAAGGTCGTGAAGCGATTGTAACAAAACTTTTTTCAGAAGATCGACGCAATGAAATTTTAAAGAGAGTGCATGAGGTATGTCATCAAGGTGCTCAAGTTTACTGGGTATGCCCTTTGATTGAAGAAAGTGAAGCATTGCAACTTCAAACCGCAGAAGAAACGTATTTAAATATGCAGTGTCATTTTAAAGATTTAAAAGTAGGCTTAGTCCATGGGCGCATGAAATCATCAGAAAAACAAAAAGTCATGTCTGATTTTGTGAAGGGCAATATTCAATTATTGGTAGCGACTACAGTGATTGAAGTAGGTGTGGATGTGCCCAATGCGACGTTGATGGTCATTGAAAATGCAGAGCGCATGGGGCTTTCACAATTACATCAGCTTCGAGGCCGCGTAGGACGAGGCTCACTAAAAAGCACATGTATATTATTGTTTCAGAAAAAATTATCAGAGCTTGCAAGACAAAGACTCAAAGTGATTTTTGAAAATACGGATGGTTTTATCATTGCACAAGAAGATTTAAATATAAGAGGCCCTGGAGAGTTTCTAGGGATTCGACAGAGTGGAGCACCAATGTTACGCATTGCCAACCTCAATCGTGATTTTAAATTACTAGAAGAAGCTAAAACGATAGCAGACCAATTATTAGAGGATTATCCTGAGGCTTCTCATCTTCACTTAAAGCGCTGGCTAAATCATGCGAATGAAAGAGTTAAAGTATAAACATGTCCTGGCTGCTATCACCTCCAGTTCAAGGTAATAAGTTATCGTGGCTTATGGAAGAGGGCTCTTTGACGGAGCGATTAAAAAAAGAGTTTGATGATGTTAAGGTTGAAGTTGTTTATGAAGGGGCTTATTTACTAGACAAAAGCTTTTATATGCGTGAGGTTTTTTTAAAAAGTAATGATAGCCCTAAAGTTTTTGCAAGGACTCTAGTTAAGAAAGAGGATTTGCAGGAAGTGTGGAGCTCTCTTAAAAATTTAGGTGATCAATCACTTGCTACGATTTTATTTAACTCACCAGAAATTAAAAAAATCTCAGTGTTTTATAAGGAGTTATTTTTAGATGATTCGATATTTGCACATATTAATGCATTAAGCCCAATTCATCAAAAGTCATTATGGGCAAGAAGGTCATCGTGGGAAAAACAAGGCACTTATCTTGAGTTGTTAGAGATTTTTTTATAAAAGGCTAGTTTGTAAGCTATTGATGACAGCTTTTTTTCAAGTATTATATTAAAATTCTAAAGAAAAATACTATTAAAATTCTAAAGAAAAATAATATTAAATTATTTACTACTCTTAGTGTGTTATTACTTTTACTTTCGAGTAGTAATTTTGCTATTGCTATTGATGCGGGTGACCAATTAAATCAAATAGAGCGGGATCAAAAGAGAAGAGAACCTCTCAGAGCAGCGCCAATAATAGAAGAGGATAAGCCCACTCCTAAGCCTAAAGTGCAAGGCGAAACTTTTAAGGTAAATAATTTCTTATTTGAGGGTAATACCCTAGTTTCATCTGATGAACTTAAAGCCTTTCTTAAAGCATACCTAAACCTTGAAATTACGTTAGATGAATTAAAGTCTGCCGTAGACTCCATCAGCATCTTTTATAAAGACCGCGGATATTTAGCAACAGCAACTCTTCCAAAGCAAGACATCACCGAGGGTATTGTGAGGATTATTATCACAGAAGCTAAATTTGGTGGGACAGAATTGATGCTCGATCCAAATATCAAATACCGTATTCAGCCCGAAATTATTCAGAAATTTGTTGAGTTTAATCACCCCAAAGGTGAAATTTTAAATTTAAATCGTCTTGGCAGGGCCATATTAATCGCTGATGAGTTGCCAGGCGTCGCAGTGACGCAATCGTTACAGCCTGGTTCCAAAGAGGGGCAGACTAACTCAGTTTTGGACATCAATAATGAAAGTGCTTATATCGCAAGAGTATCAACAGATAATTATGGTGCTCGCGCCACAGGCTATGCTCGCTACCAGGCCAATGCATCATTTCTCAGCCCTTTGGGAACGGGCGACAGGATTGATGTGGCTTACCTTCACTCTCGTGGAGTAGATTTTGGAAGATTTTCTTTTTCTAATCCCATAGGATACTCTGGGTTAAGAGCTGGTGTTGCAGCCAGTGCACTTAAATATGAAGTAGTTGCAGGGACAGCATTATCTCTGAAACCAGAGGGAGAAGCTGAGACAATTTCATTTGATCTTTCATACCCCTTAAATCGCTCTAGAACTTTTGATTTAAGTCTCACATCATCGCTCGAGAGAAAACATTTTAGAAACAAAATCGATAATGCGACGGATAGTAACTATTTGGTAGATTTATTAAATTTCGGCAGTTCTTTAAATCATAAAAATACCTTATTCATAGCTGGCGAAACTTATGCTTCCATTGATTTTGATTTTGGAAATGCTAACTATGATAATTCCCCAGCTAGTTTTAAATCTACCAAAGTTCAGCAACATGTCGAAGGCAGATTTAATCGTATGAAATTTGCAATTAATAACACGCAGTTCTATACGGAAACGATCAGCTCAGTATTAAAATTAAACGGACAGATATCAGATACAAATTTAGATTCCTCACAAAAGATTTATCTCGGAGGCGCAACGGGAGTCAGAAGCTACCCAACAAGTGAAGGGTCAGGCAGTAATGGATATATTTTTTCAGCAGAACTTCATAAAGAACTACCGAAAAATTTTACCGTGTTAGGTTTTTATGATCATGGTTTTGCACAACAGTTTAATAAAAGTAAAGATAGTTTAGGAGCTGCAATCACGGAAGAAAAAAATACTTTTACTTTAAGAGGTTATGGTGTGTCGCTCGAATGGACTGGCTTTATTAATACATACCGCTCTTCAGTTGCGGCGATATGGTCAAAACGAATTGGAGGTCATCCCAACCCTGAAACAGATGGTTCAGATTCTGATGGAAGACAACCACATAATTTTCTTTGGATTCGAGGGGCAATAAATTTCTAGTCTAAAAAAAAGTCTTAAAAAAAAGAATCAGAATAAATTCCATATCATAAGCCCGAAGAAGTCTCTTAAATCTATTGAACTCGCTGGGGAAAAGTTATTGTTACAAGGGGACGTAAAACTACTCACTATAAATAATTTAGTAAAAAAATCTGGTTATTCCGTTGGCAATATTTATTATCACTATAAAAATATACAAAATTTTTATGCCACTATCTTTTTGAGAAAAAGAATAGGCGTATATGTCGAGTTAATAAATGAAATAAATAATTTTTCGTCAACAAAGACATGTCCTGATTTGTGGAAATTTATTTTAGAATTTATTTTTGATAAGATGACAGGAAAATTTAAAATTAGCATCATAAGCTATCTTTTTCTTCAAGCCTATAAGAGCAAAGAAAAATCATATGAATTAGAGCAAATTATTGATTGTCTGATTGAGCCATTAATGCATTGTCAAAAGAGAAATAAAACAAATACATTTTTATTGATAGGTGAGGAGGAATTAAAATTAAAGCTAAGATCTCTTCGGGTATTCATTGAAACACCTTTCCTTGAAGAGAATTCGATTGCAGGTAAAGCCCTCCATTTCGAACTGACGCTGAAATACTGCCTAGCAAACTTTTGTAAAACTTAATTTTTTAGAACTTTGATTATTACTTGTAAAAAGTATGGTCAATTTAGTATTTAAAATCATCTAGTTAGATAAAAAAAAATTTGAATCTAAAACCGAACGCTATGTAACTTCTTTGTCATAAATTTAAGTTATATTCAGCAAATTAAATCTTAATAATTTTCTTGTGACAATTTTTTCAAAAATAAAATTAATCTTTTTGTTGGTCTTTTTTGGCCTTCAAACCCCAGCAGTTGCTGACTTGGCAGTTGATACCCTTCCTGTTAACGGTCAAGTAGTGTCCGGCGATGCCTTGATTGAAACTTCTGGAACAGTCCTTAATATAAATCAAACATCGCAACGTGCAATTTTAAGCTGGGATACTTTTAACGTAGGACAAGACGCGACTGTAAATTTTAATCAACCCAATGCTAGTGCGTCCACTTTAAATAGAATCGGCGGCCAGAGTCCAAGCAAAATTTTTGGAAAAATAAATGCCACGGGTGAAGTGATCCTTCAAAACTCCGCTGGCGTATACATCAGTAAATCAGGCAGATTAGATGTAGGCTCCATCACAGCAACCTCGCATTCCATCAGTAATGATGACTATCTTAATGGCCAATATCATTATGATCGAAATGGCGCTCGCGGCAGTGTAGTTAATGAGGGTACTATTCATTCAAGCCTCAAAGGATATGTGGCGCTTCTGGCTCCTGAGGTCAGAAACTCAGGACTTATTATGGCTCAAATGGGGACAGTTGTCATGGCTGCTGGTGAGAGAGTCACCTTAAATTTCGATTCGAACAGTCATCTAGCCTCCATCACGACCACGCCATCCACAATCAATACACTTATTGAAAATAAATCAGCTGTCACTGTGAGCGGCGGCACAATTATCTTGTCTGCAAAAGCGCTCAATACTTTGGTTTCGGGGTTGATTAAGCAGAGTGGAACGTTAAATGCAAGTGATATGGGTACTAAATTAGTGAGTGTTGGTGGACGAATTTTGATTGAAGGTGATTCAATCCATGTTGCAACTAATTCAGAGACTCTAGCCCAGGGCTCAGCGGGAGGCGGAGAAGTTAAAATTATTGCCTCACAGTCATTGACCCTAGAATCTCAGTCCAAAATTAATGTATCTGCAATAGATAATGGCAACGGAGGTTCTATTAAAACTTCTGCACCTCAGACTTTATTAGCAGGCCAATTGGAAGCACATGGTGGTGTAATTGCTGGAAAGGGTGGGTTGATTGAAACACAGACAGACAATCTAAATATTACTGATACTGCTCAAGTGGCTGCGATCAGTCGTGATCAAGTCAATGCAGAGGGTCAATGGATCATGAATTTACCTCATCTCACCATGACGCAAAATATCGCCGCACTTATTTCCAGTACACTTAAAGACACGAATGTGCAATTAAATGTATATCGATCCTCATTTGATTTATTAAAAGATCAAATCATTGAAAAAATTTCAGGTATTAAAACATCTTTTGAAATTCATTCAAAAACACAAATGAACATAGCGGGCAATATTTCGAGTGACACCTCAGCTCCTCTTGACCTCATTCTTAAAAGTTATGAGTCTATTCTTGTGAGTACATCATCAACGGTTCATGTTAGAAATATTAATGTAGAGGCCCCAACAATTTCAGTAGCAGGCAATCTAAATGCATATGGAAGTACTCATCAGGACTCTTCACCTTTTATGGCGCTTCTTGGTGCAAGAATTGCAATCGCTGGTAACTTGCGTTCCGGTTCAAAACAAAATTCAGGTCGGATTCTTGTCAAGGGTGCAAATGAGATAGCCATCAATTCTTCAGCAAAAATAATCACTGAAGGTAATGAGGGCGGATCAGTCATCATGCAATCTGAGTATGGAAGTATTTCAGTACTTGGAACGATCATGACAAACGGAGAGAGCGGACGAGGGGGTACCATCGATATTGATGCTCACCATTCTTTCATTGCGCAGGATGCCAAGCTATTTGCTAACGGTCTTACTGATGGCGGATCTATTGTCGTCTTATCGCGTCATGGTGATGTGAATTTCCAACAAAGCTTTATCCAAACGAACGGAGGGGCAGGTGTTGGCGGAACAATTCTTATGTCCGGTGTGAATAATACTTATATCTCCAGCACCGAGATATCAGCGACAGGTGAAGTGAAAGGCGGTACGATTAAGGTTGGTAATGATTTAGCAGGTCAACTGGTCCCATTCTCAAAATATTTAGATGTTGATATTTTCTCAAGTATCAATGCCTCACAAATAAATCCAAATCATAAAAATTATCAGGGTGGTTTCATTGAAACTTCAGCCCACACTGTCAATCTCTTAGGTTCCATTAATGCCGGTCGTGGAGGAATGTGGCTTCTTGATCCATTTGATATTGTTATCGATGCTACCAAAGCAGGCTATATTAAAACCGTTCTTGATGCAGGCTCGTCAGTCACAATTACCACAGCATTTGCCACCAATACCGTAGGTGAAAACAGCATTTCAGGATCCTCAGGTAATGGTGATATTACAATCAATGCCGCTATCTCTTCCGCAGGGCTTGGCGCATCTCTAACATTAACCGCCGCTAATGAGATTTATGTCAATCAAGCCATCACACTATCAGGCGCTGGAAGTTCAATTACATTCACAGCGATTAATACAAATCTCTCGAACAACATTACAACTAACGGCGATCAAACATTTAATGGAAATATAAAGCTTTATAGCGGCATCACACTCACAAGTAACGGAGGAAATGTGAATATCACAGGTAATGTGATTGGCATTTCAGGGCTTCTGGAATTTTTAGGTGGGGGTGTCTATAAATATAATGGTACAAGTTATACGGTAGGTGTTGGATCAAGCCCAGTGAGTGTGCTCTACACCTCCTCCTCTTCAACATACTCATGGCAAGCACAATCTACTTCGGCAGAAGTGTTATTAGTTGCAGGCGGTGGCGGTGGCGGTATGGATATGGGTGGCGGCGGCGGTGGCGGCGGAGTTATTGCGCAAACAGTGACCACAACGGCTCAAGCTTTTTATGAGATCAAAGTCGGCGCAGGAGGTTCAGGGGCTCCGGCTGGAGGTACGAATGGTCAAAATGGTGGCCATAATTTCAATATCAATGCGAGCTCAGGTAACAATTCTACACTTCAACATGCAGGTGGCACGCTCACCGCTGTGGGTGGCGGTTATGGTGGTACAAGTTATTGGTCATCACCTTTAGGCGGTCAAGGCGGAACTGGCGGTTCAGGCGGTGGTGCTGCAGGTTATAACGCTGGCACCTCAGGTAAAAATGGGAGTGGTACTTCAGGTCAAGGCTATGCCGGTGCAAGTGGATACGGTCACCACGTGTCTGGCGGGGGTGGGGGTGCAGGTGCTCCAGGAAATACGGGTGGTTCTAATGGCGCATCCTCAGGCGGTGCGGGCATTGAAAACTGTATCTTAGGGACTTGCTATTACTGGGGTGGTGGTGGTGGTGGAGCTGGATACTCTTACACCGGAGGTAACGGGGGCATAGGTGGTGGCGGCGGCGGTGCTGTGGGCACTACGACGGGTGGTGCCGGTTATAACAATGGCTCTGCAGGTGGCGGTGGATGTACAGGTTGTTGGGCACAAACACCAGGTGGTAATGGAGGAACTAACACAGGTGGCGGTGGCGGTGGCGGCTCCCATTACAACAGTAATAACAAAGGAGGTAACGGAGGCACAGGGATTGTAGTCCTCAAATACAATGGCTCATTGATCATTAATTCTGGCTCGGGCGCTGCTCAAATAGCTGGTACGGCTTCAAATGGCGCAATGACAATTAATTCAAATAGCGTTCTAAGTAGTATTGGAGGGGCTATTTCAGGTGCGATGAGCCTCACTAAACTAGGCTCAGGCACGCTCACTTTAAGTGGTACAAGTAGCTCCTACACTGGTGTGACCGCGATTTCAGCGGGTACCATTAAATTAGGAGCGGCTGGCGCAATATCAGATTCATCAGCGGTCAGCCTCACAGGTACACTGGATCTCAATAGCTTCTCCGAGACAATTGGCTCCCTCTCAGGCGCCGGCACCATCACAAGCTCTGCCGCAGGCACGCCCACCCTTACAATTGGAGCTGACAATACATCATCCACATTTACAGGTCTGATTGAAAACGGTTCTGCCACAGTGACACTCACTAAATCAGGCTCCGGCACACTTACTTTAAGTGGTAGCAATACTTATACCGGAGGCACGAATATCAATGCGGGTGTTTTAAGTTTAGGCTCTACGAATGCCATTGGTTCATCAGGCACCATTTCATTTGGCGGTGGCACACTTCAATACACAAGTTCCAATACGACAGATTATTCAAGTCGACTCAGTGGCGCTTCAGGCCAAGCATTTAAAGTCGACACCAACGGACGCACAGTCACTTGGGCCAGTGACCTCACCAATGCATCCAGCTCGATCACGAAGTCGGGAACAGGGACGTGGACTGTAGGGGTAATTAATTTAGCCAATGCAAGCTTTAATCAAGGCACCCTCAACGCCACCTCAATTGCGATCAGTGGCACCAATACGATTGGTGGCACGATCTCAACCTCAGGTACCGTGAGTTTTACTGGTGCTACTACCCTCGTTCGAGATACGACGATTACAAGTTCTAATAGCGCGGTCTCATTTGGATCGACCATTAATGGTGAGTATGAATTAATTATCAATGCAGGAAGTAGCACTGCGTCATTTGCTGGAGCGATCGGAGGCACTTCCCCAGTCGGGCGCCTTGAAGTGAGTGCATCTTCAGGGATCAGTATTGGGGGCAACATCACGACCATTCAAGGTTTATCAAACGGCCTCTATTTTGAGAAGTTTTCAGGTCAAGCTTATGGCAATATGACTTTTTATAATACTGCTACACGACTTAATATTAATAATGGTAACGGTGCAACGATGCCAGCTTCATTAACGAATCCCATTACGACGATTAATGCAGCAAATGGAACTGTCAATGTTACCACGGCCACTAGCACACATATTTATGTCTGCCCAGGTACAGATTGTGACTCCAATTACTCTGTTCGCGCCACGGGTTACTTCATGGCACCTACTTCAGGTACCTACACTTTTGTGACCTATGCAGACGATGACCATTATTTATTCATTGGTAACAATAGCGAATCCATTTCAGATTTTATGACACGCGTTCAATCAACAAGCGCAACTCCTAATACAGGAGAGCGAGGCTTAGTAGTGCGTGCACCAGGTTGTTGTCAACGTGTGACCGGTACGACAAGTTTGGTTGCGGGAGGCCGTTATCCAATTTATGCCACTTTCAATGAAGGGGGTGGTGGAGATTACATGTGGACTAAGTTTATGTTGCCAGGCCAGTCAAGTTTTGTGAGTGGAGTGCACAGTGATGTATCGAGTGGCTTAGGTTATTACTACAGTAATCCTGCGGGAGCGAGTGGGGGAGGAGGTGTAACAGGAGTGGCATTGACTGGGCCTGTAACACTGAATGGGAACTCCACTATTTCAAGTGCTAATGCAAGTGTCACCATCACAGGGGCACTATCGAGTGATGCGACCCCGAGGAATTTTGTGGTGAATGCCCAATCATTCAATGCACAAGCCTTGTCTTCTTTATCTAATTTGAGTGTCACTGTGGCAGATTCTAGTGCGATTACTGGCATCATTTCAAGTGCTACTTCTGTACCTGATATGCAATTCACGAAAGCGGGCGATGGAATATTGACCTTGTCAGCTAATAATACCTATTCAGGATCAACGCTTATCAGCGCAGGCACGCTAAAATTAACTGGTTCAAATGCATCACTTGGGGCATCAACAAATTCATTAACCATCGCAGGCGGGACCCTTGATCTCGTCAATAAAGCACTCACACTCAATACGCTTACCATGAACAACGCGAGTAGCTATATTACGAACACCAGCGGTACTTCAAGCATGATAGTGACAAATCCAAGTTCGCTCAGAGGCTCAATTACAACTCAAGGTACGCAAACTTATTCAAGTGGAATTTCTCTCACAGGCAATATGTCCTTTGCCTCAACTAATAGCGATATCATATTTAGTTCAACTGTCTCAGGAGCTTATAACCTCACAGTGAATTCAGGATCAGGTACAGCAAGATTTAATGGTGCTTTGAATAATATTGTGAATTTTTCAAGCCTAGGCACCACCATTCTTGATAGAAGCATTGCAACTACAGGCACACAAACCTATGGAGCAACCACACTTAGCGCAGGAGTTTTACTCTCCACAACAAACGATGACGTAACTTTTAACTCTACTCTCTCAGGACCCTTTGGATTAACCGCAAATGTTGGAACTGCACAGGTTGTATTCTCCGGACGAGTGGGAGGAGACGGTAATTTGGCCGATGCCTTAGCATCGATTTCTATTACTGGCAGAGCATATATGGTTGAAGATATATATACAGCAAACGACCAAACCTATTCAACAGACATCACGATCAATGGGGTTCGAGCATTACAAAGTTTGAATGGCAGTATTACTCTGGGCGGTAACGTTAATGCGGTGGGCAATGCCACAATTGTTCTCTTAGGTGGCGGAATTTATAAATATAATGCGGACTCTTATACAGCAACAAGCACAGTAAATACAATTACTGGTATTTCGTATACCTCTTCTACAGGCCAATATTCTTGGAATGCAGCAGCGGGTTCAGCACAAGTTCTAATTGTTGCTGGTGGCGGTGGCGGTGGCTCTGATATGGGCGGTGGCGGCGGCGGTGGCGGCGTTATTGCATCTAATGCTGTGGCTCTCTCAAGAGGGAATGCATATACAATTGTTGTAGGTCAAGGGGGCAGCGGAGCACCAGCTGGTCAAGGACGAGTGGCAGGTAGTAACGGCTCTAACTCATCATTTGCGGGGTTAGTGGCGATTGGCGGCGGCGGCGGCGCATCGAATCATGATGGCTCTTCGAATCCTGCTGGAAACGGTGGAAGTGGTGGGGGAGCATCAGGAGGCGCCCAAAGTCCTAACGGTGGCAGCGGCGGTGGCGGTGGATATGGTGGTGGCAGAGCGGGAACTGGAACTGTTGGCCAAGGCAATAACGGTTCTTTTGGTATTTGGGCATGGTATCCCGGTGGTGGTGGTGGCGCCGGTGCTGCTGGGTCCACTAATCCAGCTCATGGAGGCAGGGGCATTGAAAATGATATCCTAGGAGTCAGTTATTACTGGGGTGGCGGTGGCGGTGGCTCAGGCTATTCGAACATTGGAGGTAACGGAGGCATAGGCGGCGGCGGCGGCGGTGCTGTGGGCACTACGACGGGTGGTGCCGGTTATAACAATGGCTCTGCAGGTGGTGGTGGATGTACAGGCTGTTGGGCACAAACACCAGGTGGCAATGCAGGTGCCAACACAGGTGGCGGTGGCGGTGGCGGCTCCCATTACAACAGTAATAACCAAGGAGGCAATGGTGGTTCGGGGATTGTTGCTTTTAAATATGCCACCAACAATAGTCTTACTTTAACGGCAAGTAATGGCAGGGTGAATCTTCCCAGTGATTTAACTTTAAGTAATCTTAATAGCTTTACCTTAGTTGATGGCAACCTTAATCGAGACTTAACTTTTAATACTTTGGCACTGGTTAACACTTCATTAGATCTCGTGAATCGAAAATTAACGAGCGCAACATTGAGTATGGATGCTAATAGTTCGATCACAAATAGCAGTGGCTTTGCTAAGTTACAAGTGACAGGCGCTACATCACTTGCTGGCTCTATTACTACGGGTCGCGGCTTTTTTACAGTGCCAAATGCACTCACAATTAAAAATGTGGTGACACAGCTTGACGAAACACTAGAAACGTCATGGGGCCAATACTTCGGCGGAGCGGTCACTTTGGTAGGAAATGCGACTTTAAGATCTTATACTTTCGATAATTTGGCCTTAGATAACGGTAAAAGTAATTCATTTGATATTGGCTTTAATTCAACAATAAAAGGAAACTATGACTTAACTATTGATGCAGGATTAGGTTACGTTCTCTTTAAAGACCGCATTGGGGAAGACCCAGTTTTGGAGACAAGCTCAACGATTATGACTTTGAACCGCAACAACGGAAATGATTATGTTGGTTATGGCAATCGTAACTATGGAAGAGGTACAAGTTATGCATCGAGCGTTGCTAGATCATCTAATAATTTAAAAAACTTGACTGTCACGGGTAATGAGATCTTTATTAAGGCAGACATTACAACGGAATACAATCAATCTTACACAGGACACACCCAAATTGGAGACAATGGCACAAATGGATTAACACGATCCCTAATTTCTCTTGATCCTACGATAAGTTTTTATGGAAGAGCGATTCGATATGAAACGATTGTGAATAATGCTTATGTCTATCAAGATACTACAAACAAATATACCTTTGACGATGAGTCATCAGTTCCAACACATACGCTGATTCTTAAAGCAAAAGGCTATTGTTACGTTGGCACTTCTGCAGCCTGCGGAGATACCGGTAATATAAGAAAAGCACTAGAGCCAAGTTCAGGTTTAGCAAGCGCAACTGTTCTTTTTAATTCTTGGAAACCACTCGTCAACGTTCTCACTGACAATATCACTATGTTGTTTCCAAGTGCGACATATAATCCGTTAACTTTTAATATCAATGCACTCTCAATTCCTCGCGGAGTAAATGATGGCTCAAGAAGTACGACCGAATCAAGTACGATTGCTAATAAAGCGACAGTTAATTATCAGGCTTCATTAAGACCAAGAGCAGGGCCTGAAGATGTGAGAAGTCTAGCAGCTGTAGGCAGAACGACTGCAATTGCTAGAGGCATGGGGGGTATCGCTGTAAGAGGCGTTCTAGGAAATGAAGTACGTAACTCAGGCCCTTCGAAAGACTTTGCAGTGTTTACCCCTGTTAAAATTAACTTGAATGGCAACGTGGTAATTGGTAATGTACAATCAAGCTTTTCAGACAATGGCCCCGCTATTTCATCTTCACCAAAAATTGAGTCGAACGTGAATGCAAGGCCCGGAACTTCAGCCAATCCGAAACCAGTGGATCAGGCTAAATCAAATAGCTCAAAAGAATCTCAACAAATAAAAAATAACTCCGCAGCGTGTGCGCAAGAAAATAAAACAGGTTGCCAATAAACTTTTAGTTGCTTATGAAAACTATTAAAATCTTTTTAAATGAATTTGATCTGTCACGTGCAATTTTTTTGTCACTATTAATACACCTCATGCTTTTGGTGAATGTGAATGGATTATTTAAAAAACCTCTAACACCACCACCCGAATTACAAATTACTTTTCAAAAATTAGATAATCAACTGAGCGAGCCTACGCCTAAGCCGGCAGAAGTGCCAAAGCCTATTAAGGAAGTTCCAAAGCCCGTGATCAAAAAAATTACACCGTTACCTGAAAAAGTTACTGAAATCCCAATACCGCAACTGCAAAAACCAATCCCTGAGGCTTCAAGTCAACCTGAGGAAAAGACAGAGCAGTCTCCAATTACAAAACCTAATGCTGACTTTAAAAATGCGGGGGAAGTCGCACTTAATGACTTTAGTAATCTCCTTGCAAGACACATTGCTAAATTTAAAATGTATCCAAAAATTGCGCAAATGCGAGGATGGCAAGGAGAAGTTGTTCTAGAGCTTCAGCTATCGCAAGATGGACAACTTACCTCTTCAAAAGTTATTAAGAGTAGTGGATTTGACGTGCTTGATAATGAGTCGCTCGAAATGGTGAAGCGCGCCTCACCCTTTCCTGTCCCTCCCGAAATTTTAAAAAATCGATCGTTTAATATCCTAGTTCCCATTCGATTCAAGTTAGACTAATCTCAACTTTAAATTTTTCGAGTTAACTTTTCATGTTTGCGATAAAACAATTCATTCGCTTAATGCGTCTTGATAAGCCGATTGGAATTTTTTTATTACTGTGGCCAACCTTATGGGCGCTTTTTATAGCAAGTCATGGCTTGCCAACCATGCAACATCTCACCATTTTTATTTTAGGTACAGTACTCATGCGCTCAGCTGGTTGTGTGGCGAATGATATGCTTGATCGCAAATTTGATTCTTTTGTTACACGCACAAAGTTACGCCCACTGGCGAATCAATCTATCTCAGTGAAGAATGCATTTTTTTTATTAATCACTTTGTTATTGGGTGCGTTCATATGTGTTCTATTTTTAAATGAAAATGCATTTTACTTTTCATTAGTCGCTCTATTTTTGGCGCTCACTTATCCATTAACAAAAAGATTCTTTGTCATGCCGCAGGCTTATTTAGGTTTAAGTTTTGGTATGGGCATTCCTATGGCTTTTGTTGCAAATAATATTTCCCTATCCATGACAACATGGTTGCTATTTTTAGCGAATATATTTTGGGTGATTGCTTACGATACACTTTATGCAGTGACGGATAAAAATGACGATTTAAAAATTGGCATTCGTTCTTCAGCCATTTGGTTTGGGGCTTATGTCAAAGAAGCCATCATGATCTGTTATACCTGTATGATGGGATGCTTGATTTGGGTAGGACAGTTAGAAAATTTTGGCTGGCCTTTTTATGGGTTTATAGGGTTAAGCCTCATTTTTATTGGGTTTCTTTACCGTCAAATTCGGACACTTAACCCAAAAGCCTGTTTTGCTGCTTTTTTAAGCAACAATTACTTAGGCGGACTTGTCTTTTTAGGAGTGTTTTTTCACTATCTTCATGTGAACTAAATCATTAATAAAATTGACAAAACAGGGAGTTTTGGCATAGAATTCACCTCTTTTTTTAAATTTATAGCGCAAAAGTTGGTATTGAAATGAAAACATTTTCAGCAAAATCCCATGAAGTAAAACACGATTGGTTCGTTGTAGACGGAACTGACGCAGTATTGGGTAGGTTAGCAAGTGCGATTGCACATCGATTACGTGGCAAACATAAGGCCATTTTTACACCGCACGTAGATACGGGTGATTACATTGTTGTGATCAACGCGGAAAAGATTAAAGTAACGGGTAACAAAGGCGACGGAAAACTTTACCATAGCCACTCAGGCTATCCAGGCGGTATTTCAACAACGAACTTCTCTAAGATGCAAGACCGTTTTCCAGGCCGTGCTTTAGAAAAGGCAGTGAAGGGAATGTTACCAAAAGGACCTTTGGGTTATGCCATGATTAAAAAGATGAAAGTTTATACAGGCCCAACACATGATCATGCGGCACAACAACCACAACCATTAAGCATATAGTTAAGGAAACAATATGATAGGTAAATACAATTACGGAACAGGTCGCAGAAAGAGCTCAGTAGCTCGTGTGTTCATGAAGCCAGGTAAAGGCGTAATCACTGTGAACGACAAACCTGCGGATGAATATTTTTCACGTTATACCTCCCGTATGATTTTTCGCCAACCACTCGACTTAACCAACACGTTAAGCACATTTGATATCAATGTGAACGTTATCGGTGGCGGTGAATCTGGTCAAGCAGGTGCTGTGCGTCATGGCATTACACGTGCATTGATTGACTATGATACAAATTTAAAAAGCACGCTTTCACAAGCTGGTTTTGTAACACGTGATGCACGCGAAGTTGAGCGTAAAAAAGTGGGTCTTCGAAAAGCTCGTAGACGTAAACAATTCTCGAAACGTTAATTGTTTCAAGTTCCAAAGAGCAAAAAGGCCGCTTTCAAGCGGCTTTTTTGTTATATAGAGTTAAATAAATTTTGTTAGTATGGTTTTTAAGGATCAAAACTTCTTTTAAATTAAAGGTGCCAAGTGATGAGTAATATGTCCAAGATTAAAGTAGGCGTGGTCGGTGCGACTGGTTATACCGGCGTTGAGCTATTAAGAATCCTAGTCAAGCATCCTCATGTGACGATCCAGGCTGTAACGTCCAGAGCAGAGGCTGGCTTATCGATTGCGAGCTTATTTCCAAGCTTAAGAGGCCTCATTGAGCTTAAATTTGAAGACCCTAAGACAGCTAATTTAACCAATTGTGACCTCGTGTTTTTTGCAACGCCCAATGGTATTGCCATGCAAGAAGTACCAGCACTTCTTAAAGCTGGGGTAAAAGTGATTGATTTGGCAGCTGATTTTAGGCTAAAAGACGCTAACGTCTGGGAAAAGTGGTACAACATGCCGCATTCATGTAGCGATCTACTAAAAGATGCTATTTATGGCCTACCGGAGATGAATAGAGAAAAGATTAAAAAGGCATCACTTGTGGCTAATCCGGGCTGTTATCCCACAGCTATTCAATTGGGATTTATTCCATTGATCGAATCAGGCGTGATTGATCTTGATGATTTAATCGCAGATGCGAAATCAGGTGTATCTGGAGCCGGCAGGAAAGCTGAAGTAAATGCATTGATGGCGGAAGCTTCCGATAACTTTAAAGCATACGGAGTCGAAGGGCATAGACATTTACCCGAAATCACGCAAGGGCTTAGTAGTCTTGCGAATCAGGCAGTGCATTTAACTTTTGTGCCTCATTTAACGCCTATGATTAGAGGCATACACGCAACACTTTATGCAACGCTTACTAAAAAAACAGATATACAAGCACTTTTTGAATCAAGATATAGAGATGAGTCTTTTGTAGACGTCATGCCAAAAGGGTCTCATCCAGAAACAAGATCTGTAAGAGGCTCAAATCAATGTCGCATCAGTATCCATCAGCCGCAAGGAAGCCATAAGGTTGTGATTTTATCTGTCATTGATAATCTCGTGAAAGGTGCGGCAGGACAGGCTGTTCAGAATATGAATCTTATGTTTGATTTTCCAGAGATTTCTGGGCTTGATCTTGTGCCCTTGATGCCATAAAGTGTTGTTTCTATGAGAAAAGTTAAGCGAACCTATAGAAAATATTTTGGCGTCACCCGCCGAAGAATGCGTATTAAAACAGGCGCTTCTTGGCACACCTATTTGATGATTGCAGTCTTCTCATTTATAGGCGGCGCAGGCTTGACTTATTGGGAATTAAACGGTGGCTCAGTGATTGGCTTTATTTCAAAAATTGAAGCATTAGAATCGGAGAATCAATCCATACAAGGCCAGTTATTACAACAAAAAATTGAGATCCAGCTCAAATCGATTTCAGGTGATAAAGTTTCAGGCGATATTTCTAAGCTTCAAGAAGAAAATAATAAGCTAAAAGAAGACATTCTTTTTTACGAAAAAATTGTAGGCAAGAAACGATAAAGGATATTTCATGTTTTTTAATAAAAAAAATAAAGCGCGTACGATCGATACGCTGATTGATAAAGACATTTCGGTGCGTGGCAATGTGACTTATTCAGGGGGGATTCGTGTGGATGGTTCAATTCAAGGCAACCTCACTGAACTTCCAGGCACAGCAGGCACTCTTATTATGGGTAATAAGAGTCGTATTAAGGGAAATATTTCCGCACATACGGCTATTATTGGCGGAGATGTGAATGGTAATATCATATGTGCTGAATATTTAGAGCTTCATGCAAATGCCAAAATCATGGGCGATATCGAATATAAGGTGATAGAAATTCATGCAGGTGCTAAAGTGTATGGACGGCTTAAAGAAGTAGCTAAAGATTATCAGATACAAAAAAAGAAAGAATGAGGAGTAAATATTATGAATCAAATCGTTGAATCAAAAGAAATGGAAATGCCAACCCCGCTTATTTTTACAGATAATGCTGTAAAAAAGGTCAAGGCATTGATTGAAGAAGAAGGTCAGCCAGAGTTAAAACTTCGTGTATTTGTAAGTGGTGGCGGATGTTCAGGATTTCAATATGGATTTACATTTGAAGAAACTACGAATGAAGATGATACGCAAGTCACAAAAGATTCAGTGACTTTGCTCATTGACCCTATGAGTTTGCAGTATTTAATGGGCGCTGAAATTGATTACCAAGACAGTGTTCAAGGCTCGCAATTTGTTATTAAGAATCCAAACGCACAAACAACATGCGGTTGTGGTTCTTCCTTCTCAGCTTAACGCTAATTATTTTTAGGAACGTCGCGTCGAGGTTTACCTGTGTAAACTTGGCGTGGCCTGCCAATTTTATTGCCAGGCTGACCTACCATTTCATTCCATTGAGCGACCCAGCCAGCTGTTCTTGCAAGTGCAAATACGGCAGTAAACATTGAATTAGGAATCCCCATAGCTCGCATCACAATGCCAGAATAGAAATCCACATTGGGATAAAGTTTTTTCTCAATGAAGTATTCATCCTCGAGTGCAATTTGTTCTAACTTCATCGCAAGTTTAAAAATAGGATCATCTTTTAAACCAAGTTCATTGAGAACTTCATGGCAGGTCTTGCGCATAATTTCTGCACGTGGATCTTTGTTGCGATAAATACGATGACCAAAGCCCATCATACGGAATGAATCATCTTTATCTTTTGCGCGTTTGATAAATGCACCAATACGACTTTCATCTTCAATTTCTTCGAGCATTTTCAAAGTAGCTTCGTTTGCACCGCCGTGCGCTGGACCCCAAAGAGATGCAATGCCTGCAGCGATACATGCAAAAGGGTTTGCCCCTGAAGAGCCCGCGAGTCTTACTGTAGAAGTTGATGCATTTTGTTCATGGTCTGCATGAAGAATTAAAATACGCTCAAAAGCTTTAGCGAGTACAGGGTTAATTTTGTATTCTTCACATGGCGTTGCAAACATCATATGCATAAAATTCTCAGCATAATTTAAATGATTTTGTGGGTAGGTAAATGGTTGCCCTGATCGATATTTGAAACTCCAAGCTGCTATCGTAGGAACCTTTGCTAATAATTGGTGTGCTGCGATTAAACGATGTTGGGCGTCTGAGACATCCATACTATCGTTATAGAACGCAGACATAGAGCCTACGACACCTACCATAACAGCCATAGGGTGAGCATCACGTCTAAACCCACGAAAAATATTATTGAGCTGATCGTGGAGCATTGTATGGCGAGTAATGGTAGTCGAAAATGTTTCTTTTTCTTGTGGTTTTGGTAATTCACCATGCATCAAGAGATAGGCCACATCTAAGAAGTCATAATGTTCTGCAAGCTGTTCAATAGGGTAGCCACGATAAAGTAAAAGACCTTTGTCGCCATCAATAAAAGTGATTTCAGAGCTACACGAAGCCGTCGACATAAAACCAGGGTCATAACTAAAGATTTGATGAGTCCCTAATTGGCGAATATCAATCGCATCATTACCCATGGTACTTTTTACCAAAGGCAATTCTATGGATGTTGATTCTTGATCGAAGTTTAATGTGACTTTAGTTGATTTCATTTTTGAAAAATAAAATTAATTATTAAATGAATTATAACTTCTCATAACACTTTTGCTAGCGCTATCTTTAGGCGGGATATATTGCACCTAAAATACGCAAGCCTTTAGCGCCAGTGACTTGAGGTAAGTTACCCGCTTTTAAAAATAGTGTTTGTTTTGCAAGCCATGCAAATGCAGCAGCTTCCACATGTTGTGTCGGCATGCCAAGGGCATCGGTGAGCTGGATTTTTATTTGAGGCATTAATGATTTTAATCGCTCAACTAAAAAACTATTTAAAGCGCCACCACCACACAAATAAATTTCTATGATATTTGCGTTATGAGTACCTATCGCTTTTGAAATACTTAATGCGGTGAGTTCCAATAGCGTTCTTTGGATATCATGAGTGGGGTAAGATTTTTGTAAGTGTTTGTTGAGCCAAGCTTCATTAAAGTGATCGCGACCTGTGCTTTTGGGCGCAGTTTTTTCAAAATAAGAATCTTTAAAAAATGCATCAAGAAGCGTTTGAATAAGCTCGCCTTCCTTAGCCCAAGAACCATCCTCATCGAATGCTTTACGAAGGTGCTTTTGACTCCAGTGATCTAATAAAAGATTGCCAGGCCCACTATCAAAGCCTGATACTGAAGTTTCGGGATTTAATAGGGTGATGTTGGCAATCCCACCAATATTTACAATCGCACGATGCGTTGTTGGGTGTGAAAAAATTTCTTTATGAAATGCAGGCACTAAGGGAGCGCCTTGTCCGCCAGCTGCAACATCACGACTGCGAAAATCAGCAATCACATTGATATAAGAAAGCTCAGCTAAGAGCGCAGGATTTCCAATTTGCAAGGTGAAGCCTTTTTGTGGCTGATGTCGAATGGTTTGTCCATGAAACCCAATCGCTTTGACGTCTTTGGGTGTAGTGCCTGTTTTTTTAAGTAAAGCTTCAATAGCTTGATAGGCTTTTTGGCTCAATATATTACCTGCGATGAGGCTATCTTCGAGCTCATTGGTATACGGTAAATGAAGTCCTAAAAGACTTTTTTTCAATGTATCTTCGTAGGGGACATAACTATGACCCATAATTTTGATGTCTTGAGGCGAATCACCAAAATTAACAAGCACAGCATCCATCCCATCAAGGCTGGTGCCAGACATAAGACCTATAAATAATTCATTCATGTGTAGGATTGTAAATGGTTTATTTCCGCTATTTTCCATATTGGTAAAATAATTTAGGCTAAAATGATTGCAATTATTAAACTTCAATAAAACCATCGGAAATATTTGTGGCTACTGAAATCAATCAAGCGTTAGCACTCATCAAACGAGGCGCCGAAGAAATTCTTCTAGAAGAAGAGCTTCTCGAAAAACTTAAAAAAGGTAAGCCTTTAAGAGTTAAGGCCGGCTTTGATCCTACAGCACCTGATCTTCATTTAGGCCATACTGTTTTATTAAATAAACTAAGACAGTTTCAGGACTTAGGCCATCATGTTTTATTTTTAATTGGCGACTTTACGGGCATGATTGGCGACCCCACTGGCAAAAGTGCAACACGCCCCCCTTTATCTCAAGATGAAGTGAAAAAAAATGCTGAGAGCTATGCCGATCAAGTTTTTAAAATATTAAAGCGCGACCAAACCGAGGTTGTTTTTAATTCAAAATGGCTGACTGATTTAGGTGCGGCAGGCATGCTTAAATTAGCTGCAAGCCATACAGTAGCTCGTATGTTAGAGCGCGATGATTTTAGTAAAAGATATAAAGCCAATCAGCCCATCGCTATTCATGAATTTCTATATCCCCTTCTTCAGGGTTATGACTCGGTGGCATTGAAAGCAGACGTGGAATTAGGTGGTACTGATCAAAAATTTAATTTATTAATGGGTCGCGAGTTACAAAAGCAATCAGGTCAATCTCCCCAGTGTGTCATTACCATGCCGCTTCTCGAAGGTTTGGATGGGGTACAAAAAATGTCTAAATCCTTGGGCAATTACATAGGGATTAATGAAGCACCTGAAATCATATTTGCAAAAATTATGTCAGTTTCAGATGAATTAATGTGGCGATATATTGAGCTACTTTCTTTTGCATCCATGGATGAGATTGCAGGCTGGAAAGCGCAGGTCAAAGCAGGTCAAAATCCTCGCGACATTAAAGTCATTTTTGCCCAAGAAATTGTGGCGCGCTTTCATTCAAAAGAGGCTGCTATTGAGGCGTTAGAAAATTTTGAGACGCGCTCTAAAGGAGGTATTCCAGACAATATCCCTGAAGTAAATATCACGATTCAAGCTGATACAATTGGCATTTTGCAGCTTCTTAAAGAAGCCTCGCTTGTGGCGAGCACATCTGAAGCCATGCGCCTCATCGAGGGCGGCGGCATAAAAATTGATGGAGAGCGTCTTGAAGATGGTAAAAAAATGATTTCTAAAAATAGTGAATTTGTGGCCCAGGTGGGCAAGCGAAAATTCGCAAAGATTAAAGTTCTTTAATGTGAAGGATCATATTGATTTTGAATGAACTTTTGATTTCAATTATCTGAATTTATTGGTATAATTCGGCGTGAAAATATTGATGGGCTTTAAGCCCATTTTTTGTTTCTGCAACTTGGGGAATTTTAGGAAATCAGCCTTGTAAGATGGAAAAGCTTGAAACATTAATTGAAAAAACCGTACAGCAACTCGGCTATGAGTTGGCAGATTTGGAGATTTCAAATCGAGGAAAGCTTTTGCGTGTTTATATTGATAAGCCTGATTCAGTGACGATTGATGATTGCACTTTAGTGAGCAACCATTTAGGCCACGTTCTTACCGTAGAGCAGGATTTAGATTACGACCGACTAGAGGTTTCATCCCCTGGTATGGATCGCGTGTTAAAGAAATTAGCTGATTTTGAACGCTTTAAAGGTGAGCGGGCTTCTGTGAAGTTAAGAATGCCTTTAGATGCGCGTAAAAATTTTTTAGGCACGATTGATGGGACAGAAAAAGATACTGTCCTTTTGTTGTGCGAGGGTGAGCTCTATCGCTTCGCTTTATCAAATATTGATAAAGCTCGATTGAGCCCAGAATTTAAACGTTAGAAAATGAGTTGCGGAGATTGAGATGAGTCGCGAGATTTTATTGTTAGTAGATGCTTTAGCCCATGAAAAAAATGTGAACAAAGATGTGGTCTTTGAGGCTCTTGAGTCAGCCTTGGCTTCAGCTACAAAGAAAAAAAATACAGAAGATATTGATGTGCGCGTTGAAATTGATCGTGACACAGGTGAATATAAATCTTTTAGACGTTGGACTTTTTTAAATGATGAGCTCATTGAGAATGAACACGCTCAAATTTCTCTTCTAGATCCTCGCGCTGAAGGCAAGGTTGAAAACGATACGATTGAAGTGCCTTTGGAGTCGATTGAATTTGGACGTATCGGCGCACAAGCTGCAAAACAAGTCATCTTACAAAAAGTACGCGAAGCTGAAAGAGAACAAATTTTAGAAGATTTCTTGGGCCGCAATGAAAAATTAGTCACCGGTGTAATCAAACGCATGGATCGCGGCAATGGGATCATTGAAGTGGGTCGTATTGAAGCGGTCCTTCCCCGCGATCAAATGATTCCTAAAGAAAATTTACGTATTGGCGATCGTGTAAGAGCCTATCTGACAAACGTTGAAAGAAGTCATCGCGGACCACAGCTTATTTTATCTAGAACAGCACCTGAATTTCTTGTGCGTTTATTTGAACTTGAAGTACCAGAAATTGAAGAAGGCCTGCTAGAAATTAAATCGGCATCACGTGACCCAGGGTTGCGTTCAAAAATTGCTGTGAAAGCAAACGATCAAAGAATTGATCCAGTAGGCACATGTGTAGGTATGCGAGGATCAAGGGTTCAAGCAGTGACAGGTGAACTTGCAGGAGAGCGTGTCGATATTGTTTTATGGTCCATGGAGCCAGCACAGTTTGTGATCAATGCGATGGCACCGGCTGAAGTTTCAAGCATTGTGGTCGATGAAGAAAAACACAGTATGGATGTTGTAGTGAATGAAGAAAATTTAGCGCAAGCAATTGGGCGAAATGGACAAAACGTTCGCCTTGCCTCCGAGCTCACAGGTTGGAATATTAATATTCTGACAGAAGAAGAGTCCTCTAAGAAAAATGAAGAAGAATATGCAAGTACGAGCCAATTATTCATGGCGAAACTTGATGTGGACGAAGATGTGGCCGACATTCTTGTGCAAGAAGGATTTAGCACGCTAGAAGAAATTGCTTATGTGCCATTGCAAGAGATGTTAGAGATCGAAGCGTTCGATGAAGACACGGTGAATGAACTTCGTTCGCGCGCACGTGCAGCTCTTCTCACTGAAGCGATTGCAAAAGAAGAAAAAGTTGAAGAAGCGGCAGAAGACCTTCTCACAATGGAAGGCATGGATGACGCTACGGCTAACCTTCTTGCTTCAAAAGGTATTTCGAAAATGGATGATCTTGCAGATCTTGCTGTAGATGAATTGGTTGAAATGACTTCAATGGATGAAGAGCGTGCGAAACAGTTAATCATGACTGCTAGAGCGCCTTGGTTTGTTTAAAGGTACATTCACCCTACGATGAATATTATGAGGTACTAAATGGGACAATCAACCGTCACTAAATTTGCTGAAGAATTAGGATTGCCTGTTGATTTATTAATCGAACAGCTTAAAAGCGCTGGCGTGAATAAATCAGTAGCAGAAGATTCTTTAAGCGAAATAGATAAATCAGCACTTCTCGAATATCTTCGTAAAGAGCATGGCCAAACTCAAGTACCAAAAAACAAAATCACTTTAACGCACAAACAAAATAAAGAGATTAAAAAAACGGATAGCACAGGACGTGCTCGCACCATTCAAGTTGAGGTGCGCAAAAAACGTGTACTCGTAAGACGAGAAGATGGACAACCGGTCGATACCCCTATTGTGGAATCTAAACCTGTTGAAACAGTTGCTAAAACTCAATCAAAAACACACGTGCTTGGCGAAGATCAATTATCAATTAGAGAAGACGAAGCTAAGCGACATGCAGCACTTGCAGCAGTTCAAGCCGAAGATGTTAGAAAAAAACAAGAAGTAGTTGCGAAAGTAAATGAAGCGCCGGCAGCTAAATTAAGTGAAGGCACACTTCATCGTCCTGCTTCTAAAGCAGGTGTTAAAGTTGAAACTAAAGAAAAGCAAGTAGATAAGAGTGAAAAAGATTGGTCCGATCGTGAATTTAAAAAACGTACACTCAAAGGACGTGGCGACTCCAGTGCTTCTTCAGGATGGCGCTCACCTAAATCAAGATCAAAATCTCGCGAAGAGAATGAAGAGTCAACTTTTGTAGCACCTACTGAACTGATTATTCGAGACATTCATGTGCCTGAAACAATTTCGGTTGCTGACTTAGCACATAAGATGTCAGTGAAGGCCACTGAGGTCATTAAAGTGCTTATGAATATGGGCATGATGGTCACCATTAATCAAATTTTAGATCAAGACACTGGAATGATTGTAGTAGGTGAAATGGGACATACGCCCGTTGCGGCTTTAGATGATGATCCTGACGCGCTAATCGAGCAAGATTCAAGCATAGAAGCTATATTAGAAACACGACCGCCAGTGGTCACTGTAATGGGTCACGTGGATCACGGTAAAACTTCATTGCTTGATTATATTAGAACCACACGCGTGGCCTCTGGTGAAGCAGGCGGCATTACACAACATATTGGTGCATACCATGTAGAAACACCGCGCGGCATGGTGACTTTTTTAGATACTCCAGGCCATGAGGCTTTCACTGCAATGCGAGCTCGCGGCGCTAAGGCTACTGATATTGTGATTTTAGTAGTGGCAGCAGATGACGGTGTGATGCCACAAACGATTGAAGCAATTCATCATGCAAAAGCAGCCAATGTGCCTCTTGTGGTTGCGATTAATAAAATTGATAAACCTGACGCCTCTCCTGAGCGCGTAAAAATGGAGCTTGTAGCGCAAGAAGTGGTGCCTGAAGATTTTGGTGGTGACACCATGTTTGTGGAAGTTTCAGCAAAATCAGGACAAGGTATCGATAAACTCCTTGAATCAGTGCTGCTTCAAGCCGAAGTGCTTGAATTAAAAGCGCCTAAAAATACGCCTGCCAAGGGTATTGTTATTGAAGGCCGTCTAGATAAAGGCCGAGGTCCTGTAGCCACTGTTCTTATTCAGTCAGGTACTTTAAAACGCGGCGATACATTATTAGCGGGATCAGCTTTTGGTCGCATTCGTGCGATGCTTGATGAAACCGGCAAAGAAATTAAAGAAGCAGGACCTTCTATGCCTGTTGAAGTATTAGGTTTAGCAGATGTGCCGAACGCAGGCGAAGAAGTCGTTGTATTAAATGACGAACGTAAAGCCCGTGAAATTGCTCTATTCCGTCAAGGTAAATTTAGAGATGTGAAATTAGCAAAACAACAAGCTGCAAAACTTGCAAATATATTTGATCAAATGGCTGAGGGTAACGTAAAAGTTTTACCACTCATAATTAAATCTGATGTTCAAGGTTCTTGTGAAGCGTTATCTACATCATTACAAAAATTATCTACCGACGAAGTTAAAGTGAATGTCATTCATATAGGCGTTGGTGCTGTGACTGAATCTGATGTGAACTTAGCGAGCGCCTCGAAAGCCATTCTCATTGCATTTAATGTAAGAGCGGAAGCAGGTGCGCGTAAATTGATAGATTCACTTGAAGTCGATGTGCACTATTACAGTATTATTTACGAAGCTGTTGATCAAGTGAAAGCAGCCCTTGGTGGATTGTTATCACCTGAGCAAAAAGAAAGCATCATCGGCATGGTTGAAATTCGTGAAGTATTTAAAATTTCTAAAATAGGCTCCATTGCGGGTTGTTATGTTCAAGACGGTGTGATTAGAAGAAGTTCAATGGTGCGAATCTTAAGAGACAATGTCGTCATTCATTCAGGCGAACTTGATTCATTAAAACGCTTCAAAGATGATGTGAAAGAAGTTAAAAATAATTTCGAGTGCGGACTCTCTATTAAAAACTTCAATGAAATTGAAGTGGGCGACATGCTCGAAGTGTTTGAAGTCGTTGAGATCGCGCGTAAGCTTTAACCATGGTGAATCGCTCTTATGCGAGAAGTGATCGCATTTCAGAACAAATAAAGCGAGAACTCGCAGAGCTTATTCAATCAGAACTCAAAGATCCTGCTGTGGGAATGTTAACGATCACTGAAGTTCAAGTCACCCCTGACTTACTCCACGCTAAAATATATTTTACTTCTCCTACAAATGACCCTTTAATCATGCAAGGCCTAGATCGCTCGACAGGATATTTACGTGCGCAATTATCAAAACGTATGGCGACACGCGGCATCCCACAACTTCATTTTGTGTATGATACGTCGATTGATGAGGGGATGAAGATTTCACAACTCATTAAAGACGCACTACCTCCTCAGTAATTTATTTTCATGCAAAAGAAGTCTACGAAGCGCGAGATTGATGGCGTTTTTTTACTCAATAAGCCACTTGGATTTTCATCCAATCAAGCCTTAAAAAAAATCCAATGGTTATTTAATGCAAAAAAAGCAGGACACACAGGCACGCTTGACCCTATGGCCTCAGGGCTTCTTCCTATTTGCTTAGGTGAGGCTACAAAATTTTCACACCGTCTTCTTAATGCTAACAAAACTTATATCGCAACAATTCAATTCGGCGTGACCACTACGACAGGCGATCAAGAAGGTGAGGTGATTTCAGAAAAAGAGGTTGTTTTCAATGAAGTCCAATTAAAAGAAACGCTGCAAAAATTTATAGGCGATATTACACAAATACCCCCGATGTATTCCGCATTGAAATTTGAAGGCAAGCCCCTCTATGAATATGCAAGAAAAGGGATTGAAATTGAACGCAAATCTAGACAAATTACCATCTATGACATCAAGCTTATAAAAGTTGAAGGCAGTGTCACGACAATTGAAGTTTTCTGCAGCAAGGGGACTTATATTCGTACTTTGGCAGAAGATATTGGGGAAGCACTAGGGTGTGGCGCTTACTTAAAGGGCTTAGAAAGAACCCAAACGGGCAATTTTCAGTTGTCAGATGCCCTCTCAATCGAAGCTCTCGAAGCTATAGCCGTCGCATCTCGAGAAAAAATACTTTTGCCTATCGATGCATTATTAGAAGGGCTATCCTCGATTGAGCTGACTTCGACTGAAACAGAAGCGATTAAAAAAGGGCAAAGCATTGATTTTATTAGTAAAAATGAAGAAGAATTACGCTTATATAGCGCTTCAGGTAAGTTTTTAGGGGTGGGCCAGCCCGACCTTCAAGGACACCTGCTTCCTAAGCGCTTAATAGCAAATATATTATAAAAAACATATTGTTAAATCAAAAGAATACAATTAAAATACGCGGACTGAATGAGGAGAGAAGATTAAATGGCATCAACAGCAGCTGAAAGAGCCAAAGTTGTAAGTGAATATCAACAGGCAAAGAACGATACAGGATCCCCAGAAGTGCAAGTTGCACTTATCACAAGTCGTATTGGTTATTTAACAGATCATTTCAAAACCAATGCAAAAGACCATCACTCACGTCGTGGACTTTTAGCACTTGTAAGTCAACGCAGAAAATTATTGGATTACCTTAAAGGTAAGAGTTTAGGTCGCTATCAATCATTGATTGAGCGTCTAGGTTTACGTAAATAATTTTTTTAACTATTTAAATTAATTAGTTTAAGAAATTTTTGATTCGTAAGTTTTGAAGCCGATTGCAACCCTTCTTAAAAAGGAAGATGCCTCGGCTTTTTTATTGGATGTTAAATGTTAGTTAATGTATTCGTTATTAAGAAGTGAATAACGGATGAAAAAAGAAAAGGGTAAATTATGTTTAAAGCAATTAAGAAGAGTATTCAATTTGGTGCACACACCTTAACACTGGAAACAGGCGAGATAGCAAGACAAGCAGATGGTGCAGTATTGGTAAGTTATGGTGATACAGCGGTATTAGTAACAGTCGTAGGCAGACATGATGTTAAAGCAGGACAAGATTTTTTCCCCCTCACAGTTGATTATCAGGAAAAAACATATGCTGCAGGTAAAATTCCTGGCGGTTTTTTCAAACGAGAAGCACGTCCAAGCGAAAAAGAGACACTGACTTCACGTTTAATTGATCGTCCATTACGTCCTTTATTCCCAGAAAGTTTTTACAACGAAATTCAAATCGTGGCAATGGTCGTGTCATCTGATAGTGAAATTGATTCTGATATTCCAGCAATCATTGGCGCTTCAGCAGCATTAGCTATTTCAGGTATCCCTTTCTATGGACCAATTGGTGCTGCGCGCGTGGGATATATTAACGAAGAGTATGTGACTAATCCAACAGCATCACAATTAAAAGAAAGTGAACTTGATCTTGTTGTTGCGGCAACAGACTCGGCTGTATTAATGGTTGAATCAGAAGCAAAGGAATTACCTGAAAGCGTTATGTTAGGCGCTGTGCTTCATGGCCATAAAGAAATGCAAGCTGTGATCAAAATGATTAATGAATTAGCTAAAGAAGTTGGCAAAGAGCCATGGGATTGGGTTGCCCCTGAACCTGATAAAGCACTCATTAAAAAGATTCATGATTTAGCAGCAAAAGATGTTCACGCTGCATTTCAAATTAAATCAAAAGGCGAGCGCTCAGCTAAGCTAGATGAAATTAAAAATAAAGTATTCGCAGAGCTTATTACTGAAGATACAGATACTACCGAAACTAATAAAATTAAAAATGAATTTTTTAATTTAGAAGCAAAAACAGTGCGTACACAAATTTTAGATGGAGAGCCACGTATCGACGGACGAGATACTCGCACAGTCAGACCGATTGCGATTAGATCAAGTGTTCTTCCTAGAACTCACGGTTCAGCACTTTTCACACGTGGTGAAACGCAAGCACTTGTAGTTGCTACATTAGGCACAGGTCGCGATGAGCAAACGATTGATGCACTTCAAGGTGAGTATTCAGACCGCTTCATGCTTCATTACAATATGCCTCCTTATGCAACAGGTGAAACAGGACGTGTGGGCACACCTAAGCGTCGTGAAATTGGTCATGGTCGATTAGCAAAGCGTGCATTGCTTGCTGTCCTACCTTCTAAAGAAGATTTTAGCTATACGATGCGTTTAGTTTCTGAAATTACAGAATCAAATGGTTCAAGCTCTATGGCATCTGTATGTGGCGGTTGTTTAGCATTGATGGACGCTGGTGTCCCAATCAAAGCTCACGTGGCAGGTATTGCGATGGGTCTTATTAAAGAAGGCAATCGTGTTGCTGTTTTGACAGATATCTTAGGTGATGAAGATCATTTAGGTGATATGGATTTTAAAGTGGCAGGTACTGAAGATGGTATTACAGCGCTTCAAATGGATATTAAAATTACAGGTATCACCACTGAAATTATGCAAGTGGCATTGAGCCAAGCTAAAGAGGGACGTGAACATATTTTAGCAATCATGAAAAAAGAAATGAAAGGTAGCCGTCAAGAGCTATCTACATTTGCACCAAGAATTATTACTGTGAAAATTCACCCAGATAAAATTCGCGAGGTGATCGGTAAAGGTGGATCGGTGATAAAAGCCTTAACTGAAGAAACCGGTGCTACGATTGATATCGAAGATGACGGTACTATTAAGATTGCTTGTGTGGATGGTCTTCAAGGTGAAGAAGCGAAGCGTCGTATTTTAGAAATCACAGCAGAAATTGAAGTAGGTCAAATCTACGAAGGTACTGTGATTAAGATGTTAGATTTTGGCGCAATTGTATCTCTTCTTCCTGGTAAAGATGGCTTACTTCATATTTCACAAATTGCTCATCAACGTGTGAATGCGGTGACTGACTTCTTGTCTGAAGGACAAAAAGTTAAAGTACAAGTAATTGAAGTGGATGACAAGGGTCGTGTTCGTGTAAGTGCAAAAGCACTGATTGAGCCTCCGGCTGCTGAAGAAAAAGTAGAAAGCAAGAAAGCAGACTAATTGTTTTAGATTAATTTAAGACAACAAAAAACCCGGGAGATCCCGGGTTTTTTTATTTAAAAAAATCAATTAACCTGCCATTTGTTTTTCGCGGATCTCATCAAGTGTTTTGCAATCAATACATAGTGTTGCAGTGGGACGAGCCTCTAAACGTTTTAGACCAATTTCTTCGCCACAGCCTGTGCAGTATCCATAATCTTGGCTTTCGATATTTCTTAAAGTCTCATCTATTTTTTTGATAAGTTTGCGTTCACGGTCACGATTTCTAAGTTCAAGCGCCATATCCGATTCCTGGCTTGCACGATCGTTAGGATCTGCATGTGAGGTCAGCTCATCTTGCATGGTATGTACTGTGCGATCCATATCATGACTTAATTCTGTTTTCCATTCATTAAGAATGCTGCGGAAATGATTAAGCTGGCTTTTACTCATGTAGCCCTCACCTTTTTTAGCTTCATAAGATCTAAATTGTTTTAGACCCTTTTGAGATGAGCTTTTAACTTTAAGAGGGACAATTTTTGCAGGGACAGGTTTCTTAGATGCAACTTTTTTAACTACAACCATTTTAGGCGCTGGTTTTTTCTTAGCTACAACTTTTTTAACCGGAGCTTTTTTCTTTGCCACGACTTTTTTAGCGACAACCTTTTTAGGAGTCGGCTTTTTCTTTGCCACAACTTTTTTAGGCGCTGGTTTTTTCTTAGCTACAACTTTTTTAACTGGAGCTTTTTTCTTTGCCACGACTTTTTTAGGCGCTGGTTTTTTCTTAGCTACAACTTTTTTAACTGGAGCTTTTTTCTTTGCCACGACTTTTTTAGCTACTTTTTTAACTGCCATTTTTTAATCCTAAAGTAAAAACAAATGCAAATAATCGCGAAAGTTTACACTGATCGACTATGAAAGCAAGATGTAATTGACGTAATTTACGACTATTTATTGGGTGGATAGCTTTTGTGCGAGAAGCGTATTTTCCATTAATGTTGCAACCGTCATAGGTCCCACGCCCCCTGGCACAGGAGTAATAAAACCAGCCCTTGTTTTTGCGATATCAAATTCAATATCACCTATTATTTTTCCGCTCTCAAGCCTGTTGATACCAATATCAATTGCAATGGCTCCAGGTTTAATCCAGCTTCCTTTAATCATATCTGGTATGCCAGCCGCTGCCACAACAATGTCCGCCAATTCAATTTTTTGTTGGAGTTTTTGGGTATAGCGATTACATATAGTGACAGTGCAGCCCCCTAAAAGAAGCTCTAAGGCCATAGGGCGGCCAACATGATTTGATGAACCAACCACGATTGCATCAAGCCCTTGGATTGCAAGCTGGGTGGCTTTAATAAGCTTCATGACACCATAGGGAGTGCAAGACCTTAATTGGGGCTGCTTTATTGCTAAAAGGCCAATATTTTTAGGATGAAATCCATCGACATCTTTAAGTGGTGAAATATTTTCAAAAATGACGTCATTATTAATGTGTGAAGGTAAAGGCGACTGAACTAAGATGCCATCAATACTTGTATCATTATTTAATGTTTCAATAAGTGTTAAAAGTTCTTTTTCAGAAGTTTCATTAGGTAAGTCATAAGCAATCGACTTGACGCCAATTTTTTCACAGGCCAAACGTTTATTTTTGACATAGATGGACGACGCAGGATTAGAGCCTGTAAGAACGACCGCTAAACTGGGATTGCGAATACCTTTTTTTGATCTCACATCAATTTCTTTTTTGAGATCTTGAAGAAGATTTTCAGCAATCGCTTTACCATCAATTATCTTGGCTGACATGAATTGATCCATCAATAAAAAATTATCTTAACATATTGAATTTTAAATTTGTTCCATACTTGGTGAATCTTTTGTAAGAAGAAGCATCAAAGAGTATGATTAATATAAATTATTTTTTTAAGAGGAGCTTTAAGATCATGAAGAAAAGTGTTTGGGTAATAATTTCACTAGGATTAATTTTTGGTTTAAATCCACCTATTTTTGCAGACCATCATGATAAGGGTGAGCATTGTAAAATGCATACAAAAAAATCATTTGAAGAAGCCGATAAAGATCGTGATGGAACCCTTGATCGTGAAGAAGCAAAGGTTGTTTGCAAAGAGGATTTTGATCTTATGGATAAAGACCGTGATGGTACATTGTCTAAAGAAGAGCTTAATGCATGTAAGGGTAAAAAAGGTAAATTAGGCCATAAAAAAGCCGCTAAACCAGCGTAAATAGAAGAAATGCCGAGGTCTAAGATGGCGGCTTCATTTGACCTCAGCCCTTAATTAGGCTATATTCTCGCCCTCGGGGTGTAGCGTAGTCTGGTAGCGCGCCTGCTTTGGGAGCAGGATGTCGGGAGTTCGAATCTCTCCACCCCGACCAGATTTAGCATCTTACTTATTATAGAAAAAAAGGATTTTCTGTAACACGCTTTGTGTTGTTAAGCTGCCCGTAGCTCAACTGGATAGAGCACCAACCTTCTAAGTTGGGGGTTACAGGTTCAATTCCTGTCGGGCAGGCCAATTTCTAGTTCATTGGTGGCTGTAGCTCAGTTGGTAGAGTCCAGGATTGTGATTCCTGTTGTCGTGGGTTCGAGCCCCATCAGCCACCCCAGTTTTAAATGCATTGAATCAAGAGTTAATTGACGATATAGTCATTTCAACTTTAATTAATGTTTAATGCATTCATGGACGATCAGCAACTTCTTCGATATAGCCGTCATATCTTATTGCCTGATATTGAATATCAGGGACAAGAAAAACTTCTTAATAGTCATATTCTCATTGTAGGTGCAGGTGGTTTAGGCTCACCCATTGCAATCTATTGTGCAGCTGCGGGTGTTGGAAAAATGACGATATGTGATTTTGATGATGTAGATTTAAGTAATCTACAAAGACAAATCATTCATGACACACAATCAGTTAGCATTAATAAAGCCTCTTCTGCAAAACAGTTTATTCAATTACTTAATCCAGATGTAGAAGTGATTGCTGTGACAGAAAAACAAACTGAAGCAAGCATGAAAGTCATTGCAAAAGATGTAGATGTCATTATTGATGGCTCAGATAATTTTACGACGCGCTATGCGCTTAATCGAATCGCAGTGTCATTAAAGAAGCCACTAGTTTCAGGTGCTGCCGTGGGTTATGAAGGTCAGATTAGTGTTTTTGATATGAGACATGATAAGAGTCCTTGTTATCACTGTCTATTTCCAGATACAGGCGACCGCAGTGAAACGCGCTGTGCTGATAATGGTGTTTTTTCACCCACAGTCGGCATGATAGGCACTGCTCAAGCTGCCGAAGTCATGAAGATTATTTTAGGCATAGGCGAGTCTTTAGAGGGGCGCTTATTATTGCTTGATGTGAAATCGATGCAATGGAAAAATATTCAACTTAAAAAAGATCCATCTTGCGCTGTTTGTTCTAAGTGATTTTTTATGGCAGACATCTGCCCTGAGGCCTGATATCACTTATCCCTATGTTAAAATGAATCTTTAACAAATCCTCTATGTGCTTTATTCATGGAAAATAATCTCTCTAAACCTTTTAGCCCAAAAGATATTGAAAGTCATTGGTATGATTTTTGGGAATCAAAAGGCTTTTACCAAGCAGGCTTAGACACTAAGCAAAAAAACTCATTTTGTATTTTATTGCCGCCACCCAACGTCACAGGAACCTTGCATATGGGGCATGGATTCAATCAAACACTTATGGATGCATTAACACGCTATCACCGTATGAAGGGCGACAACACGTTATGGCAGCCCGGTACCGATCATGCAGGCATTGCAACACAAATCGTTGTTGAAAGACAGCTGGATAAAGAAGGTATTTCAAGACATAACCTTGGACGAGAAAAGTTTTTAGAAAAAGTATGGGAGTGGAAAGCCTTCTCAGGCGGCACGATCACAGAGCAGATGCGCAGACTTGGCACTTCACCTGATTGGTCTCGCGAACGTTTCACGATGGATGAAGGTTTATCAAAAACGGTGACAGAAACATTTGTCAGTTTATTTAAAGAAGGACTGATTTATCGCGGTAAACGTTTAGTAAATTGGGACATTCAATTACAGACAGCTGTATCTGATTTAGAAGTAGTGCAAGAAGAAGAGGATGGATTCTTGTGGCATATTCAATACCCACTCGCATCTGGTGATGACCATTTAACTGTTGCTACCACTCGACCTGAAACAATGCTGGGTGACGTTGCGATTATGGTTCATCCTGAAGATGCACGATATTTAAAACTTGTTGGCCAAATGGTAAAACTTCCTTTATGTGATCGTGAAATTCCAATCATCGCAGATGATTATGTTGATCAAACATTTGGGACAGGTGTTGTAAAAGTAACGCCCGCACATGACTTCAATGACTATGCTGTAGGGTTGCGACATAAGCTACCTATGATAAGTGTGTTGACGCTCGATGGACATATTAACGAGGCAGCACCTAAGGCCTATCAAGGGCTAGATCGATTTGCTGCACGTAAAAAAATTTTAGAAGATTTAGAGCTCCAAGGATTTCTTGTAAAAACTGAAAAACACAAACTTAAAATTCCACGAGGGGATCGAACAGATGTGGTGATAGAACCAATGCTCACTGATCAGTGGTTTGTGGCCATGACTAAAAAAGGCCATGATGGAAAAAGTATTACAGAAAAAGCCCTTGATGTTGTGAAGACGGGTGAAATTAAATTCTTTCCAGATAACTGGGTGAATACTTATAACCAGTGGCTGAACAACATTCAAGATTGGTGTATTTCAAGGCAGCTTTGGTGGGGCCATCAAATCCCAGCTTGGTATGGTGATGAAGGTCAGGTCTGGGTTGCGCACAGTGAGGAAGAAGTAAAAGCCTTAGCCTTAAAAGATGGCTATCAGGGAAGTTTAAAGCGTGATCCAGATGTTCTAGATACTTGGTACTCATCAGCGCTATGGCCTTTCTCAACCCTTGATTGGACCCCTGATTATCCAAAGGTGTCTAACCCAGCTCTCGATCTCTATTTACCCTCGACGGTATTAGTGACAGGTTTTGATATTATCTTTTTCTGGGTCGCTCGAATGGTCATGATGACTAAACACATTACTGGAAAGATTCCATTTAAGCATGTTTATGTGCATGGACTCATTCGTGATGCAGAAGGCCAGAAGATGAGTAAGTCAAAAGGAAATGTCTTAGATCCTATCGATTTGATCGAAGGCATTTCTCTTGAAGCGCTTATTGAAAAAAGAACAACCGGACTTATGAATCCAAAACAAGCCGAATCAATCACTAAAAAAACACGCAAAGAATTTCCAGAAGGTATCGCCGCTTTTGGCACAGACGCCTTACGCTTTACTTATTCAAGCTTAGCGAGTCCTGGACGTGACATCAAATTTGATCTTCAACGTTGCGAAGGCTATCGAAATTTCTGCAATAAATTATGGAATGCGACACGTTTTGTTCTTATGAACTGCGAAGGTAAAGAAAATGGTTTTGGAGAATGCGTAGAAGGTTATCTTGAATTTTCAAAAGCTGATCGTTGGATTGTGAGCGAATTGCAAGAGAGAGAAGTGGCTATTGAAAAAGCATTTTTAGATTACCGATTTGATTTATTGTCACAAGAACTTTACCAATTTGTTTGGGATGAATTTTGTGATTGGTATCTTGAAGTTGCTAAAGTTCAATTGCAAATGGGAAGTGAAGGAGAGCAAAGGGCGACACGGCGAACACTTTTACGCGTTCTCGAGATTATTTTGCGATTAATACATCCAGTGATGCCTTTTATTACCGAAGAAATTTGGCAAACGATCGGCCCTATGAATGGAAAAAAAGGCCCTTCGATTATGCTAGAGCCCTATCCTCAAAGTGACAGCAAAAAAATTGACCGAGAAAGTATTCAATGGATGTCTACTTTGAAAGAGATGGTAGATGTGTGCCGAAAACTTCGCGGCGAAATGAATATTTCCTCAGCACAAAAAATTCCACTTGTGATCGCAGGAAACAAAAAGTCACTTGAGCTCTATGCCCCCTATCTTAAAGCACTTGCTAAATTAACTGATGTTGAAATTGTGGAAGAACTTCCAGCAATCGATGCGCCAGTGATGTTAGTGAAAGACTTTAAATTAATGCTTAAGGTTGAAGTAGATGCTGCAGAAGAAAAAGAAAGAATTACAAAAGAACTTAATCGCATTCAAATTGAAATCCAAAAAGCTAAAGGTAAGCTAGAAAATGCCAGCTTTATAGATAGAGCCCCTGAGGCAGTGGTAGCACTAGAAAAAAAACGCTTAGAAGAGTTCTTAGAGAGCTTTGAAAAGCTTTATGAACAACTAAAAAAGTTAGCTTAAACGGCGTTTCTTGATAAAGAAAGTAATGACGCCATTTTCGTCTTGAAGAGATAAAAGTTCATGTCCTGTCTGGCGACAAAATGCATCAAAATCTTTTTTGCTTCCAGGGTCTGTGGCAATAATTTTTAAGACCTCATCAGATTTAATTTCATTCAAACCTTTTTTACATCGCAAGATCGGAAGTGGACATTTAAGTCCTGTTGCGTCAACTTCATAATCATAATGCATATTATTTAAGTGCTGAGAAAGTGAAGCCGGCATTTGCCCAAGCAATAATACCGCCCGCTAAGTTATACACGTCATGATAATCATGTTCAGCTAAATAAGATGCTGCGTGGGCTGAGCGAATGCCGCTATGGCAATAAAAAACAATACTAGATTTTTTGGAAAGTTTACCGAAAGCTTGAGGAAGGCTTGAAAGCGGGATATGTTGCGCACCTTGAATAACGCCTCTTGCAACTTCATCATCATTTCTTACATCAATTAAAACTAAATCATCTTGCTTGAACATGCTGTGTAAGGTTGCGGCATCAATGGTCATAAAAGCACTCATGAGGATAACAGCTGAAATATTAAAGAATTTTTTGAATGATCAGCGCAATTACATTTGTTGCAGCTAGCGCTTGAAGTCCCCAGAGCGTGAATTTCATCCCTTTCACTCTAAGTTCCATATTAGGCGTTGCTTCCAGAAAAGCTTTTGCATAGTAAAGTCGGCCCGCAGTAAATAAACCACCTAAAAGTAAAACAATCGTCCAATGAATATGGTTGGCTTCAAGGCATCCTAAGAGAATAAGACCTAAAGGAACATATTCCGCAAAGTTTCCGTGCGAACGAATCGCTTGTTGCAAGTCTTCTCGACCACCATCACCTAAAGACACTTCATTTTGGCGTCTTAGGTTAATGACGTTTAATGCTAATTTAACGTATACAAAGGTAAGAATAGCGGCGTAAATAGCAGTGAGTTTTAACATGATGTTTAAATTGAATAATCTAAGATGCACTCATTATAACATCGAGATGAGAGCGATATAAAAGGGTGCTTAGTTTATTTTGAGTGCAATAGCTTCTTGAAGTTTTAGCGACAGGTCTTTTCTTGATTGTGAAGGCTTGACCGGATGCCCAATATGTAAAATGACCTCAATCTGATTGGATTTAGCCACTCGCTTAAAGGATTGAAGTAAAGTCGTTGAACCATGAAAGCTCGTGCGGTTTGTAAGAACTTTATTTTCCTTATATTTGATTGAGAGAGGTAAAAGTAATTTGTCAGACTCAAAGGCTGATTGAAATAAGCTGCTCTTAAAAGGAAGCACTTGGTATCCGTTTGACGTAATACCTTCAGGGAAAATACATATTGACTGTTTTTCATTTAAAAAGTGATGGTTCATCGCTTGGATGACATCAGGTAAATTTGATTTACGATTACGGTCAACAAAAATGGCACCTGAAATTTTAGCCAGCATCCCAATAATAGGCCATGTTTTGACATCCGATGCTGATACGAATGTGACAGGCTTTAATGAAAAGATCACAGGAATATCTAGCCATGAAATATGATTTGAAACGATAAGATAACTATCTTTACTTAGAAGCTTTAAAGCTTCGCCATTGAGTGTAATTTTAATCTTTAAAATACGTAGGAGACGTTTCGCCCAGTATTGAATAAGAAGATGATGGATATTTTTTGGAAGAACAATCATCGCGATACAAAGAATTAGTGCGAGAAGTAAATGAAACGCCATGAAAACAGATTTAAAAATAAAGTTCATAGTGAATTATAAGAGTTCGATGCCATAAGGCTTTAGAATTTTTGCAAAAATATAAAATGTAACTAAAGTAATGACAACAGATATGCCAAGTGTTGGCCAAAAACCAAATCGTTTAAGTAAAAAAGGAAATACTAGGAACATGGGTAACGTAGGTATGACATACCAAAAAGTATACCAAGCATGATTTGCAATTTTAGATTCCGGCTGTTTTTCTAAATATAGCCAAATTAAAGTTAGCACTGTCACAAGAGGGAGCGCTGCGATGAGCCCACCTAAACGATCACTTTTCTTAGCCACTTCAGAAATAAAAACAACCATACCTGACGTGATTAAAAGTTTAAATAAAATCCACATTAAATTTCTCCTTCTTTTATTAATTGAATACCAGGCTTTTCTTCAGGATAGGCCTTTAAATAAACTGCCAAGTCTGGATCAAGCGTATCCCAATTGACCAATCTCGATACTTTTTTATATATTTCATGCATAAAGCGATTTCGGTGCTTACAGTAATTTGTAAGATGAATGAGTTCATGACCCGTTTCGATTTTAGCAGGATAAGCTGTTTGGCCACTTTGAATTGTTTTAGCGCCAATTTTATATGACCAATTAACAGCTTCAATCCATAAGCGAAAATAGATAAACCAATCTCTAGGGGCATCATAATCAATGCCAATAAATTTATTAATCACATGTCCTTTAAGATCAAAACAAAGCATAAAAGCTACAATTTCATGAGAAGACTGGTGTCTTAAGACAATAAAGTGCGCTTCTTTTTCGCGAGAAATAAATTCAAAGAATTCGGGTGTTAGCTCTTCAAATTTAGTTTTACCTTTTGAATAAGTTCTTGAGAATAGTCGGTAAAGCTGATGAAGGGTTTGATTGTCAGGCAGATGAACTATGCTGACATCCAAAGGAGCTGGAAGTGCTTTCTTTAACTTTTTTAGAAATTGGTCTCTTCTAGACGATTTGAGAGAGTTTATATAATCTTCAGTATTTCCCCCTTCTAGTTTTACAAGTGCCGACGGAAAACTTATAAGCGGGAATAATTTTTTAGATTTGGAAATGGTGGCAAGTGTTTGGTGGTATATATTTGGAAAGTCTTTCCAAACTAACATAGCTGCTTTGTATTTTTGCGCTTGTTTTTCAGCAGCCTCCTGGACACAGAGAAAAATATCATCCTGTGTCACTTTCTGAGCTTTTAAAATTTTTGGATCAATCCCGATATGCCCCTCATCAGAGCCGACGCTGCCAATAAAAAAAGTACGTTGATATAAGAAAGACGGGAGGATTTTGCTGATTAGCTTTGCGATTAGCAAAATCATCGGAGGCATCACAAGCTCAATGGGCACATCCTTGACGAAAGCAGGGGCGATGGCAACTGGCTCTCCATTCAAAGAAATTAGACCATAGGTAAAAGTGAATTGCTCTTCTAGGTGTGCACACTCGAGTGATCTATACCACCACTGACCTTCGTTCGGTGCTGGAAAACAACTATCCCAGAGCGCCTGTGGTATTTGCGATTCAGAATTAAGCCATTCAAGAGAGAGCTGTTGTATCATCTATCAGAATTATACTTAAAACGTCGTGATTCTAGACTTATGCAGAAATTTTTATTTTTTTTAATTACACTTTTCTTTAGCGGGTTACTTTTTGCAGTTCATTCAGATTACTGTGTGAACTGTGAACGAGATAAACATGGGCGCATCAAAAGAAGTCTAGAAGGCAAGAAAGCTTTTAAAAAAATGCAACCATGTCCATCAACAGGTAAACCTTTTGGGGCTTGTCCCGGTTATATTATTGATCACGTCATTCCTTTAAAGCGAGGTGGCATAGATGCTCCATCAAATATGCAATGGCAGACTGTCGAAGAATCAAAAGAAAAAGATAAATGGGAATAACTTATTATATGAAACGCAATTTCAAGTAATATAATCTATATTATGGGACGACAAATATTTTATATTGATTATCCGCAAGAGCATCAAGGTGATGCATTACATGCTTATCAATGTAAGTTTTGCAAAATAGATACGGTAAAAATTAATGGATTACTTGAAAATCATTTGCCAAATTGTAACTATAGAGTTGAAAAAGAAAAAACGATTACTGAGTAAGTCCTCGACCAATTAAAGCAGCACCAATGACACCGGCTGAATCACCCAGCATGTTTTTAACAATCGGCGTTGAAGGCGTGTCATTAAAAATACGTGAATAAACTTCATCAATACCTTCCTTGTATAAACTTTTTTCATTAGAAAGACCGCCACCTAATACAACAATATCAGGGTCTAAGATATTAATAAGATTAGCCAAGGCCTGACCAAAGCGCGCATAAAAATCTTGTTTAATATTTTTTAGGGCTTCGTCTTTCGATGGTGCATTAAAAAAATCAATCGCTGAGAGTGTCTTACCTGTTTTATCTTGAATTCTTTTTTCTAAACCACCCCCCGAGATAAAACTTTCTACACAGCCATTTGCCCCGCAATAACAAGGGTAGCCTTGAGGATCGATCACCATATGACCCCATTCACCTGCGATATTTTGTGGCCCCTGTCTAATTTTTCCATCAAATACAATGCCACCGCCACAGCCTGTTCCCATAATGACGCCAAACACAGAGGGATATCCTTTACCTGCTCCCATTAATGCTTCTGCAAGAGCAAAACAATTAGCATCATTTTCAATCACGATGTCATGTACTAGCTTGTCTTCAAGAAGAGATTGAAGTGGTAAGCTGTTTAAGCAAAGCGTATTAGAATTTTTAAGTAGATGAGTTTTCTTTGAGATCGAGCCAGGCGTTCCTAAGCCTAGTGAATGTGTTTTATTCTGAATAGATATGAGCGCTTTTTTATAGAGCGAATGAATTTGATTAAAGATATGCTCGCTTCCTAAATGGGCTTCTGTAAGTAATCGCTCCCGAAAAACAATCTTGTCCTGACTGTCTAAAACAGCTACTTCAATTTTAGTGCCACCTAAGTCAATACCGATATGATAATTAGATGTCATTTAATTATTTTGAAAATGACGTCTGATATACCAAATGATGAAAATGATTGCACCACCTGCAATCACATAATGAAATTCGTGAAAGTAAACTTTTAATGAGTCCCAGTGCTCACCAAATACCATGCCTGTGTAAGCGAGTGCCCAGCACCAAATAAATGAGCCGACAAATGTGTAGATAATAAACTTAGTCATATTCATGCGCGCAATCCCTGCAGGAAGTGCAATAAAAGTTCTTACCGCTGGAAGGAGGCGACCTAAAAAAATAATGATTTCACCATAATTTTTAAACCAATCATCTGCCATCTTTAAATCTTTTTTAGAGATGAGTACGAAACGGCCATATTTTTCAGCAAGCTGTCTGCCACCTGTTTTTCCTACATAGTAAGCAGGTATAGAGCCCAATACACAGCCTAGCGCACCCATTAAGGCGACTATCCAGAGTACCATCTCACCTTTAAAAACAAGATATCCTGCGAAAGGCATAATAATTTCGGAGGGTAATGGAATGCAGGCTGACTCAATCGCCATCAGTAATACGATACCCCCATATCCCATAGTGGATATAACACTCATAATCCAAACAGCTAATAATCCAATTAATTTTTCTAGCAACACACATAACCTAATATAACTTGATATCGAATTCTATCTTATGTTTCATAAACCTTTAGGGAATCTGCAAATTTTTACTATAATGAATTACACAATTTTTAAAAAAACATATATGAAACATATCACGCTATTATTTTTATTTGTCTTACTCTCAAGCTGCAGCATGATGACCTATACGAATCAGAGTAAGCTATCTAATACGAGCAAAACTTATATTATTAACTGTGCTTTTTGGGATGCATGTTATGCAAAAGCAGAAAAGCTATGTTCAAATGGGTATAGCCTTGTAGATAAATCAGCAAGCTTGCCTTACAGTTTAGAAATTTCATGTAAGTAACTGTAAGCTAATAACCTGTTAAATCTATCGTGCATGCAATGAATATCCAAAAGACAAATAAGGTAGCTTGGCACTTTAATCATAGCTATACAAAATTACCCAAAGACTTTTTTGTCGAACAACTCCCAGTAAAAGTATCAAATCCAAAACTTATTTTATTAAACGAGCCTTTATTAAAGACTTTAGGTTTAGATAAAGAAGCCTTAAGTCCAGATGCCTGGGGCAATATTTTTTCTGGTAACACACTTCCTGAGGAAGCAAAGCCCATTGCAGAAGCATATGCAGGACATCAGTTTGGACACTTTGCGTTATTAGGCGATGGGCGGGCTGTTCTCTTAGGCGAACACATTAACCCGGAGGGGAATCATTTTGATATTCAATTTAAAGGATCTGGGCAAACACCTTACTCTAGACGTGGTGATGGTCGCGCCGCATTAGGACCTATGTTAAGGGAGTTCATTATAAGTGAGGCGATGAGTGCACTGAATATTCCCACCACAAGAAGTTTGGCAGTAGTGACGACAGGGGAGAGTGTTATGCGGGATGAAGTGTTGCCTGGTGCAATACTTACGCGTGTAGCAAAAAGTCACATTCGTGTAGGTACTTTTCAATTCGCATCCACATTAAATGATATTAATAAATTAAAAGCACTCGCTGATTACACGATTGATCGCCACTATCCTGAGTGTAAAGCAAAGGACAATCCCTACCTTGCTTTTTTAAATGCAGTGATTGAAAGACAAGCGTTGCTTATTAGTCAATGGATGCATGTAGGTTTTATTCATGGCGTAATGAATACAGATAATATGTCCATCAGTGGCGAAACGATTGATTATGGGCCTTGCGCGTTTATGGATCGTTATCATCCTGAGACTGTATTCAGCTCCATTGATCGTCAAGGTCGTTATGCATATTCGAATCAACCACCTATAGCGCAGTGGAATCTAGCAAGATTTGCTGAGACTTTAATTCCGCTTATAGATCATAATGCTGATAAGTCAATTGAATTAGCTTCTCAGTCTGTTAATAACTTTTCAGACCAATTTCAAATAGCATGGTTAAAAGGTATGCGACAAAAGCTAGGTTTATTTAATGAAGAGGCAAGCGACATTGAATTGATCAATGAATTATTAGTGCTTATGCAAAAAAATAAAGCTGACTATACGCTTACATTTAGACATCTTTCATCCGATGCAATTTTAAAGGATACTATTTTTAAAGATGCATCATTTAAAGTATGGTATAAAAATTGGCTCCATTGCATTCAAAAACAAAAAGAAGGTGAAGAGACATCAAGACTCAAGATGTTAAAACATAATCCTGCGGTCATTCCGCGTAATTATTTAGTAGAGAAAGCTTTGTCGTTGGCAGTGGCTGATCAGGACTACAAGTTTTTAAATGATTTGATTGCAGCACTTTTGAAACCTTACGAGGACTCAAAAGTATTTAGCGAGCCACCTATAGAGGAAGAAAAGTCTTATAAAACATTTTGTGGCACTTAAAAAATCACACATAAGGCACTAAGCCTTAAGTGTGACGATCGAAACTATTTCTTTTTCGTAGCTTTAGGTGCTTCTTTTACTTTTGAAGGTTTAACAGACTTTACAAGAAGCGCTTTAAGATCTTCAAGGTCTTGACTTTGAGCCGCTACTTTTGCTTCCAATTCAGACATAACAGCTTTCTTTTGTGCGTCAGCTTCTTCATAGTCAGTTACTTTTTGGTTAAGCGTTGCAATTTGACCATTTAAATTTTTAATTTCTGCAGTTTGTGAGCTCAATTGATCTTCCGCGTTATAAGCGCTATATGAAAAGTAACCCGCTACTGCGATTAAGATTGCAATGATGATGTTTTTAAAAGTGCCAGAGTTTTCCATCTATGATTCCTTCTTGATTATGTTAAATTTAAAAAGTATTCGTTTACATACATACTCCCTTAGGTAGGCATGATATAAGAAAGTTCAGCAATCTCAAAGCGACTGAAAGCTTTTGGGAAAATAGAAAACCCGCTTTTAAGCGGGTTTTCTATTAAACAAGCAATCAATTATTTTGAAGCGATCACTTTTGCAGCCTTTGAACAGATTTCATCGCTTGATTTATTTACCATGCCTACCACATCTTCTGAGCGAAGATTAGCGTGCGAAAGGGCTTTCTCAGCTTCTGTCTGAGCTTTGCAAGCAAGTGCAAAATCGTTATTTTTAATAGCAATGACGCTTAAATTTTGTAAGCGTGCTGCGCGTTCTAATTCGTGGAGTTTTTCATTGCTTTGAATGAATGTGGACGCAGCCACCGTAGTTGATATTGCTGCAACAGCAGCGACAATAATAAGACTTAAACGTACTGACTTTTTCATTTCTTTATCCTTTTGGGTTGTATTGATTATGTGCACTTTTGATGCACATAAGTATCTTAGTCGATAATTGTTAACAAATTATGACATTGGCATAGCTCTAGCATTGCAAGCGAAGTGGAGAGTCTTAAATCTATAATGGACCCTTAAGGCCGCACCCTAGATTATTTTTTAGAAAAATTACTATGCTATAAATAAAAAAAGCCAGCGAGCGCTGGCTTTTAAATTTGATCTAAATTATTTAGATTGTGTTTTTAGTGCCTTGCTACAAAGCTCTTGATTACTCTTATGAATCATGCCAAGTAAGTCTTCAGACTTGGAGTGAACTTTACCTAAATATTCCTCTGCCTCAGTTTGTGATTTGCAAGCAAGGACATAATCCTTGTTACCAATAGCGATTAAAGTTAAATTTTGTAAGCGTGAAACAGCCTCTAATTCTTTAATCTTTGTTCTGGCGTTAACATATTTAAATGCGACAGCTGCTGTAGCAACTAATCCAATAAGTGCCACTGCTATTGTTACTTTTGTATTTTTTTTCATTACTTCCCTTAGTTAATGCTTTTTTAAATTTGAATGGTGGCCAGGGGCAGAATCGAACTGCCGACACGCGGATTTTCAATCCGCTGCTCTACCGACTGAGCTACCTGGCCATATAGAACTTCACGATAAAACCGTGAAGAAGCGGAATTATAGCAAAAATGCTGACTTTTACCGAGTTTTAGGGATCAATTTATCCAATAAACGAGACCAATAGAGCGAGCCACTTTGCTGGATGGAAAGGGCAGTAAAGAAAATTTATTTTCTTAAAGATTATCTAAATTTAGGACTAAAATATACTTTGAAAAATCTTTTTACTTACTAGGATTAATATCATGAGTGTATTAGAAAATTTCAAAAAGTTAAAAGCAGAAGGAAAGAAAATTGTAGTTGTTACTTCATACGACTACTGGAGCGCAAAGATTCTTAACGAAACCGATGTAAGCGGTATTTTAATTGGTGACTGTTCGTCTATGGTCATGCATGGCCATGGTGACACATTGAGCTCTGATGTTGAAACTATTGCGATGCACACCCGAGCGGTAAGAAAGGGAGCCAAAGACAAATTCCTTATTGCTGCCATGCCTTTCATGAGTAATCGAAAGGGGATGAAGGAGACAATGGATAACGTTGAAATCTTAATCAAGGCTGGAGCCAATGCACTTAAGATAGAAGGGGTTGATGGAAACGAAGAGCTCTATGCACATCTTTCTCAATCAGGTATTCCAACAATCGGACACATTGGACTTACACCATCTCACCACAATGCAATCGGTGGATTTAAAGCTCAAGGTAAAACTATTGAAAGTGAGCTTAGTCTCATTGAAGAAGCCAAAAAACTTGATAAGCTTGGATGCATAGCCATCGTATTAGAGGCTGTTCCACAACACGTAGGTGCCTCGGTTAGAGACGCAGTTTCTATCCCAGTCGTCGGTGTCGGCGCAGGACTAGATGTAGATGGACAAGCACTGGTTTTTCAAGATGTCCTAGGATTCTCTACAGACTTTAAGCCTAAATTTGTAAGAACATATCTGAATGGAGCCGATCTTATCAAAAATGCCATAAATCAGTTTGCAGCAGATGTCCATACAGGCGCATTTCCATCAGCAATAGAAACCTACGCACCTTCAAAGGAACAGCTACTTAAGAAATAAACAGTTTATTTAAGATCAAAGCTTACAGCAATAAATACTTAACACTTTTTAACATTCTAAAAGGTGTAGGTTTTATTGGGAGTAACGCAATGTGTCAAAGGTATATCTAGTTCAGTTATATTTTCTATGTCACTACACGGCCCAAAAAGGCTGATTCCAATTCTTTTTGCATCATTGTGTAAAGAAGAAAAAAAACGATCGTAAAATCCTTTACCGTAACCTACTCGATAACCTTTAAGATCAAAAGCCAGAAGAGGCGTGATGACAACATCAATAGCATTATTTTTTTTCCAAATAGGATCAATTGGTTCGGTAATGTTATTTTTTATTTGTTTTGTTTTGGTATCAGGTCCAAATTCTGCATTTTTTAATGTGCCCTCTTCAAAGTTACTAACAGGCACCACAACATTGATTTTATTTTCCCAGCAATACTGAATGATCAGCATAGTGTTTATCTCACCCTTTGAGACGATGGGTAAAAAACAATGAATACACGCAGGCTTAAATTTTTTAATAAGCCCAATAGTATTTTGGATAAGATGAGATTCTTCTTCTTCAAATACGGCAGCAGGAAGTTCTTGGCGCTTTTTTAAATATGTTTTTCTAACTATATCTTTTTTCATAATATAAGTTGTCGGGGTAATAAAAAAGTGGTGGTCAGATGGAGCCTCACAATAAAATCATGAAGAAGAGCGAGTATAGCAAAAATAGCCTTTTTTATCTTACCCCAAGCAGGGATTGGTTAATCCTCGCATCCATAGTGTCTGGTCTAGGAACGTTTTGGTTGTAGTTGCCATAAGTTTTGACACATATTTGTCTTTATTTTTAGTTATATTTCCATTATTATGGAAATATGAAAAACACAGATGCCATTAAATCATTTATCGCTTTAGGCCAAGAGTCTCGTCTTAATGTTTTTAGATTGATTGTACAAAAAGGCGATAAAGGTATAACTCCAACACAGGTTAAAGAATTATTAGGGATTCCATCTGCAACACTCTCGTTTCATCTAAAAGAACTCATTCAAGCTAACTTAATTAAGGTTGAGCGACAAAGCCGTAATCTTATTTACAAACCACAAGCTGATGTTGTTCAAGAATTAAAGGATTTCTTACTAATGAATTGCTGTGGTGGGAAATCTTGTGAAACAAAACCTAAAAAGAAAGTGAAGTCCTAATGAAAAGAATGCATATACACGTTGCTGTTGAAAACATCCCATCCAGCATCCCTTTTTATACCAAGATGTTTGGTGTAGATCCCACTATATTAAAGTCTGATTATGCGAAATGGCAATTAGAAGATCCTAAAGTCAATTTTGCGATTTCAGCACGCGGAGCTGCTGTCGGTATTAATCATCTAGGTATACAAGTGGATGAATCATCAGAGCTAGGTGAGATGAAATCTCGTTTAGATCAAATTCAAGGCGAAGTGATTGAAGAGGTAGGCACAGCTTGCTGCTACTCTGAATCAGATAAGTATTGGGTTAATGATCCTGCAGGCATTCCTTGGGAAACTTTTCATACACTTAATTCAATCCCAGTATTTAATAATCAACCGCCCGAATCCAATGCTTGTTGTGTTCCAGCACCTGTCGCTATTTCTATTAACTCTATAAAGAAGTCTTCTTGTAAATAAAGGATAGCCATGAAAACTTATAATATTTTATTTTTATGCACACATAATTCTGCTCGTTCTATTTTAGGTGAAGCCATTGCTTCAACAGATGCGAGCGGTAAATTAATTGGTTATTCAGCAGGTTCAACACCAGGGACATCGGTAAATCCGATTGCTAAAAAAATAGCAATTAAACTTGGATATGACGCTAAAAAATTATATTCAAAAAGCTGGGATGAGTTTGCTAAATCTAACTCACCTCAAATGGACTTCATTATTACAGTATGCGATAACGCAGCGAAAGAAGTTTGTCCTGTGTGGGTTGGGCATCCTGCCACAGCGCATTGGGGATTTCCTGATCCTTCAGAATCTTACGGATCTGAAGCTGATAAAGAAAAAGCTTTCAATGAAGTAGCGATGGGTTTAACGAGACGTATTCAATTATTGACATCACTTCCTATTGATAAATTAGATCATTTATCGCTTACAAGCAAATTAAAAGAAATTCACACTAATGCTTAATAAAAAATATTTAACCGAATTCTTTGGCACTGCAGCATTATTGTCTGTCATTACAGGCTCAGGTTTTATGGGGCAAGCACTTTCCTCTGGCAATGATGCTGTGATACTTCTTGGGAATAGTATCGCTACAGGCGCTGGTCTTTATGTATTGATTATGATTTTAGGGCCCATTTCAGGGGCGCACCTTAATCCATTAGTCAGTGTGATGGCTTACACCCAAAAACAATTAAAACGAAAAGACTTAGTACCTTATATTGCCGCGCAAATTTCAGGCGCAATCTCAGGCGTTTGGATGACACATTTGATGTTTAACTTACCTATCATTCAAACATCAACAAAAATCAGAACTGGATTAGGTATTTGGGTAAGTGAAGTGATAGCAACACTGATATTACTTACAGTGATTTATCTAGGATTGAAATATGCCAAGCAACATATTGCGATGCTTGTGGCTTTAACAGTGACCGCAGGCTATTGGTTTACTTCATCGACTTTCTTTTGTAATCCAGCTGTGACATTTGCCCGAAGTTTAACAGACACATTTGTAGGTATTGCCCCACAAAATATTTTAGGATTTGTTATTCCTCAAGTTATTGCACTCATTCTCATACTTCAAATCACTAAAAAATAGTTTTATAAACTACTTCCGCATATAAATTAGATCTGAAGAGAGGTGAGATGAGCATTATTTTTTGAAAGAGCATTCTAGAACACCTACTACCTCTTCCCCAAGATATACCAGCATCGCCCCATTGGTTCTATTAAAAGTATAAGCGTATTTATCATTCCAAAAGCGCATACTTTTCTCGTCAATAGATACTTTAGATTGGGGGGTTTTATTGACTATAACAATTTGCTTTACTTCATCAAATTGCACTGATAAAGCTCCCCCATCAATTGCATTACAAAAACTAGTCTGCATTTCAGCATATAGATTAGATGCAAATAGAAGTGATAGAAGTAAAGTTAAAAATTTCATTTCTTACCTTTCAAGAAGCCTCACGGAGTTTCAGTTGTGGCTGAACAAAAAAGCGAATGGATTAAATTAAAAAGAACCGAAAATGCAATTGTCCAAAAATTTACAAAGCAGTAGCTTTTTGCGAAAAAAATTGTCTTTTAAATAGAGATTGAATGCCCCAGTAAGCCAAAAGGTAGCTCATCGTACAAATGAAGCTTTGCGGTAGATATTCCCATCCTGTTTGAATACTTTCTGAGATAGTGATATCAGGGAAATTGCCAGAGAGTAGATTATAAGTTTGGGTTGAAATTACAAATGCTATTAGCGTTGCAATAACACCAAACGCCGCAAACTTTAAGAAACTTCTAGTGTTTGCAATACTCAAACCAAAAAACCACATTATTCCGTAAGAAGGCAATAGCCCCAAATAACCTAAGTTAATAGGAATATGATGATGATTACTCAATGACAAGGTTATAAGATCAAACACAACACTAAAAACAAAGAGAGAAATAAACCACCTAGGTTTTTTTATAAGCATGCCTCCAATTAAAAAAAGTGCAAAACTTGCATCGGGAAGTGAGACCGAATTTAAGAGGTGCTCCCCTCTTGTTAAAAGCATTGCAAGTCCCAAGAGAGTAAGGATATGAAGTTTTTTATTTTTTAAGTAAGCAATAAGTGACATTTAAGATTCCTTTTGATGAACAATAATACTTTAACTGATCTAAAAATCATAGCGTAAATTTGCAAATAGACTTCTTCCAGGCGTTTGATATCTAAAGCCACTTGCCCCTTCGGCAGCCAAACTATAATCCTTATCAAAAACATTATTTAACCTAAAGTTAAGATTTAAATTTTCATTAAATTTATAGTCTGCGACCATATTTGTAATGGAATAGCCACTCAGTTTTACCGTATTAGCTTTGTCATCAAATCTGCTATTAGAAAATATTTCTTCAATACCAACATTCCAATACCCGATGTAATAATTAAGATTTATATTGCCAAATGTTTTTGCCCTGCGTGGTAAGTACAAATCAGTGTCTTCATTTTTTGCTGACTGAGTCGTTATGCTTCCTTTGATTTGAAAATGCCCTAAAAATTGATCGCCCGAAATAGTTAAGCCCTGAATTTCTGCCTTATTTAAATTTTGAGTGGTTGTCCGTGAGCCAGTAATGAAATCTGGATTAGAGTAAATAATAAAGTCGTCAATTTTATTTTGAAAAATTGTTAGACTTAGAGTACTACTATCATCTCTATATCGGGCACTTGCTTCAATATTTTTAGATTTCTCTGGTTTTAAATTTGGATTACCTAGAGCATAAGAATCAGCTAATGAATAAAGATAGTTGAACGAAGGAGAAACAAAAGCAGTTCCATATGAAGAGGAAACTGTCCAGTTAGAATTTAAGGCATATGCGTAACCAATATTACCAGTGATTGCATCTTCGTATGCACTATTAAAGTCTTTTCTGAGGGTTGATTGAAAATTATGATTATTTTCTAAGAGATTATAGCCAACCATAAAGCCATGATTTGTTCTTTGTGTTTTTTCATAAAGATCTGTTGTTTTAATTCTTTGATTTAAGAGATCGTATATCAAATTAATTGATCCTTTGGGTAGGGTAAAATTATTCTGCCAGCTGAATTGATCTTGAGTAGTTTTGTATAAATCAGTAACACCATCTTCGTCTACGTAGGTATCTTTATTATTTTTTTGTAAATCTAGATATTTGTCAGTACTCTGACTTAATTTAATATTAGACTGCCATGACTTATTTATTTGGCCTCTCAGATTCATCGCATAAGTTTCTAGCTTGATCTCATTTCTGTAGTTACCATGAAAAGAAGGAGAAGAACTTGCAAAGCGATTATCAAACTGATTCTTACCCTTGCTTGAAAAATATTGCAAATCTATTTCATAATCTTGATTAATCTTATGATTCAGCGATGAAGAGAGACTGTAATTTTTGTATCCATCTTTATCTAGATTGATTGAATTTGAAGAATTGGCAGAATTAGGTACAAATGCAGAAAAGCCATCCGAATTTATAGTAGAAAAATTAATGGCATACCTAGTTTGATCGTTACCCCCTCGAATACCACTTTGAAAATTTGATGTATTGTAACTTCCATATCCGATACCAACGTATGGTTTAAAACCGTTCAGACCTTTTTTTGTAAATATTTGAATGACACCACCAATTGCATCTTGCCCATATAAGCTAGAGGCAGGGCCCCTTACTATTTCAATTTTTTCAATTTGTGACAAGGGAATGTGCTCAATAGCAGTGAAGCCTGTTGTTGCTGCACTCAATCTAATGCCATCGACAAGAATTACTGAGTGAGTCGAACTAGTCCCTCGAATACCAATGGTTGAAACTTTTCCTGCACCACCTAAATTTGCTATTTCAATGCCAGGTTGTTTTTGAAGAAGTTCTTGAAGTGAAGCCGCCCCTGCTCGTTTAATTTCATCTTCAGAAATGAGAGTTACATCTGCGATTACATTTTTTATTGGGGTAGGAGTTCGAGTGGCTGTTACAAAAATATCTGTGGTTTTAAGGGGAGTGTCTGCAAAAACATTTACTGTTAAGAGTTGAGTCATTAATAGACTCGGTAGAATAATTTTTTTCATAGTATTTCCAAATAATCATGCAACCCCGCATGAGATTAAAAAATAGAAATACCTTAAGGAGAAAAATAAGTGTGAAAAAGTACTCACAAATCCAATACCACTCCCCGTAGTATTTCTGTGTGAGTTACTAGGCCGGTCTCCGGACTCGTAAGATTTGATTCATGGCCTTCCCGAAATAAATTCAGTGGCATGTATTATGAATCCACGCTTACTTACCGTTGCGGGGGCAGTATAGGAATTGCTGTTACACTCACCTATTTCCCAGTTTCAATGTTTTCTTAAATGAAGATAAACCTTAAGAAGACATCACCTAACAACTTGAAAACATCGTAGCACATCTTTGGTATACTCAAACCTAACGATTTATAAATTTATTGATTGCAATGCAAAGGATATTTAGTTATGGCAAGAACAGTGAAATGCGTCAAATTAGATAAAGAATTAGATGGTTTAGATTTTCCACCTTATCCAGGGCCTTTAGGCAAACGTATTTTTGAGAGTGTATCTAAAGAGGCGTGGGCAGGTTGGCTTAAGCACCAAACGATGTTAGTGAACGAGAACCGATTGAGTTTTGTGGATCCTGCGGCACGTAAATATTTGACCGAACAAACTGAAGCTTATTTTTTTGGTGATGGTGCGGATAATGCGTCGGGATATGTACCACCTAAAAGCTAATTAAAAATGAAGACGTAAAAAAACACTTCCGAGGAAGTGTTTTTTTATTTTGTAAATGAATTATTCAGCAATCGTCTTTTGCATCTCTTTGATTGTTGAGTGTCTAATGTCAGCACCCTTCACAGCATACACAATGTGTTCTGAGATATTTTTGCAATGATCACCAATGCGCTCAAGGGCTTTGACGACCACGAGTAACTCTAAAGACACTGAAATAGCTTTTGAGTCTTCGAGCATGTAAGTGAGAAGCTCTCTAATAGTTGCGCGATACTGATCATCTACCGCCTCATCTTTTTTTGCGATCTCAATTGTTTTACTAATATCTAGTCGTGCGAATGAGTCTAATACGGTTTTAAGCATCGAATGAACAGCTTCTACCATCAGTTTAATTTCACCGATTTTGATTTTTTTAATATTTGGATTTTCGTTAACGCGAATAGCTGTGCGTGCAATCTTTGTTGCTTCATCACCAATGCGCTCTAAGTCTGTGATGGATTTAAGGATCGAAATGATCATACGAAGGTCGCCTGCTGCAGGCTGCCTTTTCGCAATAATGCGAGATGCATCTTCGTCAATTTCCATTTCAAGGCCGTTGACTTTTTCGTCGATTTTAATCACTTTATTCGCTAAGTCGACATCGTCTTTTTTAAGAGACTCAATAGCAGAAAGAATATTCTCTTCGACTAAGCCGCCCATTTTTAAGACCTTCGCTCTTACCGCTTCTAATTCTAGGTCGTACTCTTTATAACTATGTTCTGAAGCCATTTTTAGTAATCCTTATAAACACTTACAATTTCACACCATATATATTATTACTTATATATGACATTTTTAAGACTTATAAGCTTATTTTGTGATAGTTTTAACCCCATCTTTTGTAGCCAATAATAAGATATTAGCTGGACGTGCGGCAAATAAACCGTTAGTGACGACCCCCACCATTTGATTGATGGTAGCCTCCATCGCGATAGGGTCTTTAATCACAAGACCATGAACGTCCAAGATGACGTTACCATTATCGGTCGTAAAATTTCGTAACTGAGGCTGCCCACCTAATTTGGTCAGTTCTCGAGCCACATAACTTTTAGCCATCGGGAGCACTTCCACAGGCAAAGGAAACTTGCCTAAGACGGGCACATATTTTGTTTCATCACATATACAAATGAAGGTTTTAGCAACTGCCGCAACTATTTTCTCTCGCGTTAAAGCACCACCGCCGCCTTTGAGCATATGCATATGCTCTGTGATTTCATCCGCACCATCGACATAAATATCCATGCTATTCACACTATTTAAGTCAAAAACTTCAATGCCATGTTTGCGTAAACGATCTGCTGATGCCTCACTACTTGCAACCGCACCATCAATTTTATGTTTTACTTTTGCTAATTCATCTATGAAGTAATTTGCAGTAGAACCAGTCCCTACACCAATGATGCCAGACTTTACATATTCAATAGCAGCCTTTGCAACTTGTTGTTTTAATTCGTCTTGCGTGAATGCCATTTTTACTTAAACCCTTATATTTTATTTATAATGATGCTTTAACATCTACTATACACGCCTAGGCGAATCTTGAAAATTAGCATATGAAGAATGGCTACGTAAAACGTATTAATGAGGCGCGCGTATATGACGTGGCAAAGAAAACACCACTTGAATTTCAGACACATCTCTCAAGTCGTTTTCATAATCAGATTTTCTTAAAGCGGGAAGATTTGCAACCTGTCTTTTCATTTAAATTACGCGGCGCCTATAACAAGATGGCAGGCTTATCTAAACCGCAGCTAGACAAGGGTGTCATCACAGCCTCTGCGGGCAATCATGCACAAGGCGTTGCGTTAAGTGCACAAAAACTAGGATGTCGCGCTGTGATTGTCATGCCGACTACAACCCCCCTCATTAAAATTGATGCTGTAAAACATCGTGGCGCTGAAGTGGTGCTATGGGGCGATTCTTATTCAGATGCTTACCAATATGCGCTTGAGATTGAGAAAAAAGAGGGCCTCACTTTTGTGCATCCTTACGATGATCCAGACGTAATTGCAGGGCAGGGAACGATCGCTAAAGAAATTTTAGATGACTTTAAAAAACCGATTCATGCGATTTTTTGCTGTGTTGGCGGCGGCGGCCTTCTTGCAGGCATGGCAACTTATATCAAAGCGATGCGACCTGAAATTAAAGTGATCGGTGTTGAGGCCAAAGATGCAGAAGCTATGAGCTTATCTTTAAAAGCAGGCAAGCGTGTGGTGCTGGATCAAGTAGGGCTTTTTGCTGATGGCGCAGCTGTGAAAGAAGTAGGCCAAGTGACCTTCCCACTTTGTCAGGCTTACGTCGATGAAATGATTGTGGTGGATAACGATGCCATTTGCGCTGCCATTAAAGACGTTTTTGAGGATACGCGTTCTATTTTAGAACCAGCAGGCGCTTTATCGGTTGCAGGTATGAAAGTTTATATGAAGAAACATAATTTAAAAGATGAGACTTTGGTAGGCATTGCATCGGGCGCTAATATGAATTTTGATCGTTTACGTTTTGTGTCCGAGCGAGCTGAGATTGGTGAAAAAAGAGAAGCTGTGCTTGCAGTCACCATACCTGAAACTCCAGGAGCCTTTAAAAACTTTTGTAGGTTATTAGGCCAGCGCAATATTACTGAATTTAATTATCGTTTCTCAGATCCTAAGCAAGCACATATTTATGTAGGTCTTGCAACCAATGACAAAGACGAGCCATCACAGATTAAAGCTATGCTCGATAAGGAAGGCTTGCCTACCATTGATCTCACAAATAATGAGGTGGCAAAACTTCACTTAAGACACCTGGTAGGCGGACACTCACCCCAGGCTAAGAATGAAATGGTTTTTAGATTTGAATTTCCAGAAAAGCCAGGCGCTCTCATGAAATTTTTAGAGACGATGGGACACAATTGGAATATCAGCTTATTTCATTACCGCAATCATGGTGCTGACTTCGGTCGTGTTTTAGTTGGCATGCAAGTGCCGCCAGAAGATGAGATTAATTTTGAAGTCTTTTTGAATCAATTGGGCTATCCCTTCTGGGATGAAACAGATAATCCAGCCTATAAACTTTTCTTAGGTTAATGCTTCGTTATTTTCATGAGGCGTTACAGGGAGAAAACCCCTGGAAGATTATGAATAAGTATTTAATAATAAAAAGTAAAATATTTTAGGAGAAACGAATGCAGGTTATAAAATCAGTTGTCGTATTGGGATTACTTATTTCATCTTTGATAGCCAATGCTGAAGATCGAGGTAAGGCTTATGTATCCAATCAAGAAGGCGGTGTGAGTGTTATTAATTTAAACACTATGGAAACAGAAGACTCAATCGATATTCAGGCAAAAAATCCACGCGGTATTGGTATCACGGAAGACGGCCATTATTTAATTACTGCAAATAAAGATGATGAAAATTTGTCTGTGTTCGATTTAAAAACGAATCAATTTGTGAAACATATTTCAGTCGGTAAAAATCCAGAATTTGTTCGTATATTTAAAGGGCAAGTTTTTGTGTCAACCGAGCCAGCGTCGACCGGTAAACCACCTGTGGCGGGCAAAGAAGATGATGATAAAGATGAACCAAAAATCCCTGCGCGAATTGCAGTGGTTGATTTAGTAAAGGGTAAAAAAGTTAGAGATATTATCGGTGGCCCTGAAACAGAAGGTATTGAATTTAGTAAAAGTGGAAAAGAAATTATTGTGACCAACGAGGCTGACAATACAATCACAGTGCATAACTTCAGTAATGGTAAATTATTAAAAACGATTTCAACTAAAAAATACGGAGATCGTCCACGAGGCATTAAAGTGTCGCCGAATGGAAAGTATTATGTGGCAACTCTGGAGTATGGAAATAACTTCATTGTCCTAGACAGTCAATTTAAACATCTTAAAACTGTGGCGACAGGAGAATCGCCATATGGCGTTAGTTTTGATCGAGAAGGTAAGCGTTTATTTGTCGCAACTTCAAAAGCAAAAACATTAGAAGTGTATGACACCGCTAACTTTGAGAAAATTAAAGATATTCCAACGGGTCGACGCTGTTGGCATTTTAGTTTTTCACCAGATGACCAAGATATTTTACTTGCTTGCGGAAAATCTGATGAAGTGCTTGTCATTGATGCAGATAAATTAGAAGTGACTAAGCGGATTCCAAATAAAGAAATTCCGTGGGGTATTGTTGTTTATCCAAAAGCTATGGGTAGTTTAGACACCGTTAAATAAAAAATAGTTTTTTCATTTTTAAAAGCCCAATATGTATTGGGCTTTTTTTATTTCAAATATTTCTCAATAAATTTCCACTCATCTTCTGAAACCGGCGTAATGGAGAGACGATTTCCTTTTTGTAATATGCGCATATTTTCTAGCGCTTTAAACTCCCTTAGTTCTTTTAGACTTAATAAATTTGTTTTTTTAACAAGGGTTACATCTACATTGAGCCAGCGTGGATTTTCAGGTGTGGATTTGGGGTCAAAATACTTATGACCTTTTTGAAATTGAAAACGATCCGGATAAGCTAACTGACTTACCTTAACAACACCGGCAATCCCAGGAACATCACAATTTGAGTGATAAAAAAATGCAAGATCACCCACTTTCATTAAATCTCGCATAAAGTTTCTTGCTTGATAATTTCTAACGCCGTACCAATCAATGGTTTGTTTAGGAAGCTTTGCCAAATCATCTATAGACACATCAGATGGTTCAGATTTCATGAGCCAATAACGCATAGTTTTTTTAAGTCAAATATAAAGTGAATAAAAGAGCTGTGTTGATTTTCTTAAGTGTTGCCTAGACCAGCATCCTGAACCAAAGGTTCAAGGGGTAAAAGCCTAAGGTGCATTAGGTGCAATCGCCAAGGGTGTCTTAAAAGAGCACCCAATTTAGATCGCTCACACCGCAACCTGATGAGCTAAAACCGATGCTATAGACTAGTTCAAGGAATTATTAGCCTAAGCAACACTTAAAAAAACAAACATGCTCATCGCAATATTTAGTAGAAGAATAGGCAGATCTTTAGTTTTGTGCAAGCACTTCGTCGATTTGATGTTCAATCGATGAAATTTTATGGCGGAATTGAGATAAGCTTAAATCATCAGAAGGGCTTTGATTAATAAGTTCATTGGTGATATTAAGTGCTGCCATGATGATAATGCGATCGATCCCTACAATAGAGCCTTGAGATTCGATGAGATCAATTTTCTGATTTAAATATTGCACGGAATCTAATAAACTTTTTTCTTGGCCTTCTGGACAAGCAACGATAAATTCACGCGCCATGATAGTGACAGTAATATTTTTTGAGCTCATCGATTATTCTCAGGAAGTTGCTTCATCATTTTTTCGAGACGAATACTTGCCTCTTTCATATTGGATTGAAGTTTTGTAAGTGTTGCTTCGGTCGATGCGAGTCGGGTTTCAAGCCCCTTATTTTTCCCCTGAGCAGATTCAATTAAGCTAATGAGCTGCTTAATTTTTTTTTCTAATGCGATGAGTTGTGCTTCCATACCTTCACTATAGTTTAAAGAATTGAAGTGCGTCAATAGCGGACAAATAAATTAAATGCATCACTATTTCTTTTTGGCTCTTGGATGTGCTTTATCGTAAATACTTGCAAGATGCTGAAAGTCTAGATGGGTATAAACTTGTGTGGTACTGATATTGGCATGACCTAACATTTCTTGAACAGCCCTTAAATCTTGACTGGATTGCAACATGTGTGAGGCAAAACTATGCCTTAATAAATGAGGGTGGACGGTGCTATCAATACCTTGCTTGATAGCCCACATTTGAATGCGATACTGAATAGCTCGGGCTGACATACGTTTTCCTCGTTCGGTAATAAATAAAGCATCCACCGATTTATCTTCTGTTTTGATAGCCGCGCGTTTTTCAATCCAGCATTGAATGGCATGGATAGCTTTTTGGCCTATGGGGACCATACGCGTTTTATTGCCTTTACCTATGACAGTGATGATGCCTTCTTGAAGATCGAGATCGTTGATATTGACATTCACTACTTCACTTAAACGTAATCCGGATGAATAAAATAATTCTAAAAAGGCTTTATCTCTTAGGCCTAATAATGAGGTGTCATCAATCGAAACGAGTTTAACTATCTGCTCAATCGATAAAGTTTGCGGCAATGTCTTAGCGCTCTTAGGTGCATGAACATCTTTGACGGGGTTTTCTTTAAACTGGTGGCGCTCAATTAGGTAATTAAAAAATCCTCGCCATGCGGATAACATACGTGCGATTGATTTGCCATGGAGTCCTCGGCTATTCAGTTTAGCACTTGCACGTCTGATGTCTTGGATAGTGAAGGATTCAAAACGATCATGTTCAATAAGGACTACAAGCTGGGCAAGATCATGCACGTAACTTTTAATTGAGTTGCTGCTAAGACCTTTTTCAAAGGTAAGGTAATCGATATAGCTTTTTTGGAAGTGATTATGTTCCATAAGTTTTAAGTGATCTCAATATCTCCCTCATAGAGACTGACGGCCGGGCCTTTCATCATTACAGGAGATGAAGACCCTTTCCAATCGATGGATAACGACCCGCCAGGCATATCAACCTTCACTGGTGATATAAGTAAATGACGTTTGATCCCTGATACTGCTGCAGCGCATGCTCCTGTTCCGCAGGAAAGTGTTTCACCTACACCTCTTTCAAAAACACGCAAACGAATATGATGGGGCGATACAATTTCCATAAATCCAACGTTAACGCGTTTTGGAAAAAGTGCATGTGATTCCAAATAAGCACCTAATGTTTCAACATGAGCTTGAAGGGTGTCTTTTACAGTGATCACTGCGTGGGGATTGCCCATGGATAATACTGCCATATTTATGGTTTCTTTTTGATGAGGTAAATCTATTGAAATGGGATATTCATCCTTTTCGAAATCTGAAATAAATGGAATAAGTTTAGTATTAAAAATAGGTTCACCCATATTTACTTCAATCATATGCTCATTATCTTCAGTGAGTTCAATGACCCCCGATTTTGTTTCTACGCGAATGGATTGCTTATGGGTTAAGTGCTTATCTTTTACAAATCGATAAAAACAACGTGCACCATTGCCACATTGCTCAACTTCGCCGCCATCTTGATTAAAAATACGATATTTGAAATCAACGTTTTCGAGTAATGTATTCTCAACAACGAGAAGCTGATCAAACCCAATGCCGAGTTGTCGATGAGACAAGGATCGAATCGCATCTTTAGATAGCTTGAAAGGTGACTTTGTATGATCGAGCACTATAAAGTCATTACCAATTCCATGCATTTTTGTAAAATGAAGTTTCATACAATGATTGTCTCTTATTTGTTTGGTTTTTTAAATCGCTGATAATTCCAAAGATACTGTGTTGGATATTTTCGAATGAGCATCTCGAGTCGATCATTAATGCCTTGGGGGGAGTGATCTTGACCTAAGGGCTCAATATAGACGTCATATCCCCGGCCACGCGAAAGTCTATGGCCAAAACCAATGAGAACAGTTGCGTTCGAAGATTCTGCAAGTTTAGAAACAAGCGTCATGGTATAGGCGGGCGTATTAAAAAATTGAGCCCATACGCCCTGGCCTTCATTGGGAACTTGATCAGGTAATACGCCAATTGCTTCGCCCTTTTTTAATGCTTGCATTAATTGCTTAACGCCATGGAGGTTAGCTTCAGCAAGATGAACTTGGGAATGACGTCTTCCAGATAAAACAATACTTGCAAGCCAGTTTAGTTTTGGACGCTTGAATAGAACAGTGATGGGGTGAAAGTGCGCGTAGTACTGAGCAGTAATTTCAAAACAGCCTAAATGAGGCGTTAAAAAAATAATACCCTTTTTCTTTTTGAGAGCAGTTTCAACATGCTGCCATCCGTAACATTGTTTGATCCAGCGAAAATTCTTTTGAGGTGAGCTAAACCAGATTGCAGGTGCCTCCATAAGACACTTTCCAATTTCTCGGACCGATAATTGTGTAAGTTCTTTTAAATTATTTTCATCGGATGAAATAAAAGCATGTTTTAAATTAGCATCTATTCGCTCTTTAAACCGACGATCAAATTGATAAGCAACAAGACCTAGCAACTCTCCTAATCCATGCAAGATAAAGAGAGGTAACTGAAAGAATATAGCAATGAAAAATAAGGATAGTCTTGAAAGCATAATTGTCTTTAAACGCGATATTTTGCTATTCTAAACGCTTTACGTAATTTAGAACTTGGAAAAAACTATGAGCGAGCATCTATTTACTTCGGAATCTGTTTCCGAAGGTCATCCAGATAAAGTAGCTGATCAGATATCCGATGCGATTCTTGATGCTATTTTAGAGCAAGACCCTACTGCTCGTGTTGCAGCTGAAACACTAACAAATACAGGGCTTGTTGTATTAGCAGGTGAGATCACCACGACAGCTAATGTGGATTACATCAAAGTTGCCCGCGATACGATTCGTTACATTGGATATGACAATACGGATTACGGCATTGATTATAAAGGCTGTGCTGTTCTTGTTGCCTATGACAAGCAGTCACCTGATATTGCTCATGGTGTGGATGTCGCTTTAGATGACCCATTAAATCAGGGCGCAGGTGATCAAGGTTTAATGTTTGGTTATGCCTGTGATGAAACAGCACAGTTGATGCCTATGCCTATTTGGCTATCTCACCGTTTAATGGAAAGACAGTCTTATTTAAGAAAAGACGGCAGACTTCCTTGGCTGCGTCCGGATGCTAAGGCACAAGTTACTTTAAAGTATAAAGACCATAAGCCTCAATCGATTGATACAGTTGTGCTATCAACGCAGCATGACCCAGAGGTGTCACTCGAGACCATTCGCGAATCAGTGATTGAAGAAATTATTAAGCCTATTTTGCCTAAAGAGCTTATGAAAGGCGACATCAAGTATCTTGTAAATCCTACTGGCCGATTTGTTATTGGAGGACCCCAAGGCGATTGTGGGCTTACTGGGCGTAAAATTATTGTAGATACCTACGGCGGTTCTGCACCTCATGGTGGCGGGGCTTTCTCAGGAAAAGATCCGAGCAAAGTTGATCGTTCAGCAGCATACGCTGCGCGCTATGTGGCTAAAAATATTGTGGCAGCAGGCTTAGCCTCTCGCTGCTTAGTTCAAATTTCATATGCGATTGGCGTTGCAAGACCGACCTCAGTTATGGTGGAAACTTACGGCACAGGCAAGATTGCAGACGACAAATTGACCACATTAGTTCTTGAGCATTTTGATTTAAGACCTAAAGGCATTGTGCAAATGCTTGATTTATTACGTCCCATTTATAAGAAAACAGCGGCTTATGGGCATTTTGGCCGTGACGAGCCAGAATTTTCATGGGAAGCAGCAGATAAAGCTCAAATCCTGAAATCAGCAAGTTAATTTCTAGATTTTTTAAGTATTTGAACCATTCGTACTTTTAATTTATAATGCATTCCTTCTGAGGAACGCTGCGAGATTTTTTCATAAAATCCCAGGCTCAGATTACAAGTTTACTTGTAAACGGCGTTCACCAATTTATAACCGTGCCAGTCACGGGATGTTGGTGGATACCGAAACATCCCAGCTGGTCACTTAGCATTCAAAAGGAATTTAAAATGAATACAGTGACTAACCAAAATTTAAATACACAAGACTATCTTATTGCCGATATTAATCAGGCTGACTTTGGCCGAAAAGAAATCGCCATTGCAGAGACTGAAATGCCAGGCCTCATGGCTATTCGTGAAGAATATTCAAAAGTAAAACCATTAAAAGGTGCGCGCATTAGCGGCTCACTCCATATGACGATTCAAACAGCAGTGCTTATTGAAACCCTCAAGGATTTGGGGGCTGAGGTGAGATGGGCATCTTGCAACATCTATTCAACTCAAGACCATGCAGCAGCAGCGATAGCTAAAAATGGGACGCCTGTTTTTGCTTTTAAAGGTGAAACGCTTGATCAATATTGGGAATATACGCATCGTATTTTTGAATGGAGCGATGGCGGCTATACCAATATGATTCTAGATGATGGTGGCGATGCAACTTTACTTCTTCACTTAGGTACGCGCGCTGAAAAAGATGCTGCATTGATTTCTAAGCCATCAAGCGAAGAGGAAGTTTCACTTTTTAATTCAATCAAGCAACAGTTAGCAATAGACCCTCATTGGTATTCTGAAAGGCTTAAACACATTAAAGGGGTGACTGAAGAGACGACAACAGGCGTTCATCGTTTATATCAAATGCACAAAGAAGGTAAATTGGCCTTCCCTGCAATTAATGTCAATGATTCAGTGACTAAATCTAAATTTGATAATCTTTATGGCTGCCGCGAATCTCTAGTAGACGCTATTAAACGTGCAACGGACGTGATGATTGCAGGTAAGGTAGCTGTTGTGGCTGGATACGGTGATGTAGGCAAAGGTTCAGCACAAGCGCTTCGCGCTTTGTCTGCACAAGTATGGGTCACAGAAATTGATCCTATTTGCGCACTTCAAGCTGCAATGGAAGGGTACCGAGTCGTGACCATGGATTATGCTGCTGAACATGCTGACATTTTTGTAACCGCCACTGGCAATTATCATGTAATTACTCGTGACCATATGTCGCGTATGAAGCATCAAGCGATCGTTTGTAATATCGGCCACTTTGACAATGAAATTGATGTTGCATCTTTAAACGATTGCACATGGGAAGAAATTAAACCGCAAGTTGACCACGTGATTTTTAAAGATGGTAAAAGAATTATCTTGCTTGCAAAAGGTAGGCTCGTGAATTTAGGATGTGGCACAGGGCATCCAAGTTATGTGATGAGCTCATCTTTCGCGAATCAAACGATTGCTCAGATTGAATTATTTGCGCACTCTGAGAAATATCCAGTCGGTGTATATACCTTACCAAAACATTTGGATGAGAAAGTTGCTCGCTTGCAATTGAAAAAATTAAATGCTCAACTTACGAACTTGTCAGAAGTACAGGCTAAGTATATTGGCGTTAAAGAAGAAGGACCTTACAAGCCTGAGCAGTATCGTTATTAATCATGCCTAAGAAAATTTCTTACAGTTTTGAGTTTTTTCCTCCCAGTTCACCGGAAGGTATTAAAAACTCAAAAGATACGCGTCAGCAACTTTCTGCATTTAAGCCAGAATTTTACTCGGTGACATTCGGTGCAGGGGGTTCTACGCGAGATCTGACTCTTGAAACAGTATTAGAAATAAAACAAGAAGGCTTTAATGCGGTACCTCATATTTCAGGTATTTCATCGACAAAAGCAGAAATTAAAACTTTACTCGATCTCTATCAGCAACATAATATTAAGCACCTTGTAGTCTTAAGAGGTGATGTGCCACATGGTGCAGTGTCCAGAGGAGAGTTTAAACATGCTAATGAATTGGTAAGTTTTATTCGACAAGAAACCAATGATTATTTTCATATTGAAGTAGGGGCCTACCCTGAATATCATCCTGAAGCAGTCTCATCACAAACGGACATTCAAAACTTTAAAAATAAAGTGGATGCAGGAGCTAACTCGGCTATCACACAATTCTTTTTCAATGCTGACGCATATTTTAGATTTATGGATGAATGCTTGATTGCAGATATCAACATCCCAATTGTGCCAGGCGTTATGCCAATATACAACATTAAGCAATTGGCTCGCTTCGCGTCTAATTGCGGCGCAGAAATTCCTCGTTGGCTAAGAATTAAATTAGAGAGCTACGGGGACGACCTACTTTCATTAAGATCATACGGCGTAGATGTGGTATCTGAACTTTGTGAAACGTTGATTGAATGGGACGTGCCGAGCTTACATTTTTACACGTTAAATCAAGCAGGCATTATTACCCGCATCATTCAAAATATAGAAGGTACTTAGTGTAAAACTAAGTTGTGATCTTGGTAGATTGCATCTTCTATAAATAAAAAGTCTTTTTCTCGACCTTCATTCCAAAGCGCCATCATTACAATCCAGCGCATTTCCTCGATATTAATATGCTCTTGTTTGAGAGCCATAGCGCGATCAAGGATAATTTCTCGTTCATTTGGGTCAAGCACCTTGGCTTGCTCTAGAAATAATACAAAACCTAAGCTTTCAGCACTGATCTTTTTTTGTTCATTTTCTGAGTACATGCGATAACCTAATGAAGAACAAGCATTATTTTTTACAGGGATAGCATTAGTCATCGCTTTTAGCTGATTAAACCAAGTAAAGGCATTTTCAATATCTTGATTATCAAATCCAGCAGCTTCGAGCTCTGCAGTTATGCTTTTGAAGTCAGGCAAATTTTGGGTGCTCAGATAATTTTCAAACATATAGATAAGCAGTTCTAGCATAAAGATTCCTTTACGATAGTGAATGAAAAATTACTTAGAAGTAAGTGAAGGCTAAATGAACTTGAGTCAGGTAATTGAGCTATTAGCAAAGTATAATATTCTTAATATGTCTAATAAATTTAAGGCGTTTATGCCTTTAAGACAAGTTATCAGCAATAAATAAAATAATCAACATTTATGGCAATTTTAAATATATTAAATTATCCTGACCCAAAACTGCATACTATTGCAAAACCAATCGAGGTTGTGGATAACTCCATTCGGAAGCTTATCGATGATATGGCGGAAACCATGTATTCTGCCCCCGGCATAGGATTGGCCGCAACTCAAGTTGATCGTCATCTTCAATTAATTTTGGTGGATATTTCTGAAACAAAAGATAATTTAAAGGTTTTTATTAATCCTAAAATTATTGAATCATCAGGACAGCAAGTATATGAAGAAGGCTGTTTATCAGTGCCTGATGTATTTGAATCAGTGAAGCGTGCCGAACATATTAAAGTTCAAGCGCTTGATCGAGAGGGAAAATCTTTTGAGCTTGAAGCAGACGGTTTGCTGGCTGTCTGTATACAGCATGAAATGGACCATCTTCTAGGTAAGGTATTTGTAGAGTACTTGTCACCATTAAAACGTAATCGCATTAAAATAAAAATGAAAAAACGTGCCAAAGAGCATTTGGTTAATGTTTAATTTAGCGACATCTGTATCGTGAATCACTTGAAAATTATTTTTGCTGGTACACCTGACTTTGCTGTTCCAGCCTTGCAGGCTCTATATGATAAAGATTATAAGGTGGTTGGTGTTTTAACTCAGCCCGACAGGCCATCAGGCCGAGGCTTGAAGCTTCAGCCGAGCCCTGTCAAGCTTAAAGCAAATGAATTAAGCATCCCTGTTTATCAGCCTTCAGAATTAAAAAGTAAACAATCATATGAAGCTTTAGAAGCAATTGATTTCAATGTAATGATTGTGGCAGCTTATGGACTTATTATTCCCCAAGCCATTCTAGACCTGCCTTCTTTAGGTTGTTTTAATATACATGCGTCACTATTACCAAGATGGCGAGGTGCCGCTCCAATTCATCGTGCTATTTTGATAGGCGATAAGACAACCGGAGTCACTATTATGCGCGTAGTTCAAAAATTGGACGCGGGCGACATGGTAAAAAAAGCTGAAATTCAAATCAGCGAAAAAGATACAACTGAGCAATTAACAAAAACACTTTCAATATTAGGCGCTAATCTAATGACAGAAGTCATGGATGAATTAATTAAGCAAGGCGAGCTTCAATCTTCACCTCAAAATGAAGTCAATGTAACTTATGCTGAAAAAGTAACTAAAGAAGAGTCAAAAATTAATTGGCATGACTCCGCTTTAGTAATTGCTAGAAAAGTCAGAGCATTTAATTCGTTTCCAGTCGCACAAACAGAATATCGTGAAGCTGTTTGCAAAATTTGGGAAGCTCAAGTTGCTATAGATGCTAATGAAGATGCCAATATAGGCCAAATTATAAAGCTTGATGAATTTATTCATGTGAAATGTGGTGAAGGTGTCTTATCAATTAAAGAGCTTCAAATGCCTGGAGGCAAAAGACTTAAAGCCAAAGAGTTCATTTTAGGTCACCGGCCTATACTGGGAGACGTCTTTAAGTCGTAACTATTTTGCATCACTCCCAACTTATTGCAGCAGATTGTGTGTCTGAAGTTATAAAAGGACATAATTTAAATCAAGTTTTTGAAAGACGTTTCGATCATCATCAGAATATTACACCCCAACAAAAATCAGTTGCAATTTTTTTGGCATATGGCGCCATTCGGTTCTTAGGTGAAAATCAATTTTTTATTCAGCAACTTATTAATAAAAAAATAACAAATAAAAAAATTGAAGCTTTACTTTGTGTTGCTTTGTTTCAATTGAATCATGACCAATCCACAGATTTTACAGTGGTTAATGAGGCTGTAGAGGCAGCTAAATTCATTAATAAATCCTGGGCAGGTTCTTTTGTAAATGGAGTGCTAAGAAACTTTATTCGTCAGAAAGAAAAATTACAAACAGAATTAAAAAATGATGAAGCGGCTTTTTATTCATACCCCTCATGGTGGATTAATCTTATTAAAGAAAATTACACCAAGGACTGGGAAAGTATATTGTTGAATGGAAACAAGCATCCACCATTAACATTGAGAATTAACGAACGAAAAACTAACCTTAAGCAATATGAAGAAAAACTTAAGTGCGAAGCGATTTCGTATCGAGTGCTGGGAAATATTGCATTAGAGCTGACTCAGCCTACTGCCGTAGAAAAAATACCCGGATTTATGGATGGCGAAGTTTCTGTCCAAGACTTTGGCGCGCAACTTGCCGCAAAACTTTTAGATTTGCAGGATGGCCAGATTTGTCTGGACGCATGCAGTGCGCCCGGAGGGAAAACTGGCCATATGCTAGAAATAGCAGATATTGAATTAGTGTCTATTGACCACCAAAAAGATCGCCTATATAAAGTAAAGGAAAATTTGGAGAGATTGCATCTTCACGCGCATTTAAAATGTTCAGATTTAACCGCAGTAAATACATGGTGGAATGAAAAATTATTTGATCGTATCTTACTAGACGCCCCATGTTCTGCATCCGGCGTAGTAAGGCGTCACGTAGACATTAAATGGTTAAGAAGGCCTCGTAATATTGAAATGTTTGCTAAACAACAAAAGGCTATGCTTGAAGCTATGTGGCAGCTATTAAAAAAGGGTGGTAAATTACTTTACGCGACATGCTCAATCTTTAATGGCGAAAATCAGAAGGTTATTGATCGTTTTATTAAAGACCATATAGACGCAAAAGAAGTAAAATGGTCTGTTGATTCAGAATATAGCAAATATGAGAATCAATTAATACCAAGCGAAAACCATGACGGATTCTTTTATGCATTGCTTGAAAAAAATTAAATTAAGCATTTTCTTTAGCTTTTGGATGATCTTGTTTTTTTCTTCATCTACTATTGCGTCCGACAATAGCTTGATTATCAAAACTGCTGAAATCAATAGCCAATTCGAAGCATATTTTTTAAATGCTGATTTTGATTTATCTTTTAATGATGATTTAGATGAAGCCATAAAAAAAGGTATTCCTATTAATTTTATTATTGAATTTGAGCTAAAGAAGCCCAGAAAATATTGGTTTGATGAGGAAGTCACTAAAAAAACAAAAGAAATTCTATTAACATACCATGCGCTATCAAAACAATTTACTCTTACTGAGTCTGAAAATCGCCTTATTGCTTTTGATAATTTAACTCAGGCAAAAAATGAGCTTAAAAAAATAAAAAATTGGCGTATTTTTGATAAATCACAGATTGATGACACTGAAAAGTACTCGGCTTATCTTCAGGTTAAATTAGATCAGACTAAATTACCAAAACAGCTTCAAGCAGATATAACCAGCAATCAAGAGTGGCAATTAGCTTCTAAACAATTTCAATGGACTTTCGTAAATAAAAAATGAGATATCTGATTGCCATTACTACTTTAGTTGGTGCGTCACTCTTATTTCTTTTGTCAAAAGCAAGTTCAAGTTCTGAATTTATTTCAGGCAGCTCCTATACAGTTGTTCTTATATTAAGTGGCATTTTTATTTTGAGTTTGATTGCAATCATTGCAAATCAGATTAAGAAATTATTTGGAAACATTAAAAAAGACGTAATGGGGAGTCGTTTATCCATGCGTCTTGTTATTTCCTTTACCCTTATGGCAGTAATACCAGGTTTAATTGTCTATTTAGTTTCAGTTAATTTCTTAACACGTTCAATTGAGTCATGGTTTAACGTCAAAGTTGAATCAGCCTTAGATGGTGGTTTGAAGCTAGGGCAGAAAGCATTAGACATTATGTTAGCTGATCTAGAATTAAAGGCAGGGCGCATGGCACTGACACTCTCGTCAATGCCTACGACATCTCAATATGCTGCACTTAGTGACCTTCGAGAAAAAACAGGTGTTCAAGACGCCACAATCATTTCTGACCAAGGAAAAATTATTGCTGTGTCAAGCAATGATGCAGAATCATTTTTACCTGTTTTGCCGACATTAATACAATTGAAGCAGGCAGAAAATAATATCTACGGAAAAATCGAGCCGATAAAAAATAAAGGTCTTTATTTGAGAGTTTTGGCACCAATTAATGGAGCTGCAATCTCGAACGAAAGATTAATTTTACAAATTTTACAACCAGTTCCAGACTCATTGACGACCCTTGCTGAATCAGTACAGGATGTATTCCAAGACTATCAGAAGCTTTCATATAGTCGAGATTCATTGAAAGTCATTTTTTCGATCACCTTAACGCTTGTACTTATGCTTGCTATTTTGACTGCTGTCGCTATCGGTTTTCTGCTTAGTAGAAAACTATCAGAACCACTTGCACTCCTCGCTGAAGGCACTAAAAAGATTGCAAAAGGAAATTTTAAGACCATGCTTCCTGAAAAGGGTAAAGATGAGTTAGGCGTTCTTGTAAGATCCTTTAATAGTATGACAAGACAGTTAGACCAGGCTACCCAAACATCAGAAAATAACCAGATAAGACTCGAGTCTGCTAGGTCATATCTTGAAACTGTATTGGCTCATTTATCTTCGGGCGTAATCATTATTAATGATGATATGGAAATCAAATCATTTAATATTGCCGCCTCTAAAATTTTGCAGATAGATTTATCTAAGAATACAAATCAATTAATAACTTCAATTTCAAATAAAAATAAATTATTAAACGATTTTGTTGTGAGTATTCAAGAAGAAATTAAAGTAGCGAGGAGCAAGAAGCACTTTGAAATCATCAAGCAGTTTGAAATTAAATATGAAAAAAATAATCAAGTACTTTCGCTACAAATTACTCCCCTACCCCAAAATAAGATTAAGAACTATGTCTTAATGATAGATGATATAACTATGATGATTCAGGCCCAAAGAGATGCAGCATGGTCAGAAGTTGCAAGGAGGCTTGCGCACGAAATTAAAAATCCACTTACACCTATTCAACTTTCAGCAGAAAGAATTAAGCATAAATTAGGCTCTAAATTAAACAAAGAGGACACAGATATTCTAGATAAGGCTGTTTCAACTATTGTTAATCAAGTTGATGCAATGAAAACTATGGTAAATGAGTTTAGCGAATATGCACGGGCCCCTAAGTTGAGTCTTGAATTAACAGATATTAACAAAACTATTAAGGAAATTTCTCATTTATTTGAAAATTCAGGGATTAAAATAACAACGACATTATTAAAAGGATTGCCTAAAATAAAAGTAGACGTAAATATGATGAGACAGGTCCTTATAAATCTGATTCAGAATGCACAGGACGCTATGATAAATAATACAAAAAAGCCGAGTATTAAAATTAATACAAATAAATATAAAAACTATCTTATCTTATCCATTGAGGATAATGGCCCAGGCTTTTCAGCAGATATACTTAAAAAAGCATTTGAGCCATACGTCACGTCGAAGTCGCATGGCACTGGGCTTGGTTTGGCCATAGTGAAAAAAATTATTGAAGAGCATGAGGGCACCATTGTTGTAGAAAATATAAAAAATGGTGGTGCTAATATCAATATTCAACTGCCGATATCTAAAAGTAAATAATTATGAGTATAAAAAAAATATTAGTAGTTGATGATGAGCTGGGCATAAGAGAATTGCTCAGGGATATTCTTATCGATGAGGGCTTTGAAATTTTTGTAGCTGAAAGTGCTACAGAAGCTCGCGAGCTTAAAAAAAGTAAAATGCCTGATTTGATCTTACTAGATATATGGATGCCTGATTGTGATGGCATCACACTCCTTAAGGAGTGGGTAAATGAAAAGTTTCTTACCAGTCCAGTTGTCATGATGTCAGGTCATGGAACAATTGATACCGCTTTGGAAGCAACTAAAATCGGTGCTTTTGATTTCCTCGAAAAGCCTATTACACTTCAGAAGCTTTTAAAGACAGTCAATGAAGCTTTAAAGTATGCAAATAATCTTCCAAAAATAGAAATTAACTTACTAAACATTGGCAAGAGTAACGTGATACAAGACCTTAAAAAAAGACTTGATAAACTCGTTTCCTTAAAAACACCACTTCTCCTTATAGGCCCTCAAGGAGGTTGCGCCAAAATTTGTGCGCAATACTTACATCCAAAAAATCAACCCTGGATTGATGTAAAAGATTTTGAAGTTGTTTCGAATGCACCGGCTGATCTTCTTGATCAACATAGAGGTGGATCAATCTTTTTAAATGAAATTTCCCATTTGACTAAATCTCAACAAAAAGGCTTAAATCTACTGATTAGCAAAGCGGTTAATTATGATGTAAGAATTATTTGTGCAACTTCAAAATCACTTACCCAGGCAGAGGATGTTGATTTTGATAAGCGTATTTTAAATGAACTATTACCTGGTTCATTATTGCTTCCTTCAATTAATGAGCATAAAGAAGATATTCCAGAATTGGCTTCATCTATTTTGACAATGCATCTCACAAAATCTGATAAATCTGATTATAAAGTTTTTGATGTTGCTGCTTTAAATATGATGCGAGCTATGAATTGGTTAGGCGATATAGAGGAGTTAGAAAGCTTTGTGTTTAATTTAATGCAAACTAGCTTGCTTGAAAAAATTACCGCAGAAGATGTTAAGCGCGTTGCAAATCAATTTAATTTGTTACATGATAAAAATAAATCATCAAAAAAAAGTAAGGGTACTCATGATCAAGGGTTAGATGAAATTTTTAATAAATCACTAAGAGATGCTCGTGATGAGTTTGAAAGAATGTACTTTAAACACCACCTAAATAATGATGATCAGAGTATGGTAAAACTTTCAGAAGTGTCTGGCGTAGAAAGAACCCATCTTTATAGAAAGTTAAAACAGCTAGGAATCAAGGTAAAGTAAATTAAAGTTCTACAATAACGGGTGTATGGTCCGATGGACGTTCTGACTTTCTTGGTTCCTTGTCAATTAAAGATTGTTTCGTTTTATTTGTTAGATTCTTATTTGTGAGTATGTGATCAATGCGCATACCAAGATTTCTTCTGAATCCAGCCATTCGATAATCCCACCAACTATATTGAATTTCAGTAGGATTCATTGCCCTAAAATTATCTGACAATCCTAAGTCAATAATTTTTTGAAAAGCATCCCTTTCTTTTGGGCTTACAAGAATATTATTCTTCCAGGCCTCTGGATCGTGACAATCGATATCTTGAGGCGCAATGTTAAAATCGCCCGCAATAATAATGTCTGGAAAAGATACCATTTCATTTTTAAGCCATACAGTAAAATGTTTTAACCAGTCGAGCTTATATTGGTATTTGTCTGAATCTACAGATTGCCCATTAGGAACATACACACAAACTATTCTTATTTTTCCATAGTCCGTATTTACAGTTGCAGCAATCAATCTCTTTTGCTCATCTTCGAAGTCGGGCATATTATTTTGAATATCAAAAAGCTCATATTTACTTATAATCGCAACCCCGTTATATGTTTTCTGCCCATTGTGAATAGCATGATAGCCAAGGGCACTTATTGCATCATGAGGGAATTTAGTATTTTCTTGTTTTGTTTCTTGAAGTAGTAGAAGATCAGGCTGCACTTTTTTAACCCAATCTTCGACTTGGCCTAGTCTTACAGTGAGAGAATTCACATTCCACGTTGCGAGCTTCATAACATTTAAGCCATACCGCTATGTCTCAGCAAGGCGTCAACAGTGGGCGCACGACCCCGAAATGCAACAAAAGATTCCATAGCGGATCTAGAGCCACCTTTCGATAAAACCTCTTCTTGAAATTTTTTGCCAGCATTGCTCGACAAAATACCTTCTTCTTCGAATAAACTGAAAGCATCAGAAGCTAAGACTTCAGCCCATTTATAACTGTAGTAACCTGCTGCATACCCACCAGCAAAAATATGAGAAAAGCTATTAGGAAAACGGTTCCAGGCTGGAGGTCTTACAACGGCAATTTCGTCCCGAATAGTTTCGAGTAGTTTTAAGGAGTTAATTTTATTCTGATCGTTATATTGAGTGTGCAATCTTATGTCGAATAAAGAAAACTCAATTTGTCTTAAAGTTTGCATGCCTGACTGGAAGTTTTTAGCTTCAATCATTTTTTTAAACAAAGCTTCAGGTAGGGGGCTCTTGTTGTCCACATGCTCAGTCATATGTTTTACTACATCCCATTCCCAGCAAAAGTTTTCCATAAATTGACTGGGCAATTCAACAGCATCCCATTCAACACCCTTAATTCCTGAAATACTGTATTCATCTACTTTAGTCAGCATGTGATGAAGCCCATGACCGAATTCATGGAACAGAGTAATGACATCATCATGGGAAAATAAAGCTGGTTTATTTTCAGAAGGGGATGAAAAATTACATGTCAGAAAGGCTACTGGATGTGATGATTCGAAAGAGTTTTTATATCGAGATATAGCTTCATCCATCCATGCCCCACCTCGTTTATGATTTCGTGCATATAAATCAAAATAAAATTGACCAACTAACTCATCACCATCATTTTTTATGGAATAAAAACTTACATCTTTATGCCAAGTAGGAGCATCTGTTTTAATAATTTTTAATTTAAAGATAGTTTCAACTACTTTAAATAAACCCTTCAGAACGCGATGTTCAGGAAAGTATTGTTTTACTTCATTTTCCGAAAAACTATATTTGGCTTGTCGAAGTTTTTCAGAAACATAAGCGATATCCCAGGCTTCTAATTTTTCTATACCTAACGTTTTAGAAAAAGCACTAAGCTCTTCCATATCTTTCAAGGCAAAAGGCTTTGCTTTGTTCGCTAAATCCATAAGAAAACTTACAACTTCTTCATTTGATTTCGCCATTTTAGTAACAAGAGACATTTCAGTAAAATGATTGAAGCCAAGTAATTTTGCTGATTCATAACGTAGAGCGAGTATTTCATCTATAAGTTTTGTATTGTCAAACTTAGGGGATGAAAGCTCAGATGCGCGGGTAGCATAACCCCGGTAGAGTTTTTCTCGTAAATTTCTATCCTCAGCATATTGCATCACTGGCAGGTAGGATGGAAAGTGTAGGGTGAATTTGTAACCTTCTTTTTTATCTTCAATAGCTTCACTCTGAGCTTTTTTAATATTTTCTTCAGGAATGCCCTGAAGATCATGAGCGTCACCCACAAAAATAGAAAATTCATTGGTAGCATCTAAGATGTTTTCCTCGAACTGCGTTGAAAGTTTTGCAAGTTTTTCTTGAATAACCTTAAATCGTGCTTTTTCTAATTCATTAAGTTCTGCACCGCCTAATTTAAATTCACGAAGAACATTATCAATAATGCGCTTTTGTGATGGCGTAAGTGATTCGAATATTTCGCCATCTTTAAGAGACTGGTATTTTTTATAAAGCGCCTCGTCTTGAGAAAGGTTTGTATAAAACTCAGTCAGCTTTATCAGATTATCGTTATAGGCTTTTCTTAAATCATCAGAATTGACGACTGCATTAAGATGCTCAATTTGTCCCCATGCTCTTGAAATTTTTTCACTAACCATTTCAATAGGTTCTACAAAATTTTCCCATGAAATAGAGCCGCCCATCACCTTAAGAGAGTGAATCAAACTATTCGCTTCTTTGAGAATGCTCTCAATAGCTGGCGAAATATGGCTAGGTTTAATTTGATCGAAAAGGGGAAGGCTATCGCGGAATAATATAGGGTTAGTCATCATTATTAAAAATTAGTTATCTATTAAGATTGATTAATCTTCTTTAGTAAAGTTTCAATTTTATCGACTTCGCTTAACTTAAGTAACCTAAGAACAGAAGTTTTCATGTTTTTGATCGAGCTATTTAAAACTTGTTGTTTTACACTGAGAATATGTGAAGGGTGCATTGAGAGTTGTTCAACACCCATACCGATCAATAGTTTGGTAAGTTTAGGTTCACCAGCCATTTCACCGCAAATAGCGATAGATTTTTTATATTTATGAGCGGACTTTATTGTAAGAGCAATCAATTTTAGAACAGCAGGATGAAGAGGGTTGTAAAGATGTGACACTGCTTCATCGGTGCGGTCAATCGCAAGCGCATATTGAATTAAATCATTTGTACCGATAGATAAAAAATCGAGTTCTTGAGCAAAAATATCTGCACTGATTGCTGCAGCTGGTATTTCAATCATACCTCCAATAAGAATCTTTTCATTAAACCTTACTTTATCTTTTCTTAAGCTTGCTTTCGCCCTTTCTAGAAGAAGTTTGGTTTGCCGAAGCTCACTGATACTGCTTAGCATAGGAAAAAGAATTTTAATATTTCCAAATTGAGAAGCCCTTAAAATGGCACGAAGTTGCGTTATAAAGATTTTGGGTTCGGACAAGCACAATCGAATCGCTCTTAATCCTAACGCTGGATTCGGGCTTATTTTTTTGTTAACTAGTGCTGTTTGTTTATCAGCACCTGAATCTAAAGTACGAATAGTGACAGGCCTTTTACCCATCGCTTCAGCTACTCTCTTATAGGCTTGAAATTGCTCTTCCTCATCTGGCATATCATGTCTATTCATAAATAAGAACTCTGTTCTAAATAGACCCACTCCGGCAGCACCTGAGGCATTTACAGAGAGAATGTCATTCGGAACTTCAATATTTGCTAAGAGGTTAATTAACGCCCCATCTTTAGTGATTGATTTTTTTGTCTTAATACGCTGAAGCTTTTCTTGTTCCTCACCCCAAGAATCTTGGAGTGTTTTATAGTAGTTTTGAATTTCTTGAGTTGGATTAACAATCACAACACCTTGAGCGCCATCAACAATAATTAAATCGTTGTCACGTATTAAAGTTCTAGCATTCTGCAATGCCACAATTGAGGGTATATTTAAACTTCTTGATAAAATTGCAGTATGGGAAGTTATACCACCACCCTCTGTGATAAAGGCTGCGTATTTGTGATTCTTAAAGTGCAGCGCATCCGCTGGCGAAATGTCATGAGCGACTAAAATTGTTAATTTTTCTTTATTTTTTACAGCAGCTTGATTCGAATGGCCTAAAAGTATTTTAATAACTCTTTCAACAACCTGAATAACATCTTGTCTTCTTTCCCTTAAATATAGATCTTCGATTTGATCAAATTGATTTACTACGCTATCCATTTGCTTTTTGATCGCCCATTCTGCATTGCATTTTTCATTCTCAATAATAGTTTTTGGCAATGAAGACAATGACTTATCTTTTAATATCATTAAGTGTGTATCAATAAATGCACTTAACTCTCCTGGCGAATCAGAGGGTAGTTGAGATTTAATTTTATTGAGATCAATTTTGACGGCAGTAATAGCATCCTCAAATCTTTTGATTTCGTGAGGAATATTTTTTATCTCAATATCATATTGAACAACTTCAAGAAGAGCATTGGAAATCAAATGTGCTTTACCTATAGCGATTCCATTTGAAACACCAGTACCGTGAATGCTAAATGGAGTCATCTTGCTTTATTCTCCCTCACCGAAAAAATCATTGATAAGAGTAACGATAGAATTCAAAGCTTCTTTTTCATCAGGACCTTCTGTCGTAATTATGACATTTGAACCTTGGCTAGCCGCAAGCATCATTACCCCCATAATACTTTTTGCGTTTACTTTTTTATCATTTTTTTCAATCCATATATCTGAGTCAAATTGATTGGCTATCTGCGTAAGTTTTGCAGAGGCTCTTGCATGCAAACCTAGCTTATTAATGATTTTAATAGAAAGTGTTAGCAAGATTGATTGGATTGAATATGAATGATGCCATCTTGAGCGCCTTGGATTGCCTTGGCAATGAGAGCATCGAAAGACTCATGGCGATAACTAATGCTGCGGATAAGCATAGATAAATTTACACCCGCAATTGCACTCACTCTTCCTGGCTTAATTATTTTAGTAATAATGTTACAAGGTGTTGCTCCAAATATATCTGTCAAGATTAAAACGCCATCACCTTGATCTAAGAGATTAATTCTTTCCGATATTTGCTTAAACATATTTTCATGTTCACAATCATTTTCGATTGAGAGAAATTCTAGAAATAATGGCTGATCCCCAAGAACATGTGTTGCGCATTCAATAAGAGATTTTCCGAGTTCGCCGTGCGTGATAAGAAGAATACCAATCATAAGTTCTTTTAATGGTTAATATCTCTGTGACGAATAGTCACTTGAGATTTTGGGTTAGAAAAGTTAGTAAATAATTTATTCGCAATATAAACGGAGCGATGTTTGCCACCAGTACATCCAATAGCTATATTTAGAGAATGTCTTTGTTCTATTTTGAAAGCACTTAGCCATTCCTTTACAAAGTGATTAATATCTTGAAACATCTTATCAACCTCTTTGAAGTTTTCAAAAAAATCTATAACAGGCTTGTCTATCCCGGTTAAATTTTTTAGATTTGATTCGTAGTGTGGATTAGGAAGGCAGCGCACATCAAAGATAAAATCTGCATCAAGTGGGATGCCAAACTTATATCCGAATGAACTAAGTTGTAAGGCCAGACGATCTTCTTTTAGCTGAATTAATTCACTCAATGCTGTCTTCAATACATTGACAGACATATTGCTAGTATCAATTTTGTAACCAATTTCAGCTAAAGGTGCGAGCATGGAACGCTCTTTTTCTATAGCTTCATCAAGGGATAGCTTTTCATTTGCTAATGGATGTCTCCGCCTAGTTTCGCCAAATCGTCTAACTATAGATTCTGTAGAGGATTCTAAATAAATAAGCTTCGTTTTGATAGATAAAGACTCGATTTCTTTAATAACATGAGGTAATTTTTCAATATCTATACTCCTAATATCAACACTTATAGCAACCTTATCTTGATGTTCATGATTAAGATGTTGAGAAATGCTAGATAAAAGCGTGACTGGTAAATTATCAATACAGTAAAAATTATTGTCTTCTAGAGCATTTAGGGCAATGCTTTTACCCGAGCCTGACAATCCTGAAATAATAATGACTTCCATAATTAATGATCTAAACTTAATTGAAGATTAAGCTTCTGTGAAAGATTCTTTGTTGCATTAGATCCCCTATTAAGTAATATGTAGTTTTTAACTACAGTTTCAATTAAAAGGCTTACATGTCTTGTTTTATCTATAGGGAGCTCTATTTTAGGAACAGTAATATCAAAAAGCTTAAAAGAACCTATATCCATATCTAGTCTCGGGTAGAGTATTTTTTTTTGGAATGATTTCAATTCAACCACTAAAAAAAGCTTTTCTTTTTTGATTATGCTTTTATCACCGAATAATTTTTTAATATCAAGTATGCCTAAGCTACGAACCCCCATTACATTGGCAAGGAGTGATGGCGCTTGGCCTATGAGTGTATTTTCATCTTGTTTGAAAAATTCTACACTATCGTCAGCAATAAGCTTATTGCCTCTGTAAATTAAATCAAGTGCAACCTCACTTTTACCAATACCTGATTTGCCAACGATTAATATACCTTTACCTTTAATTACAACAAAAACACCATGTGCATGTTTTGTAGCTTGAGGGACTTTAGATTTTAATGGGTTTAAATTAAAAATTTTTGATAAATACATTATTCTATCGACTGGTGTTTTAAGCCGCCTTCAACTCGGTGGTGATCCTTATGTAATTCTTTATATTTAATGACTTGGCGATCTAATTTACTCGATAGTAAATCAATGGCGGTGTACATACTTTCACCTCTGCATTCAGCATGAATATCGCTCTTTGGAAGATGAATAGTAGCCTCTACAATGTGTTCTAGTTTAATTACTGTGAGTGTGACCTTTGCATCAATTACATGATCAAAATGGTGGAAAATTTTAGCTAATTTAGTTTGAATATATTCCTTTAATGACGGAGTGATTTCTAAATGATGGCCAGTTAAATGAATATTCATATTATTTCCTTAAGGTTAGAGTTATAAAATTTTTCTAAGGTTGGTTGGAGCAATATTTAGTATTTCTCTATATTTCGCCACAGTTCTTCGTGCAATATTAATATCCTGATTCTTTAATAATAAAACAATCTCGCTATCTGAAAGTGGTTTTTTTGGATCTTCTTGTTTAATAACTTCTTTAATTTTAGCCCTAATTGCAGTAGATGCAAGTTCATTACCTGAGCTATTGTCAATTGAACTTCCAAAGAAAAATTTGAGCTCATAAATGCCCCGAGGCGTATTAATATATTTGTTTGATGTAACTCTAGAGATGGTGGATTCATGAAGACCAACTTCTTCAGCAATCTCTCTTAAAATAAGAGGCTTCATCATAGATTCACCATAATCTAAAAAATCTTTTTGATGTTTCATGATGGCTTCTGAAACTTTAAGAATTGTGACAAACCGCTGTTGTATGTTTTTCACAATCCATTTTGCTTCTTGTATTTGACTAGATAAATGATGAGCTGAGTCAGCTTGCGAATTTTTGATTAGGTCTCGATAAATATGATTTAAGCGAAGCTTTGGAATTGCTTGTTCGTTTAATGAAACTTGCCAATTAGCCTTTACTTTTTTTACATTAACTTCATGTTGAACGAAGTGATGACTTTCAATGGTGGAAAATATATTTCCAGGTTTTGGGTTAAGACTTTTAATTACCTTCTGAATTTCTCTTAGCACTTCATCTTCACAGCCTAATATTTTTTTAAGCTTAACAAAGTCACGAGAGGCCAGAAGGTTTAGATGAGATTTAATAACTTTAATGGAAAGTATGTGAATCGGACTTTCTTCCTTACTTTCAAGTTGAAGCGTCAAGCATTCAATAAGATCTCTTGCGCCAATTCCAGGTGGCGCTTGTTTTTGAAGTAATTTTAGTAAGGATTCTATTTCTTCAATACTTACTTCATACTCCTTTGGAATACTTGATAAGAAGTAATCTAGAGGCTCTTCCAAATAGCCATCTTCATTGATTGAATCTATTAGAAGAGAAATAATTGCTTGATCCTTCTCGCCAATTGGAATTAAATGAAAAATATCTTCAAGGTATTGTTTTAGGGTTTGTGCCGCAGACTCTCGATACTCATTTGAATCGATATAATTATTATCTTTTGCGTATTCTTCATCCCAATTAATTTCGTGTTCATAAATAGGATCTTGGATTTCTTGATCGTTTAAAATTTCAAATGAAGTTTCTTCCTGAGGAGTTATCGCAATATCTTTACCGTCTTCCTCATCTTCCTCTAGCATTTCAATTAAAGGGTTCTGTTGAATGAGAATTTCAAGTTCTTGATTAAGCTCCACAGATGACATCTGGAGAAGCTTAATAGACTGTTGAAGTTGAGGAGTAAGCGATAAGTGTTGAGACGCTTTAAATTGAAGATTTTGTTTCATCGCTTAAATAGCGCTAATCTAAATAGTTATAGATAAAAATCCTTACCTAAATAAACATCTTTAACATTTTGATCGTTAGCAAGAGTTTTAGGTAGTCCAGATGCAAGAATTTTCCCTTGATTTACAATATACGCGCGATCACAAATACCTAAAGTTTCACGAACATTATGATCTGTAATGAGAATGCCAATTTTTTGTTCGGCGAGATATTTAATGATTTTTTGAATATCAATGACCGCAATTGGATCAATACCTGCAAAAGGTTCATCTAATAGAATAAATGCGGGATCAGAGGCAAGGCATCTAGCGATTTCAACACGACGTCTTTCGCCCCCGGAAAGGCTGATTGCAGGATTGTTTCTAATATGACTAATACCTAATTCCTGAAGAAGCCCTTCAAGTCTTGCATTCATTTTTTCGCGAGTTAAGTCTTGCAATTCTAAAATAGCTAAAATATTTTCAGCCACCGTCATTTTTCTAAAGATCGAAGGTTCTTGAGGAAGGTAAGAGAGACCTAATTTTGCACGACTATGAATAGGCATTTTTGATATATTTGCACCATCGAGTGAGATACGTCCTCGATCGCTTGGAATAAGCCCTACGATCATATAAAAACTTGTTGTTTTACCAGCACCATTGGGCCCCAGCAATCCTACGATTTCCCCACTCTTGATAGTTAAAGATACATCTTGAACGACAGTTCTTTTTTTAAAAGTTTTTTTAAGATTTTCAATGACTAATTCACTCATAGCGACTTGTTATTCCTGTGGTTTTTTCTTGGGCTGAATAATTGCACGCGTTCTGCCACCCGGTACAGTCTCACCTGCTTTATTTTTAGTGTTACCTGACATTGCTTTTGCAAATTCAGCATTTGCGTCGTACATGATGTAATCGCCCTGAACAATATCCCCGCCTTTTTTTACCCACGCTTTACTATATAAATGAACTTTATCCATACGACCATCATATTCAATTCTCTGAGCGCTGCCCTCAATATATTCATTTTTACCTTCTTGTTTTTGTTTGAAGGTTGTGGGATTACCAACACTTGTACTATGTTGAAAGCCTTGATTGTCTTCTCGGATGGTAAGTTCATCGGCTTTAATAAGCAGTGTGCCTTGTGTCAAAATGACATTACCAGAATAAATACTTTTATTCTTTGAGTCATCAGATGTCATTGTGTCAGATTCAAGCTCGATAGGCTTATCTCGGTCTGCCTTTTCTGCAAAGACGTAAGATGAACTGATGCTAAAAATGCATAAGTAAGCAAAGAGAATTTTCAGTGACGATATTTTAAAAAAAGATAAGCGCATTATTTCTTTAGATTTTTATTTTGAGTAATAGGTTGCACGTTTAAATTATTTTTTTTAACAGGCTTTTCATAATGCACACGAACTCTCGCTAATAACGTCATTATTCCATTCTTTTTGTCATAATTCATGCCAATTGCATTAACGACTGTTTTGGGGTCTTGAGTGATGCGAACAGGCCTTTTTGTAAATGCTTGGTCTTTGTTTGGCAATATAGTCAATTGATCTGTAAAAAGCTCCATTTTTGGCTTTGTTTCAGTTTCGAGGCGAGCCACTTTTACATTGTCAATTATTTGCACTTCTTCGCCGTCGGTCGAAACAAAACCAATGCCACCTTCAATTTTTGAGCTAGGCACATTATTTTTATATCTAATAAAAAGAGGTTTTTTAAGTCGCGTCGTGTCATCTTGCGGGTAATGGGTCATTTCATTTGCAGATAAAATGAAATGAATAGACCCATTTGATTCAGTTTGCGTTGTTTTGAAATTTGTTAAAAAATAATCGGGGCTGTTGCTTAGTTTATTTCCTCTTTTTTCACTTTCATTTTCAACAGAAACTTGAACCCAGTAAGAAATAAAAGCTAAGATTGCAGCAAAAAAAATAGGAAATAAAACAGAGAAACGATTGATCATTTAAAGTAAGGTGCAACGATTTCATCATAAGTGCCTTGAGCCTTCATAATAAAATCACAGGCCTCTCGAACGGCACCATAGCCGGCAATCTTTTCTGTCACAAAATGCGCAATTTTTTTTACTTCATCGTGGCCTGCAGGCACAGAAATAGCGAGACCCGATTGCAACATAGGAGGCAAATCTACAATGTCATCTCCCATAAATGCACATTCTTCAGACCTGAATCCTGTTTTCTTAATGAGATCAGCAAACGCTTCTTTTTTGTCTGAAATGCCTTGGTAAAAGTAATCTACCTCTAAATTTTCAGCGCGAATAAGAACACTATTTGAATTGCGGCCGGTAATAATTGCAAGTTTAACCCCGCTTTTTTTAAGTAATCGCATACCTAAACCATCTTGTGTATTAAACATTTTATACTCTTGACCATCATCCCCAATGAATAGCGAACCATCTGTCATTACACCATCAACATCAAAAATCATAAGCTTGATTTTTTGTGCACGTTCTTTAAGGGTTGAATCCATCAAATAACTTTCGCTTTAAAGAGATCATGCATATTAAAAGCACCTACTAATTTATTCTCTCTATTAACCACAAGAATGCCATTAATTTTATTGAAATCCATTAAGTTGATTGCATCAATAATGATTTGATCATCAAATATTGTCTTAGGATTTTTGTTCATAATTTCTCTAATGGACTGTTTTTCGTAATCTATTTTTTTAGAAAGCTGTCTTCTTAAATCGCCATCAGTAAATATGCCAATAGGCTCGGAATGAGGATTAACTATTGCTGTAAAGCCTAAGCCCTTAAGAGATATCTCAAGCACTGCATCAGAAAGTAATGCATCTTCTTTGATGGAAGGCACTTTATCAAGGTCTCTCATAATGTCTCGCACCCGCACAACTTGTCTTTTGCCCAAACTGCCGCCTGGATGCGATCGAGCAAAATCTTCAGCGGTAAATGCTCTTTGATCAAGAACACAAATGGCTAATGCATCTCCTAAAGCAAGAGATGCTGTTGAGCTAGCGGTAGGGGAAAGCCCTAAAGGGCAGGCCTCTTGAGATACATGAGCGCTTAAATGAATTTTGGATTCCCTTGCAAGCTCAGAATCACTATTGCCTGTAATTGAAATAATTTTTGCGCCGATTCTTTTTATGACTGGTAGGATAGATAAAAGCTCATCGCTCTTACCAGAATTTGATAGAAAAATGACTACATCATTAGATGTAATCATGCCTAAATCGCCATGACTTGCCTCTGCAGGGTGCATAAAGAAGCTTGGGGTGCCAGTGCTTGCGAAAGTAGAGGCTAATTTTCTTCCGATATGCCCCGATTTGCCCATCCCACTTACCACAACTCTGCCATCACAATGTAAAATGAGTTGAACAGCGTTGACGAAATGATCATCAAGCCTATTCGCTAAAGATAAGATTTCTTGTGCTTCAATTTCAAGGACTTGGCGAGCGCGTTCAAGAGTATTTTTTGATGATGTCTTAGTCATAATGACATTGTAGAGGGTAATGGATACTCGTGTAAAAGGGTTTATAAATGCTTTAAGCCTAAAAATTATTGATTAATCTTGGATAAATGAATGTTTGACTCCCTACCCTTAGTTCTTATTTTGTTAGTAAGCTCAGTTCTATTAGTTGGGCTATTCCGATACTTGAAATTGCCCGCAATGATTGCCTATTTTGTCGTAGGTATAATTTTAGGACCTCATTTGATTGGGGTGCTTCCTGATTCAGAGTCGAGTCGGCATTTTGCTGAATTCGGTATTGTATTTCTAATGTTCAGTATTGGACTTGAGTTTAGCCTGCCTAAACTTTATTCGATGAGAAACATCCTTTTTGGTTTAGGTGGTGCACAGGTACTTATTACTTTATTTGCTTCAATTAGTCTTGCGTGGTGGTTTGGACTTCATTTAACTTCAGCTTTTGTCATTGGCAGCGCATTTACTATGTCATCAACAGCTATAGTTTCTAAGATTCTAATGGAGCGTGTTGATTTAAATTCAAGACATGGCCGATTAGCCATTGGTATTCTGCTCTTTCAAGATATAGCCGTTATACCCATTTTAATATTGATTCCAGCACTTGGCGCGTCATCAAGCGATATTGGCGGTATATTTTTGATGTCACTTTTAAAGGCTATTTTTTTATTTTCTATCCTTTTTAAATTTGGTAGGCCTTTAATGAATTCTTGGTTTGCTGTTGTAGCGAACCAAAGGTCGCGTGAATTATTCATCATGAATGTGTTGATGATCACACTTCTATTTTCTTTCGCCACAAAAATGGCTGGATTGTCTTATGGTATTGGAGCATTTTTAGCCGGCATGCTCATTTCTGAAACCCGCTATCGCTATCAGGTTGAATCAGATATTGCGGCTTTTAGAGATATTTTATTAGGCCTTTTCTTTATTAGTATCGGGATGTTACTTAACCTTCACCAAATAGCTTCGAATATTGGCTATGTGATTTTAATTACCTTAGGCTTTATTTTATTTAAAGCTGTTGTGATTACGTTTCTTACACGATTATTTAATTATGAGATCGGGGTGGGTATTAGAACAGGCCTTATTTTGGCACAAGCAGGGGAGTTTAGTTTTGTGATTTTAGCCCTTGCTAGAGAAGAGCATGTTATAGGAGCTCACGCATTTCAAATTATTTTGGCTGCATCATTATTTTCAATGATATTGGCCCCTTTTATTATCAAGTATAACGGCCGTATAGCGCGTTATTTATCAAAAAGTTATAACCGTAACAGTGACGATACAGTCCAAGCAATTCAATCTATAGGACGCACCTTGAAAGAGCATGTAATTTTATGTGGCTATGGAAGAAGCGGACAATATTTAGGGCGTTTTCTAAAAGAAGAAAATATTCCTTTTATTGCCATTGATATAGATTCAAGCCGGGTAAATGATGCCGCTTCAGGAGGCGAGCACGTTATGTATGGTGACGCAAGTCGAAGAGTCGTTTTAGAGGCTGCTGGGATTAAAACAGCAAAAGCGCTTGTTATTACTTACGCAGATTTTCGAGGGGCTATGAAAGTACTTCATATAACTCAAGAAGCTTACAAGAATATACCCGTCATTGTTAGAACGCGAGACGATATCCATATGGATGAAATTAGAAATGCAGGAGCCAGTGAAGTTGTCCCAGAAATTTTAGAGGGTAGTTTAATGCTGGCCTCCCATGCGTTAGTTGTTTTAGGTGTTCCTTTAAATCGAGTCGTAAAGCGTATCCGGTCTTTTAGAGAAGAGCGTTACAAAATGTTTAGAGGTTATTTTGCCGGTATCTCAGATGCAGAAGCTGAAGTAACAGAGCCACAACTGAGACTTCATGCGATTGAAATTACAAAGGAATCTCATATTCATTCATGGAAACTTAATCAAATTCCATTTGCCACGCTTAATGTAGAGCTTAAGTACTTGAGACGTCCTAATATGTTAGAAGATATAGAGCCGAGAGATGACATTGTTCTATCTTCAGGGGATGTTCTTGTTGTGCTAGGTGTTGCAAATAAACTTAACGCTTTAGAGAAATACGTACTGACTGGCAAATAAAGTATGACAAAAAAAGTTGCTGTCATTGGCGGCGGTATCGTGGGATGTATAACTTCATTTTTTCTCATTGAAAAAGGATATGAAGTCACTTTAGTTGATCAGAATTCTATAGGTCAGGAGGCTTCGTGGGCTGGGGCTGGAATTCTCTCACCTTTATTGCCTTGGAATTACGAAGATAGCGTGAATGATCTTTGTTTTGGAAGTGCTGATTTTTATCATCAACTTTCTGAAATTCTAAAAAAAGATACAGGCATTGACCCTGAATGGATTGAGTCAGGAATGTTGATACATGATGAGCATGATAAAAATCTCGCGATGAATTGGTGTCACACAAATTCTATTGAAATTAAACAAATTCAAATAGAAAAAACATCATGCTTGCTTTTGCCGCATGTTGCCCAAATTAGAAATCCTCGCTTATTAAAAGCCTTAAAAATATACTTAATTAAAAATAATGTCGTCATAATGGAGAATCAAAAAGTTAGCCCCATTTCTGATTCAAATAACTTTGTTCACCATCTTCAAATAGAAAATAGCATCAATTTGGAAGCGGATTATTATGTTGTAGCCTCAGGGGCATGGAGCTCGAATGTTTTAAATGAAATTGAGATGCCAAAAATTAGACCTATTAGAGGGCAGCTTATTCAATATCCTGCCATTAAAGAAAAGTTGCCATACATTCTTTATAAGGATGATTTTTATTTGGTGCAAAGGCAAGATGGTGTTGTACTTGCAGGGAGCACGAAAGAAGACGTTGGTTTTGATAAGGGCATTACAGAAGAGGCTAGAAATTCTCTCCAACAGAAAGCGGAATCTTTACTGCCTATTTTAAAAAATTACAAAATTGAAAATCAATGGAGTGGTCTGAGGCCAGGCTCGGATGGCAATGTGCCTATGATAGAAAAGCATCATAAATACAATAATGTGTACTTAAATGTAGGCCACTATCGATATGGATTGACGATGGCTCCAAAAGCAGCAAGAATAATTAGTGATTTAATAACTTTAAATGGATAAGCATAATGCGGTTAAATATTTTTACATTTTTACTTTTATTAATCACAAGCTTTAATACTATGGCGATTGAAGAACCAGAATATATCAGCATTGAAAAAAAAGATGCATTTGAGGTTAGAGAGTACCAGCCTAAATTAATTGCTCAAGTTCTAGTTACAGGGACATTCGATACAGCATCAAGCAAAGGATTTCGTTTGCTTGCTGATTTTATTTTTGGAAATAATAAAACAAATGAAGGATCAAAAAAAATTGATATGACAGCCCCGGTAATTACTCGGGATGCTTCCGAGAAGATAGAAATGACAGCGCCAGTTATTTCTGAAGAAACTGAGAGAGGTTGGTATGTTAGTTTTAATATGCCAAAGCAATTTACAAAAGAGACTCTTCCTATCCCAAATAATCCAGAAGTTAAAATTGCTGAAGTACCCGCAGAAAAATTTGCAGTTATTACATTCTCTGGTTTGGTGCGAGAAAAAAAATATGCGGAGATGTTAAGTTTGCTTAATGAAGAAATGAAAAAAAGAAACTTAGAGCCAAAGGGCCCTGCAATACTAGCTCGCTATAACCCACCTTGGACCCTGCCATTTCTTAGAAGAAATGAATTAATGTTTAGATTTTAAAAATAATCACTTCTTTGGAGCAAAACTTCTATTTCTTCATTTGAACCGCTTTCTTAGGTTTAACTTTAACCTCTCGCTTATAAAGACCAGAACGTCCCCCAGACTTTTCCACTAAGTGGATATTTGAAATAGCCATCGTACGGTCTACTGCTTTCACCATGTCATAAATGGTGAGGAGGGCGATACTGACTGCAGAAAGGGCTTCCATGGAAAGCTAGTCATATCAAAGAATTCAGCTTGTTCTGTCTTTTTCCTGTGTGATTAAATTGATGCCCAAGCTGAAGGACCAAAAGGACCATAGAAGGACAAGACTTAGATTACCACAAAGCGGCTTTCTGATGGGTGCTAGAACCTGAAGACCCCACCCATGGGGTACCCCAACCCATTTTTAAATGAGCCTCTCCGCCAACACACTTACTCTGGGATCTTCTTAAATGACTACCTTCAATTTAGAAAACACCCGCCATGCAAAAATAAAAAGGTAAATCAAAAAAATATTTATAAAATTTCTAAGGTTTTGGTTAGTAAACTTTAGCTATACTTAAGATCTTACCTCTACATCTATTCCGTCTCCTTTTAGAGCTTTGACCGCGGGGTAAACGTAGTATCCAAAATCGTATGCTAATTTCTCTGGCAGCCCTTTAAGAAAACTTGGTATCTCGTGTGATATACAAGGGGAATTGAAAGAATATGGATCCCCCATGCCTCTTTTGTAATCTTTTATTTTCTCCACAGAATCAATTCCGATTTCCCACCAATCCCTTAAATTTTCTAATTTATAAATACCATTAAATAATGGGTGTTTTTCTCTTTCTTTTAAGCCATCTTTAAATGCTTGCTCACACAAGTTCTTCATACAAATCTCCTTTTAAATATTTATTTAGTGTCAACAATATCAACCCCTATAGGGTTGATTGATATTATTGAGTGTGACCGTAGTCACAAAACTCACGATTTGCCTGTTTTTGACTTTCTTGATATTAGCTAGTCCATAAATAATCCTTCCCATCTTCTGATCCTGTATGAATAAATCCATTAGAAATCAAAGATTGCAAAGCTGTTCTAGCCTGGTTTCTTCGTTTACTTTGTTCTGTCGTGGTAAAAGCTTTAGATATCTCTTCCACTGCATCTTCTACTTCAATCATTTTTGTATCTGGCATTTGGAAACATTTACCAGAGATAGGGGATAAGATTAATAAAAGCTCAACCTTTGAATGCGCAATCTTTTGATTCTTACCAGTTGGTTTAGGCTTGCTGAATAAAACCTTTTCACCAGGCGTAACTACGCAAGATGTAATAGGAGATTGATCTTCATCCTGACCTAAGGTGATTTCTTTAAGTGAATACTTGTATGTCTGACCGTCTGCCGAGTCCTTACTCTTTTCTATACGCCATTCTTTTTGGGTATAACTTTCACTAGAAACCTCAATGGACGTATCTAAGGCAGCTCGGATACTACTAGACCCTCTTAAGCCACGATTAACATCCTTGCCACTATGGTGGACAATTAAGGTTAAGGAGTTTGTTTCTCGCTGAATAAATTTGAGATGATTTAAAACTTGGCTAATCTCTTTGACTGAGTTTTCATCAACACCCGGACTAGCTTGATTTAAAGTGTCTATAACTATTAAGCCGTTAACAAAGTTAGCTTCTTGAAGACTTGCAACTAAGTCACTTACATCAGCAAAGTTAAATAAGTTAATGTCGTCACGAATTAGAAAAAATCTTTTTGGGCGAATTTTATTTTGTAATACCCAAGCATTTACTCGCTTGATAAAACCTTGTAGCCCCTCGAGCACAATATATATAACTGGGACACACTTTATTTTTAAACCAAACCACTCAGTTTTACATGCAATTGACAATGAAAGATCTAAAGCGAGGAATGACTTACTTGAACCTGATGGACCATAGATACATGCTAGACCTTGTGCAGGAAGAACGTCTTTTACAAGCCAATCAATCTTAGGTAGTTTTTGAATGTCTGATACAGATAATAACTGGTATCTTTTTTCTTCTTTTATTTGGGGCGATTCAGATTGATGTTTATTTAAAATACTATTAATAGTTCTTTCAACTTCATCATCAGGCATCGGCGGGATATTTGATTGATTCCAAGCTATGCACATTTCTCTTGCTTCAGTGGGATTGAATTTATTGTGAAGTAAATGCCCTAGGAACTTTGTTAGCGCATCATTTCTACCAAGACCTTTTGATCCACCTTGTGTTATTCCACCTTTTAACAAATCTTTAAAGCTAACATTACCTAATTGATTTCTTTGATCACTGTGAAGCTGATTTTTTTTATCAAACTCTAGAATTTCATCAACTATAATTGGTTGACCGTTAATGACTTCTTTTCGAGCAAACTGTTGACGATCAGGTGGGCAAGACCAATCCAAGAATAATCTGCTCTTATCTTTAACAGCTGTATCAACCTGACCTAATAGAAATAGATTTTTCTTTATGAAGCCATTAAACAAGCTTTGATATTCATCAGGGTTAACATCCCTGTCGGTATTGATAATGACTCTATATTTATTTTGTCCATTTTCAGGATTGTGTGAATATGTCGTAGTGATTAATGCTTCATAAGGTGAAAGACTCTCAACTAATTGATCAAATGTTAATGTTGTGTGGTCAAGATCGTATTTTACACAGTGCATTGTTATGACATTAATATCTTTTCTTTCGTAGGGCTCTCTGAGTTGATAAAATCCTGTTGATGTTGCTCGAGTTTTTTCGCTTACAATTTGAAGGTTACTATTAGCAAACTGAGACCAGTTGATATTAATTGGGGTACCTTTAGTACCTAAACCTTTATATTTAGTGAGGTACATTAGTATTTCCTATCTTTAATGAGATCCAATGATTGATTTCATTATTTGCCCAGCCAACTGACTTTGCTGTAAGTTTAACTTGCTTGGGGAAGTCGCCACTAGACATAAGCTTGTAAATCGTTGAGGGTTTAAGTCCAACAATAGAACAAACTTCTTTAAGCTTTAAAATTCTTAGATCTTCCATATAAATCTCCATAACGTTGTTGTTATGGTTATATTAGGAGTCTGAGAAACTTAAATTGGTAGCAGTACGTACCTATTTAGAAGATTTGAAATACTCTAAAAGTTTTTGAAGTGGGAAAGATTTTGGAGGTGGAGTTGCGCCAGATTTAATTCGGATATTCTTTTCGATTTCTAATTTAACAACTGGATAATAATATTTTCTTAGTTGCTGATCGTCCTCAAGATGAAAGCCGAGACCGTACTTATCAGCTTTTCTTGCAAAAGCAGTAGCATTATCTAAATAATCATTTTTGTTTGTCATTAGAGGCTTTAGATTGTAGTTATGGTCTACAAAGTCATCGATCATCCTTAAAACCATTTTGTTTACATGAAATCTAAATTCTTTAACTTTATTAGATCCGTGACCTTTGATATTCCAATCATCTTCCATTATTTCAATATCAAAGTCTTCACAATGAATAATTTCTATTGGTTTAGGCGGTATTTTTTTTCTTGGCATAGTCTTTTTATACTACCCCATTTTTATTACGAGATCCTCAGCTTTAATATGAACATATCTTTGAAGCATCTTTAATTCTTTATGACCACTTATTGATGCTAGCTCCAAGATATTAGTGAATTTGACAGACAGCTTTGTGAGAGCCATATGTCTGAGATCATGGAAGTGAACATCATCTACTTTCGCTCTCCTAGCCGCCCTTAAAAAAAAGATTGAAACTGTTCCTTTATTAAGAGGAAAGACTCGCCCTTCAATATCTCTTGGGAGTAATTTGAGAGTCTTAATAGCCTTTGTTGAAAGTGGAACGTATCGTGAATCACCATTTTTCGTGAGCGGTAAAAATGCCACAGATTTCTCAAAGTTAATATTCATCCAAAGTAGTGACATTAACTCGCCTCGTCTCATAGCAGTTTCGAGAGCGAATTCACAAAGCGGTTTCAAGAAGGGATTTATTTTTTCTAATTCGTGTAGCATGCGACTCATCTCTGCATCGTTTAAAACTCTTTCACGACCTTTAGGCTGAGATGGTTTTCTAATTTGTGCTACAGGATTAATAATACCTAGCCCCCATTCACGTCGCGCGTGGTTAATCATGCTGGATATATATGCCAGTTCTCTAATGACCGTGTTGGGTTTTATTTCTTTAAGTCTCTCGTCTCGGTAGTTAGCAATTCTATTTGGGGTTAGCTCAGTAAGATTAAGTTCAGCTATAGGGTTTCTCATCATCTTTCTTAATCTGTAAGTATCTTCAGGCGCGCCTCTAAGGGTTGGTGTTACTTCTTTAAGGTACTGTTGGATTAAATCTTTGAATAAAGTCTTTTGTGCATAGCTTGTGTTGATATAACTTCCGCGATCTATTTCTATTTCAATACTTCTTGCCCACTTCTCAGCATCTGGTTTATTGAGGAAGGACTTTGCTAAGTCTTTCTGACCATTACGTTGAACTCTTGCTTGCCATCTATTATTTCTTAATCTAAAACTCGCCATTTTCTCTCTCCAAAAAGGACAGAAAAAGGACAGCGCTATTATTTCTTCGTTTTAACTACCTTCTTAAGTTTTGCCTTAACCTCTCTTTTGTAAAGCCCAGAGCGTCCCCCAGACTTTTCCACCAAGTGGATATTTGAGATTACCATCGAACGGTCTACTGCTTTCACCATATCATAAATGGTGAGGAGGGCAATGCTAACGGCTGAAAGGGCTTCCATTTCAAGTCCTGTTTGTGCAAGACATTCACAGGAAGATTGACACACAATCGTATTATTTTTTTTATCAATCTTAAATTCAATATCAATTTTTGTAAGGTTGATTGAATGACAAAGCGGAATGAGCCCCCAAGTTTTTTTTGCAGCTTGAATTCCTGCAATTTTCGCAGTGTTTAAAACATCACCTTTTTTAATCAAATTAGCTTGAATGAGCTTTAAAGTGTCTTTGTTTAGTTGAATTGTGCCTTCGGCTATTGCTTTTCGATGGGTAATTGCTTTGTCAGTAATATCTACAAGTTGCGCATTACCTTTTTGATTAATATGAGTTAGTTTTTTCATAAATTTAATTAGTTTATCTTCTCAAACATAGATGTAAGTGATTATTAATCTAGGTATCATACCAATGATGAAATTTAAAATTACATTATTAGCTAGTTTTTTTTGTTGCCTGTCCGTTTTTGCCAATGAATTGCCTGATCTGGGTGACGCATCTCAGCTCATTATATCTGCTAAAGAAGAGCAGGCTATTGCCAAAGCAATTTTAAAGGAAGTGGCAGTTAGCCCTGAAATTGTTCAAGATATTGAGGTGATTGATTATCTGAAAAATTTGGGCGATAGATTAGTCGCATATAGCCCCAACAAAAGACAACAGTTTAATTTTTTTGTAGTTAATGAATCTTCAATTAATGCTTTTGCAATGCTTGGAGGGGTAGTTGGCGTTCATACAGGCTTAATTTTGGCTTCAAATAGTGAATCAGAGGTTGCTAGTGTGTTGGGCCATGAAATTGCTCACGTGACACAAAGACATTTGCCAAGAATGATTGCCCAACAAAAGAATGATTCAATTAAAACTGTATTAGGTATTGCTTTAGCTCTTCTTGTCGCAAGAGCCAATCCTCAGTTGTCAGCTGGAACAATGACTGCTGCCTCAGCCATGGGAGTGCAAAAACAATTGGACTATACAAGAGAGCATGAAAAAGAAGCAGACCGGGTAGGTTTTCAAATTTTGACTGACGCGGGTTTTGATGGTCGATCAATGGTTTCATTCTTTAATACTCTCCAAAGAGGCTCTCGTTTTTCAGAAGGAGCGGCACCTAGCTTCTTAAGAACTCATCCTATTACAACTGATCGTATAAGCGACATTTCAAACAGAGTCAAAGAAAGTCGGTATAGGCAAATACCTGATAACCCTGATTTTATATTTATCAAATCAAAATTGAGAGCTACAAATGGCACCCCTCAATCAGCGGTAGATACCTTTGAAGGAAGCATTAAAGATAAGCGTTATATGAATGAGGCTGCTGAGCGATATGGGCTGGCAATTGCTTATATGAGAAAAAGTGACTTTGTAAGGGCTCGGCAAGAAGTCGAGTGGCTAAAAATGAACTCTAAAAAAAATGCACTGATTGAAACGCTTGCATGTAAATTAGAAGTTTCCACGAATCAACCAACCCAAGCATTAAATCATTATTTAAAAGCGCTAAATATATACCCTAACTATAGAGCTTTAATTTATGGACTAGCAGAACATTATCTAATGACCAATGAAACTGAAAAATCTATCAGACTTATTAACGAAAAGTTAAATACTTATCCTGAAGATAGCTATTTCTATGAATTACTTTCGAAAGCTTATGCAAAAGAAGGGAAAGAATTGCTTCAATATCAAGCTCAATCCGAGGCTTACTATCGTAAATTTAATTTACCGAGAGCAATAGAGCAAATGGACTTCGCCGCTAAATCTAAAGACGGTAATTTTTATCAAAAATCGATTGTGGAGTCGCGCTTAAAACAACTTAAATTTGAGAGTAGCTTCGAAGACACCAAAGATAAAAAATAAAATCATATTTCCTTTCTTCTTTAAATCTTAAATATATTATTTGCTGTGATAAGTATTATAAATTATAGTTATAATAACAATTGATTTTACATATTAAATAGACCTACCTATAATCATCATTTTTCAACCAACCAAAGAAGGAGAAGACGATGTCTTCGTTAGTTAATACTGAAGTAAAACCGTTCAAAGCAACAGCATTTCACAATGGTAAGTTTGTTGATGTTACAGAAGCAAATCTTAAAGGCAAATGGTCAGTTGTAATTTTTATGCCAGCTGCATTTACATTTAATTGTCCAACAGAAGTTGAAGATGCTGCTGATCATTATGCAGAATTTCAAAAAGTAGGTGCAGAAGTCTATATCGTGACGACTGACACTCATTTTTCGCATAAAGTTTGGCACGAAACTTCACCAGCAGTTGGTAAGTCAAAATTTCCATTAGTTGGAGATCCTACACATCAATTAACACGTGCATTCGAAGTACATATTGATGAAGAAGGCCTTGCCTTACGTGGTACTTTTATTATCAATCCAAAGGGTGAAATTAAAACCATGGAAGTGCATGACAATGCGATAGCTCGTGATGTCAAAGAAACATTACGTAAGCTTAAAGCCGCACAATATGTAGCTAATAATCCAGGCCAAGTATGTCCGGCTAAATGGCAAGAGGGTGCTAAAACAATAGCTCCATCACTAGATCTCGTAGGCAAGATCTAATCACAAAAAAATGAAACCCAGGCCATAAGGGCCTGGGATTTCATAAACATCTTAGGGAAGTAAATGGCTCTCGATATAACAATTAAAAATCAATTAAAAGATTACATGGCTAGGCTTGTCAATCCGATTAAGCTTCTGGCAAATCTTGACGAGACAGCTTCATCTCAAGAAATGCTCGAGATGTTAGATGAAGTTGCTTCTTTGTCAGAAAAAATAACTTTAAATAAAGAAACAGATGTTTCTAAAAGAATTCCCTCTTTTGAAGTCAATCGAGAAACAGATCTTACGGGTATAACTTTCGCAGGCATTCCCTCGGGACATGAATTTACGTCATTTGTGTTGGCTTTGCTTCAGGCAGGCGGACATCCAATAAAGATAGACGCTGAAAAAATAGAGCAAATTAAAAATATTCAAGGCAAGTTTCATTTTGAAACTTATATTTCGTTGAGTTGCCATAATTGTCCTGATGTTGTTCAGGCGCTGAATGCAATGTCTATTATTAATTCACACATTTCGCACGTCATGATAGATGGCGCATTATTTCAGAAGGAAGTAGAAGATAAACAAATTATGGCTGTACCTACTATCTTTCTTAATGGTAAGCCTTTTGGTCAAGGAAGAATGGAGCTTGATGAAATTGTAAATAAGATCGACTCAAGTGCTAGCTTAAAAGAAGCTGAGAAAATTTCCAAAAAAGAGACATACGATATTTTAATTGTTGGCGGTGGTCCAGCTGGAGCTTCAGCTGCTGTATATAGTGCACGAAAAGGCCTTCGAACAGGAATCGTGTCCGAGCGTTTTGGTGGGCAAGTGATGGATACTTTAGGCATAGAAAATTTTATTTCAGTCAAAGCTACAGAAGGGCCAAAATTAGTAACAGCTCTTGAAGAACACGTGAAGGAATACGATGTTGATATTATGAATTTACAGCGTGCAAAGAGTATTCAAAAAAATGATGAAAATGCTTTATTTGAAGTCGAGCTAGAAAATGGTGGACAGCTTAAAAGCAAATCAGTGATTGTTGCAACAGGTGCAAGATGGAGGGAATTAAATGTTCCTGGCGAAAAAGAATTTAAAGGTAAGGGTGTAGCTTATTGCCCACATTGCGATGGACCTTTATTTAAAGGTAAACACGTTGCAGTCATAGGTGGAGGAAACTCTGGCGTTGAGGCTACTATTGATCTTGCAAATATCGTAGGGCATGTCACGCTTTTTGAATTTGCCCCAGAACTCAAAGCTGACGATATCTTACAAAAGAGACTCTATAGCTTGTCAAATGTAGATGTCATATTAAATGCACAAACCTTGGAAGTCCTTGGCACTGATAAAGTGAATAGCATGATTTATCTTGATCGAAAAACAAACGAAAAGAAAACGATTCCACTTGAAGGCATTTTTATTCAAATTGGACTTTTGCCAAATACTGACTTTGTAAAAAATACTGTAGATCTCTCTAAGTTTGGAGAAATTATTATTGATAGTCATGGGCAATCTTCATTGAAAGGACTTTTCGCAGCTGGGGATGCCACTACCGTGCCTTATAAACAGATTATTATTGCAATGAGCGAGGGCGCTAAAGCTTCCTTAGGAGCTTTTGATTACTTGATTCGCCAATAAGTTTATATCTTATTGGCTGCAATAATTTCTTTAAGTAGCGGAAGAGTAATAGGCCTTTTGTAACTTAAAGACCATTTATCTAAATCTTCTAAAATAGAAAATAAATTTGGCATATCTCTTTTTAGATACCTTAAGCAATAGTCAATAATATCCGCGTTAAGTTTTATACCCCTTTCATCAGCGTGCCTTAGAAGTGCTAACTTTTTTTCTTCATCTGAAAGAGCTATCACTTCATAAGTTACTCCCCAAGCAAGCCTAGTTGCTAAATCATCTCTTAATTTCATCTGGAGCGGTGAATAAAGCCCTGACACCAACATGTTCTGATGAGATTCTTTGCATCGATTATATGTGTTGAATAATTCAATTTGACCTGAGTCATCAAGCAAATGAACATCATCATGAATCACAAATCCGTGATCAGACGCAATATGAGCCAAATGAGATTTGCCCGAACCTTCGTTACCCCAAAGATAAATGAATTGAATAGGCAGTTTATGAGAGATGATTTGCTTTAAGGTGTGAATCACTTCGATATTTTGACCAACCACAAAATTTTCAAAAGATTGTTTTGGGGTAGGAGATAGAGCTAATAGCATCTGTTTCATGTCTATGAGAAAGCTTATTTAGGTAAAGATAGCCTTAATTATGCACATCTTTAAAATATATTTCGGTTAAAATTTCAATTATAACGACTAACCCAAAAGTTTAATGAAAGAGAGCTAATCTTTTGAATAAAGATGATACAAGAAAAGATAATCAATCCATCACTTATAGAGATGCAGGGGTAGATATTGAGGCGGGGGATGCGCTTGTTGAAAGAATCAAGCCATTTGCAAAAAAAACTATGCGAGCCGAGGTTTTGGGGGGTATTGGAGGTTTTGGGTCCTTGTTTGAAGTACCTAAAAAATATAAAGAGCCTGTCCTAGTTTCCGGTACAGATGGGGTAGGCACAAAACTTAAATTGGCATTCGAACTAAACAAACATGACACAGTTGGGATTGATTTAGTTGCCATGAGTGTTAACGATATATTAGTGCAAGGCGCTGAACCTTTATTTTTTCTTGATTATTTTGCATGTGGCAAACTTGACGTAGAAACAGCATCGCAGGTTATTAAAGGTATTGCAGAAGGCTGTGCTCAGTCTGGATGTGCGCTTGTGGGTGGAGAAACAGCAGAAATGCCAGGCATGTACCCTGAAGGCGAGTATGATTTAGCTGGTTTTGCAGTAGGCGTTGTAGAAAAAAGTGAAATTATTGATGGCAAAACAATTAGATCTGGCGATGCAGTTATTGCCCTTGCATCTAGCGGAGCTCATTCAAACGGATATTCACTGATTAGGAAAATTATTAGTAATGAAAAGGTTGATTTTTCATCGCCTTTTGATGGAAAAACATTAAGAGATATTGTAATGGAACCCACTAAACTCTATGTCAAATCTATTCTTAAGCTTAAAGAGACAATCAAGATTAAAGGTATGGCCCATATCACGGGCGGAGGCATTACAGAAAATATCCCACGGATTTTAGGGGAAGATTTAATAGCGGAAATTCAATCATCAAGCTGGCCACTGCCAAAACTTTTTCAATGGCTACAAGATAAAGGAAATATTTCTAGTGCAGAACTTTATCGCACATTTAATTGTGGAATAGGTATGGCTATTATTCTTGACCAAAAAGATGTAGCTCGTGCAAAGGAAATCTTAGAAGAGTCACAAGAGACTGTTTACGAAATAGGCATCATTAGAAAACGTGAAGCTAATGAACATCCTACTATGGTGATTTAATTTAAACATGAGCAGATTATTGCCATTCAAAAAGTGGCTAGCAGTTTTTCTGTGCTTATTTGGTACGATAGCTTTCTCAAAAGAATTCCCCAATATTTTAGAGTTGAAATACGAACTCACCCAAAACGGGGAGTCACTCGGCACAGTCATTGAAAAATTTATGATTGATGAGACAGGTCACTATCATATAGAGAGCATTACAAAAGGGATTGGTCTTTACGCTCTATTTGGAGATCGCGTATTGATAAGTGAAGGTAAGATTTCATTTGAAGGTTTAAAGCCGAAACGCTTTGAAGTCCATCAAGGAAGTAATGCGAGTAAAAATGCAACCGTAGATTTTGATTGGGATAATCAAATATTAATAACTCGCTATAAAGGTAGTGAAACGAAAGAAAATATAGGAAATAAAACACAAGATTTGATTAGTTATTTATATCAATTTAATTATGAAAATTTTGACGAACCTATGATTGAGTTTGTAGCAGCTACTGGTAAAAAATATAAAAAATACCAATTCAGGGTTGTGGACAAAAAAGTCGAACTTTCATTAGGTAACGTAAATTTTGAGACCACCTCAATTCAAAGTATCGCCGAAAAAGATGGTAAGCCAGAAACTCAAATATGGTTGAACAATAAGCTTTATAAGCTGCCTATTCGTATTCGCTACCAGGAAAAAAATGGCTCAACATTAGAGCAAAATTTGGTCCAGGCAAATATAGATCTCAATGGACTTTAATCGTATTAAAAAATTACTGAAAAGTAATCATGTAAAATTTTTGTCAGCTATTTTTGTTTCAATTTTAATTCATCTTTTTTTATTAGGCGGTATCGATATATACAACCCATTCTTTTTAAAAGAGTCGGATAGTCTAAATATCGTTATTGAAAGTCATCTTGAAAGCCCTTTAAAAAATGATCAATCAGAAGTAGCTCAAAAGAAATCATCTCCCCCTAAAAAGAGCATTAAGAAAAATAAGGAACTAGATAATAGTTCGATAAAAAAAGAGGGAGGCAAAGAAAATGATTTAGATCATAACCTTCAAGGCAATGATGTAACTCAAATTTCAAATGGAGAGGAAAAAAAAGAAATTCAATATAAAAAAGTGATTATTGATTATCATGTAAGAAGAAGCATCGATGGCTCAGCTATTGGCGCTGCAAAAACAATTTATTTACTAGATCAGGATAATCGCTACAGCATCAGGAATGAAGTTGAGGCAAAGGGGTTTGTATCTCTTTTTTATTGGAATAAATTAGTACAAACGAGCGATGGGTTTGTCACTTCAGAGGGCTTGAAGCCCCTTAATTATCATTATCAATTTGGAAGCAAAATAGATAATGCTGCAGTATTTGATTGGGAATCTAAAAAAATAATTACAACAACGAATGGAAAAACAAATGAGTTTGAAATGCTAGAAGCTTCGCAAGATATGTTGAGTTTCATGTATCAATTCATGTTTGAACCCCCTTTAACAAAAATGAAACTGTTCATTACAAATGGTAAATCTTATAAGCCATATGATTATGCTTATATTGGAGATGAAATTATCGAAACTGACATTGATAAGATAGAAACTATGCATATAGCAAAATTTAATTACACTAACGAAGAAAGAATTGATCTATGGCTTGCAAAAGATTATAGATTTATTCCGATAAAGATAAGAAAAACAGAAAAAGATGGAAGTATCTTAGATCAATCCGCTAAAAAAATAGAAATTGAAAGTTTAGGTTTATAAATATGTTAAATCTCAATTTGGTACAGCACTGTGCAAATATTTTGGGTGAAATATTAGATTTTCATGGCCCTGCAGATATGAAATTGAGTAATTATTATAGGGAACATGGTGAACTTGGCCAAAAAGATAGGGGAGAAATCGCTGAATGTATCTGCGGTATCATCAGGCGGCTCAGATTTTTAAAGAAAATAAATGAAGACGATAGTAATTATAAAAAGCTGGTGATTGCTTGGCTAATCAAAACTGAAGGTAGAAGTATTCGTGAACTAGAGCACGGGCTCAGTAAAGATGAAATTGAGTGGGCTAAATCACTAAAATCAAGAAACACTGAGAACTATACCTGGCCTGAGAAATTAAGCTTGCCAGATTGGCTTTGGGATTTATTGGTTGAACAGTATGGCTTAGAAGAAGCAATAGATCTAGGAAGAAGTTTCCTTGAGCCAGCTAAATTAGATATGAGAGTTAATACAATAAAAATAAGTCGAGATGACCTAGTTGATCAGCTTGCAAAAGAAATAGCCGATATTGAGGTTATGACTTATTCACCATCGGGGATCAGAATTGCTCGGGGAACGTCACTAAGTCGCAATAAATTATTTTTAGAAGGAAAGATTGAAGTACAAGATGAAAGTAGTCAAATACTAAGTTTCCTGGTAGATGCAAAAAGAGGAATGATGGTTGCAGATTTTTGTGCTGGCGCAGGAGGCAAGAGTTTGGCAATAGGTGCCATTATGAAAAATACGGGACGTATATATGCTTATGATATTTCTGAAAAAAGAATTATTAATTTAGGTAAGCGACTGAAAAAATCTGGATTATCTAACTTATTTGCACAAAAAATTAAAAATGAAAAAGACGCAAAGTTAAAAAAATTACATGGAAAATTTGATCGAGTGCTTGCTGACGTTCCTTGCAGTGGCACTGGAACATTTAGAAGAAATCCAGATTTAAAATGGAAAAATTCTATTCAAGACTTAGACGAGCTTAACTTGAAACAGCTAGCCATTCTAGATGAAGCTAAAAAACTAGTAAAAAAAGAAGGCCGATTAATTTATTCCACATGCAGCCTTTTAAAAAGAGAAAATGCGCTTATTATTGAAAGTTTTTTAGAGAAGAATAAAAATTTTAAAATAATTTCAGTTAATGATATTTTGATAAAAAATCAAATACCTCTTTCTACAGGTATTTTTTTGGAGCTGACTCCGCATAATCAGAAAACAGATGGATTTTTTGCGGCAGTATTAGAGCGTATTGATTAAAAAATTAACGTTTATACTTTAATTTTTCAGTGTAAAGTTCTATTTTTTTCCAGTCAAAGTAAGGCCCTGGATCTGTTTTTCGTGATGGCGAGATATCAGAGTGTCCCACAATAGATTCAATCGGGTATTGTTTGACTATGCTTTGAATGAGTTTTTCTAGGCATTTGTACTGCTTAGATTCAAAACTATCATAGTCGCTACCTTCCAGTTCAATCCCAATCGAAAAATCATTGCAATTATTAACATGATTCCAAGTCGAATCACCTGCATGCCACGCGCGATCTAAACATGACACAAATTGAATGAGCACACCATCTCTCCTAATCAAGAAATGAGATGATACTTTTAGGCCTGAGATAGATTTAAAGTATTCGTGACCGTCAGGGTTAAGTTTATTTGTAAATAAATCAATGATATTATTGCCCCCATAAATTCCGGGTGGGAGACTAATGTTATGAATTACAATCAAATTAATATTAGACTTATTCGGCCTATTATCAAAGTTAGGCGATAATATAATCTCTGCTTGTTTTGCAAATCCTGCATCGTTTATCAATAGAGATGAAAGCATTGTTAATTTAAGTAGTATTTAAAATTAAAGGAATGAAATGATTTTCTTACAATTATTTTTAATGTTATTAGTTATTCTAGTCGCAGCTGAGATATTTACCAATGCACTTGAGCATTTAGGGGAAAAATTAAAAATTTCGGAGGGCGTCACAGGATCAATTTTTGCAGCTATAGGAACAGCGCTTCCAGAAACGTTAGTTCCTCTATTAGCACTTTTGTCTTCTCATGGAGACGCCAAGACTAATCACGATGTTGGGGTAGGAGCAATTTTAGGCGCCCCTCTGATGCTCTCTACTTTAACAATGTTTATTATGGCTATTTCTGTAATTGGCCATAGAGGACTTGGAGGACATCTAAAACCTGAAAAAACAGGGTTGATTAGGGATTTAGATTTTTTTATATTCTCATTTATCTTCGCTGGAATAGCTTTATTTATTCCTCATACGTCCGAACTCGCTAGAGGGTTAATAGCATTTTTAATGGTTTTTTCATATTTTATATATATTTTAATGACTATTCGAGCATCAAAAAAACTTGTGAGTGAAGGCCACTCAACTGAAGCATCGAATCCTATGTTTATGGAAAGAATTGGTTTGCCAAATAATTATTTGATTATTTCTATTCAATTACTTATTGGCTTAGCTCTTCTGATATTTGGTGCAAAAGGATTTATTTCTGGCATTGAAGAGACTTCATCTATATTGGGAATTTCTGCACTTATTTTATCGATGTTAATTATTCCAATAGCGACAGAGCTTCCTGAAAAAGTGAATAGTATTTTTTGGATTCGCAAAGGTAAAGATACACTTGCATTTGGAAATATAACTGGCGCGATGGTATTTCAAGGAACACTCCTTCCTGCAATTGGCATACTTTTAACGCCGTGGGAGCCAAGAAAAGAAGTTTATTTATGTATCTTTATAACGCTACTTTCTTCTTTGTGGATCAGAACTCTGATTCACAAATCTAATATAAAAGTTTGGCATTTAGGCATAAATGGCATCTTTTATTTTATCTACCTATATTTTGCACTTCATTGATTGATTTAGTTTTTTATTTGTGAAAAAAGATAATCCGCCGCTCATTCGAGTTTATGGTTCTTTAATATATGAATTATTCGCTCTAGTACCCATATGGATGGTGGCAGGATTTATTTTTATATATTTCTTTGATGATTTTTTCGGTGCATATCGCAGGCTAATATTTCAGATTTATTTATGGCTTATCTCAGGATTTTATTTAACTTATTGCTGGACCAAATCAGGACAGACTCTGGCAATGAGAGCATGGAAATTAAAAATAATTTCTAGGCACGGAGCCCTAAGTAATAAATTAGCATGGAAGCGTTATATTTATGCAACCTTTGGAGCGCTTATGGGAGGCATAGCCTTCATATGGGCACTTACAAATAAGAAACATTTATATCTTCATGATCAAATTTTGAATAATCACTTTATTGATGTTCGGTTTTATAAATCATCATCACACCGATTGAAAAAAAGATAAGCGTAGGTATTACAGCACAAGATAGAGGGTGCCAGTCGTTAAGAAGTCCAATATGCCTGAATCCTGAATTCATGATCTGGTAGAAAATACCAAAAAGAATGCCTAGAAATATCTTTACATTTTTACCGCCAGAGCGTTCTTGAAAAAATCCGAATGGAATTGCAAACAATACCATTGCAATAGATGCTAGTGGATAAATTAATTTTTCCCATAAAGCTATTTCATATCTAGTAACTTTTTGTCTATTATTTTTCAGATATTTAATAAAATGTATAAGGCCCATTGATGACATTTTTTCTGGAGAGATAAGCAGAACATTCATCATTTCAGGTTTTATAAGTGATTTCCAATTTGCACTTTTGAGCGAATTCGTAGAAATCTTATCTTGACTAAAAATTGTTTGATCAACATCCTCAAGCTTCCACTCAGATTCTTTAAAGTTACCTTTTTTAGCGTTTGTAATTGTTCTTAGGTGAAAATTATTATCGAATTCATATATATGTATATTTGATAAGCTTGTATCTGGCAAAACATGCTCAACATTAATAAAGCTATTGCTATCTTTAATCCATAAACCAGATCTAAATTCTTGAGTCACAATAGACTCTTTGGCTGTAATTTTTATTTCTTGCGCTTTTTTTTCTGTAAAAGGAGTCACGAGATCTCCCACCGCAAATGTAAATAAAGTAAAAAATAATCCGGTAAATACGAGTGTAAGTGCTATGTGCTTTATCGAGTATCCGCTTGAACGTATAACAGTTAATTCAGAATTTTCAGAAAGCTGCCCGATAGCATACATAGATCCAATAAGGACTGCGATAGGGACGATTTCATAAACATGCCCTGGGATACTAAAAACAACATAACTAAAAATACTAAGTAAGCTATACGTTCCCTTGCCTAAATCATTCATTTCTTGAATGAAATCAAAAAAAGATAATATACCTATAAGCCCAATCATGATCCCGAAAATTGGCAAAACAAACTCTAAATTAAGATATCGATACAAAATTTTCATTTTGTATTTAAGATACTTTTTAAGTTAAATAACGGCTGATTGATTGACCGTCTATAAGTAAAATAAATGGCTACAAATAGAAAAATAAGATGAATTGGCCAAAAACCAATTGTTACACTTACTTTTTTAAGGGTGATGAATGTATTCATGATAGCTAAAAGATTATTGTAGATAATAAAAATTAACACAGCAAAAATAATATTAAGAGATCTTCCTGCCCGAGGATTGGTAAAGCTTAAGGGAATAGCTAAGAAAACTAATAGAATGCATGAAATGGGAGATGCAATCCTCCACTGAAGTTCTAATCGGTCCCCTAGAGTATTAGATTTAATTACATCAGAAAGTTTTTTACTATCAATACTTTCTATATAAGGCTCAACAGGTTGTTGGGCAGTCAATATGCCATATTGATCAAATTCAGTAGTAGAAAACTCTTTTGTATTTGGAATGCCCTCGTACCTTCGGCCTTTTTGTAAAATAATATAGTTATCACCTTTGCTTGAAATTTCTCGATGACCATTGCTAGCAATCACCACGCCTAATTTATTATTGTGCTTTGTTTGTACAAAAATATTTTTTACAGAACTTCCTAATTCATCAAAGCTTTCAATATAAAATACTCGATCTAAACTTTTTGATTCTTTAAACGTCCCTGGATTAAGCCTTGACAATTCATCGCGACTTTTTAATTGGTTCTTAAATTGATCGGCAGTTCTGACCGCCCAAGGGTTTAAAAAAAGTGAAAGAAATGCCACCATGAATATTGCCGGCAAAGCAAAAGAAGCAATTGGTTTAATAATCTTTGCGAGACTTAAGCCAGAGCTAAGCCAGATAATCATTTCTTGGTCACGATACCATCGAGAAAGCGCAAGAAGTACTGCTAAGAAAATAGACAAAGACAAAAGAAGGGGGGAATATTTGATAAGATTAAGCCCCAGAATTGTCATGATTGAATCATTCGGGATAGCACCCTTAGCTGCATATCTGAGATAAAATGTAATTCTTTGGGCCATTACTATACTCATAAGTACCAAAAGTGCCGTAACTGAATTAACAAGCAGTTCTTTTTTTAACGAGCTTCTAAATAGCATTGATTTTTCCCGTTTTTAAAATTCGAGAATATTTAAGGAATATATATGAAATTTAGCATAAAAACAGATCACCCGGAGAAACAACGATCAGATGTATTAGTTCTCGGAGTTTACGACTCACTTAAGGTTGCATATGACAAACCAATTTTAAGCATATCTACGATTAACTATATTGCTTCTATTTTGAAACATGGTGATATGAGTGGTAAAGCTGGCTCTTCTCTTATTTTATATAATGTACCTGGAATAAAGATCCCAAAAATACTTTTAATAGGCCTAGGTAAAGAAAAAGAGCTAGATGGGAAAAAATACTGTGCCGCAGTAAGAGCTATGATTTATGCACTTAAGAAAATGGACGTTAAAACAATTTCATCTTATATACAAATTGCTCCAGTTATAGAAAGTGATATTGCTTGGAATATTGAGCACTTTATAAACGAAGTTATGGACGCGAGTTATGAATTCGCTGAGCTCAAAACAATCAATAAAAAAACTAAAAAAACTTTTGATTTTCTTGTGAATGTAGATAAGAAAAATCAAAAAGTCGCTGAGGCAGCGCTAAAGAAATCCTTTGCATTAGCAAAAGGGATTGAGCTTACAAAAACGCTTGGCAATCTCCCACCTAACATATGTACACCCACTTATTTGGGCAAAAAAGCTCAAGAAATTGGAAAAGAGCATGGCATGAAGATTGATGTTTTAGATCAAAAACAAATTGAAAAATTAAAAATGGGTTCTTTCCTTGGTGTAGCTAAGGGCAGCAGACAGCCCCCAAAATTTATTATACTTCAGCATAATAAAGGTAAAAAAACACAAAAACCCATTATTTTGGTAGGCAAGGGCATTACGTTCGATGCAGGTGGCATATCAATTAAACCTGCAGGTGATATGGATGAAATGAAATACGATATGTGCGGAGCGGCTAGCGTCCTCGGTACCTTTGAGACGATTGGCCTATTAAATCTCCCCATGAATGTCATTGGAATAATTCCAACATGTGAGAATTTACCTGATGGATTAGCTGTGAAACCCGGAGATATTTTAACCAGTATGTCAGGCCAAACAATTGAAGTATTAAATACTGACGCTGAAGGAAGATTAATCTTATGCGATGCATTAACTTACGCAGAGAGATTTAATCCAGAGGTCGTAATTGATATTGCAACTCTCACAGGGGCATGTGTAATTGCTCTTGGGCATCACGCTTCAGCCTTGTATAGCAATGACGATAAGTTAGCTAAAGATCTTGAGTCAGCAGGTCAAATATCTATGGATCGTGTATGGCGTATGCCGTTGTGGGAAGACTATCAATCACAACTCGATAGCAACTTTGCAGATATGGCTAATATTGGCGGAAGAGCAGGAGGTAGTATTACTGCGGCTTGCTTCTTGTCTAGATTTGCAAAAAAATATAAATGGGCTCATTTGGATATTGCAGGAACTGCATGGAAATCCGGAAAAGCTAAAGGAGCCACGGGAAGGCCGGTTGGATTATTAACACAATATATTTTAAATAAAATATATTAAACTTTCATGACCTATATAGATTTTTATTTTAATGTAGAAAATAAATTTAATAAAATTCACGAAATCTTAGAAAAAGAAATTTTTCGAAAAAGAAAAATATATATATCAGTAAGTGATTTAAAGGGCGCTGAGCTATTAAGCGACTTTCTTTATTCAGCTGCAGTCACTTCATTCCTACCGCATATGATAGGAAGTAATGAAGAGAGCGCGCCTGTTCATATTGATTGGGAACATAAATCTTTAAGTGATGACTTTATGGTTAATTTAAAGTCAGATATTCCACATTCTTTTTCAAGGTACTTGAGGCTTATTGAGATTGTGTCCAACGACGACGAAGACAAGAAAAAAGCAAGAGATCGTCTAAAGTTTTATCGTGATCGCGGCTACGAGATTAAGCTGATTGATGTTACAAAAGAAATTTAATTAGCGAGTGAGTTCGGAGTATTGAGAAGCGTCTAAAAAAAGCTCTTTGTTATTTATGTCATCTTGAGATGACATTTTACAAATCCAAGTTTCATAGGGCTTGTCGTTAATTGACTCTGGAGATTTTTGTATATTAGGGTTAATTTCCATCATCACACCATTGAGCGGCCCTATTAAATCAGAAGCTGTTTTGACTGACTCAATCGTACCAAAGGCAATATCTCTTAAGATCTGACTTTGTAATTTGGGGAGCTCTACAAAAACGACATCACCTAAAAGATTTTGTGCGAAATCAGTAATACCAATTTCATAAATAGCATCCCCAATGGATTTAATCCAGAGGTGTTCACGTGTATAGATAAGTGTATTTGGAATATTCATAATAAATTAGTTAAAAGCAATTTTATCTTTAAATACATTAAGTTAATGACAAATATGTTTTTTTTGTTTATTATCGCGTAAATTTAGTATGAATAGGAGATTACAGAATGAGAGAACGTATCAGACTTTTTTTCATCCTAAGCATTACTTTTTTTCTTGCATTACCTTCAATCACAGTCCAAGCAAAACCATCAAAAGCAGAGATAGCTCGCATATCTCGAGCAGATACCAAAACCAATAAAGACGGCCTTTTAAGGGTAGCCTCTTCAAACGCTCTTATTGTAAATCAAAATACTGGCGAAGTATTATTTGCTAAAGATACTGACGCTTTAACTTCTATTGCTTCAGTTACTAAGCTGATGACTGCTATGGTAACTTTAGATGCAAATCTTTCTATGGATGAAGAGATTGCCATCACCAATGAAGATGTAGATACGGTAAAAAATTCAAGTTCAAAATTGCCAGTGGGAACAGTCTTGCCCCGCTCAGAATTGCTTAAAATTGCTTTGATTGCTTCTGATAATCGTGCAGCATCGGCTTTGGGTAGAAATTATCCAACAGGAAAAGCTGGTTTCGTAAATGCCATGAATATTAAAGCATTACAACTTGACATGACGCGCAGTGAATTTGCAGACCCTACAGGGCTTAATAATCATAATATGTCGACAGCTGAAGATCTTGTAAAGATGGTAAAAGCCGCATACCAATACCCTGAAATTCGAGAAATTACAACGACAGCTTCATACGAAGCTTACGTTAAAGGGCATCGTGCGCCAGTAAATTTTAGTAATACTAATGGACTGATAAGAAAGAGTGACTGGATTATTGGCTTATCAAAAACTGGCTTTATCCAAGAAGCTGGAAGATGCCTAGTCATGCAAGCTATGATAAGTGGACAGCCTATGATTATAGTATTACTTAAATCTTATGGAAGTGCTACTCGAACTGCAGATGCAAATAGAATTCGTAAGTGGATCGAAAAAACCTCTTCAATTTCTCATTTAAATCAATCTAAACAAGACAGCTAAACTTTTTTAGCTTTTATAGCTTTCTTCTTTGCTGCAGGTTTTTTAATAACTTCTTTTTTCTGAGATGTTTTCTTAACAGTTGTTTTTTTAGCTACTGTTTTCTTTTTGCCCTTGCTCGAAGCTTCTTTATGAGTAATTAGTATTAGAGCCTCTTCCAAAGTAATTTTTTCGATATCCTGATCTTTTGACAAGGTAACTTTAGTAGAGCCTTTTTGAAGGTAGATGCCATAGCGACCATTAAAAATTTCAACCGAAAGGTTTGCTTCGGGATCGTTACCCAAAATTCTTAAAGGAGCATTTTTAGCAATAGCTTCTGCTATTAGCTCAAGAGCTCGATCCAGTGTGATATCAAAAATAGATTCGGATCTTGGAATAGATTTAAATTTGCCATCATAATTTACATAAGGTCCAAAACGTCCAATATTTACAATCACTTTTTTGGCAGTTTCAGGGTGGAGACCTAACTCTTTAGGAAGAGATAGAAGATTTAATGCTATATCTTCATTTAAATCACTCAATGAGGTTTCTTTGGGAACACTAACGCGCTTAGGTTTCTTTTTGCTATCTTCTTCTTGAACACCTACTTGAAGATAAGGTCCATAGGGACCTACCAATAGAAGAACATCTTTTCCGGTTTCAGGATCTTTGCAAACAAGAACAGGCTCATTAGTAGCGCTTGAATCACCATTTACATTTCTTGTGTAATCACAATCTGGGTAGCCTGAGCATCCAATGAACTTACCTCTCCTACCAAGTCTAGAGAATAAAGGTTTGCCGCATTTAGGACAGTCTTCATTAATAGCTTCTTGTGTAATTTCAGCTCGATCGATATTTGATTTTTCAATAATTGTTTTATTGAAGTCATCCCAAAAGCTTTTAAGAAGCGGAATCCATTCTTTATTATTATCTGCAATTTCGTCTAAAGAGCTTTCAAGACCAGCAGTAAAATCATAATCTACATAGCGGGTAAAATGCTCAGTTAAAAATTTATTAACTACACGACCTACATCAGTAGGCATAAATCTTTTTTTATCGAGAATGACATATTCACGATCTTGAAGTGTTGAAATAATACTTGCATAGGTAGAAGGTCTCCCAATGCCGTACTCCTCCAAAGATTTGACTAGGCTGGCTTCAGAGTATCTGGGCGGTGGCTCAGTGAAATGTTGATCACCATAAATTTTATCAATAGTTAGAATTTCACCAGTTTCAAGTGGAGGTAATTTAAGAGAGTCTTCATCTTCATTTGAAGCGTCATCTAAGCTTTCAGTATAGATAGCAATAAATCCTGGGAATATAAGCGTTTGCCCCGTCGCCCTAAATAAATTTGCTTCAGAGCCAATTGCAAGATCAACACTCACCGCATCAAACTTTGCTGGCGTCATTTGGCTAGCTAAAGATCGCTTCCATATCATTTCGTATAACTTAAATTGTTCAGGAGACAATTTACCGATAAGGCTCTGGGGTGTTCGACTAATATCTGTTGGTCTAATAGCTTCATGTGCCTCTTGCGCATTTTTTGATTTTGTTTTGTAAAAAATAGGCGCTTTAGGTAAATAATCTGCTTCAAAATTTGACTGAATGTATCCTCTAATTTGATTCATCGCTTCATTTGAGAGGGAGAGTGAATCAGTCCTCATGTAAGTAATTAATCCTACGGCACCGCTGCCAGTATCAAGGCCTTCATATAGCTGCTGGGCAATTCTCATGGCTCGGCTCGTTGTAAAACCCAGTTTGCGAACTGACTCTTGTTGAAGTGTTGATGTTGAGAATGGGGGCGCAGGGTTGCGCGTTCTCTGTTTTTTTTCAACGCGCGTTACTTTTGTTTTTCCAGCACTTTCTAGAAGCAATTTACCAACAATATTTTCGTGATCTTCTTTTGAAGTAATAGTAAATTGCTCCACTTTTTTATTGTCGAGCTGAACGAGTTTTGCTTGAAATTTATTTTTAGACTTAATAGAATCTAAATGAATCGTCCAATATTCTTGGCAGATAAATTTTTCTATTTCAATTTCTCTTTCAATAATAAGCCTTAGTGCTGGGCTCTGAACTCTTCCCGCCGATAATCCTCTTCTGATTTTCTTCCAAAGTAGAGGTGATAAATTGAAACCTACAAGATAGTCGAGCGCTCTTCTAGCTTGCTGAGCGTTGACAAGAGGCATTGATATATCTCTAGGATGTTCAATGGCATACTCAATAGCTGATTTTGTAATTTCCTGAAAAATGACTCTTTTAATTAACTTATCTTTAGTTAATTTTTTTTCATTGAGTATTTCCAGGATATGCCATGAAATGGCTTCTCCTTCTCTGTCAGGATCCGTAGCTAGATAGACTTCATCAGATTTTTTTACGGCCCTTGCGATTTCATCAACATGCCTGGAGTTTCTTTCAATAATTGCATAATTCATTTTGAAATTATTATCTGTTTCAACGGCACCTGTTTTTGGAATAAGGTCACGTACATGACCATAAGATGCCAAAACTTCGAATTTATTGCCAAGATACTTTTGAAGAGTTTTGGCTTTAGATGGTGATTCAACAATTAAAAGTTTAGACATTAGGGGTTTCTAGATCAAAAATTTGGGTGAATAATAAATTTAAATCTTGATATACACAAGGTGACTATACTAACTTAGTTAAATAAATTACGTTAATTAAATTTAAATAATGATTTTAAGAGGCAATATTCTCTGTAAAAAAAGCAAAATTATTTAAGTCTGCATTAAGATTTCTGATTAAGTCTTCCGTAAAAAGAAGGTCATCCTTTTCTTCTTTGCTGGATTGATTAAGATTTTCGAAGTCATATAGTCGCCGGTCTCCTAAGTGTGAGGGTTCAACATTAGATATGGCTTTATATATATTGTTAACTCGTCCCGGTTGCTCTTTCTCCCATTCTATCAACATCCCTTTTATTTTTTTCCTTTGAAGATTTTCTTGTGAGCCACATAAATTACAAGGAATAATAGGAAAATTCATTCGAGACGCATAGCTTGAGATCTCTTTTTCTGAGCAGTAAGCTAAAGGCCTAATAATAATATTTTTACTATCATTGGAGATTAGCTTTGGTGGCATTGCTTTTAATTTAGAACCAAAAAACATATTAAGAAAAAGTGTCTCAACAATATCATCACGATGATGGCCCAAAGCAATTTTATTAATATTAAGTTCTTTTGCTGTCCTATAAATAATTCCGCGTCTTAAACGAGAACATAAAGAGCAAGTAGTTTTACCACTTGGTATTTTTTCTTTAACGATTGAATAGGTGTCTTCAGTAATAATAAGATGTTCAACGCCTAAATTTTTTAAAAAATTAGGCAATACGTCTGCTGGAAATCCTGGTTGTTTTTGATCTAAATTCATCGCAATAATATCAAAATGAATAGGCGCTCTCTCTTTTAGAGCTAGTAAAAACATCAGCAATGAATATGAATCTTTTCCACCGCTCATACATACGAGGACTCGATCATTATTTTCAATCATATTAAAATCAGTTATTGCTTTGCCAGTTAAGCCAATAAGTTTATTGCGCAATTTGAGAAAGTTATTGGTTGCATCAATTGGCACTTGCGTAATCATAGCGAAATAGATCTTCCGCCATCGACGGCTAAAATATGTCCTGTAATAAATGGAGCGTCCAGCACTAAAAATTTAACTGCCATTGCAACATCTTCCGGTGTACCCATTTTTTTTAATAGCGTTTGAGAAATAACTCTTTGTTTATAAATATCGTTAAATTCTTCATTATTTTCAGGCCACAAAACTGGACCTGGAGCAACAGCATTAACCCTTACATCTGGACTTAATTCTTGAGCTAAGGATTTTGTTAATGTAGTAAGGCCTGATTTGGCAATACTATAAATAATATAATTTTTCTTTGGTTTATCTATATGGGTATCTGTAATATTTATAATGCAGCCCTTAGTTTTAATAAGTTGATCTGCTGCAAGTTGAGATAAAAATAAAGGCGCCTTCAAATTGCTGCCAATAAGATCATTCCAATTTTTTTCATTCATTTGACCAATTTCGGTGGGGTAATAACTTGAGGCATTATTTATGAGGATATCTAATCTGCCATATATATTAATTGTTTGCTCGATTAGACTGGGTAATACATTCATATTCACAAGATCAGCTTGAACAATACTTGCGGAATCTTTACGAATTTTATTAAGTTCCTCTTGTAGCTTTTTTGCTTCATCAGCTGAATGACGATAGTGAATCATTAAATCGATATCCGATTCATGAAGTATTTTGCAAATTGCCTGCCCAATTCTTTTGGCGCCGCCAGTAACTAGAGCAATTTTTCTAATAGATTTCATAGGTTTATGTATAAATGATTTCACTCTATTATAATCTATACCTATGCCATCCATGCCTATAGCCTCGGAAATTGAGATTCAATTAAGCGAGCAATTAAAAACAAAAATCATTCAATCTATTCATTCTAATGATGGATGGATAAGCTTTGATCGCTTTATGGAGCTTGCACTTTATGACCCTGAATTCGGTTACTACACTGGAAGTTTAAGAAAGTTTGGTGAAAAAGGTGACTTCGTTACAGCCTCTGAAATATCAAGTTTTTTTGCAAAAACAATTGCTATTCAGTTTAAAGAAATTTTTCGTTCATTAGATAAAAATATAATTGAAATTGGAGCTGGATCAGGCAAGTTTGCACTTGAAGTGATCCAGTCCTTGGATAGCGAAAATATTGACCATTATTTTATTTTGGAAATAAGTCATTCATTGAGAAAGCACCAATACGACCTTTTAATAAAACATTTGTCCCCACATTTGTTCAGCAAGGTGCTTTGGATTGATGAAATTCCCCAAGAATATAAAGGAATTGTTTTCTGTAATGAACTTTTAGATGCACTACCAGTAGATTTGATAAAAAAAGTGTCAGGTATTTATTATCAAAAAGGGGTTGGTCTAGAAAATGATCTATTTGTTTGGAAAGATAAGATCATCAAAGACCTATCTATTTATGACCACATTAATCTAGAAAGTCTTCCAGACAATTATCTTATAGAAGATGCAATTCATATTAAAAGTTGGATTAATAAAATCAACGAATCTATTGCCAAAGGCGTTGTAATAATTATTGACTATGGCTTCAATCACAGTGAATATTTTCACGAGCAAAGATCTCAAGGAACGCTCATGTGCCATTTTAAGCATCATGCTCACGATAATCCCCTTATTCAGGTTGGAATCCAGGATATTACAAGCCATGTTAATTTTAGTTATGTTGCAAGAGAGGCTTCTAATTTAGGGCTCCATATTAATGGCTTTATTTCTCAAGCAAATTTTCTTATTAATTGCGGCATATTAGAGTTACTTAAAACCGTAAATATAGAAGATAGCGCTTTATATATGAAATCAGTATCGGAAATTCAAAAACTACTATCCCCTTCAGAAATGGGTGATTTATTTAAAGTCATGACAATGGAAAAGAATATGGATATAAATTTTATAGGGCTTAAAAATAATAATAAAGTCACAAAGTTATGATTAATCAGGATAAAGAGAATATTAAGAGACGGCCTATTAGAAGTTATATTCTAAGGCAAGGAAGAATTACAAAGGCTCAGACAAATGCTATTCATGAAAGCTTTCAAAAACATGCTGTGATTTTTGAGAATAAACTAATCGATTTCAATGCTGTATTTGAAAATAAGAGTAGAGATCTTATATTGGAAATTGGATTCGGTATGGGAGCTTCTACTGCCGAGATTGCGAGATCTAATTTGAATAAAAATTATATTGCGATTGAAGTCCACTCGCCGGGCATAGGCAATTTACTTAAGCTAATTCAAGAAAATAATATTTCTAATGTGAAAATTATTCAACATGACGCTGTAGAAGTTCTTAATTCAATGATAAAGAACGACTCCCTAGATGGCATTCATATTTTCTTTCCTGATCCATGGCCTAAAAAAAGACACCAGAAAAGAAGGCTTATACAATTAAATTTACTAAAACTTATTGCACAAAAGATTAAGAAGGGCGGTTATTTGCATATCGCAACAGACTGGGAAGATTATGCTTTTTGGATTATTGATCTTTTGGATAAAGAAGAATTATTGCAAAAGACGTCTGATGATTTTTTCAAAAAACCTGATTACCGTCCTTTAACGAAATATGAAAATCGAGGCATTAAACTAGGCTACAAAGTTTGGGATATGATTTACAGGCGTATTTAACCATTTGCCAACGACCGTTTCAACCTCATCAACGCCTTGTTTTTTTAAGCTGGAAAAAAGCTGAACCGTGCATTCAATACCAACGGACGCCCCCCACTTTTCATCAATTTCTTTTTGAACGCTACGAAGTATTTTATGTGAGGCTTCACGAGAAAGTTTGTCTGCTTTAGTTAATAAAATATGAATAGGTTTTTTATTTAACGAAAACCACTCTAACATCTGTTGGTCAAGAGGGGTAAGAGGATGCCTTATGTCCATAACTAAAACAAGGCCAAAAAGGCAAGATCGTTCAGACAGATAAGTTGCTAGAATTTTTTGCCAATGATCTTTGATAGCTTGAGGTACTTTGGCATAACCATAACCCGGCAAGTCGACTAGAAAACGATTTTCCCCCAGAGAAAAGAAATTAATAAGTTGTGTTCGCCCTGGTTGCTTACTTACAAAAGCAAGACGATTATGATTGGCAAGCGTATTAATAGCGCTAGATTTTCCTGCATTTGATCTTCCAGCAAAAGCAACCTCAATGCCAGTAGGTGGAGGCAAATCACTTAAATGGTGAGCAGATATATAATATGATGCGTTTTGAAAAATAGCCATGCGCTTTACCTAACCTGTTCAATCCAATCAAAATGCTATCACGAGAATGGGATTTTAGATAAAATGGAGGTCTTGAATCTACTTTAAATACGGAGCTTTACGCAATGAGTGGTCGAAATGCTTTTTTCATTATCATCTTATCTTTTTTAATTTCAAATACTGTGTTTTCAGAAACAATTGCTCAGAAAACTCCACCGAAAGCAGTTGCAAATGTATGTGCGGCGTGTCATGGGGCCGATGGAAATAGTGCAATTTCAGCTAACCCAAAATTATCTGGACAGCATCCGGAATATCTTTATAAACAGCTAACTAATTTTAAATCAGGCGCGCGCGCAAATGCTGTTATGTCTGGTATGGCAGGGATGCTATCAGATGCTGATATGCATTTAGTGGCAGAATATTATTCAAAACAAACCTTAAGTTTGGGCCAAGCTAAAACAAATGGTTCAGGATCTTTAGGAGAAAAAATCTACCGAGCTGGTATTCAAGCTAATGCTGTCCCAGCATGTGCCTCATGTCATGGGCCAACTGGCGATGGGCTCCCTGTAAAATATCCACGTTTAGGCGGGCAACATACAGAATACGTTTTAAATCAATTAAGACAGTTTAGGTTAGGTGCTCGGGCAAACGATGAAGCAAAAGTGATGCGAACTATTGCGGCAAAGTTAACTGATCAGGAAATGGAAGCAGTAGCTGATTATATTCAGGGCTTAAGATAAGCCCTTCTTATCCTTATTTAATGACTGCAACTTCTCCCCAGTTTTCGCAGTCAAAACTCCTCATTTTTTAAAAATAAGTCATTTTGAAATCTACAGCATTTAATTCCAGAAAAATAAACCAATTGCTAAGCTCAATGAGCTTTGCAGTCTCGATGCTTGTATTTTTGGGCATCGCATCAATCATAGGCACAATTCTTAAACAGAATGAGCCTTATGAAAATTATATTATTAAATTCGGCCAATTTTGGTTTGTTTTTTTTGAAAAAATTGGACTCTACGATGTTTACCAAAGCATTTGGTTTTTAACGATCCTTCTTTTTTTAGTCATATCCACAACCCTTTGTGTCACTAAAAATACCCCTATTATTTTTAAAGATTTTTTATTATTTAAAGATTCTTTAGAGGAAAAATCACTTTTATCGTTTACACATCATCTTATTTTAAAGAACACAAAGAAGGTCAATCTTTCTCGGGTCATTAATTACTTAAAACTAGAGAAATTTAAAGTTAGAGAAAAATCAAAAGACAACGGCGATATTTTGATTGTTGCTAAAAAAGGAGACTTTCAGCGTCTAGGCTATATCTTTACTCATGTTGGCGTAGTTGTAATCTGTTTAGGTGGCTTATTGGATGGTAATTTATTCTTTAAAGCCCAAGAGCTACTTGGTTATAAAAAAATTGAAACGCTTGATATTTCAGCTTCAAAAGTCCCGGAAGTAAGTAGGCTAAGTATTACCAATCCCTCTTTTAGAGCAAATATGACTCTAGCCGAAGGATCTTCAGATAACGTAGCTTTTGTAAGAAAGAAGGATGGTTATCTCGTCCAAGACTTGCCTTTTAAGATAACTCTAAAAGATTTTAGAATTGAACATTATTCGACAGGTATGCCAAAGTCATTTGAAAGTGATTTGATTATTTCTGATCCTGAACTTTCTCAAGACATAACAAAGACAATCACTGTTAATCATCCTTTTTCCTATAAGGGGATTTCTATATATCAATCAGATTTTCAAGATGGAGGGACAAATCTTGATATTAAATTGTGGAATTTATTAAATTCGAATGCCCCGCAAAAAATAAATGCAAAGATTTTTGAGAAAATTAAATTAGATAAAGATCAACTTACCTATGAATTTAATGATTTTAGGAAATTTAATATCTTAAATTTAAAGGAGGGCGTAAAAGAAAAGCCAAGAAACGTCGGGCCTAGCGTTACCTATAAAATCAGAAATAATTCAGGTCAGGCCCGTGAGTATATTTCTTATCAGGTTCCTATGCTCATCGATGACAGATCATTTTTTATTAGTGGGATGAGAGAGACGCCTCAAGAAGAATTTAAATATTTAAAGATACCCGCAGATAAAAAAGGTTCTATTGCAGAATTCATCTCATTCAAAGAAGCCCTCCAAAATAAAATTTTGATTGAAATGGTTGCAAAAAAGATGGCAAATCAATCTGTAAAATCAAATAACAATTTGTCTGTTAAGCAATCTTTCGAAGATAGTGTTAATAAAATCATGACCCTATTTGTTGAGGGAGGTTTTTCGAATATTGCTCAAAATATCGATAACAATATTCCTGCCAATGAAAAAGAAAAAGCAGTGCAGGCTTATTTAAAGATTATAGATATTGCATCAATAGAACTTTATAAAAATCATTTTTATCTTTCAGATAAAGAGATAGACCAGTCTGCAATTAGGTTTATTCAAGAGGCTTTAAATGCTTATAGTGATATGTTTCTATTTGGCTCACCCTATTATTTTGAGCTCACAAATTATGAGCAAAAAGAGGCAAGCGGACTTCAGCTTACAAAATCTCCTGGGCAGTTTTGGGTTTATCTTGGCTCCCTGAGTTTAGTGCTTGGTATTTTCTCAATGATCTATTTGCATGAAAGAAAATTATGGCTCCTAATCAAAGCTAAAGGAGGGGCTATAATTGCAGTCAGCTCCAATAGAAAAAATATAGATTTTGAACTTGATTACAAAAAAGTTAGTCTAGCAATTAAGAAAATTATTCAATAAAAGGTTAGCCATGTTCACTAAATTATTTAAATCATCAAAAATATCATTTGTAATATTAAATGTTTTATATCTTTGCTTGTTATTGGGCGGCGCTTTATATGCATTAAAGACATTTAGTAGCTATATGGATATTTACGAAAAGGCAATTTTACTGAGTAGTGTTGGATTTTTTAGCTGGCTTGGCTGGAATTGGAATCATTTTAAGAAAATTATCATACTAGTATTTGCACTGAGCCTTTTTGCAATCCAACTCTATTTAGGAGTGCTAACAAGTAACGAGCATGTCTTTTTATTAAAATATCTTTTATCGAGTCAATCAGCCATTATGTGGATGAATGTTTTTTTTGTTTTGGCACTGGTGCTTTATTGGCTAGGATTACTTGCAAAAAATAATTTACTCGATGATATTGCATCCTCCTTCACATCTACAGCAGTTTTATTTGGATTCACAGGACTTTTGGTCAGATGGTACGAGTCTTATTTAATAGGATTAGATATTGGCCATATCCCAATTAGTAACCTATATGAGGTATTTATTTTATTTTGCTTAATCACATCACTTCTTTATCTATTTTATGAAGAAAAATTTAATACTAAAAAATTAGGTGCATTCGTATTGATTGTAATAAACGCTGCTGTAGGATTTATCTTATGGTACACGTTTGATAGGCATGCTGATGGTGTTCAGCCCTTAGTCCCAGCCCTTCAATCTTACTGGATGAAAATACACGTCCCTGCTAATTTTATTGGGTATGGCGCTTTCTCCATAGCAGCAATGGTATCTATAGCCTACTTACTTTCAGCTAAAAAAATATTAGCCTCTTATCTACCAAAGCTAGCTGTTCTTGATGATCTTATTTACAAATCGATTGCAATTGGCTTTATATTTTTTACCGTCGCAACTATATTAGGTGCTATATGGGCAGCAGAAGCCTGGGGCGGTTATTGGTCATGGGATCCTAAAGAAACTTGGGCTTTAATCGTATGGTTAAATTATGCAGCTTGGCTTCATTATAGAATCGTTAAAGGGTTGAGAGGCACTGTCTTAGCATGGTGGGCACTGATCGGTCTCATTATTACGACCTTCGCTTTTTTAGGTGTCAATATGTTTTTGTCAGGACTGCATTCATACGGAGAGCTCTAATCCCGTGTAAAATGGTGATTTTTAGAATCCATATCTAAATATGACCCAAAAAAATATTGTTGAAATTGAAAAATTATCTTTTGGCTACGATAATCGTATGCTTCATAAAGATATCAATATGGTTTTTCCTCGTGGCAAAGTCACAGCTATTATGGGTGGAAGTGGTTGTGGCAAAACGACTATTCTTCGTTTGATAGGCGGTCAAATCAAACCTAAATCTGGCCATGTCAAAGTGGACGACAAGATTGTTCATAAGCAAGATAGGCAAGGCATTTATGAATTGCGAAGAAAAATGGGTATGCTTTTCCAGCACGGTGCACTTTTTACTGACTTGTCTGTATTTGACAATGTGGCATTTCCAATTCGTGAACATACAAAATTACCTGAAAGCATGATTCGCGATTTAGTGCTTATGAAACTTAACGCTGTAGGTCTGCGAGGCGCTCATAAGCTCATATCCACTGAACTCTCAGGAGGCATGGCAAGACGAGTTGCACTTGCAAGAGCCATTGCATTAGACCCGGATATTATTATGTATGACGAGCCTTTTGCAGGATTAGACCCTATTTCTATGGCAGTGATTTGCGACCTTATCAGAACGCTCAATGATGCCTTGGGAGCAACTTCAATTATTGTGACGCATGATGTGGAAGAAGCTTTTTCTTTTGCGGACTATATTTATTTTATTGCTGGTGGAGTCGTCGCCGCAGAGGGCACACCGAAAGAACTATCAAAATCTAAACTTCCTTTTGTGCATCAATTTGTTCATGGTGAAAAAGATGGCCCCGTACCATTCCATTACAATGCACCTAGTTACAAAAAAGATATTTACGAGCCTGTTTAATTATGAACCCAATTTTTAAAACTTTAAGCAGTTTAGGCAATCAAGTGACTTCAAGAATTTGGCGTCTTGGCTCTGCAACCCGTTTATTTTTATTAATCTTAATTTATTCAGGCGAAAGTTTTAGACGTATTCATTTAACAATCCGCGAAATTTATTTCACCGGGGTGATGTCTTTAATTATTATTATAGTGTCTGCTTTCTTTGTAGGCATGGTCTTGGGTTTGCAAGGGCATTACACACTTCAAAAATATGGCTCGTCAGAATCTATTGGTGTTTTGGTGGCATTAGCGCTTTTAAGGGAGCTAGGCCCCGTTGTAACCGCACTTTTATTTGCTGGGAGAGCTGGGACTGCAATCACTGCTGAAATTGGATTAATGAAGGCTACCGAGCAATTATCTGCTATGGAAATGATGGCCGTGAGCCCTATTGCTAGGATTATTGGACCAAGATTTTGGGCGGGCGTTATTTCAATGCCTATATTAGCTTCCATTTTTTCAATGGTGGGTGTGATGGGGGGTTATTTGGTTGCAGTGCCAATTATTGGCGTGGATCATGGCGCATTTTGGTCACAAATGAATGTGAATGTTGATTTTAGATTTGATGTGATTAATGGACTGATTAAGAGCTTTGTATTTGGAGTTGCTTGTACAATCATTGCCCTATATGAAGGCTTCGACGCTCCCCCAACCGCCGAAGGTGTTAGTCGAGCCACTACAAGAACTGTCGTAACTTCTTCGCTGACTGTTTTGGGATTAGATTTTATTTTAACTTCGTTTATGATTGCGCATTAATATAGGACTGGAGCAAATATGGATAAAACAACATTAGATATTTGGGTAGGTTTATTTGTGGCGATTGGCATTGCGGCACTTATGGGTCTCGCTACGAAAGTAGGTAACCTTACAAGCAATTCGCTGGGTGAAACCTATGCGGTCACAGCAAATTATGAGAATATTGGAGGCCTTAAACCAAGAGCGCCTGTTAAGAGCTCAGGTGTCGTCGTTGGTAGTATTGATAACATCAAATTTGATACGAAAACTTATCAAGCGGTTGTGACTTTAAAAATAGACAAAAGATATCCGTTTCCTAAAGATACTTTCGCAAATATTTATACATCAGGATTATTAGGTGAGCAATATATTAGTTTGGAAGCCGGAGGTGACGATCAATTTCTGAAAGAGGGAGATCGCATTTCTAAGACTCAAGATGCGGTTGTATTAGAAAAACTCATCAGTCAGTTCTTGTATAATAAAGCCACTGAAGAACCAAAAAAATAACTAAAATTTAAAAGGAATTTTAAATACATGAAAAAGTTTTTATTAGTGATTTTAAGTTTAATGATGTCAATGAGTATATTTGCTGCAGAGGCGCCTGATGTTTTTGTTAAAAAAATAGCCAATGAAGTTTTTGAAATTTTAAAAACGGATAAAGATTTAAGATCTGGCAATAAAGAAAAAGCTTATAAAATTACTGAAGAGAAGATATTACCTTATTTTAATTTTGATCGTATTTCTAAGCTTGTATTAGGTAAAGCCTATCCATCAGCAACAAAAGAAGAGCAAGAAGCCTTTAAAAAAGAATTTAGAACGATGCTTGTAAAAACTTATGGCAGCGCATTATTAAGATTTAAAGATCAGACGCTTAACTATAAGCCAGCGAGATTCGAACCGACAGACGAAGAGGTGTTAATCAAGACAGAGGTACTGCAGCCAGGCGCCCCTCCTTTGCCTATTGATTATATGCTTGAAAAAGATGGTAATTCATGGAAAGTTTTTGACATTATTATTGAAGGTGTGAGCTTAGTAACAAATTATCGCGGTCAATTTGGTAATGAAATTAGACAAAATGGCATAGCTTCTCTTATTACAAAACTTGCCGAGAAGAATGCTAATTATGATAAGACCGCTAATAAATGATCAACTTTAATAAAAGTCAATGGAATTTAAGTGGCGATCTTACAATTGAAAAAATACCTACTATTATTGAGTTAATTAAAAAACAAAAAACAGATAAAAAAACGATAATTGATTTTTCAAAAGTGACTTCAATTGACACTTCAACCTTAAGTTTAATTTTTGAATTACAACGAGAGGCTAAAAAAAATCAATCACATTTTACTTTCAAGAATTTACCAAAGAATTTAAACAGTCTTGCTAAATTATACGGAGTGGAAGATCTCATATCTTCCCTCCATTAAACACTTCTTCTTAAATTTTATTTTAAGAAACCTCCAGTATTTATTTCAATGAAAAAAGTCATTATATTTAATAAGGTTAAAAAGAACTTCGGTAAGTTAGAGGCTCTCAAAGGTATCGATTTAGTTATTGAAGAAGGCGAATTTTTTGCGTTGCTGGGGCCAAATGGTGCCGGCAAATCAACGCTCATTAATATTCTGGCAGGTCTCGCAAAACCATCTTCAGGTTCAATCAAAGTAATGGGGCATGACGTCATTCAAGACTATCAAAATGCGAGAAGATCGCTTGGTGTCGTGCCTCAAGAATTAGTATTTGACCCTTTTTTTAATGTACGTGAAATGCTGAGATTTCAAGCTGGCTATTTTGGTAAGGGTCGAGAAAATGATGACTGGATCGATGAGGTAATAGAAGGGCTTGATCTTCAAGAAAAGGCTAATACAAATATGAGAATGCTTTCTGGTGGCATGAAAAGGAGAGCTTTAATTGCGCAAGCACTTGTGCATAAACCCCCTGTCATTGTCTTAGATGAGCCCACCGCAGGTGTAGACGTAGAGCTTAGAAAAAGGTTATGGCAGTTTATTAAAAAACTGAATCAAAAAGGTCACACTATTGTTCTGACTACACATTATTTAGAAGAGGCTGAGACGTTATGCAGCCGAGTAGCGATGATGGACCAAGGCAAAGTAGTTGCGTTGGATAAAACGAGAAATTTATTAAAGCGCTTTTCAGCAAAAAATTTAAATTTACGTTTAGATCTCAAGAATAAAAAAATCCCAGTAAGCGTTCAAAAGTTCATACAGTCGTCAGATCACAGTTTCATAACTTTCTTACTTGAAGAAATAGCAGAAGTAGAATTTATTATGAGTGAATTAAAAAAATCAAAGATTAAAATATTGGATATGGAGCTTACTAATTCAGATTTAGAAAAAGTCTTCTTGAAACTTACTGGAAGTAAAAGATGATCAATTTTAAAAATGAATTTTTGGGGACGTGGACACTTCTCAAAAAAGAACTATTAAGATTTTGGCGGGTAGTTTTTCAGACAGTGGCAGCCCCAGTTATTACTGCAGTTCTTTACCTACTTATTTTCTCTCACGTCTTAGCAGATCATGTAAAAGTTTACGATAATGTTGAGTACACTGCGTTTCTTATTCCAGGATTGATTATGATGTCTTTATTGCAAAATTCCTTTGCAAATAGCTCATCAAGTCTTATTCAGTCGAAAGTCATGGGGAATATTGTATTTATTTTATTAACACCTATCACCTATCTTCAATTTTTCTTAGCCTTCTTAATAGCCTCAATTGTGAGGGGTATTTTCGTAGGCGTTTGTATTTACGTATTTGCTCTTTTATATGTAGATTTACCTATGTTGCACCCGTGGATTATTTTTGGATTCGCAATGCTTGGGGGTGCTTTACTCGGAACATTTGGCATCATTACAGGTATATGGGCGCATCGTTTTGACCAGATGGCAGTTTTCCAAAATTTTGTGATCATGCCATTATCCTTTTTATCGGGGGTCTTTTATTCAATTCATTCCTTGCCACCTTTTTGGCAAAAGTTATCCCAGCTTAATCCTTTCTTTTATATGATTGATGGTTTCCGATACGGTTTTTTTGGGCAATCCGACGTTGCTCCATTGTTAAGTTTTTCAATCGTAACCTTCTTTTTCATTGTGTTAGCTTCCATTACCTTAGGAATGTTAAAATCCGGCTATAAATTAAGAAGTTAAAACATGACCGCTGACGATATTAAACAATCGATTATTGTAAAACTTGAGTGTGAGTTTATTGAAATTTTAGGTGAGGATGGCACTCATTTTGAAGGCACGATTGTGAGTCGATTATTTGAAGGATTAAATCGCGTTAAACAACACCAAATGGTATTTAATGCTTTAGGCGATAAGATGAAAAGTGACATTCATGCTTTATCTATGAAGACCTATACATTAAATGAATGGAATCAATTAAAAACGTAATTTTGAGGAGTAAAGCATGAGTGCGCAAGATAAGATACAAAAAACGATTAATGAACATAATGTAGTTTTATACATGAAAGGAAGTCCCAAATTTCCTCAGTGTGGGTTTTCAAGCCTAGCAACTCAAATTTTAGATGCTTGTGATACTGATTTTCATGCCGTTGATGTATTGCAAGACCCGGAAATCAGAGAAGGCATCAAAGTGTTTGCTAATTGGCCAACTATTCCACAGCTTTATATTCATGGGGAATTTATTGGCGGTGCTGACATTATTAAAGAGATGTATGAAACTGGAGAATTATTAAAGCTATTAAAGGCTAATTCATAACTTGGATAAGTTAGTTATTCAAGGACAGTCCCCTCTTCATGGCGAGCTTGAAATATCAGGCGCAAAAAACGCAGCCTTACCTATACTTATTGCATCCCTTCTTACTGAAGACACATTATCGTTAACACATGTACCTCATCTTCAAGACGTTAATACAGCTAAGTCTTTACTTAAATATATGGGCGTTGATATCCAGGTTGAAAACGACAAAACTGAATTAACTGCAAAAGAAATTACTAATAAAAATGCACCTTATGAGCGAGTTAAAACAATGCGCGCTTCTATTCTTGTTTTAGGCCCTTTGCTTGCAAGATTTGGTGAAGCTCGAGTTTCATTGCCGGGAGGTTGTGCCATTGGATCTAGGCCTGTTGATATCCATATCAAAGGGCTTCAGGCAATGGGCGCAAAAATAGATATTCATAATGGCTATATTGAGGCTTCGACAAAACATTTACTAAAATCGAAGTTACAAGGCTGTAAATTTTATATGGATATTGTTACTGTTACAGGTACCGAGAATTTAATGATGGCTGCCTCATTGGCTGAAGGGGTCACTATTTTAGAGAATGCTGCTAAGGAACCTGAAGTTGTAGATCTTGGGCAATGCTTAAATAAAATGGGTGCAAAGATTAAAGGTCTAGGGACTGACGTGATTACAATTGAAGGTGTCGACTCTCTTCATAAAGCAAATCATGACGTGATATTTGATAGAATTGAAGCAGGCACATATTTAGCAGCCGTTGCAATGACGGGCGGTGACGTAATTTTAAAAAATGTACAGCATAAATACTTAGATGCAATTACGCTAAAATTGATAGAAACCGGCGTTAAAATTGAATCACATGAAAATTCAATACGTATTAAAAGCGATGGAAAATTGAAGGCGGTAAGCTTAAGAACTGCGCCTTACCCTGCCTTTCCTACGGATATGCAAGCACAAATGATGGCATTAAATACTATTGCAGAAGGTGTATCAGAAGTCACCGAAACTATATTTGAAAATCGTTTTATGCATGTACAAGAGCTTATTCGCATGGGGGCACAAATCGACATTAGAGGAAATACGGCAATCATCCGAGGCAAGGAATATTTAGAGGGAGCTTCAGTAATGGCAACAGATCTAAGGGCCTCCGCAAGCCTTGTTATTGCAAGTTTGGCAGCAAGAGGACAAACTACGATTGAGCGTATTTATCATCTGGATCGTGGGTATGAAAAATTAGAGGATAAATTCAATCAACTAGGCGCCAATATTAAACGGATTCATTAAGATGAAAATTACAATTGCTTTATCTAAAGGAAGAATATTTGAACAAACTATCCCTCTTCTAGAGAGGATAGGGATTACTTGTAATGAGAATCCTGAAACGTCAAGAAAACTTATTTTAGATACCAATCAAAAAGATATAAAACTTATTATTGTAAGAGCGACAGATGTGCCAACTTATGTTGAATATGGTGCAGCTGATATTGGCATTACTGGCAAAGATATTCTTGATGAGTATATGGGCGAAGGACTTTACCAGCCCATTGATCTTAATATTGGACGTTGCAAAATGATGGTTGCAGCTAAACAAGATTTTGATTATGCAGGCGCTATTAAAAAAGGTGTGCGTTTAAAGGTGGCAACAAAATATGTAAAAACGGCCAAAGAGCACTTCGCAAAAAAAGGTATGCATATCGATTTGATTAAACTATATGGCTCAATGGAGCTAGCCCCCCTTGTAGGGCTTGCAGATGTCATTGTAGATTTGGTGAGTACAGGAAAGACATTAAAAGCTAATAATCTTGTTGCTGTTGAAGACATTTGTGATATCAGTTCTCGACTCATCATTAACCAAGCATCTTTAAAATTAAAAAGAGAGCTTTTACAGCCAATTCTTCGACAGTTTGAAAGTGCTCTCAAAGCATAATCGTACCTATGATTCAAATTAAAAAATTAAATACAGAAGATGCAAACTTTAAGGATCAGTTAAATAAGCTCATTTTCTTTGAAGCTGAAGATAATATTCAAATCGAAAAAACTGTCGCAGAAATTTTGAGTGATGTGAAAAAAAGAGGCGACCAAGCTGTGATTGAATATACTAAAAAATTTGATCATGTAGATTTTTCGCGCATGGAAGAGTTTGAAATTTCCAAAGAAGAATTAAATTTAGCTTTAGAAAATTTACCCGTATTGTCTAGAGAGGCTCTTGAGGAAGCTGCTAAGAGAGTTTTTGATTATCACAAAAAACAGTTAATCAGTTCTTGGAGCTTCACTGAAGATGATGAGACGTTACTTGGTCAAAAAGTTACATCATTAGATCGTGTAGGTTTATATGTTCCTGGAGGAAAAGCTGCATACCCTTCATCAGTATTAATGAATGCAATTCCAGCAAAAGTTGCAGGGGTTCAGGAAATTATTATGGTAGTTCCGTCACCTCGCGGAGAAAGAAACCAATTAGTATTAGCAGCTGCAGCTCTTGTTAAAGTTGATCGTGTATTTGCAATTGGTGGCGCTCAAGCAATAGGCGCTCTTGCCTATGGTACCCAAACAATTCCCCAAGTCGACAAAATTGTAGGACCAGGCAATGCTTATGTTGCAGAGGCTAAAAGAAGAGTATTTGGTGTGGTTGGTATTGATATGATTGCAGGGCCTTCTGAAATACTAATTATTGCAGATGAAAAATCTAATCCAGATTGGATTGCTATGGATTTATTTTCTCAAGCAGAACATGATGAGCTTGCACAATCAATTTTAATTAGCCCAAGCGCGGACTTTTTAACCCAGGTTCAAGAAAGTATTAATAAATTGATTGGAAGCATGCCAAGAAAAAATATTATTGAAACTTCTTTAACAAATAGAGGTGCAATGATCAAAGTAAAAACATTAGAAGAAGCTGCAGAGATTTCAAATTTTATTTCACCCGAACATTTAGAGCTCTCAGTAGAAGATCCAGATACCCTCGTTAATAGTATTAAACATGCCGGTGCTATTTTTATGGGAAGAAATACATGTGAAGCTGTAGGCGACTATTGTGCTGGACCAAATCATGTTCTACCTACATCAAGAACAGCAAGATTTTCTTCTCCACTTGGTGTTTATGATTTTCAAAAACGTTCAAGCCTAATTAAATTATCTAATCAAGGTGCTCGTATGCTTGGAAAAATTGCTTCAGTCTTGGCGAATGGTGAAGGACTTCAGGCACACGCAAAATCTGCAGAATATCGTATAGATAATGAGTAAATTTTGGAGCAAGGTTGTCCACGGCTTAACACCATATATTCCTGGCGAGCAACCTAAAATTCATAGTCTTGTTAAGTTAAATACGAACGAGAATCCTTATGGGCCGAGTCCAAAGGTTATTGCTGCAATTAAACAGTTTGCGGATGATACTTTAAAGCTTTACCCAGACCCAAATTCAGAAGCGCTTAAAAAATCAATTGCTGATTATTTTAAAGTAAAGGCTAACAATGTTTTTGTGGGTAATGGTTCGGATGAAGTTTTAGCCATGGCTTTTCAGGCGCTTTTAAAACATAACGCACCTATTTTATTTCCTGACATTACTTATAGTTTTTACCCCGTATACTGCAAGCTTTATGACATTGACTTCAAGGTCATACCTGTTAATAGTTCGTTTGAGATTGCATTGAATGATTATTTAATACCTAATGGAGGTATTGTTTTTCCAAATCCAAATGCACCTACTGGTATTCCTCTTACTTCAAACCAAATTGAAACTTTCCTTAAAAAAAATAATGACTCTGTAGTTATTGTAGATGAAGCTTATGTCGATTTTGGGACAGAGTCTGTTATTCACCTTACAGAAAAATATAATAATTTATTGGTTACACATTCTTTTTCTAAATCGAGATCATTGGCAGGATTAAGACTTGGTTATGCTATAGGGCATAGAGATCTAATTGAAGCATTGATGAGAGTGAAAGATAGTTTTAACTCTTATCCAATAGACCGATTAGGATTAATTGCAGGTATTGAATCCTTCAAAGATGATTCATATTTTAAAAATACTTGCCAAAAGGTTATTCATACGAAAATAAATTTTGTAGAGAAATTGACTGGCCTTAATTTTTCAGTACTTCCTTCAGGTGCTAATTTTGTTTTCGCTAAGCATGCTGCTGTAGAAGGAAAAATAATCGTAAGTAAACTAAGAGATCAAGGAATTGTGGTAAGGCGTTTTGATAATCCGATACGAATTTCCTCTTACGTTCGATTCACAATTGGTTCTGATGAGGAAATGGATTCATTATTTAAAGCCTTAAAACTTATCCTAAGCGCATGAAATAATTGATGTTAATTACATTTTTAATGAGTTAAAATATCTTATCTACTTTAAGTAAAAAAATATGACAAGATCAGCATCCGTTTCAAGAAATACAAACGAAACTAAAATTGAGGTAAGTATTAATCTTGATGGTCAGGGGAGTGCAAAACTCAATACTGGCATTGGTTTCTTGGATCATATGTTAGACCAAGTGGCGCGTCACGGTATGTTCGACTTAGAAGTCACAGCAAAGGGCGATCTTCATATCGATGCACATCATACTGTTGAAGATGTTGGTATAGTCCTCGGACAGGCTTTCAGTAAAGCAATCGGAGATAAAAAAGGCATTACCAGATATGGGACAGCCATTATTCCGCTAGATGAGGCATTATCTAGAGTTGTGCTTGATATCTCAGGCAGGCCTGGACTAATGTTTGATGTCGAATTCAAAAGGGCAGTTATAGGTGAATTTGATGTTGATTTAATACACGAATTTTTTCAAGGATTCGTAAATCATGCAAATATCACCATGCACATCGACAATCTTAAAGGCGATAACTCACATCACCAGGCAGAAACTATATATAAGGCATTTGGAAGAGCCCTTAAAATGGCCGTTTGTATTGATCCAAAAATTTCTGGCATAACCCCCTCAACCAAAGGTAGTCTATAAACCTTTTTTCACCAAAATAATAATGATCGCAATCATTGATTATGGAATGGGAAATTTAAAGTCAGTATTTAATGCCTTTAAACAAGTCTCACCCGAAGCTGATATTAAAGTCACAAGCAATCCTGCTGACATTAAAAAAGCACATCATGTCGTTTTCCCAGGTCAAGGTGCTATGCCTGACTGCATAAGAGAGCTTGATGAAAGAAATTTAAGATCCTCTGTGATAGATGCGGCAAAAACAAAACCTTTTTTAGGAATATGTATTGGTTTGCAGATGCTATTTGATACAAGCGAAGAAGGTAATACGGATGGCTTAGGATTGTTGAGCGGCACTATTAAACGATTTAATAATGAAAATACAGCGGACGAAAGCGGCCATAAGTTAAAAATTCCGCATATGGGGTGGAATGAAGTGTCACAAACAAATGATCATCCTTTATGGAAAAACATTAGTAATAACGATCGATTTTATTTTGTTCATAGTTATTATTTAGAGTCTAAAGATAAAAATATCGTGTCAGCTGAAACTTTATATGCACAAAAATTTTGTTGTGCTATTGCTAAAGAAAATATTTTTGCGGTGCAATTTCATCCAGAAAAAAGTTCTACTGCTGGCTTACAGCTTATAAAAAACTTTGTTCAATGGGCGGTATAGGTTTTTAGTTTATGTTAATCATTCCAGCAATTGATCTAAAAGATGGTAAGTGCGTTAGGCTTAAGCAAGGCTTAATGGAAGAATCAACTATCTTTTCAGAAAACCCTGGGGAAGTAGCAAAACAATGGACAGACCTGGGTGCTAGAAGATTGCATCTGGTTGATCTAAATGGCGCTTTTGCAGGCAAGCCAGTGAATGAATCGGCGATTAAAGCAATTGTAAAAGAAGTTGATGGCGCGATTCCAATTCAATTAGGTGGTGGTATTCGTAATCTCGATACAGTAGAAAAATACCTTAATAGCGGCGTTGACTACATCATTATAGGAACAGCTGCGGTTAAAAATCCTGGCTTCCTGCATGAAGCATGTTATGCATTTCCTGGACAAATTATTGTGGGTCTTGATGCAAAGGAAGGGGAAGTGGCTATTGATGGGTGGGCTAAATTAACTGGACACAATGTAATTGAACTTGCAAAAAAATTTGAAGGATATGGTGTTGAAGGAATCATCTATACAGATATTGGACGTGATGGGATGTTAAATGGATTAAATATTGAGGCGACCGAAAAATTAGCTGAGGCGCTAACCATCCCTGTCATTGCTAGTGGTGGGGTGACCAATCTAGAAGACATTAGAAACTTATCTTCAATTGCTTATTCGGGGGTCATTGGAGCAATTACAGGCAGAGCCATATACGAGGGCACGCTTGATTTTAAGGCAGCACAAGCACTCGCAGATGAGCTTATTAAATAAATGTCGCTTGCCAAAAGAATTATTCCTTGTCTGGATGTGACTGATGGCAGAGTAGTTAAAGGTATTAATTTCCTTGAGTTACAGGATGCAGGGGACCCTGTGGAAGTTGCAAAAAAATATAATGAACAGGGCGCTGATGAATTAACTTTTTTAGATATCACAGCAAGTTCAGATAATAGAGGTTTAATACTCCATATTATTGAAAACGTTGCAAAAGAAGTTTTTATCCCCCTCACTGTAGGCGGCGGTGTTCGAACTCTAAAAGATGTAAGAAATTTACTCAATGCAGGTGCTGACAAAGTCAGTATTAATACGTCAGCAATTGTTAATCCAGATATTGTTTATCAAACTTCATCCCGTTTTGGTTCCCAGTGTATTGTTGTTGCAATAGATGCAAAGTTAACAGATCAAGGGGGTAAATCTTTTTGGCAAGTATTTACGCATGGGGGCAGAAATGCTACTGGGCTAGATGCAATTGAATGGGCTGCGAAAATGGCTTCATTAGGCGCAGGTGAATTATTAATTACGAGCATGGATCGAGACGGAACAAAAAAAGGTTTTGATCTCGAATTGATTAAGTCAATATCTGATAAAGTGGATGTGCCTATTATTGCTTCCGGAGGCGTTGGTGATCTTCAGCATCTTGTAGACGGTATAAAAATAGGTGGGGCTGATGCAGTCCTAGCAGCAAGTATATTTCACTTTGGAGAATATACAATCGATGAAGCAAAAGCGTTTATGAAGTCTAATCATATAGAGATTCGTCAATGAGCTGGATACATTCAATAAAATGGGACTCTGATGGCCTAGTGCCGGTGATTGCTCAAGACTATAAAACAAATAAAGTTCTTATGTTTGCATGGATGAATGAAGAGGCCTTAGAGCTCACACAAAAAAATAAGAGAGCTTTTTATTGGTCAAGATCTAGGAAAAAAATTTGGGAAAAAGGTGAAGAATCGGGGCATATACAAAATGTTCGCGAGATAAGACTTGATTGCGATGGCGATGTGGTCTTGCTAAAAATTGAGCAAGTTGAAAATATTGCTTGTCATACCGGACGTGAAACTTGTTTCTATCAAAAATTAGATGATAAAGGCATATGGATAAATGATCATGCCGTGATCAAAGAACCTAAAGATATTTATAAAAAATAAAGATATGAACACTATTTTAAAAAAACTTACCGAAACACTCGAAGCTAGAAAAAAAGATGATCCGACTAAATCATATACAGCTTCTTTGTATCGTGACGGGTTAGAAGCTATTTTAAAAAAAGTAAATGAAGAAGCTTTTGAAACAATCATTGCTGCGCGGCAAGGAGATGATAAGGAGCTTATTCATGAAGTCGCTGATCTTTGGTTTCATACCTTAGTATTAATGGCACATAAAAATTTAAGCGCAGAAGATATTTTGAATGAACTTGCAAGAAGAGAGGGCACTTCAGGCATTGAAGAGAAAGAAAGCCGCTCTTCAAAAGTAAAATAATATGACATGCATTTTTTGTAAAATTATTGACGGCTCTATACCAAGTAAAAAAATATTTGAGAATGATGAGTTGATTGCTTTTCATGATGTACATCCTATCGATAAAGTACACTTTCTCATTACACCTAAAAAACATATTGAAAATTTGATAACCTGTAGTGAAACTGATAAAGATATCTTATCAAATATGCTTTTATTAGCGCCTAGGTTAGCAAAAGAGTTAGGATTAAAAGGCTTTCGTACAATGATCAATTCAGGCGCCGAGGGTGGTCAAGAAGTTTTTCATATGCACTTTCATGTCTACGGTGGAAGTTCAAAACTAGCAAAAATTTAATAAAGGGGATTGTTATGGGATTTTCAAGCATTACACATTGGCTAATAGTTTTATTAATTGTCTTCTTAATATTTGGTACAAGTAAATTAAGAAATATTGGAAGCGATTTAGGCGCTGCAGTTAAGAACTTTAAAGATGCAGTTAAAAATCAAAATACACCAAAAAGTAAAGCATCAACTCGAAAGACTACAAAAACTCGAGCTAGAAAATAAGCTTTATGTTTGATGTTTCATTTTCAGAGTTAGTCGTTATTTTTTTTGTAGCACTTATGGTTATTGGCCCAGAAAAGCTTCCTAAAGTTGCTAAGGTCTTGGGCAAGCTTACTGGAAGAGCTCAAAGTTATATTGGGAAGCTTAAAGAAGAGATTGAGCGAGAAGAAAAGTTTAAAGAGCTTCAAAAAATTCAGCGTGAAATTAAAAAAAAGTCGATTAAATCTCGGTGACTCACTTTAAACCTTTTATTCAGCAACTCATTGAATTAAGAAATACTCTGTTTAGAGCTGCGGTTAGTTTCATTATTATTTTTGTATGTTTAAGTTTCTTCGCAAATGATATCTATAGTTTTTTCTCAGAACCACTTATTGATAAATTAACAGACGGTAATAAGTTGGTAAGCACAGGGCTTACCTCAACATTTATAGTGCCAATCAAAATTACAGCCTTCGTTTCATTTTTACTCTCACTCCCTTTTATTTTTTATCAGTTTTGGCGTTTTATTTCCCCTGGGCTTTATAAAAAAGAAAAAAAATTAATTTTATTTTCATTCGTGAGTGGTTTCATATTGTTCTTTATTGGAATGGCTTTTGCTTATTACCTCATTTTTCCAATAATATTTAATTTTTTTATTTTGATGACGCCAACAAATGTAAGTCTGATGATAGATATTTCAAATTATCTGGATTTAATTTTATCCTTGCTCATCTCCTTTGGATTAGCATTTGAAGTACCGGTAATTATTATTATATTAGTGACATTAGGATGGGTAAAAGTTAAAACATTGGAAGAAGCAAGACCCTATATGATTGTGATTGCCTTTATCATTAGTGCTATTTTGACACCGCCTGATGTTATCTCACAATTTTGCTTAGCTATTCCATTATGGTTTTTATATGAATTAGGCTTATTTGCATCAAAACGAATTACCTTAAAGGCTTGATAAGCTTTAATTTAGTTTTGCCTGCTATTTAGATTTCGAATGAAACTTTGTATAATAAAGCAACTTTCGCAAAGTTAATGTCTCTCAACCATATTAATTTCATTAAAACATACTTACATTAAGATCATGGCAAATCATCAAGACGACAAAATAGATAAAAAGAAAAGAAGTTTCTTAATTGCAGCTACCACTGTAACTGGTGCAATTGGTGCAGGAGCAATTGCCGTTCCATTCTTATCAAGTATGACGCCAAGTGAACGTGCTAAGGCAGCCGGAGCTCCTGTTGAAGTTGATTTAAGTAAGATTGAGGCAGGATCTATGATTACGACTGAATGGAGAGGTCAGCCAGTTTGGATTATTAATCGCTCTAAGACAATGTTAGATGATTTGAAAAAAAACGACCTCAATCTTTCCGATCCTAATCTTGATGTAATTTCTCAGCAGCCAAGTTATTGTAAGAATGCGACAAGATCTCTTAAGCCAAATTTGCTTGTTCTAGTTGGCATTTGTACTCATTTGGGTTGTTCACCAACTGCAAAATTAGAAACGCAAGGTGATATGGGCGAAAATTGGAGTGGGGGATTTTTCTGCCCGTGTCATGGCTCTAGATTTGATTTAGCTGGTCGAGTATTTAAGGGGTCACCAGCGCCAATAAATCTAGTAGTACCACCACACAAATATATAGACGAAAAAACCATTTTAATTGGTGAAGACAATATTGGATAAGTTGTATTTAAAAGGTATAAACAATGAATAAAACAAAAATTAATAACAGTGGTTTATTGGCATGGGTAGATGAAAGATTCCCACTATCATCTCTAATTACCAATCACCTCACCAAGTATTACGCACCTAAAAACTTTAACTTTTGGTATTTTTTTGGGGCACTTGCTCTTCTTACCCTCATCCTTCAGCTTGTCACTGGACTTTTGTTGACTATGCATTACAAACCTGACGCAGAATTAGCATTTGCATCAGTTGAATATATCATGCGAGATGTTTCATTTGGATGGCTAATAAGATATATGCACTCTACAGGAGCATCTTTATTTTTTGTCGTTGTGTACATGCACATGTTTAGAGCTTTAATCTATGGTTCTTATAAGAATCCAAGAGAACTTTTGTGGCTCTTTGGTGTGGCTATTTTTCTTTGTTTAATGGGGGAAGCTTTTTTTGGATATCTTCTACCTTGGGGCCAAATGTCATACTGGGGCGCGCAAGTCATTGTAAATCTATTTTCTACTATTCCGTTTATAGGTCCAGACTTATCCGAGTGGCTCAGAGGTGATTACTTGGTATCAGATGCAACACTAAATCGTTTTTTTGCTTTTCATGTGATTGCTCTTCCTATAGTGCTATTAGGCCTAGTTTTTTTTCATCTTGTAGCATTGCATGAAGTTGGATCCAACAATCCCGATGGCATTGACATTAAAAAAAATCTGGATAAAAAAACAGGTATTCCTTTAGATGGAATTCCATTTCATCCCTATTACACAGTCAAAGATCTTATAGGTGTTTCTACTTATTTAATTATCTTTGCCTTAATTGTTTTTTACTTGCCCGAAATGGGAGGATACTTCCTTGAAGCTAATAATTTTATTCCCGCGAATCCCTTAGTCACTCCTGCGCACATTGCTCCAGTTTGGTACTTCACACCTTATTATTCAATCCTTCGTGCAGTTCCACCTATATTGAATTCTCAATTTCCAGGTGTTGCTGCCATGGGGCTATCTGTAATTATATTTGCATTTTTGCCATGGCTCGATAGAAGCGAGGTCAGATCAATTCGATACAAAGGAATTTTATTTAAACGTTGGATTGCATTATTTGTAACAAGCTTCATTGTTTTGGGTTATCTAGGCACTGAGCCATCAAACGTTTGGGGGCAATTCTCCAGTGCAATACCTTTTATTGGTGGAGTTGATAAAGCTACAATAGCTGCTCGAATCTTTACAGTTTCATACTTTGCCTTTTTTGTCCTAATGCCTTATTACAGCAAGAGAGATAAAACAAAGCCCGTTCCTTCTAGAGTTAAGTATTGATGAAATCTCTAACTAAATTTTTTTTAATAGGATTATTTTTTTGTGACGTTGGACTCGCAAATGATGGCCCAATTTTAGAAAAAGCACCTATTGATTTAACAGACCAACAATCTCTTCAAAGAGGGGCAAAAACATTCATTAATTATTGTTTGAATTGTCACAGCGCTAATTACATGAGATATAACCGTCTCAATGATATTGGTTTGACTGATAGTTTGATTAAAGAAAATTTACTTTTTACAGCTGAAAAAGTAGGAGAGCCAATGAAAGTCGCCATGAATAGAGAAGATGCTAAGGTTTGGTTTGGAGCAAATCCACCGGATCTATCTGTTGAGGTAAGAGCTAGAGGTTCGGATTGGGTCTATGGCTATCTTAGAGGGTATTATCGAGACCCCACCAGACCAACTGGTTGGAATAACACTGTCTACGAAAAAACAGCTATGCCGCACATTTTGTGGAAGCTGCAGGGGGATCAAAAGCTAGATGAAAAGTATCAAACTTTAGAGATCGTTAACCCAGGCACGCTTTCGGTGAAAGAATATGATGCGTTTATAGGAGATCTTGTAAATTATCTTACGTTCATGTCAGAGCCCTCAAAATTAAAAAGACTCGATATGGGGTATTATGTTTTGATATTCCTTGGCTTGTTATTACTTTTAACAGTCAAACTTAAGAAAGAATTTTGGAAAGACATTAAATAATTATGATGAAATTATATTCAGGATCAATTGATCCTTTTAGCCATCGCTGCAGAATTGTTTTATTTGAAAAAGGTATGGACTTTGAAGTTGTAGATGTTGACCTAGCTAATAAACCGGAAGATTTAGCTATATTAAGCCCGCATAATTCTGTTCCCGTTTTAGTAGAAAGGGACCTTGTATTAACAGACGCTAATATTATTAATGAATATATTGATGAGCGATTTCCTCATCCTCAACTTATGCCAGCAGACCCAGTAATGAGAGCAAGAGCACGTTTATTTTTAAGTGATTTTGAGAAGCAATTATTTGTGCATATTCCCGCTTTAGAATCTTCTGATGAGACTACTAAGGAGATTGCAAAAAAACATGTGCGTGATAATTTACTTTTAATCGTCCCCATTTTTTCTAAACAGCAACATTTGTTGAGTGACGAATTTTCGATGTTAGATGTTGCTATTGCTCCCTTATTATGGCGATTGGGCCATTATGGTATTGAGCTTCCGAATCAAGCAGCACCATTGCTTAAGTATGCGGAGAAATTATTCTCAAGACCACTTTATGCTGATGCAATGACACCTTCAGAAAAAGCGATGAGAAAATAATTTAGCATCAATGGCAAAGTCAGCCTCAACTAAACCTTATCTTGTAAGAGCAATTTATGAATGGTGTGTTGCTGAACAATACACACCTTTTTTGCTTGTAAAGATAGATCAAAATACTTTAGCGCCCAGAGCTTTCATTAAAGATGGAAAAATTCTTCTTAATCTAAGCCCTGGTTCTATAAAAGATTTGCTTATGGGGGATGAAGCAATAACCTTTACAGCGAGATTTAATGGCGCCCCTGAAAATTTATACCTGCCTATTTCCACTGTTGAGGGGATTTACGCTAAAGAAAATGGCGAAGGACTGTTCTTTGAAGCTAAAGAAGATCAAGAATTAGGTTCAACCGAAACAAAAAAAATCCCCAATAAACCTAAATTAACCCTAGTTAAGAACTAAAAAACTAGTTCAAATTTAAATAAATTGGTATAGTAGCGCCTCCTGATAACGCCGGATTAGCTCAGTTGGTAGAGCAGCGCACTTGTAATGCGAAGGTCGTCAGTTCGATTCCGACATCCGGCACCATCTTAAGTTTGTATTTATTTCTTATCTATAAGTCCCTCACTAGTTTGACAAAAATCAAAAAAACCAACATAATTTAGGGTTCGGTTTGGAGGGGTGGCCGAGTGGTTAAAGGCGACGGACTGTAAATCCGTTCTCTCTGAGTACGAAGGTTCGAATCCTTCCCCCTCCACCATGAGTAATAGCCTCTTTATGAGGTGACGTGGAGATCAGATCCATGGGTGTGCGGGTGTAGCTCAGCTGGTAGAGCATTAGTTTTCCAAACTAAATGTCGCGAGTTCGAACCTCGTCGCCCGCTCCAGATATATTGAGAATTTGGACACGCCCATGTGGCTCAGTGGTAGAGCACTCCCTTGGTAAGGGAGAGGTCGCGGGTCCGATTCCCGCCATGGGCACCAGTAGGTATTTTTGAAGAATGTAATTAATTAAGGATATAACATTATGGCAAAAGGCAAATTTGAACGTACCAAACCCCATGTGAACGTTGGCACAATTGGTCACGTTGACCATGGTAAGACAACACTTACAGCGGCAATCACAACGATTCTTGCTAAGAAATTTGGCGGAGAAGCTAAGGCTTACGATCAAATTGATGCGGCGCCAGAAGAAAAAGCGCGTGGTATTACAATTAATACAGCACACGTAGAATACGAAACAGCAAATCGCCATTATGCGCACGTTGACTGCCCAGGCCATGCTGACTATGTTAAAAATATGATTACAGGTGCAGCGCAGATGGACGGCGCAATCCTTGTATGTTCAGCAGCTGACGGCCCAATGCCTCAAACACGTGAACATATCCTGTTAGCTCGCCAAGTAGGCGTACCTTACATTGTGGTCTTCTTAAATAAAGCAGACATGGTGGATGACAAAGAATTATTAGAGCTCGTTGAAATGGAAGTGCGTGATCTTTTAACGAAGTATGACTTCCCAGGCGACAAAACACCGATCGTCATAGGTTCTGCAAAATTAGCACTCGAAGGCGACCAATCTGAAATTGGTGAGCCATCAATTTTTAAATTAGCTGAAGCACTTGATTCTTATATACCAATGCCAGAACGTGCAATCGATGGTGCATTCTTAATGCCAGTTGAAGACGTGTTCTCAATCTCAGGTCGCGGTACTGTAGTGACTGGTCGTATTGAGCGCGGCATTGTTAAAGTAGGTGATGAAATTGAAATCGTAGGTATCAAACCTACACTCAAAACAACATGTACAGGCGTTGAAATGTTCCGTAAGTTACTTGACCAAGGTCAAGCAGGCGACAACGTAGGTGTGTTGTTACGTGGTACAAAACGTGAAGAAGTTGAACGTGGTCAAGTATTAGCTAAAGCAGGTTCAATCACACCACATACAAAATTCGCTGCAGAGATCTATGTGCTTGGTAAAGATGAAGGTGGTCGTCATACACCATTCTTCAATGGTTACCGCCCACAGTTCTACTTCAGAACAACAGATGTTACAGGCGCTGTTGATTTACCAGCAGGCACAGAAATGGTAATGCCAGGTGACAACGTATCAATCACAGTAACACTCATTGCACCAATCGCGATGGAAGAAGGCTTACGTTTTGCGATTCGTGAAGGTGGCCGCACAGTAGGTGCCGGTGTTGTTGCTAAGGTGATTGAATAGTTTTAAAGATAAATTTTATTTTAGGCCAGTAGCTCAATTGGTAGAGTATCGGTCTCCAAAACCGAGGGTTGGGGGTTCGAGACCCTCCTGGCCTGCCATTAAAAGAAAGAAGTATTAATGACTGATAAGTTAAAAATTGTTTTTTCATTCTTACTTTTTGTAGCGGGAATAGTTGGGTTCTATCTATTGAGTGGTCAAGCCTTAGTGCTAAGAATATTAGCTATTCTTGCTGGACTTGGATTTGCAGGGATAGTTTTTTGGAAAACAGCCCTTGGTCAAAAAACATTTGGATTTATTAATGAATCCATTGTTGAAGCTAAAAGAGTTGTTTGGCCAACAAGAAAAGAAACAATACAAATGACAATTACTGTATTTATTCTAGTTGCTGTGATGGCAGTCTTTTTGGCATTAGTAGATATAAGTTTTTCATACATGATTAATTGGTTATTGGGACGGGGTTAGTAATGACAATGCGCTGGTATGCTGTCCAAGCTTTTTCTGGATATGAAAAGTTAGTTCAAAAAGGATTATTTGAAAGAATTGAGCGATCAAATCTTCAAAATCTTTTTGGCGAGATTTTAGTGCCTATAGAAGAGGTTATTGAAATGAAAGCTGGCCAAAAAAAATTAAGCGAAAGAAAACTATACCCAGGTTATGTTCTCGTACAAATGGAAATGAATGATGAGAGCTGGCATTTAGTTAAAAGTACACCAAAGGTAACTGCTTTCATTGGTGGGAGTGCACTAAAACCAACACCGATTAAAGATAAAGAAGTAGAAATTATTTTACAACGCATGGATGAGAGTAAAACTAATCCAACGCAAAAACTTACCTTTGAAAAAGGTGAGTCAATTCGTGTTATTGATGGGCCATTCAAAGAGTTCTCAGGAACAATTGAAGATATTAATTACGAAAAAAGCAAACTTAAAGTATCTGTCGTAAAGTATCTGTCGTTATTTTTGGTAGAGCAACACCAGTGGAGCTTGAGTTTGGCCAAGTAGAAAAAGAAGTTTAGTAGTAAAGCAGTAAAAATTAACTAGGGAGCTTTTTTAAAAAAAGCGTTTGCACCTAATTTAGGAGAATGAAATGGCAAAGAAAATCGTTGGCTATATAAAGCTTCAAATTCCAGCCGGCAAAGCGAATCCAAGTCCACCAGTAGGACCTGCGCTAGGCCAAAGAGGCTTAAATATTATGGAGTTTTGTAAAGCTTTTAATGCTGCTACACAAACTGTTGAACCCGGACTACCTATTCCTGTTGTGATTACCGCTTTCGCTGACAAGAGTTTTACCTTTGTTATGAAAACGCCACCCGCATCAATTTTAATTAAAAAAGCAGCAAAATTAGAAAAGGGCTCACCAAGGCCACACACAGACAAAGTTGGAAAAATTACCAGAGCGCAAGCTGAAGAAATTGCTAAAACAAAAATGGCAGATCTTACAGCTTCCGATATGGATGCTGCAGTGCGAACAATCGCTGGCAGTGCTCGAAGCATGGGCATAGAAGTGGAGGGTGTATAAAATGCCATTAAATAAAAGAATTACAACATTAAGATCTAAAGTTGATCGTGATAAATCATATCCCGCTCAAGAAGGTCTTCAACTCGTTAAAGAAACAGCAACAGCAAAATTTGATGAATCAGTAGATGCAGTGATTAACTTAGGTATTGATGCTAAAAAATCTGATCAACTCATTCGCGGTGCATTAGTTCTTCCTAACGGGACAGGTAAAACAATACGTGTTGCCGTATTTGCTCAAGGTGCTGCAGCTGAAGCTGCAAAGGCAGCAGGTGCAGATATTGTGGGATTTGATGATCTCGCTGAAAAAATTAAAGGCGGCATGATGGATTTCGACGTTGTCATTGCAACACCGGATGCTATGAAAGTTGTTGGCGCGCTAGGACAAGTTTTAGGTCCAAGAGGCTTAATGCCGAATCCAAAAGTAGGAACGGTAACGCCCGATACAGCAGCAGCAGTTAAAAATGCAAAAGGTGGGCAAGTTCAATATAGAACTGATAAAGGCGGCATCGTCCATTGCACTATTGGTCGAGCATCTTTCTCTGTTGATCAATTGAAAGGTAATTTAGCGGCATTGATTGATGTAATTAATAAAGCCAAACCACCCTCAACAAAAGGTATTTTTGTAAAAAAATTATCGGTGTCTAGCACTATGGGTGCTGGTGTAAGAATCGATTCAACAAGTTTAGTGTAAAGAATTAAAAAAAGCGAAAGCTTTTTTAAAAAGAACTTTGGGTTCACCGATATGAAAGTATCGGTGAAGCTTTCAAAGACCGTAGGTGCTAACAAGTCTAATTCTAGTGATCGTTTGCTAGAGCCTACGCAGATGGCGGTACCCCTAAAGGATAGCATCCTGATAAAGGTCGCCGTAATGTTGGTATTAAGTTTACTTAATACTTAATTTAACGGAAGGAGAAGACCTTGAGTCTTAATCTTGAACAAAAAAAGGCAGTCGTTGCTGAAGTTAATAAGCAAATCGCGGGCGCTCAAGCAGTTGTTTTAGCTGAAAACCGAGGTATTGGTGTTTCTGAGATGACAGCGCTAAGAGTTCAAGCCAGAAAATCAGGAGTATATCTTCGCGTCTTAAAGAACACTTTAGTTCGAAGAGCCGTAGATGGAACTGCATTCTCTGACTTAGCTAATGAAATGGTAGGTCCAATAGTGTATGGCATCTCAACTGATCCAGTTGCAGTTGCTAAAGTGCTAAATGATTTTGCCAAGTCAAACGATAAGTTTGTTATCAAATCAGGAGCAATGCCAAATAAGGTAATGAGCGCTTCAAATATTGCAGCATTAGCTTCATTGCCAAGTCGTGAAGAATTACTCGCAAAATTATTGGGAACAATGCAAGCGCCGATTGCGAAGTTTGTTCGTACGCTTAATGAGGTACCAACAAAATTCGTTCGTGGTTTAGCAGCAGTTCGCGATCAAAAACCTGCGTAATTTTAACGATTAATTTAAATTTTTTATTAGGAGTATTAAATGGCTATCTCTAAAGCTGAAATTTTAGATGCAGTAAGTGCAATGACAGTTCTTGATTTGTCAGAGCTTATTAAAGATATGGAAGAAAAGTTTGGCGTTTCAGCTACTGCTGCTGCTGTTGCAGCTGCACCTGCTGCAGCTTCTGCTGGTGGCGCTGCTGCTGCAGAACAAACTGAGTTTACTGTGATGTTAACTGCTGCTGGCGAGCAAAAAGTAAATGTTATTAAAGCTGTTCGTGAAATCACAGGTCTTGGCTTAAAAGAAGCTAAAGACTTAGTGGATGGCGCACCTAAGCCAATTAAAGAAGGTATTGCAAAAGCTGCAGCTGAAGAAGCACTAGCTAAATTAAAAGAAGCTGGCGCTACAGCAGAACTTAAGTAATGCTAATTAGCATGGCTGACAGCTCGCTGTCAGCCATTGCTTTTTTGTTTTAAAACATTTTTAGGTTAAAACTTATAAAAATTTATAAAACAATATTCTTCGATCTGAAAAGTTTATTGTTTTATAAAAATTACACCAGGAGACGCAATGAGCTATTCCTTTACTGAAAAAAAACGTATTAGAAAAAGTTTTGCTAAAAGAGAGCGTGTGCAAGATATACCATACTTGCTCACCATGCAGCTTGAGTCTTATGCAGCTTTTTTACAGAAGAATACGCATGCCGAACAGAGACTTAGCGAAGGCCTTCAGTCAACATTCAATTCAGTATTTCCTATCACAAGTCATTCCGGTAATGCCCGACTTGATTTTGTCACTTACAATTTAGGCGAGGAAGCGTTTGACGTTAAAGAATGTCAACAGCGCGGCTTAACATATGGTGTTCCATTGAGAGTCAAAGTTCGTTTAACTCTCATGGATAAAGAAGCATCAAAACCAACAGTGAAAGAAATTAAAGAGCAAGAAGTGTACATGGGTGAAATTCCACTTATGACAGACAATGGTTCATTTGTTATTAATGGCACTGAGAGAGTTATCGTATCTCAACTTCATAGAAGCCCTGGTGTATTTTTTGAGCATGATCGAGGCAAAACGCACAGCTCTGGAAAGTTATTATTTTCAGCAAGAATCATTCCTTATCGTGGCTCTTGGTTAGATTTCGAATTTGATCCTAAGGATTATTTATATTTCCGTGTGGATCGTCGCAGAAAAATGCCAGTCACAATTTTATTAAAAGCTTTAGGTTATTCACCAGAACAAATTCTAGAAACATACTACGATTTTGATTCATTCCATGTGACTGCTAAATCAATTGATTTTGAATTGGTCCCTGATCGTCTAAGAGGCGAGATTGCTAAGTTTGATATTGCTGATAAAAGAGGAAATGTGATTGTACAAAAAGACAAGCGCATTACTGTCAAGCATATTCGTGAGATGGAAAAAGCAGGCGTAAATAAAATTACAGTGGATAAAGATTTTATTTTGGGCCGCAAGCTTTCAAAAGCAATTGTAGATAAAAATACAGGCGAAGTCATTGCTAGTGCAAATGATGAAATCACAGAGTCAGTATTGGATAAATTTATTGAAGTAGGTGTAGGGCAAATTCATACACTTTATTCAAATGATTTAGATCATGGCGACTATATTTCTCAAACACTTACCTCAGATGAGGTCCCTGATCAATACAGCGCAAAAGTTGCTATTTATCGAATGATGAGACCTGGCGAGCCACCGACTGAAGATGCAGTTGAAGCTTTGTTCAAAGGATTATTTTTTAATGAAGACCGATATGATTTATCTAATGTAGGTCGCATGAAATTTAATCGAAGAGCGCATCAAAAAGCATACGAACAACATGCAAACTGGTTACAAAGATTTTATAAGCGCGTTGGCCCACAAGGCGAAACTGGTGCAAATATTTTATCGAACGATGATATCTTGGCTGTGATTGGTGTTCTTATTGAATTACGAAATGGTCGAGGTGAAATAGATGATATTGACCATCTTGGTAATCGAAGAATTCGCTCTGTTGGTGAGCTTGTAGAGAATCAATTTAGAACTGGACTTGTTCGAGTGGAGCGAGCAGTTAAAGAAAGATTAAGCCAAGCTGAGGCAGACAATTTGATGCCACATGACTTAATTAATTCAAAACCTATCTCAAGTGCGATTAGAGAATTCTTTGGTTCATCACAATTATCTCAATTTATGGATCAAACTAATCCATTGTCTGAAATTACGCATAAGCGAAGAGTTTCAGCCTTAGGCCCTGGAGGTTTAACAAGAGAGCGTGCTGGCTTCGAGGTCCGTGACGTTCATTCGACACATTATGGCCGTGTATGCCCAATCGAAACCCCAGAAGGACCAAACATTGGATTGATTAATTCACTCGCACTTTATGCAAGAACGAATCAATACGGCTTCTTAGAGACACCTTATAGACGTGTTGAAAATGGAAAAGTTACTGCAAAGATAGACTATCTTTCTGCGATTGAAGAAAGTGAATTTGTTATAGCCCAGGCAAATACTGAGCTTGATAATAAAGGACATTTTCAAGACGATTTAATTTCATGTCGCCATCGCAACGAATTTACGATGTCTTCTGTAGATCCTATTCAATATATGGACGTAGCGCCTGGCCAGATTGTTTCTGTGGCAGCTGCATTAATTCCATTTTTAGAACACGACGATGCAAACCGTGCGCTTATGGGCGCAAACATGCAACGTCAAGCAGTGCCATGCTTGAGAGCAGAAAAAGCAGTTGTAGGTACAGGTATTGAAAGAACAGTAGCAACTGATTCTGGCACAACAGTTCAAGCTAAGCGTGGTGGAATTGTTGATTATGTAGATTCAAGACGTGTTGTGATTCGCGTGAACGACGATGAAGCTGCTGATGGAGAAGTTGGCGTTGATATTTATAATCTAACTAAATACACAAGATCAAATCAAAATACCAATATTAATCAAAGGCCACTTGTAAGAATTGGCAACAAAATTGCAAGAGGTGATGTGATTGCTGACGGCGCATCAACAGACGTTGGTGAATTAGCGCTTGGACAAAATATGCTTGTTGGATTTATGCCTTGGAATGGTTATAACTTCGAGGATTCGATTTTAATTTCAGAGCGCGTAGTGGCTGAAGATCGATATACATCAATTCATATCGAAGAATTATCTGTTGTATCTAGAGATACAAAATTAGGCCCAGAAGAAATTACGCGCGACATTTCAAATCTTTCAGAAAGAATGCTTGGAAGGCTTGATGAGTCAGGCATTATTTATATTGGTGCCGAAGTTGAATCAGGCGATGTACTTGTAGGAAAAGTTACACCAAAAGGCGAGACACAGCTTACACCTGAAGAAAAACTCTTAAGAGCAATTTTTGGTGAAAAAGCTTCTGATGTAAAAGATACAAGTTTGAGAGTGCCATCAGGCATGTCTGGAACAATTATTGATGTTCAAGTATTTACGAGAGAGGGCATTGATAGAGATTCAAGAGCCGAACAAATTATTGATGATCAATTAAAGCACTTCAAACAAGATCTAGCTGATCAATTAAGAATTGTTGAAGATGATACTTTTGGAAGAATCGAAAGATTACTTACAAGTAAAGTCGCAACTGGCGGTCCAAAAGGCTTGAAAAAAGGCGAAAAAATATCTAAAGATTTTCTAGCTTCAATTAATAGATACGACTGGTTTGATATTCGCTTAGGTAATGATGACGCTTCAAAACAATTAGAAAGTTTGAAAGATAATTTAGCAACTGCTAAAGAACAATTCGACAAACGTTTTGAAGAGAAAAAAAGAAAATTAACACAAGGCGATGAGCTCCCTCCGGGCGTTCAAAAAATGGTTAAGGTTTACTTGGCAGTGAAACGTAGAATTCAGCCTGGCGATAAAATGGCTGGACGTCACGGTAACAAAGGCGTTGTTTCTAAAATTGCTCCTGTAGAAGACATGCCGCATATGGCTGATGGTACACCTTTGGATATTGTATTAAATCCATTAGGCGTTCCTTCTCGAATGAATATCGGCCAAATTTTAGAAACCCATCTTGGATGGGCAGCTAAAGGCCTAGGTCTTCGTATCGGAGAAATGCTCAGAGAAGAAGTAAAAATTACTGAAGTTCGTAAATTTTTAGATCAAATTTATAACGACGCTTCAGGTAAAAAAGAAGACATTAAGTCATTAAACGATGATGAAGTTGTAGAGCTTGCTGAGCATTTGAAAAATGGCGTTCCATTTGCCACATCTGTGTTCGATGGCGCATCTGAGTTAGACATTCAATATATGTTAGATCTGGCTTACCCAGATAGCGATCCAAAAACCAAACTGTTGCAATTCTCAGCTAACAAAACGCAAGTTAAATTGTTTGATGGCCGCACAGGCGAGGCGTTTGAAAGGCCTGTCACAGTAGGTTATATGCATGTACTTAAATTACATCATTTGGTTGATGATAAGATGCACGCACGTTCAACTGGACCTTATTCTCTTGTAACGCAACAGCCACTTGGCGGTAAAGCGCAATTTGGTGGACAACGTTTTGGTGAGATGGAAGTTTGGGCGCTGGAAGCATACGGTGCTGCTTATACCCTACAAGAAATGTTGACTGTTAAATCAGACGATGTTGCTGGTAGAACTAAAGTATACGAAAACATAGTCAAGGGTGAGCATAAGATTGATGCAGGTATGCCTGAGTCATTCAACGTGTTGGTTAAAGAAATTCGTTCACTCGCTATTGATATTGACCTCGATAGAAACTAAGGAGATCACAGATGAAAGCTTTATTAGACCTATTTAAACAGGTAACACAAGAAGAAGAGTTTGATGCAATTAAGATTGCATTAGCATCTCCAGAAAAAATTCGTTCATGGTCGTATGGTGAAGTTAAAAAGCCAGAAACGATTAATTACAGAACATTTAAGCCTGAAAGAGACGGTTTGTTTTGCGCAAAAATATTTGGACCTATTAAAGATTACGAATGTCTTTGTGGTAAATACAAACGCCTTAAACATCGCGGTGTCATTTGTGAAAAATGCGGTGTTGAAGTTACTTTATCTAAAGTGCGTCGTGAGCGCATGGGCCATATTGATTTAGCAAGCCCAGTTGCACATATTTGGTTTTTAAAGAGCTTACCAAGTCGTTTAGGTATGGTTCTTGATATTGCTTTAAGAGATATTGAGCGTGTTCTTTATTTTGAAGCATTCATTGTTGTTGATCCTGGCATGACACCTTTAACAAGAGGGCAGCTTCTTACTGAAGATGACTATCTTGCAAAAATAGAAGAGTTTGGCGATGAATTCACCGCAGTGATGGGTGCGGAAGCAATTAAAGAATTGCTCAAATCACTCGATATCAACAGTGAAATTGAAAAATTAAGAACTGAATTAGCTGAGACAGGCTCGGAAGCAAAAATTAAAAAAATTGCTAAGCGTTTAAAAGTACTTGAAGCATTTCAGAAGTCAGGTATTAAACCTGAATGGATGATTTTAGAAATTCTTCCTGTGTTACCGCCTGAGTTAAGACCATTGGTACCACTTGATGGTGGAAGATTCGCTACATCAGATCTGAATGATTTATATCGTCGAGTGATTAATAGAAATAATCGTTTAAGAAGATTGTTAGATCTTAAGGCGCCAGAAATTATTGTGAGAAATGAAAAGCGTATGTTGCAAGAAGCAGTTGATTCACTTCTTGATAATGGTAGACGTGGCAAGGTTATGACAGGCGCTAACAAGCGACCATTAAAATCTCTCGCCGATATGATTAAAGGTAAAGGTGGCCGATTTAGGCAAAATCTTTTAGGTAAGCGTGTTGATTATTCAGGACGTTCAGTGATTGTTGTTGGACCACAATTAAAACTTCACCAATGTGGTTTGCCGAAGAAAATGGCCCTTGAATTATTTAAACCATTTATTTTCCATAAGCTAGAAGTACTTGGCCTTTCTACAACTATTAAAGCTGCAAAGAAAAAAGTAGAAGAAGAGGGACCAGAAGTATGGGATATTTTAGAGGACGTAATTAGAGAGCATCCTGTTTTATTAAATAGAGCGCCAACATTACATCGTTTAGGTATTCAAGCATTTGAACCTATTTTAATTGAAGGCAAAGCAATTCAATTGCATCCCTTAGTTTGTGCTGCATTTAACGCCGACTTTGACGGTGACCAAATGGCAGTGCATGTGCCTTTGTCTCTTGAAGCCCAAATGGAAGCAAGAACTTTAATGCTTGCATCTAATAATGTTTTATCTCCAGCTAATGGCGAACCAATTATTGTTCCATCACAAGATATCGTGCTTGGTCTTTATTATATGACGAGAGACAAAATTGCTGCACGTGGTGAAGGTATGAAATTTAGTGATGTAGCAGAAGTTCACCGTGCTTTTGATAGCGGCTTAGTTGATCTTCATGCGCGCGTGACAGTTCGTATTAAAGAAACTGAATTAGGCCTAGATGGCACAACAACTGACAAAATAAATCGATATGAAACTACAGTTGGAAGAGCAATACTTTCTGAAATTCTTCCAGCAGGACTTTCTTTTGATTTAATTAATAAAGCATTAAAGAAAAAAGAAATTTCAAAATTAATTAATGCAGGATTTAGACGTGTCGGTATTAGAGAGACAGTAATTCTTGCAGATAAACTAATGTATATGGGTTATACCTATGCTACAAAAGCAGGTATCTCAATCAGTATTCATGACATGCTTGTGCCTCCAGAAAAAGAGCAACTCATCGAAGCTGCTGAAGCCGAAGTCAAGGAAATTGAAAATCAATACATTTCAGGCCTGGTGACGCAAGGCGAAAGATATAACAAGGTTGTTGATATTTGGGGTCGCGCCGGTGACAAAGTTGCTGATGCAATGATGAAACGTCTTAAAGAAGAGCCTGTTAAAAATGATGCCGGTGAAAATGTAAAAGGCAAAGATGGTAAGGATCTTTACCAAGAATCATTTAATGCAATTTATATGATGGCTGATTCCGGTGCTCGAGGATCTGCAGCTCAAGTAAGGCAGCTTGCAGGTATGCGAGGTTTGATGGCAAGACCTGATGGCTCAATTATTGAGACACCAATTACTGCTAATTTCCGAGACGGCTTAAATGTTCTTCAATATTTTATTTCGACACATGGCGCACGAAAAGGTCTTGCAGATACAGCATTGAAAACAGCTAACTCAGGTTATTTAACTAGACGTTTAGTTGATGTAACTCAAGATCTTGTTGTAACACAACACGATTGTGGTACAGAAGATGGTTTAGTCACGAAAGCGCTTATTAAAGGTGGTGAAGTTGTTGAACCATTAAGTGATCGTATTTTAGGTCGCGTAAATGCTCTCGATATTTACCATCCAGAAACTCAAGAAGTGGTTTATTCGAAAGGAACCCTGCTTGAAGAGGATCATGTTGAGAAAATTGATGCACTTGGTATTGATGAGGTTAAAGTAAGAACCGCACTCACTTGCGAAACACGACATGGTATTTGCTCTCAATGTTATGGTCGCGATTTAGGTCGCGGTAAATTAATTAGTCTCGGGGAGGCTATTGGTGTGATTGCAGCGCAATCTATCGGTGAGCCTGGTACTCAATTAACAATGAGAACATTCCATATTGGTGGCGCAGTTTCAAGAGCCGCATCAGTAAGTCAAGTTGAAAGTAAATCAAATGGAGTTATTCAATTTACATCTACCATGCGTTACGTTACCAATGCTCGAAATGAGCAAGTTGTAATTTCTCGTAATGGTGAATTAATTATTCAAGATGAAAGTGGCCGTGAAAGAGAGCGTCATAAAGTTCCTTATGGTGCAAATCTAGTTGTTCAAGATGGTAAGTCTATTAAAGCAGGCGGTGTTCTTGCAACATGGGATCCGCACACTCGTCCAATTATTTCTGAGTACGCTGGACAAGTTAAATTTGAAAATGTTGAAGAAGGTATTACAGTTGCAAAACAAATTGATGATGTCACAGGCTTATCATCATTGGTTGTAGTTGATCCTAAGCAGCGCGCGGGCCAGTCAAAAGGTTTAAGACCTCAAATTAAAATCTTAGACACTTCTGGAAATGAAGTTAAATTAGCGGGTAGTGATATATCTGTTAACGTAACTTTCCAGCTTGGTTACATCATTACAGTTAAAGATTCTCAAGAGGTAAAAGTGGGTGATGTGATTGCTCGCATTCCGCAAGAGTCCTCTAAAACGAGAGATATAACCGGTGGTCTTCCAAGAGTTGCTGAGTTATTTGAAGCAAGATCTCCAAAAGACGCAGGCATGTTAGCGGAAAGCACAGGTACAGTTTCATTTGGTAAAGATACTAAAGGCAAACAAAGACTTGTCATTACAGATCTTGAAGGCGTTTCAAAAGAGTTCTTAATTCCTAAAGATAAACATGTGACAGCGCACGATGGTCAAGTTGTTACTAAAGGTGAAACTATTGTGGATGGACCTGCAGATCCTCAAGACATTCTTCGCTTGCAAGGTAGGGAATCTTTAGCAAGATATATTATTGATGAAGTTCAAGACGTATATAGATTGCAAGGCGTTAAAATTAATGACAAGCACATCGAAGTAATTGTTAGACAAATGTTAAGACGTGTCCGTATCACCGATGCAGGCGAAACTTCATTTATTCTGGGTGAGCAAGTCGAAAGAGCAGAATTGTTAACTGAAAATGAATCGGTATTGTCGCAAGACAAAAAACCGGCTGAGTATGAATATGTGCTTTTAGGTATTACTAAAGCATCATTATCTACAGATTCATTTATTTCAGCAGCTTCATTCCAAGAAACAACTCGCGTTCTCACTGAGGCTGCAATTCTGGGTAAGCGTGATGAATTAAGAGGACTTAAAGAGAATGTAATCGTAGGTCGTTTAATTCCTGCAGGCACAGGTTTGGCTTATCATGAAACAAGAAAAGCTGCTGCTGCTGGGGAAAATATGGACCCTGTTGAGGCTCCTCTAGATCAGATCGATGTTCCAATGGAAGAGGCTCAGGAAACTAGCCCTGAAATTGAAGCACCGACTGAATGATAGGTTGACTTTATGCAGGAACCAAAATACAATTTGCGGCTTTTTGGGATCTTCGCGTTTAGCGAAGCGCTCAAATAGTCATTATTAATAGTAAGTTAGAAATTTAAGGATTTAGGCGATGCCAACAATTAATCAGTTAATTCGTAAACCACGAAAAAAAGTAGAGACTAAGAGCAAGGTCCCAGCTCTAGAATCTTCGCCTCAAAAAAGAGGTGTATGTACCCGTGTTTACACAACCACTCCAAAAAAACCAAACTCTGCCTTGCGTAAAGTAGCTAAAGTTCGTTTGACGAATGGTTACGAAGTGATTAGTTACATTGGAGGAGAAGGCCATAATTTACAAGAGCACAGTGTTGTTCTATTAAGAGGCGGACGTGTAAAGGATTTACCAGGCGTTCGTTACCATATGGTTCGGGGTAGCTTGGATACTGCTGGTGTTAAAGATCGTAAACAATCTCGATCTAAATATGGTGCTAAACGACCTAAAGAAGCTTAAATTTTTAGAATACTAAATTAAGGTAAACATAATATGCCAAGACGTAGAGAAGTTCCCAAACGAATTATTCTTCAAGATCCGAAATTCGGAAGCCAAGAGGTTTCTAAATTCGTGAATGTATTAATGACAAGCGGAAAAAAATCCGTTGCTGAAAGATTAATTTATGGCGCATTTGATCAAATTAAAACAAAAACCGGAAAAGATCCTATTGAAGTCTTTTCTCTCGCATTAACAAATTTAAGACCAGTAGTTGAAGTAAAAAGTCGACGTGTAGGTGGGGCTAATTATCAAGTGCCTGTTGAAGTTAGACCATCAAGACGAGTGGCTTTAGCTATGAGATGGCTAAGAGATGCAGCACGTAAAAGAGGTGAAAAATCAATGGATTTACGTTTAGCGGCTGAAATTGCAGAAGCTTCAGAAAATAAAGGCGCTGCAATGAAAAAACGTGAAGAAGTCCACAGAATGGCAGAAGCTAATAAAGCTTTCTCACATTTCCGTTTCTAAACTTATTTAATTAAAAGGTAATTCTAAAGTGGCTCGTATAACCCCCATTAATCGATATAGAAATATAGGAATTAGTGCTCATATTGATGCAGGTAAAACTACAACAACTGAGCGTATTCTTTTTTACACAGGGGTAAACCATAAGATTGGTGAAGTGCACGATGGTGCCGCAACTATGGATTGGATGGAGCAAGAGCAAGAACGAGGAATTACTATTACTTCAGCTGCAACAACTTGTTTCTGGAAGGGTATGGCAGGTCAATTTGACCAGCATCGAATCAATATTATTGATACCCCAGGACACGTTGATTTCACTATTGAAGTTGAACGATCAATGCGAGTTCTTGATGGCGCTTGTATGGTTTACTGTGCGGTAGGTGGCGTTCAGCCCCAGTCAGAAACGGTATGGCGTCAAGCAAATAAATATAAAGTTCCGCGTCTTGCTTTCGTAAATAAAATGGATAGAGCCGGCGCAAACTTTTTTAAAGTTTACGATCAAATGCGTTTACGTTTAAAAGCTAATCCAATTGCACTTCAAGTTCCTATAGGTGCTGAAGAAAAATTTGAAGGTGTTATTGATCTTATTAAAATGAAAGCTGTTTATTGGGATGAATCATCTCAAGGAATGAAATTTGATTATCGCGATATTCCTGCAGATTTAGTTGATACATGTAAAGAATGGCGGGAAAAAATGCTTGAAGCAGCCGCTGAAGCCAATGAAGAGCTAATGAATAGATATTTGGAAACTGGTGATTTAAGCGATGAAGATATCAAAAAAGGTTTGCGCATTAGAACGATTAATTTTGAAATCGTACCTATGTTATGCGGATCAGCCTTTAAAAATAAAGGCGTGCAAGCTATGTTGGATGCAGTGATTGAGTATTTACCTGCTCCTACTGATGTTGCAGCGCTCGTATGTGAAGACGCCAAAGGCCAACCTACAACTCGTAAAGCCTCTGATGATGAGCCTTTCTCAGCGTTAGCATTTAAAATCATGACAGACCCTTTTGTAGGTCAGCTTATTTTCTTCCGCGTATATTCAGGCGTTATTAAATCAGGCGATACCATTTATAACCCAATTAAAGGCCGTAAAGAACGTATTGGCCGTATTCTTCAAATGCACGCAAATCAGCGTGAAGAATTGAAAGAAGTTCGTGCTGGCGATATTGCAGCAGCTGTGGGACTCAAAGAAGCAACAACAGGCGACACTTTATGTGATATTAATAATGAAGTTGTTCTTGAAAGAATGATTTTCCCTGAGCCTGTTATTCACGTTGCAGTTGAACCTAAAACAAAAGCCGATCAAGAGAAAATGGGTATAGCTTTAAATAGACTTGCTCAAGAAGATCCTTCATTTAGAGTGAAGACAGATGAAGAAACAAATCAAACAATTATTTCAGGTATGGGTGAGCTTCATTTAGAAATTCTTGTAGATCGAATGAGAAGAGAATTTGGTGTTGAAGCTAATGTAGGTGCGCCACAAGTGGCTTATAGGGAAGCTATCAAGAAACCGGTTGAAATTGAAGGTAAATTTGTAAAGCAATCTGGCGGTAAAGGTCAATATGGTCATGTATGGCTCAAAATGGAGCCAAATGAACCGGGCAAAGGTTTCGAATTTATTGATGCAATTAAAGGTGGATCAGTGCCTCGTGAGTTCATTCCTGCGGTTGAAAAAGGATTACGAGAAACACTTCCTGCTGGTGTAGTCGCCGGTTATCCAGTTGTAGACGTTAAAGTAACTCTATTTGATGGTTCATACCATGATGTTGACTCAAATGAAAATGCATTTAAAATGGCAGCTTCGATGGCATTTAAAGACGGAATGCGTAAAGCAGATCCAATCCTTCTTGAGCCTATGATGGCAGTTGAGGTAGAAACACCTGAGGATTATTTTGGTGATTTGATGGGTGACCTGTCATCTAGACGTGGCATGATTCAAGGTATGGAAGATAATGCATCTGGCAAAGTCGTTCGCGCTGAAGTTCCATTAGCAGAGATGTTTGGATATTCAACAACCATGCGTTCCCTATCTCAAGGTAGAGCAACATATTCGATGGAATTTAGCATTACACAGAAGCACCAAGAAACGTAGCAGAAGCAGTCGTTAATAAAAAATAAGTTAAAAATCTGAGGATAACATTATGGCAAAAGGCAAATTTGAACGTACCAAACCCCATGTGAACGTTGGCACAATTGGTCACGTTGACCATGGTAAGACAACACTTACAGCGGCAATCACAACGATTCTTGCTAAGAAATTTGGCGGAGAAGCTAAGGCTTACGATCAAATTGATGCGGCGCCAGAAGAAAAAGCGCGTGGTATTACAATTAATACAGCACACGTAGAATACGAAACAGCAAATCGCCATTATGCGCACGTTGACTGCCCAGGCCATGCTGACTATGTTAAAAATATGATTACAGGTGCAGCGCAGATGGACGGCGCAATCCTTGTATGTTCAGCAGCTGACGGCCCAATGCCTCAAACACGTGAACATATCCTGTTAGCTCGCCAAGTAGGCGTACCTTACATTGTGGTCTTCTTAAATAAAGCAGACATGGTGGATGACAAAGAATTATTAGAGCTCGTTGAAATGGAAGTGCGTGATCTTTTTAACGAAGTATGACTTCCCAGGCGACAAAAACACCGATCGTCATAGGTTCTGCAAAATTAGCACTCGAAGGCGACCAATCTGAAATTGGTGAGCCATCAATTTTTTAAATTAGCTGAAGCACTTGATTCTTATATACCAATGCCAGAACGTGCAATCGATGGTGCATTCTTAATGCCAGTTGAAGACGTGTTCTCAATCTCAGGTCGCGGTACTGTAGTGACTGGTCGTATTGAGCGCGGCATTGTTAAAGTAGGTGATGAAATTGAAATCGTAGGTATCAAACCTACACTCAAAACAACATGTACAGGCGTTGAAATGTTCCGTAAGTTACTTGACCAAGGTCAAGCAGGCGACAACGTAGGTGTGTTGTTACGTGGTACAAAACGTGAAGAAGTTGAACGTGGTCAAGTATTAGCTAAAGCAGGTTCAATCACACCACATACAAAATTCGCTGCAGAGATCTATGTGCTTGGTAAAGATGAAGGTGGTCGTCATACACCATTCTTCAATGGTTACCGCCCACAGTTCTACTTCAGAACAACAGATGTTACAGGCGCTGTTGATTTACCAGCAGGCACAGAAATGGTAATGCCAGGTGACAACGTATCAATCACAGTAACACTCATTGCACCAATCGCGATGGAAGAAGGCTTACGTTTTGCGATTCGTGAAGGTGGCCGCACAGTAGGTGCCGGTGTTGTTGCTAAGGTGATTGAATAGTTTTTTAAAATTAATACCGTAAGGTATTCGCTCTTTGGAAAGGTAGTAAAAAATGCAAAGTCAGAAAATTCGTATACGTTTAAAGGCGTTTGATTATCGTTTAATCGATCAATCAGCCCAAGAAATCGTTGAAACAGCTAAAAGAACGGGGGCTGTTGTTAAGGGTCCTGTTCCGCTTCCTACTCGAATCGAAAGATTTGATATTTTAAGATCACCGCACGTCAATAAAACGTCGCGAGATCAATTTGAAATAAGAACTCATCAAAGATTGATGGACATTATTGATCCTACAGACAAAACAGTAGATGCTTTAATGAAACTGGATTTGGCTGCTGGAGTTGATGTAGAAATTAAGTTGTAAAATTTTAAAGCGTTAGGTATAATTCTGCGCTCTTTGCAGAAATCGGTCAATTGTAATCGGTTTCGTTTAATAATAATAATTTAAGGATACGATCATGAGCTTAGCGCTTATTGGTCGCAAAGTTGGTATGACAAGGGTGTTTACAGAGGATGGTACTAGCATTCCTGTAACAGTTCTTGAAGTCTTACCTAACCGCGTGACACAGATCAAAACAATCGCTTCGGACGGCTATACTAGCCTCCAATTAGCCTATGGTGCGACAAAAGCTACCAAGCTTGATAAGGCACTTACAGGACATTACGCTAAAGCAGGTGTAACAGCTGGTATTGGCTTACACGAAACTGCAATCAAAGAAGAAGATGTAGCGAATTTCCCTTTAGGTACAAATATCACCGTAGAAAACTTCAAAGAAGGCCAGCTTGTTGATGTTACAGGTACATCAATTGGTAAAGGTTATGCTGGTGTTATTAAAAGACATCATTTCAGATCAAATCGAGCATCACACGGTAACTCAAGATCACATAATGTTCCAGGTTCAATCGGTATGGCTCAAGATCCAGGCCGAGTATTCCCAGGTAAGCGCATGTCCGGTCATTTGGGCGCTGTGAGAGTTACTACACAGAACTTAGTCATTGTTCGTGTTGACACTTCAAAAAATCTAATCCTAATTAGAGGTGCAGTTCCAGGTTCCAAAGGCGGCGACGTTTTAGTTCGCGCAGCTGTGAAAGTGAGCAAATAATGGAATTAAAATTACTCGATAAAAACGGAAAATCCGCTAAGAAAAGCGTCACAGTTTCTGATGCAACATTTGGTCGTGAATTTAATGAGGCTCTTGTTCATCAGTTAGTTGTGGCATACATGGCTAATGCTCGCGTTGCAACTCGCTCACAAAAAACCAGAGGCACTGTAAAACACAGTACTCGTAAACCTTACGCACAAAAAGGTACAGGTAATGCACGTTCTGGTATGACTTCAAGCCCTATATGGCGAGGAGGTGGTAGAACATTTCCAAATTCACCTGATGAAAATTTCTCTCACAAAATGAATCGAAAAGCATATCGCGTTGGTATGAGATCTATTTTGTCTGAATTAGTAAGGCAAGAAAGGTTAAGTATTGTTGAGGAGTTTAAATTAGAGACCCCAAAGACAAAACAACTTGTCGATAAAATTAAAGATATGGGATATACGCAAGGCGTTTTAGTTTTAACAGATGCATTTGATGAAAATTTATATTTATCATCAAGAAATTTAACTAACGTTATGGTTGTAGAAGCGCAATATGCTGACCCAGTAAGTTTAGTTCAGTTTCCAAATGTTGTTGCCACAGCTGGCGCACTTAAAAAACTTGAGGAGATGCTAGCGTGAGTCAAATAGTTCATACACAAGATCGTATTATTCAGGTTATTTTAGCGCCACAAATTACTGAGAAAGCAACATTCATTGCTGACAAACATAATCAAGTGGCATTTAAAGTAAGAACTGATGCGACCAAATCAGAAATTAAAGCTGCTGTTGAATTAATGTTTAAAGTTGAAGTGAAGGCTGTGACATTACTCAATGTAGGCGGTAAGGTAAAAAGAGCAGGCCGTTCATTTGGTAAAAGAAATGATTGGAAAAAGGCTTATATAAGTCTTAAGCCAGGCCAAGAGATTAATTTTGCGAGCGGTGAATAAGGATAAAAAATGGCTTTAGTTAAAGTAAAACCAACCTCCCCAGGAAGGCGCGCAGTTGTTAAGGTTGTCAATCCAGACCTACACAAAGGCAAACCCTTCGCACCTTTAGTTGAAAAAAAGAATAAGCATGCCGGAAGAAATAGTCGCGGTGTTATTACAATTCGTCATCATGGCGGCGGTCATAAACAAAATTATCGCATGATTGATTTCAAACGAAATAAAGATGGCATTCCAGCAAAAGTAGAGCATCTTGAATACGATCCAAATAGAACAGCAAATATTGCACTTCTTTTATACGCAGACGGTGAAAGAAGATACATTATTGCTCCAAAAGGTGTGGCTGTTGGTGCCGAGTTAATAAGCGGCTCCGAAGCGCCTGTTAAAAATGGTAATGCTATGCCATTAAGAAACATTCCTGTAGGTAGTACTATCCACTGTATCGAATTACAACCTGGTAAAGGTGCGCAAATAGCGCGCTCTGCAGGAACTTCCGTACAGCTTTTAGCAAGAGAAGGTACATATGCTCAACTAAGACTTCGTTCAGGCGAAGTAAGAAAAGTGCATGTAGATTGCAAAGCAACTTTAGGTGAAGTCGGTAACGAAGAACATTCTCTCAGATCTATTGGTAAAGCAGGTGCTATGAGATGGAGAGGCGTTAGACCAACAGTGCGCGGTGTAGTTATGAATCCTGTTGATCACCCACATGGTGGTGGTGAAGGAAAAACTGCGGCTGGTATGCATCCAGTAAGCCCTTGGGGGACTCCAACTAAAGGCTATCGAACAAGAACAAATAAACGTACTGACAATATGCGCGTCAGTCGTCGTCCAGCGAATAAGAGGTAATAGATATGGCACGTTCAGTTAAAAAAGGACCATTCATTGATGCACATTTGGCTAAGAAAGTTGAGGTTGCCTCAGGTAATCGCGATCGTAAGCCAATTAAAACCTGGTCAAGAAGATCAACAATCTTACCTAACTTTATCGGTCTTACCATTGCAATTCATAATGGAAAACAACATATACCTGTAATGATTACAGAAAATATGATTGGACATAAATTAGGTGAATTCGCTTTAACAAGAACCTTTAAAGGTCATGCTGCTGACAGAAAGGCTAAGGTATAAAATGGCTACCGAAGTTTCAGCGATTCTAAAAGGCGTTCGTTTATCTCCTCAGAAAGCAAGATTAGTTGCTGATTTAGTCAGGGGAAAAAAAGTAGATTACGCGCTTAATATTCTTAATTTCAGCCCAAAAAAAGGTGCAGAAATTATTAAGCGAGTTGTAGAGTCTGCAATTGCAAATGCTGAGCATAATAATGGGGCTGATATAGATGAATTGTTTATTAAAACAATTTATGTGGATAAAGGCATTATTTTAAAACGTATCCGTGCTCGTGCTAAAGGCCGTGCAGGGAAAATAACAAAACCAACTTGTCACATTAAAGTGACGGTCGGCAACTAAAGAGAAAAAATATGGGTCAAAAAATTCATCCAATTGGTTTCCGCTTAAGTGTTCAAAAAAATTGGACATCGCGTTGGTATGCTAATAGTAAAAATTTTCCTGCAATGTTGAACAATGACATTAAGGTACGAGAATTTTTAAACAAAAAATTAGCAAACGCTGCAGTAAGTAAAATTGTTATTGAGCGACCAGCTAAAAATGCAAAGATTACAATTTACTCAGCAAGGCCTGGTATTGTAATTGGAAAAAAAGGTGAAGATATTGAAACATTAAGATCAAGTGTACAGGCGCTTATGGGCGTTCCAGTTCATTTGAATATTGAAGAAGTGCGTAAACCAGAGATCGATGCAACATTAATTGCACAAAGTATTGCCCAGCAATTAGAAAAACGTGTGATGTTTAGACGCGCTATGAAAAGAGCAATGCAGAATGCAATGAGGTTAGGTGCTCAAGGTATCAAAATTATGAGCGCTGGCAGATTAAATGGTATTGAGATTGCAAGAACAGAATGGTATAGAGAAGGCAGAGTGCCTCTTCATACATTAAGAGCTGATATAGATTACGGCGTGGCTGAAGCGAAAACAACCTATGGAATTATTGGCATAAAAGTTTGGGTCTTTAAAGGTGAATTATTCGTAGACAACACAAAAGGAACTTCACAGACATTATTTGCTGTAAATCCAGCAGTTGAAAAAACTGAAGAAGAAAAAAAACTCAGAAAACCAAGAATCAAAAAAGATGAAACAGTAGCAAAAGAACCAGAAAAAAAAGTGAGAAAGTCGAGGGCTAAAGATGTTACAACCGGCTAGACAAAAATTTCGTAAGATGCAAAAAGGCCGAAACAAAGGCATTGCAACAACAGGAAACAAAGTAAGTTTCGGTGATTTCGGTTTGAAAGCTATTGGACGAGGACGTCTAACAGCTCGTCAGATAGAAGCTGCGCGTCGAGTGATGACACGCCACATTAAGCGTGGTGGCCGAGTATGGATTCGTATATTCCCCGATCAACCAATTTCAAAAAAACCTGCTGAAGTTCGTATGGGTAACGGTAAAGGCAGTACCGAATACTACGTAGCTCAAATTCAGCCTGGAAAAATGTTGTATGAGATGGATGGAGTAACTGAAGCATTAGCGAGAGAAGCATTTAAATTAGCAGCAGCTAAGCTTCCAATTGAAACAACCTTTATTACTCGTCATATCGGAGGCTAATATGAAAACAGCTGATTTAAGAAAAAAGACAACCGAAGAATTAGGTACCGAGTTATTAGAGTTAAGAAGAGCTCAGTTCTCATTAAGAATGCAATTGGCAACCCAACAATTAAACAAGGTTGATCAAATTGCGAAAATTAAACGTGATATCGCAAGAGTTAAAACAGTTCTTGGCGAGAAAGTTAAACAGGCTTAAATATGACTGATACAAAAAAAGTTATTAGAACCTTTACGGGCAGAGTTGTTAGCGACAAGATGGATAAGACAGTCACTGTATTGGTTGAAAGAAAAGTAAAGCATCCTTTGATTGGCAAGGTAATTGTTAAGTCAAATAAATTTCATGCACATGATGAAAAAAATGAAAGTAAAGAGGGTGATTTGGTCGTTATTACAGAAAACCGCCCTATTTCAAAAACTAAATCATGGGTCGTTAGTAAAATAGTTACAAAGGCAGTTCAGGTTTAGATATAAGAAGTTGAGAATAAGAAACAAATAGCTTATAATGCGAGACTTTTTTGGGGTTCATAAACTATTAAGTTTATAAGCTAACCCCCCAATACTGACCGTAGTATATCGGCTAATTTAAAAGCTGGCCTTAGTAATAACGGATTAAGTTGGAGATAAACTCATGATTCAAATGCAGTCAAGATTAGAAATTGCTGACAATACTGGCGCACGCTCAGTAATGTGCATTAAGGTATTGGGCGGCTCAAAACGACGTTACGCAAGTATTGGTGACATTATCAAAGTAAGTATTAAAGACGCAGCTCCTAGAGGCAAAGTCAAAAAAGGAGAGGTTTATACCGCAGTTGTTGTGAGAACAGCAAAAGGCGTTAGAAGACCAGATGGTTCGTTAATTAAATTTGATGCAAATGCCGCCGTTCTTTTAAACGCTAAATTAGAACCTATTGGAACACGTATTTTTGGACCTGTAACTCGCGAATTGAGAACAGAACGGTTCATGAAGATTGTTTCATTAGCACCAGAAGTTTTATAGGAGTATACGGATGAATAAAATTCGTAAAGGTGACAAAGTCATTTTAAATACAGGCAAAGACAAAGGCAAACAAGGCGTTGTTTTAAGCGTTCTTAAAACAGGGCATGTTGTGGTTGAAGGTTTAAACATGGTAAAGAAGCACACAAAACCTAATCCTGCTAAAAATATTCAAGGTGGAATAGTCGGCAAAGAAATGCCACTTAATATTTCTAACGTTGCTTTACTTAATAACTTGACTCAAAAAGCTGACAAAGTCGGAATTAAAAAATTAGATGATGGCAAGAAAATCCGTGTTTTTAAATCAAACAACGAAGCAGTTGACGCATAGGAAAAGAAATGGCTCGATTAAAAGAATTTTATAAAACAGAAGTCATTAAAAAAATGACTGACCAATTTGGTTATTCATCACCAATGCAAGTCCCCAGAATTGAAAAAATTACTTTAAATATGGGTGTAGGTGAAGCAGTAGCTGACAAAAAGATCATGGAACACGCTGTAGGCGACATGGAAAAAATTGCTGGGCAAAAAGCTATTGTCACTAAAGCTAAAAAATCAGTGGCAGCATTTAAGATTCGTGACGATTATCCGGTAGGTTGCAAAGTGACTCTTCGAAGAGATCGTATGTATGAATTTTTAGATCGACTTGTGACAGTTGCTATTCCGCGAATTAGAGACTTTAGAGGGATTTCTGCTAGATCATTTGATGGTCGTGGAAATTACAATATGGGTGTTAAAGAGCAGATCATTTTTCCTGAAATTGAATACGATAAAATCGACGCATTAAGAGGGATGAATATCACAATTACAACGACAGCTAAAACTGACGAAGAAGCAAAAGCATTGTTATCTGCGTTTAGTTTTCCATTTAGAAACTAGGTTTAGACTATGGCTAAAATGTGCATGATAGAACGTGAATTAAAACGACGTAATATGGTTGAAAAATTTAAGACCAAACGTGCTGCTTTAAATCAAATTATCTTAGATATAAACGCATCTTCAGAGCAAAAACAAGAAGCGAGACAGAAGTTACAAAGTTTACCCCGTAATTCAAGTCCAGTTAGATTAAGAAATCGTTGTTCTCTAACAGGTCGTCCAAGAGGCGTCTACAGTAAGTTCGGGATTGGTCGAAGTAAATTAAGAGATTTAATGATGCGAGGCGAAGTGCCTGGCGTGATTAAAGCAAGTTGGTAATAGGAGAAAAATAATATGAGTATGAGCGATCCAGTTGCCGATATGCTAACCAGAATTAGGAATGGTCAAGGTACTAATAAAGTATCTATCACCATGCCTGCATCTAAATTAAAAAAAGCTATCGCAAACGTTTTAAAAGATGAAGGCTATATCGAGAATTTTGCTGAACACGAAGTGCAAGGCAAGCCAGTATTAAATATTGAATTGAAATACTACGCCGGCAGACCTGTTATTGAAAAAATTGAAAGAGTAAGTAAGCCAGGTTTACGAGTTTATAAAGCAAGCCAAAGTATTCCAGAAGTAATGAATGGTCTTGGTGTGGCAATCGTGTCAACATCTAAGGGAGTTATGACAGATAGAAAAGCAAAGGCTGCAGGTATTGGCGGCGAAGTGCTTTGCTATGTGGCTTAAGGAGAGAATATATGTCACGTATAGCTAACGCACCCGTAACGATTCCTCCTAAAGTAGAGGTTTCAATTAATGATTTGAATATTTCAATTAGTGGGCCGATGGGCAAATTAAATCAGTTCATTACATCTAACGTTAAATTAAATAATGACGGTCAAGTAATTACATTTGCAGCTGCTGATGAATCTCAGCAAGCAAATGCAATGGCTGGCACAATGCGTGCACTTGTTGCAAACATGATGAAAGGTGTTTCTGAAGGATTCGTAAGAAAACTAACTTTAATTGGTGTTGGATATAAAGCTCAGGCGCAAGGTGCAAATCTTAATCTCGATTTAGGTTTTTCACATCCCGTTAATTACAAAATGCCTGAAGGCATTAAAGTTGAAACGCCAAGTCAAACTGAAATTATTTTAAAAGGTTCTGATAAGCAATTAATAGGTCAAGTTGCTGCTCAAATTAGAGCGTATCGACCACCAGAGCCATATAAAGGTAAAGGCGTTCGTTATTCAGATGAGAACGTAATTATCAAAGAAACTAAGAAAAAATAAAGGTTGAGATATGTATAATACAAATCCCCGTTTACGTCGCGCCAAGAAGACACGAGCAAAAATCGCTGAGCTTCAAGTGACAAGACTCAGTGTTCACAGAACAAATACAAACATTTACGCCCAAATCATAAGTGCTGGCGCGAATAAAGTTTTAGCAAGTGCCTCTTCACTTGAAGCAGACATTAAAAAAACTTTAAAGAATGGCGGCAATATTGAGGCAGCAGCTCAAATAGGCAAACGTATAGCTGAAAAAGCAAAAAAAATCGGAATTACAAATGTGGCATTTGATAGATCAGGTTATCGCTATCATGGCAGAGTTAAAGCTTTAGCAGATGCTGCTAGAGAAAACGGCTTATCTTTCTAACCCCAATAATTTAAATAGGTCAAAACATGGCAAAAGATTTAGAAAATCAACAAACGCAAACAGACGGTTTAAGAGAAAAAATGATTGCTGTTAACCGGGTTACTAAAGTAGTTAAGGGCGGCCGAATCATGAGCTTCGCTGCGTTAACTGTTGTAGGTGATGGAGACGGTTCAGTTGGTATGGGAAAAGGAAAAGCAAGAGAAGTGCCTGTGGCCGTTCAAAAAGCAATGGACGAAGCTAGAAGAGGCATGCTCAAAGTAAAACTAAATAATGGCACCTTGCAACATGCAGTAATAGGCGAGCATGGCGCTGCAAAAGTATTCATTCAGCCCGCTTCAGAAGGTACTGGTATTATTGCTGGTGGCGCTATGAGAGCGATTTTCGAAGTAATGGGCATTACTAATGTTTTAGCAAAATGTATTGGATCAACGAATCCATATAATGTTGTCAGAGCAACATTGAATGGACTTGAATCAATGAATACACCGGCTGAAATTGCTGCTAAACGCGGTAAATCAGTAGAAGAAATTAGAGGCTAATCAAATGGCAAAAATAAAAAAAGAAATTACAGCTGGTTTAAAAGTTACATTAATTAAAAGTTTAATTGGTAGAACTGAACCTCATCGGGCAACGGTGAAAGGATTAGGTCTTAGAAGAATACATCATACAGTTGAGTTGCAAGACACTCCTGCGATTCGAGGCATGATTAATGCAGTGAATTACTTACTTAAAGTCGAAAAGATATAAAGAGAAATTATGAAACTAAATACATTAAAACCAGCAGTTGGTTCTAAAAAAGTAGCAAGACGTGTTGGCCGAGGTATTGGTTCCGGTCTTGGAAAAACAGCTGGACGTGGCCATAAGGGACAAAAATCCAGAGCTGGTGGATTCCATAAAGTCGGTTTTGAAGGCGGTCAAATGCCGATTCAAAGACGTCTTCCAAAACGTGGATTTAAATCATTAACACAAAAATTAACTGCACGCGTTAGAACAAATGAACTCAATTTAGTTGAGTCAGACAATATTGATTTGCTCGTATTAAAAGCGGCAAAATTAATTTCCGATAATGCAAAGACAGCAAAAGTATATTTGTCTGGCGAAGTGAAAAGAAAATTAACAATCCAAGGTTTATTGCTAACTAAGGGCGCTCGAGCTGCGATTGAAGCGGCTGGCGGAAAAGTAGTAGAAGTTTGAGAATTTAATTTTGGCTCAAGATAATTTATTAGGTGCTTTAGGTAAGACAAGCGAATTAAAAAATCGCATATTGTTTGTTTTAGGTGCCATTATTGTTTATAGACTTGGCGCTCATATTCCAGTACCTGGGATTGATCCGCTTGAGCTTAAAAAATTATTTGATTCACAAAGCGGTGGCATCTTGGGAATGTTTAATATGTTCTCTGGAGGTGCGCTAAGTAGATTCACCTTATTTGCATTAGGGATCATGCCTTACATTTCTGCATCGATCATTATGCAATTATTAACTGTAGTCTCGCCTCAGCTTGAACAGTTAAAAAAAGAAGGCGAAGCAGGTAGAAGATCAATAACAAAATATACGAGATACGGCACAGTGATGTTAGCCGCATTTCAGGCGCTTGGAATCTCAATTGCGCTTGAGTCTCAACCAGGGTTAGTACTTGATCCGGGATTGGCTTTTAGACTCACATCAGTTGTAACTTTAGTCAGTGGAACAATGTTCCTTATGTGGTTAGGCGAGCAAATCACTGAAAGAGGTATTGGTAACGGTATCTCAATTATTATTTTCACAGGTATTGTGGCTGGATTGCCAAGTGCATTGGGAAGTACACTTGAGCTAGCTAGAACGGGTGCATTTTCAATACCATTAGTTTTCTTCTTGTTTGCGGCAACTATTTTAGTAACAGCGCTGGTGGTTTTTGTTGAAAGAGGCCAGAGAAAAATCACTGTTAACTATGCGAAAAGACAAGTTGGCAACAAGCTATATGGGGGCCAAACCTCTCATTTGCCTTTAAAACTAAATATGGCGGGTGTCATCCCACCTATTTTTGCATCAAGCATTATTTTATTTCCAGCGACTTTAGCTGGTTGGTTTGGATCTAGTGAAAAAATGTTGTGGCTTAAGGATGTTGGAGCTGCGATTTCACCAGGACAGCCTATTTATATTTTTCTATTCGCAGTAGCGATAGTGTTTTTCTGCTTTTTTTACACCGCTTTGGTTTTTAATCCAAAGGAGACAGCAGATAATTTGAAAAAAGGCGGTGCGTTTGTTCCTGGTATTAGACCGGGAGAGCAAACAGCAAAATATATCGACCAAATTATGGGTAGATTAACTTTAGTAGGTGCTGTGTATATAACGCTTGTATGTTTATTGCCAGAGTTTCTAATACTTAAGTTTAATGTTCCTTTTTATTTTGGAGGTACATCGTTATTAATTATTGTAGTAGTGACGATGGATTTTATGACCCAGGTTCAATCTCATCTGATGTCATATCAGTATGAGGGATTACTTAAGAAAGCTAACTTTAAAGGCGGCGCTAATGCGCTTAGATAGCCTTTAATCAATGGCAAAAGAAGATACGATTGAGATGCAGGGGGAGATTATAGAAAATCTTCCAAATGCAACTTTTAGAGTTAAGTTGGAAAATGACCATATTGTATTGGGTTATATATCAGGAAAAATGCGTATGAACTATATTCGTATTCTTCCAGGAGATAAGGTGACGGTAGAAATGACACCTTATGATTTAACCAGGGCAAGAATTACGTTCAGGGTTAAATAAGTAATATTTAATTAAAATTTAAGAGGTATAAAAATGAGAGTTCGCGCATCCGTAAAAACATTATGCCGAAACTGTAAAGTTGTTAGAAGAAGAGGTGTTGTGAGAGTAATTTGCTCAGATCCTCGACATAAGCAACGACAAGGATAAGGGTGGGTTGTTAATTGTTAAAAATTCAACAACCTGTTAAAATATAAGGCTTTTTATTTAATTTGCCATTTTTTTTGGAGTAAGTTATGGCCCGTATTGCTGGGGTGAATGTACCCGATCATCAACATGCAGAAATTGCTTTAACAGCAATTTATGGCGTTGGAAGAAACACCGCAAAGAAGATCTGTATTGCGGCAGGAATCATTGCGACTGCTAAATTAAAAGATTTGAACGATGCTGACGTGGAAAAGCTTCGTGATCAAGTTGCGAAAATTAAGGTTGAAGGTGACTTACGAAGAGAAGTCACAATGAACATTAAACGATTGATGGATCTTAGCTGTTACCGAGGCGTAAGACACAGAAGAGGTCTTCCAGTAAGAGGCCAAAGAACTAAAACTAATGCAAGAACAAGAAAAGGCCCTGTTAAAGCAATTAAACAGGCTAAATAAAAAAGGTTTAAGGATTATTTATGGCAACAAAAGCTAATGTTCGTGTAAAAAAGAAAGTTAAGAAAAATGTGGCAGAAGGTATTGCTCACATTCACGCATCTTTCAATAACACAATCATCACAATTACAGACAGACAAGGTAATGCATTGTCTTGGGCAACATCTGGCGGTGCTGGATTTAAAGGCTCAAGAAAAAGTACACCTTTTGCAGCGCAGGTTGCAGCTGAGGCAGCAGGTAAAGCGGCTCAAGAGTGCGGTGTAAAAAATCTTGAAGTAAAGATTAAAGGACCAGGTCCTGGAAGAGAATCTGCAGTGCGTGCACTTAATGCTGCAGGATTTAAAATCACGAGCATTCAAGATGTGACACCAGTGCCACACAATGGTTGCCGTCCACCTAAGAAAAGAAGAATTTAATAAGTTGAGCATTGAATTGCTCATTGAAACAGGAGAGTTATTTTGGCAAGAAATCTAGATCCTAAATGTCGTCAATGTAGAAGAGAAGGCGAAAAACTTTTTCTCAAAGGCGAGAAATGTTTTACTGACAAATGCGCTATTGAAAAGCGTAATTTTCCTCCTGGCCAACACGGACAAAGAAGAGCGAGCCGCTTATCAGATTATGGCGTTCAATTAAGAGAGAAACAAAAGCTCAGAAGAATCTACGGAATCTTAGAAGCACAGTTTAGAAGTTATTACGCTGAAGCGGATAGAAAAAAAGGCATTACCGGTGAAAATCTTCTACAGCTTTTAGAGTGTAGATTAGATAACGTTGCTTACCGAATGGGTATCGGCGCTTCACGAACAGAAGCAAGACAAATTGTAAGACACAACAGTCTTCTAGTAAATGGCCGAAGAGTGAACATCCCTTCATATCAAGTTAAGCCGGGTGATGTTCTATCAGTCGCAGAAGCATCTAAGCAACAATTAAGAATTAAAGGTTCAATTGAAGCTGCAGAGCAAAGAGGTTTTCCTGAGTGGATTGAAGTTGACGTAAAAGGTCTTAAGGGTACGTTTAAAAACAAACCGCTACGCGATGATTTGCCAGCAACAATTAATGAATCGCTCGTTGTTGAGCTTTATTCGAAATAATTAAATAAGAATTATTGATAAGGATACATAATGCAAAATAGTCCTACAGAATATTTAAAACCAAGAATCGTAAATGTTGAAGTTATAAACCCGGTAAGAGCTCGCGTAACTCTAGAGCCTATGGAAAGAGGTTTTGGCTTTACGTTAGGTAATGCATTAAGACGCGTTTTATTGTCTTCAATTCCTGGCTTCGCAATTTCCGAAGTTAAGATTGATGGCGTAGTTCATGAGTATTCAACTTTAGATGGCGTGCAAGAAGACGTGGTTGATATTCTTTTGAATTTAAAAGGTGTTGCATTAAAGCTTCATAATAAATCTGAGACAACTCTCACATTAAACAAAACTACCGAAGGTCCGGTGACAGCTGCTGATTTTGAAACAAATCACGATGCTGAAATTATCAATCCAAATCATTTAATTGCACACCTTACAAAAGGCGGAAAATTAAATTTAGAAGTTAAAGTTGAAATGGGTAGAGGTTATCAACCAGTTCCAGCAAGAAGAAAATCAAATCAGGAAGATAAAACTCTAGGTTTTATTATGGTAGATGCTTCTTTTAGCCCGATCAACAAAGTAAGTTATTTTGTTGAGAGTGCTCGTGTAGAACAAAGAACAGACTTAGACAAATTGATCATGGATGTTGAAACGAACGGCGTTATTGATGCTGAACAAGCAATTAGAGACGCTGCTAGAATTTTAATGGGACAACTTTCTGTATTTGCAAACTTGGAAAGTGCTTTAACTGAAGTTGAAGTGAAGCAAGCGCCTCAAGTCGATCCAGTCTTATTAAGACCTGTTGATGATTTAGAGCTCACTGTTAGATCAGCAAACTGTTTAAAAGCAGAAAATATTTATTACATTGGCGATTTAATTCAACGAGGTGAAAATGAGCTTTTAAAGGCTCCAAATCTTGGAAGAAAATCACTTAACGAGATTAAAGATGTTCTCGCTTCTAAAGGCTTAACTTTAGGTATGAAATTAGAGAACTGGCCTCCAGCAGGTTTAGAAAAAGCGTAATCATTAAATAAGAAAAATTTGAGGGTAAGAGTATGCGTCACGCAAATGGTCATAGAAAACTAAATAGAACGAGCAGTCATCGACAAGCAATGTTGAGAAATATGGCTACCTCTCTATTAAAAAATGAGATTATTAAAACTACATTACCAAAAGCTAAAGAGCTTAGAAAAGTAGCTGAACCTCTTATTACGTTAGCAAAAAATGCAACCCTATCTAATAGACGTTTAGCCTTTAGCCGTTTAAGAGATAGAGATATTGTGACTAAGTTATTTGCTGAGTTAGGTCCGCGTTATAACACAAGAAAAGGTGGCTATTTAAGAATATTGAAGTGCGGCTTCAGAGATGGAGATAATGCGCCTATGGCCTTTGTTGAGCTTGTAGATAGACCTATTGTTGAAGTTGCAGCACCTGCTCCTAAAGAAGAGGTAGTAGCAGAATAAAGTACGATCAGATAAATAAAAAAGCCAGCTAATGCTGGCTTTTTTATTGTCTTTGTTAAAGCTTAAAATTATTTAATTTTTGCTTCTTTATAAATTACATGTTTTCTAACGACAGGATCAAATTTTTTGATTTCCATCTTGTCAGGCATGGTTCGTTTATTTTTTGTTGTGGTATAGAAATGTCCAGTACCAGCACTAGACTCTAATTTGATTTTTTCACGCATATATATTCCTTAAATTTTCTGGCCAGCTGCACGCATTTTTTTAACAATAACATCAATGCCTAGTTTATCGATTGTTCTAAGCGCTGCATTAGTAATTCTCATTGAAACCCAACGATTCTCAGTTTCAACCCAAAATTTACGGTTTTGTAAATTAGGTAAAAAGCGTCTTTTGGTCTTGTTATTGGCGTGAGATACGTTGTTTCCAGACATTGGTTTTTTGCCGGTTAATTGACATACGCGAGCCATAATTTAAATCCTTTATTTGTTACAATAATTTCGAAAAAGAGTGTTATTAAACCACATAACCCACTGTCTTTTCAAGTGAATTCGTTAATTTTTACCTGTACTTCCAAAGCCACCTTCACCTCGGTCTGTCTCAGGAAATTCTGCTACAAGGTTAAATTTAGCCTGGATAACCGGCACGATGACCAGTTGCGCGATACGCTCCATAGGATTGAGCAGGAAGGCGTTCTCGCCACGATTCCAGCAAGAAACTAACAATTGACCTTGGTAATCTGAATCTATCAGACCTACCAAATTACCTAAAACAATACCATGTTTATGCCCTAAGCCGGATCTAGGAAGAATGAGGGCTGCATAAGCAGGGTCCTTAATAAATATAGAAATACCAGTGGGTATAAGAAAAGTTTCGCCGGGATTAATCGTTTGTACGTGCTCAGTACATGCTCTTAAATCGAGACCTGCTGAACCTGGTGATGCATAATTAGGCAGCATTTCCTCGATACGTTTATCCAAAATTTTAAAATCAATTATTAGGCTCATGTTATTTGTCCGAATTTATACGATGAGCTATTTCTTCTAAAATAGCTTTTGCTGCAACCATTTTATTTGATTTTGGTAAATCAATAACATCGTTTTTGCCAATTATTGAAACTTTAGTATCTTGTAAACCCATAGACTCATGAATTAAATTTGCCACAATTAAATCTAAATTTTTGGTCTTTAGTTTTTTTTGTGCATTTTCAATGAGATTTTCACTTTCTGCAGCAAAGCCTACTTTAAAGATTTTGTTTTTAGATAATCCTACTTCTTTAAGAATGTCGATTGTAGGTTTGAGCTGAAGCGTCATATCTAAATTGTCTTTTTTTAATTTCCCATTGAATTTTTCTTTGGGAGTGAAATCAGAAACAGCTGCAACACTTATAAAAATATCTTGTCCATCGATATGCTTAAGGACAGCTTCATGCATCGAATGTGCATTACTTGCATCAATAACATTTATATTTTTTGAAAATTTTTGATTGCCTGACTTAATTACAGTGACTGATGCACCCATAGATTCTGCAGCATTAGCGATTGCAGAGCCCATGTTGCCCGAGCTAAGATTTGTAATCGCTCTCACGTCATCGATCATTTCAATTGTGCCACCAGAAGTAATTAATATCTTTTTGTTTTTGAGGATTTTAGGTGTGAGATGATTTTGAATTGTTATGAATAATTCTTCAGTATCCATCATTCTTCCAAACCCTATATCACCGCAAGCTTGCTCCCCTGAATCGGGACCAAAAAACAACACACCATCTTTTTTCAATTGTGAAACATTACGTTGAGTAGCTTCATTGGCCCACATATGAACATTCATGGCAGGAGCAACGGCAATGGGGCAAGTTCTTGCTAAGCATAAGGACGATAAAAGGTCGTCAGCAAAACCATGCGATAATTTTGCTAGGAAGTTAGCGCTGGCAGGCGCAATAACAATGAGATCGTAATCCCTTGATAATTCTATATGCGACATCCCATTATTAGCATTGCTTTTCCATAAACTCGTTAAAACTTCTTTGCCTGATAGAGCCTGAAACGTAAGAGGCGTTATGAAATGACTCGCAGATTCTGTCATAACAATTTGAACGTCAAAGTCGTTTTTAACGAGAAGGCGAGTTAATTCAGCTGCTTTGTATGCAGCTATGCCTCCTGTAACGCCGATGATTATTTTATGAGATGCCAAGATAAGATTTACGCAGTCGCGATGAATTTAGTTATTTTAATTTTTATTAATTACATATAATTAATAGGTTGAGTGGGAAGTTAGTATATCAAAGATATATAAGGCAATAAATTAATTTAGATATCAGATCGGATACATTGTGATTAAAAAATACTTTAAAAATATAATTTGGATTCTACTAGCTATATTAGGGGCTCTCGCATTTTCAACAATTGCACTGAGTCGCAATGAGAGTATCAACGCCGTTTGGTTTATTACTGCTGCTGTATGTATATACATGATTGCTTATAGATTCTATGCAAGCTGGATTGCAGCAAAAGTTCTAGTCATTGACGAGCATAGAAAAACACCAGCTCTGAGACTGCAGAATGACAAAGACTTTATTCCTACAGATAAATGGATTGTATTTGGCCACCATTTTGCCGCGATTGCTGGGCCAGGCCCTTTGGTTGGCCCTACGTTAGCAGCCCAGTTTGGTTATCTTCCTGGCATGTTATGGATATTAATAGGCGCTGTATTAGGAGGCGCTGTTCAAGATATGACCACATTATTTTTTTCGACGAGGCGCAACGGAAAAAGTTTAGGACAAATGGCAAGGGATGAAATTGGTGTAATTGGTGGAACTGCTTCATTGATTGGTACATTTTTAATCATGGTTATTTTGATTGCTGTTTTAGGGTTGGTGGTTGTGAATGCTATGAAGCATAGCCCTTGGGCAACATCAACAGTTGCCGCAACAATACCTATCGCAATTTTTATTGGGATTTATTTAAGGTCCATTAGGACAGGCAGAGTCCTTGAGGCCTCATTAATTGGATTCGGATTATTACTTTTGGCCGTTTTTGCTGGAGGATTAATTGACCATTCCCAGACGCTACGAACTTATTTTGATCATGATAGTTTGACGTTGGCTTGGGCTATTATTTTTTACGGCTTTGCAGCAGCAGTTCTTCCGGTTTGGCTTTTGTTAGCGCCGAGAGACTATCTATCGACATTTGTAAAATTAGGTACGGTGATTGTTCTAGCGGTTGCAATTATAACCTTACAACCAGAAATCAAAATGCCAGCTCTGACCCAGTTTACAGATGGTACAGGCCCTATTTTTGGTGGCAGTCTATTTCCCTTTGTTTTTATTACCATCGCGTGTGGATCAATTTCTGGATTTCACTCTTTAATCGCTTCAGGCACAACACCTAAACTACTGGATAACGAAAAATATATTCCAATGATTGGATACGGTGCGATGCTTTTAGAATCTTTCGTAGCTATTATGGCCTTAATAGCCGCAACAGTATTAGAGCCAGGTATCTTTTTTGCAATTAATAGCCCTGTGGGAGTTGTTGGATCAGAAGCTGCCGATGCCATTCAAAAAATAAACTCATGGGGATTTAAAGTGACAGTTGAGGAAATGGAATTGCTTGCAAAAAATATGGGTGAAACATCACTTTTTGCTAGAACTGGCGGAGCCCCTTCATTAGCGGTGGGTATGGCAAATATATTTGGCAAGGCATTTGGTACAAACTTATTGGCGATGTGGTATCACTTTGCCATCATGTTTGAGGCAATATTTATTCTCACTACTTTAGATGCAGGCACTCGCGTTGGAAGATTTATGTTACAGGATATGATTGGCAACATTTACCCGAAGTTTGGTCAAACTTCATGGATGCCATCAATTATTTTAAGTAGCGCAATCGTTGTAAGCTGTTGGGGATATTTTTTATACATCGGTGTGATAGATCCTAATGGCGGTGTAAATATTCTATGGCCTTTATTTGGTATTGCGAATCAAATGTTGGCAGCGATTGCATTATCTGTAGGCACTGGCATTCTTATTAAATCGAACAAATTAAAATACGCTTGGGTCACCGGACTACCTTTAATTTGGTTAATTATTGTAACCACTACTGCTGCTTATCAGAAAATATTTAGTCAAGATATTAGAGTTGGATTTCTGGCAGCAGCTAGAGATCTGACAGATAAAATAAATATTGGGCTCATCGAGGACAGTAAAATTTCCATTACTCATCAGTTAATTTTTAATCAAAAACTAGATGCTTTTATTACTCTCTTCTTACTTATTATTTTGTGGACAGTAGTGATTGATATGTTAAGAATTTTATTTTTAAAAAAGAATTAATAAGTCATGCTAAAAGCAATTAAATTAATATATGTATTTTTACGAAGATTATCAGGAGATGATCTCTATGATCTTTATGTGATGAATCATAAGCAGTGTTCAAATAAACATAAGCTCATGAGTAAACAACAATTTTATCAAGCAACACTTGATAAAAAATGGAGTGGCATAAAACGCTGTTGTTAGCTTTTTTTAAAGAGATAAATACCAGCGATGAGCATAGGAATAGATAGCCATTGTCCCATTGAAAGATTGAGGAATAGTAGCCCTAAGAAATGATCGGGTTCCCTTGTAAATTCAACTAAAAATCTAAAAGTTCCGTATAGCATCAAAAAAACAGCAGATATCTGGCCTGTTTCCCTTTTCTGTTTTGAATAAAACCAAAGGGCTATAAACATGATAAAACCTTCAAGAAAGCATTCGTATAGTTGAGAAGGATGCCTTGCTAAGCTGTCTACATTAGGGAAGATCATACCTAAGAAAAATTGTGTGGGTCTTCCCCATAACTCTGCATTAATAAAATTTCCAATGCGACCAAATGCAAGACCAAGAGGAACCAATGGCGCGATGAAATCTAAAATCGACAGTAAAGATACTTTATATTTTTTGGCTAAAAGTATCATGGCGATAACTACACCTAAAAATCCGCCATGGAATGACATGCCACCTTTCCATAATGCAATGATCTCAATTGGCTGATTTATATAGTATTGCAATTGATAAAACAAAATATAACCTAATCGCCCGCCTGCAATAACGCCAATAGCACCATAAAAAAAAGCATCATCCAACATCTTTTCATTCCAAGATAGCCATAGACGCGTTCTGATTTGAACTTTACCTAACTGAAGAAATCCCACAAAAGCCAAAAGATACATAATTCCGTACCAATGAATTTGAAACGGTCCAAGATTAACTGCTACAGGGTCTATTTGGGGATGAATAAGCATAAGTTTGTTGTAATTATAAGTTAAAATAATTGTTTAAATTGATTGTAATTTTAAGAGGTCATTATGCCCGTATATCGCTCTAAAACGACTACTCATGGCAGAAATCAAGCTGGTGCCCGCGCACTTTGGCGCGCCACAGGCATGAAGGATGGTGATTTTACAAAGCCAATTATTGCAGTTTGTAATTCATTTACACAGTTTGTTCCAGGGCATGTTCATTTAAAAGATATAGGGCAGCTTGTAGCAAGAGAAATTGAAAAACATGGCGGTGTTGCAAAAGAGTTTAATACCATCGCAGTAGATGACGGGATAGCTATGGGGCATGACGGTATGCTATACAGCCTACCAAGCCGAGATCTAATTGCAGATAGCGTCGAATATATGGTTAATGCTCACTGTGCAGATGCCATTGTTTGTATATCTAATTGCGATAAGATAACGCCCGGCATGCTTATGGCAGCGCTCAGAATTAATATTCCCGTGGTCTTTGTTTCAGGCGGCCCTATGGAAGCGGGTAAGGTCAATTGGAATAGTGGAATCAAGAAATTAGATTTAGTAGATGCAATGGTAGCAGGCGCTGATACAAGAGTCTCTGATAAAGAATCCGATGAAATTGAACGATCAGCATGTCCAACATGCGGTTCTTGTTCAGGAATGTTTACAGCAAATTCAATGAACTGTTTAACCGAAGCCTTAGGATTAAGTCTGCCCGGTAATGGAAGTACTTTAGCAACTCATGCAGCTAGAAAAAAATTATTTCAAGAGGCTGGAAGAGTTATTGTTGATTTAGCGAAGCGATATTACGAAGGTGAAGATGAAAGTGCACTGCCTAGAAATATTGCAAGTTTTAAAGCTTTTGAAAATGCTATGACTTTAGATGTGTCTATGGGAGGCTCAACAAATACAGTTCTTCATTTGCTTGCGGCAGCTCATGAGGCTAAAGTAAATTTCACGATGAAAGATATAGATCGTATTTCAAGAAAAGTGCCTTGCTTAGCAAAAGTAGCGCCTGCCACAGATAAGTTCCATATGGAAGATGTTCACAGAGCAGGAGGTGTGATGGGAATTTTAGGAGAGCTTGACCGTGCAACTCTAATTCATAGGGATATTCCTACTATTCACTCTAACACTTTAGGTGAAGCAATAGATCATTGGGATATTGTGACGACCAAAAATGAGGAAGTAAAAAACTTTTATCGTGCAGCGCCAGGAGGTATACCTACTACGATTGCGTTCAGCCAGAGTATGCTTTATCCAACTTTAGACGACGACAGAACCTCTGGATGTATTCGAAATAAAGAAAACGCCTATAGCCAAGATGGTGGACTTGCAGTACTTTTTGGAAATATTGCACGTAATGGCTGCATTGTTAAAACAGCAGGTGTTGATGAGAGTATTTTGAAATTTAAAGGACGTGCGCGTATTTTTGAATCACAAGACGAGGCAGTTACTGCTATTTTAGGGGACAAGATTATTGCAGGTGATGTAGTTGTTATTACATATGAGGGGCCAAGAGGCGGACCTGGCATGCAAGAAATGCTTTATCCAACCACTTATTTAAAATCAAAAGACCTTGGTAAAGTTTGTGCACTTTTAACTGACGGAAGATTTTCTGGAGGAACTTCTGGATTAAGTATTGGCCATGTCTCCCCTGAAGCTGCTGAGCAAGGGGAAATTGCATTAATTGAAGAAAACGATCAAATTGAGATTGATATTCCAAATAGAACAATTAATTTAATGATTGACGATGTAATCCTTCTTCAAAGAAAAGATAAGATGAATGCTGATGTTAAGAATGCCTGGAAACCTAAACCAAGAATAAGAAAAGTTTCTCAAGCATTAAGAGCTTATGCATTAATGACTACAAGCGCTGATAGAGGAGCTATTCGGGATATTTCAAAGTTAGAGGAAATTTAATTTTTAAAATGATAAGTGAAAAATATATATCAGCTGCTGAAAGCTACAAGATTACACAAAATGAAATTGGTTTAAAATTTATTACGATTGATAATAGGCTTGCTTCAGCAAAGATTGCGCTTCAAGGCGCTCATATTATGCAATGGAAGCCACACGATATAAAAAATGAAGTGCTCTGGCTTTCAAGTAATACGAGATATATGCATGGAAGATCTATTCGAGGTGGCGTACCTATCTGTTGGCCTTGGTTTGGCGCTCACCCTACAGATGGAAGCTTTTGTCCGCATGGATTTGCTAGAGTTATTCCATGGCGTATTAATGAGGTTATTGATTTGGAAAGTGGAGCTACTAAAGTGACATTTGTAATGCTTCCAACGCCCGAAGTGAATAGACAGCTTTCATATCAATTTAATTTAGAATTTTCTATTACGATTGGTAGTTCAATCCATCTTGATCTTAAAACAACGAATTTATCTGAACAACCTTTCTTGATTGGTGAGGGATATCACACTTATTTTCAGATAAGTGATATTGAAAATATTGAAGTGACTGGATTAGAAAATAAAATCTATTCAGACAAAGCGAGGGGATATAAAAAATTCACTCAAGAAGATCAAATTAAATTTGATGCTGAATTTGATAGAGTTTATTTAAATACAAAAGATACATGTGTGATTCATGATAAGGGATTTGATCGAAAAATTATTGTACAAAAAGAAAACAGTGAATCAACAGTAATTTGGACGCCGTGGGATAAAAAAGTTAAAACTATGGTTGATATGGGGACTGAAGATGAATGGAAAAAAATGATCTGTGTGGAAAGTGTTAATGCGCTAGAAAATAGTGTTATGGTCTACCCGAATGAGTCTCATAACCTAATAGCTGAGTATTTAGTTCAAGAATATTAATAGTATAATTTTATTTAAATTGCTTTTAATTCAAATAAAATTAGGAGTATTATAATAATTGTAAAATCAATTTAAGGGCGGAAATAATATGAAATCAGTGATTCTAAGTATGGCAGTGGTTAGTATGTTTATAGCAAATCAAGCTCAGGCTGCAGATGCTAAAGCTGCTGAAGCATTAGCTCAAAAAAGCGGATGTTTAGCTTGTCATGCCGTTGAAAAAAAAGTGCTTGGACCATCTTATAAAGATGTTGCAGCGAAATATAAGGGCGACAAAGGTGCTGAAGCAAAATTAGCAGCCAAGATTAAAGCAGGTGGTAGTGGTGTTTGGGGCCCAGTTCCAATGCCGCCTCACCCTCAAGTTAAAAATGAGGATATCAAAACAATCGTTTCATGGGTTTTATCACTTTAATTAAGTTTTGAACCTAAAAAAAAACCGGCTTAGGCCGGTTTTTTATTTAGGTGACTATGTTTTATTGAATAAGTAAAATAAAAAACAACTCCAATTAATACCCAAATTAAAAATCTTTTCCAAGTTTCAACCGGCAAGAAAAACATTAAAGCGCCACATGAAAAAATTCCCAAGAGAGGAATAAGAGGATGCCATTTATTTTTAAAAGTTGCCTTATTATTTTTATGAAGTTTTCGTATAAAAATGACACCCAGTGAAACAATCACAAAGGCAGCTAATGTTCCAATATTCACTATCTCAGCTAAAGTGCCAAGTGGTATAAATCCAGCAATTAATGAGATTAATAGCCCACAATAAACAATAACTTTTATAGGGGTGTTGGTATTTTTGTTCACTTCGCATAAAGAATGAGGAAGTAACCCATCTCTGCTCATTGCAAAAATAATTCTTGTTAAAGCGTAATAAAGAACAAGCATTACGGTTGTGAGTCCGGCAATAACACCAGTAGAAACAACAGCAGAAGCCCATTGAAAGCCAATCTTTTGGAGCGCATAAGCAACAGGAGAAGATACATTTAGTTCTTGATATGGAACAACACCTGTAAGCAATAATGAAACAATAATGTATATCACAGTACAAAAAGCAAGTGAGCCAATAATACCTTTAGGCAGATCTCTTTGTGGATTGATTGCCTCTTCAGCGGCGGTTGAAACCGCATCAAAACCAACGTACGCAAAAAAAACCAAAGAAGCGCCTGCAAGAACACCAACAGTTTTTCCATCAGGTAATGTCGAAAACCATCCATAAGGCATAAAGGGATGCCAGTTAGCCGGATTCACATTGAACATAGCAACTGAGATAAATAGCGTGATGGTTAAAAGTTTTATAAAAACCATCACAGCATTAAATTTAGCACTTTGCTTTGCTCCAATAATAAGCAAGGACATAATTATTAGTATAATGACCATTGCTGGAAGATTAACTATACCGCCTAATGAAGGAGCTTTAGATAATGCTTCTGGAAGGCTTAGACCCATAGCGGTAAGAGCGTTATTGAAATATCCAGACCATCCATTTGCAACTGCAGCAATAGACATTCCATATTCCATGAGTAGAATCCAGCCAATAATCCATGCAAAGAATTCACCAAAAGCAACATAACTATAACCATAGGCGCTTCCACAGCCACCAATCGATGATGAAAGTTCTGCATAAGCCAATGCTGCAAAAGCGCAAGCAAAGCCTGATACTACAAAAGATAAAATAACTGCAGGACCAGCTTGATTAGCAGCCGCAATACCAGTTAAAACAAATATACCTGTTCCAATGATGCACCCTATACCTAGCAATGTAAGATCCAATGCACTCAGACATTTTTTTAAATGCGCTGGATGTTTATGGTTAATATTTTTTTTTCGAAGAATTTTTTTAAATAGATTATTCATGACTTAGCCAATCTTTATTCGTTAAAAAATATGTATATAATTTTTCTTCTTTGCTACCTGTTTCTGGTTTCCAATCATATTTCCATTGAACAATTGGCGGCATCGACATTAAAATTGATTCAGCTCTACCATTAGATTGCAAACCAAATAGAGTGCCACGATCAAATATCAAATTAAATTCTACATAACGACCACGTCGATACAACTGAAAGTCTCTTTCTTTCTCTGTAAAATGAATATCTTTTCTTCTTTGAAGAATTGGTAGATAAGCATTTAAAAAAACATCACCTACGGATTTGTTTAAATTGAAAGACTTATCAAAACCTAAACTATTAAAATCATCGTAAAAAATACCACCAATCCCTCTAGGCTCTTTACGATGCTTTAGATAGAAGTATTCATCACAATTCTTTTTAAATTCTGAATAAAGTTTTTTATCATATGGATCAAGCATAGTTTTCAATGTTTGGTGAAAATGTACTGCATCTTCATCGAAGCCATAATAAGGGGTTAAATCCATACCACCGCCAAACCACCATATATCGTCAAGACCCTCTTTTTTTGCAATAAAAAATCTTACATTCATATGCACCGTCGGGGCATATGGATTTCTAGGGTGCAAGACTAGTGATAACCCCATAGCTTCCCATTTTCTATTTGCTGCTTCTGGATGAGCAGCACTTGCCGAGCCTGGTAACTTGTCACCTACGACATGCGAGAATCCAACACCAGCTCTTTCAAATATATTTCCATTTTCTAAAAGGCAAGAAGTCCCACCGCCACCTTCTTTTCGTTGCCATGAGTCATTAATAAAATTTTTCCCATCAACAATTTGAAGTGTTTCGACAATATTTGTTTGAAGATTATTAAAGTACTCAAAAACTACATTTGAATTAATCATATTATTTTCTAATTATTTTTCTACTAACAAAATCTTGAATCGTTGTAGGTTTTTTTTCACTACCAATATTCCCATCAATAATCTTCACTTTACTCCTAAACAAATTTTTACATGCCCTAATAGTTTTGATGGATTGTTTATGGCTTAAGTTAGCACTTGTTGAGGTGATTGGAAAGTTGATTGAATTTAATAAATTCAAAGTGCTTTTAACTTTAGGGAGTCTTATAGCAATATTATGACTGCCCCCTTTTAACCATGAGGGACAATAATTAGACGCAGGTACTAACCAAGTATGAGGGCCGGGCCATTTATCCATCATTTCTTTTTTTTGTGTCTCTGACAGATCTTTCATATATGCTCGCAAATGATTTATCTTGGAGCCAATTAAAATAAAACCTTTTGATCGAGACCTTTTTTTTAACCATAGAATTTTTTCTACCGCATATTTATTTTTTGGATCACAACCCAATCCATAACAGGACTCAGTGGGATAGGCTATAACACCACCTTGTTTTAGATAACGGATTAAGCGTTGGTTAGCCAATTTAATTATTATTTAATGCTCTGTAACCTATATCTTGTCGATATTGGGCGCCATTAAATTTAACAGTACTGATAGCCTCATAAGCTTGAATTTGCGCCTCTTTTAAAGAATTACCAAGCGCAGTGACGGCTAAAACTCTGCCGCCTGAAGTTAGAAGTTTATTATCTTTGTATATAGTGCCTGCATGAAATATATAACTATCAGGAATAATGCGATCTTCAATATGAATTTCATCATTTAGCTTTGGGGACTCAGGGTAACCTGCCGACGCTAAAACAACAGCTAGTGCTGTTCTTGTGTCCCATTCGATTTCTAATGAATCAATTTGTCCGAGAGCTGCCGTGTATAGAATTTCAAACAAATCACTTTTAAGCCTCATGAGAATGGGTTGTGTTTCAGGGTCTCCCATTCGACAATTAAATTCTAATGTTTTTACATCACCCTTTTTAGTAATCATGAGACCTGCGTAAAGGAATCCAGTAAATGGAATGCCATCTTTGCCCATACCATTAATAGTGGGGTAGATAATTTCATCCATGACTTTAGAATAAATTTCTTTAGTAACTATAGGTGCAGGAGAGTATGCTCCCATACCGCCTGTGTTAGGCCCCATATCATGATCTAAAAGTCTTTTATGGTCTTGACTTGTAGCAAGCGGGAGAATTGTTTTGCCATCACATATCACCATAAAGCTAGCTTCTTCACCTTCAAGAAATTCTTCAATTACAATTTTCGCTCCTGCATCTCCAAATTTATTGTCTACAAGCATAAAGTCAATTGCATCATGAGCTTCATCGACTGTCAGCGCAACAACGACACCTTTTCCAGAAGCAAACCCATCCGCTTTAATAACAATGGGCGCGCCATGCTCATTAACATAGTGATGCGCTTCATCTGGCATTTTAAATGTTCTATATTTTGCAGTAGGAATGTTGTGCCTATACATAAAATCTTTGGCAAAATCCTTAGAGCTTTCAAGTTGAGCAGCTTTTTGAGTGGGTCCAAAAATATTCAAATTTTTAGATCTGAATAAATCAACAATGCCTTTGGAAAGCGGTAGCTCTGGACCAACAATAGTGAGGTCAATTTTTTCTTTAATTGCAAAATCTGAAAGAAGATTAATATCGGTCAGATCAATATTGTTGAATTTTGGATTGAGGTGAGTTCCGCCATTGCCTGGCGCAATAAAAATAGCATTTATTTTTTGGCTATGAGAAAGTTTCCATGCCATTGCATGTTCTCTACCGCCACTTCCAATGACTAGAACTTTCATAAACTAATGCCTAAAGTGCCGATATCCAGTAAATAACATTACAAGACCTAAATCATCAGCTGCAGAGATGACCTCCTCATCTCTTAAGCTTCCGCCTGGCTGAATAACGCAATTTGCACCAGCAGCGGCAATGACATCAATCCCATCTCTAAAGGGAAAGAAAGCGTCTGAAGCGACCACAGAATTTGTTAAATCAAGATTTGCATTCTGTGCTTTTATAGAAGCAATCTTGGTACTATCAACTCTACTCATCTGACCTGCGCCGATACCTATGGTTTGATTGTTTTTACAAAATACAATGGCATTTGATTTAACATACTTAGCAACTCGCCATGCAAAAAGCATGTCAGCTATTTGTTCTTCATTAGGTTTAAGTTTAGAAACTACTTTGCAATGATTAATATCTATATTGAAATTGTCTGGTGATTGAACAAGTAAGCCACCACCAATTTTTTTCAATTCAAAAGCATTAAAGCTATTATCGAGCGAAACTTTTAATAATCTAATATTTGGTTTTGATTCAAATATTTTAAGTGATTCAGTATCGTAAGATGGGGCGATTACAACTTCGACAAATTGAGTAATAATTTGAGATGCAGTATTTTTGTCTAACGAAACGTTGGAAGCAATAATGCCGCCGAATGCCGAAGTTGGATCAGTTAAAAATGCTTTTTTATAAGCATCGAATAAGTCTTTTGAAGATCCGACGCCGCAGGGATTAGCATGTTTTACAATCACGCAAGATGGTAGCTTAAAGCCTTTAACACATTCCCAGGCTGTATCCGCATCATTTAAGTTATTGTATGACAGCTCTTTACCCTGCAATTGTTGAAAGCTTGCTAGTGAGCCTTTATTGGATATTTCATCTACATAAAAAGATGCACTTTGATGTGGGTTCTCACCATAACGTAAATCTACTTTTTTATTAAATGCGAGGTTAAGTTTGTTAGGGTAAGTTATATTTTTATTTATATCCAGTCCGTTAAGATAATTCGAAATAGCTGAATCATATTTTGCAGTATGCTCAAAAGCTTTCTTGGCCAAACTCAATCTCAAGTCTAGATCAAGTGACCCATTATTTTGCCTTAAAGCATCTTCAATAAGTTTGTAGTCCGCTGCATCAGTAACAATCGCTACACCATTATAATTTTTTGCTGACGATCGAATCATTGCAGGACCACCGATATCAATATTTTCAATAGCTTCAGAAAGCGGGCAATTTTCTTTAGATATGGTTGTTTCGAATGGATACAAGTTCACTACTACTAAATCGATTAAAGGTATATTCGATTTAGCCATTGTTTGCAGATGATTTTTGTCATCTCTCTTTCCAAGTATGCCGCCATGTATCTTTGGATGAAGTGTTTTAACTCTACCATCTAACATTTCTGGGAAGCCAGTGTAATCAGATACTTCAATGACAGGAATATTATTATCAGCAAACAATTTTGCTGTACCACCAGTAGATAAAATTTCAACTTTGTATTTAATTAGCGTCTTAGCGAATTCGATAATACCTTTTTTGTCTGAAACGCTTATGAGGGCTCGTTTGATTTCAATCATGACTAAATATCAATCTTATGTTGTTTTAATTTTTTTCTAAGCGTATTTCTATTAAGGCCAAGGATTTCTGCAGCCTTACTTTGATTGCCTTTTGAAATACCCATGATGTAACTAATGAGTGGCTTCTCTACCATACCAATTACCATATCGTAAACATTCGTTGGGTGTTCGCCGTCCAGATCTTTGAAGTATTGATCTAGAGATTCGTTTACACAATCAGAAATATCTGTCTTCTTTTCCATTAAGCTACCAACATTTCTTCTTCATACTTTATATAAGGAGATTCGATCGAAAGAAAATTAAAATAATCTTCGATAGTTTTAATTTGTGCATCGACTGTTTCAATTGTATTCATATAGTGTCTAAAATTTGCAGAATTTTTTAATCCTTTTGTGTACCAAGAAATATGTTTTCTAGCAATTTTTAATCCTGCATTTTCACCATAAAAGCTATAAAGTTCATTCACATGAGCAATGGTAGTATTTTTGATTTCATCAATAGACGGATTATCTAAATGCATTCCTGTTTTAAGATAGTGATCAATTTCTCTAAAAATCCAAGGCTTGCCCTGAGCTGCTCTACCGATCATTACCCCATCTACACCCGTATAATCTAAAACATATTTAGCTTTTTCCGGTGAAGTGATATCGCCATTGGCAATGACGGGAATCTTTACTGACTGTTTCACTTCGGCAATGGTGTCATATTCAGCTTCACCCATATATAAACAAGCCCTCGTTCTGCCATGAATAGCTAATGCTTTAATGCCAATACCTTCAGCAATTTTTGCAATCTCTATAGCATTACGATTTTGAGTGTCCCAGCCAGTTCTTATTTTTAGTGTGACTGGAACATTTACAGACTTTACAACGGAAGATAATATTTTTTGCACAAGTGGCTCATCTTTAAGAAGCGCTGACCCAGCCATCACGTTACATATTTTTTTTGCAGGACATCCCATGTTGATATCGATAATTTGAGCGCCATGATCCACATTAAATTGAGCAGCCTCCGCCATCATTTTAGGATCAGCACCAGCAATTTGAACTGATATTGGATCTACTTCGCCTTCGTGATTGGCGCGACGAAGAGTTTTTTGGCTGCCATATAGAAGTGAATTTGATGTCACCATTTCACTTACTGCCATGCCAGCACCAAACTTTTTACAAAGTTGGCGGAAAGGGCGATCTGTGACGCCTGCCATGGGGGCGACTACTAGATTATTTTTAACGGAAATGGAGCCTATTTGCACTGTCGTATATTTACTTAGGGAAAGTTGCCTATTTTATAGGCAAATGGCTTTTTATAAAAGTGAAGACTTCAAATTACTTATGCCATTCATAGCCTAAATTAACAATTTTGACTTGTATTTCTAGCATGGCTTCAGCGACTAATTTCGATGGGCCTTTAACACCAAGCTCAATAGTCTTCATAGGTTTTAATTTCGGCAGGCTAAAAAGTTTAATTTCTGGATATTTTTTTACAATCTCATTCATCAAATCAATCAATTTACTCTCACTTACATCATTTATCCAAATCGAAGCTTCAGCAAAGTCATTTTGATTTAATAGTTGTCTATAGTGAGTATTGAGAATCCATTCAACCATTGGCCAGGCCATTTCTGGGAAGCCTGGTAGGAAATGATGACCATTAATTTTAAATCCTGGGATTTTATTAATCTCATTTGGAATCAATAATGCGCCCTTTGGAATATCTGCCATCAAGATCCTTTTAGGATATGCTCCCTCACCAAACTGTTCTTCAATCAGTTTCACAGCCTCATCATTTCTGGTTAAGTGAAGTTCAAAAGCGTCTGCAGCAGCCTGCCTTGTAAAGTCATCTGGTGTTGCACCAATACCACCAAAAGAGAAAACAATAGTATTGGATTTTATTGATTGTCTGATTGATTGAATAATATCTTTCGAATCATCTTGAATGTATTTCACCCAAGACAATGAAAGGCCATATTTTTTTAATGTTTTTTTTAAGTATTCAAAATGTTTATCTTGTCTTTTGCCAGATAAAATCTCATCGCCAATAATTAAAGTACCAAATTCCATTCTAGTGTGCCGTATCCCAATTCAATCCAACGCCGATATCTACGATAAGAGGAATATCAAGATTTGCAACGCCCTCCATTAAGAGAGGTAATTCTTTTCGTAAAATATTGATTTCGTCTTGAGGCACTTCAAACACAAGCTCATCGTGTACCTGCATAATCATTTTTGTTTTTAAGTGTGTGTTTTGAGAAAGCCATTGATCGACTGAAATCATCGCTAACTTAATGAGGTCAGCAGCAGTGCCCTGCATGGGGGCATTAATTGCTGCTCTTTCTGCTGCAGCTCTTCTAATACCATTCGAGCTATTAATTTCTGGAATCCATAATCGTCTGCCAAAAAATGTTTCTACATAACCTTTATCTTTAGCAAATAATTTTGCTTCCTCCATGTAACGTTTAACGCCAGGGTATCTCGCAAAATAAGTCTCAATATAATTTGAGGCCGCACTGCGCTCAATACCAAGTGATTTTGATAAACCGAATACACTCATGCCATAAATCAAGCCAAAATTAATCACTTTTGCATAGCGCCTTTGTTCTTGGGAAACACTACCTAGGTCGCAACCAAAGATTTCAGCTGCTGTTGATTTATGAATATCTTCATTATTCTTGAAAGCTTCAAGCAATCGTTTATCTTGAGATAAGTGAGCCATGATTCTTAACTCTATTTGAGAATAGTCCGCAGATAGAATGGACGAGCCTTCATTCGCAATAAATGCTTCTCTTATTTTTCTTCCTTCCAGGGTTCGGATTGGGATATTTTGTAAATTAGGATCTGAACTTGCAAGACGCCCTGTAATTGCTACGGCCTGGTTGTAGCTTGTATGAATCCGCCCAGTGTTGGCATTAATCATTTTTGGTAGTTTATCTGTATAGGTTGATTTAAGCTTAGATAGACTCCGATGTTCGAGTAATAATTTGGGTAAAGGATAATCTAAGGCTAAATCTTGTAATACTTCTTCATCCGTAGAAGGAGCACCTGAAGGTGTTTTTTTCAAAGATTTAATACCTAGCTTATTAAATAAAATATCTTGTAATTGTTTAGGCGAGGCGAGATTGAAAGGCTGTCCTGCTAATTGATAAGCCTCTTCTTCTAGCAGTAGAATTTTTTTACCAATTTCATGACTTTGTGCATTTAATTTTTTGTCATCCACAAGCACACCGTTTCTTTCGATCTTTAAAAGGACTCCAGCGGCAGGCATTTCAATATTTTCATAAATAAATTTAAGTGACACATCGCTTTCAATTGTAGGATTAAAGAATTGATTTAATTGTAAAGTGACGTCGGCATCTTCAGATGCATAATGAGATGCTACATTAATATCAACCTGATTGAATTTAAGTTGATTCACGCCCTTGCCAGCAACATCTTCATAACTGACACAGGTGTGACCTAGATGCCTTAAGCTTAAATTATCCATGCCATGGTTTTGATGACTTTCCGTCACATAGCTTTGTAACATTGTATCGTGCATAATGCCTTTAAGATGTATGCCGTGATTTAAAAATACATGCGCATCATATTTAATGTTTTGACCAATTTTTTTAATTTTTTCATCTTCTAACATGGGCTTCAGTAAATTTAATATAGTATCAATTGATAACTGTTCCGGAGCTCCAGGATAATCATGCGCTAAAGGAATATAAGCTGCTTCCCCGGCATTTACTGCTATCGATATACCTACAATTTTTGCCTGCATAGTGTCGAGCGAGTTAGTTTCTGTGTCGACACAGATATATTTTTTTTCTTTAATTTTTTCTAGCCATACATGTAATAGATCTTTGTCGAATATTGTGTCGTATTTTATTTTAGAAATAAAATGACTAGGCGATTTGATAGATATTTTTTCTTCACTACTTTTACCTGATAAATTATTCTCAGAGCTACCTTCTTTAATTTCGTTAAGCCAATTCTTAAATTCAAATCTCTGATATAAATTTTCTAAAGTGGATGGGTCTTGCGCTTTAGGTTTGAAATTATCCCAATTTTTGTCGATATCAAGATCACATCGAATCGTAATAAGATCCTTAGCTTTAGGAATCCAATCGAGCGCTTTCCTTAAATTTTCACCGACGACACCTGAGAATTGAGCAGCATTATTTACGATATTGTCGAGTGTTTGATATTCATTAAGCCACTTCAATGCAGTTTTAGGACCTACTTTTTCAACGCCAGGGACGTTATCTGAGGTGTCTCCAATAAGCGTTAAGTAATCTATAATTTGATTAGGCATCAGCCCAAATTTGTCTTTGACACCTTCGATATCAAGTTTTTCATTCGTCATCGTATTAATTAAAGTGACATGTTTATTAACAAGCTGAGCTAAATCCTTATCGCCTGTTGAGACCACGACATTAAATTGATGTTGAGTGGCTTCCTTACATAAGGTACCAATCACATCATCAGCCTCAACACCCTCTTGAATCAGAATCGGCCAGCCCATCGCTGTAATGGCTTCATGAAGCGGCTGAATTTGAGCTCTTAAATCATCAGGCATCGCTGATCGATTAGCCTTATACTCTGGATAAAGATCATTCCTGAAAGTTTTTCCTTTTGCATCAAAAACGCAAACGCTATAATCAGAAGGGAACTCTTTGTGGATTTTTCGGAGCATATTTAAGACGCCATAAATAGCTCCAGTAGGTTCTTGGCGACTGTTTCTAAGATCAGGCAATCCATGAAACGCCCGATAAAGATAAGAAGAGCCATCGACCAATAATAGTGTTTTCATTGTTTAACTTTGAAAGTTTTTATGTCAGCAGATAAAAAGATACCTAAATTTAACGGCCCAGAATTGTTTGATGAAACTCATAATGAAAGTGAATCCTGGTATGCATTTGAAATTATGTCAGAATTTGTTGGCGCTACCGAAAAACTTAAAAAAATAACCCCTGCCGTATCCGTGTTTGGAAGTGCTAGGGTTAGCGAAGATCATCCTTATTACAAGCTCACCGTTGATATAGCAGAGGCGTTATCCAACTCCGGGTTTAGCGTTATTTCTGGCGGCGGCCCCGGCCTTATGGAAGCTGTTAATAAAGGAGCTTCTTTAGGCAAGGGCCCTAGCATCGGGCTTAATATTAATTTGCCCCACGAACAAAAATCGAACGACTACCAGGATATTTCGATAAATTTTAAATATTTTTTTATGCGTAAAGTGATGTTTATTAAGTACGCTTCAGCTTACGTCGTCTTGCCAGGGGGATTTGGAACGCTTGATGAATTAATGGAAGTGATCACACTTATTCAAACGGGTAAATCAAGAAAAATTCCTATCATTTTAGTAGGGAAGGTGTTCTGGTCCGGCTTACTAGACTGGTTAAAAGACAAAATCGTAAATGAGGGTATGGCTGAATTAAAAGACTTGAATTTGATCCAAATTCTTGAGGGGCCTAAAGAGATTGTGGATGCGATATTTAGCCATTATGAATCGATTGGTTTTACGCTAACGCCCGCAGAGAGAAAAGCTCAGCTTTACTTGTAAATTATCAAATAAACCATACCATCTATAGGTTTTTTGCTAGAATCTTGTGTATGAAAATACAAAACACAATTAAAGCTTCTTTATTGGCGACTGTCTTCATGAGCTTAAATGTCATGGCTGAAAAAAAACTTGAGCTTTTAGAAGAAGTGAAGCCACCACCAAAGAATTTTGAAAGCGATATTGTGGATGAGCCTCAAATTACCATCACCAAAAAAGGGACTGATACGGTCGAAGAATACCGTATTAATGGTGAACTTTATATGATGAAAGTAACACCCCCCGCTGGTGGACCTTCATATTATTTATTGAAGGAAGATCAAGATGGTAGTTGGGCAAAATTTGATGGTCCTAGCCAGCCTCTCAGTGTGCCTAAATGGGTAATATTTAGATTCTAAATTTTTTTGAAAGGGCTTTAAGCCCTTTTTTTATGTCAGTTTACACATCAGTTAATATAAAAGAATTAAAAATCTGGCTTCAAGATTATGCTTTTGATGATCTCACTGATTATCAAGGTATTAAGTCTGGGATAACGAATACCAACTATTTTTTGATGACGGCGCACGATCGTTTTGTTTTAACGCTGTTCGAAAAAAATACTATAGAAGATCTCCCTTATTTTGTAGATCTGATGTCCCATCTAGCGACACATTCATTTTTATGTCCCAAGCCTATACTTAAAAAAAATGGCACAGCTTTAAGTATTTTAAAAAATAAACCCGCTTTAATCGTGACATGTTTAAAGGGTAAAGAGGTCACTAACCCTGAAGTCAATCATTGTAAAGCTGTCGGTAAAAGTCTCGCAGAGCTTCACGTGAAGTTAGCCAATTTTGTAGCTCAACATCAAAATACAAGAGACCTTAGCTGGATAAAAAAAACGGCTGAAACTTTATTTAATGAGTTACCTCAAGATGAGAGTAAATTATTAAGAGAAGAGATTCTTTACCAAGAAAAGCAAAATTATAAGCTTCCTAAATCTACTATTCATGGAGATCTATTTAAGGATAACGTTCTCTTTTTAAATGATGAGGTATCAGGCTTTATTGACTTTTATTATGCTTGCACAGACTATCTTATTTTAGATGTGGCTATAGCAGTAAATGATTGGTGCGTAAATAGCGATGGTTCTTTTGATGAGTCAAGACTGAATGCTTTCTTAGATGCTTATAAGAAGATAAGATCTTTTAATGATAATGAAGATCGAGCTTGGAATGATGTATTAAGATTAGCGTCTCTTAGATTCTGGGTTTCAAGACTTAACGATTTCTATCATGCGGAAGAAGGCGAACTCACCTTCATAAAAGACCCTAACCATTTTAAGAAAATTTTAAAGAAACGCATTAGCGGATAAATTTTAAGGTAAATTGATATGAAAAAAATTACATTCCGAGATTCCATTCGCTGGAATAAAGAAAGCTTCAAACTCTTCAAAAAGACACCCAATCAATCATTGATGCTTAGCTTAGCTTACCTTTTTATTTTTATGCTATTGCCTTCAATGCCTATGATTCAAATCTTTTCAATTGCATCTATATTGATTTGGCCAATATTTTTGGTATTCGCAGTTAACTTCTACAAGACTCACGACAAAAATAAGGAAGAAAATTTTTTAGCGGTATTTGAAAAAATTAAACCTAGGCTTGCAACATTGCTAATGCTTGGCCTCATTTGCTTAATTTATGCGGCTATGGTGACGATGGTTTTAAATTCTGAAATGCAGGGCTTTATTAAACTATCAGAGAATAATAATGAGCTTGTGACAGTAATTAATAATTTTGTGCCCATGATTGGAAAATTAATCCTACTCCTTCTGCCGTTACTTATGGCGACTTGGTTCTCGCCAATGTTGATCGTTTATAACAACTATTCACTCTTCAAATCAATTAAATCTAGTATCGCCGGATGCTTAATGTATATTTTTCCTTTAGGTCTTTCATGGCTTATTTTTTCAACAATAGCGATATTATTTATGTTGTCATGTGGGCTATTAATTGGCGCACTCGCTTCACTCTTTCCCGCTATAGGGCCTTCATTAATGGGTGCAATTATTTTCTTTGCATTGCTTGTGATCACATCAGTGATGTTTGCATTTCAATATATTAGTTACCGAGATATTTTTAAGTCTGCTAAAAGCTACTAGTGCTTAAAGAGTTTTGCGTACTCCATCGCAAGCCATTTGGTACCTGCTTTAGTAAATTTAATTTGGATTCTTAAATCATCAGCATTACCTTCATAACCTAAAACGGTTCCCTGGCCAAATTTTTCATGCATGACAGATTCACCAATACGCCAAGTATGTTTTTGCTGGGTAGGTTGTGAATAATTTTCTTCAATCTGATCTATATTATTTTTAAAATTGGTTGTGTTAATGTTTTTAACAAGACTCTCAGGGATCTCTTCCAGGAATCTTGATGGCATACCATATCTTGTCTGGCCATGAAGCATTCTTGATAATGCATAACTTAGGTATAGTTTTGATCGAGCTCTTGTCACAGCTACATACATAAGCCTTCTCTCCTCCTCAAGCCCTTTGGATTCAAAAAGACTTTGTTCGTGTGGACATAAACCTTCTTCAAGGCCTGAAATAAAGACTACGTCAAATTCCAGCCCTTTGGATGAGTGAATCGTCATGAGTTGGATGGCATCTGAACCCTCGCTCGCTTGCATATCACCACTTTCTAAAGAGGAATAATTTAAAAAATCCCCAAGCGGATTTGTAGACTCATTATTATCATTATTAAGAAATGTTGCGGCTGCAGAAACCAATTCATTTAAGTTAGAGACTCTATCTAAACCATCTTTTTCATTAGTATAGTGGTCCTTAAGCCCTGACTCGTTAATAATGAGATCAATCACTTGTGGAAGCGTTAATCCTTCAAAACCGCTTTCAATATGTTTGATCAGATGGATAAAGTAAGGTAAGCCTTTTTTGATTGTGGGCGTTTGATCTGATGATTTCATCGCAGTATCCCAAAGGCTGCAACTATCTCGTCTAGAAATATCTTGAAGATCTTCTAATGACCGACTTCCAATACCGCGCGTTGGAAAATTTACAATTCTTAAAAATGCACTGTCATCATTTTTATTTGTAATGAGTCTTAAGTAAGCAATCGCGTGTTTAATTTCAGCACGCTCAAAGAAACGTAATCCACCATATACACGATAAGGTAAGTTGGATGAAAAAATATTATGTTCGAGAACGCGCGACTGCGCGTTGCTTCTATAAAGAATAGCAATATGATTGAGCGATACACCTTCCCTATGAAGCATTTTGATTTCATCTACAATAAACTTGGCTTCATCAATGTCAGTATGGCCTGTATAAATTCGGATGGGATCACCCTCTCCAGCGGAAGTCCATAAGTTCTTGCCTAATCTATTTTTGTTATGATCAATGATGGCATTTGCGGTGTTAAGAATGTTACTTTTAGATCTGTAGTTTTGTTCTAGCTTAATAATTTGTTTGACATGGAAATCTCTTTCAAGATCTTTCATATTGCCAACTCTAGCTCCTCTAAAGCTATAGATAGATTGATCATCATCCCCCACAGCAAATACAAAACTGCTGTTACCTGCAAGAAGTTTTAACCATTTATATTGAAGCTCGCTTGTATCTTGAAACTCATCAATAAGAATATGTTTAAATCGATCTTGATAGTGCTGGCGAATGGCTATATTTTTTTCAAAAAGTTCATAGCACCTTAAAAGCAATTCACCAAAATCAACCAAGCCTTCTTTTTGACATTGTTTTTCATATTCAAGATAGACTTCATTTAATTTTTTTGAATGTGTGTCGTAACTATCTACATGAGCAGCTCTTAAGCCTTCATCTTTGCAACCATTTATATAGTGTTGCACTTGTTTAGGTGCATAAGTTTCAGTATCTACATTCATTACTTTCATCGTTCTTTTAATTAAAGATAACTGATCTTGGCTGTCTAATATTTGGAATGTCTCAGGCAAGCCAGCATCTCTTGCATGTGTTTTCAGAAATCGATTACATAAACCATGGAATGTACCTACCCACATACCTCTTGTATTGATGGGAAGCTGCATGGTAATTCTTTGCAGCATTTCTTTTGCAGCTTTATTGGTAAATGTCACAGCGATAAGACCAAAAGGACTCACCACGTTTGTTTGAATAAGCCATGCAATTCTGGAAGTAAGTACTTTAGTTTTTCCGCTTCCTGCACCAGCGAGAATGAGTGCAGATTCATTTTGAAGTGTTACAGCTTCAACTTGTTTCTCATTCAAATCTTTGAATTGATTCTGGTTGGGAAGGGATGCGTTCATGAGGTGTAATGCTATCCTAATTTATTACTAGATAAAAAAAAGATTAAAAAAAAAGACCTCCTAAGAGGTCTTTTTTTATTAATGCTTTTGAGTTACATCATACCGCCCATACCACCCATGCCACCCATACCACCCATATCACCACCGCCCATTGCTGGAGTGTCATCTTTAGGAAGATCAGCGATCATACAGTCAGTTGTTAACATAAGACCTGCAACAGATGCTGCATGTTGTAATGCAGAGCGAGTGACTTTAGTAGGGTCTAACACCCCCATCTCAACCATGTCACCATAAGTTTCGTTTGCCGCGTTAAATCCGTAGTTGCCTTTACCAGCCACCACATTATTAACTACTACAGACGGTTCTACACCAGCATTAGCAACAATTTGTCTTAAGGGCTCTTCAACAGCACGAAGCACAATACGAACACCAGCTTCTTGATCTGCATTTTCACCTTTAACCTTTGCAATCGCATCACGCGCTCTAATTAAAGCAACGCCACCGCCAGCAACAATACCTTCTTCAACAGCAGCTCTTGTCGCGTGGAGTGCATCTTCAACACGTGCTTTTTTTTCTTTCATTTCAATTTCGGTCGTTGCGCCCACTTTAATTACAGCAACGCCGCCTGCAAGTTTTGCAACACGTTCTTGAAGCTTTTCTTTGTCGTAGTCGCTCGTAGCTTCTTCAATTTGTGTTTTGATTTGAGCAATACGTGACTTAATATTCTTCTCATCAGCAGCACCATCAATAATGATAGTGTTTTCTTTGCCCACTTCAATTCTTTTCGCTTGACCTAAATCTTCAATCTTAATCGTTTCTAATTTCAAACCTACTTCGTCTGAAATCACTGTAGCACCTGTAAGAATTGCAATATCTTCAAGCATTGCTTTTCTCCTATCACCAAAACCTGGCGCTTTAACAGCGACAGTTTTTAAGATGCCGCGAATATTATTTACAACTAAAGTAGCCAGCGCTTCACCTTCAATATCTTCAGCGATAATCAGGAGAGGGCGGCTTGACTTAGCTACTTGCTCTAGCGCAGGAAGAAGATCTCTGATATTAGATATTTTTTTATCATGTAAAAGAATAAAAGGATTATCTAATAATGCAATTTGTCGATCTGAATTATTAATGAAGTAAGGTGATAGATATCCACGATCAAATTGCATACCCTCTACAACATCTAATTCATTTGTTAAGCCTGAACCATCCTCAACTGTAATCACACCTTCTTTACCTACTTTATCCATCGCGTCTGCAATGATTTGTCCTATAGAGTGATCAGAGTTAGCTGAGATTGAACCCACTTGAGCAATTTCTTTACTTGTTGTGCATGGCTTACTTAATTTTTTAAGCTCAGCAACGCCAGCCTCAACAGCTTTATCGATACCTCTTTTAAGATCCATTGGATTCATGCCTGCAGCTACTGATTTCATACCTTCGCGAATAATCGCTTGAGCCAATACTGTTGCCGTAGTTGTGCCATCGCCTGCGATATCAGAAGTTTTAGATGCAACTTCTTTAACCATTTGCGCGCCCATGTTTTCAAATTTATCTCTAAGTTCGATTTCCTTTGCAACTGATACACCATCTTTAGTGATCGTTGGTGCTCCGAATGAACGTTCTAACACAACATTTCTCCCTTTAGGGCCGAGTGTGACTTTAACTGCATTTGCTAAAATATTTACACCGGTAATCATCTTTTGGCGAACATCGTCACCAAATCTTACGTCTTTTGCTGCCATTTTTTATTTCTCCAAAATATTTATGAATGAATGTTTAAGACTTTATTCAACAATGCCCATGATGTCTTCTTCACGCATCACAAGTAATTCTTCGCCATCAACCTTAACTGCTTGGCCAGCGTATTTTCCAAATAGAACTTTATCGCCCACTTTGACATCTAGCTTTTTAACACTGCCATCTTCTAGAATTTTTCCATTACCCACAGCTTGCACTGTGCCTTGGTCTGGTTTTTCTGTTGCGCCGTCAGGTATAACAATGCCTGATGCTGTTGTACGTTCTTCTTCAAGACGCTTTACAATTACGCGATCATGTAAAGGGCGAATTTTCATTTTATATTCTCCTAATAGTGTATTCTTTGAAAGTTAATCAAAATCGAAAACATGAGTGATTAGCACTCAATGTTATAGAGTGCTAATCATAGGGACGAAAGCCTAAAATTTCAAGTGTTATTTCGTTAAATATCTGAATTTAAACATTATTTTTATATGAGCTATTACATAGAAAAGCAAGATTATCGAAGGTTGGGGCAGTCGGATTTGCTTATTTCGCCCATTACTCTGGGCACCATGACTTTTGGCGAGCAAAACACAGAGTCCGAAGCATTTTTACAGCTCGACTGGGCAATATCACATGGCATTAATTTTATTGATACCGCCGAAATGTATCCAGTTCCACCTAAGGCAAATACTTTTACTGTAACCGAAACGATACTGGGCCATTGGCTCAAAAAACAAAAGAGAGAACAGATCGTTTTAGCCACCAAAGCTGCGGGACCAAGAAGATCATTAAATTGGATTCGCAATGGACCTAAAGCCTTAGATGAAAAAAATTTACGTGAGGCACTTGAAGGTTCATTAAAAAGACTTCAAACAGATTACATTGATTTATATCAACTTCATTGGCCCGAAAGAAATGTGCCTATGTTTGGCCAATATAAATTTGATCCCAGCGCTGAAATAGAAGAGTCAAAATTAAAAGAATGGGTATCCATTCATGAACAATTAGAAGCCCTTGAAAAGCTTGTGCAAGAAGGCAAGATTAAATATATTGGCATCTCAAATGAGCAATCCTGGGGTGTGATGGAATTTATTCGTATTGCGAGAGAAAAGAAATTACCTCTCATAGTATCAGTTCAGAATTGCTATAACCTCATCAACAGAGGAATGGAGTTTGGTATGACGGAAATTTTATACCGAGAAAAGATTGGATTTTTAGCCTATTCCCCCTTGGCGTTTGGACATCTCACTGGAAAATATTTAAAAGATATCGACTCTAAAGGGCGCGTGACACTTTTTAAAGGTTTCGCACAAAGATATGACAAGCCCAATGTCTTCCCCGCTGTGAAAGCTTACGAAATATTAGCATCGAAACATGGAATGACATTGACCGACATGGCCTTAGCATTTGTATACCATCACTGGTTTGTGACATCAACCATTATAGGTGCAACATCGATTGATCAATTAAGAGAAAATATTGAAGCATATAAGATAAAGCTATCTAAAGAACTTTTAGATGAAATTGAAATCATTCATCTTACTCATATGAACCCAGCACCTTAATGAATGAAAAACAAGCACTACATCGATAGAAGTTTAAAGAGCTTGTGGAATCCATGCACACAAATGAAAATTCAACAGGCGCAATCTATTATTCCGATTAGGCGAGGTAAAGGTGTTTGGCTATACGACTATGATGATAAAAAATATTTAGACGCGATAAGTTCATGGTGGGTTAATTTATTTGGCCACAACCAAAGTGAGATTAAAAAATTTATCACAGATCAACTCGATCTCGTTGAACACATCATGCTCGCAGGTTTAACTCATGAGCCAGTAATAAATCTCTCTGAAAAATTAAGTACCCTTACAAATCTGGGCCATGCCTTTTATGGTAGCGACGGATCTAATGCGATTGAAATTGCTATTAAGATGAGCGTGCATTATTGGAAAAACAGGAGTCAGCCAAAAAAAAATAAAATTATTTATTTAGAGAATAGTTATCATGGTGAAACGCTCGGAGCTCTCTCTGTGACGGACATTAAACTTTTTCGTAAAAATTACGCTTCACTAATTAAAAAAAACAATCTTATCAAGACACCAGACTGGCGATATGCATACAAAGGTGAGACAGCCGAATCTTATGCATTAAGATGTATTCAAGATTTAGAAATATATCTTCAAGAAAATCATCAATACATAGCTGCTTTTATTCTAGAGCCTCTTGTGCAATGTGCAACCGGAATGGGAATGTATCATTCAGTCTATTTAAAAAAAGCAAGAGAGCTTTGTACGCAATACCAAATTCATCTCATTGACGATGAAATTGCGGTGGGTTTTGGAAGAACGGGGAAAATGTTTGCATTCGAACACGCAAATATAAAACCTGATTTTATTTGCCTCTCAAAAGGATTAACCGGTGGATATCTTCCTTTGTCAGCTGTGCTCACAACGGATGAAATTTATATGGCTTTCTATGAGAATAAGATAGAAAAGGGTTTTCTTCATTCTCATAGTTACACCGGCAATCCTCTTGCCTGCAGTGCTGCATTAGGAACATTAAGTTATTTTGAAAATCATGATGTAATTAATCAAAATAATAAAACCTCAGCTTATATTTCAGAGCGCATAAAGATACTAGCAACATTACCTATTTCAAACATTAGAAATATAGGCATGATATGGGCATTTGATTTAGAAGAAGTCACAAAAAACACACTCAAAAAAATAAGCATGAAAGCGATTGATCGCGGCCTTTTAATAAGACCAATAGGTCAAACTATTTATTTTATGCCACCCTACGTCATTAATCATGATGAGATTAATTTCATGATTGATACGACGCTTGAAGTTATTGAGTCATCCTTATAAATTGCGAATACTATTTTTTATTTATGTCTTATGGATGACTAGCGCATTCGCAGATACGGATATCGATACAATAAATAAGATACTCAATCGTTCCGAGTTATTAAAAACGAATTACACGCTTTATATTAAAAATATTTCGAAACGCAATAAAGTGTTTAGTTATAACGAACAAAAAGCGTTCAACCCGGCTTCCTTAATGAAGCTTGTCACAACCTATACTGGATTGCAGATTTTAGGCCCACAGTTCCAATGGAAGACAGAGGTGCTTTACAAAGGTGCCTTAAAAAATAAACATCTTTATGGCGACCTTATTATTAAAAGTTATGGTGACGCTACGCTTACATATTCAGATCTTTCTGAAATTATCGAAAAAGTTCAACAAAAAGGTATTCAGCATATTCACGGCAATATTATTATTGAGGAAAGTTTTTTTGGAGAATTACAGAATCAGGATTTTATTGATGATAAGAAGTATCGTGCTTATAACGTAAATCCAAAATCTTTTGTCGTGAATCAAAATACTATCAACTTTAATTTTTCAATTGAAAATGAAAAAATTAATATACAAACCTTCCCTGAGCTTCAAATACTTAAAGTTATTAATCATTTAAAATTTACCGATCAGAGCTGTAATAGTTGGAAAGATAATCTTGGTTACGAGGTAGAGACAAAATTAAATGTTACGGAGATTACATTTAATGGTCGCTATGATAAGACTTGTGAGAGTAAAGATATTGATTTATCTGTCCTGAGTGCCAATCGCTTATCTAATGGTCTATTTGAAAAGCTTTGGAAGATCCATGGGGGAAGTATTGAGGGCGAGTTTAAAAATACATACCAAAATACCACAGATGCACTTAAGTTCTATGAGCATCTATCTAGACCCCTAAGTCTTGTCGTAAGAGATATCAATAAATATAGCCAAAATTTATTAGCTAGAAATCTATTACTTACTATGTTGGCAGAAAATAATGGTAATCCTATAACTGAAAATGAAGCGGGAAGATTCGCCAAAGAATCTTTGATGAAAGAAAAAATGAAACTTGATTCGCTCGAAATCGATAACGGTGCGGGACTATCAAGAAAAGCAAAAGTGAGCGCAGAAGATCTGGGCTTCTTGTTAGAAAGAGCATATGACAGTCTCTATATGCCTGAATTTGTAGCGTCGCTGCCTAATCTTGGCATAGACGGTACCTTAAAGAGTAGAGGAAAAAAATTATCTGTCGCTAAGCATGCTTATTTAAAAACCGGTAGCATTCAAAATGTCAACGCTATTGCAGGGTATATTTTTGATAAAAATAATGATGTGAAAGTTTTTGTATTTATAGCGAATGATCCTAAGGCGAACGAATCATCTAAAATACAAGATGAGCTGATTGAATGGACTTATCTTAATTAAACTTGAGGAATGTTAATATGCGATATATGAATGCAGTTAAATTTATCTTAGCTTTTGGTATTATTTTAATTAATATTGATTTAGTTTTTGCTGAATCAAAAATCTCACAAAAGGAACTGAAATTGGAAAAAAATATCACTACATTAGTCATTAAAGACACCACTCTAGGAAATGGACGACAAGCTGAAAAAGGCCTTGCAGTGACTGTTCATTACACCGGCTGGTTATACGACCCTAGTCAAAAGGATGGTAAGGGCAAAAAGTTTGATAGTTCATTAGATCGTAATGATCCTTTCGTATTCAATTTAGGCGGTGGTCAGGTAATACGAGGCTGGGATGACGGTGTAGATGGCATGAAAATTCATGGTAAGAGGACACTCATTATTCCTCCAGACATGGGCTATGGTGCTCGCGGGGCAGGCGGAGTGATTCCACCAAATGCCACTTTAATTTTTGATGTCGAGTTGCTCGGAGTTAAATAATGAAAGCTCGGGTTAAGTGGATTGAGAATGTATGTTTCATAGGGGAGTCCGAGTCAAATCACTCAGTGATCTTAGACGGGCCCGAGGAGTTGGGTGGCAGAAAATTAGGTATGCGACCTATGGAAATGCTACTTATTGGCATGGGAGGTTGCACATCATTTGACGTAGTCACCATTCTTAAGAAATCAAGACAACCTATTAGTGACTGTTATGCTGAAATTGAAGCTACGAGAGCTGAGACAGTGCCAAAAGTATTCACTAAGATTCATATTCATTTTGTGCTAAAAGGTAAGGGCTTAGATAAAGATCAGGTAGAGCGTGCGATTAAGTTATCTGCTGAAAAATATTGCTCAGCTTCGATTATGCTATCAAAATCAGTTGAAATTACGCACGATTTTGAAATTAAAGAAGAAGGCTAAACGCTAAATTAATTTTTAATAATTTTCAAATCAAGTGGCTCTTCATTTTCCATAATAGAAAGAAGACGATCAACATTTGGATGTTTACCAGGATTCTTTTGTGCATCTTCTGTGTGCTCTGAGTACAAATCAAGACCTTCAATTGCGGCGTCTAAAGTTATTGCACCAAAAAGTTTCCAAAGATGTTGATAGACTTTAATTGATCCTTGGCTGCCAGGCTTATTTTCGATAGCACCAACTAAAGTATTATTTTTATAAATCTCTATACGATCAATGTGATCTGAGTTGTCTAGCGTTAATAAGATATCGTTAAATTTTTGCATTGACTAAATTTTTGCAGAAAGTGTGGTCATCACTTTTGAGGTTAATGACATTGCTTTTTTAATCTTGTGAGGCAAGTCAATCCCACCTAATTCTTTTGCCTTGATTGCATGTTGCTCTTCATCATCTGCCATTACTTCTAAAATTTTATTAGTCTTAAGATCATTTTTAGATATTTTATCTAAGTGACTTGTTAAATGCTGTGTGACTTGTCGTTCTGTTTCAGCTAAAAATCCTAAGTTATATTTTTCACCTAACATACTTGCAAAAGAGCCCATTAAAAACGATCCTGTATACCAAATAGGATTAAGAAGGCTTGTTTTGCCACCCAGTTCATGAATTCTAGTATTACACCAATTCAGATGATCAATTTCTTCCTTAGAAGCTTTTTTTAAGGATTCTGCTCCTTCACCACGCGGATTAAAAAGAAGTTGTCCGCTATATAAAGCTTGAGCGCAAACTTCGCCTGTATGATTTACACGCATCAATTCGATCGTACGTTTTTTTTCGTCAGGGGTTAATTCGGCATCTTCAATGTGAAGATCGGGTCTTGGTCTTGAGCCCTTAGGTTTAGCAAATAAAACCTTCAGGCCCTTGTCAAACTCAATGATGAGGTCATCAATCATTTGTTTTGAATGATTTGAAGGCCTTTGAGGATATTCATAGCTTCTTGGAATTGCTTATCCGCTTTACTTGCAGGCTCAATCGGACCTGATGGTGTTTCGGAAGTTTTCTTTTTCTCTTCTTCAGGTTTTTTGACTGGAGGCGCTGAAGGCTTACTGTCTTTATCTTTAGGCACAGTATTAGCATCAGCATCTTTTGGATTTGAAAGATGGTTTGTGAGATCTGCTTCTTTAGTCATGAATGTAGGATCACTTCCATCATCGACAATGATATCAGGCACAATCCCTTTGGCCTGAATTGATCTGCCCTTGGGTGTAAAGTATCTTGCTGTCGTCATCTTGATCGCCGTACCGTTATTCATAGGCAGAATACTTTGTACAGAGCCTTTACCAAAACTTTGCATGCCTACGATCAAAGCCCTCTTGTGATCTTGGAGCGCACCCGCCACAATTTCAGATGCAGATGCTGATCCGTTATTCACTAAAACAGCCATGGGAGTTGTTCTAATATCTTCTGGAAAATCTTTGAGGTAATCGTCTTTACCGCCACCTTTAAGATAATCTCCTGGAACAGCTGTTAAGTTCATTTTTGAATCTGGTGCACGACCTTCGGTATAAACAACTAAGTCACCTTTAGGTAAAAAGGCTGCAGATACACCGACAGCAGCATTTAATAAGCCACCAGGATTATTTCTAAGGTCAAGCAAAATCCCTTTAAGAGGCGCTTTATTTTGCTGACGAAGGTTTTTTAAGAATTTCGCTAAATCTTCACTAGTATGTTCTTGAAATTGAGCGATGCGAACGTATGCGTAATTTGGCTCAACAAGCTTTCCTTTAACGCTTTGTGACTTGATGATGGCACGAACTAAAGTAAAAATTAAAGGTTTAGTTTCTCCTTTTCTTAATACAGTGAGAACAATGTTGCTACCTGGTTTACCACGCATTTTTTTAACCGAGTCATTAAGCGTTAAGCCTTTTGTAGAAGTGTCATCTAGTTTCATAATTAGGTCGCCGCTCTTCAGACCAGCTTTATAAGCTGGACTATCTTCGATCGGAGAAATCACTTTTACAAAACCATCTTCCATGCCGACCTCAATACCAAGACCACCAAACTCACCTTGGGTGGCTTGATTTAAGTCCTTAAAATCTTCAGTATTTAGGAAAGAAGAATGAGGATCAAGGCCTGTTAGCATCCCGTTGAGTGCTTCGTTAATAAGCTTCTTATCTTCTACAGGCTCAACGTAGTCAGATTTAATTTTGCCAAAGACTTCGGCAAAAGTTCTAAGCTCATCAATAGGTAAATTATTTTTTTCAGCTTTATCCGCAAAGACGGTTAAATTTAAACTGATCAGAACACCGATAATAGCGCCACAGGCTATAAGGGTAAATTTTTCGAATTTTGAGCGCATGAATGACTTTCGTAATAAGCTATTAAGCAGTAATTATTTAATAATAGAGCATTCTGTCTTTTTGTTTACCTTATATCAATAGGCTTTAATAAATATATTTTAAGAATAACTTTAAACCATGGGAACTAAATCTAAAACATATAAAATCGAGATTCAATTTTGTACGCAATGTGCCTGGCTTCCGAGAGCCTTATGGATGATGCAGGAGATATTGACGACTTTTCAAGGTGAAGTTATATCAGTCACATTAACCCCAAAGTCAGGCGGTATTTTTGAAATTTTCTTGGATAAAGAAAAAATCTATTCTAGATCAGACTTTGGAGGATTCCTGGATATTAAGGACGTTAAAAAATTGATTAGGGATAAGATTAGCCCAGGAAAAAACCTAGGTCATACCGATCTTTAGAGTGTTTCTGCCGGATCAACTCTTGTTGCGCCATTAAATCTTTTAAGCCAATAGTTTTTTGTAAGATTTTCGACGCGAATAGTTTTACCTGTACGTGGTGCATGAATAAATTCATTATTTCCCACATAAATACCAACATGAGAAAACTTAGATTTTCTTGTGTTAAAAAACACAAGGTCCCCTGGTTGTAAGTCTTCAAATTTAATAGTTTCACCCATCTTACTAAGCGATCTAGCGCTTGGCGGAAGGCTTAAATTTAAAGCTTGTTCAAAGACGTATTTTACAAACTGACTGCAATCAAAACCCGTTTCTGGTTTTGAGCCACCTAACTTATATTTAATACCCGTGAGTTCATAAGCTTTGTCAATGATGAGAGGGATTTTGTTAGCCCATTGCTTATCAGTTGTTGGTGTTAATTCTGAAGGCACCACTATTTCTTGACTGCTTAAATTTATTGAATCAACTTCCGCCCAAGAGGGGCTGGAAAATGAAAGTATTAAAAGGATGAGCAGCGCTTTGAAATTCATAGTTTAAAAATGATTTAATTTGAGACATTTTACCATTTCTAGAGCGTTTGTGAAATCACAGTTTCATCTGCATGAGATAATCATAAAATCATGAATGGACTATTTATTAAACAATTTTTTAGTGAAAAAGGCGAGCTATCTCAAAGCATTAAAGATTATCATGTGAGACAGGAGCAGGTCGACATCTCAGTATTGATTGATGTAGCGATCACAAATAAAAAAAAATTAATTGTCGAGGCGGGAACAGGTATCGGTAAAACTTTTGCATACCTTGTGCCAGCGTTTTTGTCTGGTGGAAAAATTATTATTTCTACGGCTACCAAAAATCTTCAGGATCAGTTATTCACTAAAGATATTCCTATGATTAGGGATGCATTAAAAGTCCCTGTGACCTTAGCCATGCTCAAAGGCCGATCAAATTATCTATGCCATTTGCGATTAGAAAACGCCATGATTGAGGGCGCTTTTATGACCAAAGAAGACGTCACCTATTTACATCTCGTTAATCAGCATGCAAAACATAGTGAAGATGGCGATCGAGCCGAATTAGATACCATTCCAGAAAGCTCTTCTATATGGCCCCAAGTGACCTCTACTAAGGAAAATTGCCTAGGTCAGGATTGCAGTTTTTATAAAGAGTGCTTTGTCATGAATGCGAGAAAAAAAGCATTAACCGCAGACGTTACGATTGTGAACCACCATTTATTTTTTGCCGACCTTAATATGAAAGAAGAAGGTATATCCGAACTTCTTCCAAAAGCTACGACAGTCATTTTTGATGAAGCGCACCAGATACCTGACATTGCTTCCATTTTTTTTGGAAAAAATATTTCAACAGGCCAAATCAGTGAGATTGTTCAGGATGGTTATCAGCTTTATTTAAAATATATGAAAGATATTTCAGATTTTGAACCGATTTTAAATGATCTCGAAAAAGCAAATAAAGATTTTAGACTAGTCTTTCCAAGAGAGTCTAATCGATATCCCTATCAAAAGATTTCTTCTTTTAATCGATTCAAATCTAGCTATCAAGAGCTGAGTGAAAAACTCAAAAAAACGATTGAATTATTAGCGCTTCATAAAGATAGGGATACGGAGATCGAAAAGTATTTTGATAGGACGAATGAAATAGCCTCAAGCTTTGATGGTTGGCTCGAGGATAAAGATAACAACTCAATTAAATGGGTTGAGGTTTATTCGCAGTCCGTTCAACTTAATAATACGCCGTTATCTATTGCTGATATGTTTGCAAAACATATTAATAATGAATCTACTTCATGGATCTTTACATCAGCAACACTTGCTGTAAAAACTAATTTTGATCATTTCAAAAACCAACTAGGTTTAATGGATGCAGATTCAGTCTCTAAAGAGAGCCCATTTAATTACACAGAAAAAGCTTTACTCTTCGTTCCCAAAGCAATGCCGGAGGCCAATCACGAGAACTTTAATTTTGCAGTTGTGAATCAAATTTACCCTTTCATCAAAGCAAGTAAGGGTAGAGCTTTTATCTTATGTACGACATTAAAATCGATGCGGGAAATATTTATACTACTTCAAGACAAAATTGAAACAGATCAATTAAATTATCCAATCTACCTTCAAGGGGATGGCTCAAGAAATCATCTTTTAAATAAGTTTAGAGAGCACGGTCACGCTATTCTTATAGGTTCCTTAAGTTTTTGGGAGGGCGTGGATGTAAAGGGCGACGCTTTATCATTGGTGGTAATAGATAAATTACCATTTTTTTCGCCAGAGGATCCCGTCCTTGCTGCGAGAATTGATAAAATCAACCAAAGTGGCAAGAATGCTTTTATGGAATATCAACTGCCTAACGCAGTTATTACTTTAAAACAGGGCGCAGGTCGATTAATAAGGGATGAGTTTGATAAGGGCGTTCTTGTGATATGCGACACAAGGGTTATTGATAAAGCTTATGGAAAAAGAATGTGGCAGAGTTTACCCCCTTTCGCTCGAACGCGAGACGATTTAGAAGTCATCCAGTTTCTAGAAAAAATTTAATTTATGAAAATTTTATCCTTAGATACCTCTACTGAATATATGTCTTTAGGTTTGAAGATTGATGAAGATTTTTATTCTGTCAATATCAAGGCTGGACAGAGCCATTCAGAAATTGTCTTACCAGAAATAAAAAAATTATTAAGCGAACATCAATTAACGACAAAAGATCTTGATGCTATAGCATTTGGCAGAGGGCCAGGCTCATTTACAGGTATAAGAATTGCCTGCGGTATCGCGTATGGATTAGGTTATGGTGCGTCGATCCCAGTCATTGGTGTTAATAATCTTTTGGCGCTTGCTGATAGCTCGGGCAAAAATAAAGTGATTAGTAGTATTGATGCCAGAATGGGTGAAATATATTTAGGTGTTTATATAAAAGATAGTGAAACATTTTCAAATCCCATCGTCGAAGGGGTTTATAAGCCCCATGAATTACCTCAGATTATAGAATCAGGCTGGACCTTGATTGGCAATGCAATCGAAACATATGAAAAAGAAATGAAAGATCATTTTGGCCAACAGATAGATGATCTTATAGACGGCCCATACGAGGTGGTCGCATCTATTTCAAAACTTGCAAAATCTTTCATTAAAAATAAAGCATTCGAGTTGATTAATGCCGAGCCTGTTTACTTAAGAAATAAAGTTGCCTTTACCACAGAAGAGCGAAAAGCATTTAATGCAATTCAGTAACTTTAAGGAGCATGATTTAAGTGCAATTGAATTGATTGAAAATGAAGTTCATGCCTACCCTTGGACGCGAGGTAATTTTTTAGATTCAATAAAATCAAGCCACACATGTTTGATGATGAAGCTCAATGAAGAAATCATAGGCTTCTCAGTCATGATGTTTGTATTAGACGAATGTCATCTGCTTAATATGAGTATAAAAAAAAGTATGCAAAAAAAAGGCCATGGGTCACATTTTCTGAAAGAAATGATTCAACGGGCAAGGTTAGCTCATTCGAAAACAATCTATCTTGAAGTGAGGATATCCAATCATGCTGCCATTCATTTATATGACAAATATGGATTTAATGAAATGAGCATCAGAAAAGACTATTATCGTGCTAAGGAGGGGCGGGAAGATGCAGTGTTAATGGGGCTCGTAATTTGATGGATGCTGATTATAAAAAAAGAATCTTAAAAGAGCTTGAATTATTTCCTTTGTGGAAGGAAAAAAACAAGCCCAATAAGGAACTTCTTTTAAATACAGATTTAAAGCCTATTGAGGCTGATGCATTTTTTGTATTCAAAATTAATTACACAGAAGGGTCCTTATTACTTTTGAGTCAAAATTTCGCATCGGGAACGGAAGAGATTGCTCAAGACTTGTTTTTAAATATTGCAAAATTTATTTCAACGACGATAGGCATAGACACATTCCAGAAGAGTCATTTATTAACGCTCACTAAAGATCAATTAAGTGAGCTTTGTTTAATGACCCGCCCAAAGCATGTATTAGCTTTTGGATTAAATAATGATTTGTTTGAAGAATACAAAACAAATGTTTTGATGAATAATGTCACTATGAACATTAAGCATACTGTTGATATTAATCATTTACTGCAAAACCCAAAAGATAAGAAATTGGTTTGGGAAAATATTTTAGATTTAATAAAAGCTTTTTAAATAAGAAAGAACATAAATGCTCGCATCAAAATTTTATATTTCAACCCTAAAAGAGGCGCCTTCAGAAGCTGAGCTTATTAGTCATAAGCTTATGATTCGCGCAGGCTTTATTAAGCGCCTAGGCTCAGGCTTGTATTCTTGGATGCCACTTGGTCTAAAAGTATTAAGAAAAATTGAAGCTATTGTGAGAACTGAAATGAACCAGGTTGGAGCGGTGGAGCTATTAATGCCAGCTATCCAACCATCCGAATTATGGGAAGAGACAGGTCGATGGGAGCTTTTCGGTCCACAGATGTTAAAGATTAAAGATCGCCATGATCGAAATTTTTGTTTTGGACCGACACATGAAGAAGTCATCACAGATATCGCCAGAAAAGAAATTAATAGTTACAAGCAGTTACCTATTAATTTCTACCAGATTCAAATGAAATTTAGAGATGAGATTAGACCTCGTTTCGGTGTGATGCGTGCACGCGAGTTTCTTATGAAAGACGCCTATTCTTTCCATGCATCAAAAACTTCATTGCAAGAAACCTATGACGCGATATATCAGGCTTATACCAATATTTTTAATAAGATAGGCCTTCAGTTTAGAGCAGTGAAAGCCGATACCGGAGCTATTGGAGGAGACGGGTCTCATGAGTTTCATGTCTTAGCTGATTCTGGAGAAGATGCGATCGCATATAGCTCGGTGTCTAACTACGCTGCTAATATTGAATTGGCAGAGGCTATTCTGCAAGATGATAAAAGACCAGATGCAAAAGAGTCGATGGTTAAATTTGATACGCCGAAACAAACAACATGTGATGACGTAGCAAAGTTAATCGGAGTCTCTATTCAAAAGACAGTCAAAACAATAGCACTTATCAACCAAACCAATGAGGTGAATGAGTTTTTCTTGGTCCTTATCCGCGGCGACCATGAGCTTAATGAGGTTAAATTAACTAAAGTTAAGGGTTTTGAGAATTTCCGTTTTGCAACAGAAGAGGAAGTAAAAGACCACCTTAAATGCCCACCTGGATTCATAGGGCCTGTAGGAGTTAAATCTTCTATAAAAATTATGGCAGACAAGTCCGTTGGTATTTTGTCTGATTTTGTCTGCGGAGCAAACGAACCTAAGCTTCATTTAAGGGGGGTTAATTTTGTGCGAGATGTCTCAGAGCCAATACTTTATGCGGATTTGAGAAAAGTAGTTGAAGGCGACGTGAGTCCAGACAACCAAGGAACGCTTCAAATATGTAGGGGGATTGAAGTGGGGCACATTTTTCAGTTGGGCAATAAGTACTCTAAAGCGATGAAGGCAGAATATTTAGATGAAAATGGCCAGACCCAAACTTTAGAGATGGGCTGCTATGGTATCGGGGTGTCACGCATTGTAGCTGCTGCAATTGAGCAATCTCACGATGACAAGGGTATTGTTTTCCCCATTAATATTGCTCCTTTCGAGGTAGTTATTGCGCCTATAGGTTACGACAAAAGCAATGAAGTTAAAGCTTCGGCACATAAAATTTATGACGCCCTTCGGGCAATAGGAGTGGACGTCTTGCTGGATGATCGAGGAGAACGTCCAGGCATTATGTTTGCCGAGATGGAATTGATAGGCATTCCTTATAGAGTCGTTATTGGTGACCGTAATTTAAAAGAAGGTAAAGTCGAGTTTCAAGGTCGATTGGATCAAGAATCTAAGTTAGTTGATGAATATCAGATAGTTAAAGAAATTAAATCTTTGATAGCCTCCTAAAAATGTAACCAATTTATCTATAAGCATATGATTTAATTGAGATATTTTTGTCAAGTATTTATTACAAAATAATTACAATTAAGGGGTGTATTTATTAAAAAAAAGGTTTAATATTCGGCAAGTAGTTAGTAATCGATGACCTGGAAGACTAGGCCCAATTGAGAACTAAGTGCTCAAGTACTATAGCTCTTTGATGTAAATATAAAGTCAACTAACTTAGGAGATGTTATGTCGAAATCATTAGCGTTAGCAATCAGTGTTGGTGTAATAGCAGGTCTTTGGACTTTCCTCGGAAGTGGGTATCTCAGCTTTGCAAGTATCGCGATTGGTTTTATAGCTTGGGCTGCTTCTGGCCTAGTTGGCAAATCAGACGCAATGCAAAAAACAGTTATCGGAATGACGTTCGGCGCAATTATTGCATCAGTTGCAGTTTATTTAGCGGGTGTTGAGTTGCCGCTTATAGGCTCAAACATTGCAGTAGGCGTTGGTGTAGCTGCACTCATTCTTGTATTAGTTGCTGATAAGGTGTCTCAAGTTGCTAATGTTGGCGCAAATGTTTTAGGTTTTGCGTCAGCTTTCACACTATCACCAAGCGCAGCTAGTATTGGTGCAATGGATTTATCTAATCCAGTAGCTATTGTTTTAGTCTCTAGTATCTTGGGCGTAGTTGCAGGTAATTTAGCAGGAAGACTTGCGGCTGCAATTAAATAATTGTTTTAAATGAAGTAAAAACGCACCCCTTGGGGTGCGTTTTTTTATTTGGAGTTGCTAGAAACTTTAAATCCATAATAGGTTCCGAATTCACCTTCAGATTCGTTATATATAAAAAATAGATTGTTTGTGTAACCAAGACCATTGTAATGATTGTGAGCTCTCAACTTTATATCTGTTGGCAAAGTAGATTTACCAACATATTTGCCCTTAGCATTAAAAATTAATATCGCCTTATGGTCCACGTCTAGAATAGCTAGCTCTTCTCCATCAATGCTCGTTGCCGCAATAAAGTTATCGCTTAAGTCATCAAATGCGACACCTGCTGATTTAAGATCTAGATTAATTTCCCCTACCTTATTCCCATCATTTGCATCAATAACGATTACCCTGTCACTCCTTTTTTGTTTAGCAAAGTAATGATTCTTTTTGGAGTCAAAAGAAGGCATCGTAGCCGAATCGCCAAACGCTGGATTAAAGCTAGACACTTCTTTAGATGTACCTTTTAAATTACCTTGTGGATCAAGGTCTAGAGAAAATATACCTGTGTTAGGTGCGAAGCCAGCTTCGCTCGAAATATTATAAGTGATGGTTGTAAGCTGGAAGGTTGCTTCATTATAAAAAATGGAGCGATTATCAAACCCTGCTTGTGTTGAAGCCAAGTACTTTCCAGACTGATCATAAGTATGAATAAGCGATTTAGAGATAGGCGCTTCGGTTTCAGAGCCTAAGGGAGCTAGGCCACCATCGGCGATGTAATATTTTTTTTGCCCTGGAATAAAAGCCACCGTCATAGGTCGTGTGGTGGGTTTCTTGGCAAGTGTAATCTTAACTTCTGATTTTGCTTCGGGAAGGACGTCCGCATAAATTACATAATTAAATATTAAAAAACATAGTGAAATAATAATTTTCATAGATCTATCTTTATAAAGTTGGTTATTAATTTAAGACCGCTCAATAAATGTAGCGTCGCCATAGCTAAAGAAGCGATATTCATTTTTAATAGCGTGCTGATATAGTTTCTTCATGGTATCACTTCCACTAAAAGCCGAGACTAAAATAAATAGGGTGCTTTTAGGTAAATGGAAGTTGGTGAGTAATGCATCCACAATTTTAAATGTATAGCCCGGTTTAATAAAGATAGAAGTTTCTTTAAATCCAGACTGAATCGTTTCCTCAGAAAATTTACTTTCAAGCGCTCTTAAAACGGTGGTGCCGATTGCAATAATCCTGCCATTCTTCGACTTGGCGTCATCAATCATTTGAATAGTTTTATCAGGCACATTAAAAGATTCGCTATGCATTTGATGGTGATCGAGATCATTTTCTCTGACAGGTTGAAAAGTACCAGCGCCAACATGCAGCGTTAGAAAAGTATATTTAATTTTTTTATCATTTAAGGCCTTAAAGATTTCATCCGTAAAATGGAGTCCAGCTGTAGGCGCTGCAACGGCACCGGACTCTTTCGCATAGATCGTTTGGTATCTTTTTTCATCGGATTTATCCGCACTTCTTTCAATGTAAGGGGGTAGGGGGATGTGCCCATATTTTTCGAGTATGTCGTAACTGGATAAATTTGAATTAAATTCAATATAAAAAAGATCTTTTTCTTTTCTTACAACCTTAACTGATACGTCTTCATTGATCTCAAAGATAGTGCCATCAAATATTTTTTTTGATGTTTTTAAGTGAGCTAGTGCATGATGGTTATCCAAGATACGCTCAATCATGATTTCAACTTTTCCGCCTGTGATTTTTTTCCCAAATAACCTGGCTTTAATCACACGTGTATCGTTGAAAATTAAAAGATCATTCGTATTTAATAAATCAACAAAGTCTACAAATTTTTTATCGCTGAATAACTTTGTATTTTTATTTAAAACAAGAAGTCGACTTGAATCCCTCTTTTGAAGAGGGGCTTGGGCAATAAGATGTTGGGGTAGATCAAAATCAAATTCTTCAATTAGCATAGAATATTTATGCGATTAACATTTTAAGAGGAGTTTTTAAATGATCTGAATATTGAAATTATTTAATAAGATTTAAAATAAAATTTACTAAAATTGCAAGCGTTAACAGCAAAAGAATAGCCACTAAAAAACCTATAATGAGAAAGTACTTTATCCCATGTTTTTCAACAAAAGCATCATCCTGAGAAAGTTTTCTATTATTTGATATACCGAAAAAAGCAAGTAGGATAGATTTAATGATATTGAGCACGGTATTTGTCTTTATGTTGAAGTTTAAATTTCTTCAATTTTAATATAGTTATCAGATATATGCCGATATTATCTATAATGTAAATCTTAGAAGCTTCTATAGGCCGGGATGGCGGAATTGGTAGACGCACGGGACTCAAAATCCCGCGTTAGTAATAGCGTGCGAGTTCGATTCTCGCTCCCGGCACCATAAATTATAAAATTATTTGAATTTTTTTCTTTTGTTAACGTCAAGCCAATTATGATTCAAAGCAAAAAGTTAAAAAAAGGCACTTTAGATGAATTTATTCTTCGCCCAAATCCATCTATGCCATGGAGAGTGATAAAAAAAATATACTTATTTTTCTTTATGTTTATCCTCATAATTTCTTCAATACTTTATAATGTTGGATTGTACTTAGCGATCCCTTTCTACGGCATTGAAGTTCTTTTGCTTGGATATGCTTTGTATTTCACTTGTCTTAAAAGTACCTTTTATCAAATTATAAGAATTAGTTCCCGCTTAATTGAAATTAAAACTATCCAAGGAAAAAAAATAATTAAAGAGGAATTTAATCGAGACTGGAGTAAATTTAGACTTGTGACAACATACTTCAATCGGCCTAGCTATATTGTAATAAGCGACCAGGGGAAAAATACTCGTGTCGGTGATTTTCTATGCGAAAGTGAGCGCTTAGAGTTATTTAAAAAAATCTCATGATTACAACTTTTCGTATTGATTTTAAAAAATCCTGCTGTTAACATGTTGTTCGGTAAATTTAGGATATTTGACTTTCACGGTAAGGGATATTAAATGCATTTGAACAAAATTATGGTTAGATTTTTACCAAATTTCACTGTTATCTTGTCGGCACTATTTTTATTAAGTCCCGAAATACTTCATGCTGCTTGGGGTTTAAATATGACGCCAGGAGCGACCCCTATAAGTAACGAAGTTTATGATATGCATATGACTTCTCTTTATGTAGTCACTGCCATTGGTATTGCAGTTTTTAGTGTGATGTTTTGGTCTATTTTCCATCATCGCAAGTCAAAAGGTGCTAAACCAGCAAAATTTTCTCACAGCACAACTGTTGAAGTGATTTGGACTATTATTCCTTTTGCTATTATTGTTGCACTGGCAATACCAGCAACTAAGCTTCTTGCAAAGATGGACGACACGTCAAAATCTGAAATCACTATTAAAGCAACAGGGTATCAATGGAAATGGAAATACGACTACATTAATGAGGACGTAACTATTTACAGCAACATGGCTTCTGATAGTGTAGATGCTAGTCAGATGAATTCAGGTATTGATCCTAACACTGCTGATAACTACCTCCGCAATACTGACACAGCCCTTGTGCTTCCTGTTGGTAAAAAAATTAGAATTTTGACAACAGCGAATGATGTGATTCATGCGTGGTGGGTACCTGATTTGGGCTGGCAAAGAGATGCTATTCCAGGTTTTATTAATGACAATTGGACAATGATTAATAAAGTAGGTGTTTATCGCGGGCAGTGTGCTCAAATTTGTGGCAAGGGACACGGATACATGCCTATTGTGGTAAAAGCTGTTCCAGAAAAAGAATATCAAGCCTGGATTGAGCAAACCAAGGTTGCATTGAATTCTAAAAATTCAGATAGTAACAAAGATTTTACATTGGCTGAATTAAAAGCAAAAGGGGAAGGTGTCTACAAAGCAAATTGCCTGGCTTGTCATCAAGCAAATGGTCAGGGTATTAAGGGTGTTTTCCCAGCAATCGACGGAAGCCCTCTAGCTAACCTAAAAGAGAACATTCCAGCTCACATTCACCAAGTTATTTATGGCAAGGGTAATATGCCTGCCTTTGGCGAACAATTGTCGGATTCAGACATCGCTGCGGTAGTGACATTTGTAAGAAATAACTGGGGAAACAAAACTGGGCATGTTATTCAGCCTAAGGACGTCTTAGCAGCAAGAAAGAAATAACTTAAAATTTAATTTTTTAATTTAGGAAGATTTTAGAATGAGCACAATAGCGCACGCAGATCACGATCATCACGATCATAAGCCCACAGGTATTAAACGTTGGTTGTTTTCAACAAACCATAAAGACATAGGTACGATGTACCTAGTATTTTCATTGATTATGTTCTTTGTTGGCGGGTCAATGGCGATGATTATTCGTGCAGAGTTATTTCAACCAGGACTTCAGTTTGTAGATCCACAATTTTATAATTCAATGGTTACTGTGCATGCGTTAGTAATGATTTTTGGAGCTGTGATGCCCGCCGGAGTGGGTCTTGCTAATTGGATGATACCTATTATGATTGGCGCTCCGGATATGGCACTTCCTCGAATGAATAACATGAGTTTTTGGATTATGCCTTTTGCTTTTGCGCTTCTTTTAGGCACATTATTTATGGAAGGCGGAGGCCCTGCAAGCGGCTGGACTATGTACCCACCTCTTGTTCTTCAAACAGGAAAAGCTTTTCCATATTTAATATTTGCAGTTCATTTTCTAGGCATCTCATCTATCATGGGCTCAATCAATATCATTGCAACAGTGTTTAATATGAGAGCGCCAGGTATGACGCTGATGAGATTGCCTTTGTTTGTCTGGACTTGGGTTATCACAGCCTTTTTACTAATTGCCTCTATGCCAGTTTTAGCAGGCGCTGTGACTATGCTTTTAACAGACAAATATTTTGGTACAAGCTTCTTTAATGCGGCCGGTGGTGGCGACCCAGTATTGTTCCAGCACATTTTCTGGTTCTTCGGACATCCAGAGGTTTACATCCTAGCCTTGCCTGCATTTGGGATTATTTCGCAAATTATTCCAACATTTGCTCGTAAACCTTTATTTGGTTATGCGTCTATGGTCTATGCGACTGCATCTATTGCGATTCTGTCTTTCTTTGTATGGGGCCATCACATGTTTACGGTCGGACTTCCTATCACTGGCGAATTATTTTTTATGTATATGACAATGTTAATTGCTGTTCCTACAGGCGTGAAAGTTTTTAATTGGGTCGCAACTATGTGGAAGGGGGCTATGACCTTTGAAGCTCCTATGTTATTTTCAATAGCCTTTGTTATCTTATTCACTATAGGAGGTTTTTCAGGGCTTATGTTAGGCATTACGCCGGTTGACTTTCAATATCACAACACTTACTTTGTTGTAGCCCATTTTCATTATGTTTTATTAACAGGCGCAGTATTTGCTCTTATGGCCTCTGTTTATTATTGGATTCCTAAATGGACTGGCAATATGTATGACGAGAAATTAGCTAAGATACACTTCTGGTTGTCGACTATTTTTGCGAATATACTTTTTTTCCCACAACATTTTCTTGGTTTAGCGGGTATGCCAAGAAGAATTCCAGATTACAGCGTTCAGTTTACAGATTTTAATATGATTTCGAGTCTTGGCGGCTTTGGGTATGGTATTTCACAATTGTTATTCGTGTATATAGTTATCAAATGTGTCTTAGGCGGTAAAAAAGCTACGAGTCAAGTTTGGGAAGGTGGACGTGGTTTGGAGTGGACTTTAAGCTCACCTCCGCCATACCATTCATTCACTACGCCTCCAAAAGTAACAAAGACTTTAATGGACTATTGATGGTAAAAAAAGTATTTCGAAATAATAATGAAATGGTTAAAAAAAGAAATACTCGATTTGCTTTAATTCTCGGACTTATTGCTTTTTCTCTTTACGCAGGGTTTATTCTAAGTTTCATGAAATGATTAAAGTTCGTAGCATTAAAAGAACAACAGTTCTTTTAACATCACTTACAATCGTAATGTTTGGTTTTGGTTACGCTCTTGTACCGCTATATGATGTTTTTTGCGAAGTCACTGGATTAAATGGAAAGACAGGGCGTATTTACAGCTCAGAAGCCTCAAAATTAGTTATAGACGATCAACGGTTTGTCACTATTAACTTTGACTCTAACATAAATGGTAATTTAGCTTGGAAATTAAAGGCTGATCAAAAGTTTTTAAAGGTAAATCCAGGTAAATTTTATACAGTCACCTATACAGTTGAAAATATGATTAATGAAGAGATTGTTGGGCAAGCAATACCCAGTGTTTCTCCTGGAATTGCATCACTTTATTTAAAAAAGTCCGAATGTTTTTGTTTTAGGAATCAAGTATTAAAACCTGGTGAGAGAAAAAAACTTATTGTTCGATTTGAGTTAGATAAGGATATCCCTAAAGATGTGGAAGCACTTACTCTTTCATATACTTTTTTTAGAGCTTTGAAAGATAGTAAAACAGCAACTTAAGCAATGTTTTAATTAATATTTAAGGAAATATATGGCCAGTAAAGATATTTATTTTGTTCCTGAATCAAGTAAGTGGCCTATAGTTGGCAGTCTTGCTCTGTTTACGTTATTTGCAGGTTCAGCAATGTTATTAAATCAATCACCCAATGCGAAGTATGTATTTATTGTTGGTATAGCAGCAGTAATCTATATGTTTGCAGGATGGTTTTCAAATGTAATAGCTGAAAGTCTTGCAGGAAAATATAACAAACAAGTAGATATTAGTTTCAGAATGGGTATGGGGTGGTTTATCCTATCAGAAGTTATGTTTTTTGCAGCTTTTTTTGGCGCTCTTTTTTACGCTCGCGTTTTATCTGTACCTTGGCTTGGTGGTGAAGGAAGTGGAGCTGTGACTCACCAGTTTTTATGGCCAGCATTTAAAGCTTCATGGCCTATGTCAGTTATGCCAGACTCAACCAATTTTACTGTTTATAAAGATATTGTCCCGGCATTTGGCTTACCTGCAGTTAATACTTTAATACTTTTATTAAGTGGGGTGACAGTAACGCTTGCTCATTGGGCTTTAAAAAAAGCACAAAGAAATTATCTAAATGCTTGGCTTGCTGTTACGGTTGCATTAGGTGGATTATTTGTGTACTTTCAAGCAACCGAGTACCACCATGCTTACACCGAATTAAGTTTAAAGCTTAATTCTGGGATATTTGGGTCCACATTCTATTTGCTTACAGGCTTCCATGGTTTTCATGTAACGATGGGGGCTGTAATGCTAGCGGTGATTTTATTGAGATCACTTAAGGGACATTTTACAAAAAATGAGCATTTTGCTTTTGAAGCTGTCGCATGGTATTGGCATTTTGTAGATGTAGTTTGGCTGGGATTATTTGTATTCGTATATTGGCTTTAAGCTAGCAGATTTAAAAAGTCCAATATTGATAGCGCTTTCTTATTTTAAATGCCATGAGGCTGAATCAGTCCAGAATAAAATCCGTAAAAAAGCAAGAAGAATAAAAGAAGAGAAAGACCAACTCTAAAGGAAAGTGAAGTTACCATTCTATTAGAGTTCCTTTTTTTATCTTTGATAAGAAAAAAAAGCCCACCCGAAAGAGACAGCAGGATAATTAATAGAATTGCTATTACAAGAATCTTAAATAATAATTCACTACTCATAAAAAAAGCCTTGCCTTCAATATAATTTTGAAATTTTCAATCTATAACATCAACTTTAATTATAAGTTAATACCTAGCCTGGTATTTATTATATTTTTTATTTTTTTTATTAAATTAGGGTTTTGGCAGCTCGATCGTGCCGACCAAAAAAAGATAATTAATATGGCATTTGTCGAAAGACAAAATCAGCCGCCAATACAATTAAATAAAGAAACTGTCCAAATGCCAATAAAGGATATTATTTGGCATAAAGTTTCTATGAGCGGCGAGTTTTTAAATGATAAGAATATTATTCTAGATAATCAAATTGTTCAAGAAAAAGCAGGTTTTTTAATTTACACCCCTTTTAAGATTTTAGATTCTAATAAAATTATTTTAATCAATAGGGGTTGGTATCCTCTATCCAAATCTAGAAATGATGTTCCTAATATACCCCCTATCAAAGAGATACAAACAATTGAGGGTGAAATTAGTAAAATGCCTTCTCCTGGTATTTCACTAGGAAAAGTTATAACTGAAAAATTAGATGAATCGTCTTTTAGGCTTCAGAAAATGGAATATCAAGTTTTAAGCTCTTTAATAAGTAAAGATTTAATGAGTTATGTAGTTAAACTAAAAAAACCGATTTTTGATAAGACCTATGTTTTAGATTCGAGTATGCCAGTCCCTGACAGTGATAAAAATTATGGTTATGCATTTCAGTGGTTTGCGATGGCATTTACTCTTTTAATTATTTTTATAAGATTAGGTGTAAAAAAGAAATGAAGTTAAGCAATATTCTTAAGTCAAGATTAAAGCTAATTGGTATTGCATTGTTATTTGTTGTGCCTGTAATTTATTCGTGGTACCAAGTTTTTTTTACAAATTTTAAGCCACATTCAAAGGGGGTTGAGCATGGACTCTTAATTAGCCCAATTATTCAGATTGGAGATTTAGAATTATATGAGCCGATAAGCAGTCAAACTCACCAATTAATTGGCAAATGGACATTGGTTTCTTTTGTTGGAAATAAATGTGACAAGGCGTGTGAATTCCAATTATATTCATTAAGACAAATTTGGCTTGCGTTAGGTAAAGATGGTAATAAAATTCAAAGGCTAGCTGTAGTCAAAGATAAAAATTTAATTTCACCCGAACAGATTAAATTGAGCCAAGGCCAGCTTTTATTGAAAAATGATAGTGATTTAAAAGACAGACTTAACAATCAGTTTAAATCTTACCCATACTTTGAGAGCGAGTCTATTTACCTCATAGATCCCTACGGTAATTTGATGATGCAATATAAAAAAGGAACAAATCCATCTGGAATGATTAAAGATCTAGAGCGATTAATAAGAATTTCAAAATAATTAGGAATTAAGATGTTTTTTCAAAAGAGCATTTAATTTATTAAAATCTAACTCACCTATGACTTTATCAATGATTTTCCCATTTTTATCAACAAGTATTGAAGTTGGCGTAAGGCGAATGTTTTCAAATGATCGTGCAATTTGACCATTAACGTCTAACACAACAGGGAAAGGTATTTTATTTTTTTGCGTAAAGTTTAAGACCTGATTTGGCGGGTCATAACTCATAGATATAGCGATAATTTCTAAACCTTGCCCTTTGAATTGATTGTAAGTAGCAACTAGACCCGGCATTTCTTTGATGCAGCCTGGACAATCGGTTGCCCAAAAGTTGATGATTGTGAAATTATTTTTAACTTGATAAAGCTTGATAGCCTCACCAGTGATTGAAGTAACTGCAATTTCAGGAACTTTTTTATTTGTAGTTGATAACAAAAAAAATAAGACTAGAAGAGTTAATAAAACGAGCAACAGCCAGATAGATTTTTTTGCCATAATTGGGTGAATGTTATAATTCTTGCAAGTTAGAGGAATTATTTCCCTTTAGTCTAATCCATATTAATAAAATTATATAGAAATTTAATTATGAATCTTTTTAAAAAAATTACCTTTTTTACAACAGTTATGACATTTTGTTTAATTGTTTTAGGAGCCTATGTAAGGTTAGCGGATGCTGGTTTAGGTTGCCCAGACTGGCCAGGATGTTTTGGAACACTAACTGTTCCAGAAAGCCAAATGGCTATTGAAAAAGCCCAGCATACTTTTCCAGGCCAAGTTATAGAAAATGACAAGGCTTGGAAAGAGATGGTTCATAGATATGTGGCAGGCCTATTGGGGCTTTTAATTTTAACAATTGGTTATTTAGCTTATAAAAATAAAAAATCTCTAAAAGTGAGTATCCTTGTTCCCTTCAGCCTTCTGGGCATTGTATTTTTTCAAGCTATGTTAGGAATGCTTACAGTTACACTTTTACTCAAGCCCATTATTGTAAGTGCGCATTTAATAGGCGGTATGACAACTTTAGCTTTACTTACATATATAAGTAACGAACATTACAACGAAAATTCAAAATTAATTCTAAAGCAAAGCATAATTTTTTATATGGCAAGGTTTGGCTTTATTTTGATTTTTATGCAAATTTTTTTAGGTGGCTGGACTAGCACTAATTATGCTGGTCTCGCTTGCACAGACTTTCCAACCTGCCATGGACAATGGATCCCTGATATGGACTTTAAGAATGCGTTTAATATTTTTAGAGATTTAGGTCAAACTTCTGAAGGGACTCCAATCAGTCTTAACGCTTTACAAGCAATTCAGTGGGTTCACAGAATAGGTGCTATAACTTTAGTTGTTTATTTTGGCTATTTATCATATGCATTAATGAAATATAAACAATTGAGATCTGAGGCGATGTTGTTATTAGCTATATTAGCAGCCCAATTTATTATAGGAGTTGCTAACTTGATTCTTCATCTCCCAATGGTTTTAGCTGTTAGTCATAATCTAACAGCAGCTTTACTGGTCGTCATAATAACAATAATAAATGCAAAAATTAAAAAACAATATGCTTTGGCTCCTTAAAAAAAATACTTTGAATCTTCGGATTGATTTAAAGAATTTTTTAGTTCTTTGTAAGTTACGAGTTAATTCTCTTATTGTTTTTACTGCTGTAATTGGAATGTTTTTATCTACCCCCGGTATGGTGCCATTTAATGTATTACTAAGTTCTATTCTTGGCATTGGTTTTGTATCGTGTGCAGCAGCAGCTTTTAATTGCTTAATTGAACAAAAAATAGATGCAGTGATGGCAAGAACAAAAGGAAGGCCTATTGGAACAGGACAATTGTCATCCGAACGTACTACAGTTTATGCAAGTATTCTGGGGGGTGTTGGATTAGCCATTCTTTATTATTACGTGAACTCCTTGACAATGTGGCTTACTCTTGCAACTTTTTTCTCTTACTCCGTCATTTATACAATTTTCCTCAAGCCTGCTACGCCAATGAATATTGTTATTGGTGGCGCTTCTGGTGCTATGCCGCCTATTCTTGGGTGGGCAGCGGTTAATAATACTGTTGGACCGGAAGCACTAATACTATTTTTAATTATTTTCTGTTGGACGCCACCTCATTTTTGGGCATTAGCACTTTATCGGAGAAATGATTATGCAAAAGTAGGTATACCAATGCTGCCTGTCACACACGGCGAATCTTTTACATTGTTGCAAATTGTTCTATATACAATCATTTTGATTATTGTGACTATGGCGCCATTTAGTCTTGGCATGAGTGGGCTTATTTATTTAATTTGTGCCACTATTCTTAATGCTGTTTTCTTGTATTATGTAATTATGCTTTTTAAAAATTACTCAGATAAGTTGTCCATGAAAACATTTAGATATTCTATTATTTATTTAAGCCTAATTTTTTCTGCGATGTTAATTGATCATTATTTTAAATTTACTCTTTATTAAGATTACAAAAGGATAGTTAAATGAGTTTAGAAAAAGAAAAAAATGTTTTATTTGAGTTAATGGCAATTATTGTCGGAGCAGTCGTAGGGGGAATTTTATTCATTTTATTCATAACCTATGATTTTAAGAGTGCCACTAGCTCTAATGTTATGGTGGAAAGTAAAATTAAAGAAAATATTCAGCCCGTTGCAAAGGTAGAATTAGCTCAGGCAGTTGCACAAGGAGCAGCTTCAGGGGGTAAATCAGGAGAGGAAGTCTACAAAGCTGTTTGTTTGACGTGCCATCAAGCTGGTATATTAAATTCTCCAAAACTTGGTGATGTACAAACTTGGGCTCCAAGAATAGCTCAAGGTTATGAAACACTCGTTCAGCATGCCATTAAAGGAATTCGCTCTATGCCAGCAAAAGGGGGCAATGCATCTTTGTCTGATAATGAAGTTGCAAGTGCAGTCTTATATATGACGAACTCATCAGGTGCTAACTTTAAAAAATAAATATTCATGGCAATTTACGCAATTGGCGATATCCAAGGTTGCTACTATTCTTTTCTAGACCTTCTAAAAATAATTAAATTTAAACGCGGCAGAGATCAACTTTGGCTCGCGGGCGATTTGATTAATCGTGGCAATGGATCGCTGGAAATATTGAGATGGTGCTATAAAAATAAATCGTCAGTGACCGCTGTTTTAGGCAATCACGATCTTCACGCATTAGCTATCAAATATAAGGTTATTGAGCCAGATGACGAAGATACTTTATCTCGTCTTCTTAAAGCAAAAGACTCAGATCTACTTTTTAAATGGTTGCGATCTCTCCCCTTAGTTCATTACGAAAAAAAACACTTAATGGTTCATGCGGGTTTAATGCCTCAGTGGACCGTTAAGGACGCTCTAAAATTCTCAAAAGAAGTAAGCGTGCAACTCCGCAGTAAAAAATATGTAGAATTTTTATCTTCCATATATGGCAATAAGCCGGATAAATGGTCTAGTACCTTAAGTAAGAATGATAAAGCCAGAATTATTATTAATGCGACTACGAGGTTGAGGGCTTTGTCTTCAGATGGAGCTATTGATTTTACCTATAAAGGTGAACTTAAGAATATGCCTAAAAAGTTAAAAGCTTGGTTTGATTTTCCTAAAAGAAAAACCAAAGATAATATTATTATTTTTGGTCATTGGTCAGCTTTAGGCCTTGTTACACGAGGAGATATTTATTCCATTGATACTGGCTGTGTTTGGGGAAGAGCTTTAACAGCCATCAGGCTTGATGATAAGACAGTATTTTCTGTAAAAGCTAACTCAAAAGATATCTAATTAATTATTTTCTTCGATTAATTTTTTTGTATAAAGTTTTTCAATATCGTCACGGGATGGGCGATGATTTTGGCCACCTTGATTTTGAATTTTAATTGCGCCCATCACAGAAGCTAACCGACCAGCAGATTGCCAATCCCATTTCTTAGAAATGCCATAGAGAAGGCCTGCACGATAAGCGTCGCCACATCCTGTAGGATCAATAGTTGATTCAACCTTAATGGGTTCAATCTTATATATTTTATGGCCAGCATAAATGACTGAGCCTTCTGCACCCATAGTCACAATTAATGCCTCTACTTTTCTAGAAATTTCTTCTATAGAAAGAGAGGTTTTTTCAGACAAGAGAGTTGCTTCGTAGTCATTCACTGCAATATATGAAGCGTCATCAATAAACTCTAAAAGCTCTTCGCGATCAAACATTGGCAGCCCCTGCCCAGGGTCAAACATAAAGGGAATATTAAGCGCCTTACATTCTTTGGCGTGATTTATCATGCCATCTTTCCCATCTGGCGCAATGATCGCCAAGCATACATCTTTCAATTCTTTAATTTTATTCTGGTGAGATTCCACCATGGCGCCTGGATGAAAAGCTGTAATTTGATTGTCACTTAGATCAGTCGTAATATATGCTTGCGCTGTATAAAGACTCTTAATTTCCTTGATATATGAAGCATCAATTCCATTTTGATTAAGCCAGTCAAAATAAACCGAAAAGTCGCTACCTACTGTTGCCATAATGACTGGATTTTCATCGAGAAGCTTAAGATTGTATGCAATATTTCCTGCAGTACCGCCAAATTCTTTTCTAAGTTCTGGCACATAAAAAGCCACACTTAATTTATGAATGCTTTCAGGTAGGATATGGTTTTTAAATTGGTCCTTGAATACCATAATGGTATCGAAAGCCATGGAGCCGCAGATGAGTATACTCATGCTGGTTTAAATTCGACTAAGTAAATGATGGCAACAAGAGCTATTACAGGCACTTCATTAAACCATCGAAAATAGATATGGCTATGCTTATTTTTATTGTTTTTAAAATCAATAAGATGTTTAAAGCATAGATAGTGATAAGCCAACAATAAGATTACGAGACCTATTTTAATTTGAAGCCATTGTTCAGTTACGCCATAAAGACCCCAAAGCCACACTCCGAAAAGTATCGTTAAAAAAGCGCCGGGTGTCATGATCCCGAAAAAAAGCTTTCTTTCCATGACTTTGAATCTTTCATGGCTAATTTTATCTTTACTCATGGCGTGGTAAACAAAGAGTCTCGGCAAATAAAAAAGGCCAGCAAACCAAGTCACCATAAATATAATATGAAGAGTTTTTATCCAGAGCATTTTGAGTGTATTTGAGAAATTAATCTGAACTTTATTAAAGGTATTAGGTTCATAAAATGGAAAGAAACAGGCCCTTTAAACCGAGTAAATTGAGCTCATATTTTAACTGAATTTTCTGCCTAAAGTTCAATAACCCTATGGGTTATAACGTTGTTAGCAATTCTGCTCCATGATATGCTCATGCTTAAATTAAATTTATTTAAATGAACGCCCCAATACTCAAATCTATTTTTAAAACTCAACCATTTCCAGTCAATCGATTGCGTGAAATACCCTATAACTATACTTCGTTCTCAGACCGAGAAATCGTCATTCGATTCTTGGGGGAAAATATATGGAACATCCTGAATGAATTGAGAGACGAAAGAAAGACAGGCCGATCTGCTCGGATGCTTTTCGAGGTACTGGGAGATTTGTGGGTAGTTAATAGAAATCCTTATCTTCAAGATGATCTTTTAGAAAATCCGAAGCGACTTAAAGCATTAGTGGATGCTATGTATCATCGTATCCATTCGATTGGTGAGCGAAGTTCAGGCAATGACAAAGTCATGGAGCTTTCTGAAGCAGCGCATAAAGCAGTTAAGACTTTCGAAAACGATTTCAAGTTGGTCAAAAAATTTAGAAGAAAAATTTTTTCTAAATTAAAAAAAATTACCAAAAAAGATAATATTCAATTTGATGGATTAGCAAGAGTATCTCATGTGACTGATGCAACAGATTGGAGAGTTGAATACCCATTTGTCGTAATTAACCCAGATCACGAAGAAGAGATAGCGCAAATTGTTAAAGCTTGTATTGACCTTGAGTTAACCATTATTCCTCGAGGGGGAGGTACAGGTTACACCGGCGGTGCTATTCCGCTCACCCCATTCTCAGCAGTCATTAATACCGAAAAACTTGATGATATAAGCAATGTCGAATATCAAAATTTGCCTGGCGTCAGTGAGCGTGTGCCTGTTGTGAGATGCGGAGCAGGGGTTGTTACAAGACGCGCTATGGAAATGGCAACGAATAGTGGGCTTGAATTTGCTTGCGATCCGACATCAGCAGATGCGTCTTGCATTGGTGGAAATATTGCAGTGAATGCTGGTGGTAAGAAAGCAGTACTTTGGGGTACAGCTCTAGATAACCTAGCTTCTTGGAAAATGGTTGACCCTGATGGCAACTGGGTTGAGATCGAGAGATTAGATCATAATCTTGGCAAAATTCACTATGTAGATTTGGTGCGTTTTAAAATTAGTCGATATAAGCCTGACGGCAAAGAATTAATTGCAGAGCCAGAAGTTTTAGAAATACCTGGAAGTAGTTTTAGAAAAATTGGATTAGGGAAAGATGTAACCGATAAATTTTTGAGTGGGCTTCCTGGCGTTCAAAAAGAAGGTTGTGATGGACTCATCACATCTGGCACTTTCATTCTGCATAAGATGCCTAAGTACGTTAGAACAGTTTGTTTAGAATTTTTTGGCAATGTCTCCCATTCTGTACCCGCAATTGTAGAAATTAAGGATTATTTAGATCAATCAGATAGTACGCTCTTGGCGGGATTAGAGCATATGGACGAGCGCTATATTAAAGCTGTTGGGTATAGCACCAAAGCTGCAAGGCAAGAACGTCCTCGCATGGTTTTAATCGCAGACATTGCAAGTGATGATGAAGATGCTGTAGGGTTGTCAGCCTCTCAAATTGTACAAATAGCTAATTCAAGAAATGGTGAGGGTTTTATAGCAGTTTCAGCAGACGCTAGAAAACGTTTTTGGCTCGATCGTGCAAGAACAGCTGCAATTGCAAAACACACAAATGCATTTAAGATCAATGAAGATGTTGTGATTCCTCTTCCTAAGCTTGGAGAATACTCTGATGGTATTGAAAGAATTAATATCGAGCTTTCAATTAAAAATAAATTAAAACTTTTAGATGAATTAGAAACTTTCATTGAGCATGATAAATTTATTTATGAAGAAGAAGGATTAAACTCTGATCCAGAATTAACCCAAGTGAAGCAAAAAATGAGTATTGATTTGATTCATGGGTTAAGAGAAAAATGGGGCCAGATGCTGGACAATCTTGATAGCCCACCCTCGACGCTGCTTGAAAGCAATAATGATATTGAAGGGAAATATGAAAGTATATTTAGAGCGCTTCAGTCTTATGAGCTAAGAATTTCTTGGAAAAGAGAACTCAAAGACCCTCTCCATGAAATTTTTAACGGAAGAGAGTACCAAGGTTTTTTACTAAAACTAGATCAAATACATAAAAATACCTTAAAGAGTAGGGTATTTATAGCACTTCATATGCACGCCGGTGATGGTAATGTGCATACCAACATTCCTGTTAATTCTGATGATTATCAAATGATGCAAGAAGCGCGCGACTCTGTCGTAAGAGTCATGAGCCTTGCTAAAAGTCTCAATGGTGTTATTTCTGGTGAACATGGCATTGGCATTACAAAAATGGAATTTTTAGATGAAGGTACAATTCAAGCCTTTGAGAAATATAAAAATAAAGTAGATCCCTTTGGGCATTTTAATAAAGGTAAATTGCTTCCAGGTTCTGGCTTAGAGAATGCTTATACACCAAGCTTTGGATTGTTAGAGCAAGAATCTATCATCATGGAACAATCTGCTATTGGGGAAATAGCAGATTCAATCAGTGACTGTTTACGTTGTGGTAAATGTAAGCCTGTATGCACAACACATGTGCCTAGGTCTAATTTACTTTATAGCCCAAGAAATAAAATTTTAGCGACTTCATTGCTTATAGAAGCATTTTTATATGAAGAACAAACAAGACGTGGTATTTCGATTAAGCATTTCGATGAATTTAACGATGTTGCTGATCATTGCACTGTTTGCCATAAATGCCTTAACCCTTGCCCAGTTGATATCGATTTTGGTGAAGTATCTATTGCTATGCGAAATTTCTTAAGAGAGCAGGGTAAGCGTCACTTTAGCCCAGGCACAGCATTAGCGATGAGTTATCTCAACATGAAAGATCCAGTCACCATTAAAATTATGAGAACTTTAATGGTCGATGTTGGATACAAAGTTCAACAAGCTGGCCATCACTTATTAAAAAAACTCGGCACTATTAATTTTTTCAAAAATAATCCACCTTCAACTATTGGTAAAGCGCCGATCAAGTCTCAAATTATTCATTTCTTAAATCGACCAATGCCTAAAAATATGCCAACTAAAACCTCTAGAGCGCTTCTTGGCATCGAAGATGATAAAGTCGTTCCAGTCATAAGAAATCTAGAAAAGATTAATGAAGATTCTGACGCAGTTTTTTATTTCCCCGGATGTGGTTCTGAAAGACTTTTCTCACAAGTAGGATTGGCAACTCAAGCGATGTTATATGAGGTTGGTGCAATTACCGTTCTCCCACCAGGCTACTTATGTTGTGGCTATCCTCAGACCTCTTCTGGTAACCATGATAAAGGTCAAAAAATAACTTCTGATAATCGTGTGCAGTTCCATAGAGTAGCGAATACACTAAATTATCTAGATATTAAAACGGTGATTGTTTCTTGCGGAACTTGTATGGATCAGTTACAAAAATATGAATTTGAAAAAATATTTCCTGGCTGCAGATTATTAGATATTCATGAATATCTCATGGAAAAAGGAGTAAAAATGGAAGGTGTTTCAGGTACTAGATATATGTACCATGATCCTTGCCATAGTCCAATGAAAACATATGCACCTTCTCAAGTTACGAATGCATTAATGAATACAAGTGTACCTTTGAATGATCGTTGTTGCGGTGAGTCTGGAACGTTTGCCGTAGGAAGACCAGATATTGCGACTCAAGTCAAAAAGAGAAAACTAGAAGAAATTGAAAAAGGGATTCAAAAAATAGGTATTGATCAACCAGAATCATTTGGGGAAGTCAAAATTCTTACTTCCTGCCCTTCTTGTTTACAAGGATTGGCGCGTTATGGAGAAGAAACAAATACAACAGCAGATTATATTGTGGTTGAATTAGCCAAGAATTTACTAGGCGCAAATTGGATGCAAAACTTTGTAGAGAGCTCTACCAAAGGCGGCATTGAGAAAATACTTTTATAGTTTAAATAGGTATGAATAAGCCAGTCGTAACATTTTGAATAATGCGCGTAATACCCCGCTCAGTTTTTTCAGATAATGTAAAAGCTAGAAAATCTGTTCTACCAATAATTTTTCCAAACTCTCTTTCAAAAGACAAATTACTTTCTTTTTCATTTATTTCATTCGCTAGCAAAAAGGATTTACCGGAACTGTCCTTGGCGTTAGAGAGTTTCCAAACAGCTGTTTCAATATTACGAGAGGCATTATACAAAAGCTGAGGGTCAACAGAGTCAAATAAATAAAATTCTTTTTTACCTCCATGAGCTTTGATAAGCATAGTGTAAATACCCACAATAAATGGGAGTACTTTGTCGCCTTTGTAGTCTTCGCTAAAGGTTAAGTCCATAGCATCAGTGCCTTGAGCATTATTAATAGCTTCAAAATTCCAATTATGATTTCCATTAAATACCCAATTCACCATTTTTTCAGGATCTTCAGATGTACTTTTTTTTAATTCAGAAGGATTCCTTTTATAAAGCTTAAGCATGAGAGTTTTTAAACTTTGAATATTTTCTCTAATCTCATGGTCAGCCATGCGGTCAAAATCCGTTTTCCCAAGCTGCCTTACAGACTGCCTATCTGATTCAACAATTTCTTTTGCATGTGAAATGGGCAGGGATATTGAAAATATTAAACAAAAAAAGAAATAATATAATTTATTCATTTTCTTCTTCATTTCTTAAGAGAGAGTCTCTCTTGCGGGAAAATAATCTTAAATTGACTGCCTTTCCCTACTTGACTTGTAATTTCTATTTGTGCCTGATGTCGAATACAAACATGTTTTACAATAGAAAGCCCTAATCCAGTGCCTCCAGTATTTCTGCCTCGATCACTATTAATTCTATAAAAGCGCTCTGTAAGTCTCGGAATTAGCTTTTGATCAATACCAATACCAGAATCTTGCACTTCAAAATAAGGATTTTGGTTCTTCATATCCCATATAACATTAATCGACCCACCTTTTTCGGTATAGCGTATAGCATTGCTTACAAGATTAACAAATGCACTATATATTTCTTTTTCATATCCTAATAAAGAAATATTTTTCTTAATGGACATATTAATTGTATGTAATTTGCCGGATATCAAATCTGAATCCTTCTTCAGGTTCTTGAAGAGATGGAGCATATCTATTTCTTTTTTTTCGGCAGGTGCTGCGTTTGATTCTATCGATGAAAGCTGAAGCAAGTCCTCAACTAGCTTATTCATTCGATCTGATTGTTCAAGCATCATTTGAAGATAAGAGTAGGTTTTTTCATTGAATTCATTTTTCATATCTGAAAGTGTTTCTAAAAATCCAACGATGACCGTTAGTGGCGTTTTTAACTCATGTGAAACGTTCGCAATAAAATCACGCTTAATAGAATCATTTTTTTCAATCTGTGCAATATCCCGGCAGATAAGAAGTTTTTGACTCGCACCAAAAGGTACCAGAAGTATTTCGAATGATCTGCTTGTATTGCGCCAAGAAATTAATTTAAGCGAGTCATTGTATATATTGGAATTGAGATATTCAGTAAAATTAGTTTCGCGCAATAAGTACTTAATAGGCTGATTAATATCTTTAGATAAATTGATACCAAGCATTTTTTCTGAAGGTTTGTTACACCATTCAATTTCATTATTTTGATTTAGAGCAACAATGCCGTCAGGAATAGCTTCTGCTGCCGTCATAAATCTGCCAAGTGTTGTAGTTAGTTCAGATTTGCTTCTCTTTTGTTTTCTATATTCTCGATAGAGTATGGCAAATATTTCTTCCCAGATACCCGATCCATCAGGGATAGTTGATAGATTTGGATTTTTAAGCCATTTGTTTAGACGGTAAATCCAATAAACATGAGAAAGTAAATAGATGGAGAGGCATAAGATAAAAAACAATGAAGCAACTTCTAAGCTTTTAAATCCCCACACAATAAGAGATAAAAAAGATATAAATAATAAAACCCAAAAAGTATTCCAACGGATATCTTGCAATGTTTTTTCTCGCTAAAAACGTACGAGTATTATAGCGAGTAATGCTTGCAGTGATCTAGATAAATTCTATTTTGTAGAGAGCCTGTAACCTGAGCCGCGAACAGTTTGGATTAAATTTTCATGCTGAGATTGGGTAAGAATATTTCTTAATCTTCGAATATGAACATCCACCGTTCTATCCTCAATAAAAATTTGACTTCCCCAAACCTTATCCAATAGTTGACTCCTTGAATAAACTCTTTCAGGGTTGCTCATAAAAAAATGAAGCAATCTAAATTCTGTTGGACCCATTTCCAGTGGCTTATTATTTCCGGTAACGCGATGTGATACAGGATTTAATTCTAGACCATTAATTTTTAATATATCTTCAGTAAGTTCGGGGGCTTTTCTTCTAAGCACAGCCTTGATTCGAGCATTAAGTTCTCTAGGACTAAAAGGCTTTGTAATATAGTCGTCAGCACCAATCTCTAAACCTTTAACTTTATCTAATTCATCACTTCGCGCTGTTAACATAATAATAGGGATTGTTTTAGTTAAAGCATTGCTACGTAATTTTTTTGCAAAATCGATACCTGACATACCAGGCAACATCCAGTCGAGCAAGATAATATCGGGAAGAGCTTCGTTAATCAGTTTTTCTGCATGTTCAGCACTTATAGCTCTTAGAGGATTATAGCCAGCCTGAGAGATATTAAGTGCCAAAAGCTCAAGAATTGGACCTTCATCTTCAACGATCAGTATATTGGCTTTCATAATTGCTTATATTAATGGATTGGTTATGATCGTATGACATTTATATGACACTTTAATGACAATATATAGTTTACAAAAAATAAGATGTTTTTTTAAAAATAATTTAATATTGAAATGTTGATTTTCGGGGAGTGTGTATGCCAAGTTTTTTTTCAAAAGAATATATCACTGCTAAGGCTTCTTATAATCGTTGGCTGGTTCCGCCCGCAGCATTAGCCATTCATCTTTCAATTGGTATGGCTTATGGATTCAGTGTTTTTTGGAAACCTTTAGGGAATGCCTTAATAGGTCAGGATGGCAAGGCTTTAGCTGCATGCTCTGCTGGGGCAGCAACCTTTGCAGATAAACTTCATGGAACACTTCGAGCTTTAACTGCGACAGACTGTAACTGGACTCAATTTGATTTAGGGTGGATGTACACCTTGTTCTTTGTTCTTTTAGGCTGTTCCGCAGCTTTTTGGGGAAGCTGGTTAGAGCGAGCGGGCCCCAGAAAAGCCGGGCTTGTTTCTACCTTATGCTGGTGTGGCGGATTATTGCTTTCCGCTTTTGGCATATATACGCATCAGCTTTGGATGATGTGGCTTGGAAGTGGCGTCATTGGTGGGATAGGTTTAGGCTTAGGATACATTTCCCCCGTCTCTACTCTAATTAAATGGTTTCCGGATAAAAGAGGTATGGCCACTGGCATGGCGATTATGGGTTTTGGAGGAGGTGCCATGATTGGTTCCCCGCTCGCCACAATGCTAATGACAAAATTTTCTACAAACATTAACGGCATGACTCAGCCTGGGATTTGGCAAACATTCGTAGTAATGGCCATTATTTATACTATTTTTATGATTTCAGGCTCTCTAGGCTATAGAGTGCCTCCATCAGGATGGAAGCCTGCAGGATGGAATCCACCTAACAATAAAAATAATAATATGATTTCGGTTAATCATGTGCATTTAAACAAGGCGCATCAAACGCCACAATTTTGGTTTCTGTGGATAGTTCTTTGCATGAATGTGTCAGCAGGTATAGGTATTATTGGAGCAGCAGCGCCAATGCTTCAAGAAACTTTTGGCGGCGCCTTAATTGGCCAGGCAGATCTAGGTTTTGCAGATCTTAAAAAAGATGAGTCTTTATTGGCACTTGCAGCCGCCGTAGGCGCAGGATTTGTAGGGTTAATTTCTTTATTTAATATTTTTGGGCGGTTTTTCTGGGCCAGCATTTCAGATAAATTAGGAAGAAAACTGACTTATATTGTATTTTTTACACTTGGTATCTTGATGTATGTCACCGCATCCTACATGACTGGATCTAAATCATTAGCGCTCTTTGCAGCATGTTTTTGTATTATTGCCTCTATGTACGGTGGGGGGTTTGCAACGATACCAGCTTACTTAGCAGACATGTTTGGAACTCAATTTGTGGGGGCAATTCATGGAAGAATCCTAACGGCTTGGTCAACTGCAGGTATATTGGGCCCTGTGATTGTAAATTATATGCATGATATGAGGGTTGAAGCACAGGTTCCTTTTTCAGAAATTTACGCACCTATTTTTTATATATTAGCGAGCATGCTTGCCATCGGATTTATTGCAAATCTTATGGTGAGACCTATGGACAATAAATTCTTTATGACCGATAAAGAGTTATTGGCTGAAAAAAAATTAGCACATGAAAAATTTATTTCAACAAAAGAAACTATTGGAAAGGCTGAAAAAACTCCACTAATCACTTTTCTTGCTTGGTCAGCTGTTGGTGTGCCTATATCTTATGGGATATGGAGCACTATACAAAAGGCTTGGATATTGTTTCATTAACTTATATAAAAGCTAAAGATAGCTCTCATATAAGTTAAAATTACTTTTTTATTTAAAAGTAATACTAAAGGACTTAGTGAATTGAGAGAGATTTTGAAAAATTCAAATGGAGAATTATTCTCTATTGGTATTGTGATGTCAGAATTTAACCCGCATGTTGGCGAAGCGCTAGTTAAGGCATGTCATCAAGAGCTTCTTAACCTTGGTGTAAAAGATGAGCGTATTGTATTAGCAAAAGTTCCTGGGGCCCTAGAAAGTCCTTTAGCTCTTAAAAAGATGGCGCAAACAAAAAAATTTGATGCACTTATTGCAATGGGCGCTGTAATAAGAGGCGAGACTTTTCATTTTGAAGTTGTAGCAAACCACTCAGCAAAATCAATTATGGATGTTCAATTAGAATTTAGTATGCCAATTGTTAATGCAATATTAACCACTGAAAATGATGAGCAGGCTATGGAGAGAGCCTCAGTCAAAGGCAAAGAAGCTGCTCAAGTTGCTATACAAATGATTCATTTATTAAAGTCAGTCTAATGCTAGAAGTGCAACCTATTAAAAAGAAAAAGAAGCTTGTTAATAATAGGCGTAAGTCTAGAGAGCTTGTGATGAAAAGTATTTATCGCGGTATCTTAAATCAGTTTGATATTAATCAGATTAAAAAAGACATCAAAGATGACCCTGATTATTTAAAGGCGGATGAAATTTTTTATCACCATCTTTTTGATGGCATCATGAATAATATGGATCAATTAAATAATGAAATTTCAAGTTTTATTGATCGACCTATTGAAAAGCTAAGCCCTATCGAGCATTCAATTCTGTGTATTTCAGTTTATGAGCTTATGCACGATGTACCAACCCCATATAAAGTGGCTATTAATGAAGGTGTTGAGTTAGCTAAGACCTTTGGTGGAATTGACGGGTATAAATATATTAATGGTGTGCTAGATAAAGTAGCCGAAAAAAGAAGACCGTTAGAGTTTCTAAAACATTAAAGCTGATACGTTTTGATACCATGCAAATCTAGAGTTAAATAACTCCCCTGTTCATACCAGTCACCTAAAACAACGCGTTGCATTTGATGGCCATCAAGATTAATTGAGTGATAGTTTGGTCTATGTGTATGGCCATGAATAAAAAAATCTGGGTAATTGAATTGAGTTAGGATTCGATTTACTTCTTCAGGATTTGCATCCATGATTTCTTCAGATTTATTTTTTTTATTTAATTCACTTTGCTTTCTAAATTCATTTGCAATGTGGATTCGCTCAGTAAGAGGTTTTTTTAGAAATTCATTTTTCCATGATTCATTTCTAACCTTGTTTTTGAAAGATTGATATTCGATGTCATCAGTACAAAGTGAATCCCCATGACTTAGAAGTATTTTTCTGCCATAAATTTCGATAAGTGTTAGATCTTTTAATAAAAGAGCTCCTGTTTTTTTTTCAAAGACAGGACCAATAAGAAAGTCCCTATTGCCGTGCATTAAAAAAACCTTAATGTGTCGACCTGTTAATGCTTTGATAGCCCTGATTATATTTTCATGCTGCTTTGAATCATCACCTATCCAATATTCAAAAAGATCGCCAAGTATGTATAGCGCATCGACTTGATTGGTTATTTTATTTAAAAAATTCAGGAAAGCATCAGCGATACTTGGACGACTTTCGCACAAGTGTATATCTGATACAAAGATAGTTTGATTAGGCAATATTAATCAATAGTAACATTGAGAATTGTGACTGCCTCTAAAGGAACATCTTGATGGCCGCCCGAATTACCTGTTGCGACTTTTTGAATTTTATCCACAATGTCAGTACCTTCAGTGACTTTTCCAAAAACGCAATAACCCCAGCCATCCTGGCCTGGGTGATTTAAAAAATCATTATTATTTGCATTAATAAAGAATTGGCTCGTGGCCGAATCGGGTATTGAAGTTCTAGCCATGGCAATGGTGTATTTATTATTTTTAAGACCATTATTAGCCTCATTTTTAATTGGTTTTTCAGTGGCTTTCTGTTTCATCGAGTCATCAAATCCGCCGCCTTGAATCATAAAGCCATCAATAACTCGATGGAAAATAGTGCCATTATAGTAACCATTCTTAGCGTAACTTAAAAAGTTTGCGACAGTAATGGGCGCCTTATCAGCATCAAGTTCTAAAATGATATTGCCGAAATTGGTTGAGAGTGTAATCACTTAAATTCCTTTATAAAATATTAGTTAATATGTTTTGCATTAATAATAATTACAGGCCTAATAGGCACATCAGAAAAGCCTTTAGAATTACCTGTTGGTAGCTGGCCAATTTTACGAACGACATTCATACCCTCAGTCACTTTGCCAAAAACACAATAGCCGATAGAGTTTGCCTCAGGACCTGTGTAGTTTAAAAAATTGTTGTCTATAAGATTTACAAAAAATTGAGCAGTTGCAGAGTTAGGATCGTTTGTCCTTGCCATAGCAAGAGTTCCTGCGCTATTCAGCAATCCATTATTTGACTCATTAACAATAGGAGGCTGCGTTGCTTTTTCAGACATCTCTCGAGTAAACCCGCCACCTTGGATCATAAAATTACTAATGACCCTATGGAAGATAGTTTCTTTATAAAATCCGTTATTTACATAATATAAAAAATTAGTAACTGTTTTTGGAGCCTTTTCAGGGTAGAGCTCAATCTTGAAGTTGCCTTGATTAGTTTCGAACTCAACAACTGGATTAGCTGCATGAGCTAAGGGTAAAAATAAGAAAAAAACAAAAACTAATTTGATTAAATTAAGTGCCGCCTTCATACATAATTCTCCATTCATTATTTTCATTAATCCAATACTGCCTTTTATTCATTTTGTTGTTAATTGCAGGGCTTTTATAATCTTGCACGAAATCCACTAAAACAATTTCATTTTCTGTATTCGGATAATCAAAGAATGAAATTTCAGATAGCTCAACAAAGACCTTTTGCTTTTGAGACTGAATGATTCTTTTTCTTTCGGCCCATGAGTCATAATCATCTTTTTCGCTAAAAAAGTTTTTTGAATAAAATTTTAGGTAGCTTTCAGTGTCTTGATTTTCCCATTTTTCTCTCCAACTTTCTATAGCACTAACCAGTGAAATTTTTTTCTCAGTCAAATTTTTATTGTAAGACTCTAAATCTTTTAATGATTGAAAAGAAATAATAATAGGAATTCTGTTGTTATCTAATACGGAAGATAACTTCATTAAATCTGGGTTACTCAATACAATACAACCGTCACTTGCCAGTGGTGTTCGATTATAAGTAGTCTTAGGCGTGCCATGAATCCATATGCCAGAGCCATTTCTTTTATTTTTTTTATCGATTTCATTTGGGTAACTTAAAGGGTAGGCTGCTTCCCCGTAAAAGTCTGATAATGATTCCCTGATTTTTTTTCCTGTAAAGTAAACGCCCACAGGTGTCTTTTTATCGCCTTCATATTGCTTGCCAAAGCCATTTTTACCGATGGACACATAATAATCATCTTTATAAGATAGCTTTCCATTAATATTTTCATATAGATAAAGCCGAGAACTGACTGCGTCCACATAAAAAAGATATTTAACTTTATTATTAAGTTGAGCAAAAATTTTCGGTTCATTCTGAAGATTTAGATTATTAAGGTATCTTTCAATTCTGACTTTTGCTTCATTTTTTAAATTTTCGACCTCTTCTTTTTTTTCACCTTTAGTCTCATCTCCCATACCATTAATTTGCTTTGCATGAGCTAGAAGTAAGTCCCCTTGAATTAGATAGGCTAACTTAAAATTTGGTGTTTGTTTGATAAGGGCGTCAATAGTTTCAAGCGCCATATCTACTTTACCTTCGGAAATTTCTACTAAAGATTTTACAAGCATCTTTTCTGGTGTTTCATAACTTAATTCAGTAGCATTCAAATTTTTATTCGAGACAAATATTTCTTCGCTTAGGGCTTGAGAGATATTAAAAAGAAATGCCAGGATTAATAAAAAGCAAAATTCTTTTATTAGGAATTTTTTGATGAAATTTTTCATCAATTATTGCTTGCCAGAATACTCTTGCTCAATAAACCAGGCTGAACCCTCTTTTCTTAAAATCAGAGTTTTGCTTGATATTTGACTTAATTTATTTGAAGCATATTTTTGTTTAAAAGTCACTTGTGCAAAACTATTGCCTTTACTTGAGATATTTGTCCCAGAAACTTCAATAGTAATTATGTCCTTACCTATAATTCTATTTCTTCTTGATTCTTGCCAGTCTGAAAAACTCTCTCCATTGGGTGTTTTGAAGTTAGGAGAATATTTAGCTAGGTAGGAAGTAATGTTTTTTGATGACCAAGCTTCAGCCCATTCTGTAACAAAAGATTCGATTTCAGAGTCACTATTGTTAGCCGTATTATTCTTAGTAGAAGGCATTTCCTGAGGCAAATTTTTTGGTGGCTGTGCATTAGAAGTTGGAGCGGGTGAAATTACTGCCTGAGTTTGCTCTGCTACTGGCTTCTTGATGACGTCATTAGTCGCTATTTGGACTGGCTGCGAGATAGGGGCAACTGGTGCTTTAATATCATTTGCATTAAATAGTTTTTTTATGAGAGATAGCTTTGTTTTAGCTTGTACATTTGTCTTATCAATTTCTAAAGCTTTGTTGTAGGCAACTGTTGCGCGTTTAGTATAAAGATCGCCCAAGTTGACATGAGCCGTTGAATAGCTAGGGTGAGTTTTGATGGCTGATTCAAGAGCTTTTTGTGCCTTATCATAGTCGCCTAGTTCAGCATAGAGAACTGCTAGATTATTAAATGGCTCAGGAAGACTAGGATGTTTTTCAGTAAGGTAAGTGAATGCTTGTATAGCTTCGTTGTATTTTCCAAGCTCAGCCTTCACAACGCCTTTAATAAAGATAATCTGAGGGTCATTAGGGTTCGCTTTAAGATATTGGTCTATTTGTTGAGCGGCTTTTTCTTTTTCACCCTTTTCAATTAGCTGCATAATCGATTTGAAATCATCGGCCGCGTTAATTTCATTTACTATGAAAAATGTAGATAAGGATAAAAGGATAAACAGTAAAAAACCTTTTAAATTCTTAATATTAGAACATTCGTTTTTTTGAGGCATGGTATGATTTACTTAATAAATTTAGCATAATTCTACCAAATAGCACCCTTATCATCTATATGTTATTTATGAATAAGCCCTTCACCATTCCTTTGTTATTCTTAAGCTCACAAGCTTATTTGCAATGATTAAAATCTATAACACCCTTTCAAAAAATAAAGAGACTTTTAAGCCTATCCAAGAAGGGCAAGTGAATATCTATGTATGTGGAATGACTGTCTACGACTTATGTCATATTGGGCATGCGCGTGTGATGGTTATTTTTGACGTGGTAAGGCGCTGGTTTGATATTTTAGGATATAGCGTGAATTACGTTAGAAATATTACTGATATAGACGATAAGATTATCAATCGCTCCATTCAAAACAATGAGTCCATAGAAAGTCTCACGCAAAGATATATAAGTGAAATGAATGCTGATGCGAAAGCGCTCGGTGTTATGAGTCCTTCAAAAGAGCCAAAAGCAACAGAGCATATTCAAGACATGCTTTCTATGATTCAGACATTGATTGAAAAGCAGTTCGCTTATGTTGCTAAAAATGGAGATGTTTTTTATTCAGTAAGATCTTTTAAGGAGTATGGAAAATTATCGGGCAAATCAATAGAAGATTTACGTGCGGGCGAGAGGGTTGATATCGACAGAAATAAGCATGATGAACTAGATTTTGTTTTATGGAAGTCCGCAAAACCTAATGAGCCCAGTTGGGATTCACCTTGGGGTAAAGGAAGGCCGGGCTGGCATATTGAATGTTCAGCTATGAGCTCTCATTATCTTGGCCATCATTTTGATATTCATGGAGGCGGGCAAGATCTTCAATTTCCCCATCATGAAAATGAAATAGCTCAATCTGAAGCTGTTCATGATTGCAAGATGGCTAATTATTGGATGCATAACGGTTTTGTACGAGTTGATGATGAAAAAATGTCTAAGTCTTTAGGAAACTTTTTCACCATTCGGACAGTGCTTGAAAAATTTGATCCAGAGGTAGTCAGATTTTTTATTTTAAGAGCACATTACCGAAGCCCACTCAATTATTCAGATGCACATCTTGATGATGCAAAATTAGCGTTACAAAGACTGTATGTAAGCTTAAGAGGTTTTAAGATTGAGGATTCTGATGTGGATTGGCGCCATCCATTAGCCCATAAATTCAAGGAAGCTATGGATGATGACTTTAACACACCAGAGGCTATCTCTATTTTATTTGAATTAGCAAATGAAATAAATAAAAGTAAATCTGCACCACTCGCTGATTTGCTTAGAGCCCTTGCGAAGACAATTGGCCTTCTCGAAAAAGATCCAGAGACCTTCCTGAAGGGCGATGAAAAAATTTCTCTTAATATTGATATGTTAATTTTACAAAGATATGAAGCGAAAACTAACAAAAATTTTAAGGAAGCAGATCGGATTAGATCTTTATTGCTTGAAAGTGGCATTGTTTTAGAAGATACCCCTCAAGGGACTATTTGGAGAAAAGAATAAGCTATGCCAGTTAACCTTAAAACACTCACAATCGATTCTATTTCCCCCATTAAAGGTATATCACTTGGGACTGCTAAAGCACATATTAAAAAACCTAACCGAAAAGATTTGCTTTTAGTCACTATTGCAGAAGGCTCAAAAGTTGCGGGTGTATTTACGCAAAATGCATTTTGTGCGGCACCTGTAATTCTTTGTAAGGAGCATTTAAAAAATGCATCTGGAATTCGTGCACTCATTATTAATACAGGCTGCGCTAACGCAGGCACTGGAGAAGAGGGTATTTTAAAAGCGAAAGAAACGTGCCAAGCTGTCAGCGAAATTCTGTCAATCAATTCAGAACAAGTTTTACCATTTTCAACAGGCGTTATTTTAGAAAGTCTACCTATTGATAAAATTAAAAGTGGATTGCCAGATACAGTAAAAAACTTAGATTCAGCGCATTGGATAGATGCAGCAGAAGCTATTATGACTACAGATATTGCTCCAAAAGCGGCATCGAGAAAAATAAAGATTCAAGATAGAGAAATTTTTATTTCTGGTATAAGTAAAGGTTCAGGGATGATTCATCCAAACATGGCTACCATGCTGTCATTTATTGCAACAGATGCTTCTATCAATCAAATCCTGCTTGATAAACTTCTTAAAGAGGTGACGCAGCAATCATTTAATTGCATTACTGTTGACGGCGATACATCTACTAATGATTCATTCATTCTCATTGCAACAGGGCAAGCAGGACATCATGAAATCAGCCAAGAAGACAAAGACTATAAGGCTCTTAAGGATGCCATTGGTGAAGTTGCAATTGAATTAGCGCAGGCCATTGTGAGAGATGGTGAAGGTGCTACGAAATTTATTACTATTCAAGTCGAATCAGGTCTTGATGATGCTGAATGTAGAAAAGTAGGCTTTGCAATAGCGCATTCTCCTTTAATTAAGACAGCTTTCTTCGCATCTGATCCCAACTTGGGAAGAATATTAGCTGCCATTGGCTATGCCGGCATAGAATCTCTTGATATCTCAAAAATACAATTGTATTTGGGAAGTATTTTAGTGGCAGAGAAAGGCGGTCGAGCAGCTACCTATTCTGAGGATCAGGGCAAGGGAGTTATGAAGCATCCTGAAATCAGTATGCGAATACTTCTTAATCGAGGTCATGCAAAGGCAACAATATGGACATGTGATTTGTCATATGACTATGTAAAAATAAATGCCGACTATCGCAGTTAAATTGTGAATATTGTGCGCGCAGCTGCAGCTGTTATCCAAAGACATGATGGATTTCTTCTGATGGCCCAAAGGCCTCCTGGACGCGGATGGAGTGGTTGGTGGGAATTTCCGGGCGGTAAGATTGAAATAAATGAATCACCCTTTGAAGCTCTTCAGAGAGAGCTTCAGGAAGAAATTAATATTTCTGCAAATGATGCGACGTTATGGTTTGAACGAAGTTACATCTATCCAGATAAAAAGGTCTATATCTATTTTTTCAAAGTGACTAATTGGACTGGTCAAATCACATCATGTGAGAATCAATTATTGGATTGGCAAGACCCATCAAGTGTATCAGTCTCCCCAATATTGCCTACTAATTTATTTGTGCTGAAATCTATTTTACTTCCCCCAATTTATGCGATTACAAATATCGAAGAGATGGGTGAGACATTATTTTTTGAGAGATTAAAAATTAAATTAGAAGAAGGCTTGAAGATGATACAGATAAGAGAAAATAATTTACCTTATCAAGACCTAAAAAAAATAGCTAAAAAGATCTTAGATCTGGCGAAGCCTTATCAAGCAAAAGTGTTAATTAATGAAAACGAAAATCTCGCATTAGATATTGGGGCCGACGGTGTTCATTATCCATCACATAGATTAATTAAATTAAAAGATCGGCCAGCCTTTTCAATATGCGGAGCTTCTTGTCACAACATAAAAGAGCTTATGATTGCGCAAAATTTAAATATATCATTTGCTGTATTTTCTCCAGTTCAAAAAACTGAATCACACCCCCTCGCTGAACTGATAGGCTGGGAATTATTTAGTGAATGTACAAATAAACTAGATATACCAATTTATGCCTTAGGTGGACTTAACCAAGCAAGCTTAAAAAAATCCTGGCAATCTGGCGGACACGGCATTGCAATGAAAACGGCAATTTGGAAATAAAATTATTTAATGGTCGCGTCAATTGATTTATCAAAAGATTGATTTTTTTTGTCTTTAAAATGAAATGTAAGTTTAATTTTTTCCCCAGTCTTCAGAGGACCTTTAAAATCCATGAGCATTAAATGACTACCACCGGATTTAAATTCAAAGAGCTTGTTATGATAGATTTTGATTTCATGAGCCATACGCATTTTCATAATGCCTTTCTCTTGGATAGTATTGTGCATCTCAATTGTTTTGATTTTTGGAGAAGTAACCAAAGTCAGTATTAAATCTTCATTACTTAAAAGTGACATATAGGCGACGCTCATGTCATCATTTGCTTCTGCAGAAGCAACCCAAGCATTTTCTATTTTTATATCTGGTGCTGCTAATATTTCTGTCGACATTAGAAATGTAATAACCAATAGGATAAGTTTTAATAATTTCTTAGATAGAGTCTTCATTTAAATCCTCGAGGTTGGTTTCAACAGGAATTTTATAGCCTTCATTGGCCCACTGACCTAAATCCATCAAGCGGCATCGTTCAGAGCAAAAAGGCCTAAAAGCATTAGATAAACTATATTCAACACCATGATTGCATTGGGGGCAGTTTACAAATGTAATCTTTGCGCTCATAACCAGCAAATACTGTATTTAAATTCAATATTTAATTTAACAGGCTCTTTTTTTAATTCTTCATTAAGCCGGTTGAAGAAAACATTGACCGTATATTTATTCGCACTAATTTCAGGATAAATATTTAAAGTCTTTTCAAGCTCAAGCAGGATGAGGTCGAATGTCTTAAGCGGATCAATGGTTTGTTGATGCTTGCCTTCTTTTGCTTTAACTGAATCTACGTGGCATTGATTTCTCAAAATTAATAGAATGATGGAGGCAGCATCTTTAAATACCATGAGAGGTTGCGCCCAGGATTTAAAATCCTCTAATTTTGATTTTCTTGTTTTGTGGGTTGCCCAGTAACGAAAATTTGGAAAATCAACATCTAGAAGCCCACCTGGAGAACTGATCCTTTTTTTTACCTCTTCTAAAAATAAATTGTTATTGAAATTAAAGCCGGGCTTTACATCTATATTTTCTAACTTTTTACGAGCTACTTGTATCTTTAGAATGATTTCTTTAGGATTGAGCTGCCCTTCTTTTAATGCTTGATTCTCTGAGAGGGTTGATTGTTTTTTTTCCTGCCTTTCAAGTTCCTGAAGAAAATCAATTTTTAAATCGGACCTTGATACAAGCTGGACTATTTCAAAAAGTGTATTGAAACAACTAAATTCAAAATAGTCATGTGTATTTTTTAATTGATGTTCAAATTTTTGATAGATCTCTTCAATACGAAGTAATCTTCGAATGCGCTCATTAAGGGGAAATTCAAATGTGATCATATGGGCATTATCGGGTTGATTTTATTTAACGGCAACTAAATTTAAATATTTTTTATGTAATGCTTTAATCGATTCTTCGAGCTTTTCAATTGAACCATCATTAACGACTACATCATCCGCTCTTTCGATACGGTAATTACGACCAACTTGTTGCTCGATGATTGATTGAATAACAGAGGTGTCAATTCCATCTCTTTTTTTAACACGTTCGATTTGATCATTTACCTTACAGTCGATAACAAGTGATCTTGAAATAAGGCTTGTGTATTGGTTTGTTTCAAATAGCAGTGGGATATCAATCACAACGTAAGATTCGTTGGATAACACATTTAGTCTTTTCATAACTTCTTCAAGAATTTTTGGATGAAGAATTTTTTCAAGATTTATTTTTTGATCTTTTTCTGAGAAGATAATTTCTCTTAATTTTTTTCGATCCAAACGATTGCCCTTATCGAATATAGCATCTCCAAATACTAATTTGATTTCTTGTATAGCTTGGTGGCTTGTGTCTGTAATTTCTTTTGCAATATTATCGAGATCAATCACTTTAATATTTAAAGATTCAAATATTTTCAGCGCTTCACTTTTACCTGATCCAATGCCGCCAGTCATCCCAATAATAAACATCATGTACCTTAAACTTTTTTAAATATTATGAATAAATTTACTTGAAATTATAGAATTAATCACCATTAATAGATCATGAATGATTTAAACTATGACTTATGAATGAATTGCAAAATATACCTAACAACTTAACTCCACCAGAAGAGCAATCTGCTTGGGCCGATTTAGTGATTTGTCGAGTAGAGGTTGATTTACCTAATTGGCTTTCACAGCTTGCAGGCGGCAACAATTGGCAAGTTTACTCTGAATCAGAATATGATCACTCCATTAGCTTCCTGTTGCGACAAGGCAAGAAGGAGGCCGAAGTGACTTTGTTCAACAATGGCTATGCGCAAGTTGATCTTAACGGCAAATCGATTTTTGATGGATCCATTACCTCAGGCGCCAATAAATGTGCGCATCTAAGTTATTACCGTGCCGATAATGGCGACCCTATTGTTCTAAATTAGTAATCTCTCGAGGTTACAAATTGTGTGAGCTCTAATAAAGCGTCTTTATACACAGAAGGTGCAATGTGTTGAATAAGCTTTTCAGCTTGTTCTATTTCTTCTTTTGCGAGTTGCCTTACGTAATCGAGCGCCTTAGTTTCTTCAACAGCATTCAAAACACTTTCTAACTCTGTTAACCCGCCATTTTCAATGACAGCTCTAATAATATTTTTTTGTTGGGCATTCCCTTTTTTCATAGCAAATAAAAGAGGTAGGGTAGGTTTACCTTCTGCAAGATCGTCCCCTAGATTTTTACCTATATCGTCAGGGTTGCCTGATAAATCGAGGACATCATCTATAAGCTGAAAAGCAATTCCCATATGCTTACCAAATTGGGCTAGCGCTTTAATATCAGAATCGTGAGCGCCACCGATAATGGCCCCCAGTTCGGCTGCAGATTCAAACAATTTAGCAGTTTTGTAATATACAACTTTTAAGTAATCCTCATCTTTAATAGAGGCGTTATGAATATTTAAAAGTTGCAATACTTCACCTTCTGCAATGGTATTTGTAGTGTTGGCTAATACTTCCATGACTTTCATATGATTGATTTTGACCATCATTTGAAATGCTCTAGAGTAAATAAAATCCCCCACCAAAACACTCGCAGAATTTCCAAAAATGGTATTTGCGGTTTTGTGATTTCTTCGTTTCGTGGATTGATCTACAACATCATCATGTAGGAGTGTGGCGGTATGAATAAACTCGATCACCGCGGCCAATTCATGATGCTCTTTTTGAATGGGACCAAATAAGCCACCCACTAAAAGTAGAGTGCTAGGCCTTAGTCGTTTACCACCCCCTTGAATAATATGCCCTGCAACTTGGTTGATCAGTGGCACTTCAGAATGAAGAGAAGAGCGAATAACCTCATTCACAGCTAATAAATCACTTTTAATTGGGGATAAAATGGCGCTAAGAGTCACAAAAACAAGGCTTAAATGTTATTAAAGACATATTTTAACATAGCGCTCTTTCCGTGGTTTGCGACCAAAAAACCCTTATCTTTATCCCCGAAGAGTTTGCTTAACAGGTCTAATTTAAGTATAATTCGCGATTCTTTTAAAGTTGTTAAAGTTTGAGGTTTTATCATGTACGCAGTAATTAAAACAGGTGGTAAGCAATATCGCGTTAATCAAGGCGATAAGCTTAAGATTGAAAAAATAGCAGGTGATGTAGGGGCGAATGTCGTTCTAGATCAAATTTTAACAGTCGTTGATGGTGATAATGTGACTATAGGCTCGCCCATTGTAAGAGGCGCTAGCGTTACTGCCACCGTAGTGAGCCACGGACGTCATGATAAAGTGACAATTTTTAAAATGCGCCGTAGAAAACACTACCGCAAGTCTCAAGGTCATAGACAAAGCTTTACTGAGATTCAAATCGATAAAATATCAGCTAAATAATTTAAGGATTAATCATGGCACATAAAAAAGCAGGCGGAAGTTCAAGAAACGGTCGTGACTCCCAAGCTAAACGCCTAGGCGTAAAGGCTTTCGGTGAGACAGTTGTTTCAGCTGGTAGCATTATCGTTCGCCAACGTGGCACCAAAATGCACCCTGGCGTGAATGTAGGCATGGGCAAAGATCACACTCTTTTTGCAAAGGCTGACGGTAAGGTAACCTTTACCATCAAAGGCGCATTAAAACGTAAAACCGTTAATATTGTTCCAGTCTAAGCAATCCTAAGATTCTTTAAAGCCCTGTCAGTTGATAGGGCTTTTTTATTTGGTAAATTGATAATATGAAATTCATAGACGAAGCAACCATTAAAATTTACGCAGGCGATGGCGGCAATGGCATTGCAACATTTCGTCGTGAAAAATACGAACCTATGGGAGGCCCAAGTGGTGGAGATGGCGGTCGGGGCGGCTCTGTATTTTTTGAAGCAGATCAAAATTTAAATACGCTTGTTGACTATCGCTATACCCGAACCTTAAAAGCACAAAGAGGTGAGAATGGACGCAGTGCGGAATGTTATGGCGCGAAGGGTGAGGATTTAATATTACGAGTGCCTGTCGGCACGGTGATCTCAGATAAAGCGACTGGCGATTCCTACGCTGATTTAAGCCATCATGGGGACAGGGCTCTTTTAGCCAAAGGCGGCAAAGGCGGTCTTGGCAATATTCATTTTAAATCGAGTATTAATCGAGCGCCGAGACAATGCACTAAGGGTGAGCCTGGAGAAGAGTTCGAGCTTTATCTTGAACTTAAAGTATTAGCCGATGTGGGTCTCCTGGGCATGCCAAATGCGGGTAAGTCCACCTTTATAAGATCTGTATCAGCTGCGAAACCAAAAGTAGCGGACTATCCTTTTACAACATTGCACCCTAATTTAGGCGTGGTGAGAGTAGGTGAGAATCAAAGTTTTGTGATTGCCGATATTCCTGGCCTTATTGAAGGCGCTTCAGAGGGCGCTGGTTTAGGACATCAATTCTTAAGACATCTTGCGAGAACTACAATACTCTTACATTTAGTTGATATCGCACCTTTTGATCCTGCGATCAATCCAGTTGATGAAGCGCGCGCGATTGTGAATGAATTAAAAAAATATGATGAGCTTTTATATCAAAAACCACGCTGGTTGATATTAAATAAAATTGATATGGTGGAAGATGTTGCAGATAAGGTGAAAGCATTTGTTAAATCTTTTGGTTGGTCAGGTCCTGTATATTCAATCTCCGCAATTAAGGGAGTTGGTTGTAAAGAGCTTACATATGACATCATGACCTTTATTGAAGAGAATAAAAAAATTCAAAATGAAATCGTTATTAGCGAATAGTCATCGCATTATTATTAAAGTGGGCTCTAGCCTACTCACCAACCACGGTGAAGGGTTAGATCAAAAAGCTATTGCTTCATGGGTAGAGCAGATCGCTCATCTTGTTAAATCAGGCAAAGAAATTGTTTTGGTTTCAAGTGGCGCCGTCGCTGAAGGCATGCAAAGACTTGGTTGGAAAGTAAGACCAACTTTAATTAATGAATTACAAGCAGCAGCGGCTATTGGTCAAATGGGTTTAGTACAAATTTATGAAAAGAATTTTTCACAGCACGCATTAAAAGCTGCACAGATTTTATTAACGCATGATGATCTTGCTGATCGGAAAAGATATCTCAATGCGCGCTCTACATTAAATACACTTTTAGAACTTAAAGTGATTCCAATTATCAACGAAAACGACACAGTAGTGACGGATGAAATTCGTTTTGGTGATAACGATACACTGGCTTCATTAGTCGCTAATCTTATTGAAGCCGACCTCTTAATCATTTTGACAGATCAACCAGGACTATTTTCCGAAGACCCAAGAAAAAATAAAGAAGCTAAGCTTATTCATCATGGTATTGCAGGTGACCTATCTCTAGAAGTAATGGCTGGTGGTGCAGGCTCTTCAATTGGTACAGGCGGTATGCTCACTAAAGTTTTAGCAGCTAAACGCGCATCTAGAAGTGGCGCGCATACGATCATTGCATCTGGTAAAGAAGCAAATGTTTTAATTCGACTGAATCAAGGTGAAACCATAGGGACTCATCTAGAAAGCAAACAATTAAAAGTTGCAGCAAGAAAACAATGGCTTGCCGATCATTTGCAATTAAGAGGTAAGTTGATATTAGATGATGGCGCTGTCGACGCACTTAAAAAAGAAGGTAAAAGTTTATTGCCTATTGGTGTTATTTCGGTTGAAGGAGATTTTGATCGAGGAGAAGTTGTGGTTTGTTTGGATACAAAGGGTGGAGAGATTGCGCGTGGACTCATTAATTATAATGCAGCCGAAACAAAAAAAATTATGGGCAAGTCTACAAATTTGATAGAAAATTTATTAGGTTATATTGATCAACCTTCTTTGATTCATCGAGATAATTTAATTTTACTTTAAGATTTTTAAAGGGAGTTTTGTATGTCAGAAAATAAAAAACTTGTCGCCATTATTATGGGATCTGACAGTGATTGGCCGGTGATGAAATTTGCAGCACAGATGCTTGCAGATTTTGATGTGCCTTATGAAGCTAAAGTTATTTCAGCGCATCGAACGCCAGATTTGATGTTTAAATTTGCTGAACATGCCTCACAAGAAGGTTATCAAATTATCATTGCAGGCGCAGGAGGTGCAGCTCATCTGCCTGGCATGGTTGCTTCTAAAACCACATTACCCGTATTAGGCGTTCCGATTCCTTCAAAACATCTTCAAGGCCAAGATTCTTTATTATCTATTGTACAAATGCCAAGAGGTATTCCTGTAGCAACTTTTGCTATCGGTGAAGCAGGGGCTGCAAATGCAGGCCTTTTTGCAGTATCTATTTTGGCGCATGAAAATAAAACATTAGCTAAAAAGCTTGAAGTGTTTAGAGAGAAGCAAGCTAAAAAAGTTATCGATATGAATTTGTCGGAGAAGCCTTGAGTCAACTAGATCAACCGCTTTTACCTTCAGCTATGCTTGGCATTCTTGGAGGCGGCCAGTTAGGTCGTTTTTTTGTGATTGCAGCCCATGAGATGGGCTTCAAGGTTACTGTATTAGATCCGGATCCAAAAAGTCCTGCAGGGGCTATTGCAGATATTCATTTATGTAAGTCTTATGATGATGTTTCGGCATTGGAAGTCATGAGAAACACATGTCAAGGCGTAACCACTGAATTTGAAAATGTTCCTGCAGACAGTATGGAATTCTTATCAAAAAAGATACATGTAAGCCCTTCACCAGAGTCTGTAAGAGTGGCCCAGTATCGCGTTCTTGAAAAAACTTTTTTAAAAGAATCAGGGCTTCCTGTAGGTCCTTTTGAAATCATTCGAGAAGACAAAGATATACCTTCAGATACTTCTTCTATTTATCCTGCTATTTTAAAAGTCGCTCGCTTTGGTTATGACGGCAAAGGTCAAGCAAGAGTTGCTTCACAAAAAGAAGTGATAGTGGCTTTTCATCAATTCTCAAGTCAGGAATGTGTTTTAGAAAAAATGCTTCCTTTAGATATGGAAGTTTCTTTAGTTTTGGCGAGAGATCAATTAGGCCATATGGAGACATTTAGTGTAGCGGAGAATATTCATACTAACGGTATTTTAGATATCTCCATTGTGCCGGCTCGCTCAACACAATTGATTAATGATTTAGTGGACCAACTTGCAAAGCAAGTAGCTCAAGCGCTTAATTATGTAGGCGTGTTGGGTGTTGAATTCTTTATTAGCGAGGGTAAGGTTTTTGTAAATGAGATTGCTCCTAGACCCCATAATTCTGGTCATTACACCATTGACGCCTCTGTGACGAATCAATTTGAACAGCAAGTGAGAGTGCTAGCAGGTCTTCCTCTTGGAAACCCTAGACTTCATTCATCCGCTGTCATGGTTAATCTCTTAGGTGATGTCTGGACAAAAAATGGACAAAAAGAACCTGACTGGGGTATGGCCAGTAATGAATCCGGTTTAAAAATGCATCTTTATGGAAAACATGAAGCAAGACCAGGCCGAAAGATGGGCCACTTTACCGTATTAGATAAAAACTTAGATATAGCTTTCGATAAGGCTATAAAGGTAAGAAAGCTTTTGGGGATTGCTTAGATCAAAGAGAGAATCTCTCTTTGAAATTAAGCCATTGATTTGATTGCTGCGTTTAAGCGTTGCTTATGACGTGACGCTTTGTTTTTATGAATAATCTTTTTATCAGCGATACGGTCAATAACTGAAACGTTTTCTTGGAAAGATGTTTTCGCAGCTGTTTTATCACCAGTTTGAATTGCTTTTAAAATCTTTTTAATTGCAGTACGCAAAGTTGAACGCAAACTTGCATTGTGAGCTCGTTGCTTCGTTGCTTGGCGGGCACGTTTTCTAGCTTGTGCGGTATTTGCCATGTTTATCCTTTAGTTAATATCTTTTATTACGAAGGCGAGAATTTTAGCGATATTTGAGGTTTTATACAAGATAAAACGCTCATTTTAGCCCTAAATTTAAGTCATATCCCCTTGATGTTCTAAGCTTATCAATATTTTTGTCGGAAACCTTGATAAAACGACCTCCATGTTAAAATCTTTGTAATTTAGTGACACTTAAATAGATAAATTCAATGAATCTTCTTAAAGCACTCGCAACCGTCGGAAGCATGACTTTCGTATCAAGAATTTTAGGTTTTGTGAGGGATAGCTTGATAGCCAAAATCTTTGGCGCGGGTATGGAAACAGATGCTTTTTTTGTGGCTTTCAAAATTCCCAATCTATTAAGGCGCATTTCAGCAGAGGGCGCTTTCTCCCAAGCCTTTGTCCCCATCCTTGCTGAGTATAAAAACAAACGTAGTTATGAGGCGACACACCTCTTGATTAATCATGTATGTTCATTATTAAGTCTTTTTCTAATAGCGATTACATGCATTGGTATTTTTGCGGCACCTTGGCTTGTCTATATTAGTGCGCCAGGTTTTATTGAGCATTCTGAAAAGTTTCAGCTCACTGTTGATTTATTAAGGATCACCTTTCCTTATATCTTTTTTATTTCCTTAGTGTCTATGGCTGGCGGCATTCTGAACACTTTCAATAAATTCTCAGTGCCTGCTTTAACGCCTGTATGGCTTAATTTGTCTTTTATTTTTGCAGCATTATTTTTTGCCGATTATTTTGATCGGCCTATTCTCGTATTGGCTTGGGCTGTATTTGTTGGAGGTGTCCTCCAGTTAATTTTTCAGATTCCCTTCTTAAGAGAAATTGGGTTTATTCCTAAATATCAATTGGATCTTAAAGATGAAGGTGTATGGAGAATTATTAAACTCATGGGACCTGCAATTTTCGGGGTATCTATTGCGCAACTATCTTTGCTTATTAATACTATCTTTGCATCATTTCTCGAGACCGGAAGTATTTCATGGTTGTATTATGCGGATCGACTCATGGAGTTTCCAGCAGGCGTTTTAGGAGTAGCACTGGGCACGATTTTACTTCCAAGTCTTTCGAAATCTTTTTCAGGCAAAGATCAAAAAGAATACTCAGGCTTACTTGATTGGGGGCTACGACTCACTTTTATTCTTGCAGCGCCTGCGGCTGTTGCATTGGCTGTGTTATCACTCCCTTTAATTGCAACCTTATTTCACTATGGCGCTTTTAATACGCATGACGTTTTGATGACCCAACAAGCTACCATTGCATACAGCTTTGGACTGATGGGCCTCATCATGATTAAAGTATTAGCACCTGGATTTTACGCAAGACAGAATATTAAAACGCCAGTCAAAATTGCACTATTTACTTTATTCTCGACACAGTTCATGAATATGATATTTATTGGGCAGTTTAAACATGCAGGTTTGGCGCTCGCGATTGGTTTAGGAGCATGCCTAAATGCAAGTCTTCTTTATTATCATTTAAGAAAAGGTAATTATTACAAACCACATGCAGGATGGGGGCAATTTTTAATAAAACTTTTTGTGGCTTTAGTTTTAATGGGCCTCACCTTGTTTTATTTAAAAGGAGATTCAACGCTTTGGCTTGAGTATTCTATTTCAAAAAGATTGATTTACTTAGTGATGCTCATTCTTGCCGGGTCTGTTGTTTACTTTGGTTCACTATGGATGATGGGATTAAGACTTCAATCATTCATTCGAAGAGCTATTTAAGTTTTTGTGATGCAAGTCTTTCGCCATTTTCCACTAAGTTTAGAAACGCCTATTGGCCTGACTATTGGCAATTTTGATGGTGTACATATAGGTCATCAAGCGCTTATTCAAAAACTTATAGAGGAATCTATAAGAAGAAAAATTACACCATCGGTGATGACTTTTGAACCGCATCCCAAAGAATTCTTTGTGCCCAAAAATGCACCTACTCGACTTACGAGCTTAAGAGAAAAGCTAGAGTTTTTTTTAAGCTGTGGCGTTCAAAATGTTTTTGTTTGTGCTTTTAATAAAAATTTTGCAGGTATTTCTAGTGAAGTGTTTATGCATCAAATATTAAAAGAGCAATTAAAAACAAAAATCATCATCGTCGGAGATGATTTCCGTTTTGGAGCGCAGCGACTAGCAGGCATAAAAGACTTAAGAAAAAGTGGATTTGAATTATTCGAAATTCCAGAAATTAATGTGAAAGGCAAGCGCGTATCAAGTACGTCAATTAGAGAAGCGCTTAATGCGGGCCGTATTAAGTCAGTCACTGCATTCTTAGGAAGGCCTTACACGATTAGTGGAAAAGTGGTTGAAGGTGACAAGCGCGGAAGGCAAATGGGCTTCCCAACTGCTAATATTCATATGAAGCATACGAGACCGGCGCTAACAGGGGTATATGCGGTAAAATTAGGAAATAGAAATGGCGTTGCTAATCTTGGAATCAGACCTACAGTTGCAGGCATCCCGAAACTTTTGCTAGAAGTTCATTTGCTTAATTTCAATGAAGATATTTATGGGCAGCATGTTCAGGTGACTTTTCTGGAAAAGATTAGAGATGAAATGAAATTTGAAAATATTAATGCACTCATTGAACAGATTAAAAAAGACGTAATACATGCAACACGTTTTTTTGAAAAATAAAATATATGACCGAAGAAAATAAATATCAACTAAATTTGCCAGACACGCCATTTCCCATGCGAGGAGATCTTGCTAAAAGAGAGCCTCTTTGGGTAAAGCGCTGGCAGGAACTTAAGCTTTATCAAAAAATTAGACAAAAAAGAAAAGGTGCTAAGAAATTCATTTTGCATGATGGCCCGCCTTATGCAAACGGAGATATTCATATTGGGCATGCTGTTAATAAAATCTTAAAAGATATTATTGTTAAATCCAAAACCTTATCTGGGTTTGATGCACCATATGTCCCAGGGTGGGATTGTCATGGACTTCCAATTGAGCTTGTTGTGGAAAAATTGCATGGCAAAGATATTGATCCTAAAAAATTTAGAGAACTCTGTCGCGAATATGCAGCAACGCAAGTTGAAAAACAAAAAAATGATTTTATACGTTTAGGCATATTAGGGGATTGGAATCAACCCTACCTCACAATGAATTTTGAAACCGAAGCGGATATCATGAGATCGCTCGGACATATTCATCAAAATGGATACCTCTACCAAGGAAGTAAGCCTGTGCATTGGTGTGTTGATTGTGGTTCAGCATTAGCTGAGGCTGAAGTGGAGTATGAAGATAAAACTTCACCTACGATTGATGTGGGGTTTAAAGTTACAGACGGCGATATTTTAAAAAATATATTCAATGTTAAAGAAGTAAAAGATACATTCGCAGTTATTTGGACAACGACACCTTGGACGCTTCCAGCAAACCAGGCTGTATGCGTTCATCCTGAATTAAATTATGGTTTATATAGCACTGAAAAAGGTAATCTTATCCTTGCTGAAGATTTGGCTGAAAAAAATCTTACGCATTATGGCTTTGAATCTTTCAAGAAATTAGCCTCATGCAAAGGTCAAGCTTTAGAGCACCTCCAACTCAGCCACCCGTTTTATAAAAAAAATGTACCTATCATATGTGGCGACCACGTTACTCTGGAAGCTGGAACTGGGCTAGTCCATACAGCCCCTGCACATGGGCTAGAGGACTATGCGGTTGGTATGCAATATCAATTGCCTGTAGATAATCCAGTCAATGAAGAAGGAAAGTTTTATTCTTTTGTAGAGCAGTTTGCAGGTGAAAGTATTTGGGAGGCCAATAAAAAAATTATTGAAACATTAGACGCGAATCAATGCTTATTTGCTTCTAAGAAATTATCACATAGCTACCCACATTGTTGGCGCCACAAAACACCAGTAATTTTTAGAGCTACACGCCAATGGTTTGTTGGCATGAATCAAGAAAATAATAAAAAGACATTACGTGAGAAAGCAAACGAAGCAGTCAGTCATACCACTTTCTATCCTGAATGGGGGAAGGCGCGCTTAGAGGCTATGATTAAAAATCGTCCTGACTGGTGCGTTTCGCGCCAAAGAAATTGGGGCGTTCCTATGCCACTTTTCGTTCATAAAGAAACTTACGAGTTACATCCACGCACCCATGAACTAACTGAATTAGTTGCTAAAGAAGTTGAGAAAGCAGGTATCGAAGCTTGGTTTAATTTAGATGCTAAAGCATTACTTGGCGAAGATGCTAATCAATATAAAAAAATAAGCGACACATTAGATGTATGGTTTGATTCAGGAACGACACATGCTTCTGTTCTAAAAAAACGTGAAGACCTATCTTATCCAGCTGATCTTTATCTAGAGGGTTCAGATCAACATCGGGGTTGGTTCCAATCAAGCTTACTCACAGGCTGTGCAATCGATGGAAGAGCACCTTATGAATCACTTCTAACGCATGGTTTCGTTGTTGATGGCAGCGGTCATAAGATGAGTAAATCTAAGGGAAATGTCGTAGCACCGCAAAAAGTCATGGATCAATATGGGGCTGACATTTTAAGATTCTGGGTAGCTTCCACAGACTATTCTGGCGAACTTACTATTTCAGACGAAATTTTAAAGCGAGTTGCTGAAGGGTATAGACGTATACGAAATACCTTACGCTTTTTGCTAGCCAACCTTGGCGACTTTGATGCTAAAAAAGATTTACTTCCTGTAAAGGAATGGCTATCGATAGATCGCTATGCACTGTATTTAACTCATCAGCTTCAAGAACGTATTAAAAAAGACTATACATCTTATGAATTTCATTTAGGCATGCAAAAATTTGTAAGCTTTTGCTCTGAGGATTTGGGTGGATTCTATCTTGATATTTTGAAAGATCGTCTTTATACATCAGCAGAAAATTCAAAAGCAAGACGAGCTGCCCAAAGCGCAATCTTCCATATTACACATTCCTTAATGCAATTGATGGCACCTGTTCTCAGCTTTACAGCAGATGAAATTTGGCAGATTCTCATGCCAGAAAGTGATGAGCTAGTATTTATGGATACATGGTATGACCTACCACCTCACGATTTGAACGCAAGGGAATTGCTTGCATGGGAGCATATTATTCATGTACGTGCAATTGCTAATAAAAAAATTGAAGAGTTGCGTGAAAAAGGATTAGTAGGCTCTTCACTTCAGGCTGAGATTGATATCTACGCTTCAGGTGAAATTTATCAATCTTTAGAGACGCTTCATGAAGATCTTAAGTTTTCGATGATTACTTCGCGTGCAAAACTTCATGAAAGACAAGGCGATCTTCATATTGATGTCTTTGCAAGTGAACATAAAAAATGTGATCGATGCTGGCATTATCGCGAAGAAGTTGGATCGCATCATGAACATCCAGCGATTTGCAATCGATGCATCAGTAATCTTTTTGAAAAAGGCGAACTAAGATCGCATGCGTAAATATCTTTCGATTGCTTTAGCGATTGTTATTCTGGATCTCATATCCAAACAATGGATATTTAATCACTTAGATTTAGGAAGTGCTTTAGTGTTGAACTCGTTTCTTAATATTGTGCATTTTCAAAATACGGGAGCAGCCTTTAGCTTTTTGAGTGAAGCCTCCGGTTGGCAGAGGTATTTCTTTATAGGTATTTCATTGGCCGCAATTTTTATCATTACCCGATTAATTCATCAGCGGTTAAAACAGCCACTATTGTGTTTAGCACTTTCTTTTATTCTTGGTGGAGCCATGGGAAACTTATGTGATAGAAGCTATTATGGTTTTGTCATCGACTTCATTTATGTTCACTACGATGCCTTTTATTGGCCAGCATTTAATGTGGCAGATAGTTTTATTTCGACAGGTGTCGGTTTAATTCTTTACGATGCATTTAAAAACAAAAAACCTTTATTGAGTTAATCATACGTGACCGGAAAAAACTAACAGACAGTAAAGGAGTAGATAATATTTTTAATGATCAAGCTTTTACTTCTCTCCCTTATTAACAAAGAACAGGCTATGCACAAATTAAATTCGATTATAAAGTTTTCAGAAAAAATAATATTTTTATTGCTAATCTTTTTCTGTAAGGCAAGTATTTCCCACGAAGGCCATAGTCATGGACCTTCAGTTGTGACCTCGATTTCTTTTGATCAATTAGGAACTCTATGGCGAGTGAGAGAGCAGCAAGGATTTGTTATTGTTGACTCATCAAATGATCAAGGGATTAATTTTTCGAAATCTATAAATGTAAATACCGAATTGCAGCAAATAGGAACATCAGGAGATGCAAAACCTAAAATTGCTATTGGCCCCGAGGGAAATATTTATGTCACATGGACTCAGACTCTTTCAAAGCCTTATACGGGCTATATATGGTTTGCAAAATCAAAAGATCGTGGCAAAACTTTTGAATTGCCTCAGATTGTTCATCAGGATAGGTCAGAAATTACACATCGTTTTGATGCTATCAATGTAAATAAAGATGGGCGAATTTTTGTAGCGTGGGTAGACAAGCGCGATTTAGAAAAAGCCAAACTGCAAAAAAAAGAAAAAGAGTATAAAGGAGCGTCCTTGTATTACGCTGTTTCAGAAAATTTTGGTGAATCATTTAAAATTGAAAGAAAAATTGTTGATAGTAGTTGTGAATGTTGCAGGGTTGCTTTAACTAATGATAGTAAAGGAAACGCCATTGCAATGTGGCGACAGCTTTATGATGGAGGCATTAGAGATCATGCAATAGCTAGGATTGATATGAATGATAATATTGTTGTTAATAGAGCCACTTTCGGTGGTTGGAAAATTGATGCATGCCCCCATCACGGCCCTGCAATATCTAGAGGAGGTGACTGGGGATATCATATGGCTTGGTTTGATGGGGGGGAGAAAGCAGGTTTATTTTATGGACGAATCGATGGCGATGCTTGGGTAAGCTCACCCGCTAAGAGGTTTGGAAATACTAACTTTCAGGCAGGTCACCCATCGCTATTAAGTATCAATGAAAAGGTTTATCTCGCATGGAAAGAGATAAATGAGTCTGGTAATTATATTGTTTTAGCTATTTCAGAGGATGGCGGGAAAAATTGGCTAGAAGCTAAAACAACCAAAAAGACTGAAGGGGCTTCAGACTATCCTGAACTTATTCAATTTAATAAGAAAGCTTTTCTATCCTGGAATACGATTAAAGATGGTTATCAATTATTGGCTCTTGAATAAGTTATATGAAATTAAAGATTCTTTTGTTCCTTTTGTTTTTTTCTAACTTTTCATTTGCATATGAATTTATGCCATTTGAGATCAATTCACGAAATGTTATTGAGAAAAAATATCTCAATCAGCCTTTAATCATTTCTTTTTGGTCAATTGATTGCCCCTATTGTATAGATGATCTTAAAAAGCTCGGTAAAGCTCTTAGTAAAAATAAAAATGTCAAATTAATAACAGTATGTGTAGATGGAAAAGAGTCTGCTAAAAAAGCTGAGAGAATTTTAAATTTGGCACACCTTCCTGAGCATGAACGTTATCTATATGCAGAAGTAGATGAAGATAAGCTTAGATATAGTATTGATCCAACTTGGTATGGTGAGCTTCCTAGGACATACTTTTATGATACAGCTCATCAAGTCACTCCTTTAAGTGGAAAAATCTCTAATTCATTTCTTGATGCATGGCTAAATAAATAGTTTTATAAGATGATCGAAATTTGTCAATTGATCGCCATATTAAAAGAAATCAATTCAATCTGAAACTGATAATCCTCTTGCTAAGCTAAATTTTAGCGGACCATTTTATGGAAAAAGATAAAATTAAAATTGACAGTGTTTCAGGTAAACTTAAATTTAATAAAGTTTAAATAAAGTCTTGCTCATGAAACAGGCCAGCCAAACATTGGCGATCCAAACTTCGGGTCGTCATTTTTATGATGTCACCCAAAAAGTTTTGGATTGGGTAGATCAATCAAATTTTAAAGAGGGCTTACTAACTCTCTATATCCAACACACTTCAGCGAGCCTTCTTATTAACGAAAATTATGATCCCGATGTTTTAGTTGATCTAGAAAGCTTCTTTGAGCGTTTGGTGCTTGATGGGGATCCATTATTTATCCATACAGCAGAAGGCCCAGATGATATGCCAGCGCACATTAGAACTGCTCTAACACAAACAAGTCTCTCGATACCAATTAAGCAAGGTAAAGTTGCCTTAGGCCAATGGCAGGGTGTTTTTTTGTACGAACATCGTTATCAATCTCACGATCGTCGCATCTTAATGCATGTGATTGGTGAATAAGTTATTTAATTGAAGTCCAGGCAAGGGGATCAAAAGGTTTACTGAGTTTTCTTAATTCAAAGTAAAGACCATTTGATTCATTGCCACCTGTATTGCCTACTAAAGCAATCACATCACCACCACTTACAATTTCACCTGTTTTTTTAATCGTTGATTGATTATTGCCATATAGGCTCATATAGCCTTCGCCATGATCCACAATAATAAGATTACCAAAGCCGCGAAGCCAATCTGCAAAGACAATACGACCCGTGGCAATAGATTTAACTTCATTACCTTCATTCGATTTTATAAATAAACCTTTCCAAGATAAGCCAGTATCTTCTCGCGGGGAACCGAATCGATTAATCACATCGCCTTTCACTGGTAAGCTTAATTTACCGCGTAATGTTTCAAATTTTTGACCTGAAAATGTTTCTGAAGGGATACTCTCATTACGCACAATAGGTGTTTTTGAAGATGACTTTTCTTCTCGTTTTGAAGGAACAGGCGCTGAAGGTAATTTTGCTAAGCGATCGACAAGGTCTGTTAATCTTTTTTCATCTCGAACTAATTTTTGAATTTCATTGCGTTGTTGATTAATTTTTGAAGACAAGCTTGCAATAAGTTTAGCGCGATCTTTCTTGTGAGATTCGAGTTCAGATTTCTTTACTTCTTCTTTTTGTTTTAATCCTGCAATCTCCTTAAGCTTTTGTGCAGTTTCAGCACTATAAGCTTCAATTTTTTTTAAGTTACCTTGCATTTGATAAATACTTTTAGCCCGAGCCTTCGCCACATATGAGTAGTATTGAATATTTCTTGCGACCACACTCGGATTTTCAGATTGAATAATCATTTGCAGATAGCCGGGGTCACCATGAAGATATTGCTGATAGATTTGTTCTCCCAACATTCTTCGCTGGAGATCAACTTGAGATTCTACTGAGTCAGATTGTGCTTTAAGCTCTTGAAGCTTAGTGTAATTTTTCTTCTGTTGAACTGATATTTCATAAAGCGAACGATTCGTATCGCTAATTTGTTTTTCACTTTTTCTTAATTGATCGGTCGCATCTTCTTGTGCTTTTTGTGTTCCACTCAATTCTTTTTTAAGTTGGTCAATTTTTTCATGAACGGCATTCAAGTTTTCTTTGGCTGAATCAGCTTTAGTTGCAGATAAAGCTCCATTAGATAAAAATAAAAGCGATATTAAAATGCATTGAACTAAAAAATTTAATGAAATATTTTTTACTTTAATCATTCAATTGGATTAAGTTTTGTCCTGTCATCTCGGATGGTTGTTTTTCACCCATGAGATGGAGCAGGGTGGGGGCAATATCAGAAAGTCTTCCGTTAGGTTTAATCGTAGCTTTTCGACCAATATAAAGAAAAGGCACCACATTTGTAGTATGTTGGGTATGGGCTTGTTTATTTTTATAATCTTCCATGAGTTCTGCATTGCCATGGTCTGCTGTAATAATGACTTCACCACCTATAGATTCCATAGCATTTACCACTTGACCAATGCATGTGTCGAGCTCTTCCATCGCTTTAATTGCAGCAGTAAGATTACCTGTGTGACCTACCATATCAGCATTCGCAAAATTACATATGATAGCGTGATATTTTTTACTTTGAATGGCGTCACCTAATTTTTGTGCAACTTCAAACGCACTCATTTCAGGTTGCAAATCATAAGTTGCTACCTGAGGAGATGGCACAAGAATACGATCTTCCCCTTCATAAACAGTTTCATTGCCGCCATTAAAGAAAAAAGTAACGTGTGGATATTTTTCTGTTTCCGCAATACGCAATTGTTTTAAACCTAATTTTGAAATGTATTCACCAAATGAATTATTCACAGATATTTGTTTAAAGATAACCGATGATTTTTTGTCATCTGGGTCGTATTGAGTCAAAGTGAAATAGTCGCTAATTTTAATTTTCTTTTGACGCTCAAAAGCGTTAAAGTTGTCTTGTAAAAGTGCGTCAGTAATTTGTCGTGCACGATCGGATCGATAATTCATGAAGACGACCGCATCGTTATCTTGAATAGTAATGGCTTTTTCATTTTCATCATGAATGGATGTAGGTTTAATAAACTCATCCGTTTCATTTCTTTCGTATCCTTCATGAATCGCATCTGCTGCATTCTTTGAGTGGATAGGAGACCCCAGCACTAATGCGTTATACGCTAATTCAACACGTGGCCAACGTTTATCGCGGTCCATTGCATAGTATCGACCTGAAATAGAGGCAATTTTTCCAACACCTATATCTTTTATATGAGATTCGAGTTGTTCGATGAAATGCAAAGCACTTTTAGGGGGTGTGTCTCGACCATCTAAAAAAGGGTGAATATACACATTTTTCAACTCACATTGCTTCGCTATTTTGAGCATGGCGTAGAAATGATCTAAATGGCTATGGACGCCACCATCAGAAAAAAGACCCAAAAGATGTAAAGCCTTGCCATTTTCTTTAAGTGATTTAAATGCGCTAATAAGAGATGTGTTTTTAAAAAAATCACCTGACGTAATGCTTGTGTTAATTCTCTCAAGATCTTGCTGAACAATTCGGCCAGCACCTATATTTAGATGGCCGACTTCTGAATTGCCCATTTGTCCTTTAGGTAAGCCCACAAATTCTTCAGAAGCATTTATAAAGCTATGTGCATATTTATCCCACAAACGATTCCAGTGAGGCATCTTTGCATTTTTAATTGCATTATGATCTTCGTCATCTCGATGACCAAAGCCATCCAAGATAATCAGTAACACAGGTTTTTTTAACATAATAGAAGACATGTATATGTGGCTTTAAAGATTAATGAATTATAATGCTTGTCATAGAATTTCACACTCCTTAACGTTAGTGCCCTATGAAATCAATCAAGATGTATACCAGTGCTTATTGCCCTTATTGCTCAAATGCTGAAAAGCTTTTGTCTAAGAAAGGTATTACGCAAATTGAAAAAATACGCGTTGACGAAGATTTGACTGTTTTAAAAGAGATGATTAAAAAAACTGGACGTCGCACAGTACCTCAAATTTACATTGGCGACTATCATGTGGGTGGATTTGATGATTTAAGATCTCTAGATTTAGAAGGTAAGCTTGATCCACTTCTTGGGATTTCTTAGAAAGATTAACCCTTATTTTATTTAAATATTCTCGATAAAAAGATAGAATGCAGTATTCGTTTAATTAAATAACAGCGGCTTTAAGGTCGCGTGACTGGAAAATAACATGGCAGAAAAAAAGAAAGCAGCTCCTAAATCAACTAAGGCAGAAAAAAGTGTCAAAATTGACCCTCAGGCAAACGGAAGTGCACAACCTGGTTTTGCTATCGAAAAACTTTTTCTTAAAGATGTTTCAGTTGAAGTGCCTAATTCCCCAGACATATTTACACAGCGTGAAGCGCCTCAAATTGCTATTGAATTAGGTAATTCAGGCACGCCTCTTGCTGATGGTTATTTTGAAGTTGCTTTAAAAATTACCGTGACATCTAAAATTGCTGATAAAACAGCCTTCCTTATTGAAGTGACACAAGCAGGTATTTTTGCATTACGTAATATTCCAGAAGAAAATCTTGAGATGATTATCGCGATTACTTGCCCTAATATTTTATTCCCATACGCACGCGAAGCTATTTCAGACTTAGTGATTAAGGCAGGTTTTGCGCCTGTTCTTTTAAATCCAATTAATTTTGAAATGCTCTATATGCAACAAAAGCAGCAAGCATCGGGTAATGCGGTTGACACAAAAAACTAAGTTTTTTTTCCGTTATTTTTTTGTATGGGTTGTGTGTGTCATATCGCAGCCCGCTTATGCCGAATTTCGATCTGTCATATCACCTAAAACCATTCTCTTTGAAGCGCCTTCAGCAACTACTAAAAGAATTTATTTGGTGGGCGAAGGCTATCCTTTAGAAGTTATTGTGAATTTAGGCGACTGGCTAAAGGTAAGAGATCCTTATGGAACCTTAAGCTGGGCCGAATCAAAAAATTTACAATCCAAAAGAACAGTGATTGTGAAGGTAGATAAAGCAAACATATACAAAGAGCCTGAATCTAAATCAGCGCTTATAGCTACAATCGAAAAAGATGTTGTCATTGAACTTTCAGACCCTCTTATCACCAATGGTTGGATTAAAGTGCGATACCAACAAGATTTTGATGGATACATTCAAACCTCTCAAGTGTGGGGAATTTAATTAATTGAAAATTGCAGTATTAGGCGCAGGCGCATGGGGGACAGCTTTGGCGATGCAAATCAGTCAAAAGCATCGAGTCACATTGTGGGCTAGAAATGCAGGTCATATCTCTGGTATGCGTAAAGCAAGATCAAACCCGCTTTATTTAGGTGACTTCTCTTTTAACGATCAATTGATGCTTGAAGATAATTTGCGTGAAGCGATTCATGATGCCGAGCTTATTTTGTCGGTCGTGCCCACCTCAGGTTTTAGAGCTATTCTAAAAGAGATAAGATCCTTAAATCATAAAGCCCCTGTCATATGGGCCAATAAAGGGTTGGAAGCAGGGACCGCAAAATTACCTCATGAAGTCGCTATGGAGGAATTAGGTGACCCTAAAAAAACAGGACAGCATTGGGGTGCTTTATCAGGCCCTAGTTTCGCAGCTGAACTCGTGAGATCTCTGCCTACCGCATTGACCTTAGCTGCAACAGACGAAGCATTTACACAAAGTTTAGCTTCTATTATTCATGGTAATAACTTACGCGTTTATACAAGTCAGGATGTGATTGGTGTTTCTATTGGTGGTGCTCTTAAAAATGTGATTGCTATCGCCGCAGGGATTTCAGACGGTATGGGATTTGGCAATAATGCGAGAGCCGCATTAATTACGCGAGGCTTGGCTGAGATCACGCGTTTTGGGATGAGCTTAGGTGGTCAAAAAGATACTTTTATGGGGCTTACAGGTGCGGGCGATCTAATTTTGACTTGCACTGGAGACTACTCAAGAAATCGTGAAGTAGGTTTAAGACTTGCAAAAGGCCAAACAATTGATGAAGTTTTGAAAGGGTTGGGTCATGTCGCTGAAGGCGTATTCACTGCCAAAGAGGTTGTTAATCGAGCAAAAGCGCTTCATGTCTCTATGCCTATTATGCATGAAGTGAATCAAGTGTTAAGTTTTAGTAAGTCGCCTAAGGAAGCTGTGATCGATTTATTAGGTCGCGAGCAAAAGTCAGAAATACACTAAGTCTAAGACCCCCCTTTAAATCCATTTTGTCGCCAAGCTTCGTAGAGAAGAATTGCGGCTGCATTGGATAAATTTAAGCTCCTGCTACTCTCCGTCATGGGGATCCTGATTTTTTTATCTTCATCAAATTGACTGCGAATCGACTCAGGCAAGCCTCGGGTTTCAGGCCCAAATAAAAAGATATCACCCCCTTGATAAGAAACCTCATGGAAGGGTGTTCCACCTTTAGTGGTGACGGCAAACATGCGACTTTCGCTATGAAGCAATTCGAACGCTGAAAAATTTGGATATGTTTTGACTGAGGCGTATTCGTGATAATCAAGACCTGCACGAACAAGCTGCTTGTCATCTAAGCTAAAGCCCAAGGGTTCAATTAAATGAAGTTGAGTGCCTGTATTGGCGCAAAGCCTAATTATATTTCCAGTATTAGGTGGGATTTCAGGTTCAAAAAGGGCGATAGAAAACATAAGATATAACAACTGATTAATTTTTATACAATTGTAACAAATTATAGTAAAATATCTTAACAATTGGTTTTTAATGATATTTTTACAATTAAATCATATAGATAGGGAATTGTCATGATTGAATCGCAGCCCAATATAAGTCAGCAACCTATTCAATTTGAACGAAAATCACCTAAAAAACCAAAAATGCCGCTAAAAGATCGCTGGTCAATTGCTGAAATCGAAGCTTTATACGCTTTATCTTTCAGCGACCTTATGTTTAAAGCCCAAACCATTCATCGCGAAAATTTTGATCCCAATAAAGTTCAAGTAAGCACGCTGTTGTCCATCAAGACGGGAGGATGTTCAGAGGATTGTGGTTATTGCCCTCAATCTGCCCGCTATGACACCAATGTAGAGAATGAAGCCATGATGCCTATTGATGAGGTGATCAAAGCCGCAAGAGCCGCAAAGCAAGCTGGCGCTAGTCGTTTTTGCATGGGCGCTGCTTGGAGAAGTCCCACGGATAAAGATTTAAAATCCGTGTTAGAGATGATTCAAGAAGTTAAAAAAATGGGACTTGAAACTTGCGCCACTCTTGGTATGTTAAAAGATGGACAAGCGCACAGGCTTAAAGAAGCAGGGCTTGATTATTACAATCACAATTTAGATACTGCGCCTGAATTTTATGGCGATGTGATTTCAACTCGCGTATATCAGGACAGGCTTGACACATTGGATCGCGTTAGAGAAGCTGATCTTCATGTATGTTGCGGTGGAATTGTTGGTATGGGTGAAAGTAGAACTGAGCGAGCAGGATTAATTGCGCAGCTCGCCAACATGGAAAAGCAACCTGAGAGTGTGCCAATTAATTTATTAACGCAAGTAGAAGGTACGCCTTTGCATGGAACTGAACCGCTTGACCTCTTTGAATTTGTTAGGACGATTGCTGTTGCAAGAATTACGATGCCAAAAAGCTATGTTCGACTATCTGCAGGAAGACAATCGATGCATGAGGGTATTCAGTCATTAGCTTTTTTAGCGGGTGCTAATTCAATTTTTTATGGTGAAAAGTTATTAACAACTGACAATCCAGATGTAAAAGTTGATCAAGCTTTATTTAGTAAGTTAGGTATTCATCCTATATAAGCTTCTGATGCTAGATCAAATTCATCGTGAACTTCAATCCTTAAAAGACAATCATCTTTTTAGAACAAGAAAATTATTAAGCGGAAGATTAGGGTCTAATCTTTCTTTCAATCATCAAAATTATTTAAGTTTCTGTTCGAATGATTATTTAGGCCTTTCACAAAATCAATTTATTCAGGATGCATTGATTGAAGGCATTCATTTATCTGGCAATGGTATGGGAGCCTCTCATCTCATTTCAGGTCATCATGAATTCCATGAAGCATTTGAAAATGCATTTAGTGAAGCGCTTTATTTTGAAAGAGCACTTTTATTTTCATCGGGCTATATGGCAAATATGGGGGTCATCTCAGCATTGGCCGGGAAAGATGACGCTATTTTTTCAGATAAGTTAAATCATGCGTCATTAAATGATGCCGCAATTCTCTCTCGCGCCAGCCATAAAAGATACCGACATAATGATATGAGCCATCTTGAAGAGTTAATTCGAGAATCAAAATCAAAAGTTAAAATCATTGTGACAGATGCTGTTTTTAGTATGGATGGTGATATTGCAGATATCCCTCATTTAATTCAATTAGCCGAAGCTTACGATACTTATCTTTATATTGATGATGCACATGGTTTTGGCGTATTAGGCAAAGAAGGAAAGGGTGTATTGCAACATTTTGCTGATCTAGAAAAAATTAACACACCATATTCATCAAGACTAATTTATATGGCAACGTTAGGAAAGTCTGCCGGCATTCATGGCGCTGTGGTTGCTTCGTCAAATAGTCTTATTGAATACCTAGTTCAAAAATCAAAACAATATATTTACACAACTGCCATACCAGCATTTCTTGCTTTTGGACTTAAAGAGTCATTAAATCAAATTTTAAATGCACACGAAGCTAGGGCGCATGTAAAAGATCTTGTAGCATCTTTTAGAATTCATATCAAATTAAAGAAGCTATCTTTAGGTAACTCATTAACACCTATTCAACCTGTAATTGTCGGAAATGAAATTAATGCATTAAGATTAAATAAATGGCTAATAGATAAAGGAATTTATGTGCCGGCGATTAGGCCACCTTCAGTGCCAAAAGGCACTTCAAGAATGAGGATATCATTTTCAGCATTGCATTCACATGAAGATGTAAAAAAAATAATAAAAAATATCATAGATTTTGAAAGTAATTTAGATGCACATTAAAAAAATAGGCCAAGGAAAAGATCTTGTGCTTATTCATGGCTGGGGAATGCATAGCGGTATATGGGAACCTATTATTGATAGATTTTCAAACCAATACACACTTCATCTTGTAGATATCCCAGGTATGGGAAAAAGTCACGTCATTAATCCTTATGATCTAGATCACGTAACTGAGGAAATAAGTAAAGCCTTACCACCCTCATTTGATATTTTAGGCTGGTCTCTAGGCAGTCTTATTGCAATTAAGATGAGTCTTATGTACCCCAAAAAAATTCATCGTATGGTTTTAGTAGGAGGCACGCCTTGTTTTATTAACCAGACAGATTGGAGTTATGGGGTAGATATCAGAGACTTTAATAATTTTGCTAATAATCTTTTTAAAAACTACAAGTCGACCATGATAAATTTTTACATACTACAACTCATGCATTCGAAAAATAGCAAGTTGATTATTAAAAAACTTAAAGAAATCGAGGCGGTAGAAAATCCACCCGAAATTAAATCATTACAACTTGGGCTTGATATCTTATTAAATAATGATTTGCGAAATGATATTAATAAAATTAAACATCAAACACTTTTAATCACAGGCGATATGGATCGCTTAACCCCAAAGTCTGCCTCTATATGGCTTGAAAGTCACTTGAAAGAAAGTCAACTAAAAATTATCAAAGGTGCATCACACATTCCTTTCCTTTCTCATTCGGATGAGTTTTTTAATTGCCTGGATCAATTTTTATTAGCAGCCTAATCATGACTAAAGATCATATTGATAAAAAAAGGGCTCAAGCAGCATTTAATAAAGCTTCGGTTTCTTATGAAGAGGCAGCAGTGCTTCAGAAGCATGTCCTAGGAGAAATGTTTCTTAGATTAAAATTACTCAAAATAAATCCAGAAATAATTCTTGATTTAGGCTGCGGGCCAGGCAATGCAGGCCCTGATTTAAAAGCTACCTATAAGCCCCGTGATCTTATTTATTTGGATTTTGCATATGACATGTTAAAAAAGGCAGAACAGAAAAATAAACATCATTTCTTGAAGTCTTTTTCAAATAAAACCTCACAGCAGTTTATCTGTGCTGATATGGAAGCTATCCCCTTATCAGAAGGTAGTATCGATATGATTTGGTCGAATTTATCACTTCAATGGTGTAATCATCTAGATCAGATATTTACTCAGATAGGAAAAATATTAAAGCACAACGGTCTTTTTATATTTAGCACTTTTGGACCAAGCACACTTCATGAATTAAGAGCTTCTCTCGCATCATTTTCCAAACACTCACATGTGAATCAATTTATCGATATGCATGATATTGGAGATGCGCTTGTGGGTTGCGGATTTTCTGACCCAGTATTAGATGTCGATCTTTATACACTTACTTACAGTACATTTAAAGAAATTATGTATGATCTCAAACATATTGGTGCTCGCAATGCACTAGAAGGAAGGGCTAAGGGCATGACAGGAAAGGGCTTTTTGTATCAATTAGAAAAATCATATGAAACATATAGGACTGATGAAAAATTACCTGCGAGTTACGAGGTTGTTTATGGACATGCGTGGAAAGTAAATAAGCCACTTGACGAATCCTCAGTCGTTAGATTTTATCCAAAGCAATAATGTATACATATTTCATCACTGGAACCGACACTAATATTGGAAAAACAGCAATCACTTGTAGTTTGATTGCTAAATTGACTGAAGAGGGATTTTGTGTGGGTGGAATGAAGCCTGTCGCCGCTGGGTGCCATATAGAAAATGGTCATATGATATCTGATGATGTTAAAAAGATTGCTGAGGTGAGCAATGCTGACATAAATATCAACGAAATTAATCCTTATCAATTTGAAGCCCCAATAGCACCTCATATTAGCTTTAAGAAAAATAAAAAAGAAATCGATATTCATCTAATTAAAAAGTATTTGCGATCATTTGAAAATAAGATGGATTATCTATTTATGGAAGGGGTGGGGGGTTACGCTGTGCCGTTAACAGAGAATTTTTCTACGGCAAATTTGATTGAAGCTCTGAATATACCCATTATTTTAGTTGTAGGTGTAAAGCTAGGCTGTATCAATCATGCTTTATTGACAGTTGAATCAATTCTAAATAAAAAACAAAAACTCTCTGGTTGGGTAGCTAATCGTATTGATGAGCATATGCTTGCTTATGATGAGAATGTATCTTTTTTAAAAGAAAATATTAAGGCACCTTGTTTAGGCGAAGTACCTTATCTTAAAAATTTTGATCCTTACAGAGCATCAAAATTTATTGATATTGCTAAGCTTAACGATAAAGTTGATTTATATTAATGTAGTCGGCAATTACTTCAGGCACGAGTTGTATAAGATTCTTATGCAAATGAATTGCGTTCCGAATTTGAGATGATGAAACGTCAGTATACTCAAATTGTTTCACCATAATTAAACCGTAAGCTGATGTTTCGATATCTTCTATCTTTTGAGTAAGTCTTTTATTCCATTCTTTTTTTAGATCTGGCGTTAATTGATCTGAGTGAATAGGCGATTCTCGTCTCTCAACAATTAATATATGGCAATAATTAAAAAGCTCATTCCATAAATGCCAGGATTCAAGTTTCAGAAAAGCATCACTTCCCATTAAAAAACATAAAGCCTGGTTTTCTTCTTTTTCTTGTGTAAGTCTTTTTAATGTTTCAATTGTATAAGAGGCCTGAAGATCGTTCTCATATTTTTTAATTTCTCGATCATCGGTCAAAAATCCTGCATAAGGCTTTAAAGCGAGATTAAGCATTTCTAAGCGATGCTTGTTCTCTAATACGATATTTTTATGAGGTGCTAGGCCGGACGGGATAAAAAGAACTTTTGACAAAGAAGCGAAGCTCTTCCAAGCTTGAGCTAATTTAATATGACCATAATGGATTGGGTTAAATGTACCGCCAAACACACCAATAAGCTTCAAAGACATTCCTTATTTGCGAGTATGACCGTTGCCTAATACAATATACTTTAGCGAGGTGAGCCCTTCAAGACCGACAGGACCTCTTACATGTAATTTATTCGTTGAAATACCTATTTCAGCACCTAGGCCATATTCAAAGCCATCTGCAAATCGAGTTGAAGCGTTTACCATAACACTGCTTGAATCAACTTCTTTCAAGAATTGCATCGCACGCTCATAATTTTCTGTAACTATAGCGTCGGTGTGATGAGAGGAATATTGATTGATATGATGAATAGCTTCATCGATATCAATTACAATCTTGCATGAAATGATTGCATCAAGATATTCAGTATAAAAATCATTCTCACTTGCTTTTTTAATACCCTTAACATGTTTCAATGTTTCCTTGCATCCGCGAACCTCCACCTTATGTTGATGCAGCATTTTCACAATTTTAGGTAAGAAATCGCGTGCAATATGCTTCGAAATTAAAAGTGATTCAGTGGTATTGCATGTACCCAATCTCTGAGTTTTAGAATTCTCAATAATTTTGAGCGTCTTATTTAAGTCTGCATCTTTATCAACAAAGACGTGACAATTTCCATCTAAATGTTTAATAACAGGAACAGTTGCTTCATCACTAATCATTTTAGTTAAGCTTTTACCGCCTCTTGGTATGATGACATCAATGTAATCATTAAGCTTAATCATGCCTTTGACGATAGATCTATCCGTAGAGTCGATTACCTGAACAGCCTTAATAGAAAGACCAGATTTTTTCAGCGCCTCATGAATAAGGCCGCTTAAAGCAATATTAGAATGAATAGATTCACTACCCCCTCTTAATATAATGGCATTTCCTGACTTAATAGATAAACTCGCCGCATCAATAGTCACGTTAGGACGAGATTCATAAATCATACCTATGACGCCAAGAGCAACACGCATTTGACCAACTTGAATACCTGATGGACGTGCATTCAAATGCATAATTTCACCAATAGGATCTCTCAGATCGACAATTTCTTGTATGCCGTTAATCATTGCATCAATGGTTTTACTCGAAATGATTAGGCGGTCGATAGAAGCACGATCTAATTTATTTTTTTTCGCCGCCTTTACGTCCTTTTCATTGGCTTTTAAAATGGTTGCGGCTTTTGAATTTAAAAGCTCAATGAGAAAAGTCAAAGCATCATTTTTTTGTTGAGTTGATACTTTAGCCATCAGGTGCGAAGCTTTTTTTGCTTCTAGACCGATATTTTTAAGGTATTGATTAGTGTTTGTCATGGATGAATTATACGCGTTAAGAAATTACCTTGTATAGGATCAAATTTTTCGACTTCGAGATGCTATTTTTGCAAGCCCTAGACAAAGTCTACCCGTTTCTAACCAGGCGTCGCCCGGGGAAACACCTTTTGATATTTTATCGATTTCAGATAACTTTTGAATAGCCGCCCTTAAATGCTTAACTGAAAAAAAAGATAGCGCTTTTTTAACGTAAGTAAGCTTATCTCCAAATATTCTTGATTTTGTAAGATAATTTTCTAAAGATTGACCTCTAAAATCAAGCTCTTTTATTTCAAGCATAGGTTTTAATACCCAAGAAAGAGAGCTTGTTATGCTAATTGGATTTTGACCCTCTTCTTTTAAACAATTGAGTGTCGACAAGGTTTTTATCTGATCACCATTTAATACATATTCAGTGAGTTCAAAAGTATCATAACGAGATACATTAGAGATAGACTGGGAAACTTTATCGTATGAAATTGATTGATTTGGGAAAAGCAATGCTAATTTATTCAATTCCTGGTCTGCAGCAAGCATATTGCCATGAACAAATTGACTGACAAGCTGAATACTTTCTTCATCTAGGTTTATTGATAATAATAAAGCTCTTTTTTTTAACCAAGAAGTAAGTTCACCCGGCTTAATCTCATCAAGCCTAATCATGCAAGATTTTTTTTCAAGTTCCTTAAACCATTTCTGCTGCTTTGTTTCCCTGTCTGTTTCGGGTAAGTGAACAATTAGTAGGTCGTCTTGAGAAAAATTTTGTAGAATCTCATAAAAGGATTCGCCACTTTCTGCATTTATTTTTCCTGAGGGAATGACGATTTCAATAATGCGCTTTTGAGAAAACAAACCCTGAGCAGAAAGGGATGAAGCGCATTGATCCCATTTAAAATAGCGATCAATAGTAAAAGTCAACTTTTCTAAGTAAGAATGTTCTTTTGCAAATTGACGAAGGATGTCGAAAGCTTCTTTTCGTGAGAGAGCTTCATCCCCCAAAAGAAGAAATTTTGATAGCTGATTTTTTTGAAGCTCCTTATGAAGTGCTTCCGAATCAAATGCCGCCATTAATTATTTTTTAATAACTTGAATTTGATTAAATAGACTTGTGATGGCTTCAATACGCATAGCTTCGTTAAGCTGCCTTTCTTCCTCTTCTTTACCAATAAGATTTGAATCACTGTAAGTAAAGTCCTTGCGTGTTTCTATTATGTTTTCTTGGCTCCAAATTTCACTGTCGCTAGTTTTAATACGATAACGAACTCTATAAAAAATTTCAAATTCTCGAACAAGGCCCTGGCCACTCAAAGACAGAATTCTTTTTTCACTTTCTTCGCTCAGGAGCTCAACTCTTAATTCTGGATTCTCTGTGGAGGAAACAATAGCTACTTTATTAGTATTTAAGATTTTCTTGAGATTTTTTGTGAGACTTAATTCTTTGCCTTCTAGACTAATTGTTTTAAATGATATTTCTGTCATCCCTCTCAAATGAAATCCACAACTTGTAATCACCAGAAGTAATAATATAGCTATAAGTTTTTTTTGTATAAAATTCATAATTTATCCTGTGACGATATTAATGAGTTTTTTAGGTACAAATATCAATTTCTTAACTTTACTTTCAAGGCTTATAAATCGCTTAACGTCCTCATTTTCGAGGGCCATGAGCTCAATATCTTTTTGTGTAAGATCAGCTGATACTAGCATATTTCCTCTAAGTTTTCCGTTCACTTGAATCACCATTTCATATTCGTTCTTAATTAATGCGCTTGGGTCAGCTTTAGGCCAAACCTCTTGATCGATCGCAGTATTAAAAAGATGATCCCATAAGGCATGACAAATATGAGGCACAAAAGGATTGAGTAACAAAATAACATTTTGTATCACTTCTTGTTTGACTGAAACTGTTATAGCATCTTCACCTTCCACTTTTGCAAAGGTATTCATAAGCTCCATCACAGAAGATATGGCTGTATTAAAACTATGTCTTCTTTGAATATCATCTGTAATTTTTTGTATGGTCTGATGTAACTCAAATCTTAAATTTTTTGTTTGAGCCGTGAGCTCTCCTTCTTTATAAGGCGCAATTTTACCTTTGGTATGATGATCATAAACAGCTTTCCAAAGCCGCTTTAAAAAGCGATTCGCTCCCTCAACACCACTATCGGACCATTCTAAACTTTGCTCAGGAGGGGCTGCAAACATAATAAAAAGTCTTGCGGTGTCAGCACCGAACTGATCAATAAGTGATTGAGGATCTACAGTATTGCCTTTTGATTTTGACATTTTGGTGCCATTTTTTAATACCATACCTTGTGTTAAAAGATTTTTAAATGGCTCTGAATGTTTAATGAGGCCAAGGTCTCTTAAGATCTTATTAAAAAAGCGTGCATATAATAAATGTAAGATGGCATGCTCAATACCGCCGATGTATTGATCAACAGGCATCCAGTAATCACTTCTTTCATCCACCATAGCATTTTGATTGTTATAACTTGGATAGCGAGCAAAGTACCAAGATGACTCTACAAAAGTATCCATCGTATCTGTTTCTCTTTCAGCTGGCTTGCCGCAGGAAGGACAGGTTGTTTTGTAAAAAGATTCATCTTGTTTGATAGGGGATCCAACACCATGCATAACGATGGACTCAGGCAGCACTACGGGTAAATCTTTTTCTGGCACAGGTACTTCGCCACATGAATGACATTTAATAATAGGTATTGGGCATCCCCAATAACGCTGCCTTGAAATTCCCCAGTCACGTAATCTAAACTGCGTTGTTTTTTTACCTTTATGGAGAGAAGTTAGTTTATTAACAATGGCATCAAATGCCTCCTGAAATTCTAAGCCATTAAATTCACCCGAATTAATTAACCGCCCATAATCAGTGTAAGCACCCTCTTCAAGGTTCATTGTTTTTGCATCAATCGGCTCAATAACTTGTTCAATGTTGAGGTTGTATTTTTTTGCAAAATGAAAATCTCTTTCATCATGCGCAGGAACTGCCATGACTGCTCCTGAGCCATAACTTATAAGAACATAATTAGCTATCCAAATCGGTACTTCTTTTTGTGTGATAGGGTGAATAGCTCGGAGCCCAGAGTCGATACCTATTTTTTCTGCAGTGGCAAGATCTGCCTCAGCAGCGCTGCCTCTTGAACATTCGTTAATGAATGCTTCAATTGTAGGATTATTTTTTTTAATTAATGAAGCAAGGGGATGCTCTGCTGCAATAGCTAAGTAAGTCACACCTAAAAGTGTGTCTGGTCGGGTAGTATAGATTTTAACGTGGTCAGCATGATCTTTAATAGAAAATTCAATTTCACAGCCATAACTTTTACCAATCCAATTTCTTTGCATGGTTTTGACTTGCTCTGGCCAGCCTTCAAGACCATCTAAATCCCTTAAAAGCTCATCCGCATATTCAGTAATTTTCATAAAATATTGAGGAATTTCTTTTTTCTCAATAACAGCGCCAGATCGCCATCCTTTTCCATCAATTACTTGTTCATTAGCAAGGACAGTTTGATCAACCGGATCCCAATTAACTGTAGAAATTTTTTTGTAAATTAATTTCTTTTTAAAGAGTTCAGTAAATAACCATTGCTCCCATTTGTAATACTCTGGTCGACATGTTGCAATTTCTCTTTTCCAGTCAATAGCAAGGCCCAGTTGTTTTAATTGGTGCTTCATGTAATCAATATTGCTATAGGTCCAAGCAGCAGGAGCAGATTTATTTTGTAATGCCGCATTCTCAGCAGGCAAACCAAAAGCATCCCAGCCCATGGGCTGTAATACATTAAAACCAAGCATGCGATGAAAGCGACTTAATACATCGCCGATCGTGTAATTTCTAACGTGCCCCATATGAAGTTTTCCGCTTGGATAAGGGAACATAGAAAGACAATAATATTTTGGTTTTTTAGAGTCTTCTGAAACAGAGAATGTAAGCTCCATATCCCAATAAGATCGAACTTTTTCTTCAATACTTTTAAAAGGGTAGTTGGATTGCATGTACTAATTAATTTGATCAAAAATTGTTTTTTGGATATCTTTAACATCACCGAGGCCATTAATCTTAATATAGCGAAGCTCTTGAATTTCAGACGCTGCCCATTTTGAATAATAATCAACAAGTGGCTTTGTTTGGCTGTGATAAACGTCAAGACGTTTTAGAATGGTTTCTTTTTTATCATCATCTCTCTGAATAAGAGGCTCACCTGTGATGTCATCCTGATCTTGAATTTTAGGGGGATTATTATGAATATGATAAATGCGACCTGAAGCAATATGCGTCCTTCGGCCGCTTAACCTATCTACAATAATGTTATCTGGCACATCAATTTCAATGACTATATCAATCCTAATGGAAGCCTGTTTCATTGCTTCGGCTTGAGGAATAGTTCTAGGAAAGCCATCTAACAAGAAGCCTTGTTTACAATCGCTATCTTGTATCCGCTCTTTAACTAATTCAATAATAAGTTGATCTGGAACAAGCGCGCCACTATCCATAAATTGTTTGGCTTCAAAACCTAATTTTGTGTTTGCTTTAATAGCAGAACGAAGCATGTCTCCAGTAGATATTTGGGGGATATTAAATTTGTCTTTAAGTATCTGGGCTTGTGTACCCTTACCGGCACCCGGCGCTCCTAGTAGAACAATTCTCATGTATCTCTCCTTAAGTCTTAATTATATCAGCCGATGTTGATTTCTCATGGCTATTAGCCTGTATAAATTAATCCAGATAATTTGAAATTTTTACGAAATCAGATACTGATAAATTTTCGGCTCTTAACTGTGGATTGATACCTATTTTCTCAAAGTCATTTTCGTTAATTAAGGATTTAAGTGTATTGCGAATAGTCTTTCTTCTTTGGGAGAAAGCTTCCTTAACAATCTTCCCAAACTGATTGATATTGTTAGCTATAAAAGGGTATTGCTCGTAAGGAATGAGCCTTACGAAAGATGATTCAACTTTAGGCTCCGGATCGAATGCCTCTTTCGGCACATGAACCAAATGCTCCATTGAAAAATAATATTGAAGCATCACTGATAGTCTCCCGTAATCGGAAGACGAAGGTGTGGCGATCATACGATCTACTACTTCTTTTTGTAACATAAAATGAAGATCTTTAATAATTACAATATTTTCAATACATTTAAAAAGGACAGGCGTTGAAATGTTGTAAGGTAAATTACCTACAATTCTTACTTTTTGGTCGAACTGATGAAAGTTAAAATTTAGAACATCCTCATTGAATATGGTAATTTTTTTTTTGGGGTATTCTTTTTCCATCCAACTTACAATATCTCGATCAAGTTCAATAGCTAACAGATGATTAGATTTCTCGAGAAGCGGTTTTGTAAGCGCCCCAAGGCCAGGCCCTATTTCAATAAGAGCATCATCTAGAAGAGGGTTGATTGATTGAATGATTGAATGAATAATCGAAGCATCTTTGAGAAAATTTTGCCCAAATTTTTTCTTAGCAATATGTTTCATACGTGAGATTTTTGAGCCAAATCGATTGCTAAATCAATTGCACTGTAAAAGCTATTTGGATCTATGTTGCCTACTCCAGCTAAATCGATAGCAGTTCCATGGTCCACTGAGGTTCTAATAATGGGAAGGCCAAGGGTAACATTTACACCTAAGCCAAAATTAGCATGTTTAAAAACTGCGAGACCTTGGTCATGGTACATTGCCAAAAAGCAGTCAGCTTTTTGGATATACTTTTCTGTGAAAAGCGTATCTGCTGGGAGAGGACCCTCAATCAACATCCCTTCTAATTTTAATTTGTTGATGACTGGCGTGAGAATATTAATTTCTTCTAAACCTAAAATGCCATTTTCCCCTGCATGCGGATTAAGACCTGCAACAAAAATTTTGGGGCTATTTATTTTAAATCGATGAATCAAGTCGCGATGAATTGTTCTTAGTGTTTGCTCGAGTTTTTCTGATGTGATCAAGCGACTCACTTGTGATAGCGGCACATGTGTTGTTACAAGTGCAACTTTCATAGTTTTAGAGGTTAACATCATAACTTCATTTTTGGTATCAGTATAATGCGCAATATATTCAGTATGGCCTGTAAAAGGCTGGCTTTCATTGATGATGCTTTTATGAATAGGAGCTGTGACAAGCGCATCAAAAGATTTATTTAAGCAGCCGTCTAATGCAAAGTTTAGGACATCAATAACATATTGATTATTTTTAGGATTAAGCAGCCCTGTCTGAATGTTTTCGCAAGCAGGAATATGATGTATGGAAAGTGAGTGATCGCCCTTATGCTCTATAGAAGTATTCTCATAAAATGTAATCGATTTATTGAGTTGAGCAGCTCTATCAGCTAACGCATTCTTATCGCCAACCACTGTAATAAATGCAGGAAATTTTTTTGTGCTAAGAAGTACACAAAGATCAAGCCCAATGCCTGAAGGCTCGCCTGAGCTTATGACGATATGTGGCTTAAAAGAAGTCAAGATATTAAATTAAAAGTTGTCTTCTAAGCGAAGCTCTACAAAAGAGCGGTCTCTTAATTCTTGCAGCCAATCTTGGTAAGCCTCTTCAGATTTTCGTATTTTGATTTGTTGTCTCGATTGAATGCGAGCTGATTCTTTCGACATATCTTGAGATCTTTTTTCAAGAACTTGAATAAGATGCCATCCAAATGGAGTTTTAATAGGATCGCTGATTTGATTTATATTAAGTTGTTTCATTGTTTTTTCAAATTCAGGCACAGTATCTCCTGGATTGATCCAGCCTAGATCCCCACCATTGGTTGCAGAAGGATCTTCCGAATATTGCTTTGCCAGATCCTCAAACTTTATACCATTTTCTAATCGCTCCTTAATTCCCATCAATTTTTGACGGCCCTCATTTTCAGAGGTAATTTCAGAAAGCTTAATTAAAATATGCCTTACATGTGTTTGCTCTATAACAAGAGGAGCGCTCGATCCTTTTTTATTGATTAATTTAAGGATATGAAAACCATTAGGACTTCTTAAAATTGGGGTAAGCAAGCCCACTTCTATTTTTTTAAGAGCATCCACAAATAATGTTGGTAAATCTGAAGCTTTTTTCCAGCCCAGACTGCCCCCCTCAAGCGCATTAGGTGTCTCTGAAAATGCTGCAGAGACTTGCGTAAAATTCTTACCTGATTGAATTTGTTTAGAAGCTTCTTCCGCCTTATTCTTTAGTTTTTCAAGCTTTTCAGGGGAAACGTCCTCAGGAACACGAATAAGAATATGGGCGACCTCATATTCATCCTGAATTTCTTTTGATTGAGCATTTAAGAAATTATCAATTTCACCATCCGTAATAACAATTTTGCTATCAACTTCACGCTCTTTTAATTGTGCAATTGTGATTTCATTTCTAATTTCTTCTCTAAATTTATAAAAATTAGTACCATCTTTTTCTAGCGTTTTTTTAAAATCAACCACATTAAGCTTATTTTTTTCTGCAATACGCTCAATAGTTTTATCAACCTGGGCGTCGTTGATTTTTAGTCCAGTTTGAAGAGCAAGTTGGATCTGAATGCTGTTAGCAATTAATCTTTCCATCACTTGTTTTCTTAAAACACTTTCAGAAGGAATTTCAATTTTCTGATTTTTTAAGTTGCTAATCACCGAATTGATTTTTTCTTGTAATTCTTTTTCGGTAATAACATCTTGATCAACTACAGCGATAATTCGGTCTAGTTTTTGAATGCTACTTTCTGTTTTTGAATAACCATAAGAGCTAATTGTCATGGCTAAAAGGATGAAAGCTATTTGGAAAAAAGATATTAATTTTTTAAGTTGCATATTAAGATTAGTTAAAGTTTGCTTGACGATTAACATCAGGAATTTGATTGACGTTTCTGAGGCCTGGAACATTCCTGTATAAAAAGTTGTTTAGTTTGTTAGCGTCCGAACCTATCGAACCAATACCATTTAACTCAAGCTGAATAAAAAATGCATAATTTGGATTGGGGCTTGTTGGCAATGATATTCTGTCAAAGATTGATCTTGCAACCCAGCAGCCGCCGTCATATTCTAATCCTGCTAAAACTTCAATAGTTTGCGAGCTCTTCAAATCGTAATTGTAACGACCAATAGAGTAGAATCGGTTTCCGAGAGGCCATTGACCCGCCGCATTTAAAACTTCTAAATCTTGATTATTATCAATAATATTATCAATCAATCGATAGCTTACATTGAGCATTTTTCCCGGCTCTGGATTATATCGACTTCCAAGCGTGCTTCTTAATAAACTGTTAGAGGTTGGGTCAAATTGAAACATTGCATCTAGATTAAGTGAATTTGGTAATTTTGCTGATGCACCCATAAAAATATCTGAATTTGCTTTTTTAGCTTCTGTAAGATCATTACCAAAGACTCTTCTGTCTTCAAAATAATATCTTTGAGCAATTATGGCAGATAATCTCTCCCTACCATTTTTATCTAAAAATTTAGATGTTAATGATGCAGTTAATTGATTTGCATCATTTATTCGATCTTGCCCATTATATTGATTCTCATAAAATAAAGTTTGCATATTTAAATCAGCAAGGCCTGAGTCAAAGTTAGGCAATACTGATTGATCTTTATATGGAATGTAGACATAAAATAATCTCGGCTCAAGCGTGTTTGTATAATTTTGATTTAAAAAATTTATATTTCTGTCGAGATAAACACCGCTATCCAAAGAGAAAATTGGTGTGACTATATCTTTGTTATTATCAGGTGAATTGTTAAGATTATAAGATCTAATATTTGCAGAAACTTTCGGTTTAATATATCCGTATTCAGAGGTTAGTGGAATAGTGATTGCTGGAGTCATTGTAAATCTGCTCCCAGTAATCTTTTGCGCATCTGTGAATGTTGATGCGAACTTATCATCCCTTTCAAAAAGAGTCCATTGTGACTTAAGGTCTAATATGAAATTATCGTAGTCTTTTTTCCCCGAGAGATTGACTTGTGGAAGCCTTTGATATGGGGAATTTGATGCATTTGTTAATGTTTGATATTTTTCAGTTAGTAAGTTTAATTTCCAAATATCACCCGAATAATTTAGATTTACTCTTTGAGGTAAATTAACCACGCTAGTAACTTGAATCATAGTGGCTAAATCAGAAAAGTAAGTATTATCTGATACTTTTTGAAGATCATAAGATCCTGACCAACCCCTACCAAATTGATGCTGATGATTAAGTTTTAAAAAATATCTATTATCTTGACCGCTAGATTGATCATGATTCATATATTGAAGTTGATTAATTCCTGAATAGTTTTCGGTTAGGTAGCGAAACTCACCATCCGCCAAAGGCCCTCTTTTACCTAAATACCTGGCTGTCAGAGTTGCATCCATATTAGGAGAAATATTAAAGTAATAAGGTGTACGAAACTCAAAACCACTTTTAGATGTAGTGCCGAAGGTCGAAGATAAGAAGCCAGATTGCCTATTTTTATTGAGAGAAAAGCTTGTACTAGGCATGTAGAATATCGGGACCCCTTTGAAATCAAGCGAGGCATGTGAGGCTTTTACTTGGTCTTTTTTTGTATCAATTTCCATATTTTTAGATTTAATATACCAGTCATTGGAATCTACCTCACACGTGGTTAATCTACTGGATTCAAGTTTTGTCTTATTTTCGCCTTCAAAAAAAATTGCTTTAGCATCACCTCGGAAGTCATAATAACGTTTGGTAACTTGAATGCCTTTTTGAACGATCGTTTCTTCTTTTTTATCAGACTTTATATTAAAGGTCACATCCTCCATCTTCCCAGTCTGGTCGCTTAATCTATAATTAAGCTTTGTGCCAGAAAGAGAAATTTTTTCTAGGTCTATGGATGTATTTCCTTGTGTAATGAGTTTTTCTGAAATTTGATCATACTCAATCACTTCAGCTTTGATAGTTTTATTGCCTTTTTTGAGAATAGCATTCCCTTTAGCTTTCATTTTTCTATCAAGAAGCGTTTCAAGGCTATCCCCTTCAATTTCCACTGATTCCTGAAAAATTTCTGAAGATTGTTTTTCGCTTACCAAGTCTTCAGCAGATGAAAGCTGAGGAAGAAGAAAAAACACTAGCCATATCGGTGAGATTGTTTTTCTATACATGGAATTTTGCTGAAGGAGCAAGTAGGGGTGCTATAGTTTTAATTTTGAATATTTCATAAACGTTAAAATCTCATATTTTAGATATTTTATCAACTTAAATTTATTAATAATCAGGTAGTTATATAACTTACTTCATTAAGCTAATTGCTTAAAACGTACAATTTTTTTTAAAATTTATAGGTATTTTTTATTGTGACTCGCGAAATTCAGATTGCTACGTGGTTAAATAAAGCACTTAAAAATCAAGAGTATACGATAAATCCTGCTTCTTCAGACGCTAGTTTTCGTCGTTATTTCCGTATTGTTTCAAATAATCAGTCTTATATCTTAATGGACGCCCCTCCTGATAAAGAAAATTCAAAGCCCTTTGTTGACATAGCAAATATTCTTTTTAAGGCAGGATTAAATGTGCCTAAGATTCATGAGGCAGACATGAAAGAAGGCTTTTTGTTATTGTCAGATTTAGGCAGTGACACTTACCTTGAAGAGCTCAATCATGAAAATGCATCATCGCTTTATAAAGATGCTTACTTAGCGCTTATTAAAATACAAAAAAATGCTGATACTTCATCACTTAAACTCTATGAGGATTCGTTGTTGATGCAAGAGCTTCGATTATTCCCTGATTGGTATGTAAAACTTCATAAATCTTATGAAATGAATGATTCGGAAAAAAACATTCTTAACTTAACTTTTGATTTACTTATCAAGAATATTCGGTCTCATACAGAAGTTTTTGTACATAGAGATTTTCACTCGAGAAACTTGATGTTTTGTAATGGAGAACAGGGTGAAAATCCAGGCATTTTAGATTTTCAAGATGCAGTGAAGGGATCTATTGTTTATGATCTCGTTTCTCTATTTAAAGACGCTTACATTGTTTGGGAAGAAGAACAGATTATAGATTGGCTAATTCGATACTGGGAATCGGCAAAGAAAAATGGGCTTAAAGTTCAGGAGGATTTCGCAGAGTTTTATAGAGATTTTGAGTGGATGGGTGTTCAAAGGCATTTGAAAGTATTAGGTATTTTTGCTCGCTTAAATTACAGAGATCATAAAGCAAATTATTTAAACGATTTGCCTACCGTTGAAAATTATTTACGAAGAGCCTGCGAACGCTACAGGGAATTGCGCCCTCTATTAAACATAATTAACAAATTAAGTTTGACATAACCTTATGAAAGCTATGATTCTAGCAGCGGGCAAGGGCGAAAGAATGCGCCCTTTGACTGATGAAATACCAAAGCCATTATTAGAAGTAGCTGGTAAGCCATTAATAGTTTGGCATATAGAAAAATTAGCCAAGGCTCATTTTAAAGAAGTGGTCATTAATCATGCATATTTAGGTGAAATGATTGAAGCATATCTTGGCGATGGTTCAAAATGGGGCCTTAAGATTCAATATTCTAGAGAAGGTAGTCCATTAGAAACAGCAGGAGGCATAAAAAAAGCACTATCGTTTTTGGGAGATGAGCCTTTTTTAGTGGTTAATGCAGACATATTTACTGACCTAGATTACATTACATTAAAAAATATGAACTTAGATAATTTTAAAGGTCACTTAGTTATGGTTAAAAATCCACCACACCATATGAAAGGGGATTTTGTTTTAAAACATAACAAGATTGAACTGGAGGGAAGTAATAAATTAACTTTCTCCGGCTTAGCTATTTATCGACCAGAAATCTTTGAAGAAATCAATATGGAGTCTGTTGCGAAGTTAGCGCCTATACTCAAGAAATTAATTGATGCGGGATGTATTTGTGGTGAGGAGTATCATGGGCTTTGGTTTGATATAGGCACACCAAAGAGACTGGAAGAAATTAATTTCTTTTTAAAAAATAATAATTTCACAAGCTAGATTAAATATGAGCAATAAAGATTATACAGAATTTAAAAAAAGGAGAGATGCTCTAGCCAATAAAATTGGTGATGGCATAGCTATCATTTTTAATGCTAGTGAAACCATTAGAAATCGAGATAGTCATTACCCTTATCGATCTGATAGCTATTTCCATTATTTCTCAGGATTTAATGAGCCACAATCTGCGCTAGTTATTTTGGGCGGAAAATCTCCAAAAACGATTCTATTTTGTCGTAACAAAAACGTTGATATGGAAATCTGGAACGGTTTCATATATGGACCTAAAGAAGCGAAAGAACTTTTTCTATTTGATGAAGCTTACGATATCAACTTACTTGATGAGATTGTTTTAAAAGAAATTCCAGGACACCAGAAAATATATCATCGAATAGGTCAAGATGTTTTGATCGATCAAAAAATTAATGATTGGATAAAACAATTAAAAGAAAAAGGTAGGGCTGGAGTTCGAGCGCCCCATGAAATTCAGGATATTAGTTATATAGCAGATGAAATGCGACTTATAAAAAGTGATTTTGAAATTGACATGATGCGACATTCAGCAAAGATTGCATCTTTAGCGCATAATCGCGCAATGAGATTTGTAAAGCCTCATATGTATGAATATGAACTTGAGGCTGAAATTATGCATGAATTCATGTCTCAAGGAATTCGTTCGCCAGCATATCAATCCATTATTGCCGCTGGGGGAAATGCATGCACATTGCATTATATTAATAATAACTCTGAGATTAAAGATGGGGATCTTATCTTAATAGATGCAGGATGTGAGTTAGAAGGATATGCATCCGACATAACAAGAACGTTTCCTGCAAATGGAAAATATACAAAAATACAAACAGATTTTTATCAAATGGTATTAGATGCTCAAAGTGCGGCCTTAAAAATGATATCTCCGAAACATCACTGGAATGAGCCTCATGAGGCAGCTTTATCAGTTCTAATTGATGGGTTTAGAGACTTTGGTTTATGCCAGGGAAGCCGCGAAGAAATTTATGAAACAGGGGCTTATAAAGAATTCTATATGCATAGAACAGGTCACTGGCTAGGCCTTGATGTCCATGATGCGGGTGAATATAAAAATGTTTCAAAAGAATGGAAACAGCTAACACCAGGTATGACATTAACTGTGGAGCCGGGTTGCTATATTCGGCCTTCTTCAAAAGTACCTAAGGAATTTTGGAATATTGGTATCAGAATTGAAGACGACGTTTTGGTGACGCAAGATGGTCATGAAGTACTTACTAAAGATAGTCCAAAAACAATAGAATCTATTGAAGCATTGATGGCAAAATGAAAAAGCCAGAATACCTCATTGTGGGGGCTGGTCCGGTTGGCCTAATTTTCTCTTTATTACTAGCAAAGCAAAATAAAAACTCGCATCTTTTAGAGTTAAGAAAAAAAAATGATGCAGGTTCAGATAATCGAGCATTAGCTCTCTCATATGGAACAAAACTCGTTCTTGAAAATCTTGGGATATGGACATTATTAGAAAAAAAGATTACTCCAATTCAAAGCATTCACACAAGTCAAAAAAATAGCTTCGGACGTACTTTACTATCTGCAGAGGAATATAATTTGCCGGCATTGGGTTACGTTGTCTCTTATGGAGATTTATCAAAAGCACTTGAAGAAGAAATTAATCAATCCTCATTAGTAAAAATTAGTTATGAATTTGAAGTCTCGGCTATTGAAAATAAAGAAGATAAATCTATTTTGTATGGCCGTACTAAAAATTCACCTCTCGAAACGCCACTTTTAATACTGGCTGATGGCGGAAAAAATAATACTGATTTAATTCAAAATCTTAAAAGAAAAGAAACCAGTTATAACCATACCGCGCTTGTTACAAAAGTGACTTCAGAAATTCCACCTAAAAGTGTTGCCTATGAGAGATTTACGTCTATGGGCCCTATTGCGCTTTTGCCGAATGGGCCTAAAGAATTTTCATTGGTATGGACAGGAAAAGATTCAGACATTCAAGCGCTAGCCAAGACAAAAAAAAATGTATTTTTAGAAAAATTACATGAGCACTTTGGAGATAGAGTTGGAAGATTTATCGATTGTGAGAAGTTTATTACCTTCCCATTAAGAAAAATTGTTCTTGCAGACTTTCCGAAATCCCACATAGTAGTCATCGGTAATTCCGCACAAACAATGCACCCAGTTGCTGGACAAGGTTTTAATACTGGAATCAGGGATGCTCATGCATTATCGAAATTAATGAATGAATCAGAGTCGGCTTATGTAGGGTCTGAATCATTTGTAAATCAATATTATACTTCTAGAAAGTCAGAGACAAAAAAGACGCTTTTTTTTACAGATTCTTTAGTAAATATTTTTTCAAATGACTTGGTTGGTCTATCCATAACAAGGGGATTTGGCTTATCCCTTTTGGATAACTTTAGGCCCATCAAAAAATTTTTAGTCAGTAAAATGAGTTTTGGAAAATGATTCAACCATCGAGTGATGTATTGATTTTAGGCTCAGGCATTGTGGGGATGGCTTCTTTAATCGCTATAGATAAATATGATATCAAGGCAACGCTATTATCAGAAGTAACAGCCCTTCACAAAAAAGAAGTTGACCCTAGATTTTATGCAATTACGCCAGGTGTTAAAACATGGCTAGAAAAAAATGGCGTATGGGCTTTTTTGCCTGAAAAAGAAGTATTTTCAGTGCGATCTATTACTGTTTACTCGGATAAGGGACTTTCATCTTTAAAATTTAATAATGATGATGTAGACATGAATGAGCTTGCATTTATTGTGAATCATGATGAGCTTGAAAAAGCATTTATTTATCGAGTAAGCGACATAAACCATGAGAAAATTAAAACAGACAAGATTGAGTCTCTAAGTGTAGGAGCGAAAGATATAAATATCACTTATGCGAATGACAATATACGCCAATTTAAATTGATCATTGGCGCTGACGGATCGAATTCTTGGCTTCGTAGCCAGTCATCTATAAATTTCAGGAATAAAGATTTTGATCAGACAGCAATAGTGTTTAATATTAAAACTTTAAAAGCACATCAAGGATGTGCTTATCAAAAATTTATGTATCACGGTATATTGGCATTACTTCCTATATATTTAGATGAATTTTCGGTTGTATATTCTTTAAATAATGAGATGCTTAAAGAATATAAAAGCTTTACCGATACTAAATTCATTCAAATGTTAAAAAATGAAATAGGTGAAGTGTTCGGAGATATTTCCTTAACAACAAAGCGCCAATACTTCCCTTTAAACATGAAGATTAATGAATCATTAATTTCAGATCGTATTTTACTTGTAGGAGATGCAGCTCACCAGGTCCATCCGCTTGCAGGCCAGGGTTTAAATTTAGGTTTAAGAGATGTAATAGAAATTGATAAATTATTAAGCTCAAATAAAAAATATCATCATGATCTTGGATTAAAGACTTTTCTTAAAAAATATAATCGCAATAGAAAGACTGATATATTAACCTTGAGCTATTTAACAGATAAGTTAAGCTCTCTTTTTATATCTAAAAATCATATTGTGGATTTTGTAATTAATTTTGGACTTAATAAAATTGATCAAAATCAGCTGATTAAAAAAATTCTTATAAAAAAAGCAATTCATTAAATGACGACTTTAAAAAAATTATAGTACTTCTCTTATCTTTACCTTCTTTTTATTTGATGGCAGATGAAGCCAATTTAAAAAAGATGATTGAAGCTTCTTACCCAAAATACAAGGTTGAGAGCATCAAGAAAACTTCTTACAGTGGACTCTACGAAGTTTTTATGGGCGGTCAAATTGTTTATACAGATGAAAAATTTTCATTTCTTATTGCAGAGGGCCGTATTGTTGACCCAAAAACAAAGAAGGATGTAACGGGAGAGCGCCTCGAAGATTTAACTAAAATCGATTTTTCATCGCTACCTCTTGCCTCAGCAATTAAAACTATCAAAGGTGACGGGTCTAGAAAATTAGTTGTTTTTTCAGATGTTGATTGTCCTTTTTGTAAAAGGCTTGAGCAGAATGAATTTACACATTTAAATAATATTACGATTTATACATTTCTCTTTCCAATTGAAAAGTTGCATCCAGATGCTAAGAATAAATCACGACTTATTTGGTGCGCTAAAGACCGCTCAAAAGCCTGGCTTGATTGGTCGTTAAATGAGGCGTTGCCTTCTGGCAAAGCAAATTGTGAAGCACCTACAGAACAAGTGCTTGAATTAGGCTCAAAGTTAGGGATCACATCTACGCCGACCCTTATTTTTTCTGATGGCAAGCGAATGTTAGGTGCTCAGTCTTATAAAGAGATAGAAAAAGTGTTAAACAGCATTAAATTATAAGGTCTTTTAGGCAACAAATAGCTTGACATTTATTCCTAAACAACGTAAAAAAGCTCCCAGGTGTTTGGTTTCGAGTTTTATTTAGCTAGCTTTAATTTATATTTAAGTAGTGCTTTAGTTCTTGATTCAAACTTTTGGGGGGCCTCCCTTGTTTAAAGTTAAGGATTTATGAAATGGCAACAGGTACAGTAAAGTGGTTTAATGATTCAAAAGGTTTTGGTTTTATTACTCCTGATGATGGTGGTGATGATTTATTCGCTCACTTCTCAGCAATCGTAGATACAGGATATAAAAGTCTTAAAGAAGGTCAAAGAGTAACTTTTGACGTTACAGACGGACCAAAAGGCAAGCAAGCTTCAAATATAAATAAAGCCTAGTTTCAAATTAAATAAATAAGCCCGCGAAAGCGGGCTTTTTTTTTACATATAACTTATGATGGCGTCAGCAAAGCTATCTGTGGATAGCGCATCTCCATTATTTAATTGTGATGAAAAATCTTGAGTGACTTTTTGAGCTACTAATGTTTTTCTAAATGCTGATAAGAGTATGCCAGCAGCTTCCGACCATCCCATATGTCTTAACATCATTTCAGCAGACAGAATAAGAGAACTGGGGTTGGCGATTTTTTTACCCGCAATGCTTGGAGCGGAACCATGAGTCGCTTCAAAAATAACAGTCGAATCTGATAAATTAGCACCCGGTGCAATACCAATACCTCCAACTTGAGCAGCTAATGCATCTGAAATGTAGTCTCCGTTAAGATTAAGCGTGGCTACAACATCATATTTGCTTGGGTGGAGTAAAATTTCCTGCAAAAAGGCATCTGCAATACAATCATTGATAATGAGGCCGTTATCACATTTAAAACCGGTTTTTCCTTCAATAGCTTTAGCACCAAACTCATCTCGGGCTAGCTCATATCCCCATTCTTTAAACCCACCTTCAGTAAATTTCATAATATTGCCTTTGTGGACCAGCGTCACCGATCTTTTTTTATGCTCAATAGCATACTCAATCGCTTTTCTTATCAGCCTTTGGCTGCCTTCTTTAGAAACAGGTTTAATACCTATAGCAGTTGATTCGGGGAAGCGAATTTTATTTTTAATACCCAATTCTGAAATCATTTGAATAATTTTCTTGGATTCCTCGGAGTATGCTTGCCATTCAATCCCTGCGTAAATATCCTCTGTATTTTCTCTAAAAATAACCATATTAGTTTTTTCAGGATTTTTTAGAGGGCTTGGCACACCATCAAAGTACTCAATAGGTCTTAAGCAGACGTATAGATCTAGTTCTTGTCTCATTGCTACATTAAGAGATCTAATACCTCCACTCACGGGCGTCGTGAGCGGGCCTTTAATTGATACAACGCACTCTTTCATAGCATCAAGAGTTTCTTGAGGTAGCCATGTATCATTGTCGTATGTTTTTGTAGCTTTTTCTCCCGCATAAATTTCCATCCAAGCAATTTCCTTTTCCCCACCATAAGCTTTTAAGACAGCATGATTGACGACTTTAAGCATTGCCGGTGTAATGTCTACACCAATGCCATCGCCTTCAATAAATGGGATAATGGGACGGTCTGGAACATTCAAAGATAAGTTTGAATTGACTGTAATTTTAGATGCATTTTTTGGAAAATTAATTTTACTAAGCATTCATACTCACTTTTATTTTAATGAAAATACTATTTAATAAGCCTTACGGTGTGGTTTGTCAGTTTAGTAAGCATGACAACCATAAAACCTTAAAAGATTTTATTCCAATACCTAATGTTTATCCTGCAGGAAGGCTTGACACTGATAGTGAAGGTTTAATTATTCTAACTGATGATGGGATATTTCAACATCAAATTAGTGATCCAAAATACAAAATGCAAAAAACTTATTGGGCTCAGGTTGAGGGCACACCAAAAGAGAGTGATTTAGAGGAATTAAGACAAGGCGTTGATTTAGGAGAATTTAAAACATTACCCGCAGAAGTAAAAATGATAAATGAACCTAAAATATTATGGGAAAGAATTCCGCCAATTAGAGAGAGAAAAATGATTGCCACAACCTGGCTTGAAATTAAAATATCAGAAGGTAAAAATCGTCAAGTAAGAAGAATGACTGGAAAAATTGGATACCCCACCCTAAGATTAATTCGTTTTGCGATTGGACCTTATAACTTAGATGAATTAGATCTTAGTGCCTATAAAATTCTCCATGATTAAAAAATTATTTTTGATTCATACCTTAAGGATTGGGATTAAAGGAGTGCTACCCCGTTAATAAGCAACCGATTATGATAAAATTTAGCTACATTTATTCGAAGCATATCTATGTCAGGTAATACTCTAGGTACTTTATTTACACTTACTTCTTTTGGTGAATCACATGGCGCAGCTATAGGCGGTATTGTGGACGGCTGTCCGCCAGGATTGGATTTGTCGGAAGAAGATTTGCAAATAGACTTGGATAGAAGAAAACCTGGCACCTCAAAGCATGTGACTCAACGCAAGGAAGAAGATAAGGTTGAGATTTTATCTGGTGTATTTGAAGGTAAAACAACAGGTGCACCTATCGGGTTTATTATTCGCAATACAGATCAACGAAGTCAAGACTATTCAAAAATTAAAGATGTATTCCGCCCCGGACATGCAGACTATACATACGCCCACAAATATGGAATAAGAGACTATAGGGGTGGCGGAAGATCAAGCGCTAGGGAGACCGCTGTTAGAGTTGCTGCAGGCGCTATTGCAAAAAAATGGTTACTTAAGAAATATGGAACTACAATCCGAGCATACTTGAGTCAAATGGGCGCTATTCAAATAGCATTTAAAAACTGGGAAGATGTAAATAAAAATCCATTTTTTTGCCCTAATCAAGATCAGGTAATTGAGCTAGAAGAATATTTAGATGGCATTCGTGCCGACAGAGATTCGGTAGGTGCAAAAATTACTGTGGTTGCTGAGAATGTGCCTGTGGGATTTGGTGAGCCTATTTTTGGAAGATTAGACGCTGAAATTGCTCATGCAATGATGGGTATTAATGCTGTAAAAGGCGTTGATATTGGCAAAGGCTTCGGCTCTATCATTCAAAAAGGTAGTGAGCATGGCGACGAACTGACCCCACAAGGTTTTTTGACAAATAATGCAGGCGGTATTTTAGGGGGCATTTCGACAGGCCAGCCTATTATTGCTCATGTGGCATTTAAGCCAACCTCAAGCATTCCTCAAGATCGAAAATCAATCAACACAAAAGGCGAAGCCGTTCTGATGCAAACAACAGGCCGTCATGACCCTTGTGTTGCTATAAGAGCGACGCCTATTGTTGAAGCTATGTTAGCTTTGGTTATTATGGATCAAGCATTAAGACATCGAGCACAAAACGCGGATGTAATTGTGCACACACCTAAAATTTAGTGAGTTCTAGCCATAATCTTCATTGGCGTTTATCGCGTTTTTATTTCTTTTATTATTTCTTCGTAGGTTCTTTTGTCCCTTATTGGGGAATTTATCTACAATCAGAAAATTTTTCACCTTCAAGCATTGGCATTCTTCTATCTTTATTCCAAATCAGTCGCATCGTTGCCCCTAATTTTTGGGGGTGGTTAGCCGACCATTCAGGTCATCGAGTTAAATGGATAAAGCTGACATCATTTCTAGGTCTCATAGGGTTTATAGGTGTTTTTTGGGCAAAGGGTTTTTTTTGGATCTTTTTAGTAATGTCAGCATTAAGTTTATTTACGAGTTCAACATTACCTCTTGCGGAATCTTTAACTCTCGCACATTTAGCAACTACAGATGGGCATTACAGCAGAATAAGATTATGGGGATCAATCGGATTTATTGTGGCGTCATTATTCTTAGGCTATTTAATAGATCTTCAAGGAATTAATATTTTATTGTGGGGTTTACTCATAACTCAAGCCATTATATTTTTCTTATCAAATACCATCCCTGAAGCTAAGGAGATTCACCACAAAAAAAACGATTTATCTATTTGGAAGATTATCAAAACACCATCTGTAGTAGCGCTTTTAATCGGATGCACTTTAATGGTTTCAGCTCACGGAGTGCTCTATAATTTTTATTCAATCTACCTAAAAGAGCATGGATATAGCAGTGCTATGATAGGATGGCTTTGGGCGGTTGGTGTTATTTGTGAAATTTTTATTTTTATGTTGATGCCAAAAATTTTACGTCGGTACTCACTTAAAACAATTTTATTAATAAGTTTATTTTTAGGTGTGATTCGATTTATTCTCATAGGAGCTTCTCCTGATCACTTCTATTTATTACTCATAGCACAAATGTTTCATGCTGCAACCTTTGGAAGTTTTCACGCAGCCTCAATTGAGGTTATTGCTTACTTTTTTAAAGGGCGAAATCAGTCAAGGGGGCAGGCAATTTATAATAGTGTAGCTTATGGAATTGGAGGAACTATTGGGGGTTTAGGCGGCGGTTATTTAATACAATATCTTGGCGGTCAGCTTGGTTTTATGATCGCTGCTATATCACCACTCATTGGATTTATAGTGATTTGGTATGGATTAAAATTAAAAATTAAAGGCAATAAAGTATTTGGCTAAGACTAGCCCTCAATCAATGCGTAAGCTGAATGATTATGAATAGATTCGAAGTTTTCAGACTCCACTACAAAGTGATTGATTCTTTTTTCTAGTTTTAGTTGAGCCGCAACGTCTCTTACCATATCTTCTACAAATTTAGGATTGTCGTAAGCTTTCTCAGTCACATATTTTTCATCAGGTCTTTTTAGTAGACCATAAAGCTCAGATGATGCCTGTTTTTCAATAAGCTCAATTAATTCTTCTACCCAAATAAATTTATTAATTTCAGCCGTAACTGTGACGTGAGATCTTTGATTATGCGCCCCATAATCTGAAATTTTCTTTGAGCATGGACAAAGGCTCGTAACGGGAACTACAACTTTGATTGTATTTTTGAATTTTCCATCAACAATTTTTCCAATAAAACTTACTTCATAATCTAAAAGACTTTTAACACCGGAAACAGGTGCAGTTTTATTAATAAAATATGGAAACGTCATTTCAACATCACAAGATTTTGATTCAAGCCGCTTAATCATTTCTCTTAAAATATTTTCAAAAGACTCAACAGAAATTTCTCGTTCATTCATGTTTAAGATTTCGACAAATCTAGACATATGAGTACCTTTAAAATTATGCGGCAAATATACATACATATTGAATGTTGCAATTGTATGTTGAGCGCCGCCCGTTTTATCTTTTACGAGTACGGGATGCTTTATAGATTTAATGCCAACTTTATCAATATCCAAACTCCTTAAATCAGTGGAGCTTTGAACATCTTCAATCGGGCAGACGTGGTCGCTTGTTGTCATAATAAAGAATTAAATATTAATACTTGAGTGTAGCACTAGGTTAATTTTTTCTCAATTGATTTAATGATAGATGCTGCATCTAACCCATATTTTTTTCGTAACTGTTCCTGGCTGCCTTGTTCGACAAACTCATCAGGAATGCCAATGCGAAGCGATTGGCATTTTAAATCATACTCACTGATGATTTCTAAAATAGCTGATCCAGCGCCACCTGAAATTGCGTTTTCTTCCAAGGTTACAAGGAGTTTATGTGAGGAGCCCAAATCTCTAATCAATTTGATATCGAGAGGTTTGATGAATCTCATATTAATCACAGTGGCATTGATCTTTTCCCCAGCCTTTAGAGCTTCATCTAAAGTATTTCCAAAAGCTAGTAGGGCAATCTTATTACCTTTTCTAATAAGCTCGGCTTTGCCGATTGGAATAGCAACCATCTTAGATTTAATTGATGATCCTGGTCCTGACCCTCTTGGGTAGCGAACTGCTGAAATTCCTTTAAATTTAAATCCGGTATAAAGCATTTGGCGACATTCATTTTCGTTGCTTGGTGCCATAATGACAATATTTGGGATACATCTTAAAAATGACATATCGAAACTTCCTGAATGTGTAGGCCCATCCTGCCCAACAATTCCAGCTCTATCGATAGCAAGTAGCATTGGAATGTTTTGCAATGCGACATCATGTATTAATTGATCATAAGCCCTTTGAAGGAAAGTCGAGTAAATAGCAATTACAGGTTTGTAATTTTCACGAGCAAGTCCGGCAGCAAAAGTGATTGCATGCTGTTCGGCGATACCTACATCAAAAAAACGGTCCGGAAATTTTTCAGCAAATTTATTTAGGCCGGAACCGTCTGACATAGCAGGAGTGATTGCACATAGCTTTTTATCAGTCACAGCCATGTCAACAATCCAGTCCCCAAACACATCGGTATAAGTAGCCTTTTTTGTTTTTAATGGCTGAGCGCCGTCATTCATGTTGAATTGACCTACACCATGAAATTTATTGGGATCAATCTCTGCAGGCTCATAACCAAAGCCTTTTTGTGTTGCTACATGAAGAAACTGTGGCCCTCGAAGTTCCTTAAGATTACTTAGTGTATCAATCAGCGCATTGAGATCGTGCCCATCAATAGGGCCAATATAATTAAAACCAAACTCCTCAAATAAAGTTCCTGGAATTACCATGCCTTTCATATGTTCTTCAGCGCGCTTTGCAAATTCAAGCATGGGAGGTATGACTGATAAAACAGCTTTACTTGAACGCTTGATGCTTCCATATAGATTGCCTGACATAAGCTTTGCAAGGTAATTATTAAGAGCACCTACGTTTTTAGAAATTGACATATCATTGTCATTTAAAATGACCAAGATATTATTGCTTGAGTCACCAGCATTATTAAGGCCTTCAAAAGCCATCCCGGCAGTCATGGCACCATCGCCAATAATTGCAATTGCCTTATGTTCTAAATTTTTCTTTTTGAGGGCTTCGGCCATGCCTAGAGCAGCTGAAATTGAGGTGCTTGAGTGACCAGTTCCAAAAATATCATAATCACTTTCTAATATTTTTGGGAAACCTGAAATTCCACCTAAAGCTCTTAAAGAGCCCATTTTCTTTTTTCTACCAGTCAGAATTTTATGTGGGTAAGTTTGATGTCCAACATCCCATATAAATTTATCTTGAGGGCAATCGAAAACATAATGGAGTGCTACAGTAAGTTCTATAACACCAAGATTTGATGAAAGATGGCCACCTGTTTTTGAAACGCTTTCGATAATAAAATTTCTTATCTCGTCACATAATATAACAAGCTCGCTACGACTGAGTTTTTTTAAATCTTTTGGTAAATTGATTTTATCAAGGAGATTCATGTCAGTGTGATCGTGTCATTATTAATTCAGCCATGCTAGCCAAATAATATGCTTTATCCCCGAAAGGTTTAATTACAGTTAAAGCTTCTTCATAATATTTAGCGGCTAATTCTTTTGATTTAGTAATACCTAGTAAAGATAAAAAAGTAGCTTTATTATATTTTTCATCCTTGCCAGGTGTTTTACCTAGAACTTCTTGGCTTGCCTCTTTATCAAGAATATCATCTTTAATTTGGAACATAAGACCAATTGATTTTGAATAAGTATCTATTATATCTAGCGTTTTTTTATCATAATTATTAGAAGCCAGCACTGCCATCAAACATGCACTATTAATAAGAGCCCCAGTTTTAAATCGATGCATCACCATAAGCTTATCTAGTGAGATTTTTTTGTTGGTGTTCTCAATATCTAACGCCTGGCCTTTTGCCATACCTTCAATACCAATAGCATTAGCAAGTATGTGAATGATCTGTAATTGATTTTTAGGGTTAATCTGAAGAGATGGCGAAGATAGAAGAGAAAAAGCGATTGACTGTAATGAGTCTCCAACAAGAAGCGCAGTGCTTTCGCTAAATTTTTTATGACAAGACAATTTTCCCCTTCTCAAATCGTCGTTATCCATGCAAGGCATATCATCATGTACTAAAGAGTATGCATGTATAAACTCTACGGCACATATAATATTTTCAATTGCAATTGGCGGCGCCTCAACAATTTCTGCGACTGCAAGAACAAGCAATGAGCGCATTCTTTTCCCGCCATTTAGAACACTATATTTTATAGCCTCATTTAAATGAGTTTCATCGCTAGCTTTAGGTAAGTTTTTTTCAAGCACAAATTCAACAAATGCTTGTTTTTGAAAAAGCCAGTCATGAAAGTCATTCATTGGTAGGTTTGAATTTTTCGAGGGTGTTCTCTGTAGAAAGCACCAAAACTTTTTGCTCGATTTCTTTTAGTGAGTCTTGGCATAATTTAAGAAGAAGCATTCCTTTTTCATAAGATTTGATCGAATCTTCTAATGCCATATCACCTTGTTCCATTTTTGAAACAATAGACTCAAGCTCTTTAAGATTTGCTTCGAGTGAATTTTTATCCATAAAATTTATCTTTATTTGAATGATTGGTTGAAGAAAATTGATAAATCATCTATCTCTTTTTCACATACTTCATGACCCATAGGGTACTTTTCAAAGTGCGCAAAATTAAACTTTGCCATTAGTTTTTTAAAGGAAGAATCGGCAATTTCTATATCTATAACATTATCATATAGGCCGTGAGCCATAAAGATTGGTATCTTAATTAAATCATTTTTTATGGACCTTATAAGCATGTCTTTCAAAGGAAGATAACCAGACAAAGCTGCAATGCCTCCTAATTTTTTATGGTATTTTAATCCTAAGTAAAAACTCATTACAGCCCCTTGAGAAAAGCCTCCAATAATAATTTTTTCGGATGGGATACCAAGGGAAATTTGCTCTTCAATCAACTTTTGAATGATTAAACTTGATCTTTGCATACCCAATTCATCTTCATCTTTGTCTAAAGACAGATCATACAAATCATACCAAGCTCTCATTTCCATGCCTTGGTTGATTGTTACTGGCTGGTATGGAGCATGGGGCAAGATAAATCGAATTTTATTGAATTGCGATCTTCCGAAGATGCTTTTGAAATCAAATCCATCAGCTCCAAGACCATGAAGAAATATGACTGAGCCTATGGGCGGTTCAATATTGTCAATAATAATGGGTGTCATAAATAAAAAAAGCAGAATTAAATTCTGCTTTTTAATACCTAAATTATTTTATTTCGTTTCAGCTAATTTTTTAAGTGCTGGAAGCGCTACATCATACATTTCATTCACAGCTTTCAATGCTGTCTCGTCATCTTGGCCAGCTGGAATCGGTGGATTGAGTTTATAAACTCTATAAAAACGTCCTACCCATGTTACAGAGGATTCATTAGGGCTAGGGCCCTTTGCTACAACAATAAATGAATTATAGTCTGCCACAGGGACTGCTCCTTCTAAAATTTCATATTTTAACTTCATAGCTTCTTCATCGATGCCTTTAAGCCTTTCAATTACCTTACCCCCAGATTTTAGTGTAAGCGTTCTTAGGGTATCCTCGCCCTTTTTTTCTAATTTGCTATCAGTTACAAGAGGCTGCCATTTTTGAAAACTACCAAAATCTTTAATGATTGCCCAAACTTTATCAGGCGATGCATTGATTTTGATTGTTTTTTCTACTTTTTGAGGTGATGGGCCGTGAGCAAATACATTCATTGATACAAACAAAAGGAAGATACTAATAATAATTTTTTTCATGTGAATAGAGCCTTTGGTGTTTAATAAGCTTGATAATTATAAATTGTTTTTATATATAACATTAGTCAATTTTGATAAATTGACCAAAAGATCGGCTTTGCTTGCCTGTTTTGATTTCATAGAGATATTCTTGTTTTGCCAAGTCAATGATCGAAATAGAGTCGCTTCTCCAATTAGAAGTGATTAAAATATTATCTCTTTCATCAATATCAATACCCTCTGGATTGCCACCCACTTTGATTTTTTTGATTTCTTTTTTTATCTTAAGATCAACAACACTTATATTGTCATCTTGAGTATTTGTAACAAAAGCAAATTGGTTTTTTATATCGGATACCACTCCATAAGGATGATCTCCAACCTTAATAGTTTCCGAAGCAAATGATTGGATATTCACTACAGATAATGAGTCATCTAAAACATTAACAACAAAAAGTAAGTTTTTGCTGACAAATAAGCCATAGGGATGATTGCCTACTTTAATTTTCTTAACGAGAGCCAAATCAGATTGACCATATATTTCGACAGTATTCTCATCACGATTAGAAATAAAAAGATACTTTCCCTCAGTATCACAAATCATGCCAGATGGAGATTTGCCAACTACTATTTTTTTAATGACTGTTAAAGATTTTGTTTCTATTATAAAAACTTCACTATTAAACCAATCGCTCACATAGATGAAGTCTTCATTTGTGGACTTGGTAATTCCAACTGGCGTTCCACCAGTCTGTATTGTTTTAATAATTCGATTATGTTGAAGATCTAAAACATTTACGGAGGCATCATTAGTATTTGTAATAAAGGCATAGGATTGCTTTAGAGAAATAGCAACTCCTACAGGGCCTCTGCCTACAGGAATTTCTTGAATAATTTTTTTCTCTTTTATATTAACAACACTTACTGTATCAGAGCCTTGGTTGGTAATATAAGCAATAGGCGAAGTTGAGCAAGCACAAAGTAATAAACATAGAGCAAGTGAAATAAGATTTTTAAAATTCATAATTTAAGTTTTTTCGTAATAGATTCTAGCTTTAATTCTGGCTTTTATTTAAACTAAATCTATGGAAAAATTAAGGAAAAGCTTAAGGTGGTTTCATGATTGATAAAGATGGTTATCGGCCAAATGTTGGTATTGTCATTTGTAATGTCGAGAATCAAGTTTTTTGGGCGAAGCGAACACAAGAGAATGCATGGCAATTTCCTCAGGGCGGCATTCAAAAAGGCGAGGCGCCAGAAGAGGCTATGTATAGAGAGCTTATGGAAGAGGTTGGTTTAAAACCACACCATGTAGAAATACTTGGCCGAACAAAGGACTGGTTAAAGTATGAAGTGCCCTCACAATGGCTTCGAAGAGATTTTAGAGGGGTTTATAAAGGCCAAAAACAAATATGGTATCTCTTGAGGATGAAGGGGGAAGATACTGATATCTTTTTGAGGAACACTATAAAGCCAGAGTTTGATGCATGGCGCTGGCATGATTACTGGATGCCTCTTAATGAGGTGATTGAATTTAAAAGGGATGTTTATCGGCTTGCTTTAAACGAACTTCGTTTGTTTATAGATAATTAGTCTATTTTTTTAATTCAGCAATAATTGTTTCGCCATTAAAAACTGTGTCGCCCAAAGTAACTTTTATCTTTGAATTGATAGGTAAATATAAGTCAACACGCGAACCAAATCTTATAAAGCCATACCTTTCACCGACCTCTAACGCATCACCCTTATTTACATAGCATAAAATTCTTCTCGCAATTAAGCCAGCAATTTGAACGCAAGTAATATCAAAACCTTCTTTAGTTTTTAAGTGAAGCGCACATCTTTCGTTCTCCAAAGAAGCTTTTGACATAGCTGCATTTAGAAATTTTCCAGGAAAATACCATTTATTCATAATAATTGATTTAATCGGACTTTTGTTTGAGTGGACATTAAAGACATTCATAAAGACACTCACTTTAATTGCTCGCCTATTAAGATAATCGTCTTTACATTTTTCAATCACAATCACCTTGCCATCAGCTGCTGATACCACCATATTTTTCTTGGAGGGCGTGCTTCTTTTTGGATCTCTAAAAAATTGTAGAATAAATAAAGAGATTATCCAAAGAGGAATTGACCACAAAGCACATATTTTAAATACGATAGCTGATACGGCAATAGATGCTATTAGAAATGGCCAACCTTCTTTTGCAATGATAGGGTAAGCTTTTTTTACCATAGAGCTAGTTTTTGCTTTGATCAACAAGCTTATTCTTGGCGATCCAAGGCATCATTGATCTGAGTTGTGAGCCAACTTTTTCAATAGGATGTTCAGCATTGAGTCTTCGTCTTGCGGTCATTTCTGGATAGTTTGTTTTCCCTTCAAGGATAAAACGTTTCGCATACTCTCCATTTTGAATATTTTTTAAAGCTTCTTTCATGGCTAACTTGGCCTCATTACCAATAACTTTAGGGCCGGTTACGTACTCTCCGAATTCAGCATTATTTGAGATAGAGTAGTTCATATTAGCAATACCGCCTTCATACATTAAATCTACAATAAGTTTAAGTTCATGTAAGCACTCAAAATAAGCCATTTCTGGGGCGTAACCTGCTTCAGTTAATGTTTCAAAACCTGCTTTGACAAGCTCAACTGCGCCACCGCATAAAACAGCCTGTTCACCAAATAAGTCAGTTTCAGTTTCTTCACGGAAATCTGTTTCAATGACCCCACCTTTTGTGCCACCATTTGCCGCTGCATATGAAAGAGCAATTTCTTTTGCTTTGCCAGATTTATTTTGATAAATCGCAATTAATGAAGGTACGCCACCACCTTTAAGATATTCTGAGCGCACTGTGTGGCCAGGCCCTTTTGGTGCAATCATAATGACATCAAGATCATCCCTCGGAATAATTTGGTTATAGTGAATATTAAATCCATGGGCAAAAGCAAGCACAGCATTTTTTTTCAAGAATGGGGCAACTTCTTGATGAAAAATCTGAGGCATTGTTTCATCAGGGATTAAAAGCATGGCCACATCAGCATTTTTGACGGCTTCATTAATTTCTAAAACGTTATGTCCTGCACTTTTGGCTTTATCCCATGATGCGCCACCTTTTCTAAGAGCAACAGTGACGTTGACGCCTGATTCTTTAAGATTGGCTGCATGAGCGTGGCCCTGTGAGCCATAACCAACAATAACAACATTTAATTTTTTAATTAAATTTAAATCAGCATCTTTATCGTAGTAAACCTTCATAATAACCTTTCAGTTTTAATTTATACCTTTAAAATTCTATGACCGCGTCCAATTCCTGACGCACCAGTTCTGACCGTTTCTAAAATAGCCGCCTTATCAATGCTTTCAATATAAGCGTCTAATTTGCTAGATGATCCTGTTAACTCAATAGTAAATGAGCTATCAGAAACATCGATAATTCGTCCTCTGAAAATATCACACATTCTTTTCATCTCATCTCGGTACTGAGCATTTGCTTTAACTTTAACTATCATTAGCTCCCGCTCAATAAATTTGCCATCATTTAAATCTAGGACCTTTACAACATCAATTAATTTATTAAGTTGCTTGATGATTTGTTCAATAATCTCATCTGTGCCAGAAGTGACAATAGTCATTCTTGAGAGCGTTGCATCTTCAGTAGGCGCAACAGTCAAAGATTCAATGTTGTAACCTCTTGCAGAGAATAACCCGGAAACTCTAGATAAAGCACCAGATTCATTTTCCATCAATAGAGAAATAATATGTCTCATTTATAGATCCTCAGCTGTAATCATTTCTGACAAGCCTTTTCCATTAGGAATCATTGGAAATACATTTTCTTTTTGATCCGTAATGAAGTCCATAAAGACCAAGCGCTCTTTTAGTTTTTTACTAAAAGCTTCTTTGAGAGCCGGCTCAATATCGCTTGGGTTCTCGATTTTCATTCCAACGTGACCATAAGCTTCAGCTAATTTCACAAAATCAGGCAATGCTTCCATATAGGATTCCGCATAACGATTTCCATAAAAAAATTCTTGCCATTGTCTTACCATCCCCATGTATCTATTGTTGAGATTAATAATCTTGATAGGTAAATGGAATTGCTTGCAGGTAGATAGTTCTTGAATACACATTTGTATGGAAGCTTCACCGGTCACACAAGCAACCATCGCATCAGGATGAGCTAGTTGAGTGCCCATTGCATAGGGTAATCCCACGCCCATGGTTCCCAGGCCACCAGAATTAATCCATCTTCTAGGCTTATCAAATGGATAGTATTGTGCTGCCCACATTTGGTGCTGACCTACATCAGAAGTAATAAAGGCATCGCCTTTTGTTACCTGATGTAAGGTTTGAACAACAAATTGAGGTTTAATGAGTTTTTTATCGTTTTTAAAACTTAAGCAATTTGTCGATCTCCATTGGTCAATTTCTTTCAACCAATGCTTAAGCGATATGTTTTGCTTTGTTTTTTCTTTAGATAAAAGATCATTAAGTTCAGTAAGTACTGAAACGACATGACCTACGATAGGTATATCAATCTTTACTCTTTTAGAAATAGATGATGGATCAATATCAATGTGAATGATTGTTTTCGGTTTGGATAAGAAATGCTCTGGATTACCAATCACTCTGTCGTCAAAGCGAGCACCAACAGCCAACAATACATCACATTCTTGCATAGCCATATTAGCCTCATAGGTACCATGCATACCTAACATGCCTAGAAACTGCTTATCACTTGCAGGAAAACCACCCAAGCCCATAAGCGTGCTTGTAATAGGAGCCCCAATAGTACGAACAAATTTAGTTAATTGTGAAGAGGCATCGCCCAATACAACGCCGCCACCCGAGTAGATCATTGGTTTTTTTGCACTCAAAAGAAGTGACAATGCTTTTTTAATTTGGCCGCTATGACCCTTAATAATAGGGTTATAAGATCTTAAATGAACCGATTTAGGATAGTTAAACTCATATTTTTCGGCTGTGATGTCTTTTGGAATATCAACCAAAACAGGCCCAGGTCTTCCGCTTGACGCAACATAGAAAGCTTTCTTAATTGTAGATGCAATATCTTTAACGTCCTTAACTAAGAAATTATGTTTTACACATGGACGCGTAATCCCTACCGTATCACATTCCTGAAAGGCATCTTGCCCAATAGCGTAAGTTGGAACCTGACCACTAATGATCACCATGGGAATGGAATCCATGTAGGCGGTCGCAATACCTGTTACAGCATTGGTCGCTCCCGGGCCTGAGGTTACAAGAGCAACGCCAACTTTTCCAGTAGATCTTGAATAGGCGTCAGCTGCATGAACAGCTGCTTGTTCGTGACGAACTAGAACATGCTTAAATTTATTTTGCTTAAAAACAGCATCATAAATATTAAGGACGGCGCCACCAGGATAACCAAAAACGAATTTGACTTTTTCCTCGTGAAGGCAGCGAATAACAATTTCTGCTCCAGAAATGTGATTTGAGTTCATAGAATTCTTGATTGTAATTAGTGAGATAGCTTTAAACCCTCAACATTAACGCTTTAAGCGTATTTGGTCAAGTTTAGAGACTTTTAAAAGTCTCAATTTTCATAGATAAATCAATTGCCTTGATATTTTTTGTGAGCGCTCCTAGAGAGATTCTATTTACGCCCGTCAGTGCAATTTTTTTAACATTTTTTAGCGTAATATTTCCAGACGCCTCAAGAATCGCTCTTTTTTTATTAAGAAGTACAGCTTTTTTAAGATCTTTAATATTAAAGTTATCTAATAATATATTTCTAAAGCCTAGCTCAATAAATTTTTTAAACTGATCAAGATTTTCAACTTCAATTTGAATATCTTTACTTTTGGAGTATTTCAAAGCGAGCGAGAGTAAATCATCAATTTTTTTAGCGGATGTAATATGGTTTTCTTTGATAAGTATTTGATCAAAAAGTCCGATGCGTTGATTATTACCACCCCCAATAGCGACAGCATATTTTTGCGCAATTCTTAACCCTGGGATTGTTTTCCTTGTATCAAAGATACCTGTATGCGTATTTGCAATAGCTTTGACATATTGATGTGTAATCGTTGATGTGGAAGATAAGGTTTGTAAGAAATTAAGCGCTATTCTTTCTCCGCTGAGGATTGATTTTGCATTGCCGTAAATCTCACAAAGCCTCTGATTTTTTTTTACAATCTCACCTTCTTTAACAAGCCACTTTATTTTGATTTTTGGATCTAGCATTAAAAAAGTAGCGTTAAACCAAGGAATACCAGCAATTAAAGCCGACTCTTTGGCTTTAACATAAGCTACTGCAGTTGATTTTGCTTCGATGAGTTGAGCAGATAAATCAATATTACCTATATCTTCTTGGATCGCCATTTTGACATTTGTTTGAATGGCTTCAATCAAAGTTTTCTTATTTATTTTTGATCTTTGCATAATCTAGAAGCTTAACAAATTATAATAAATTTAGTTTTTTTAATTGAGAGAAAAATGAAGCTTTTTTATTCAAATAATAGCCCTTACGCTAGAAAAATAAGAATTTTAATTGATGAGAAAAAAGTTCCAGTGACTTTGGAGAAGGTTGTGCTTGCTGATAAAAATTGTACTATTCATGAATACAATCCTTTAGCTAAAGTACCTATATTGGTTATAAACGATATATCAATTTTTGATTCACCGGTAATAGCTGAGTATATTGACTATAAGAGTGGTCCGCTTTATTTAATTCCCAGTGATTTTGATAAAAAAATATTAGTAAAAAGATGGGAAGCTATAGCAGATGGATTATGCGACGCATCAGTGGCAATCATGCTGGAAAAGCGAAGGCCGATTTCACAACAAAATACTGATGTATTTGAAAAGCAAATGAGAAAAATAAAGTTAAGTCTTCAAAGGCTCAATGAAGAAATAGAAGATAAAGAATACTATTTAGAGGATACATTTTCGTATGCTGATATAGCCGTCGGATGTGCTTTGGGGTACGTTAAATTAAGATATCCTGAAATTGACTTTAAGAGTGAATATCTAAATCTATATCATTTGCATGAAGAGCTTATGAAGCGACAATCTTTTCAGGAAACGGCACCTGAGCCTTATCTATAGCGCATTCAATAATAGCGCCACCTAAACATACATTGCTTTCGTAAACAACCACAGATTGCCCGGGAGTAATGGCCCATTGTTTTTGCCCAAAAAATATTTCCACTGAATCATCTTTTATCATATCGATTTCACAAGGGGCATCAGATTCCCGGTATCTTGTTTTGGCTCCATATACCCAATGTTTCTCTGGTAGAGCCTCATGTATCCAATGGGGTTTCTTTGCAATTAATCCATCTTTAAATAAAAGGGGGTGGGCGTGTCCTTGAGCAACAATAAGTATATTTTCTTTAATACTTTTTTCAGCTACAAACCAAGGCTCACCATTACTCGTTTTCGAGCCACCGATGCCAAGCCCCTGTCTTTGGCCAAGCGTGTAAAACATAAGACCTATATGCTCTCCTAGTATCTTTCCGTGCTCATCTTTAATGGGACCTGGAGAATTTTCTATATATTTATTTAAAAATTCTGTAAAGGGTCTTTCGCCAATAAAACATATACCTGTAGAGTCTTTTTTATCACTGTTATGTAAACCTTCTTTTTTAGCAATCTCTCTTACATCTTTTTTAAGGAGATTACCTAGGGGAAATAAAGACTTTGAGAGCTGATGTTGATTGAGGCGATATAAGAAATAACTTTGATCTTTTGTTGAGTCGTCTGCTTTAAGAAGACTATATAAGCCGTCTGCTTCTTTAATTTGTGCGTAATGACCAGTTGCAATCTTATCTGCACCCATTGAAATTGCATGATTTAAAAAGGCACTAAATTTAATTTCAGAATTACATAAAATATCTGGATTTGGAGTTTTACCACTTTTAATTTCATTAATAAATTCAGAAAATACCTTTTCTTTATATTCCTTACTAAAATTTACTACTTCAATATCAATGCCAATTTTATCGGCAACAGATACTGCATCCAGAAGATCTTGTTTGCTTGAGCAGTAATCATCATCATCGTCATCTTCCCAATTTTTCATGAAGAGACCAACGACTTTATAGCCTTGGTTCTTTAGGAGCAAGGCAGCCACAGAAGAGTCAACGCCGCCTGATAAACCTACAATGACTGTACTATTATTCATTTAATTAATTAAATTCTGAGCCAAGTTTTTTTGATTTTTCACAAGCAGCTCGAGTAGCCTTTAAAAGTGTTTCATTTAATTTATTTGATTCGAGTTGTTTCAAGCCCTCTTCTGTTGTGCCACCTTTTGAAGCGACAGATGCTATAAGATTTTGAAGGTCATTTAAATGATCTGAAGCTAAATGAGATGCGCCGAGTAAAGTTTTACCACATAATTTTTCGGCCTCTTTTCTCGACAAACCTAATTCAATAGCTGATTCGATAAATGCATTGAGGAAATAGAATATATAAGCTGGCCCACTTCCTGAGATAGCTGTAACGGCATCCATCTTAGACTCATCTTCTAGCCAAATAAACTCTCCAATAGCGCCCGCAATTTCTTCAACAGCTACTTTGTTCTTTGCATCCAAGGCTTCTTGAGTAAAAAGAGCCGTTACTCCAAGCTGGATTTGAGCGCACATATTAGGCATAGATCTCACAATATTTTTATGCCCACCTACCCACTTCTCAATGGAGTCTATTTGAATGCCTGCCGCGATAGATAGAATAAGTTGATTCGAAATTTCACTGGAAATTGATTTAAGAACTGATTCAGCTTGCTGAGGCTTAACGGCAAGTACAATAATTTCATTGCTATTTATCTTTTTAAACTCCGCCTCCGTAGAAACATTAAATTTATTTTCAAGAGCTAATCTTTTTTCTGAATTAGATTCAATCACCCGAATAAGTGCAGGGTTATGGTCTTTATTTAATAAGCCGCTAATCATAGCTCCGGCCATATTTCCTCCGCCTAAAAAACAAATATTCAATTATCGTCCCCTTGAGTTTTTATTGCTCTCGCCCCAAAAATAGCGGTACCAATCCTAACAAGATTTGAACCATGCTCAATAGCTGGTTTGAAGTCATTCGACATACCCATAGACAATGTATCAACAGTATCAATTTGATTTTTTAATTTAGCATAAAGTACATGCATGGATTTAAATTCATCAATGACTTTTTTGCGGTCTTCCGTATTGGAGGGTATAGACATAATACCTCTTAGTTTAAGTTTAGGAAGTTCTTTGAGTGCGCTAATAAGGTCTATTAAATGTGATTGTGCATCATCGATCGCGATGCCGCTCTTAGTATCCTCACCGCTTGAATTAATTTGAATACAGATATTTAGAGGAGTGGCGCCTGAAGGTCTTAAGTCATTAAGTAGTTTCATAACTTTTAATCTATCTACGCTATGAACCCAGTCGAAGTTTTCTGCAATAAGCTTGCATTTATTGCTTTGAATGGGCCCTAAAAAATGCCACTGAATTGCAAAATTTTCTAAATGTAATTTTTTGTTGAGAGCTTCTTGAAGATAGTTTTCCCCCGAAATTTATGATACCAGCATCAAACGCTTCAATAATTTTTATCAAAAGAGTGACCTTTGCTTACAGCTACCAAAGTAACTTTCTCAGGAAAGTTATTAAAAGCAGAAGCCTCTAGAATGTTTTGATTGATTTGAGAAACGTTTTGAGAAATTGTAGTCATTATTTAAATAAAAAAAACCAAGCAAATTGAAGTTTGCTTGGTTTTAGTTTGTTTAGCAACAAAGAACTTGCTAATAAAAACGGGACATAAAGTCCCGTTATATTTATTTTTTAGCTGCTGGTTTTCTTTTAGCTGCTGGTTTTCTTTTAGCTGCTGGTTTTTTCTTAGCTGCTGGTTTTCTTTTAGCTGCTGGTTTTCTTTTAGCTGCTGGTTTTCTTTTAGCTGCTGGTTTTTTCTTAGCTACTGGTTTTTTCTTAGCTACTGGTTTTTTCTTAGCTGCTGGTTTTTTCTTAGCTGCTGGTTTTTTCTTAGCTGCTGGTTTTCTTTTAGCTGCTGGTTTTTTCTTAGCGCTGACTGATGTTGAAGGTTTAGAGATTGTTGCTGGAAGAGTGCTATTAGTTTCTACTGGTTTTGAAGAACCAAAAATTGCTGAAATTAATTTTTTGATCATTTAATACTCCAAAGAATAAAAAAAATTTTTTTTACTACAAATGCAAATATAAATATGGACTTGTTTTTAAACCTAGTCAAGTTTTTATTGCAATTATTTTCATATTACTTTTTACGATGAATTTATTCTTTTTATTTAATTTTTTAAAATTACTTAGGAGCCAGTAAAGACAATATTGCCATTAAAAATAGTGCTCGATACTTTTCCAGTAAGATTTTGATTAAAAAATGGTGTATTTTTACCTTCACTGATTAAAGATTTTGAATTTATTTCCCATGAATGCTCAGGGTCAAATATACAAATATCTGCATCCGAATTTACCGAGAGACTACCCTTATTAATTTCCAAAATACCTGAAGGCTGATTAGTTATTTTATTGATTAGCAAGCCCAGGTCTATTTTATAGTCCTCAGATAGCTTGTATACGAGCGGCATTAGGAGCTCTACGCTTGATGCGCCATGTTCAGACTCTGCAAAAGGTTTCAATTTATTATCTTCATTTACTGGTGAATGATCTGAACATATTGCATCAATTGTGCCATCAACAATTGAATCAATAATCTTTATTCGATCAGATTCTCTTCTCAAAGGAGGCTTTAAAAAACAGTTAGTGTTAAAGAAGCCAATATCATTATCTGTAAGAAAAATTTGATGAATAGATACATCACAAGTCACTTTGACACCATTTTTTTTAGCTATTTTTACTAAATTTAATCCATCAGCAGTTGATATTTTATTTAAATGAACCTTTGTCTTGGTTAAATGAGCAATTTCCAGAATTTTATTGATGGCAGTAGTTTCACTTATGCTTTGAATACCTTTTAATCCTAGTCGAGTTGAGATTTCACCCGCATTTATAATGCCCTTTTCTGATAAATAAGCATCCTCTGCTCTTAAAATGCTTTTAAATTGAATGTTGAGAGGTATTGAAAAGATCTGTACAAAACTTCTGTGTCTTGAATTGGTTTTTCTGCCTGAGAAAATCCAATACACCCAGATTCGTATAAATCATTTATTTCAGTTAATAATTTCCCATTTAATTTTTGAGTGAGCGCTCCAAGGGGATATACATTGCCTAACTTAAGCGCCTCTGATTTGTTCTTTAACATTTTCACAAGGCCTGGCTCATCTAGAATTGGTGTTGTGTCTGGAGGGCACACCATCCCAGTGACTCCGCCAGCATTTGCTGCTTTCATTTCACTTTCTAAGGTGGACTTATATTGGTTACCCGGCTCTCTTAAATTCAATTGAAGGTCAATAATGCCTGGTATAACTATTTTGTTTGAGGCATCAATTATCTGTTTTGCTTTCTTTGAGTCTAAATTCTTATTTAGTTCTGCAATTTTTCCATCTATAACCAATATATCTAATATTGCATCTATATTATTTTTTGGGTCAACCACTCGACCATTTTTAATTAAAATGCTCATGAATGTTGCCCTGCTAAAATTGCCATCACAGCCATTCTTACGGCTATTCCAAAAGTCACCTGAGGGAGAATGACAGATTGTTCGCTGTCAGCTATGGCTGAATCGATTTCTACCCCTCTATTCATTGGTCCGGGGTGCATAACTATTGCATCTTTTTTTGCTAAATCTAATCGCACTTGATTTAATCCATAAGTTTTAAAGTACTCTTCTTTGAGAGGGGAGCATGATTCCATCCATTCTTTCATTTTGAATCCTTAGCATCATAATGACATCTACATCTTTCAGTCCCTTATCGACATCATAGAAAACATGCACTCCTAGCTTTTCAATTTCATCGGGAAGTAATGTTTTGGGAGCAATCACTCTAATTTCAGGAACGCCAAGTATATTTAATGCGTGAATATTAGATCGTGCAACCCTAGAATTTAGAATATCTCCCACGATAGCCACTTTTAAATTATTAAAGTTTGTTTTATATTTTCTTATAGTAAAAGCGTCTAGAAGGCCTTGAGTGGGGTGAGAGTGATTTCCGTCACCTGCATTGATAATATGAATATTTGGCTTTACATGAGAGGCAATAAAATGAGCAGCACCTGATGACGAATGCCTTACAACAAAAATATCTGCATTCATGGCAATCAAATTATTGATTGTATCCAAAACAGTTTCACCTTTAGATTGAGACGAGGTAGCGACATTTAGATTAATAACATCGGCAGAAAGTCTCTTGGCAGCAATCTCGAAAGTAGTTCTAGTTCTTGTGCTATTTTCAAAGAAAACATTGCATACTGTTTTACCTCTTAAAATAGGAACTTTTTTAACATCTCTCTCGCCTATTTTTAAGAATGATTCTGCTGTATCTAATATTTGAATAATTTTTTCTTTGGACAGGCCTTCAATAGATAAAAGATGATTTAAATTACCTTTATTGTTTAGCTGAGGATTAAACATGAGATTCCTTTAACTGAAAGGTAAATTTTTTATTCTCATCTAATACAAGCTCTAAATGTTGATTTTTAGAAAGGCTAATTTTTTCGATACAAATCTGCGGCGAAATAGGAAGCTCTTGCTCGTTTCTGTCAATTAAAACAGCCAATGTAATTTTATCAGGTCTTCCATAATCAAAAATTTCATTCATGGCAGCCCTAACAGTTCTTCCTGAAGAAAATACATCATCAATAAGAATAATATGCTTGCCATTAATTTCCGTATCAATTTTTGAAGGCTTGTTTTTTATTTTTAAGCCGCGACTTGAAAAGTCATCCCTATAGAAAGACGTATCAATTGAGCCTGTTGCAACAGCACTTCCCAAGCTAGGTAAAATCTTTTGAAGAATAAGTTCTCCACCTCGCTGGACGCCAATGAGAACAGTGTTCTCATCAATCATCTCATTGATTTTATTTTTTAGGCTTTCTATAAGGTTTTCTGCGTTAGGTAGGTTCATTTTTTAACTTAAATTTGGTCAAGATAAGATTGTAAAATAATTTTTGCAGCTATTTGGTCAATTAATAGTTTCTTTTTCTTTAAATCAATTTTCTTATCTTTAAGTTCATGATTAGCTTCAATTGAAGTATAGCGTTCATCAATAAGATGAGTGGGAAGCAAATATTTTTGCTCTAGTTGCTTGGCGAATTTTTTAGATAAATTAGTGACTTTATGTTCAGACCCATCCACATTAAATGGAACTCCAACAACTATAGATATCGGCCTCCATTCATCCATAATTTTTTGAATAGCTTCAAATGTTTGGTTATTAGTTGAAGATTCGATTGTTATTAAAGCCTGAGCTGTCTTGGAAATATTGTTTCCAATTGCAACCCCTATGCGTCTTTGTCCAAAATCAAATCCTATGATATTTCCTTCTCTTTGCTTACCAGGTGCTTGATGATTTTCGATATTTAACATGGCAATTTTATCGAGCTTAATTCTAGATTCAAGCTAATAAGGGAAGTTTTTTTCGAAAAAAAAACTGACATGAAGTCAGTTTGACAGTGCGCTTTAAAATTATTTTTTCTATAATTTTTCAATGACATAATTCTAGCATAATTTAATAATAGCACATATTAATTTTCTAAATAACCTGTAATTTCAAGCCCAAAACCAATCATGCTCGGCATTTTTCTTGGGGCAGATAGTAGCTTCATTTTTCTAACTCCTAAATCTACTAATATTTGAGAGCCAATCCCGTAATTTCTTAGATCATTACTGCTCTTGAGTGGCAGAGTGTTTTCTGTTTTTAAAATATTTAGGAGATCGTTGGTGTTTGTATTGTGGTTTATAAAGACTAATACACCGCCATCCTCACTTATTTTTTTGATTGCCTTCAAGGCATTCCATGAATGCTTTTTATCTTCTATATCTAAAAGGTCTATCACCGATAAAGGCTCATGAACTCTCACAATAGTTTCTTTATCTTTTTGAATTTCACCTTTTACAAGGGCAATATGAGTTTCTTCTAAGATTTTGTCTTTATACAAAATTAATTTCATTTCGCCATAAGGCGTTAAGATATTTTTTTCGATTAATTTTTCGATTAATTTTTCATTTTTTCTTCGGTATTCGATAAGATCTGCAATTGTTCCAATCTTAATATTATGCTGCTCTGAAAATTTAATTAAATCTGGAAGTCGCGCCATATTTCCATCTTCATTAAGAATTTCACATATCACTGATGCTGATTCAAGACCTGCAAGATGCGCAAGATCACATCCAGCTTCAGTATGTCCAGCCCTGACAAGCACACCACCTTTTTTGGATATTAATGGGAATATATGACCGGGCCTTACAATACTTTTTGAAGTAGCATTTTTATGAATTGCAGCTTTAATTGTTGTGGCTCTGTCATTTGCTGAAATTCCAGTAGTGACGCCTTCAGCAGCTTCAATAGACACCGTAAAGTTAGTCCCTAAGCGTGTTTCATTTTCTTGAACCATTAGAGGCAATTCGAGTATTTTGCATTTCTCTTCTGTTAGCGTTAGACAAATAAGGCCGCGCCCAAATTTAGACATAAAATTAATATGATCTGAATTAGCAAATTCTGCCGCAAGAACGAGATCGCCTTCATTTTCTCTATTTTCCTCATCCACAAGGATAACCATTTTGCCTTGTTTTATATCTTCAATAATTTCAACTATCGGACGGATCATCTATTCTTTATTTTCTTTTGAGAATGTTTTCAAGGTATCTAGCAATCAAGTCTACTTCAATGTTAATTTCGCTGCCCTTGGTTAGGCTCCCTAAATTAGTTTCCTTCAGGGTAAAAGGAATAATGTTTACTTTAAAATTATCACTTTTAACTGAATTTACAGTAAGACTTACGCCATTTATCGCAATAGATCCCTTTTCAGCAATAAATTTCATTAGTTTTTTAGGGGGCTTGATTTCTAGAATCCAACATTGACTAGTAGTTTTGATACTGGCAATTTTTGCTATGCCATCAATATGGCCTGTTACAAAATGACCGCCTACTTTTCCATTGTATAAAACTGCACTCTCTAAATTTACTAGAGATTTTTCAGAAAAAGATATAGTTCTGCTTAACGTTTCTGCGGACACATGAAATATAAATTGATTTTTTTGTTTTTTCTGAACGGTAAGGCATACCCCATTAATAGATATGCTATCTCCCAAGTTGCTTGCCTTAATTTTATTGGCCTCATAGGCGACAGTAATGCGGGCATCTTTTTTTAAAGATTCAATTTTTTTTATTAAGCCGATGGATTGAATTATGCCTGTAAACATAGGGTGATTTTATCAGATTAGAATGTATATCCCTGATAAAATAAAACAAATGTCTTTACTTAACAAATACCTGCCTTTTGAAGTTTGGATTGCTTATAGATATATAAAGTTTAAGCAAAAAAATAGCTTCATATCTTTTATTTCAATGACAAGTATGGTTGGAATAGCTCTTGGAGTTTCAGCACTCATTATTATTTTATCTGTTATGAATGGTTTTCAGGATGAACTTCGAACGCGAATTCTAGGAGTGGCTTCTCATATTGAAATTACAAGCTCAAATAATACATTGACACATTGGGAAGATTTAGTAAAAAAACTTCATGAATCTCCTGATGTAGTAGGGTCAGCACCTTATGTAGATGGCCAGGGCATGTTAGTTAGCGAATTCGGAAGTCAGGGAATTATGCTTCGAGGGATTTCATCAGAACTTGAAGGTAATGTTGATAACTTGGAGAAGAAAGTTAAGGTTGGTAAGCTATCTGATTTAAAACCTAATACATTTAATTTGATTTTAGGGATAGATGCTGCAAAGCAACTAGGTATTGTCGTTGGAGATAAAGTTAATATTTTAATTCCGCAAGGCTCTTATACGCCCGCAGGCACATTTCCTAGAATGCGACAATTTAATGTTGCAGGTATTTTCGAAATTGGAATGTATGAATATGATTCTGGTATGGCGTTGATGAATATAGAAGACGCTCAGAAATTCTTTCAAATGAATAATACTATTTCAGGAGTCAGGGTTAAGACTGATGATCTTTTTTTGGCGCCTTTAGTGGCAAAAAGACTATCAGAGAGCTTGTCGGAATCAGGTGTTTTTTATGTCAGCGATTGGACAAAAAAACATGCGAATTTTTTCGCAGCTGTTCAAATGGAAAAAAGAGTGATGTTTATAATTCTGATGCTAATCATTGCGGTTGCGGCATTTAATATTGTTTCTACTTTGGTGATGGCGGTAACTGATAAAAGATCAGACATTGCAATTCTTAAAACATATGGAGCAAAACCTAAAAGTATCCTATATATATTTATCATTCAGGGTTCTTTGATAGGCTTAATCGGAACTATCAGCGGGGTATTTTTGGGAACTGTTGTTGCATTAAATATTCATTCGATCGTGCCTTTTATTGAGCATTTATTCAACGTTCAATTCTTATCCAAGGATATTTATTATATTTCTGAAGTGCCTTCCAAGCTCTTATATAGCGATGTAAGTGCTATAGCCTTTATCTCGATTTTGTTGTCTATTGTTGCCACAATTTATCCAAGCATAAAAGCTTCTAACACTTCACCTGCTGAGGCGTTAAAGCATGACTAAAAAATTACTTATAGCTTGTAAAGACTTATCTAAGACTTTTCCTGGTCTAGATGAAGAAATTATTAAAAAGTTAAATCTTAATATCAAAGAAGGTGATCATACAGCTATTGTTGGCGTCTCCGGGTCTGGCAAAAGTACACTTCTTCATCTCATGGCTGGACTTGAAAAGGCCTCATCTGGACAGATAGAAATTTTAGATCAAGATATCTCATTTTTAAATCAAGATGAATTGGGAGTTTTGAGAAATACACATTTAGGCTTTGTGTATCAATTTCATCATTTGCTCAGTGATTTTAATGCCATAGAAAATGTTGCAATGCCGTTATTAATTAGAAGGTATGGATACAAACAGGCTTTTAAGGAGGCTGAGGTACTATTAAAAAAAATAGGTTTAAGTAAAAGGCTGACTCATAAACCATCCGAATTATCTGGGGGCGAAAGGCAGAGAGTGGCAATTGCGAGATCCCTAATTACCAAGCCAAAGTGCATTCTTGCAGATGAGCCCACAGGAAATTTAGATGGAAAAACAGCACATTTTGTATTTGATTTATTGCTTGATTTAGCGAAAGAGGATCGTTCAACTCTTGTCCTGGTAACTCATGATATTCAGCTAGCATCAAAATTAAAGTTTCAATATAAATTAAATCAAGGAAAGCTTAAAAAGACTTAAGTTGATTTAAGCAATTAACCAAATATTAAGATAGAATAATGCTCATTAAACATTTGGAGAATTAGATATGTGGGAAATTATTTTAGCCGCTGGATGGCCGATTTGGCCGCTCATTTTTGCATCAATTATTGCTCTAGCAATTATTGGCGAGCGATTTTGGTCTTTAAGAGTTGAAATTATTGCCCCAAGCGATCTTCTCCCTGAGGTTCAGAACTTATTGAATCAAGGCACCATAAAAAAAGATGTCATTGCAAAAATTAGAGAGCATTCTCTTTTAGGTGAAATTTTTGCAAGCGCTCTTGTCAATTCAAATACATCCGCAGCTCATATTAAAGAAGCTATAGAAGAGTCAGGCAGATCAGTGAGCTACAAGCTTGAAAAATATCTATCAACACTTGGTACAATTGCGGCAGTTGCTCCTCTTTTGGGGCTCTTGGGCACGGTAATAGGCATGGTTGATCTTTTTAGTTCATTCACAAACAGTGGCCATGATGTGGCTATATTTGCAAGAGGCATTTCAGTGGCCCTGTATAATACGGCAGCAGGTATTGTTGTGGCAGTCCCAGCTATGATTTTTTATCGCTTTTTTAGATCTAAAGTAGATGATTTAATCTTTGATATGGAGCAACAAGCTCTTAAGCTGATTGAATCTATGGGCGTTCGTAAATAAATAATTAGGATTGCATATGAATTTTCAGCGGGGAAAAAAACACGAAGAGATGGAATTAAACTTAGTTCCTTTAATCGATGTTTTATTAGTTATTATTATTTTCCTTGTCGTAAGCACAACCTTCTCTAGATTTAGTGAATTAAAAATTAATCTTCCTACTGCTGAAGCCAATAGCCCCGATAAGAAACCTAACGTTATTAATGTGTCTATTTCAGCTGAGGGCGTCTACGCCATAAATGACAATCCCCTCCCTAATAAAAGCCTCGAGTCTATTATTGCGGCCTTAAAAAATTCGGCAAAAGGTGAAAAAGAAATTCCGGTAATTATTAATGCAGATGCAAAATGTGAGCATCAGTCCGTCATTAACGTCATGGAAGCCTCAAGACAGGCAGGGTTAACCCATATTACATTCTCAACAAAAGTTAACTAAACTTTAAAAAGGTTAGTTTTTCTTGGCCTAATGGCAAAAAATATTAAAAAAATAACTGCATCACAGCCAATTAATTTTAGATATCTTTATAAAAGACTGTTTAAATATACTTGGCAACATAAGTTTATTCTATCTTTAAGTTTAGTTTCATTGATTGTCCTGTCATTAACTAATACAGCATTTCTCGCTATTATTAAAAAAATTACTGATCAGGGATTTGGGTCGGAAATTGCAGATAAACAATCTTCCCTAGCTTTACTTCTTCTTTTGGTTATGTCGATAAGAGCCTTGTCAGGGTTATTTTCGAGTTATTTTATGAAATCAACTTCATTGAAGGTTGTTGAAAGTCTTAGGTCTGATCTATTTAAGAAAATTATGATGCTGCCCATGAATTTTTTTGACAAAAATTCATCAAGTCACATTGTCTCTAAATTAAATAGCGATGTTCAGCAGCTCTCAAATGTGATTACAGATATAGGATTTAATCTCATAAAGGACGGAATAAGTTTTATTGGGATAGTTTGCTATATGATTTATTTGGACTGGAAACTTACGCTAGTATTTTTATTATTAGCTCCAATCTTGGCCTATTACCTTAAAATAATGTCTCCAAGGCTTAGGGCTGCAGGAACGATTTCGCAGAATGCAAATGGGGAGTTAATCATGGCATCTGATGAGGCTATAGCTGCACAAAGAATCGTTAAAATATTTGGAACAGGCCAATACGAAGTTAGTCGGTTTAATAAAATTTCAGAAAAAATAAGGAAAATCCAAGCAAAGCTCATAAGAATTGCATCCTTAAATTCTTTTACAGTAGAAATTTTAGCGGGCGTTGCATTATCGGGAATTGCTTTTTATTCATTCGGTAAATTTTCGGCAGGACAATTTGCTGCTTTTTTTGCTGCTTTGTTGATGATCATTGCCCCAATTAAAAGCTTAACCTCAATAAATGACAAAATTCAAATTGCTATAGCAGCTGCTAAAAGTGTATTTGGATTGATGGATGAACCCTCAGAAATTGATCGTGGTTCAAAATTAATTAATCGGGCAAAAGGGCATATAAAAATATCTGACTTAACATTTAAATATCAAAATAGTAAGCTCAATATTCTCGAAGGCATCAATTTGATTATTAAGCCTGGTGAGAAAGTAGCGCTCGTTGGCAAATCAGGCGGAGGAAAAACAACGCTTATTAATTTATTGCCAAGATTTTATCAAATTGATCAAGGTAAAATTTTTTTAGATGGTATTAATATTAATGATTTAAAGTTAAAAAATCTGCGTAGTCAGTTTTCATTGGTAAGCCAAGATACAATTTTATTTAATGACACAATAATGAACAATATAGCTTATGGCAATTTAGAAAGACCAGTAAGTTTAGAGGAAGTTAAAAAAGCTGCTATCGCAGCAAATGCTTGGGAATTTATTGATCCCCTTCCGAATAAACTAGACCATGAAATCGGCGATAGGGGAGTTAGGCTGTCTGGAGGACAAAGACAAAGAATTTCAATTGCCCGTGCAATTTTAAAAAATGCACCAATACTACTTCTTGACGAAGCAACTTCAGCACTTGATTCTCACTCAGAAAAATATGTTCAGTCAGCCTTGGATAATCTAATGAAAAATAGAACAACTATAGTCATAGCCCATAGATTGTCTACAATTTTAAATGCTGATCGAATTGTTGTGATTGAGAAATCTAAAGTTATTGATGTTGGAACACATGCAGAATTAATTAGGCGATGCAAACATTATTCAACCTTGTACAAAAAAGGTCTGAAATAGTATTTTGATAGCATACAAGGCTCTCTCTAAGCTGCATTACTCAAAAAGCTTAGCTTCTTTATTTCTTCTGCCGTTATCAGCAATTTATCTCCTAATATCCTTTACTAGAAAATATCTTTATCGATTTAATCTTTTAAAGTCTTTTAAGATGCAGGTCCCTGTAATTGTTATCGGAAACATAACTTCAGGTGGTACCGGTAAAACTCCTTTAGTGATTCATCTCGCAAATGAATTGAAGAAAAATGGATACTATCCCGGAGTCATAAGCAGGGGATATGGCTCTAAAAGAAATGGTGTAAGTGAGGTAAATAAAAAAAGTGATGTGGAAAATATTGGTGATGAACCAATTTTGATTCATAAACATACCCATCTACCAGTTTTTATTGCAAAAGATAGGGTATTGGCTGCAAAAACACTCATTAAAAAATATAAAAAAATAGATGTCATTTTATCTGATGATGGAATGCAGCATTATCGTTTAAGGCGTGATATGGAAATTTTAGTTATAGATGGGACTAGAAGATTTGGGAATGGGTATCTTCTACCAGCAGGGCCGCTAAGGGAACCTAAGCGAAAACTGAAAGCTGTAGATGCTATCGTCTGTAATGAAAAAAAAGTGATAGATGGTAGCTACCTCATGAAATATAAGAGTTATTTCCTAATTAATCTAAAAACTAAGAAAAAAATTCCATTAAATAAGCTTCGCTTAAAGAACCTTCATGCAGTAGCTGGCATTGGGAACCCAGATCGCTTTTTTAATTACCTAAAGGCATTAGGTTTGGTATTTGATAGCTCATCTTATAAAGATCATTATCGGTTTACAAAAAAAGATTTTAAAACGATGAGTGATAAGAATATTATAATGACTGAGAAAGACGCTATTAAATGCGAAAAGTTTGCTAAGGATAATTTTTGGTATTTGCCAGTTGTTGCTGAAATTGACTCAAGGTTTACTGATCTTATTTTGAATAAAATGAAAAATATAGCCCATGGATAAAAATCTATTAAAAATTTTAGTTTGCCCAGTTACTAAGGGGCCATTAATCTATAAAAAAGAACAAAATGAGCTTATATCGAAGTCCGCTAAACTTGCTTATCCGATCAAAGATGGTATTCCAATTTTGCTGGAGAGTGAGGCGAGAGCAATCAAGAGTGACGAAGATTATTCATGACATTTAAAATTATTATTCCAGCGAGATATCAGAGTAGCCGACTCCAGGGGAAGCCTCTTTTGAATATCGCTGGCATTCCCATGGTGATTCATGTTATAAAGCAATCATTAAAAAGCAAGGTTAATGAGGCTGTGGTTGCAACTGACGATCAAAGGATTTTTGATGCTGTTGAAAAGTTTGGGTATAAAGCAATCATGACTAATATTAATCATAAATCTGGCACTGATCGATTAGCAGAGGTTGTTAATTTGATGCATTGGTCAGATAACGAGATTGTTGTTAATGTTCAGGGAGATGAGCCGCTTATTGACCCATTATTAATTAATCAAGTTGCAGAATATTTAGATTATCAAAAAGAAGTATTTGTTTCTACAGCGTGCCATTCTATCTCAGATTACAATGATTTTATAAATCCAAATAATGTCAAAGTCGTACTTGATAAAAATTCACAAGCCTTATATTTTAGTCGAGCGCCTATTCCCTTTGCGAGAGATGAGTTTGCTCAAAAGATAATTGGAAGAAAAGGGTTCTATAAACATATTGGAATCTACGCTTATCGTGCTAAGTTTCTAAAAGACTTTAATAGAATAGGGGAAGCTGAATTGGAAGACATTGAAAAGTTGGAGCAGCTTAGAATTCTATATGCAGGTTACAAGATTGGTGTTGTTCAATCAAATGACACGCCCTCGGCTGGAGTTGATACCCCCGAAGATCTTGAAAGGGTAAGAAAGCTTTTTTCTAATTAAATAGCAGATTCACCCGTTTCACTAGTTCTAATCCTCACTACCTCTTCAATATTACTTACAAAAATTTTCCCATCGCCAATTTTTCCGGTATGTGCTGCTGTAGATATTGCTTCAATGACTTTTTTAACCATTTTGTCTGAAACAATAATGTCTAATTTAATTTTGGGTAAAAAGTCAATTACATACTCTGCACCCCTATAGAGTTCAGTGTGGCCTTTTTGTCTTCCAAACCCCTTAACTTCCGTCGCTGTAATTCCATTTATACCAATTTCAGAAAGAGCCTCTCTTACTTCGTCTAATTTAAACGGTTTAATTACTGCCTCAATTTTTTTCATCTAATTTCCTTCTTCATATACATTAATGTTTAAAGGTTATGGGGTATCTTCTGTCTTTACCAAACGCCCTATGTGTAATTTTCGGCCCTATGGGACTTTGAGCTCTTTTAAATTCGTTATTGTTGATTAACTTTACAACGCGATTCACATTTTTACTAGAAAAACCTTTTTTTACAATCGACGCTATATCTAGATCTTTTTCAACATAAAGCTCAATTATCTTATCAAGAATTTCATATTTAGGGAGGCTATTCTGATCAAGTTGGCCATGCCTTAATTCAGCTGTAGGCGGTCTTTTAATGATTTCATTTGGAATGATGTTTGATATTGAATTTCTATAATGTGCTAATTTATAAACCCATGTTTTTGGGACGTCTTTAAGAAGTGCAAAACCTCCTACCATATCCCCATAAAGGGTTGTATAACCTACAGCAGTTTCACTTTTATTACTTGTTGATATTACAAGCCCACTAAATTTATTAGACAAAGCCATTAATAAAACACCCCTGATGCGAGCCTGTAAATTTTCTTCAGTTGTATCAAAAGGCTTATTTTTAAATTCGCTTGATAATGTTTCTCTAAAAAGCTTAAAAATGGATTGAATATCTATTTCTTTGTAATTGACACCTATATTTTTAATCATTTTGCGAGATTCAATAATGCTTATTTTTGCGGTAAATTCTGAAGGCATCATGACAGCAGTAATATCTCTTTTGTCAAATACGTCATTTGCTAGTGCTAGAACCAAAGCAGAATCTATACCACCAGATAGACCTATAAATATGCTTTTAAAATTATTCTTAACTACATAATCTCTAAGTCCTAATTTAAGCGCCTCATATAAATGTGCTTCTTTGTTATAAAAAGTATTATTAATGTTTGCTTTTGAAAAAACATCAATAATCGCTGTTTCTTCTTTAAAAAATGATAACTGATGAGTAAGTTTCGCTTGTTTGTTAACAACAAAAGAGCCACCATCAAATATGAGCTCATCTTGACCTCCAATTGCATTAAGGTAGATCACAGCAGATTTTGTTTCATTAGCTAGCTTAGTAATGATTTTTACTCGAGCATCATATTTTTCTATTTCATAAGGGGACGCATTAATTACAATAATGACATCAACTAATTTTTTCTTAAGTAATTTGCTTGGGGAAAGACTCCAAGCATCTTCGCAAATAAGAAGACCAATCTTTAAACTCTTATGTTTAAAAATAAATTCTTTTTCACCTGGCTCAAAATATCTATTTTCATCAAATACGCCATAATTAGGCAGAATTTTTTTAAAATAGGTACCTTGAATTTTTCCATTAAAAAGTAATGATGCTGCATTGTATATTTTGCCACCTTTTTTTAATGGGTGCCCAACAATTACTTTTATAGAAGGTAAGGCTTGCGCAATCCTCGTCATTGATTTTGAACATGCTTTAAGAAAATCTTCTCTTAAGACAAGATCTTCAGGAGGGTAGCCGCACAAAGAGAGTTCAGGGGTAATAAGTAATTCAGCCCCGTTTTTAGAAGCTTCTCTGGCTCGCTTAATAATAAGAATGCTGTTGTTTTCAATATCACCAACAAACGAATTTATTTGTGCTAGAGCTATTTTCATAGTTTTAGTAACTGCCACCCGCATTTTTAATAAGGTCAACAATTTCTGTATTTTTAGCTTTGAGCGCATATACAAGAGCTGTCAATCCGTAGCGATCTTTTGCTTTCAAATTAACTTTTGATTCAATAAAAAGTTGAATCATTTCCTTAGATTTATTTGCTACAGCATAGTGAATTATAGGCGTGCCATCGGAGTCTTTTCGGTCAATATTAGCGCCATTTACTATAAGAAGTTTTGAAACTGCCAAATGATTTTTTTTCGTGGCCCAAGTAAGTGCTGTCCAATTAAACTGATCTTCATAATCAATTTTTACACCACGCTTTATAAAAAGACTTACCGCATCTGTATTCCCCTCTCTTGAAGCATACATAAGAGGACTACATTTATATTTGTCTACGATATTTGGATCAGCACCATGGTCAAGTAGTGTTTGAATTGTTTTTATATCACCGTTTTTGGAGGCATACATTAAAACAGTTTGACCAGCATCGTTGGTGTTATTGGGATCAATGCCGCGTTTGATTAATAGATCTACGATATTATGAAATCCTGATATCGCAGCTAGCCCATAAGCACTCCATCCATCATTGTCTCTTATTTTTGGATCTGCTCCATTATCTAAAAGTAACTGAGCTGATCGTATATAATTTTTTTTTGCAGCAAACATTAATGCAGTCCAGCCGTTACTTTCAGTTGCATTCACTGATGCGCCTTTTTTAATTAAGAGTGCCACAATCTTATCCATATCTTTTCTTGCTGCATACATTAGAGCTGTGACGCCATCTTCATCTTTAGTGTTTGGATTTCCACCACTTTCCAAAATAGCGCTAACTGTCTCAAGGTCGCCTTTTGATGCTGCTGTTAAAAGGTAATTTACCGACTCTTCCGCATTCGCTATTAAGGCAAAAAAAGAAGTGATTAGAAAAAAGGCGAGAAGAGTTTTTTTATACAATTTTTATTTTTTTAATAATGCTTGCATAGTAAGCCCCATGTCCGCAGGAGACTTAGACATGCTCACACCGGCTTTTTCTAGCGCGTTAATTTTATCTATTGCAAGACCAGAACCTTGAGAAATGATAGCACCCGCATGACCCATTCTTTTTCCTTCAGGGGCTGTAATGCCAGCAATATAACCTGCAATAGGCTTTTTAATGTGTTGTTTGATATATTCAGCAGCCAGTTCTTCATCTGAACCACCAATTTCACCAACTAATATAATGCCCTGAGTATTTTTATCTTCTTCAAACATTTGTAAGCATTCAATAAAATTGAGTCCTTTGATGGGATCGCCACCAATGCCAACACATGTGCTTTGACCTAATCCAAGCATTGTTGTTTGTTGAACAGCTTCGTAAGTTAATGTGCCTGATTTTGAAATAATGCCAATGGATCCAGGCAAGTGAATACTTCCAGGCATAATCCCAATCTTACATTCGCCTGGTGTTATAACGCCAGGACAATTAGGGCCAATCAGTTTAGATTGGTTAGCGCGAATAGCCGCCTTCACATTAATCATATCTTGTATTGGAATACCCTCTGTAATACATACAATAATTTCAATACCTTCTTCAGAGGCTTCGATAATTGAATCTGCAGCGAAAGCGGGAGGAACGTAGATGACTGATGCATTGGCCCCAGTTATTTTAATAGCATCTCTCACTGTATTAAATACAGGTAAATTAAGATGTAATGTCCCACCTTTGCCAGGCGTAACCCCACCGACTAATTTTGTACCATAGGTAATTGCTTGCTCTGAGTGAAAAGTACCTTGTTTGCCAGTAAAGCCTTGGCAAATAAGCCTGGTAGATTTATTAATGAGAATAGACATTTTATTTTTTGATGAGACTAGTTGCGATCGTTGCCGCTTCGGTAAGCGTGTTTGCGGCCTTAATATTTAAACCGCTTGTTTGTAAAAGTTTTTTACCTATATCTACATTGGTGCCCTCTAATCTTACGACAATAGGAATTTTGATACCAACCTCTTTGATTGCAGCGATAATTCCTTCAGCAATAATATCGCATCGCATAATGCCACCAAAAATATTAACCAAGACAACCTGCACATTTTTATCATCAAGAATAATTTTAAAAGCTTTGGCAACTGTTTCAGAAGTAGCTCCACCACCCACATCTAAAAAGTTTGCAGGTTCGCCACCGCAGAGTTTGATAAGATCCATCGTAGCCATAGCAAGACCTGCGCCATTGACCATGCAACCAATATTGCCATTAAGTGCAATGTAATTAAGTCCAGCATCAAAAGCTTCGGCTTCTTTAGAGTCGTTTTGTGACCAATCACGGAGATCAGCTAATGTTCTTTGTTTATAAAAAGCATTGTCATCGACATTTATTTTACAGTCGAGAGCAATAATTTTTTTATGGGAATTGATAACGAGCGGATTAATTTCTAATAGGGCTAAATTATTTTCAATAAAAGCTTTAAAAGCACTTCTAGCAAATCTAACGAAATCATTAATCATTTCATTAGACAAACCTAATGCAAAGGCAATGTTTCTAGATTGATAATCCATGAGGCCATTAATTGGACTACATGTTTCTCTGATAATTTTTTCAGGGTTATTTTTAGATATTTCCTCAATTTCCATACCGCCTGCAGAAGATGCAATAACGACGATCTTTTCTGACTGCCTATCAACTAATATAGAAAAATATAATTCTTTTTCGATGTCACATGACTCTTCTATAAGAAGAGCATTAACAGGTTGGCCATCTGGTTTATTCTGATAAGTAACAAGTTTTTTATGGATAAGCGAATTTACAGCCTCAACTGCTTCTTTCTTAGAAGTTACAATCTTAATGCCACCTGCTTTACCTCTACCGCCCGAATGAATTTGGGCTTTGATAACATAAGAAGAAGATTCAAGTTGGGCTATCGATTGATCCACCTCCTCTATAGACTTAATTGCAATGCCTTTTGGCACAGAAATGCCGTATTTTGCAATTAATTGTTTGGCCTGATATTCGTGGAGATTCATGGTAAAAAAGGAGCTAAATAAGCATTATTTTCTACGAATTTAGATAAACATGCCAGTTAAGAATTATATTTTAATAGCAATGTTAGAATTATTAATTTGTAGGCTTATATCACTTATAAACACCATGAAATTATTAGTCCAGTCTTCATATAGTCTCCAAAGTCATTTAACAGAAATCTCTGAAATTTTAGGCCAAGTGACAGCTGCTCCTTATTTGCTTATCAATGATAATGCTGCCATATATGAGATTGAATCGGACTTGCCAGTAGATTTAAAAAAACAGATTCATCTTAAGCAAGTAGATTTTGCAGTTTTAGATAATTACAGAGCTTTAAGTGAATTTAGCCTATGCGTGATGGATATGGATTCAACACTCATTTCTTTTTCGATGTCACATGACTCTTCTATAAGAAGAGCATTAACAGGTTGGCCATCTGGTTTATTCTGATAAGTAACAAGTTTTTTATGGATAAGCGAATTTACAGCCTCAACTGCTTCTTTCTTAGAAGTTACAATCTTAATGCCACCTGCTTTACCTCTACCGCCCGAATGAATTTGGGCTTTGATAACATAAGAAGAAGATTCAAGTTGGGCTATCGATTGATCCACCTCCTCTATAGACTTAATTGCAATGCCTTTTGGCACAGAAATGCCGTATTTTGCAATTAATTGTTTGGCCTGATATTCGTGGAGATTCATGGTAAAAAAGGAGCTAAATAAGCATTATTTTCTACGAATTTAGATAAACATGCCAGTTAAGAATTATATTTTAATAGCAATGTTAGAATTATTAATTTGTAGGCTTATATCACTTATAAACACCATGAAATTATTAGTCCAGTCTTCATATAGTCTCCAAAGTCATTTAACAGAAATCTCTGAAATTTTAGGCCAAGTGACAGCTGCTCCTTATTTGCTTATCAATGATAATGCTGCCATATATGAGATTGAATCGGACTTGCCAGTAGATTTAAAAAAACAGATTCATCTTAAGCAAGTAGATTTTGCAGTTTTAGATAATTACAGAGCTTTAAGTGAATTTAGCCTATGCGTGATGGATATGGATTCAACACTCATCTCAATTGAATGTATTGATGAAATTGCAGATATGTGCGGCAAAAAACAAGATGTAGCTTTAATTACTAAAAGTGCCATGATGGGCGAAATTGATTTTTCACAAAGCCTAATTAAGCGCGTTTCTTTATTGGAAGGACTTGGAGAGGAGATGCTCCTCAAAGTGATAGAAGAAAGATTAAAGTTTAATGACGGCACTCAGGCATGGATTGAAGCTTGTCGCAAAAATAATGTTACAACAGTTCTTGTATCAGGCGGCTTTGATTATTTTGCAGATTATGTTAAGAATAAATTAGGGATTGATATTGCTATTTCTAATCAACTTGAAATTAAAGATAAGAGGCTGACTGGTAAAGTATTAGGTCGAATCGTCAATGATGAAGTAAAAGCTCAAGTTGTAAGAGATTTTCAAACAAAACTCAGCATCGACAAATCAAATACAATCGTGATTGGTGATGGGGCGAATGATTTAAAGATGTTAGCTGAAGCCCAATACAGTATTGCGTATCACGCCAAGCCTATTGTTCAAGAAAAAGCACGATTTAAATTAAATCACTCAGACTTCAAAGGTGTATTAAATCTTTTTAAGCTTTAAATAAGCTCTTCTTTTAAAAAGCCTGCTCTGTAACGCGCTTCTTTATTTAATTTTTGGTAATTCAATTTAACATCATAAGACACCAGCAATTTTTTATACGTTTCATGTGGGTTTAGGTTTTGAGACTCACATGCCCAACGATACCAAATATTTCCGATAGATACATGATGAATTTCTTCTTCATAAATAGTTTGTAGAATAGATGCAATATCATCATCTTTTTGCTGCTTAAATTTTTCGATAATTGGGGGCGTTACATCCAGGCCTCTTGCTTCCATTGTTTTAGGAATGAGCGCTAATCGATGAATTAAGTCATGACTTGTTCGATCAGCCATTTCCCAAAGACTGTTGTGTGCATTGAAGCTGCCATAGCTTAAATCAAATTTTTTAAGATAGTCATTCAGTAAGTTGAAGTGCGTATGTTCTTCATAAGCAATTTGAAGCCAGTCACTATAGAATTGACCTGGAAGGTCTTTAAAGCGCCAAATAATATCAAGCGCTAAATTAATCGCATTAAATTCAATATGGGCTAATGCATGAATGAATATTAATTTCCCATGCTCAGTAGAGGCAGATCTTTTTTCAACAAGTCTCGGAGGAACAATTTGAGGTTTTAAGGGTGCGCCTGGTAAATGATAACTACTTTGAATATCGGCTTTTGAATCAATCGCCACTTGATAAGACTTAAAAGATTCATATATATCTTTAACTCGATTTAATTTCTCATTTAAATCGTTTATAGCAAGAGCTTTTAGGCAATTAGCTCTTAACTCCATAGTCAAATCAATTATTGAATTGGAACGAGGGTTACGGAACCAGCTTTCATGTCCGGAGTGATAATTGATTTTTTATCATAAGAAAGTGCTATGTCAGCAGCAGCTGTAAAACCTTCTTTATATAACGTGACCTTGTTACGCTGTAATTTAAAAATCTTTCCGTTTTTCCAGTCACTAATAAAGAAACTATCCCCAGATTTAATTAAACCATCGCCACCACCAAAGCCTTCAGCAACTTTCAAGATGGATTTTGTTTTCAAATTAATTTTATATAGAATGCCGCTTGCAAAATCTACTTCGTATAGATCATTTTTAACAACTAAAAGGCCATTCGGCGCTAAAATTTCAGGTGTATTCTCATTGAGAATTACAGTAACTTTTCTATCCTTAGCAATTTTAAAAATGGCGCCACCTGTTTTAAGGTTGCCGCTATCGCTTACATATAAATTTCCAGCTTCATCTGAAGTGATATCATTAAAAAAGACAGGCGTTTGAGGAAATGCCATAGTGCTTCCAAATACTGCCCATTTTCCATCGGGGTCAACCTTCAAAACTCTATTCTTGTCTGTTACATATAGAGACTTACCAATAAAAGTTAAGCCTTTAGGATCGTCCATACCACTTGCAAATGTTGAAAGTTTGCCATCAATTGAAATACGCGTAATTTTTCCATCACTATCCTTATTAAATTCACCGATCTCAGAGACATAAATATTTCCCTTAGCATCTTGAACCACTGACTCAGGACTTGTAAACCCTGAGATTACATTTAGTGAATCATGTGCTTTTGATGGGACAGTAAAAAGGGTTAATAATAATATTAAAAATACACGCAAATTTTTCATAGTTTAATTAAGAAGCCTTATTGATTAAAGACACTTATCTTCGCAGCCTTCTTCACTTACACCTAAAGAAAGAAGTAAGTCGACCATTTTTTGATCACCTTTTTCTTGTTTCACCACACGGATAATAGATACACCACCATTCATTTTTTTATTAAGATCAGCGCCCTTGGATGCAAGGTATTTAACGATCTCAGTTCTACCGTCAAAAGCAGCATGATGAAATGCATTCATTTTAGTAATTGGATGAGTGTAATTAAGATCAGCGCCATGCTCTGCTAAATATTTGAGCACTTGAAATTGACCTTTAGCCGCCGCCATAAGAAGGGGGCTCCATGCAAAGTAAGTTGCATTGATATCTACTTTTTTTACTTCAACATATTTTTTAACGATAGATAGTTTGCCTTCATTCACTGCGCCTGAAAATTCGATTCCTTCTGCATCTGTTAATGCAAAAAGTTGCATTGAGAAAGTGAGTAAAATTAGTGTAAGTGTTGTTTTTAAAAATTTATTCATATTTAAGTGACTCTTTCATTTAGTTAAAAAATTGGTAAGCATTTGCAAACATTTTATACCATGGCGCTAATTCGTTCCACGCTTCAGGATGCCAAGAATTTTGTGTTACCCTAAAAACTCTCTCAGGATGAGGCATCATAATTGAAAACCGTCCATTGACAGAAGTAAATCCAGTAATTCCTTCAGGAGAACCGTTTGGATTCATAGGGTAGGTAGAAGTTCCCTTTTGGTAGTTATCAACATAGCGAAGTGTTGCAAGTTGATGATTTAAAACATCATTCATTTGAGTCTGGTTTTGATATTCTGTATAGCCCTCACCGTGAGCCACTGCAATTGGAAGTATTGAGCCGTCCATCCCGGTAAAAAATACAGAATTAGACTTAAGAATTTCAACTGATACAAACCTTGCTTCAAATTGTTCAGATCTGTTTTTTACAAAGTGTGGCCATGATGTTGAGCCAGGAATAATTTCTTTAAGGTTACTCATCATTTGGCAGCCATTACAAATACCTAGTGCAATCGTATCAGGCCTTGAGAAAAAAGCTGCAAAAGCGTCACGTGTTTTTGAATTGAATAGAATTGATTTAGCCCAGCCTTCACCTGCACCTAATACATCGCCATATGAAAAACCGCCGCATGCAACTAGCGCTGAAAAATCAGTTAAACTTTTTTGACCTTCAATAATGTCTGACATATGCACGTCATGCGCTTCAAATCCTGCAGTAGAGAAGGCTGCGGCCATTTCAACATGGCCATTTACACCTTGCTCTCTTAGGATGGCAATTTTAGGTTTCGTCTTTTTAATTGCAAAAGACTGGGGAATTTCAAAATCAAATTTTGGGTTAATACCTGGATCAAGATCATCTGAAATTTGTGAAAACTCTTCTAAGGCGCACTCTGGATTATCTCTCATAGATTGCATCTTGAAAGTTGTTTCGCTCCAGGCGCTTTGTAAGTTTGATCTTGTCTCTTTGAGGACAGTTTCATTTTTATGTTTAATATGAATTGTTTGATTGGGGCTGATAGACCCAATGAGGAAAGTGTGCTGATTTAGCGCCTCGTGAATCTTTATGAGCGTGCTAGAAATATACTCTGTTTGAACTTGAATGACAGCACCCAGCTCTTCGTTAAATAAAATTGCTTTAATATCATCACCGCAATGAGTCAAATCAATATCCAAACCGCAGCGACCTGCAAAGGCCATTTCAGTTAACGTTGCAAAAAGTCCGCCATCAGATCGATCATGATAAGCCTCAATCACATTTTCATTTTTAAGTATTTGAATCACATCAAAGAATGCTTTAAGTGTTTTCGCGTCATCAAGGTTTGGAGGGATATCGCCCACCTCATTGAAGACTAAGTTGAATGCTGAAGCGCCCAATCTATTTTTGCCAAAACCTAAATCGATGAAGATAAGACCGCTATCCTTAAGATTTCTATTGAGTGTGGGCGTTAATGTTTTTCTAGCATCAAAGACGGGTGCAAAAGCACTTACAATAAGCGACAAAGGCGAGACCACCGTTTTTTCTTTTGTACCATCTAACCAAGCTGTTTTCATAGACATGGAATCTTTGCCTACAGGAATACTAATACCTAGGTCAGGACATAGACGCATACCGATTTCTTCAACTGCATCAAATAAAGCAGCGTCTTCACCTTCATGATCTGCAGACGCCATCCAATTAGCTGATAATTTAATGTCTTCTAAATGATGAATGGAGGCTGCCGATAAATTGGTAATAGCTTCGCCTAATGCCATGCGAACAGAAGCTTTAGCATCAATCATCGCAATAGGGGTTTTTTCGCCAATAGCAAAAGCCTCACCTAGTAAACTATCAAATGATGATAGGGTCACAGCAACATCAGCAACAGGAACTTGCCATGGACCTACAAGTTGATCTCTAGCAATTAATCCCGTTACTGAACGATCACCAATATGAATCAGGAACATTTTATTTGCTACAGCTGGGTATCTCAAAACGCGATAAGCTGCGTCTTTGATATCAATATTTTCTGTGATAAATCTTTTAAGAGCTTTCTCTTTTCGCTGCACATTGCGCGTCATCTTAGGCGGCTTTCCTAAGAGGGTAGATAAGTCCATATGGACAACATCTTTTTTAAGAAGACTATCTTCAACGATGAGTTGTTTATCGTTTTTTGCAACACCTACAATCGCGAAAGGACATCTTTCTCTCTCGCAAAGCGATTTAAATAAATCAAGGTCTTTATCTATAATAGCTAATACATAGCGCTCTTGGGCTTCATTACACCAAAGCTCCCGGGGTGACATGCTTGGCTCTTCATTATTAATTGAACGTAATTGAAACGTTGCACCTACCCCACCATCATTGACCAATTCAGGGAATGCATTTGATAAACCGCCAGCACCTACATCATGAATGCTTAAGATGGGATTATCTTTGCCTAATTGCCAACATCGATCAATGACTTCTTGCGCTCTTCTTTGTAATTCAGGATTGCCACGTTGCACAGAATCAAAGTCTAAATTTTCTGCATTGAATCCAGTGCCCATACTTGAGGCGGCGCCACCACCCAACCCAATAAGCATTGCTGGGCCACCTAACTGAATGATAAGTGCGCCTGGCGGAATTGCATGTTTTTTTGTATGGATATCGTTAATACTTCCAATACCACCTGCCAGCATAATGGGCTTATGAAAACCCTTTACTTCATCATTATGCTTAATTTCTAATGTTCTAAAGTAGCCTGTAATATTAGGCCTGCCGAATTCATTATTATAAGAAGCGCCACCAATCGGACCATCAATCATAATTTGGAGCGCTGATGATATGCGAGAAGGCGCGCCATAAATCTCTTTTTCCCAGGGCTGAATAAAATCAGGGATGCGTAAATTAGAAACTGAAAATCCTGTAAGGCCGGCTTTAGGTTTTGAACCTCTTCCTGTAGCACCTTCATCTCGAATCTCACCACCTGCACCAGTTGCTGCGCCTGAGAATGGAGAGATTGCTGTCGGATGATTATGTGTTTCCACTTTCATAATAAAGTGAGTTAATTCTTTGTGATCTTCATAAACACCATTTTGATTTGGATAAAAACGATTAACCTTAGCGCCTTCTACAATAGAAGAGTTATCCGAGTAAGCTACAATCGTATTGCCTGGATGAAGCTGATGTGTATTTTTAATCATGCCAAAAAGTGATTTAGATTGTGTCTTGCCATCTATCACCCAATCGGCATTAAATATTTTATGACGACAGTGCTCAGAATTCGCTTGAGCGAACATCATGAGTTCAGCGTCTGTAGGGTTTCTTTTGATGGAAGTAAAATAATTAAATAAATAATCGATTTCATCTTCAGATAACGCAAGCCCGAGATTTTTATTAAAATCATTTAAGATTTTTTTGCCGCCTTCAAGTATCTTTGCATACTGAATGGGTTTAGGAGGCAAATGAGAAAAGAGAGATTGAGCTTCATTAAGATCAAAAATAGAAATTTCTGTCATACGATCATGAAGTAATAAAGAAAGCTGTTTCTTTTCATCATTCGACAATAAAGATTCATCTTTTAACTCAATATAATTAGCAATGGCTCTTTCGATACGGTTAACGTCATGAAGTCCACAATGGTTTGCAATATCAGTTGCTCTGGAGGCCCATGGAGATATGGTACCCGGACGTGGAATTGTGATTATGGAATTATGTTTAAAATTTAATGTTTGAGCCTTCGGACCATAATGCAGAATTTTTTCTAGAATGGCTTTCTCTGTGCCTGTAATTTTTTTCTCACACCATACAATATGAATGTATTCAGAATGAATATCTTTGATTTGACTATTAACTGTTTGAAGCCTTCCAAGAAGTCTTTCTTTTCTAAACTTTGAATAAGCTGGACCGCCAGCGATATGTATAATTTCTTGGCTTTGCATGTTTTGGGTAGTGTTTTAAGACGTTACTTTAAGCTTATGATTTTAACAGAAGCTATTTTTTTAAACCTTGTTAATTTTGACTAAATTAACTATAAAAATAGAGCGAGGTTTGATAGAAAATAAAGCTAAAAACCCAGGCTAGAAGAAGCGCCCAGAAAACTGAATAAATCACAAACGAAAGATTTTTAGATTCATTTTTAAGTGTAGCAATTGTTGAAAGGCAGGGCGTATAAATGAGGGTAAAAATCATAAAACTAATCGCCTGTATTTGGCTCACATTACTGTAAAGGTGATGGGCTAATGCGGAACCTTCTACACCATAAATCACAGCCAATGCGCCAATCACAATCTCTTTGGCAATAAAGCCAAAAATTAAAGCAATCACTAATTGTTCGTTGATGCCAATAGGGTCAAAAATAGGGGATAGCCACTTACCCAGTTGGCCAGAATAGGTAAGCTCGCTGGCGATAGGCACATCCATTGGAAAGTGAGTTAACGCCCAAACAAGAAGTACGCCAATGATAATAAATTTGGTAGCGCGCGTTAAAAAATGTTTGATTTCAATCATACTTCTTTTGACAATCTGTTTCATCGTAGGAAAGCGGTATGGGGGCAATTCAATAATAATAGGCTCTTTATTTTTAAACTGATGTTTGAAGATAAGGGCTGAAATAAAGATTGTAAAAAAGCTTAATAAATAAAGACAGAAAAGAACCAGCGGCCCATATGTGGCGCTAAAGAGAGCCGTGATAATAAATAAAAATACTTGAAGTCTAGCTGAGCAGAGCGAGAATGGAATGACAAACATCGTTAAAAGACGAAGTTCTTTTGTGCGCATAATTTTAGTGCCCATGAGAGCCGGGACATTGCAGCCAAAGCCCATGAGCATCATGACAAAACCTCTTCCATCTAAACCTATTTTTTCCATCAAGGTATCCATCAAAAATGCAGCCCTAGAAAAATAACCACTATCTTCCACGACACTCATAATAAGAAAGAAGAGAATAATGATCGGCACAAAAGCGGCCACTGTGGTCACGCCAAGATAGAGTCCGTCTAAGAGCAGGCTTTCGAAAATGCCATGATGATTTATGAATAGCGGTTCAAGATAATCCATCCTAAAGAAATTAAAGAATTGCGTCATTAAATCTTGAATGGGTTTACCAAGAGTAAAGATAAACTGAAAAATTGAAAATACAATAAAAAAGAAAATAGGCAAGCCCCAATAGGGATCTAGAAAGAGCGCATCTAATTTTTTTGTATTTTTGTCGTTGAGTTTGGTGGGGTATTTGACGGTTAATTTAATTAAAGTCTGAATCGTTTTTTCATTCGATATTAGATCGGATGCGTTCAGTGGTTTAATTTTTTTAATCGGGGTAGAGACTTTTTGATTGATGACCTGGGTACATGCTTTTAAAAGCTCAACCATACCTTCGCCATATTTGGCACTTGTTTTAATAACGGGCGTTTTAAGTTTCTTTTCCAGTAACACAGCATCAATAGCAATACCCATTTTCTTTGCTTCGTCATCCATATTAAGTGCGAGCACGCAGGGTATATGAAGTTTTTGAAGTTGTAGCAGTAAAGAAAGCTGTCGTTCAATTTGAGTGCTACATAAAACTACAATGGCTAAATCAATCTTGTTATTGTTAATAAAGCTTTGTACAATTTTTTCATCTTCAGATAGACCTTGAAGATCATAAATGCCAGGAAGATCAACCAATTCGGCCATATGGCCGCCTAAAAATGTTTTAACTGCATGAAGGTCAACAGTGATCCCAGGCCAATTACCGACACGAGCAGATGAGCCGCTTAAACGATTAAAAAGCGTCGACTTCCCAGTATTGGGCATGCCTAAGAAAGCGATACGTTTCATAGGGCAGCAGAAGTAATATTAATTAGTGATGCTTCATGCTCTCTAATCATGAGTTCGGTTGTATCAATCATGATATGAAAAGGGCCTTTAAATTGAGCTTTCCTTAGAACGGTTATTTTTTTTCCGCGCCGAAGCCCCATGGCATTAAGCCTTTGAATAAGTAAGCGATCCATATTGAGTTTATGGATGATGCCACTTTGACCTTCTGCTAGCTCTAATAAGGTTGTCATAGATATCTAAATGATAATGATTCTTATTATTATATACAAAAAAGCCTGCATAGCGCAGGCTTTGTGAGGTTTCTGAGGGTAACTTCTTTATTTACGGTTATCCACAATCTTCGCTTTTGCTTTGAGATCTAATACAAGCTTATCAAGTTGCTTTTGTTGAAGTGTTTTAGCTAAACCTTCTTTTACTTTATCAAATTCAGGAGCTAGAAGGGCTCTTGTATCTTCCAATTTGATCACATGCCAGCCAAATTGCGTTTGCACAGGCGCTGTTGTGAAGCTACCTTTTTTAAGTGAAGTGAGTGTATCAGCAAACGGTTTAACCATTGAGTTAGCTGGGAACCAGCCTAGGTCACCACCTTTATCTTTTGAGCCCGAGTCTTTTGATTTGTCCTTAGCGATTTTGCTAAAGTTGCCACCTTTATTCAGTTCAGCAATCACGTCTTTAGCTTCTTGTTCACTTGCTACAAGAATATGTTTTGCATTGAACTCTTGAGTGCCTAAGTCTTTCTTATATTGCTCATACGCATTTTTAATATCAGATTCTGAAATAGGATTTTTTTGAACATAACTTTGTAAGAATGTGTTGTATAACATTTCTCTACGCGCTAGCTCTTCTTTTAAAAGATAGTTTGCATCTTTACTTAAACCTGTTCTTTCAGCTTCTTGGTTAATGAGCTCCATGGCAATCATACGATTCACAATCATACTGTTAAGATTGTCATCCATTTTTTGACCGCGACTTTCAAGGTCTTTTACTACAAAATCATATAGATTTTTTTTGATAGGCTTTCCATTCACTGAAATATTTAAATCAGCTGCTTGAGCTAAATTTCCAAGCTGGATAAGTAAAACAAAAACGAAGGTTTTGATAAAAGAAAACATAAAGCTCCTTAGTTATTAATATTGAAGAGTGATTCCTTAAGGCAAATCAGCTTTGATACTTAATGCATGAATTTTATGAGGAATTAAATCTTTAAGCGCTTCGTATACAAGGCGATGCCTCATTATCGTTGATTTTCCTAAAAAATGCGAACTAGTAATTTCCAAATCGAAATGACCGCCACCCGTATTACCTTTATGACCTTTATGAAGATCGCTTAAATCTTTAAGGTTTAGATGTGTCGGCTCTAAGAATGCGAGTCTTTCTTTAATGAGATCTTGAAGCATAAATATTTAAGGAAGTGTTTTTCTAAAAGGTTTCACTTCAATAGAAGCGTAAACACCTGAAGTATAAAAAAGGTCTTCATGCGCCCAGAGGATCGCTTCATTAAGTGATATAAATTCAGCTACAATCAAACTACCTGTGAAACCATCTAAGCCTGGGTCGATTGAATCAATGGCAGGGAAGGGCCCTGCGAGTAGAAGCTTACCTTGATCTTGCAGTACTTTAATGCGCGCTAAATGTGCCGGCCTATATGCCGTTCTTTTATCGAGGCTGTGTTGATGGTCTTTGGCGATGATGGCGTAAAACATATTATTTACGATTTGCTCTTGATGCTAAAACACCAATAAAGATGGCATAGCACATGATAAGTCCTGTAATGCCAAATAATTTAAAATTAACCCACGTACTTTCTGAAAAATTAAAAGCGACATAAAGATTGAGCGCGCCTAAGACTCCAAAAAATAAAGCAGAAGTGATATTGATTTGGTACCACGTTTTTTCAGTCAGTTGAATTTGTTTTCCCATAAGATTTTTAACAAGATTCTTTCTTTTGAAAAATTGAAAAAATAAAAGTGCGCATGATAATAGCCAATACAAAATACTAGGTTTCCATTTAATAAAATTTGCATCATGAAGCCATAAAGTAGTGCCACCTAATACACTGATCAATACCGCATTAAATATAAGTAACTTATCCACTCTCTTATGAACGAGTTTGCTATAAATCACTTGGAAGAATGTGGCGCCAATGACGACCAGTGTCGCGGTATAAATGTCTGAAAATTTATATGCAATAAAAAAAAGGATGACAGGAAATAGATCGAATAGAAATTTCATTTGTAAAATTATCCCAAGACTTCGTTAATTATCTTTGCTAAAGACTATCTGATACTATGGTAGTTCATATTGAAATACTGAATATTCATGATTGATCTTCACTCACATTCTACTATATCTGATGGGTTATTAACCCCAAGCGGTCTTGTTAAGCATGCCCACTCTAAAGGTATTAAAGTACTTTCTTTAACTGACCATGATGATGTAGAGGGATTGACGGAGGCCGCATCAGAAGCAAAATTATTAGGCATGCATTTAGTTCACGGTGTTGAAATTTCAGTGACATGGAAAAGAGACACGATTCATATCGTAGGATTGAATGTGGACTCTCAAAATAAAACACTACTGCAAGGACTTGCTTCTATTAGACAAGGGCGTTTTGAGAGAGCGAAACAAATGGCACATTCACTCGATCAGGTGGGAATTAAAGGGAGCTTAGAGGGGGCATTAAAATATGCAAAATCAGGCATTTTAGGTCGTACCCATTTTGCAAGATTTTTAGTAGAAACAGGGCATGCCAAAGATGTCAAAACCGTATTCAAAAATTATCTCGTGAAAGGTAAGCCAGGTTTTATTGAGCACACCTGGACGAGCCTAGAAAATGCGCTTTCATGGATTCATACAAGTGGTGGCATTGCAGCTATCGCCCACCCTGCAAGATATGATTTAGGTAAAAATAATCTTTTAGCATTTTTAAATGAATTCAAAGAGTTGGGTGGTCAAGGTATTGAAGTGATTTCGGGAAGCCATACGACAGAGCAGTCTTTAAAAATTGCAAAAATTGCAGAAGAGTTTGAATTCCTTGCATCCACAGGTTCTGACTATCATGGACCAGGCATTTCTTACAGGGAGATGGGGTCTTTGCCAAAAATCCCCGAAACATGCATTCCGATATGGAAAAGTTGGAATGAAGTCAATGCCTTACTGAACTAAATTTTTTCTTAAAAACACATATTTCTTGAATGAATATAAGAATATTCAAATAGAATGATATTCTATATATGGAATTAACCGCTATACAAAAAGTTGCCGTTTACGCACTCCCCATCATTTTTGCGATTACGGTTCATGAGGCAGCCCACGGCTATGTTGCGAAGTATTTTGGCGATTTAACCGCCTATAAGCAAAACAGAATCAGCCTTAATCCATTAAGACATATTGATCCCATTGGTACCATTATTCTCCCAGCCTTAACCGTATTATTGGGGGGCGTTTTATTTGGATGGGCTAAGCCTGTTCCGGTTAATTTTATGAATTTACGCCATCCCAAACAAGATATGCTTTGGGTAGCAGCTGCTGGACCTTTTTCAAATTTAATTATGGCGATCTTCTGGGCGATTTTATTTGGCCGAAGCGCTTACTTTCCTGAATCGATGACTTTATTTGTTCAGCAAATGGGTATTGCGGGCATGAGTATTAATTTATCCTTGATGATATTAAATTTAATCCCACTCCCGCCACTTGATGGAGGAAGAATTGCTGTGAGTTTATTGCCTGATCATTTGGCATATAAGTATGCACAAGTTGAGCGATACGGCTTTTTAATTTTAATTATTTTATTAATGACCCACATACTTGATTTAATTATTTTTCCACTCATCCAAATTAGCCAAAGTCTAATTTTATGGATATTTGCTTAGGAGCTCAGGTATAGGTTATGGCTATTGAACGCGTTATATCTGGCATGCGACCAACAGGCAATCTTCATTTGGGCCACTTCAATGGAGTATTGAAAAATTGGATTAATCTTCAACATGAATTTGAATGTTTATTCTTTGTGGCAGATTGGCATGCACTCACGACACATTACGACTCTCCTGAAATTATTGAAGAGAATGTGTGGGAGATGGTTGTGGATTGGATTGCAGCAGGGGTAGATCCAGCAACAGCAACTATTTTTATTCAGTCTAAAGTACCTGAGCATGCCGAACTTCATACTTTGCTTTCTATGATTACACCCTTAGGTTGGCTCGAGAGAGTGCCAACCTATAAAGACCAGCAGGAAAAATTATCATCTAAAGATTTGTCGACCTATGGATTTTTAGGTTATCCATTATTACAAAGTGCAGACATTTTAATTTACAAAGCAACACAAGTACCTGTCGGTGAAGATCAAATTCCTCACATAGAATTTACTCGAGAAATTGCAAGACGCTTTAATCACCTCTATGGCAAAGAAACGGGATTTGTTGAAAAGGCTGAGGAAGCAATTAAAAAATTAGGCTCTAAAAAAAGTAGTCTCTATATGGAGATGAAAACAGCGTATCAAGAAAATGGCGACCAAGAGGCACTGGACTCGGCTCAGGTATTAATTGAAGAGCATCAGGGTTTAAGTTTGGGAGACAAAGAAAGGTTGTTAGGCTTTTTAGAGGGCGGCGGCAAAATGATTTTAGTTGAGCCTGAATATAAATTAGCGCCTGCATCTAAGATGATTGGTTTGGACGGTCAAAAAATGTCTAAATCATATAACAACACTATTGCCTTAAGAGAGTCGCCTGAATCTGTTGAGAAAAAAATTAAAACCATGCCAACCGATCCCGCTCGCATTAGAAGAAATGATCCTGGCAATCCAAATCACTGTCCTGTATGGCAGTTGCATCAAGTGTATTCAAGCGATGAAGTTAAAGCTTGGGTTGAAACTGGATGTAAAGAAGCTAAAATAGGATGTATTGAATGTAAACAGCCTGTGATTGATGCAATTAATAAAGAACTTAAACCTATTCAAGAAAGAGCATTTCATTACATTGAAGATCCTGATCTCGTGAAAAATATCGTAGCCGAGGGTTGTGAAAAAGCTAAAAAACTCGCGAGAGAAACTATGCGAGAAGTAAGAGAAGCCATGGGGTTGAATTACTGATGAATCAAGAAGTTCAAATAGCCGCTATTGGGAAAATTCATGGAGAGAATATTGAGGTATTACCTCAAGATCTTTATATTCCTCCAGATGCTTTAGAAATTTATTTGGAAGCTTTTGAAGGACCGCTCGATCTTCTTCTATATCTTATTAGAAAACACAACCTAGATATTCTCGATATACCGATGGCTGCTTTGACAATTCAGTACATGGATTATGTAGAGAAGATGAAAGAAATTAAACTTGAGTTAGCTGCAGATTACTTACTTATGTCAGCAGTCTTGATTGAAATTAAATCAAGAATGTTATTACCTAAGAGGGCAGCTGAGGTTGATACAGAACAAGATCCCCGCGCTGAGCTTGTTCGAAGACTTATGGAGTATGAGCTCATCAAAATAGCCTCTGAAAAGCTTACACAAATGCCGCAGGTCGGTGTTGATCTTTATGTCGCTAACGCGTATTTTGAAAAAATTACAGAAATTACCTATCCTGACGTATCAAGTGATGAAATATTTTCAGCGTGGAAAAATATTTTAAATCGGGCAAAACATTTTGAGGTGCATAAAGTTGCTCGCAATGAACTTTCTGTAAGAGAGCACATGACAATGATTTTAAGAAAACTTCAAAAAGAAGAGTTTGTAGAGTTTTCATCATTATTTAATGTAGCTGAAGATAGAGTTCAAAAGTTAGTTGTATGTTTCTTAGCTATATTAGAATTAGCAAGAGAGCGACTTATAAAAATTACCCAGCAAGAAAGTTTTTCTCCCATCTATATTAAATTACAGATCAACTAGGTCATGACAGACTTAAATAACATATCAAAAATTAAACAAATACTAGAGGTCGCATTGTTAACGAGTGCCAATCCTCTATCTTTAGACGATTTGCAAAAATTATTTTCAGAAAAAATTGAGCGATCTACATTAAGAATGTTATTAGATGAACTCAAAACAGAATGGCAAGATCGCACTATGGAATTGGTTCTTGTAGCCTCGGGCTATCGTTTTAAAGCGAGAGATGAATACTCAAGTTACTTAATGAGATTAAACCCAGAAAGATTGGCTAAATATAGCCGCGCTGTCATGGAGGTGTTAGCGATTGTAGCTTATAGGCAGCCAGTGACACGTGGCGACATAGAAGAAATTAGAGGTGTGGCACTCAATCCGAATGCTATTAGACAACTTCAAGAAAGAGACTGGATTGATGTGATTGGTCAAAAAGAAGTGCCGGGCAGACCTTCTTTATATGCGACAACAAAACATTTTTTAAATGATTTTAATTTGAGATCTTTATCTGAGCTTCCTGATATTGAAAGTTTCCTTCAAAATGAAATTCCCTTGAATGTTTAATTTTAAGTCATTGGTGACTTAAAGCATTTTATGCGTTCACAAGATCAAGACTCAGTTAAAGAAAGAAAGACCCCTAGCCTATCTAAAACTCAGCGCTTACATAAGCTCCTTGCTCAATCTGGAATTGGTTCCAGGCGAGAAATGGAAAAATATATTGAAGCAGGCCGTGTGCATGTGAATGATAGTCCAGCAACATTAGGACAATTAATCCATGAGCATGATGTTATCAAGATTGATGGAAAGACCATCCATCTTTTCTTTGATTTAAAATTTCCTAAAATTCTTATTTATCACAAACCTGAAGGTGAGATTGTTTCAGTAAGTGACCCACAAAAAAGAACCACAGTATTTTCAAAGCTACCTAGAATTAAAAATGAAAAATGGATTTCTATAGGGCGTCTTGATATCAACACTTCAGGTCTACTCATGTTTACTACTTCAGGCGATCTTGCTAACCGTCTTATGCATCCAAAATTTGAAATTGAACGTGAATATGCTGTCCGTATCTTTGGTGAATTAACTGAAGAGCAAATATCACAATTAAAATCTGGTGTTAAATTGGAAGACGGTCTAGCGAAATTCGATGAAATTCGTTATCAAGGTGGCGAGGGGGCTAATCGTTGGTACCAAGTCATCCTTATGGAAGGTAGAAATCGAGAAGTAAGACGCTTATTTGAACATTTCAATCTTCCGGTAAGTCGTCTTATTCGAACCAGGTTTGGTTCTGTGTCACTCCCCTCACGCGTAAAAAGAGGCATGATGTTAGAACTTGAAGTTAAGGAAGTTGAGAAAATTTTAAAATGGCTCGACATGCCTTTCTCTATAGTGAGCCGCAATGAAAGCCTCGTTAAAGTTAAGGCACGTAAAAAGCATGCACACCCATCACCTTATGCACCTAAAGTTAAGCTTGATCGAAAAGCAATCCTAGAGAAAAAAATTAAAAAAATTGGAAAAAAACCAATCAAGAGAAGAATTAGAAGTAATTTAGATATTAAAAAAATCTAATGAGATAGCTGAGATTTTTGTAGCATAAATACAAAATCATTACCTAAAGAAACATCCAGCCACTGAAATTCAAGCGCTGGAAATTTATCCAACAAAGCTTCTTTGTTGTGACCAATTTCAACAATGAGCATGCCGCCGTCGTTAAGATACTCCTTAGCTTCATGAATAATTCTAATTGTATGATCTAACCCGTCGTCCCCGCTTCCAAGTGCCAAACTAGGTTCTTTTAAGAACTCCATAGGAAAGTTTTTAACAGAAGCTTCATTGACATAAGGAGGGTTCGAAATTATCAGGTCATATTTCTTTCCCTTCAGTGCATCAAATAAATCAGATCGGATTAATTCGATACGGTCATCTAATCCATACTGATCCACATTGATTTGGGCTACCTGTAATGCTTTGTCGGATAGGTCAACAAGATCAATCTCAGCGTTCTGGAAGCTGTGTGCCATCATGATACCTAAGCAACCACTTCCGGTACATAAGTCAAGTGCGCTATAAATTATTTCGGGATCATCAATCCATGGGTAAAGATTTTCGCTTAATGATTCCGCTATTAAAGACCTAGGAATGATCACACGTTCATCGACATAAAATTTATAATCTCTCAACCATGCTTCATTAAGCAAGTAAGCTGTCGGGACTTTATCATTAACTCTTTTTTCAATCAAAAATAGCAAATCTTTTTTTTCTTTACTCGTGATGTGAGCATCTAAAAAGTTTTCTATTGTGTCGTGTGGTAAATGAAGAAAGCCAAAAATGAGCCAGACGGCTTCGTCATATGCATTTGAGGTGCCATGGCCGAAAAATATATCAGAACTCTCAAATCGACTAACAGCATATCTTAGCCAATCGCGTATTGAAAAAAGTTCTTTAAATAGTTGCGTTTGGGTCAAGTGAGAATCTTGTGAAGCGTAAGCTTGTAAATATTTTTAAGTGGTTCAATATCTTTTACATCAATACATTCATTGATTTTATGAATCGTGGCATTGAGCGGTCCAAACTCAACGACTTGATCACTAATATTCGCAATAAAACGTCCATCTGAAGTGCCACCTGTTGTCGATAGCTCAGGCGTGATACCAACAGTTTCCTTAATGGCATCTGATAATATCTCTACAAGTCTTCCTTTTTTTGTTAAATAAGGATTGCCTGAGTATTCCCAATCAATAACGTAATCAAGTTTATGCTTATCTAAAATCGCGTGCGCTCTTTCTTTTAAATTTTCAGCGGTACTTGCTGTTGAATACCTAAAATTAAAAAGAATATCTACTTCACCAGGAACAACATTTGTAGCACCTGTTCCACCTTTGATATTTGAAATTTGCCACGATGTCTTAGGGAAATATTCGTTACCTTCATCCCAGGACATATTCACTAAATCTGTAATGGCGGGCGCAACCATATGAATAGGATTTTTTACTAAATGGGGATAGGCAATATGGCCTTGGATACCTTTTACGGTAAGTTTTGCTGAAAGCGATCCTCTTCTGCCATTTTTAATCATGTCGCCGAATTTCAGATGTGAAGTCGGTTCGCCCACAAGACAGAAATCAATTCTTTCATTTCTCTCCTTAAGAAGCTCCACCACTTTAACAGTACCATCAACTGCAACACCTTCTTCATCAGAAGTGATAATTAATCCAATCGAGCCTTTAAAGCCTTTAGTTTCTTTTAAAAATTCTTCAATAGAAACAATAAAGGCTGCAATAGATGTTTTCATATCCGCAGCGCCTCGACCATAAAGCTTGTCATCCTTGATCGTGGGTTCAAAGGGTGGTGATATCCATTGATCAACTGGGCCGCTAGGTACAACATCTGTATGACCTGCAAAAACAAAGAAAGGTGCTTCAGTACCTTTGCGCGCATACAAGTTTTCTACATTACCTGATTTAATTTTCTCGCATTTAAAACCTAAGGGCTCCAAGAGGCTAATAAGCAAATCTTGGCAGCCAGCATCATCTGGCGTATTAGATTTTCTAGCAATTAAATTTTTAGCAAGCTCTAGCGTTCTAGTCATTTTTTTTATTTTTTAAATAGTTGTTGAAATACTGATTCATCAAACCCAAGTGATACTACTTTCTTATCGATGGCTACCAAAGGTCTTTTCATTACCGTTGGTTTTTCTATAATTAATTGAATGGCAGTTTCTTGTTTGTCAGCGAGTTTTTTCTCTCGGTCTGTAAGATTTCTCCATGTCATACCAGATTTATTAATTAGCATATCCCAAGTTAAATGATCTGGTAACTTTTTAAACCATGCAGTCAAAGTAGCTACATTTAACACATCTTTTTTGAGATCGTAAAAGTCATAATTAATTTGATGGCTATCAAACCAAGTTAATGCTTTTTTGACAGTGCTGCAATTTTTAATGCCATACACCATCATGATTTAGATGCCTCTAAGTAACTCGTTAATACCAACCTTACCAAGCGTTTTTTCATCTACCTTTTTTACAATCACTGCGCAATATAGACTATAAGAGCCATCTTTTGAAGGGAGGTTTCCTGAGACTACAACAGAGCCCTTGGGAATGCGACCGTAAGTCACTTCTCCTGTTTCACGATCATAGATCTTAGTAGACTGGCCTATATAGACACCCATAGAAATTACTGCATTATCTTCAACCACAACGCCTTCGACCACTTCGGATCGAGCGCCAATAAAGCAATTATCACCAATAATAGTTGGACCTGCTTGAATAGGCTCTAGCACTCCACCAATACCAACACCACCTGAAAGGTGAACGTTCTTACCAATTTGTGCACATGAACCAACCGTTGCCCATGTATCAACCATCGTACCTTCGTCTACATAAGCCCCGATATTGACATAAGAAGGCATTAGTACAACATTTTTACCAATAAATGAACCGCGTCTTGCAATAGCGTTTGGCACAACGCGATAGCCACCCGCTTTAAAATCTTCATCTGTGAAGTTAGCAAATTTAGAATGTACTTTATCAAAGTAATTTGTATAACCACTCTTCATTACTTCGTTATCGTAGAGTCTAAAAGAGAGAAGCACCGCTTTTTTAATCCATTGATGCGTTTCCCATTCTTGGGAATCTTTAATACGTGTTGCGACTCGAAGCGATCCATTATTTAAGCTGATAAGGACTTCATCCACAGCATCTTTAATTTCTTTAGGTGCATTTTTTGGGTTGATTTCAGCTCTTGTTTCAAAAGCATTTTCGATAATTGATTTTAATTGGTCCATGAGAGTATTTTTTTAGTTAAAACAGTATTTTACATTAAAGTCTAATGTAATTAGCGCGGTCTGTTTGATTCGTAAAGAGGTTTTAATTGATAGGCAAGTTCGGTGAGATCCTTAATACGATTATCGTCCGATGGGTGAGTGCTTAAAAATTCAGGTGGTTTTTTTGTGTTTTGTTGTTTCATTTTTTCCCATAAAGTTACTGCAGCAAAAGGGTCAAAGCCAGATCTTGCAGCAAGCTCTAAGCCAATAGCGTCAGCCTCTCTTTCTTGCGTGCGACTATTAGGGAGAGCGAAAAAGAGGGTGGCACCCAATGAGGCCGCTTGCATTGTGGCATTAGCTCTATTTCGATTGGTTGTATTAGAAATATAAGCTGCAAATCCAATTAAACCAAACTGTTGAATGGCGGCAGTCGACATTCTTTCTCGTCCGTGTTCGCGAAGTGCGTGAGAGATTTCATGCCCTATCACAGCTGCTAATTCATCATCCGTTGCTTTGAGCTTTCGAATGAGACCTGAGTAAACCATGATTTTCCCCCCAGGCATACAATAAGCATTTACTTCGTCACTGTCTTCAACATTGACTTCCCATGCCCATTGACTCGCTTCGGGTTTAAAATAATTTGCATTGGCAATGAGTCTATTACTAATTCTCTTGACACGCTTGACTTGAAAAGAATCGACATTGAGTTTATTTTTTTTACTCGCTGCTTGAAGTGCACCTCGGTAGCTATCACTTGCTATTCCTGCCACCATAGATTGAGGCATAAGCAATAGTTGTTTCCTATCTACGCCTGATTGATTTTTTAGAGTTGTTGAAGCACAGCCCGAGATAAGAAGGGCTAATAAAAATAAAATGCTATATTTCATTCTTAAAATAATACTTGGCTTCCTAGCTCAACCACACGGTTGGGTGGCAGTTTAAATTGATTGGTAATTGTTTCTGCACTTCTAAATAAACCTATAAACAATTTCTTTCTCCAATAGTTCATATTTTCTTTTGGTGTTGCCAATAAAATTTCCTTACCAATAAAGTAAGAGCTATTCATTGGGTCAATATTGATACCATTTTTAGCGTGCAGGGCAAGGTCTTTAGGTAAGTCAGGCTCATCTTTAAATCCATATTTCACAGTCACTTTATAAAAATCGTGAGGTAATTTTTCAACAGTCACAAGATCTTTTTTAAGTGAATGAGGGTAGTCCATAAACATAACGGTCAGAATAATAACTTTTTCATGGATAACTTTATTATGCTTGAGGTTATGAAATAAGGCATGAGGCACACCATCTGGATTGGGCGTTAAAAATATTGCTGTACCTTCCACCCGAGGGGGAGGGTTAGTTCCAATAGAGGTAATGAATGAATTAATTTCAATAGCCTCACCTTTGAGTATTTTGTAAAGAATTGCACGTCCCTTTTTCCAGGTAGTCATTAAAATAAAAATCACAGAGCCAATCAAAATTGGAAACCAGCCACCATCAGGTATTTTTAAAATATTTGCACTAAAGAATGCAAGATCGATTATTAAAAAGATTGCCATGAAAATAACTGTCTTTATGGAATTCCATTTCCATACTTCATAGAACACAAAGCTTGCGAGAAGTGTCGAGATCACCATATCACCTGTGACTGCAATACCATAAGCCCCTGCAAGATTCCCAGAGCTTTTGAAGGTCACAACTAAAGCCATAACTGCAATCATTAAGAGCCAATTAATTCTTGGGAGGTAAATTTGCCCTTCTTGATTTTCAGAAGTATGTTCGACATGCATTCTTGGCAGAAATCCTAACAGAAGTGCTTGTCTTGAGACTGAGAAAGCGCCTGTAATGACAGCTTGTGAAGCAATGATTGCTGCGAGCGTTGCTAAAATAATAAGAGGTATGACAAGAAATTCAGGCGCCATGAGATAAAAGGGATTTTTAATATTTTCAGGGTTGCTAATAATTAATGCGCCTTGTCCAAAGTAATTTAATGTAAGCGCTGGAAGTACAAAAATAAACCATGCAAGCCTAATTGGCTTACGTCCAAAATGCCCCATATCTGCATAAAGTGCCTCAGCGCCGGTGACAGATAAAACGACCGCGCCTAATGCTACGAATGCAACCATTGGCGATAGCTGGAAGAAATGAAATGCATACAATGGATTAATAGCTGAGAGAACATGTGGCTCCTGTGCAATATTAATAATTCCCAATAGCGCGAGCGTTAAGAACCAAAAAAACATAATAGGGCCAAAGAAAGTGCCCACAACATTCGTCCCTTTACTTTGTGCGTAAAATAAAATAAATAACACTACAAGAGTTATAGGAATAATAAGATGGCTTAAAGAAGGCGCAACAACCTCAAGACCTTCGATCGCAGATAAAACAGAAATTGCAGGAGTAATCATTCCGTCTGCATAAAACATACATGCCCCAAGAATACCTAAAATCATAATCAAATTTCTTTTATTGCCACTGGGCGCATTTTTATTAGCAAGAGAGAGAAGAGCCATAATGCCCCCTTCACCTCTATTGTCAGCACGCATAATAAAGGCAACATATTTAGCTGACACAATCATAATGAGCGACCAAAAAATAAGGGACAGTATGCCAAGGACGTTAAACTCGGTAAGCGCGACAGGATGTTTACTGAGAGAAAAAACTTCTTTCATAGTGTATAGCGGGCTTGTGCCAATATCACCAAATACAACACCTAATGCTGAAAGTGAGAGTGTAGCTAGAGAAGCTTTTTGATTTTTTTTATCTTCCATGTGTGCGTCAGTTTTTTTTAAATCAATCTAAAATTATTGATCTTTGAGATCTGAAATATTTGCGTCAGCTTGCCCATGGTTTAGTTGAATATGGATTTTATCATTAAGCTTTAACTGGGCTACATTATTTACAACCTGGCCTTCCACATTTGTAATGATGGAATAGCCTCTTGATAAAACAGCATGAGGGCTTAAGTGATCCAAGTTTAATTTTAATTTATCGATGTGCAAACGATATTGGATCAAAGTATTCTTCATACTTTGATTAATCCTCTGTATATATTGATGAATCTGTTCTTTTTGTCGTTGAATGTGTTGGTGAGGCGATATAAGACGCTTTTCTAGGTAATCAATTTTCTGCATCACTTCTCGAATAAGAACTGCCATGACTTTATTTAATTGGTTTTTATAAATCTGAATTGTTTTGATAAGTTCGACACTATGACTTGTAACGAGTTCAGCAGCTCCTGTTGGCGTTGGGGCTCTTAAGTCCGAAACAAAATCAGCTATAGTTGTATCAGTTTCATGCCCAACACCTGTAATTGTAGGTATTTTTGATGCAACAATCGCTCGCACTAAGATTTCCTCATTAAATGCCCATAAGTCTTCAATCGAACCTCCACCCCGCGCTAAGATCAGCACATCACATTCTTGCCTTATATTTGCAGTTTCAATGGCTTTCACAAGCGCTAGAGGCGCTTCTTTACCCTGAACGAGACTAGGATAAATAATGACTGGAATATGTGGACTTCGTCTTTTAAGTGTAATTAAAATATCTTCGATCGCGGCCCCTGTGGGCGACGTAATGACACCAATAGATTTAGGAAATTGAGGTATTGATTTTTTGCGAGAATCCTCAAAAAGACCTTCTTTCAGGAGTTTTTCTTTTAATTGATTGAATGCTTCTGATAAAAGCCCCGCACCTGCATGCCTAATTGACTCAATATTGAGTTGATATTCGCCCCGGGCCTCATATAAACCGATAAAACATTTTGCTTCAATCTTTTCGCCATTTTTAGGCATCCAATCCGTTGCCATATTTTTATTTTTAAACATGGTACAACGGACTTGAGCTTCATCATCTTTAAGAGAAAAGTACCAGTGTCCAGAAGATGCGCTTATGAAATTAGAGATTTCACCTGAAATCCAAAATGAGGGAAAGCTCTGCTCAAGGAGCTCCCTTACAAGACGATTAATTTCTTTGACAGAAAAAACCCTGGCTTCGTTAGGTTTGGGGGTATTTATTGGAGTTGAATTAATCAAACTAGAAGGATATCCGTTACAATTATCTTCATTATAGAGTTAATGAATAACTAAAGAGCTTTAATTGAAGAAATTTTTTTTATCACATAGACAAGCCCATTTAATTGCTTTTATTGCTGCTTATTTTTTAGTTGCATTAGCAGTCTTCATTCAAAACAAATTCAACCTCGAACCATGTCCTTTATGTGTGACCCAGAGGATTATTTTTATGGTGCTGGGGTTACTTTTTTTAATCAATGCATTCATTAGGCCTACTTATTTAATTAAAAAGTTATCTTTAGTCGTTTTATCTATAACTTCAATCACGGGCATGGTATTTTCATTTAAACATATCTTGATCCAATCAAAAGCTATTAGCGCGCCAAATGAATGTGGTGTTGATTTAAATTATATGTTTGAAAATTTCCCATTCTCAAAAGCTTTGAATTTGCTTTTTAAAGGGACAGGCGACTGCTCACATATTGATTGGACTTTGTTAGGCCTTACGATCCCTGAATTAGCTTTAATCGGATTCATATCATTTTTTGTATATACCGTTTTTTTATTTAGGATGAATTTAAAGTAATGCAATTAGAAGATTTTATTGGAAATACACCACTCGTTGCTTTGCAGCGGATGCACGGAAATTCAAGCGGTGCCATCCACTTAAAGTTGGAAGGGAATAATCCTGCCGGCTCAGTCAAAGACAGGGCTGCTTTTTCTATGATTCATAACGCTGAATTAAGGGGCGACATTAAACCTGGTGACACACTCATTGAAGCTACATCTGGGAATACAGGTATAGCGCTTGCTATGGTGGCTGCGATGAAAGGTTACAAAATGATTCTGGTCATGCCGGAAAATCAAACCATTGAAAGACGGCAAACTATGAAAGCATTTGGCGCAGAATTTATTCTGACTTCAAAAGAGGGCAGTATGGAGCTTGCCAGAGATATTGCCTTAAAAATGCAAAAAGAAGGTAAGGGTTTTGTACTAGATCAATTCAGTAATCTTGACAATCCTAAAGCGCATTATGAGACGACAGGTCCTGAAATTTGGAAAGATACAAAGGGCCGTGTCACACACTTTATTGCGAGCATGGGAACCACAGGTACGATTGTAGGTACTTCGCAATTCTTAAAAGAAAAAAATAAGAATATTCAAATTATTGGTGTACAGCCAGAAGAGGGTGCTCAGATTCCAGGCATACGTAAATGGCCAGAAGCCTATTTGCCGAAAATATACAGCGCAAAAAATATTGATCACATTGAATATGTTTCACAGCAACATGCAGAAGAGACTGCGAGACGACTTGCAAAAGAAGAAGGTATTTTTTCTGGTGCATCGACAGGTGGCGGACTTTATGTTGCACTGAAAATCGCAAAAACAAATAAAGATGCCGTCATTGTTTCTATTGCTTGTGATCGCGGTGACCGTTATCTATCTTCTAATTTATTCTTGAGTTAATGCATTGATTCCTATTTTAGTTTTTGATATTGAAACCATTCCTGACATTCAAGGCATTAGATCTTTATATACCTTAGAGAAAAATTTATCTGATGATGATGTCGTCAATGTAGCTCTTTATAAAAGAAGACAAAAAAACGGCTCTGATTTCCTGCAGCACCATCTTCAAAAAATTGTAGCTATCTCGTGTGTCCTTAGAGAAAAAGACCAGTTAAAGATTTGGACGCTTGGGGAGGTTGATGATCCTGAAGAAGAAGTCATCCAACGTTTTTTTGATGGCATTGATAAATATACACCCACCCTTGTATCTTGGAATGGCTCAGGGTTTGATCTTCCTGTATTAAATTATAGAGCGTTAATGCATGGCATTAATGCATCCAAGTATCTAGACATGGGTGAAATAGATAAAGATTTTAAATGGAATAATTATTTAAGTCGATATCACACGCGCCATACGGATTTAATGGAATTTTTAGCGATGTTTCAAGGTAAAAATAACGCGCCCCTAGATGATATTGCAAAGCTGTGTGGCTTCCCAGGCAAGTTAGGTATGGATGGCGGTAAAGTTTGGGATACATACAGACAAGGAGACATTCAATCAATTAGAGATTATTGTGAAACTGATGTCGCCAATACTTATCTTGTATATCTTAAATTTCAATTGATCAGAGGCCATCTTAACCAAAATGAATATGAGTCTGAAATTAATTTAGTTAGAAATACAATTCAAGAATACCAAAAAGATTATTGGGATGAATTCCTGTCCGCATGGAAATCTTAGACATTTCTAAATGCAAGACGATATAAAACCTAAAAAAAAATTATTACTCGCCACAATAGAAAATATTGATCAAGAGGGGCGAGGTGTTACCCATATTGATGGTAAAGCTATTTTCGTCGAAGGTGCCCTTCAGGGTGAGATTGTCGAATGCGAGTCATATGTTAAAAAACCAAGTTACGAAATTGCTTTTACAGAAAGAGTCATTCGGCAATCTAATTTAAGAGTAAAGCCTAAATGCGATCACTTTAATCGTTGTGGTGGTTGTTCTATGCAGCATTTTGAGTTCCAAGCACAAATTGCAGCTAAGCAAAGGGTCTTTGAAAATACGTTATCTCGCATTGGTAAAGTTAAAACTGAAACAATACTCACCCCTCTTGCAGGACCATCATGGCATTACCGATATAAAGGTCGCTTAAGAGTCAAGTTTGTTGTTAAGAAAAATAAAGCGCTTGTGGGATTCAATGAAAAAAGAACACATTTCATTGCTGACATTTCTAGCTGTGAAGTCTTACCTCAAACCCTCTCCGATATCTTGCCTCAACTGCAAGACTTAATCACTCAACTTTCGATTAAAGATCAGATTCCTCAAATTGAATTTGCTGCGGATCAAAAGCATTTGGTTTTAGTATTAAGAATTTTAGATGCATTAAATACAAATGATGAGTTGCTTTTAAATACATTCTCATCTCAACACCCGGTGCAATTTTGGACCCAATCCAAAGGGCCTGATACGATAAAACCTTTATCGAAGAAAGATGACGTTAAGCTTTCTTACGCATTAAAAGAATTTGGGCTGCAGTTTAGTTTTATGCCGTACGACTTTACGCAAATCAATCCCTTCATCAATCAGGTATTAGTAAGAAGGGCAATGAGTTTATTAAAGCCTTCAAAAGATGATCGTATTTTCGATTTTTTCTGTGGCCTAGGAAATTTCACATTACCTATAGCCACGAGTGGCGCAAAAGTGAGGGGTATCGAAGGCTCAGCATCGCTCATAGAAAGAGCAAAGCAATGTCGTGATGAAAATCACTTAAATGATTTTGTTGAATACCAATGTATGAATTTATTCGACATTACGAAAGAATCCTTATTAAAGTTAGGTCATGCAAATAAATGGCTCATTGACCCACCACGGGATGGGGCATTTCAATTGGTGCAACTTATTGATGACGACATTCATCCTTCTATCATTGTTTACGTATCTTGTAATCCAGCGACCCTTGCAAGAGACGCTCAAATATTAGTGCATGAGAAGGGTTACAAATTTGATAAAGCTGGTATTGTAAATATGTTTCCACATACTTCACATGTTGAATCGATTGCATTATTTGTAAAGACGGAATCTTAAAAATCATTTAACTATGCATATTAAAATTTCAATTGCAGAACAGAAGCTTCATTTATATCGTGATGATAATGTATGGGTAAAATCTTTTGTAATCTCCACTGCAGAAAAAGGCATAGGTCAAGATAAAGGTAGTTTTTGTACGCCTTCAGGTAAACATATCGTTCGCGCAAAAATTGGTCAAGGCGCACCTCTCTATGCTCAGTTTGCGGCTCGTAGACTTACAGGAAAAATATGGCATCCATCAATGTCAGAAAATAACCCAAAAGAGGATTGGATTTTAACCCGCATACTTTGGCTCTCGGGTCTTGAGATTGGATTTAATCGTCTAGGAAATCAAGATACGATGCAGCGTTTTATCTATATCCATGGGACGAATGATTTAGCTCGCTTAGGTCAGCCTGTATCACATGGATGCATTCGCATGGACAACCAAGACATCATCGATTTGTTTGATCAAATTAATGCAGGCGATCATGTATTGATCAATGAAATCTAATATGTATAAAAACCAATACCGATATTACGATCTTGTCATGGCAGCGTTTGTGACAGTATTGATCACATCAAACTTAATTGGACCTGCAAAAATTTCTCAGGTAGAGGTTCCATTTTTTGGCCTTCTTACTTTCGGTGCTGGGGTCTTATTTTTCCCTATCTCATTTATTTTTGGCGATATCTTAACTGAGGTTTATGGTTATGCTGCTTCAAGAAGAGTGATATGGGCAGGTTTCATAGCGCTTGCTTTTGCATCTTTTATGGCTTGGATGATTGTGGCGCTTCCACCTGCACCCTATTGGCATAATCAAGAGGCCTATGAAATTGCATTCGGTTCAGCTTGGCGAGTTTCTTTGGCAAGTTTGGTTGCTTTTGCTGCAGGCGAATTTGTAAACTCTTTTGTATTAGCAAAAATGAAAATTATGACAAAAGGAAAATATTTATGGAGCCGTACGATCGGTTCTACCATTGCAGGTGAAGCGATTGATTCAATTCTATTCTATCCTTTAGCTTTTTATAATAGCGGTGTGATTCCAAATGACAAAATCATCCTAGTAGTGATTGCACAGTTCGTTGCCAAAACGCTGATAGAAATTTTATTTACCCCAGGGATATATAAGATTGTTGCTTTCTTAAAAAAGAAAGAAAATCTAGATCATTTTGATACACGCACCAATTTCAATCCTTTTATTTTTAAATGATATGAACGTTATTCAATCAAAATGAAGCTGGGCCCATTAATGATTGATGTTGAAGGGCTTGTATTAAGCGATGCGGACATTAAAAGAATTTCGCACCCCTTGGTTGGCGGACTTATTTTATTTTCAAGAAACTATCAAGACACTGCTCAATTAAAGACATTAACAGATGCTATTAGAAAGATAAGGGGCCATGACTTCTTAATCGCTGTCGATCATGAAGGTGGCCGCGTCCAAAGATTTAGAGAAGGCTTTACTGCGATCCCTGCTATGAGAAAGTTAGGCGAAATTTGGGATAATGACCCCAAAAAAGCAAATCACTTAGCTTTTTTAATTGGCCAAATTATCGCGATTGAATTAAGAATATTTGATATCGATTTTAGTTTTACACCGGTTTTAGATATTGATTACAGCGAAAGTACCGTAATTCGAGATAGAGCCTTTCATGGCGATATTGAAGCCATTAAAGCTTTGGCATCTCACCTTTTGGAAGGTTTAAACGAAGGCGGCATGCATGGCGTTGGAAAACACTTTCCAGGGCATGGGTATATAAAGGCCGATTCACATCTAAGTATTTCGGAGGATACGAGAACGCTCGACGAGATTGGGTCTAAAGATATGAGTATTTTTATATCATTAATCAAGCATGGATTAAATGCAGTGATGCCTTCCCACGTTCTATACTCTGCCGCAGATAAAGATCCGGCTGGGTTTTCGCAATTTTGGCTTAAAAATCAATTGAGAGAAAAAGCTCATTTTAAAGGCGCTATTTTTAGCGATGATATGAGTATGAAAGGGGCTGTTCTTGGTGGTGAAATGAAGGATAGAATTATCAAAGCGCTTGAGGCTGGCTGTGACATGGTTTTGTTATGTAATAGCCCGCAATTGGTAGATGAAGTTTTACTTCAATTAGACTGGAAGATGTCATCTGAAAGTATTGAAAGGCTTCTTAAGATGAAAGGCTTTAAAGAGCCTCATATAGCCCTAAAAACATCACAAGAAAAAGGTTTCAAGGGTATGACAACTCAAATTATGACTATGTAAAAAAATTTAAATGAATATTGAAACTATTTGGTAAGTTATATAATCTATTACATGTATTAAAAACTTTATAAAAGGAAAACATATGCAAGAAAATATAAGAATTGAAAGCCAGTCGCAATCAGTATTAGCGACAAACAAAGTCCTTAGAAATACTTATGCTTTACTTGGTTTATCGCTTATTCCAACCGCAATCGGCGCTTACATAGGTATGAGCATGAATTTCTTATTTGCTCAACAGCATCCTATTATATTTGCCATTATGCTTTTAGCAGGTATGTTTGGTTTATTTTTCGCAATTCAAGCAAATCGAAATAACAGCTTAGGCGTTGTTTTCTTACTAGCACTCACTTTATTTTTAGGTGTGATGTTAGGTCCGATTCTTCAAGTAGCTTTTAGTTTAAGTAATGGCGCTCAAATCGTGGGTCTAGCAGCAGGAGGCACAGCTGCAATATTTTTAACGTTAGCTACGATCGCTACTACCACTAAAAAAGATTTTAGCTTTATGGGAAAATTTTTGATGATTGGTATCATTCTTCTCATCTTAGCTTCGCTTGCTAATTTATTCTTCCAAATACCTGCGATGGCTTTAGCATTGTCTGGTGTTGCAGTGTTATTATTCTCAGGATTCATTCTGTACGATGTAAGTCGCATTGTGAATGGTGGAGAAACGAACTACATCATGGCAACGTTAGCGCTTTATATGAATATCTATAACTTATTTGTAAATTTACTCCAGTTATTGATGGCTCTTCTAGGTAACAGAGACTAAATCATTTTTGTTTTTAAAAAAGCCGTAGTTTTCTACGGTTTTTTTCTTTTTGAAAGAAAGAAATCTTTTAGTATTTGGCTGCATTCTTTTTCTAAGACGCCACTCATAGCTTCTGCATGATGGTTAATCTCTTTGATACCTATGAGATCAACCATGCCTCCGCAAGCACCCGTCTTGGGGTCCGTAGCGCCATAGATAATTTTCCCAATACGCGCATGTTGAATAGCGCCTACACACATAGCACAGGGCTCAAGAGTCACATAAATTGAGCAGTCTTTTAATCTATAATTTTTGATGAGTTTAGCCGCTTCTCTTATGGCATTAATCTCAGCATGCGAAGTGGGGTCATGGTCGCCAATTGATGTATTCGTCCCTCTACCAATAACTTCACCATCCTGAACAATGACGGCACCTACCGGCACCTCATCTTTTAATTCAGCTTTTTTAGCTAGCTCTAAAGCTAGCCTCATAAACTTAAGATCTTCATCAGTCATGAAGAAGTTTATTTTCTCTTAAAGTCAGGGATTGTTTTTCTAAAGCGAATCACGAGGATATAAAGAACACCAATTAAAAATGCACCTCCTACCCAAATGCCAACTTCTTCGAGGGTTGGCTTTGCATCCTGAACTGGAAGCACGATGAGCTTTCTGAGAAAAAGCACCATCACAACCTCAATGAAAGTTTCAACTTCCAGTTTACTTCCATTGAGATAGCGCATTACAGCTGAAATAAGAGCCGATATCGACCAAAGCAACATGAGTGTGCCAAGCGCATGAATAAAGCCATGAATGAGATTGTTGGCATGCGCTGCGGCACTGATTTCAACGAAGAAAAGCCAAGTAAACATGATGATAGATGTCGCCAAAGCCAAACCAATCACAATATGAGCAAAGCCGTTTAAATAGAGCATAGCTTTGATAGCAAATCGATTAATGCCTTTGAATTCGGACGGGAGTTCAGTTTGAATCATCATAGAATCCTTATTAATTAAATTTGAAGGAAGTGAAAACTATCTTTATTATAGAGATAACTTTAAATATAAAGATAGTGTCCCAATGAAAAAACCAGCGATTACCGAACAGCCCATTCATGTCATTTTAGCCGACAGATGGAGTTCAAGAGCTTACGATCCAACTCAATTTGTTTCTCAGGAATTACTTTTATCCCTTATGGAAGCAGCGCGATGGAGTCCTTCATGCATGGGAGATCAGCCGTGGCAATTTATTGTATTTAATAAGAAAGATGCAACACCCTGGACGCAGGCACTTAATTGTTTGTCTATTGGTAATCAAAATTGGGCTATGGATGCATCTATTTTAATTTTGGCTTGCGCTCACCAAAACTTCTCGAATAATGAGAAAACTAACCGATGGGGCCAGTACGATACAGGCGCTGCTTCAGAAAATATCTGTCTTCAAGCCACAAGCTTGGGTATGGTGGCTCATCAAATGGGTGGATTTGATGTTGAAAAAACGAGACAATTATTTCAAATTCCAAGCCAGTATGATTTAATGTCCTTTATTGCGATTGGTTACCCACTCGCTATAGAGAAGGTAAATGCTGAAGCATTAGCTAAAGAAAAAGAAGCTAGAAAGCGCAAACCCTTAAGAGAGATTTTTTATACCAATCAATGGGGCGAGCAATCGTTATAGTTTTTCAATCGAATATTACTAGGATACTAGATGGCAACTGTAAAACTTACAAAAAAGAACTTTAAAAAAACAATCGAAGATAATGATTTTGTTATTGTTGATTTTTGGGCGCCATGGTGTGAACCTTGTATTGAATTTACGCCGATATTTGAAGCAGCCTCAGAAAAAAATAAGGATATTTTATTTGGGATGGTCGATATAGAAGCAGATACAGAAATTGGTGAATATTTCCAAGTTGAAAAAATACCAGGCCTTCTTATTATTAGAGAGCAAGCAGGCATTCATACTCAAATCGGTCAAATTGGCGCCTCGGCCCTTGATGAAATTATCAAGTGGGCAAGAGAACACGATATGTCAACTGTCAGAGATTATTATGAAAGAGAAGCTAAAGGCGAAATTAAGGCTGCCCAAGAAAAGTAGTCGGATCAACTGACTGACCTTGTTTTCTAATTTCAAAGTGAAGCTTCACTTTGTCAGCTCCAGAGTCACCCATCGTTGCGATCTTTTGCCCCTTCATAATGATCTGACCTTCTTTGACGAGAAGTTCTTTGTTATGAGCATACACAGACAAATAAGAGTTATTGTGTTTAATGATCACAAGCTTGCCATACCCTTTTAAATCTTCTCCGCTGTAAATAACCTTGCCCGGACCAGCTGCTTTAATTTCTTGACCGAGCGTTCCTACAATATCAATTCCCTTTTGACCTTGCGCCTCATTAAAAAGATTTTCTAACTTACCTTTAGCGGGCCATTGCCAATCTAATTTATCTTCTAAAGCAATAGGTGTAATTTCTTTAGATGTTATTGATGGAACGTTATTTGTAGTTTGCGGTGTTGTCGTCTTAAGGTTATAGGCTTCATCTGTATATTTTTCTCTAAAAGCTTTTGGGTTATCTAAATGACTGATACCACTTGTGACTGGTTTTGTTTGAGGCTGGGGTGAGGTTTCCGTATTGGCAGCTACTTCTTCATTATTTTTTAATGGTGTAGTGACGACATCTTCGTTTTTTTTCATTTCATTTGTAGTGACAACAGGATTGTTTGATTTAACTTGATCGAATTTTATTTTTTCGCCTACTTTAATCGCATAAGGCTCTTTAATATCATTTGCCTGAGCAACTTCTTTGTAATAAAAACCACAATCAAGACTTAAGCTATAAAGGGTATCGCCTGGTTTGACAATATAAACATCTGGGCATGGCTGAGTCGAGTCTCTTTTGGCTCTCGCGACAGATTTATTTTTTTGTATTGTAGTTGATTTATCTGCAGGAATTTTTTTCTCAGTGACTGGCGCTGGCGCATTGGATGCGCAACCAGCTATCAAAGAAAATAGTGCCATATTTATAATAAAAAAATTCAATCTCATTTAAAGTTATTCATCCAAGTTTTTAAATCATTAATTTGATTATGTCTTGTAAGGTCTGCATGAATAGGTGATACAGATACAAAGCCACGGCCAACTGAATAGAAATCAGTACCTTCTCCTCCATCATTTGGTAAGCCGGCAGCACCGACCCAATAAGAAGTATTGCCATCAACATCTTGTGTTTTATTGACAGGCTCAGCTTTATGTCTTTTTCCAAGCCTTGTGATATGTATACCTTGAATTTTTTCTAAGGGCACATCAGGTACATTAATATTTAAGAGCATAGCTTCTTTGGGTTTATTATTTTGGTAATGCAAAATAAGATCATTTGTAATAGATGCGGCCGTTTCAAAATAGGTTGCATCGTTTTGTGACATTGAAATAGCAAAGGAAGGAATGTCCAGTAAGAAGCCTTCCATAGCAGCTGCTACCGTACCAGAGTAAATGGTGTCATCACCCATGTTGGCGCCATTATTAATACCAGAAATCACCATATCTGGCACCTTATCTAACAGCCCTGTTAATGCTAAATGCACGCAGTCTGTTGGCGTGCCATTAATATAGTAATAATCTTTTTCAACTTCCGTAACTGTCAATGGACGATCAAGCGATAAAGAGTTACTCGCGCCACTTCTGTTTCTATCAGGCGCGACAATAGTCACATGTGCTATTTTTTTTAAATAGCTTGCAAGCTTTTTAATACCAGGTGCGTTGTATCCGTCATCGTTAGATAAAAGAATATTCATATTACGGACGACTGACTTTCAGATAAAACGTTACACATAGAAAAAATACAACACTTAAAAAAACTTCAAGGAGTGCTATTTTAGATGATAGACCGAGATCGGAATAGGCTCTTACAACACCTTCAATAAAATAAATGAATATGAGTAAGCCAGACCATTTATAAGTATAAATTTTTCCTTTAAGAATACCCATCATTGAAATGAGAAGAGGGACGACTTTAAGGACCAGCCACGAACTCTGGCTTTTAAAGGGCGCCAAAAATAACTCCCAAGAGCACAAAAGAAAAATAAGACAAATAAGACTAACGGAAGCTCCTAATTGGAGATAATTTTTCATGCTGAAAGTTTAAGCGCGGTTTCAGCTAGTCGCTTACCCATAGCAAGACATATTTTTTTCTCGTCCTCAGATATTGGTGCTTTATTAGATTCACCAGCCACATGAGAAGGTCCATAAGGCGTGCCCCCTGTTTTGGTGCTACTTAATTCTGGAACTGAGTAAGGCACACCCATAATCACCATGCCTAAATGAAGTAGTGGAAGTTGCATGCTAAGAAGTGTTGATTCATTACCGCCATGAAGAGAACCTGAAGAAGTAAATACACAAGCAGGTTTTCCAATAAGGTTTCCACTTAACCATAAAGATATAGTGCTATCGATGAAATATTTAAGAGGCGCTGCCATATTACCAAATCTCGTAGGACTTCCCATGGCTAGACCTATACATTCTTCAAGATCTTTGTGGTCCACATAAGGAGGGCCTTCGCTTGGGATACTGTCTTCCAGAGCCTGAATGGTGGATGTCACTTTAGGCACAGTTCGAATTCTAGCTTTAACACCAGGAATGGATTCAATACCTCTCGCAATAAATGTGGCCATTTCTCCAACCGCACCCCCGTGAGAGTAGTAAAGAACTAAAACTTCTTTCATTAGATTTTTTTTGCCAACTGAGAAGCGTCACCGACATAACTTGCCGGTGTTAATCGAAGCAATCCATCTTTGGCTTCTTGAGGAATTTCAAGTTGCTGAATGAAAGTTTGAATGACTTCTTTAGTTATATGATCTTTTCCACGCGTTAACTCTTTAAGTTTTTCATATGGATTTTCAATGCCATACCTTCTCATGACAGTTTGAATGGGTTCTGCTAAAACTTCCCAAGCGTGATCTAAATCATCAGATAATTTTTTTGCATTAATTTCTAATTTATTAAGACCTTTAAGACAAGAGTCAATAGCAAGGATTGTATAACCAAAACCTAGACCAATATTTCGAATGACAGTAGAGTCAGTTAAGTCTCTTTGCCATCTTGAGATAGGAAGCTTTTCTGAGAAGTGGGCTAACAATGCATTTGCAATACCAAGATTACCTTCTGAATTTTCAAAATCAATAGGATTCACTTTATGAGGCATGGTAGATGAGCCTACTTCATTTTTTTTTAATTTTTGTTTGAAATAACCAAGTGAGATATAACCCCAAATGTCTCGATTGAGATCGATCAGAATCGTATTCATTCTTATCATATTTTGAAAGAGCTCTGCCATGTAATCATGCGGCTCAATCTGTGTTGTATAAGGATTGAAAGTAAGACCAAATGACTCTACAAATGTTTTTGAAAATGCCTGCCAATTGAATGTAGGATAAGTTGTGATATGTGCATTGAAATTACCTACAGCACCATTTATTTTACCTAGAATCTCTTGTGCTTTAAATTGATCTATTTGTCTTTGCAGCCTATAAGCGACATTAGCCATTTCTTTACCCATCGTTGTTGGGCTTGCAGCTTGACCATGGGTTCTGGCCAACATAGCGTGATCACTTAAATCATGTGCTAGATCTTTTAATTTTTTAATGATGTTTTCAACGCTGGGTGTTAAAACAGTTTCCTTGGCATGTTTAATCATGAAGGCATGGGATAGATTATTAATATCTTCAGAGGTGCATGCAAAATGAATAAATTCTGAAATGCTTTTAATTTCTTGATTGTCTTTAAATTTATTTTTTAACCAATATTCAACTGCTTTTACATCGTGATTTGTTGTCTCTTCAATTTTTTTAATTTCAGCGGCATCAACTTCGCCAAAGGATTGAATAGTTTTTTGGAGTGATTCTCTTGCGGATTTGCTTAGAGCTGTAACTTCTTTAATGGCTTTTTCATCAGACAATGAAATGAGCCATTTAATTTCAACTTCAACACGGAATTTAATGAGAGCAAACTCACTAAAGTACTGGCGCAAATTATCGACTTTTTTAGCGTATCTTCCATCTAAGGGAGACAGGGCATTCAGCGTTGATAATTGCATGTAAAAATCCTATGAGACATATACTGTTATTTTAACTCGTTTTTACATCAATTTCATAAGAACCGTGGCCATTAAGACCTAATTGCTGGGTTAAATACGGCATGATTTCTTGTAATTGTTCTTTGAGTTTCCATGGTGGATTAATGATAAAAAGATAGCTACCGAACATCCCAATATCATCACTTGATTTAGCAATCGAAAGGCTTACATAAAGCCATTCTCTAACGTTCAATTTTTGAAGTTGTTTGAGCATTGTTAAGGGTTCAGGTCGATCAATCAAAGGGCACCAAACCATATAGATACCTGTTTCAAAACGTTTTAAACTGTCTTTTAAGGATTCCACCACTTTAAGGTAATCGTTTTTAATTTCGTAAGAGGGATCGGTTAAAACAAGTCCTCTTTTTGGGGGTGGCGGAATAAGGGCTTTTAATCCATTAAAGCCATCCTCACCATAGATTTTGGTATTCGGCTTTTTACCTAAAGTATGAAGAAGCGAAGTTAAGTCGGTAGGGTGTAATTCAAAGAGCCTAATTCTGTCTTCATGAGATAACATCTGACTCGCGATCCAAGGGGAGCCAGGATATTGTTTCAACTGATCGCCACCATTGAGCTTTCGAATAACTTCAGTATATTTTGCTAAAGCTAATGGTTTTTTTTCGTCATGAAAGATTTTTTTAATACCATCTAGATGTTCGGATGTTTTATTAGAAAACTCACTTTCAAGCGAATACTTTCCCGCCCCTGCGTGCGTATCAATAAACCAATAAGGTTTATTTTTTTGTTTAAGGTAATCTAAGATCAGTGTAAGCACAATATGTTTTAACACATCTGCATGATTACCTGCGTGAAAGCCGTGTCGATAACTAAGCATGGATAGAGGACATGATGAACATGGGCTATTATAGAGTTTATAAATAAAATACGTGAATTCTCACGATATAAAATAATGACACAATATAAAGAAGACTGCAGAGAATGTCCTCGACTTGCTACATTTCTAGATCAAGTTAAATTAGAGCAGCCTAATTATTTTTGTAAGCCTGTACCGCCTTTTGGCGATACATCGATTCGTTTATTGATTGTAGGTTTAGCCCCCGGTATGCACGGAGCAAACAGAACAGGTAGGCCCTTTACTGGCGATTTCGCAGGGATTCTTTTATATAAAGCCTTGTTTCACTTCGGATTTTCGAACCAACAAGAGTCAATCGCAGCTGATGATTCATTAAAGCTCATTCATTGTAGGATTACAAATGCTGTTAAATGTTTGCCTCCACAAAATAAACCCGAACCTAAAGAAATAAAACAATGTAATCACTATTTAAAGTCGGAATTAGATTTACTTCAGCCTCGCACATTAGTATTGGCTTTAGGAAGTATTGCGCATCAATCTGTTTTATCGGCCTTTCAATTGAAAAAATCTGATTATGTGTTTTCACATGGCGCTCGTCATGATTTACCTAATCAGTTAGTTTTGTATGATAGTTATCATTGCAGTCGATACAATACGCAAACAAAAAGACTTACCGAAGAAATGTTTTTTAGTGTTTTTCAATCAATCAAAAAAGAAATGGAGAATTAAAAATGCCTTACATTAATATTAAATTAGCAGGAACCTTAAACCGCGATCAAAAAGAAACTATCGCAAAAGAAATCACAGTGCTTATGGAAAAAGTAGCTCATAAACCAGCGTCGTATACCTACATTGTATTTGATGAAGTTAAAGGTGAGGATTGGTCAGTAGGGGGTAGTTTGTTAGGCTAGTTAGATGGACATTAAACCCTTTTTAAAAACACTCCCTAATTTACCTGGTGTATATCGAATGATTAATCAGGCTGGGGAAGTCATTTATGTCGGGAAAGCCAAAGACCTAAAGAAAAGGGTTTCATCTTACTTTGTTAAAACGATTGCAAGTCCTAGAACAAAAATGATGGTGGGTCACATTGACCATATTGAAATCACAGTGACGCACTCGGAAACTGAGGCTTTGATCTTAGAAAATAATATGATTAAGTCTCACATGCCGCGTTATAACGTTATTTTTAGGGATGATAAGTCTTACCCATACATTGTTCTCACTGGCGAAAAATATCCGCGTTTAGCTTTTCATCGAGGCGCTCAGAAAAAAGGAAACCAATATTTTGGACCCTTCCCGAATACAAATGCAGTAAGAGAGAGCATTCAGCTCTTACAAAAAGTTTTTAAATTAAGAACATGCGAAAACTCAGTATTCAAAAATAGATCAAGACCGTGTCTTCAATATCAGATTCATCGCTGCACTGCACCATGTGTCGATCTTATTCGAGAGGATGAGTATAAAAATGATATTAAACATGCATCACTTTTTCTAGAAGGCAAGGACAGTGAAGTTATAAGCCAACTTACAAACCAAATGAATGAAGCAGCTACTTCACACGCATATGAACATGCAGCTTTATATCGCGATCGCATTCAAAGTTTAAGACAAGTTAGAACAAAACAATTTGTCAGTGACTTTAGTGCTAGCGATGCTGACATTATTGCTTGTGTTGAAGAAGAAGGTGAATATTGCCTGAACTTAGTCATGATTCGTGCAGGCAGACATTTAGGTGACAAAAGTTTCTTTCCAAAAAACGCTACGGATGTTGAAACTCAAGATGTGATTGAAACCTTTATTGCTCAATACTATACAAATCAAACTATACCTAAATTAATCGTGACCCAAGAACATGTGAATCAATCGCTTATGTCTGAATTTTTTAAATTAAATTACGACATCGAAGTGAAGGTGATTAATAAAGCAATCGGTGATAAACGTGTATGGCTCACTATGGCGCAAAAGAATGCGCAGATTGCTTTAAAACAAAAACTGATGCAATCAGAAAGCCAGGAAAATAGGGTGGAAGCATTGAAAGCTATTTTCAATCTATCGGACTCATTTTCCAGAATCGAATGTTTTGATATTAGCCATACCATGGGCGAGGGCACGGTAGCTTCTTGTGTAGTGTTTGATAAAGGTAATCTTCAAAATAAAGAATATAGACGTTTTAATATTGAAGATATTACGCCAGGCGATGATTATGCCGCCATGCGAGAAGTATTAATGCGTCGCTACAAAAAAATTGCAACAGGTGAAGGTGTGAAGCCTGATCTTATTTTTATTGATGGGGGCAAGGGCCAGCTCAATATAGCCATTGAGGTGATTCAAGAATTAGGCTTGAGCGATATTATGCTTGTGGGTATTGCTAAAGGTGAGGGGAGAAAGCCAGGATTGGAACAACTTTTTTTAGAAGGTAAAACTGATCCCATCATTGTAAAAAAAGATAATGTTGGATTTCATCTAATCCAGCAAATAAGAGACGAAGCGCATCGTTTTGCTATTTCAGGCCACAGAGCGAAGCGTGCTAAAAAAAGAATTACTTCATCTCTAGAGGATATTGAGGGTATTGGTGCACAAAAGAGAAAAAATCTACTCGTCTATTTTGGCGGTATAGAGCGTATTAAAAATGCTAGTATTGAAGAAATTATCATGGTTGATGGTATTAATAAGAAATTAGCTGAAAAAATTTACGACTACTTTCATTGAAAAATAAATACATATGAAAATTAATGTTCCTAATGCACTTACTTTTTTCAGGGTGTTTTTGATTCCTTGTTTTGTGGGTATTTATTACCTACCTCATACTTTAATTGGTCAGCCTTTAATGAATTGGATAGGTGCTGGCATTTTCTTATTTGCGGCAATCACAGACTGGTTAGATGGATTCTTTGCGCGGTATTTAAATCAAGTCTCTAAATTCGGTGCTTTTTTTGATCCCGTAGCAGACAAATTGATGGTAGTGGCTGCCCTTCTTGTGTTGGTAGAGCTTGATCGGGTCAATGCGATTATCTCTTTAGTGATCATTGGTCGCGAGCTCTCCATTAGTTCTTTACGCGAATGGATGGCAACAATTGGCAAGCCAGGTGGTATGGCGGTAATGTTTGTAGGTAAGCTTAAGACTACGATCCAAATGATTGCTATTTTAATGCTCCTTTACTGGGACAATCTATGGTTTATCAATGTAAAGTGGATAGGTAATATATTGATTAATATAGCCGCACTGCTTACTGTAATTTCGATGGGTTATTACATTCGCATGGCATGGCCTACCTTGAGAAAGAGTATTAAAATAAGGTAAACCTCAGGGTTTGGACGAGACTTTAAATTGACACTAGCTCAAAAAACGCTAAAATACTCGCTTCTTTACGCGGGAATAGCTCAGTTGGTAGAGCGCAACCTTGCCAAGGTTGAGGTCGCGAGTTCGAGACTCGTTTCCCGCTCCAAATCAAAATCGGGGAAGCATCGTCTTCCCCTTTTTAATTTTGGAGATATTGATGTGGCGCGATAGCAAAATGGTTATGCAGCGGCCTGCAAAGCCGTAGACGCCAGTTCGATTCTGGCTCGCGCCTCCACTTATTAGTAGTTAAGCCTATTTGAGAATAATTTAGTGATAAAATTCGCTCTTAGTTTTATTTCAAAAGGCCCGGGTGGTGAAATTGGTAGACACAAGAGACTTAAAATCTCTCGCTCGCAAGGGCGTGCCGGTTCGATTCCGGCCCCGGGCACCACATTTTATTATTTCCTTGTAGTTTGAATACAACACTTCTTTGCAAAGCTTCTCTTGAGCGTGATCATCCAATACTTGATCGGTTTTTAACGATAGGAGATGTGGAGTTTTTAAATTTTTCCTACGAAGAATTTTTATGCCATTTATTGGGCATAAAGCCTAATCCAGATTACCCATTAGCTTCGATCGATTATCAGAAAAATCAAACACTTTATTATCTTTATGCAGACCCTGTGTATTTAAGTCTTCAAAGAGATACATTTTTTTTGGAAAAAAAATTAACAGGTAATTTTACTCAAAACGAAATCGAAAGTTTATGCGATGCCCTTAATGAAACATTTAAGGATGACGCTCGTGCATTTGTTTTCAATGATCAAGGGCAGTTATTTCTTGAGTTAAAAAAACAGCCTCATATTAAAACGACATCGATTGCACATATCAAGCGTCAGTCAATTGAATTATTTATGCCGCAGGGTAATGAAGCTATGACATGGCATGCATTTATGAATGAAATTCAAATGTTTCTTTTTGATCATCCTATAAACCAAGATAGGCTTCGTCGAGAACTTCTGCCATCTAATAGTATTTGGTTTTCAGGGGGCGGTGTCATACCTCAAGTGATTAAAAATTCATATACAACTATTTTTTCTAATACTGAATTTTTAAAGAAAGTACTATCGATTGGTATAAATACCTCTCTTCAGTCTTTAGATAATTTTCATCAAGATGATGTCAATCAAGACGCATTAATTGCTTTTGAAGATGATGGGGAAATAGATCACATTTTAGAAGTGATATGGAACAATTTTAAAAAACGAAAAATAAAGAATTTGAATATTTATTTGAATTACCAAGATCAGCTTTTGCATATTAACAATCGATTCATACAGCTATTTAAAGTATGGAAAAAAACTCACACAGTAAAAAACTATTTCAATGTTCATTAAATCAAAAAAAATTGACCATACTGCTTTAAATGCCCTCGTTAATTCAGGACTTAATCGTCATTTGGCAAAGTTTTATTCAGCCCGCGGTATTAAGCATATAGATGACGCCACACTCTTAATTGAGAAAATTATTCCTCCGGAAGCTTTAACCAATAACACATTGATGGCATCTATCTTAGCGGACGCTATCTTACAAAAACATAAAATTCTTATCATTGGTGATTATGATACGGATGGTGCAACCTCAACGGCTGTCGGGGTAAGGGCGCTTAAGATTATGGGCGCTGATGTAGATTATCTGGTTCCTAATCGATTTGAATTTGGTTATGGTTTGACGCCTGAAATTGTTGATTTAGCAAAAGAAAAAAATCCTAAAATTATTATTACTGTCGATAACGGCATCGCAAGTGTAGAGGGTGTAAATCAAGCAAATCAATATGGTATTGATGTATTGGTTACAGATCATCATCTTCCTGGCGAAACATTACCTAGTGCTAAGTGTATTGTGAATCCTAATCAGCATGGTTGTGACTTTCCAAGTAAATATTTATGTGGCGTAGGCGTTATTTTTTATGTGATGCTAGCCTTGAGAGCTGAACTTAGAAAACGAGATTATTTTAAAGATAATATAGAGCCTAACCTAATGCAGTTAATCGACCTTGTAGCTCTAGGTACGGTTGCAGATCTAGTACCTTTAGATCGTAATAATCGTACTTTAGTTGAATATGGTATTCGAAGAATCAGGTCAGGTCAGGCCAATCCTGGTATTCGAGCACTGATGGCATTAGCTAAAAAAAATCCATCGCAATTTCATACTTCTGATCTTGCTTTTAGTATTGCACCAAGACTGAATGCTGCAGGAAGATTAGATGATATGACTTTAGGTATTCAATGTCTTTTATCTGATAGTTATGAGGATGCTCGATTTATTGCATCATCACTCGAAGCTTTAAATCTTAAAAGAAGATCAATTGAGTCTGAAATGAAAGATGGCGCCTCCATTCAATTACATGATTTAAATTGTGAGGCTCAATTTAGTATTGCGCTCTATGACCCTTCGTGGCATCAAGGTGTGATTGGAATTATCGCTTCTCGAATTAAAGACAAATATCATCGTCCCGTCATTGTATTTGCTAAGTCTGAAGAAGGAATCCTCAAAGGCTCAGGGAGATCCATTCAATCACTCCATTTAAGAGATGCTCTTGATCTTATTTCAAAAAAGGATCCAAGCATTCTTATCACATTCGGTGGTCATGCCATGGCTGCTGGGCTCACTATAAAAGAAAAGGATTTTGATCGCTTCGTCCATTTCTTTGAAGAAACAGTCAGAGGTTTAATTACATCAGACGACCTCGAATTAACTATTGAAGTTGATGATGCGCTTAATTTTTCAGAAGTGACTTATGAAGATGTAGAGCACATTAATTCGCAAGTTTGGGGGCAAGGTTTTCCTCTTCCTATTTTTGAAGGTGAATTTGAAGTTGTTGAGCAAAGAATCCTTGCAGATAAACATTTAAAGTTAAATCTCTTATTACAAAACAAGGTATTTGAAGCTATTTATTTTAATCACAGTGAGCACCTCCCTCGTAAGATAAAAGCGATCTATCAGGTTGATTCTAATGAGTTTAATGGCAATAAAAAAATTCAAATTCAATTAAGGATGTTGACCTAAAGATGACATCCTTAATTGCCCATCCTGCCCCAACAAAGTAAAATTCAACAAACTATTTAAGAGACTGTCATGAGACGTAAAATCGTTGTTGGTAATTGGAAAATGAATGGTTCTTTGGCGTCTAATGAAAGACTTCTTAAAGCCTTGGTAGAAAAGATACCCCAAGCAATTTCGGTCGATATTGTCGTCTGTGCCCCTTATCCTTATTTGTTTCAAACACAATCCCATCTAAAGCATTCACCTATTTTTTGGGGCGCCCAGAACGTGGCTAAGTATGAATCAGGCGCTTTTACAGGCGAAGTGAGTGTTTCCATGCTCAAAGAGTTTGGTGCAAGCTATGCGATTATTGGCCACTCAGAGAGAAGTACGGCTTATTGCGAGTCCGATGAAAATATTGCTACCAAATTTATGATGGTTAAAAAAGCAGGTATGACGCCGATTCTATGTGTGGGTGAAACTTTAATTGAGAGGGAAGCTGGCATCATGGAAAAAGTAGTATCTAAGCAGCTTGATACGATTATTGAAATGTACGGCGAAGAAATTTTTGATGAGACCGTAATTGCTTATGAGCCTATATGGGCTATTGGCTCTGACTTAGCAGCCTCTCCTGAGCAAGCGCAAGCAATGCATCAATTTATTCGTGAGAAATTATCCTCAAATACTGAGGTCATAAAGAGCCTCAAAATCATCTATGGAGGAAGCGTAAACCCTCAAAATGCGATACAATTATTCTCTATGCCAGACGTAGACGGCGGACTCGTAGGACGAGCATCTTTAAATGCAAGTGATTTTGAGTCTATTTGTCATTCAGCCGAAATATAAATCAAAGAAAATAGGACTATGGAAAATTTAGTAACAATTATTCATGTGATTGCATGCTTAGGCGTCATTGGTTTGGTGCTGATGCAACACGGTAAGGGCGCGGATATGGGTGCGGCTTTCGGAAGCGGATCATCAGGTAGTTTATTCGGCGTAAGTGGCTCATCGAATTTTTTAAGTAGAACAACAGCAATATTTGTTTTAGTCTTTTTTCTGACCAGCATTTCCTTGGCGTTCATCGCAGGTCAAAAATCAGGCACCGGAAGTGTGGTGAAAGAAACTGAGTCATCAGAAGTGCAAAAATCTTCTGAAACTAAAAGCAGCGAAGCTCAGTCAAATTCATCAAGTGGCGCTCAAAATATCCCAAAATAGAGACTGTTAAATCTATAAAGCCGTCGTGGTGGAATTGGTAGACACGCTATCTTGAGGGGGTAGTGACGAAAGTCGTGAGAGTTCGAGTCTCTCCGACGGCACCAAATTAAGAAAATCATGTGGTATTTGTTTAAGGAATCGCTGTGCTGGAAAATTATTTTCCAATTTTATTGTTCATATGCGTAGGACTTGCGGTTGGTGCAGGGCCTCTTCTCATCGGCAGCATTCTCTCACCTAATAAACCTGATAGCGAAAAAAACTCTCCATACGAATGTGGCTTCGAAGCTTTTGAAGATGCGCGTATGAAATTTGATGTGCGATATTATCTTGTCGCCATTCTCTTTATTTTATTTGATCTTGAAATAACATTTCTTTTTCCCTGGGCAGTCGTCATTCAAAAAATTGGTATGTTTGGATTTCTTGCCATGATGATTTTTCTAGCTATTTTAGTAGTTGGATTTATTTACGAATGGAAGAAAGGGGCCCTTGATTGGGAATAGCGAATGAGCATTGAAGGCGTTATGGAAAAAGGATTTGTCACTACAAATCTAGATACCCTTATTAATTACACACGCACAGGCTCTTTATGGCCTATGACTTTTGGCTTGGCTTGTTGCGCTGTTGAAATGATGCATGCGGGTGCGGCTCGATATGACCTAGATCGATTTGGTGTTGTATTTAGACCAAGTCCGAGGCAGTCAGATGTCATGATCGTGGCAGGAACATTAGTGAACAAAATGGCACCTGCACTAAGAAAAGTCTACGATCAGATGGCAGAGCCTCGCTGGGTGATTTCGATGGGCTCTTGTGCAAATGGCGGTGGTTACTATCATTATTCTTATTCAGTTGTTCGTGGTTGTGATCGCATTGTTCCTGTTGATGTGTATGTACCTGGTTGCCCACCCACAGCTGAAGCTCTTATGTTTGGCATTATTCAGCTTCAAAATAAAATTAAACGAACCAATACGATTGCACGTTAATCCATGAGCTCAGTTGAAACTTTACTTAAAGAAACAAAATCTATTTTTGGTAAAGAAATAACTCGTGCATCCATTGAGCATAATGAACTCACAATTGAAGTAAAGATCGACGATCTCCTAATAACTTTAAAAACCTTAAAACAACACAAAGCATTTGAATTCGTTCAGCTCATTGATCTTTGCGGTGTTGATTACAAAGATTATGGTGAGGGTACTTGGACGAAATCTCGCTTTGCCGTTGTTTATCATTTTTTGTCGATAGAACATAATCATCGGATTCGCGTAAGAACTTTTTCTAAAGAAGAAGACTTTCCATTATTTCCATCGATTATAGATTTATGGCCAGCTGCTAATTGGTATGAGCGTGAAGCTTTCGATTTATTTGGTTTTATGTTTACCGACCACCCTGACCTAAGACGCATACTGACTGATTATGGATTTGTAGGTTATCCATTCCGTAAAGATTTTCCGATGATTGGTAAAGTTGAAGTGCGTTATGACGATGTACAAAAACGCGTGATTTACCAACCTGTTTCGATCGATGAAAGAAATAACGTCCCAAGAATCATTCGTGAAGAAGGTTTCCACAATGGCTGAGATTCGAAACTATACGATGAATTTTGGCCCCCAACACCCTGCAGCTCATGGCGTGTTGCGATTAGTATTAGAGCTTGATGGCGAAGTCATTCAGCGTGCAGATCCTCATATTGGATTACTTCATCGCGGCACAGAAAAGTTAGCTGAGAATAGAACGTACTTACAAACCGTTCCTTATATGGATCGTTTAGATTATGTATCCATGATGGCGAATGAGCATGCTTATGTTTTGGCTATTGAAAAATTATTAAATATAGATGTGCCACTTCGTGCTCAATATATCCGCGTGATGTTTGATGAAATTACACGTATCTTAAATCATTTATTATGGTTAGGCGCGCATGCACTTGATGTAGGCGCTATGACTGTTTTCTTATATGCATTTCGAGAAAGAGAAGATCTCTTTGATTGTTATGAAGCGGCATCAGGTGCCAGAATGCATGCAGCATATTATCGTCCTGGCGGTGTTTATCGTGATCTCCCTGATCGCATGCCTCAATTCGAATCTAGTTTGAAAAACAAAAAAGAATTAGATGGTTTAAATCAAAATCGTAGCGGTTCACTTTTAGATTTTATTGAAGATTTTTCAAATCGCTTTCCAACATATGTAGATGAATATGAAACGTTATTAACAGATAACCGTATATGGAAACAGCGCACAGTTGGTATTGGTGTTGTGGATCCTGATCGAGCAATAGCGCTTGGTATGACAGGACCTATGTTAAGGGGATCAGGTATTGCATGGGATCTAAGAAAAAAACAACCTTATGAAGTATACGACCGGCTTGATTTTGATATTCCTATTGGTGTTAATGGAGATTGTTACGACCGATACCTCGTTCGTATAGAAGAATTTAGACAATCTAATCACATTATTAAGCAATGCATAGACTGGTTAAGAAAAAATCCAGGCCCTGTAATTAGTGATAATCATAAAGTAGCACCTCCGACCCGATCTGCTATGAAGGAAGATATGGAAGCTATGATTCACCACTTTAAATTATTTACAGAAGGTTTTCATATCCCAGCAGGTGAGGCATACGCTGCAGTCGAACACCCCAAGGGTGAATTTGGTATCTATTTAATTTCAGATGGTGCAAATAAGCCTTATCGGTTAAAAATACGGGCCGCAGGATTTCCGCATTTGGCAGCATTAGATGAAATGACACGTGGTCATATGATATCTGACTTGGTTGCCATTATTGGCACGCAAGATATTGTGTTTGGTGAGATTGATCGGTAAAAAAATGATACACACTGACGATATTAAATTAATTGATAAAGAGTTAAAGAAATTTCCGGACAACCAAAAACGATCTGCAGTCATCTCCGCATTGCGCATAGTTCAAACGAGACATGGTTGGTTGTCGCATGAACATATTTCTGATGTGGCTCATTACCTTGAAATGCCAGAAATCGCAGTGATGGAAGTTGCAACTTTTTATAATATGTTCAATTTAGAATCAAAGGGTAAGTATCAAATCACTATATGTACCAATATTTCATGCATGTTAAGAAATTCTGATGAAATTGTGCAGCACTTAGAAAAAAAATTGGGCATTAGTTTTGGTGAGTTAACTAAAGATAAAAAGTTTTCACTGAAAGAAGGGGAGTGCATGGGAGCATGCAGCGGCGCACCCTTATGCTTAATTAACAATCACACCATGCATGAGCATTTGACTACTGAAAAAATTGACAAGCTTATAGCGAGCCTTAAATAAATGGTAATGCAAATAGATACTATTAAGCCCCATAAAATTTTTCCTAATCAAGATTTGGTTTGTCTAAGAACTATGGTTCATGACGACCCAGGTTCAATAAGCACCTATTTGAAATTAGGTGGGTATGAACAATTTAAAAAAATTCTTAAAAATAAAATAAAACCCGAAGCAATTCTTGCTGAATTAAAAACTTCAGGATTAAGAGGTCGCGGTGGTGCAGGATTCCCAACTGCTATTAAATGGTCTTTTATGTCTCGCGATTATGATGGGATTAAATATCTTGTATGTAACTCAGATGAGGGTGAGCCTGGCACATTTAAAGATCGTGACATTCTTAGATACAATCCACATCAACTTATCGAAGGCATGCTGATAGCTGCTTATGTGATGGGCACTCGCACTGGTTATAACTATATCCATGGTGAGATCTGGCGTGAGTACGAGATTTTTGAAAAAGCACTCGATGAAGCAAGATCCCATGGCTTTTTAGGTGAAGATATTTTGGGCTCACATTTTAGTTTTGATTTGTATGCAGTGCATGGATATGGTGCTTACATATGTGGCGAAGAAACAGCTCTCATTGAATCGATTGAAGGTAAAAAGGGACAGCCGCGATATAAGCCACCTTTTCCAGCAACTTATGGTATTTATGGCAAACCTACTAATGTGAATAATACTGAAACATTTGCATCAGTACCTTGGATTTTAGAGCATGGTGGCCAGGCATTTCAAGATTTAGGCGTTGAAAACTCAGGCGGTGTTAAATTATTTTCTGTTTCAGGCCACGTTGAAAGGCCAGGTAATTATGAAATTAAAATGGGTACACCTTTTAGTGAATTATTAAATATGGCTGGCGGTATTTGGCATCGAAGGAAATTAAAAGCAGTGATTCCTGGCGGGCCCTCCACAGCCCTTGTTCCAGCAGCACTCATTGAAAATGCAACGATGGATTATGATGGACTGCAAAAAATTGGGTCGAGTTTAGGAGCTGGCTCCGTGATTATCATGGATGATTCTACTTGTATGGTCACCGCTTTAAAGCGTCTTTCTTATTTCTTTTATGAAGAGTCTTGTGGTCAATGCACACCTTGTCGTGAAGGAACAGGTTGGGTTTATCGAGTCATCAAAAGAATTGTGGATGGCAAAGGCACCATGGAAGATCTTGATCTTTTAACGGATGTTAGTAAAAAAATTTCTGGCAGAACAATATGTGCTTTAGGCGACGCAGCCGCGACACCTGTATTAAGTTTTATTAAACACTTTAGACCTGAGTTTGAATATTTTATTGAACATGGTCATTCTATGATTAAAGCTAAATGACAATCACAATTGAAATTGATGGCAAGAAAATAAAAGTAGAAAAAAATACGACGATCATTGCCGCTGCAGATAAAGCAGGCATTCCGATTCCTCGTTTTTGCTATCACAAAAAATTATCGATCGCAGCAAATTGCCGTATGTGTTTGGTGGAAGTAGAAAAATTTAATAAACCATTACCCGCATGCGCTACCCAGGTTGCAGATGGAATGAAGGTTTCAACAAAATCTAAAATTGCTGTCGATGCACAGCAAAGTGTCATGGAATTCTTACTTATTAATCATCCTCTAGACTGCCCAATTTGCGATCAAGGCGGTGAGTGCGAGCTTCAAGATACTGCTGTTGCATTCGGTGGCGGTCAAACGCGTTATAAGGAAGAAAAACGTGTGGTATTTAATAAAAATATAGGCCCACTCATTTCAACAGATATGACCCGATGTATTCAATGCACGCGATGTGTGAGATTTTTGCAGGAAGTCGGCGGAATGATGGAGCTAGGCATGGTCGGTCGAGGCGAGCATTCTGAAATTACCGCTTACGTTGATCGCTCCATTCAATCAGAACTCTCTGGCAATATTATTGACTTGTGCCCTGTAGGCGCACTTACAAGTAAACCATTTAGATATAAAGCGCGTACATGGGAGTTAATTAGAAGACCAACCTTTGCTCATCATGATAGTCTTGGCTCACCTCTTGAAGCGCATATTAAACAGAACAAAGTGATTAGAGTGCTGCCTCGTGAAGAGGAGTCAATTAATGAATGTTGGATTTCTGATCGTGATCGTTTTTCATATGAAGGCTTGAATAGTGAAGATCGCTTACAAGTTCCTATGATTAAAGAAAAAGGCCAATGGAAAGAGTCAGATTGGGAAACCGCTCTAGCACTTGTAAGTGAAAAATTAAAACATATCGTAGACCATCACGGCCCTGAGGAATTAGGTGTCTTAATATCGCCTCAAAGCACAATTGAAGAGGGGTTACTTGCTAAGAAAATAAGTAGCACATTAAAGTCACCTCATATTGATCATCGTATGCGTCAATCTGACTTTTCAATAAAACATCAAAACTCTCCCTGGTTAGGAAGTCGGATTGATGCAATCGGTCTCTTTGATCAATACCTTTTAATTGGCAGCAATATAAGAAATGAACAGCCACTTTTAGCATCAAGAATTCGTAAGGCTGTGAATCATGGTGCCAATCTTTTTATAGTCAACTCAATAGATGCAGATCCTCTTATGACTGTGTCTGAGAAAATGATTCAGGCCTCGCACATACTCCCTCAAGCCCTTGCAAAAATTTTAAAATCGATGACAGAAATAAAGGGTGTATTAAAAAAAGATATTAAATTTATTAAAGCTGATATTGAAAAAGTTAAAACAGATAAAACAAGCGACGCAATAGCCGAGCATTTAATGAAAAATGTTTTAGCAGGTAAAAAAAATAATACATCTTTGCTTTTAGGCCAGGTAGCAGAAGAACATCCAGACTTCTCAACCATCTATAAACTTGCTTTTGAAATTTCAAAATTATCTCAGGCTACTTTCGCTGTTTTACCCAGTTATGCAAATAGTGTCGGACTTCATGCCGCTAATGTTCTCCCTGAAGAAGATGGCTTAAATGCACGTTCGATGTTGGAGAAAAAATTAAAAGCTTATGTTTTCTTAAATATTGAGCCTCAATTAGATGGATCAAGTGCTCAGCTAATAGAAAATGCCATTGTTTCTTCAGATTTTACTGTTGCATTAACCTCATACAATTCGGAATACCTTAAAAATGTGGATGTGCTTCTGCCCATCTCACCATTTACAGAATCATCAGGTACGATCGTTAACATGGAAGGACGAGTTCAAAGCTACGCAGCGGTTACCCAGCCTCTAGGTCAATCGAGACCTGCCTGGAAAGTACTAAGAGTGCTAGCTAATCATCTTGATTTAAAAGGTTTTGATTATGAATCTAGTTTAGATGTCAAAGAAGCTCATATTAAATTTAAAAAACAATTTATCTCAAAAGAGCTTTCTAATGAAATTGATATCGTAAGTGATTACAAAATACGTAACACTAAACCTAAGCAATTTTCGCGTATTGGTGAAATGCATCAATACCTTATAGATCCAATTGTAAGACGAGCGCCCTCACTTCAAACAGCAATTAGAAAATCAAAAGCATTTGCAAAGCTGCATCCACTAGAGATGAAGACGTTAAGACTTAAAGAGAATGACAAAATTAAAGTCATGCAAGGTAACCAATGGGTAAATCTTTTAGTCATTGAAGATATAAGTATCCCGGAAGGATCTATTTACATACCAAGTGGTATTGATGAAACAGCCAATCTGTCTGATATTTATGGCGATATCACAGTTAAAAAAGTAATTTCAAAGGGCGCATCTTAAGATGGATGGTTTGATGACATCCACATTTGGAGTTTGGTGGCCTGACATTGCCAAAACATTATGGATACTCTTAAAAATTGTAGCTGTCGTTTTGCCTTTAATGATATCTGTGGCTTACCTTACTTATTTCGAAAGGAAAGTTATTGGATACATGCAAGTTCGTATCGGACCTAATCGTGTCGGTTATTTTGGATTGCTTCAGCCTATTGCGGATGCATTAAAGCTTTTATTCAAGGAAATTATTCTTCCTACAGCCTCAAATAAAGTTTTATTTTTCTTGGCGCCAATTTTGGCCATTGCTCCAGCTTTTGCAGCCTGGGCTGTGATCCCTTTTGATCTCAATTTGGTGATCGCAGATATTGATGCAAGTCTTTTGTATATCTTAGCCATGACATCTATCGCCGTGTATGGAGTTATTATTGCTGGTTGGGCTTCAAATTCTAAATATGCTTTTCTAGGAAGTTTACGTTCCGCAGCTCAGATTGTGTCTTATGAAATTGCAATGGGATTTGCTTTAGTAGGCGTTTTAATGTGTGCTAATAGTTTAAATCTAGGAAAAATTGTCATGGGACAAGAGGGTGGATTTTGGCATTGGTATATTTGGCCTTTATTTCCTTTATTTATCATCTACTTTATTAGTGCTGTAGCCGAAACAAATCGAGCGCCTTTTGATGTGGCTGAAGGTGAGTCAGAAATTGTGGCTGGATTTCACGTAGAGTATTCAGGCATGGGCTTTGCAGTTTTTTTCTTGGCAGAATATGCAAATATGATTTTAGTATCGATGCTTGCAGCATTGATGTTCTTAGGTGGATGGTTATCACCTATTCCATTTATTCCAGATAGCTTCTTATGGCTTTTAGTAAAAGTTGCATTTTTATTATTTTTCTTCTTATGGTTTAGAGCGACATTTCCTCGTTATCGATATGATCAGATCATGCGACTGGGTTGGAAAATCTTTATTCCAATCACTATTGCCTGGATTGTATTTATTGGAGGCATGATGCAAACCTCATGGGGATATTTATTTCACTAAATGATTAAAAAAACCAAACAATTCTTATCAAGTTTGATGCTCATTGAGCTTCTTAAAGGCATGCTCCTTACTGGCCGCTATTTCTTTGCAAGAAAGATTACCGTGCAATATCCGGAAGAAAGAACGCCCCAATCAAATCGCTTTAGAGGTCTTCATGCACTTCGTCGTTATGCAAACGGAGAAGAGCGATGTATTGCATGTAAATTATGTGAAGCAGTGTGCCCTGCCATGGCAATCACTATTGAATCCGAAGAGCGCGAAGATAAGACGAGACGTACGACACGTTACGACATTGATCTTACTAAATGTATCTTTTGTGGTTTCTGTGAAGAATCTTGCCCAGTAGACTCGATTGTTGAAACAAGAATTTTTGATTATCACGGTGAATCGCGAGGCGATTTGCTTTATACAAAAGAGATGTTACTTGCGGTGGGCGACAAATATGAAAAACAAATTGCAGAAGACCGTGCTCAAGATGAGAGGTTTCGATAAATTATGATTGAATTTAAGAGTCTTGTATTTTACGTTTTGTCTTTTGTTCTTATAGCTTCAGGACTCAGTGTAATTACTTCTAGAAATCCAGTCACTGCAGCACTTTCTTTGGTTCTAGCATTTTTTAATGCCGCAGGCATTTGGCTTCTTTTGCATGCTGAATTTTTAGCGATTGCGTTAGTGCTTGTTTATGTTGGCGCTGTGATGGTCTTATTTCTTTTTGTGGTCATGATGCTTGATATTAATCTTGATAAATTAAGAGAAGGCTTTTGGGATTATCTTCCGATGGCAGGATTTATTGGTGTCCTTATGATGATTGAAATGGTTATGGTATTTAAAACTAAACAATTTAATCTTTTGCCTGTGACAGAACCAATTTCTAATACATCGAATACGGAAATGATAGGGAATACCCTGTATTCAGATTATGTGCTTCCTTTTGAGTTAGCTTCTGTCGTATTGCTTATTGCAATTATTTCAGCGATAGCTTTGACGCTTCGCGATCGCAGGGATAGTAAGAAGACAAATCCTGCTGATCAGGTGGCCGTTAAACGTGCAGATCGTGTGCGAATAGTTCAAATGAAGTCGGAAGAAAAGTATCTAAAGCCTAAAAGGAGGTAGAGAACATGATTGGTTTATCGCATTATCTCATCCTAGCCGCGATTTTATTTACAATCAGTGTGGTAGGTATTTTTCTTAATCGAAAGAATATCATTATTTTACTTATGTCGATTGAGCTTATGTTGCTCGCAGTTAATATTAATTTTATTGCTTTCTCACATTATCTAAATGATATTACGGGTCAAATTTTTGTTTTTTTTATTTTAACTGTCGCGGCCGCAGAATCTGCCATAGGTTTAGCAATCATCGTTTTAATTTTCAGAAATACACGTTCTATCAACGTAGACGATTTAAATCGTCTAAACGGATAATCATTGAATTCTATCTATGCATATCTAGCCGTTCCTTTACTACCCCTCATAGCCTCTTTTTGCGTGGGTATTTTGGGTCGAAAATTGCCAGAGGTTTTTGCTTCGAGCATGACGATCACGTCTGTCTTCTTTGCATTTGTGCTCTCATGTATCACTTTAAACCAGACTTTAAGTGGTTTAGTTTTAAATCAAACTATATATCAATGGCTTCTCACAGGCCACTATCAATTTGAAGTCGGGTTCTTAATTGATAATTTAACAGCCATGATGATGGTGGTCGTGACTTTTGTATCACTGATGGTTCATATTTATACGATGGGCTATATGAAAGGGGATCCAGGCTACCGAAGATTTTTTAGTTATATCTCCTTGTTTACCTTTTCAATGTTGATGTTAGTCATGAGCAATAACTTTATGCAGCTCTTTTTTGGATGGGAGGCTGTAGGCCTGGTGTCTTATCTTCTTATTGGATTCTGGTTTGAGAGACCCACCGCAATCTATGCAAACTTAAAAGCCTTTTTAGTAAATCGTGTTGGTGATTTTGGTTTTATTTTAGGTATTGCTTTGATTCTCTATTGGACTGGCTCTCTCGATTATGTAACTGTATTTAAAAGTACTGGCATTATGGCGGCGCACACAATGGAGTTATTTGGCCAGCCTGTTAATGTGGTCACCGTCATATGTATTTTGTTATTTATTGGAGCTATGGGCAAGTCCGCACAAGTACCACTTCATGTGTGGCTTCCAGATTCGATGGAAGGTCCGACGCCTATATCAGCGCTGATTCATGCTGCAACGATGGTGACCGCTGGTATTTTTATGGTCGCACGGACATCGCCTTTATTTGAGCTTTCTGACACAGCACTTTCATTCGTAATGATTATTGGTGCTATCACGGCTTTGTTTATGGGCTTATTGGGTATCATTCAAAATGATATTAAGCGTGTCATTGCTTATTCAACACTTTCGCAATTGGGTTATATGACAGTGGCATTAGGAGCTTCAGCTTATTCGGTGGCTATGTTTCATTTAATGACACACGCATTCTTTAAAGCCTTACTTTTTCTAGGGGCTGGTTCAGTCATTATAGGGATGCATCACGATCAAAATATTCAAAATATGGGTAACTTAAAAAAATATATGCCTATTACTTGGATAACTTTTTTAATTGGCTCCCTAGCATTAATAGGCACGCCGCTATTTTCAGGATTCTATTCAAAAGATAGTTTGATCGAAGCTGTCAAATTGTCCGACATTTCAGGAAGTCACTTTGCTTACTTTTCCGTATTGGTAGGTGTCTTTGTAACAGCTTTTTATTCATTTAGACTTTATTTCCTTGTGTTCCATGGCAAAGAGAAATGGCGTCTTCAAAAACTTACACATCATGACGATCACCATCATGGCTTAACGTCAAAAGACAATCCACACGAAAGTCCTCTAAGCGTCACCTTACCTTTAGTGCTCCTTGCTATTCCTTCCGTTGTGATTGGCTTCATGACAATCGAACCAATTTTATTTGGTAGTTTTCTTTCAAAAAGCATTTTCCTGGATATTGAAGCGCATCCAACGATGGAATTACTAAGCCATCACTTTCACGAAATTTATCATGGGCCTTTTGGCATGGCATTGCATAGCATCACAAGCCTACCTTTCTTATTTGCATTGAGTGGTGTTGCCTTTGCTTATTACTGTTATGAAGTGAATTTAAATTTACCCAAAACTATTTTTAATCGCACACAGACGATTTACCGCGTATTAGAAAACAAATATGGCTTTGATTCATTTAACGAAAAGTTTTTTGCATTCGGCAGTCGCTTCTTAGGCGACAAATTCTGGCAAATAGGGGATGTCAAAATTATTGATGGATGGCTTGTTAATGGAACAGCTAAATCAATTAGTAAGCTTGCAGAAAAAATACGTGTTATTCAATCAGGCTATATTTATCACTATGCTTTTGCAATGGTCATAGGTGTATTTTTATTCTTAACTTTTTTTATAAAAATATAAGATGAATTTAACCCACATATTAAGTTTCTCAATTTGGACACCTATCTTTTTAGGCGGCCTTATACTTTTATTAAGTGGAAAAATAAGCGATACACAAGCCAAATGGTTTTCACTTATCAGTAGCCTGATTTCATTTTTAATTACCATCCCACTTTACACAGCATTCGATTTTTCCTTTGGACAGTTTCAGTTCCAAGAATTCTTCCATTGGATTCCTGCCTTTCATATTAATTACCATTTAGGCGTAGATGGTTTCGCAGTCCCTTTAATTCTTTTAACAAGCTTCACAACAGTTATTGTTGTCATGGCTTCATGGCGATCGATTAAAGATAGAGTTGCACAATATATGGCAGCTTTCTTGATAATGTCAGGTCTCATGATTGGGGTATTTAGTGCGCTTGATGCCATGCTCTATTATATTTTTTGGGAGGCAATGCTTATCCCTATGTTCTTGGTGATTGGTATTTGGGGTGGACCTAATAGAATTTATGCCACGATTAAATTCTTTTTATATACTGTTTTAGGTTCTTTATTAATGTTGGTCGCGTTCATTTATCTTTACTTGCAAACTCATTCGTTCGAAGTCGTCAATTTTTATAATGCCGGCCTAGGTCTCTATCCTCAGATCTTCATCTTCTTAGCTTTCTTCATGGCTTTTGCAGTCAAGATTCCAATGTGGCCTTTGCATACATGGCTACCTGATGCTCACGTTGAAGCGCCGACTGGCGGATCGGTCGTTTTGGCAGCAGTGATGTTGAAATTGGGTGCCTATAGTTTTATGCGATTTGCAATGCCGATTGCACCAGATGCCGCGATTTATTTAAAAGATTTTATGGTGACGTTGTCACTGATTGCTATTTTATATATTGCATTGATCGCCCTTGTGCAAAAAGACATGAAAAAACTGATCGCTTATTCATCCATATCACACATGGGTTTTGTCACTCTAGGTCTATTTATGTTTAATTCAATCGGTATTGAGGGCGCATACGTTCAAATGATTTCTCACGGCTTTATTTCTGCAGCGATGTTTTTATCTGTTGGCGTTTTATATGACAGATTGCACACGAGAGAGATTGGAGATTATGGGGGTGTCATGCATACGATGCCTACCTTCGCAGCTTTCGCAGTATTTTTTGCTATGGCCAATTGCGGGCTTCCAGGTACTTCAGGTTTTGTAGGTGAATTTATGGTGATCATGAGTGCGATGCAAAATAATTTTTGGATTGCTTTGATAGCTGCAAGCTCACTCATCTTTGGTGCAGCTTATTCCTTATGGATGGTGAAGCGTGTATTTTATGGGCCACCACGCAATCAAAAAATTAGCGCATTAAAAGATATCTCTTGGCGTGAATTTTCTATTCTTTCTATTTTGGCAGTCCTTATTATTATAGTGGGCGTTTACCCAAAGATTATTACTGATATGACAAATGCCACGACAGTTCAATTTCTAGAGCATATGCACTTAATAAAACCTATCACCTCATTGCCCATGGATGTATAAATGAATCAACTTATTCAATCTGATCTTTTTTTAATCTTGCCAGAAATTCTTGTGCTTTCAATGGCAATGGTTGTGCTTATGACAGATTTATTTATTAAGCCATCTCAACGTTGGATTATTTTTGCTTTATCTCAATTGACTTTATTAGGCAGCGCTTATCTAACTAGTCAGAATTTTAGTCATGAAACGCAATTTGCTTTTTCAAATATGTTTGTGCGTGACAGTTTTGCAGATTTTTTAAAAATGATGAGTTATGTTGGTACGTCACTCATTTTTTTCTATAGCCGGTCCTATATGAAAGACCGTAATTTGTATCGAGGCGAATACTTTGCGCTTGTTCTATTTGCATTGCTTGGCATGATGATTATGATCTCAAGTCATAATATGCTTCTTGTTTATATGGGATTAGAGCTTCTCTCTTTATGTTTATATTCCCTGACAGCGCTTGATCGTGACAACCAAAAAGCCACTGAGTCAGCCATTAAATATTTTGTATTGGGCGCTCTTGCATCAGGCCTTCTTCTTTATGGCATGTCTATGATTTATGGTGCGACCTCAAGTTTAGATTTAAACGTGATTTCAACGACTTTATTGAATCACCCAACAGACCATGCAATTCTTATACTAGGCCTTGTCTTTGTGGTCGCCGGCCTTGCTTTCAAATTAGGTGCAGTACCTTTTCAAATGTGGGTCCCTGATGTATATGAAGGCTCACCTTCATCAATCGCCATGCTGATTAGTTCTGTTCCTAAATTAGCAGCTTTTGCAATTACAGTTCGCATACTAGGTGATGGATTGCAGTCGATGATGGTCGATTGGAAACAAATGATGCTGATTATGGCGGTGCTTTCCATTGGTATTGGAAATGTCACAGCTATCGCACAAACAAATATCAAGCGTATGTATGCATACTCAACGATTTCTCATATTGGTTTTATTCTTTTTGGTTTGATGAGCGGCACACTTAATGGCTATGCATCAAGTTTATTTTATGTTGTGAGTTATATGTTTATGACACTAGTATCTTTTGCAATACTCATGATGATGTCTCGTAAAAATTTCGAGTGTGAAACACTGGAAGACTTTAAGGGTCTGAATAAAAGAAATCCTTGGTATGCATTCCTTATGCTCATCACCATGTTGAGTATGGCAGGTATTCCTCCTACCGTTGGGTTCTATGCAAAATTTATGGTGCTTCAAGCAGCGTTTGATGCAGGCTTTGCAATGTTTGTTGTCTATGCAGTTATGATGGCTTTGGTCGGGATGTTTTATTACATGAGGATTGTAAAACTGATGTATTTTGATGAGCCAAAATTAAAAAGTAAATTAGATGTTTCGATGGATATGCAATGGATTTTGTCGGCCAATGCATTAGCACTTCTACTTGTGGGTTTAGTACCCCATAGATTGATGGAGGCTACAACGCAAGCGGTAGCCTTGAGTCTTCATTAAATGATGCAATCAATACTTATTCTCGTTGCGATTATCATGGCTAATGTGCCTTGGATGTTTAGTGAATTCCTTTTTATCAAGAAATTTCCATCCCACAAAAAACCTTTTTTTTGGGCTTTGTTCGAAGTGGTGATTCTATATTTTGTCACCGGCGGTATTTTACTTTTGGCAGAGTTTAAAATGATAGGACATATTCAACCGCAAGCCTGGGAATTTTATGCAGTGACTTTCTTTTTATTTTTAGTTTTCTCTTTTCCTGGCTTCATTTTTAAAACGCTTTGGAAATAAAATTTCTTAAAGTTTTAATTATAGGTTGTGGCCAACTTGGTTTCTCAATCGTCAATAATGCTGACCCCGATGTATTTAAATTATATGGCTTTAGTCGAAGCTTAAGAAAATCACCCGCTTCTATCGAAATGCATCAAGTTGATATTTTAAAAACCGAAGCTATTGATGTCATTAAATTAATAAACCCTGAAATCATTATCTACGCTGTTTCTGCAGACACACAGTCTATTGAAAGTTATCAAGATCATTATGTAGTCGGCTTAAAAAAAACGTACGAAGCGATTTTGGAGCTGGATCACTTCAAGCATCTTTTCTTTGTTTCAAGCACAAGAGTGTACGGACAAAAAACGACTAAGATTTTAAGTGAGCTTGATATTGCAGAACCTTCTGATTATGGAGGTGAAGCTTTAATGGAAGCTGAAACGGTTGCACGTCAGCTAAAAGATAAAGCCACCATATTACGTTTGTCGGGTATTTATGGCCCTAATCGAAAACGCATGATTCAATTAGCTCAAAGTAATCCGGGTAATTGGCCTGCAACCAATAATTGGTCTAATCGAATTCATGAAGAAGATGCTGCTCGTTTTATTGTATTTCTTATGAAGAGAATTATGATGAATGAATCTATTGAGCCACTTTATCTTGTAACAGATGGCGTGCCTACTAAACAATATGATGTGTTAACGTGGATCAGAAATCGTCTTCAATTAACAACCGATACGATTGAGCTTCCGATTTTGGAAAGTGGCAAGCAATTGCAATCTGTTTTGTTGAATCAAACTGGATTTGTATTAAAGTACCCTGATTTTACGTATGGTTACGAAGCGATCATTGATTAGGGTTCTTCAATAGGATAGAATCCAAATTCCTAAATTCTTTAGGCGCGTAGCTCAGCTGGTTAGAGCACCACCTTGACATGGTGGGGGTCGTTGGTTCGATTCCAATCGCGCCTACCAATTTTTTGTATCATGGCTCAAGCTATCTAGAATGCTGAAAAGCTTATAAAATGGTGCAATCCTTAATAATTCAATTCAACTATGCCTGAAATAAGATTACCAGACGGGTCTAAGCGACAATACGAAAGTGACGTGACCGTTGCAGAAGTTGCACAAAATATTGGTGCTGGACTAGCCCGCGCAGCGCTTGCAGGCCGCGTGAATGATCAACTTGTCGATCTTTCATTCGTCATTCGTGAGGATAGCGATCTTGCGATCATCACTGATAAAAATCCTGAAGGGCTTCAAGTTATTCGCCATTCAACTGCTCATCTTATGGCATATGCTGTTAAAGAGTTATTCCCGGATGCACAAGTAACGATTGGCCCGGTCATTGAACATGGTTTTTATTATGACTTTTCATATACGCGACCTTTCACGCCAGAAGATCTAGAGAAAATTGAAAAGAAGATGACAGAAATTGTTAATCGCGATTTACCCATCACAAGAAAAGTATTGCTGCGTAATGATGCAGTTAAATATTTCAAATCAATTAAAGAAAATTATAAAGCTGAAATTATTGAATCTATTCCAGCAGATCAGGAAGTTTCCTTGTACACCGAAGGTGAATTTACGGATCTTTGTCGAGGCCCACATGTACCATCGACTGGAAAATTAAAAGTATTTAAATTAATGAAAGTGGCTGGCGCATATTGGCGCGGGGATTCTAAAAATGAAATGCTACAAAGAATTTATGGCACTGCATGGACTAATAAAGAAGACTTACAAAACTATCTCTTCATGTTGGAAGAAGCAGAAAAAAGAGATCATCGTAAATTAGGTAAACAACTCGATTTATTCCATATGCAAGATGAGGCACCTGGTATGGTGTTTTGGCATCCCAAGGGATGGTCGATTTGGCAGGAAGTTGAACATTACATGCGCAAGATGTTCTTGGATTATGGATATCAAGAAGTGAGAACGCCAACAATGATGGATAAGACTTTGTGGGAAAAATCCGGACACTGGCAAAACTACCGCGACAATATGTTTACAACGTCGTCAGAAAATAGAGATTATGCAGTGAAGCCAATGAATTGCCCTGGCCACATTCAAATTTTTAATAACACCCTTCATAGCTATCGTGACCTTCCTTTAAGGCTTGCAGAATTTGGTTCATGCCATCGAAACGAGCCATCAGGATCACTCCATGGCTTAATGCGTGTTCGTGGATTTACGCAAGATGATGCCCATATCTTTTGCACGGAAGAACAGATTAAAGATGAAGTCGCTCAATTTATTGTGATGCTTTTTAAAGCCTACCAAGACTTCGGATTTAAGGATGTTTTAGTGAAATTATCGACTCGCCCTGAGAAACGGGTTGGCTCGGACGAAACTTGGGATAAGGCTGAATCTGCCCTTAAAGCTGCTTTAGTTGAAAATAAGCTCGAATTTGACCTTCAGCCTGGGGAAGGGGCTTTTTATGGCCCTAAGATCGAATTTACCCTAAAAGACAGCTTAAGCCGCCTGTGGCAGTGCGGAACGATCCAGCTCGACTTTAACTTACCTGAGCGCCTAGGCGCTGAATATGTCACAGAAGACAATAGCCGCAAACATCCTGTGATGTTACATCGGGCTATTGTAGGTTCTATGGAGCGTTTTATTGGAATTCTTATTGAGCATTACTCGGGTGCTATGCCTCTTTGGATTGCCCCGACACAAGCGGTTATCCTTAATATTGCTGACGCACACGCAAGCTACGCTTCAAAAGTCATGGATGAACTCAAGAAAAACCACATCCGATGCGATTCTGACTTGAGAAATGAGAAAATAACCTATAAAATACGCGAACATAGCTTACAAAAAATTCCTTATCTCTTAATTGTAGGGGAAAAGGAAATGGAAGCTGGGCAAGTTGCCGTGCGAACCCGAAAAGGCGAAGACTTAGGATCTATGTCGATTAAGTCATTGATTGATCGACTAAATCAGGAAGTTCAAACTAAAGTCTAGCAATAAGGTAGCGCGGTTTTTCTTTTATATTTACAGGGGATTTGTTATCGCTCAAGAGAAAGAAGTCAGAATTAACGGAGATATTACAGCTCAAGAAATTCGATTAATTGGCGTAAACGGCGAAGCGCTTGGCATAGTGACACTAGCTGAGGCATTTGCAAAAGCAGAAGAGATAGATATCGATCTAGTGGAAATTGCTCCACAAGCCCTACCACCCGTATGTCGATTGCTTGACTACGGTAAGTTTAAATATGCAGAAAGTAAGAAGCAACACGAAACCCGCTTAAAACAAAAGCAGGTCAAGATTAAAGAAGTGAAGTTTAGACCGGGAACAGATGATGGTGATTACAACATCAAAATACGAAACCTCATTGGGTTCCTTTCAGATGGCGATAAGGCAAAGATCACCTTGCGCTTTAGAGGTCGAGAAATAACGCATCAAGAATACGGTTTAGCAATTCTAAAACGTGTTGAACATGATTTAATGGAATACGCAGTCGTCGAACAATTTCCGAAAATGGAAGGTCGACAAATGGTAATGGTTTTGGCTCCGCAAAAAAAAGTCAAACCCAAAACCACTGAAGCAAAAGTTTCTGAGTGATACGGCTTAAACGGCATGCCTAAGCACTCTTACTACTCTAACTAAGGAGATCAAAATGCCAAAAATGAAAACAAAAAGTGGCGCGAAAAAGCGCTTCAAGTTTTTAGGAAGTGGTATGGTAAAGAGAACACGTTCTCATTTACGTCATATCTTGACCAAAAAAACAACGAAACAAAAACGTAATCTTAGAGGCACTGTCCTCATTTCAGCAACCGATATCAAACGCGTTCGCGCGATGATGCCAACTCAATAAGGAGAATAATATGCCTAGAGTAAAACGTGGTGTCACCGCTAGAGCGAAACATAAAAAAGTTTTAGCACTTGCTAAAGGTTATCGCGGCCGTCGTAAAAACGTATACCGCATAGCTAAACAAGCAGTGATGAAGGCAGGTCAGTACGCATACCGTGACCGTCGTCAGAAAAAACGTCAATTTAGAACACTATGGATTGCGCGTATTAACGCAGCATCTCGTGAATGTGGTCTTACATATAGCCGTTTCATGAATGGCCTTAAGAAAGCTTCTGTTGAAGTGGATCGTAAGGTGTTAGCAGATATGGCGGTATTCGATAAAGCAGCTTTTGCTAAGTTTGTCGAAATTGCTAAATCTGGTTCAGGAGCAGCATAAAAATTATTAATTTTTAAAAGGAGGCTTCTAGCCTCCTTTTTTTTATTAAAATAATAGTTAATGAATAATCTAGAACATACTTTAAAAGAAGCCAGTGAAGATTTTGATCAGTGCCAATCTGTGACGGACCTTGATCAAGCAAAAGCCAAATACTTAGGTAAAAGTGGCGTCTTAACTGAGGCACTTAAATCATTAGGTAAATTATCTGCGGAAGAAAGACCTAAAGTCGGTGCTGAGATCAATGTCGTTAAACAAGGTGTTGAAGAAGTGCTAGAAAAAAGACGAGATGCTATTTTGAATGCCTCACAAGCTAAACAGCTTGCAGAGGAATCATTAGATGTGACTTTACCTTCAAGAAAAGAAGATCGAGGTAGCCTTCATCCAGTCACACAAACACTTCATCGCATTGAATCGCTCTTTCATTCCATCGGTTTCTCAGTGGCACATGGACCACAAATTGAATCTGACTTTTATAATTTCACAGCGCTTAATATTCCAGAGTCACATCCAGCACGTGCGATGCATGACACATTTTATATTGATGAATCCTATGTATTAAGAACACATACATCCCCTGTGCAAATTCGTCATTTAGAAAAAAATAAACCACCATTAAAAATTATTTCGCCGGGTCGCGTTTATCGCGTTGATTCAGATGCCACACATTCACCGATGTTTCATCAAGTTGAAGGTTTGTGGGTTGACCAACAAGTAAGCTTCGCAGACCTTAAAGGTGTCATCGAAGATTTTCTCCAAAACTTTTTTGAGAATAAAGATTTAAAAGTGCGCTTCAGACCTTCATATTTTCCATTTACAGAACCTTCTGCTGAAATGGATATGAGCTGGAAGGGCGGTTGGCTTGAGATTGGTGGGTGCGGTATGGTGCATCCAGAAGTATTTAAACATGTAGGCATCGACTCAAATCAGCACCAAGGATTTGCTTTTGGTTTAGGCGTAGAGCGTTTAACAATGTTACGTTTCGGCGTGAATGATTTACGTCACTTTTTTAATAACGACTTACGTTTTCTTCAGCAATTTATTTAAAGATTTCTCAATATGCAATTTTCTGAAAACTGGTTAAGGTCATATGTGAATACATCACTGGATAGTGATGCGCTTAATTATGTCATGATCATGGCAGGCTTAGATGTTGATGACTCTCATCCCCTAGGGGCCAATTTTAGTCACGTTGTCGTAGGTGAGATTGTGTCGATTAAAAAACATCCTGATGCAGATCGACTTCAGGTATGCGATGTCAATATTGGTGATAAGACATTACAAATTGTATGTGGTGCATCAAATGCAAGACAAGGTATTAAAGTGGCATGCGCATTAGTGGGAGCTAAATTACCTTTAATAGATATTAAGGAAGCAAAAGTGCGTGGCGTTGAATCATTCGGCATGCTTTGTTCATTAAAGGAATTAGGATTAACTAAAGAAGCTGAAGGTATTTTAGAATTGAGTCATGATTTAAAGAATGGCTCTGATTTAAGAGTAGCACTTGATCTTAACGATCAGATTACGACATTAAAATTAACGCCAAACCGAAGTGATTGTTTGAGTCTATGGGGTGTCGCTCGAGAAATCGCTGCCATTACCACATCTTCACTTTCACCCATCGATTATGAAGTGAATCCCATCAAGCAAAGTGAAAAGAAAAATGTTGTTGTTGAAGAAAAGTCAGCATGCCCACGATACTGTGGCCGCATCATTAAGAATGTAGACAACACAAAAACATTGCCTGATTGGGTGGTATCGAGACTCGAACGCTCCAATATTAAATCAATCAGTCCTATTGTTGACATCACTAATTATGTGTTACTTGAAATTGGACAGCCACTTCACGCATTCGATCATGACAAATTGCAAGGTGATATCGTAGTGAGATTTGCCAAGGCTGAAGAGCCTATTCATTTACTTAACGATACAAAAATTAAATTATCTAAAAAAGATTTGGTCATTGCAGACAGTTCAGGTGTGATTGCATTTGCCGGTGTGATGGGTGGGATATCATCGTCGGTGACTGAAACTTCTCAAACTATTTTCTTAGAGAGTGCTTTCTTTGATCCTATCGTGATCGCTGGTAAAGCAAGAGCTTATAATTTATCGACAGATTCATCTTATCGTTTTGAACGAGGCGTTGATTTTGCAAACACACGTCTTGCGTTAGAGCGCGCTTCATCTCTTATGATTGAGTATTGTGGTGGTGAGGCAGGTGAGATCACCGAAGTTTTAAATGTTTTACCTTCGCGAAATGAAATTCATCTCAGACTTAAAAAATTAAATGCTATTTTAGGTATTCAAGTACCGAGCCAAGATGTTGAGCGTATTTTTCATCAGTTAGGTTTTGAGGTCAACAAGACAATCGAAGGATTTAAAGTTATACCACCTTCTTATCGATTTGATATTGCGATTGAAGAAGATCTTATTGAAGAAGTCGTTCGCTTGTATGGTTACGACAAAATACCTTCTCATCAACCTGTCAGTCATCAAACGATGTTACCAACTTCTGGAGTTTGTCAGCGAGACCTTAAAAACGCTCTTACATCTCGCGGCTTTTATGAAGTAGTGACTTACAGTTTCATTGAAAATGATATTGAGAAATCATTGCATGGCAATTCGAATCCCATTCAATTACAAAATCCAATTGCAAGTCAGATGTCAACGATGCGATCATCATTGTGGGGCAGTCACCTAGAAGTATTAACTTACAATTTAAACCGACAAGTATCGCGATTAAATATTTTTGAAATTGCACAAACTTTCCAAGGCACAAAAAAAGATTTTATTGAGACTGAAGTGATATCGGGATTAAGTTACGGTAGCTTTATGCCTGAGCAATGGGCTGACAAGATACGTGATATTGATTTCTATGATATCAAAGCTCATGTTGAAGCATTAACATCCAAACACCTTATATTCCAAAAAACTGACAAAACACCTTTAGCCCATCATCCAGGACAGTCGGCAGAAGTCTTTTTAGAAGGCCAGTCGATAGGTTGGGTGGGTAAATTACATCCGAAATGGCAGCAACACTTTTCTCTTCCCAAGACCCCCTTTATCTTTGAATTAAAAATAGAGAAGCTTTTAGAAGATAAAGCGTTTAAATACGAAGATATCTCAAAATTCTTGCCTGTAAGACGAGATATTGCCGTCGTGGTAGATGAATCAGTTGAAGTAAATTCAATTTTAGATGCAGTGTATAAGGCTAAAATCCCATACTTAAATAGAATAGCTTTATTTGATCTTTACCAAGGGAAAGGCATCGCTGAAAACAAAAAAAGTGTTGCATTTCTGATACTTATGCAGGATACTTCAAAGACATTAGTTGATAGTGAAGCTGATTCTTCTGTATCAAAAATCGTTAAATTACTTGAAAAACAATTTGGCGCAACGCTCCGCAACTAATCCCATATTTAATACCGAATTAAAAGTAGGCCGTTATGACATTAACTAAAGCAGATTTATCTGAAATTCTATTTGACCGGGTAGGTTTAAATAAGCGTGAAGCCAAAGATCTGGTTGAAGCTTTTTTTGAAGAAATTCGCAACGCACTGGAAAATGGCGACAGTATCAAACTATCTGGTTTTGGCAATTTTGAACTAAGAAAAAAATCAGAAAGACCAGGCCGCAATCCTAAAACGGGTGAAGAGATTCCAATCAAAGCAAGACGTGTGGTTACTTTTCACGCAAGCCAAAAACTAAAAAGCAATGTAGAAGAGAACTACTCTGGAAAGAAAGCTTAAATCCCCCGTCTTACCTGAAATACCTTCAAAGAGATATTTTGCAATTGGAGAGGTAAGTGAGCTTTGTCTCGTCAAAGCTCATGTGCTGCGATATTGGGAGCAGGAGTTTGATCAGCTCAAAGATGTCAAGCGACGTGGTAATCGACGTTATTATCAATTACCTGAAGTTCTTCTCATTCGTAAAATTAGAGAACTTCTGCATGACGAAGGTTTTACTATTCAAGGCGCTAAACAGCGACTGAGTGATAAAAATTTTGTTAAAGAAGTAAAGCAAGCTGAGTTGCCTAAAGAGCTTCAAGTGACTAAACAGGGTCAAGTGGAGTTGCCTTTGGAGAATCTCAATCAATCCAATTCTCTTGCCGGCCTTAATTTAAAGTCGATTAAAGACGAATTGCTCAGTATCATAGATCTGCTTAAAAAGTAATTCATCACTGTTTTAATTTTCGGGGCGTAGCGCAGCCTGGTAGCGTACTTGCATGGGGTGCAAGGGGTCGTGAGTTCGAATCTCACCGCTCCGACCAATTAAAGCGATGAATTAGTTTTCAAAAATAGATTTCTTAGCCTTATAATTTTCATACATCATTTTTAAGCCTATTAAATTTTATCAGGTGGCCCATTATAAAATCCAATCAATCCTCTAAAAACAAAAGCACACACCATCGAAATGGTTCGATATTAAATACGTTGTGGGTGAGCTTTTTCTTTATTGCTTTATTAAGTGCAATATGGAGATGGGTGGGTCAAGGTAACGCTGAAGTTTTTGCTCACATGGTGGATAGCCTTTTCTCCATGGCAAAGTTATCCGTAGAAGTAATGGTATTACTTTTTGGAACACTCACTCTTTGGCTAGGTTTTTTAAAGATTGCTGAACACGCAGGTTTAGTTGAAAAGATAGCATCTTGGCTTTCACCGCTTTTTAGGCGACTCATGCCTGAGGTTCCTAAAAATCATCCAGCTGCAGGTCTGATCACCATGAATTTTATTGCAAATGGATTAGGTCTTGATAATGCTGCGACACCTATTGGGTTAAAAGCGATGTGGTCATTGCAATCACTTAATCCGACACCAAAGATTGCAAGTAATGCACAGATTCTTTTTTTAGTTATGAATGCTTCATCACTTACTTTACTTCCCGTGTCGATTTTTATGTATCGTGCACAGCAAGGTGCGTTAGATCCCACGCTCGTATTTTTACCTATTCTTTTAGCGACAAGTGCTTCTACCATGGCCGGCTTCTTCTCAGTTGCTTTCGCTCAGCGAATTAAATTAAACGATCCGGTAGTCATCACATGGATGTTAGCAATTGCAACTTTATTAAGTACGCTTATCTTATTTTTAAGCCACTTATCAGCAGCGGCATTAGGCGCATTCTCATCTTTCTTAGGCAATGCTGTCCTTTTCGGATTGATTATCACCTTTCTACTGATAGGTATTTTAAAACGGGTACCAGTCTATGAGTCATTCATTGAGGGCGCTAAAGAAGGTTTTGATGTCTCTAAAAATTTACTACCTTACCTAGTTGCGATGTTATGTGCAGTTGGTGTTCTTCGAGCATCAGGTGCGCTTGATGTTGTATTAGATATGATTCGTTATCTAGCGAATAGTTTTAACTGGGATACACGTTTTGTAGATGCATTACCTACAGCACTTGTGAAACCATTTTCTGGAAGTGCTGCAAGAGCTATGCTCATTGATACTATGACAACACATGGCGTGGATAGCTTTCCGTCACTTTTAGCAGCAACTGTGCAAGGTAGTACTGAAACTACTTTTTATGTTTTAGCAGTTTATTTTGGTGCAGTTGGTATTCAGCGTGCACGACATGCAGTTACTTGCGCATTATTTGCAGACCTTGTGGGAGTCTTAGCTTCTATTGCTGTTTGTTATTGGTTTTTTGGATAAAATTATTTAATAGGAATAAATGATGAATACATTCATGATGATTATGTATGGCGGTATTTTGTTTTTAATAGCTGCTTTTTCTTTTGCATTCCTTTCTTGGAAAATTTATCAAAAAAATAAAAAAAGTAAGCACTTAAAAAACCTATATTGGGCGCGCGTTATTTCTGCAATCCTTTTAACTCCCTATGTATTTTTCCAATATATATTTTCTGATCTGACCTATCTTCCGATCAGAATTGCTTTTGTAGTTTTTTCTTTTCTCATTCTTTATCTTCTTGTAAGAAGATGGGGCAAACGTGCGATAACAAAACGTAAATGATTACCGTTAAATTAATTAAGGGATCCGATTTTGAAGTAATGGTTGAATCGAACTCAATCACTCATCATAAGGTTCATGTCTCAAATGATTTCTATAAGCTATTAACTGATGGTAAGTTTTCTTGTGAATATTTAATTCAAGCGTCCTTTGAATTTTTGTTAGAGCGAGAATCGAATAACTCCATACTTTCTCAGTTTGATTTAAAGGTCATTTCTCACTATTTCCCCGAGTATGAAAAAGAAATTAAGAAGCGGCTGAAGGCCTAAGCTTTCGTATACAATAATCATTTAATCAACCTATTAAAGAGGCGATATATGGGCAGTAAAGATAAAAGAAAAGAATCTAAAGGTAAAAAACCACAACCTAAACCAGCTAAGGTTTAATTTTATAACCTATTGATTTATATAGTTTTTTTGTAATTTACCCGGTTTAGTGTCATTTCTCTCATGATTTTCATTAGACCTCATTCATGATCCTCAAGGTGTTTACTTTTTAAGTCCGAGTAATATTACATATAAGTACTTTCTCATTAACTTAATAAAAGGATCAACATCATGTGGACAACTCCAGCTGCTACTGAAATGCGTTTCGGTTTCGAAGTTACAATGTATGTAATGAATAAATAATTATTCAGATTTAATAAAAAAGCCCGCTTAATGCGGGCTTTTTTTGTTTTTAATCATTTTAAAAATTAACCCAGGCTTTTGTTTTAATGGAGGCTTGAATTGCTTCTAATACCTTTGTATTCCAAAGCGCATCACCTAGAGAAAGTTTGGGCACAGTGTTATTAATGATGCATTGATTAAAATGATCAATTTCAAGTGTAAAGTGATTAGCTTTTTCAATACGCTCATTCTTTGAGCCATCTGCATCTGTTGTAAGGGTTAATTGTGCCTCATCATTTTCATGTTGCCATACGGTATGGCACATTAGTTTCCCTTTAGACCCAAAGATTTCAAATTGAGAGCGTCTCACACATTCAAAGCTAATATCAAATTGCGCACGTCGATTAAGACCAAAATCAATCATGCCCGAAGTAGTTAAATCTGCCCCATGATCGTTAAGATGGCTTGTTGCAACAACTGATAAGGGGTTCTGATCAAAGCATTGTCGAATTGTATGAATAGCATAGGGCCCAATGTCCCAGAGAGCGCCACCACCATTTTCAATCGATCGATCGATACGATAAAAACGTGCAGGCTGGATTGGAAAAGAAAACATAGAATGCACATACTGAACATCACCTAACAATCCTGAGCTAATGATTTCATTTATACGATCAAACTGTGGATGAAAGACGTACATAAAACCTTCCATTACTTTGACATGATTTTTGTCAGCCGCCTCCTGAATTAATTCAACTTCTTTTGAATGAAGTGTGATCGGCTTTTCTATGAGCACATGTTTTTTATTATTGATTGCTTTAAGAGCGGGCTCGGTATGCTCTTCGTTCGAAAGTGGAATATAAATAGCGTCTATATCAGGATGATTAATTACTTCATCTAATGAATTGAAGGTTTGAACATTACCTACAAGTGCGGGCTGGTATTTTTCCAAGCATTCTGCCGCTGCATTCTGTCTCCTACTTCCAATAGCAACGAGCTCACCAAAAGGACTATTAACAATAGCTGGAAGAAGGCGCTCATTGACTCGCGCAGCTCCTAGAATGCCCCAAAGCACTTTTTCCATTTTTATAATCTTAAATTAAACGATGTTTTATTATGATCAGCCTTCAGTGAATAAACAAGCCATCATTTCTAAGAAATTTCAGGTTGAGAAAAGGGTTATTAAATGAGATCATTTGACCCATGAAATTTATACTTCTTTTCTTATTTCTTTTTCCTATTAAGTCTTTTGCTGATTGGTCTTTAATTCACCAAGATGATGCTGATCATTACATGGATTATGTGCTCATGAGTAAAAGTGGGCACAAAGCGAGAGTCTGGTATTTGCAAAATTATGCTGAACTCCAAACTATAAAAAATATTCAATATCGATCTATTAAAAATAGATCGGAGTTTGATTGTAAAGCTCGAAAAATGAGAATTCTAGCTTATGCTTTGTACCCAGAATCGATGGGCCAGGGTCATGCTTTATTTAATAAGGGGGAGGCGCTCGATTGGCAAGTCATTAAACCTAAAACGCTTAATGATTTATATTTAAAGCGTGTCTGCAACAAAAAGAAATAGAGTTTTATTTACGTCCGCGTTTAGGTAATACAACACCAAGCCTTTGAGCGGCCATTTCATTATTACCTTCAGAGTCTGCTAAGACCCATCCAGTCATAAACATACGTGTCATATATTGTCTGTTGTATAAAAAAGCCACAATAATCTGCCACAGTCCCAGTGTGATAATTGAAAAAAGCATATGAAGTGCCGCAACACCTAATTCACCTCGAAAAAGCGGCACAAACCAACCAAAAAAAAGATATGTCCAACTAAAACCATAGTAACCAATTTTGATCATGCCTGAATTTGGATGTTTAATAATTACGGCAGTAGCCATTGTTGTTCCTTAGTTTACAAGATTAAATTTTAATAGAGATTATGAGAAAAAAACTAATATTAGTGGTGGGGGATGCGAGGGTCGAACTCGCGACAAACGGATTAAGAGTCTTGCTATCAAATTTAATCATATTTAAAATCATATAGTTATAAACATTATACATGTTGCTTTTTGTGTTGTCTAGACATAAAATGTTGTCTATATGTTGTCAATTTATCACTTATGCCAAGCGCTATAAAAGACCCTAAAGTAAAGGGTTTATACCAGCGTAAAAGGGAAAACTCACCCAATGTGTGGGCTGTGATTGCTCGCCAACGTGGCGGTAAAGTTGTTACGCATACCATTGGGAGCATTGAACAATTTACAGTGCAAGATGCAAGAAGAATAGCTAAACAAGTGTTAGCGGAACTTGCATTAGGTAATCGTCCAATCGATGATCGAAGAAAACAAGAAAGATTACGTCAAATAAATTCATTCACATTGCAAGATGCTATTGATGAATATGCAAATACAGTAGATTGGAAACCTAAGACAAAATTAGATGCACTTTCTACATTCAAAAGAAGATTTGGTGATTGGCTTAATAAGCCTTTAGGCAGCATTACAAAAGCCGATGTCTTAAGACGCTTTAAAGATATTAAACAAGATGTGGTGCGGAAAAAGAAAGCTCGAGATAAATTCCGTGATGAGAATGGCATTAAGATCAAAACATATGAAAATGAAATAGGATTGGGTGAGGCGCAAAGAGCCTTTAGATATTTAAGTGCTGTGTTTAATATGTTTACAGAAGATGATATTGATGGAAACTTAATGCTCCCTCATGGTAATCCATGTTCTTATCTTAAGAGAAGAAGAGTAAGAAAAGTACTTAAACCAAGAGAAAGATATTTGAATGGTTTGGAGAGATCTAAACTTTATAATTTCTTTGCAATCCCTGAGGATCCAGATTATCCAATTAAAACTAACAAAGATGATGCTGATCTTATTTTGTTACTCATATACACAGGGTTAAGACTCGATGAAGCACTCTCATTAAAATGGGCTGACGTTGATTTTGAGAATAGAGAATTTACAGCGTTTAACACCAAGAACGGAAAAGATCACACCCTACCAATGACTGATGCTACAGAAGATTTATTTAATAGACGTTTTACTCTGTATGGAACAAAGAAACACGTCTTTCCAAGTTCAATAAACAAACATCAGCATATGACTGCAAGTCGAGTATTTGCAAGGGTTTCTAATCAGGTTGGATTCGACTTCACAGCACATGATCTTAGAAGAACTGTTGCTACAGTTGCTTCAGAACTTAACTACGATATAAATTCAATTGGCTTAGTTTTAAATCACGCTAGAGGAACTGTTACTTCAAGGTACATTCAGGGTGACCCTGAAAGATTGAGAAAGATACTAACGGATATACAAGACGCTTTATTTCCACAAGCTTACAACTAAACTAGATAACGGACATGTCTTAAGTGAAATCTTAAGACAGCTATTATTAATATAATTATTATTAATAATATATATAAATTAATTATTAATTAATAATATATTAGTTTATTAGTTCTATTATTAAATAACTATAACTATTATTAAATAACTATAAATATATTTAATAATAATAATAATAATAATTATATTAATTATTAATTATTAATTATTAATTATGTAATCACATAACTACTTAACTACTATCATCAATAACTAATGCGGACTCTATAGTCCGCTTATTAATCATAATTATTAGAACTTAATCTTCCTTGTAGAAAATCAACAAGGAATTCACGTGTTAACAAAAACTAAAAAAAGACCTCGGTTTTCTATCAAAAGTACCTCTTTGGCTATGTTGGTATTACCCATCAATAGAAAATGCGTTCTAGACCCCTTTACGTGCGTTTTAGAGGCATATTTAGGTACTGTTTTCAGTGCAATATTTAACAATTTATCAAAAAGTTAGTTCATAAGACTGGAGTTATCTATGCATTACATATATAAAACAACAACTTACATAGAACTAAAGACCGTGACAATTGTACAATAAATGAGCTAACTTCATGTAAATTAAGGCATATTTTATATAACTTACAAAAATATATCTTGTATAAGATAAAAAATACAGTTACTATTATAGCATATATTTTGACTATTTGGGGAAATTATGGAGTCTAGAAGCGAGAAATTCAAAAGAGTTGCCACCAAAAGAACAAATGAACTGCTAGAAAAGATTCGTATATTAGGAAATTGCTCCAACAAAAGTACCTACGAATATACAGAGGAAGATGTAATCAAAATATTTAAGAGTTTAGAAAAGCAATTGGAAGCAATGAAAGCTAAATTCTCAAATAAAAAAAGTAAATTTACCCTATAAGTAAAAAATCTCATTAAGAATAAAGAAAGCAATTAAAAAATTGAAAAAAAAAGGAATTAAAGTTATCGATTTGTTCGCAGGCGTTGGTGGGCTAAGCCTAGGTTTTAAAGCTGCAGGTTATGATGTGGTTGGAGCTATAGACATAGACGCTGACTGTAAAAAAACATACAACTTGAATTATCCAAATGTAAATTACATTTGTGAAGACATAAGAAAACTTAACACTAAAGATATATTAAAAACATTTAATGTTAAGAAAGTCGATTTAATAATAGGGGGGCCGCCTTGTAAAGGATTTTCTACTATTGGAGCTAGATCCTCATCAAAAATTGAAATTAGAAAAAAATTCGATGAGAGAAATTATTTATTTAAGGATTTTGTTAGGGTGGTAAATGAAATCAAACCAAGAGTTGTATTATTTGAAAATGTTTCTGGGTTTATGAGCTTTAATAAAGGCAAAGTATTCGAGTTAGTTAAATCATCATTTCAGGATATTGGATACGAAATAGAATCCTACCTACTTGACGCTGTTAATTTTGGAGTTCCACAATTCAGAAAAAGAGTTTTTATTGTCGCAAGGAAAAAAAATATAAGCGAAATTGGCCCACCAAAAAAACTATCAACTAAAGTTAAATTAAAACAAATGCAAACAGTTAAAGAAGCAATTTCAGATTTGGCAGGGAAAGAAAAGCAAATAAGTAATCATGAACCCTTAAATCACGGCGAAAAAAATATCAGAAGGTACAAACTTATTCCTGAGGGAGGACGATTACCAGAAGATAAATTATCCCCTGATATTTATAGAAGAAATTTTGGCAACACATTTAAAAGATTGGATAGAAAAGCACCTTCACTTACTATGGTCCCTGGTCATAACGCTTTTCCTATTCATCCATGGCTTAATCGCTCCTTAACAGTAAGAGAAGCAGCAAGAATTCAAACCTTCCCTGACAATTTTATTTTTACAGGGAATAGACAAAGCCAGTGCCTTCAAGTTGGAAATGCAGTGCCAGTAAATTTAGCTGCAGCATGGGCCTTTCATTTAAAAAGATTTTTAATATGAACTTTATAGATTTATTTTGTGGTGCCGGAGGCTTTTCTATTGGGCTAACAAAAAAAGGGCATAAACTGCTAAAGGGATTTGATAATTGGAAATCTGCTGGGGAAGCTTTTTCAAGTTATTTTGGAAAAAAATACTTTTCGGAAGTTGACCTATCTCAGATCTCATCTGAATTTATCTATGAGCAGATTGGCAATAAAAATGTAAAAATTGATCTAGTTGTCGGAGGTCCTCCATGTCAGGGATTTAGCTCAATGGGCAATCAAAATATAAAAGACCCTCGAAATCAATTAGTTTTAGCTTTTGCAAATATCATTGCTGAAATTAAACCTAAATATTTTATTCTTGAGAATGTTCATGGTATTAAAGGCGAAAAATTCGAAAACACAATAAAAAGACTTTATAAACTTTTTAATGATTTTGGTTATAAAAATATTTGCAGCGGTACATTAGATGCCCAAGATTTTGGGGTGCCACAAAGAAGAAAAAGATTTTTTATGATTGGGTCGTTAGACGATAATATTGATTTGACATTACCATCACCAAAGATTAATCAAAAAACTACTACAGTTGGAGATGCAATTATGGACCTAGTTGGCAAGGAAAATAATTTCCCTAATCATGTCCCTATAAATCATAATGAAATTGTTAAAGGTAGATATGCTTTTATAAAAGAAGGCGGCAAGCTTGATATAAAAGCACTTCCAAAAAAGTTAGCGTACGGTTCAAGGTCTGATTTTAAGGATAATAAAATTAAAAATTTTAGCCATATTTATCAAAGATTATCTCGTTATAAAGTCTCAGGTACAATTGTACCTGGACATAATGCATTTCCTATACACCCAACACAACCAAGATCTCTTACAGTAAGAGAAGCAGCAAGAATTCAAACCTTCCCTGATAGATGTATTTTTTTTGGAACTCGCCAAGAACAGTGTATTCAAGTTGGAAATGCTGTTCCGCCACTTTTAGCCGAATCATTTGGTCAAATATTGAATTTATACGAAAAAAAATATGGCAACACTACACGATAATTTAGCTGGAATTTGTTGCATGCAAATTCTAAAAGATTTAGGACCGTCTGGAAAAGGTGATTTTCAACAGATCTTTTCTAAAAATATTAGAAGGATTGGCACTTCAGGCTGGCCTTTAGCTGATTTCCAATTATTAGATTATGACAACAATTATACTTGGGCGTTTGAATTTAAGCCGCCAGGCCAGCAAAAACGAGAGTATGTAACTGGTCTTGGACAGGCGTATACATATTTAAATTTTGCAGACTATTCAGCCTTGATTGTTCCGGTAATGTCCAATGACAGATTTAGTATTGCAGACTATTTGAGTAAAACGTCCAAACTTGAAGTTCTTTCAAATTCCCCCGTAGCTATTTTTGCTTATGACGAATCGAGACTTTTATCAGGTGATCCGGGTTCTTTAAGTTTAATAAGATCAATTAATAATAAAAGATCTGAAATTCCGCCAAATAAAAAATCTGAAGATTCAGGTGGAGTTTTTTGGACCTGGTGGAGAGATACAAGTGATACTGAGCTCTATAGACTATTAGAATTATCAGATATTCATAGAGGTAAATCACCTGATATTTATACGGATTATGTTTGGCCAGACTTCCAAAAAGAGCTTGCAAATGGAAAAGTTTGCACATGGGAAGGGGAGCCAAGAAGAGTAAATTCTGGATTTTCTCAGCACAAACAAAATTATAAAATCCCATTATTTAGACTAGGGCTCATCGAACAGGATTCTGGAGACCTAACAGAGGAAGGCTATGACTTGCTTAAAATTGGTAAAATTTTCAAACCAAATAGTGCGGTATTTTTGGATGAAATAGCGCGAATTATTTTAACAAGAGGACAGCACCTCGACCTGATAATCCAATTAGAAAATTACCAAAATAGTTTGGCAAGAGATGCTGAAGAATTGCAAAGTAGTAAATCCTTTTTTGGAGGGTTTGAAACCTGGCTCGATAAACAAGGTTTGATTCCCCAAAGAAAGCCAGGAAGAGTTACTACAGGCAATAAAAACTCATTTATAAGAGATGAGCCCAAACTATGGAATAAATTACATTTAACAAATGTAAAAAATGATCAATACTTTGAGAGAGGTTATGGTATTAAATTTAACATATCAAGGATTACATCTCTAATTAGATAATAATTTTCACCAAAACATATTTCGTGTTAAAAACTTTTCCATGCTTGTAAAACCATAATCATTGCTAGAGTATCTAATTCGCAATAACGTAGTAACGAATTCTTAATTCTCTGTCTATTTTCATTATCTAGGTCTTCAAATTGTAACCGTGAATAAGCCATAGCAGCAGCCCCGCCTTCAGCAATAATGCTTGCGTCATTTTCTTCGATATCATCAATATCAACAGGAAGCATGTCTTTGGCTAACTCTTTCAATTGGAAATAAGGGTCATAATTTCCATCATCTCGGATCCAAGTAAAACCCTCTTCTGAATTAAAGTTAATACTATGAATTCCTTTTGGAGATCCATATATAGGCTTGCTGTATATTTCCCTTAAGTTTTGAGATATTTTAAATACTGCCGGAAGCGCTTTCTTTAATGAGTTGCTCCCGTTTGTATCCTTGTAAAAAAAAGCTTTATCAGAAATTTTACATAGGTCAATCATCATTCTTTCACCATCCTTAATGATTGTTTTAATAAAAGATATGAGCTCATTTTTATCTTCAGGTGAATTTTTGTCTTCATTTAATTGGTTCATAATTGCAGTTAGAATAGTATTTTCATGATGGCTCCACATAAATACCGATCCATCATCAACCTCTAAACATTCTTTTAAAGCCCTTACAAATTTATAACTTGGAAAATCACCAGGGTCAGCACATAAAAATTCATTTGCATGCCTGATAGAACCATCTGATTCCATAACATGATGAGAAAATTGAAATGCGAGAGATTGGTAGGGTCTCATACCATTGTAAAAAGGCAATGCTACTTTAGTTGTTTCAAAGTCGATTAAATGGAAGGGATATTTCCAATTAGACATTTGAACTTGAAAATATTCTTTATCAAAATAGAATCCACCATGATCATACCCATCTGGAATTTGGCCTACTTGAAGCCATTGTCTTTGAGGTCTGCTTAATCCTTCTATGCCAGGCTCATCGTCAAAAGATGGAAAATCATCACGTGTAACTTGTTTTAACTTGTAAATGCCTTTACTAATCAAATCATCTTTTTTTCTGTAATCATACAAGTCTAGGACAAGCCCATCATTAAAGTCAGAATCATGCCAATTGAGAGTTTCTTTCCAACATTCATGAAATCCGCTTTTTAATTGATCATTTGGTGAAGCTTTAAACTCACATTTCTTGCAGTGACCTCCCAGGCTAGGAGTTATCTTTAAATCATTTGCATAATGATCTGCCCATAAATATGCTGCCTTCTCAAAGGGTAAGGAGGCTCCTGTAGCTTCAATAACATTTGTAAGAATTTGATTTACATATTTATCTACATTGACTTTTGTAAGGAGATTTTGCGCTTCATTGAAAAGATCGATATCAGGTGGAACCACAATGGAAATTTTATTATCTTGAGAAAGCTTAAATATCTGATTTAATTTATTGATGCGAGTATGTTTAGATTTATCGGGCATTACTAAAAATGAATTAACACTCATTTCTGGATAGGCTTTTTTTAAAACAAATGTTTGAAATGCAACATCTTGTAGATAAGGCAACATCCCTTTTAGTATTCCACCCTTAGCACCTTCAATTTCAGGGGCAATAGAGTTATATGATTTTGCTTTGGCTTCATATATAAAAAATTGATCTCCTTTTTTCTCAAGCGCATCAACACGAATAAAGAAATTATCAAATTTTATAGCGGCTTCAAAAATAACAACTGAGTCAGATTGCAGAAGAGTTGTTGTTTTTAAAATTGCATGCTCATGTTCTCTCTCTGTTACTTCTATTCCATTTTTAAAGAGATACTTAGCTAGTGCTCCTACTTGATAACCGCCTTCAGCTAAAGAAGCAAGAAAAGAATCTTCATTCTTTATGTTTTTATATTCATTTTTATTAACATAGAATAATTTAGTTGGGCAACTGGCAGCTGTAATAAATCTAGATTTTGTTAAATATCGTGGTTTCATAAATTTAAGTATATTCTGTTATTTATAATAAATTAGAAGATATTTGGTTTGTTTTTTTAAAAATTAAATCTTTTTCAGGCGGCTCATGTAAATCTATATATCTTAAGGAAATCATTAGTAAGGTTATTAAATTGAATATAACCATATATCTCAATGCCCAATATACTCTATTAGTTTCACTAGTTTTACTTTCGCCTCTAGCGTAACTAAATATCTTAAGATGTGCTATTGCTATACAAAAAATTGACATGACAGGCATAAAATAGATTAAAAGTTCCCATGTATTTACGTGGGATATGTAATAGAGAATTTGTAATCTTTTCATATAAGCTTTCTATAATCTCCAAAATAATGCCATTCATCTTTTCCCAAAGATCGTATCAACCTATCAACTAAATCAATCTGATTATGTCTATCAGCGAACGAAATGATGATTCTTAAGCGAAATGATTTCTTAAATTTCTCAGCAAAGGGTGATTCAGCTGTTAATACTGGAACTCCTACCCTGCTCTTATTTCTTAAAACCCGAGGTTTTGTGCCCAGATATAGATGATTTAATAGGTCCCATACCTTCCTTTTGGGACAAATTCTCCCTTCAGATAAGCAATAATTAATAAGATCTTCAGCGGTTTTTGAGGGGTTTTTGAGCATAGTTTAAGTCGTCACAATCACTAAAAAAAGACAGCCAATTAATATAACTTCATGAATACTCACGTGTTTCTCCTATAACTTTTTTACCATCTTAAAGCTACAAAGGCTCAATAAATGAGCCTCCTATAAATCAAGCTATTGTTTCGATTCAAAGGAAATATAAAAATTAATTGGCAGGCTCATTCTGTGAGCCTATGATGGTAGAAGATGCTCTTATTAAGGAAAAATCAAATGAAAATATATCAACTAAAAAATGTGGAAGATCCATGTATTCCAGATAAAGATTTAGAAAAGATAGCGATATTAAAACTTTGTGAACCTGGTAAATACATAAAAGGTGTAGGCATTCGTGATGATCGATTTTTTATACTTGCAGAAGATGAGAATGACAAATTGTATCTAGAGGAATCAAAAGATGAGTAATAGAGAGCGTCTATACAAAATTGATCAAATATTGAACAGCAAACAAAATATAAACATGGCTGATTTAATTAAAAGACTTGAGGTTTCTAAATCTACGGTAAAAAGAGATATTCAATTTATGAGAGATAGCTTAAATGCACCAATTATCTTTGATAGAGATAGCGAAACGTACAGATTTGAAACTCAAGGGCCAGGCATTAAGTATGAATTACCTGGATTATGGTTTAGCGCTGAAGAAATTCATGCGCTGATGACAATGCAACATTTGTTAGCTGGTATAGACTCAGGAGGATTAATAGGGCCTCACATAAAACCACTACTATCACGCCTAACAGGAATACTTGGAACAAAAGAAGATTCAATAGATGAAATAAACAAAAGAATAAAAGTTGAAGTTATAGGAAATCGACAATTTAATTTGGAACATTTTCAAGTTATAGGCTCAGCATTATTAAAACGTAAAAGATTGATCATTGATTACCATGCAAGAAGCACAGATGAAACAACGACTCGAGAAATATCACCTCAACGCTTGGTGTATTACAAAGGTAATTGGTATCTAGATGCATGGTGTCATTTAAAGAGTGATATTAGAAGTTTCTCCGTGGACTCCGTCAAATGCAAAGAAACGTTAGAAACTAAAGCCGAAGATATTTCAGACAAGAAGCTTGATGAAACTTTAAGTGAAGGTTATGGAATATTTTCTGGCTCTAATATCAAATGGGTAACTTTAAAATTTACGCCAGAAAGAGCTAGATGGGTTTCATCTGAAAAATGGCACCCTAAACAAAAAGGTGAATTTCAAGACGACGGATCATATCAATTAACATTTCCTTATAGTCAAGACCCGGAATTAATTATGGATATTATGAAATATGGATCTGATGTAAAAGTTTTAGAGCCTAAAGAACTAAAAGAAAAGATTCACAAAATACTCATTGAGGCAGTGAGAAATTACTAAAAAGGAATAGATATGAATTTATTAGAATATTTAAAGAAAGAGTTGTATGTCATTTTCTTTGCAAACCAATACAGCCTTAAACGAATTGAAAGGTCAAACATCAGGGAATATTGGAGAGTAAATAGCAAGCGTATTTAAATAATTTGAAAAAGAATTAAACAGTTTAATTATTAAATTGAAAGTTATTTAGAAATGGGAAGTATACAAACAAAAGAGTTATTTAAAGTTGCAGATAGCAATATAAATTCAATTGATGATGCTTATGAGGACCTTCTATTAAAAGCAAATGAAGGTGATTCTAGAGCTCAATATTTAATAGGTTGTTTTTATTACTACGGAAGAAAAGTAGAAAGCAATCATACTATAGCTAGCCAATGGTTTATTAAATCAGCAAATCAAAATTTAGTAGATGCACAAACAATTCTTGGCTATCAATACATGAATGGGGATGGCGTTTTAAAAGATATTGATAAAGCAATAAAGTTTTTAGAAAAAGCACAAGGTCAAGGAAGTGCTTATGCATGTTTTCTATTAGGAAAGATTTATCAATTTGATAAAGATAAGAAAAATAGATTTACTGCATCTGGATATTATGTATGGGCAATAGAAATGGGCAGTACTGAGGCAAAACGATACCGCGCTGATATGTATATGGAAACTGGCGAATATAAAGAGGCATTAAATTTGTATGTTCAAGCTCTAAAAGAAGGCTGTGTTGAGTCAGCATACAATGCAGCCAACATGTTTGAGTATGGGAGAGGCTGTGAAATTAATGATGAATTAGCATTTAATTTATATAAACATGCTGCTGAAAATGGAATCATGATGGCTCAACATAATTTAGGTGCTTATTACTACAATGCAAAATTTGTTCAAAAAGATATACAAAAAGCTTTTGAATGGTACTTAAAAGCAGCCGAGCAAGGAAGCGCTATGTCGCAATACACCATCGGCCTAATGTATTTTAATGGTGACTTAACTCAAGATTTAGAAGTTGCATTAGAGTGGTTTAAAAAGTCACAAGAAAATGGATATAAAAAATCAAAAATGTATATTCAAGATATTGAGCAAATGCTAAATAAAACATACATAGAGCATTAATAAAAAGAGAGTTTAATAAATGAGCAAATATATATGTCCAGAATGTAAGAAAAAAGAAGCAGTTCAGATATTGTATGGCTATCCTGGCGATGGAATGATGGAGTCAGCTCAAAAAAAAGAAATTGTATTAGGTGGATGCATTATTTATCCAGACAATCCAAATAGACAATGTTTAAAATGTGGTCATCAATGGAAGTCCAAAAAGGGATAATTATGCAAAAATATAAAGTAATGGCTTATGAAGTGTTAGGATATTCAGAAACCATAAAAGCCGAAAGTAAAGATGAGGCCATTCAAATATTTGAAAACCTTCATGCAAAAAGAAAATTAATGCCCAATAGCTCCGAGGGGCTTGATGGAATTGAAGCTCAAGAATTAAAAGATTGGCAATAAATTATGAAATTAAATAATTAAATGAAAAAAAAAGCAAAAGTTTTAGATACTTTTTCTGGTGCAGGCGGTTTTAGCCTAGGTTTTCAAATGGCAGGTGCTGAAGTTATTGGCGCTATTGAATCTGATTTATGGGCATGCGAAACTTTCAAAGCAAACCATCCCAAGGCTAAGGTTATACATTCAGATATAAAAAAATTAAATGACAGTAAGATTAGAGAATTATTTGGAAAGTCAAAAATAGATATTGTTCTGGGTGGTCCACCATGTCAAGGCTATTCGATTGCAAATAAAAAAAGTGGCGATCCAAAAGACCCTAGAAATAGTCTCTTTGAAGAATTTCTGAGGATCGGAAAAATCCTTAACCCTCAAGTAATGATTATGGAAAATGTTCCTAATCTGATTAATTCAAGAACACAAAATGGCGAGTTTGTTTTAACTATCATTACGCAAGAGTTAGAAAAACTTGGTTATGACGTGCAACATAAAGTTCTCGAAGCGACTAGCTATGGTGTGCCTCAAATTAGAAAAAGATTATTTGTTGTTGCATCAAAGATAAAATTAAAGAGTTTTTTTCCAGAACCAACTCATTGTATAAACAATACTAAAGATTTATTTACAAATAAATTAGATTCTTGTCCAACATTATGGGATGCAATTTCAGACCTTCCAGAATTGGAGGCTAGAGAAGGCGGTGAAGTTTTACAATATACATTACCTGCAATAAATAAATTTCAAAAAACAATGAGAATAGGCAGTAAAATTTTATTCAACCATAAAGCCATGAATCACTCCAAACGACTTGTAGAAAGGTTTTCCTCAATGAAGTGGGGCGACTCTTCAAGTGATGCCCCAGATCATTTAAGACCTTTAAAAAGAAATTCATTAGAATTTTCTGAAAAGAGTTTCGATCAAAATAATAGGAGAATGTATCCTGAAAAACCTTGCCATACTATTCCCGCTTCATTTTATGCTAATTTTGTACATCCATACAAAAATAGGAATTTCACTGCTCGTGAAGGTGCAAGAATACAAACCTTTCCTGATTGGTTCGTATTCAAGGGTAAGCCAACTATCGTTAGCCATAAACTTCTTCAAAAAGAGGGTAGGCTTGAGGAAAAGCATTTGTGTCAGTACAATCAAATAGGTAATGCTGTACCACCTTTTTTAGCTAAAGCGATTGCTAAAAATATATTAAAACAAATGGAGTAACTAATGTTAGTTCACGGAAATAATCTGGAACAAAAAGAACAGCATCAAACTAAATATCAAGATAAAGATTCTAAAAAATATTTAGTTGAAATACGAGAGAAATATAATAGTTGGAAAAAAAAGAATGAAACTTTAATTGGACCATTAAATAAAACGGATGAAAAAGATTCAAAGATTATTGAAGATCGTGTTTCTTTGCTAAATGAATATAAAGATTTCTTAGATCAGCAGCATTTTGCTGAAAAATTTGACTCGCGATCAAATTTGCACTCCTCAGTGCTTGAAGAATTTATGTATTACCTTTTTAGAGATTTAGTTGCACATATTTCCCCTTACGCTTTGATTGGAAAGTCTCACTCTTTTAAGGATCTTTTTTTTAGAGCTAATTCATTTGATTCATTAATAAAAAAACCTAATGCTTTAATTGAAAAAAAAGATCATGACTTTGCGATTGGTACAAGCGTTAAGGCAGAAATGAGTTGTCGTGGATCTGACGAAATAGAATTACATGACTGGGATATACCCGCTGTCGCAATTGAATGTAAAACATATTTAGATAAAACAATGTTACAAGACGCTTCTACAGCTGCAGAGCAATTAAAACAGAAAAATCCAAACGCTTTGTATATAGTGGTCGCTGAATGGTTAAAATTAACTGAGTCGGTTAACCTAAAGAAATATAAAATTGACCAAATTTATGTTTTAAGAAAGCAAAAAAATACAGATCGAGAATTTCGGTATGACATTGATTACGTTAAGAATCCAATTTATAGTGATGTAATAGAGCATTGTTTTTTTACTGTTAGGAATTTCTTAATTCATGATTGGGAAGGTGGAATTTCACATGGCCTTGAAAAAGGTTTTTTGATTTAGCTTTTATAGCATTTGTTATATAATTTAATTAACGCCGATTTGATTCAGCTTGCAGGGCGTAAACTGCTAAAGCGATATACCAGAAACCTGCTTTAGCTATTGTGCTAGACAGGTTTTTTTCATTTGGAGAAACGCATATGGGTTATAGAACATCACTTGTAGCAATTAGTTGGTGGCAAAGCGAATATAAAGTGGTAGACCAAACAATAGAGGGCGATATCAGTTTAGATAAGTTAAAAAAGAAAGGTATTGTGCATAATGTGTCTGACGATGTGGGATATATAGATGCAGGAGCAATCATTAGAAAATGTGATTTTCCTGAATATTATCTTCCTGCTAATGACCCATATTACGATGTCACTAAAAAGTGGTTTGAAAAGTTACCTAAACAAACAGAGTTTATCTTTGCTCACTTTGCAGAGTATGGTGACAATTTAACTTTAGCCCTTATGGGTATAAAGTAAATATGGCTGAACTTATTCAACCGATAGAACTATTAGTAGGAATCAAGTCACTAAATGGTCGTGCTGTCGGTTTAGCAAATACAGAAAATGGTGGATTAGCGTCAGTTATCTGGAACGCTTCATCAAAACGCTGGGATAAAGCAGTAGATATACCAGTAGGTGCTGTTGCAGGAGCTTTACCAATGCCTGATTCAGAAATGAAGGAACTAGGTATACGAGAATAATTTTTAAAAAAGGGTGGATTTAACCTCAACTTGCCACACCCAGACAATTGTCAAAGTGGCTAAACAAGGAGAAATAGCATGTCTAAATTATATCAAGACGAAAGTCGTAATCAAACTGCGTGGGAGTATGGATTAGAAAAGCGTTACGCAAATATTCCTGAAGGTGTTCATAATGAAAAAGTTATCAATGATGCAAAAAGTATTGTGGACTATGTATTACCTCAAAGATGGGGTCCTCATGGAACACCATACTATTCATTTAGAACACGAGAGTATGTTTTAAATTTAATCCTATATTTTTATCAAAAACATAAGCGATTCCCTAAAGGGGATGTCTGTTTTGTTAAGTATTGGTATTTAGAGAAGGAACATCCAGCAAAATTCAGTTGGTTTTTTACAGACAGAAAAAAAGCAAGGAATTACTTGCCAGGAACATGGATTCATTTACCTACTTTACGAGAAGTTAAGAAAAGTAAGGAGGTGCAACATGGCTAATTACCCATTTAAACATTGGTATGCCATCGTGGACGGTGGTTGCTGGTATGTTGGATACCACATCAATAGAGAAGATGCTAAAGCACAGGCAATAAGGACATGTAATGTTCACCATTCCAAAGCAGGATATGTGGTGGTGGATAGACAAGTGTTGCAGATTATTGCGAATGATATCAACGACACATTAAGTAAGGACAAAGAATGAATACATTTAAATACAAAGACGATGGTCTATCTGAAGAACATATAAAACAGATATATCGTTTTTTAGACACGTCTTATGTAAAAGGGGAGCATCAGAAATGGCATAAGTTTTCTCAATTCAAGTTCTGGCATAAAAGAGAGATGGATAAGAGAGATGCAGAACTTGCTCTAAAGAAGAAATAGGATGAGAATTGGATGATGAAAAAACAATTAGCAAAACTAACTAAAATTAAGCTGAGAGATGTTTGGCCGCACGAAGCTTTAGATTTTACTAAATGGCTTGCGTTAGAAGAAAATCTTGATGCTCTTAGCGAAGAAATTGGTATTGATATAAAACTAATCGGCACTGAAGTAAGTGTTTATAAATTTAAACGATATGAAGATGTAAGTTTAGAATATGTTGGTATTAATAAACATAAAGGTGAAGATGTGGGTTTATTTAGTACAACGGTTTCAAACACAGAATATCAAGAAATGCCAGGATAATTATGGCTACCCAAAGATACTCAGTAACGCCGCATCCAATTCAAACCCTTCTTACCTGGGTTCAGTCAAATGAAATTGCTATTCCTGAAATTCAAAGGCCCTTTGTTTGGGATGCAACTAAAGTCAGAAATCTATTAGATTCCTTATATCAAGGTTATCCCGTTGGATATTTAATAGCTTGGCGAAATCCCACAATAAAACTTAAAGATGGGACATCTTCTGCTGGTAAAAGAATACTTATCGACGGGCAGCAGAGAGTTACCGCTCTTATGGCATCACTTCTAGGCATAGAAGTATTAAATGATGATTATGAAAACGTCCAAATCAGAATTGCATTTAATCCCCAAGAAGAAGTATTTGAAGTGTCAAATCCTGCAATTCGTAAAAATGTAATCTGGATTCCAGATGTATCAGCGGTATTTAATCCTCAAACTAAGATATTTGATTTAGTTAAAAACTATTGCGAAGCTAATCCAGGTAGCAATCAAGAAACAATATTTTCTGTAATCGAAAAGCTTAAAGGTATCATCCACAATCATGTAGGTATTATTGAATTAGCAGAAGATTTAGACATTGAAACGGTGACTGAAATATTTATTCGGGTGAATTCTGCTGGAGCTCAACTATCACAAGCTGACTTTGCAATGTCTAAGATTGCTGTTAATGAAGTATATGGAGGTAATTTACTTAGAAAGGCAATTGATTATTTCTGTCACCTTGCCGTGTCTCCAGAATTTATTAATAAGATTAAAAAGAATGATACTAAATTCGTTGAATCTGAATTTTATGACAAGATCAAATGGATCGCTGATGTGAATGATGATATTTATGATCCAACCTATACTGATATGTTAAGAGTTGCTTTTACATCAGAATTTGGCAGAGGAAAACTTCAAGATCTTGTAGCTCTTTTGTCCGGTAGAAACTTTGAAACAAAACAATATGAAGATGTAATCGCAGAGGAATCTTTTAAGAAGCTAAAAGATGGCATTTTGGCTTTTGCTAATAAGACACATTTCGACAGAATTACAATGATTCTTCGATCTGCTGGTTTTATTTTAAGTCACTTAATTGTAGGTCGAAACGCTGTGAATTTTGCATACGTTATGTATTTGCGAGGTCGAGCCGAACAACTTCCAGCCGCAGACTTAGAGAAAATCGTAAGGCGTTGGTTTGTAATGTCAATATTAACTGGCAGATATAGCGGATCATCAGAGTCACAATTCGATTTTGATATACGTCAAATTACAAGCCGTGGTGTTATGGACTATTGCCACTCCGTAATAGCCAATGAGTTACCTGAAACATTTTGGACGGGCATGTTGCCACAGTTTATGGATACCTCATCTATTAATAGCCCGTATTTTAATTGTTATCAGGCAGCTCAAATCAATTTAGGTGACAAAGGTTTCTTATCAAGAGATATTAAAGTTATGGATCTCTTGCTTAATCGAGCTGACATTCACCATGTTTACCCTAAAAAGTTTCTTAAGGATCAAGGCCTATCAAAAAGTGTATATAACCAGATAGGTAATTACGTCATTGCGCAAAGTGAAATTAATATTTCTATTGGAGCAAAAAATCCTAACGTTTATTTCAAAGAAATTATTGCTCAATGTGAAAATGGCAATGGAAAATATGGTGGTATTACAAATAAGGAAGAATTGTTAAGCAATTTCAAAATGAACTGTATACCTTTATCAATGCTTAATGAAATAACACCTACATTTGATGAGTTCTTATGTGAAAGAAGAGAGCTTATGTCTCTTAAAATCAAAGAATGGTTTGAAAAACTCTAATAGGGTTAATTCTAAAAACTTATAAAAATATAGGAAGAGGCCTATCTTCATATTTAATAATCTGATCTTTTCCCCCTGGCCCCCTATCCCAAAGAGCCGGCTCTCAGGCTCACTCTATGAGCTAACAAAAAGGCAAAATGATAAGTTTATCTGTAGATTTTTGTGTCTTTGAAGTGCAAACTACTATTAAAAATTTAAGCGCTTAAAAAGGTCAATATGAAAAAAGATAGCATCAATAATTTCATCAATACAGTTATTAGTTATGTAACTACTAAAGACCTAAAGAAGCTTTGGCATTTTTATCTCTTCTTAATCATATTTAATACATGGCTAGAGCTTTTTCTATTTGCTTTGTATAAACCATTAAATATGAATTTAAGTTTGCTCATTACATTTATTATTGGCCTTGTTCCAATTTACGCCTTCTCAATTTACTGTATTAAGTACCATGCTATTAATAAGAAACGTCCATACTGGGTGTTGCCTTTTTTAGCTCTTTTGACATATATATTTTTTATGCCAAACCCAAATCCAATAGAATTTTCAGAAGCACCAACTTTAATAAGACTATATGCAGATAACTGTATATATCTTACTTTCCTAACAGCATTGAGAATTATGTTTGTAGTGAAGGGTAAAAAATGAAGCAATTAATCTTACTACTATCATTTCTCTTGGCTTGTAATGTAACTGCAGAGGTAATCTATAAGACTATTCCTGGCACACCTTTTAAAGACATTACTGAGCCAGTATTAGTTATTGATAAAAATGTTATCTATAAACCAATACCCGGAACTAATATGAAAGATATTACGGAGCCTGTCATGATTATTGATAGGGGTAACCTGTATCCCACCATACCTGGAACTAACTTAAGAGATTATTCAGTCACACCTCAATTCGTTATTGAATAATGTATGGCAAAAAAAGCACCAAAGAAAACAAAAGAGCTTCAGACTGACTTTTGGGAAGACGCAAAGTCATATATTGATATTCGTAATTGTTCTTTTGGATTTAAGTGTAATCAGAAGTGGGAAGATCTCTTAAAGAGAAAAGAAAAGACCATTAAATACTGCCATGAGTGTGAAAAAGAAGTATATTTGATTGAAACAAATGAAGAGCTCAGTCATGCAATTAAGTTTAATCATTGTGTGGCAATTAAAGTACGTCACGATGAAATACCACAAACAAAAAGGCCAGATATTACTGTTGGGATGTTAAGTCCTACTAATTATGATGAACCATCTTATTTAAGGAATAAGAAATGAAGGTATTTTGTTTTAATAAAAAGCTATTTTTCTTTTTGTTACTAATTCAATTTGAAGTTACGGCAGGCCCAATGTATCATGGTACCTCAACGTTTGGTGAAATAGAGGCTAAAAGAGCTAGGCAAAGAATGGCTAGGGAACAAATGTCAACAAACCAAGCTTTATTGCTATTTGGTGGTAATGACCATAAAACTTTTTTAGGCTGCTTAAATTGCGTGAAATCTGATGACGCCTCTATTTGTAACAAATTTGGCACTTACGGTTCAAAGTTCAATGAAGTAAGTATTTGGAATAAATTTGGCACTTACGGTTCAAAGTTCAATGAAGGAAGCCCGTGGAATAAATTCTCAAACTCCGCACCAATAATCGTTGATAAGAATGGGAATACTTACGGATACTTCTCTACAAATAAATTTCATAACAACAGAACTAGAATAAAAAGTTATGTAAATCTTTTAGACTGGTCGGCTGACAATGATGATTTAGAACAAGCTAGAAATGCATCCTGCGGAAACTAAATAAGAAATGAAAAAACTACTATCATCGTTATCTAGGAATATTAGGTTACTAACTAAGAAAACACCTCAAAGAAAATATCTAGTAATTATTGGAGCTCTTGTTATTGCTCTATTTGCTCTAGCTTATTCATATCAAGAAGTTAAATTATTTAATGATTTTCTCGTAGAGAAGCTAGATGAAAAGTTAGGACCTCATAAAGTTACAAAAAGAAACGACTGTTTTCATATCCCAAGCGGTGCTGAAAGACCAGTATTTGTAAATCGTGAAGATGAAATCAAGGCAACAGATTTGGTATGGACTGAAGAGTTTAATAAGCTTCCTGTCGCAGCTAAAAAGTTAATTAGAAAGCAAGTTCCCCAAGGCATTGAAGACTATGACATTAATGTTGCCTTCTTTGATCTTAATAATGATGGTGTTGATGAGGTATTTGTTAATAATAGAAGCATGGGAGGCTCAGGTGGACAAGGATTTTTAATACTTGAAAATCAAAAGGGTAAATGGAAGCAAATAGCTTTATTTACTGGCAGCTTTATTATGATCAATCGTTGGGTGCCAGAGGGTTACGATGGCTATCATGTTATTGTCTATTGGTTTAGAGGTGGTGCAGCTGATACGGATCAAGTTGTCATGGCCTATAAGAATCATGAATATAAAGACTACAGTGTTACACCTGTACCTTTGAATGTCCTGTATTCAAACGACTTCCAGAAAATGATATTAGATCTAAACTGGATGTGCTGGGATTCTTGGAATTAATATATGAAAAAGCTATTATCTTTTTTAGAGAAATATTTTATTTATATTTATTTTGGTTTTCCTTTACTCACAACCTTATTAGGGCATGGAATTTTGGCATATGACTGGGCACCAAATCAGGCATTTAACCCAAGGATTCATGAGGCTATTAACTTCCATGAGATTGAGATTGATAATGGCGTTACTTCTCCAAGGACAGAAATTGTTTATGATGAGTGGAAATCAAAATTAACAGGAGAAATATATTCAAGTGATGATTTTGAGAGTGGCCATTTTAAAAGTAAGTTAAGTGTAGTAATCAGAGTTTTTTTATATGGAATAATCTACTGTTTATTTAATGCTTATCAAAAACTCAAGAAAGAGAAAGAATATTGTTCTGAATGGGAAAGAGCTGTTAAACCGAGGTTCTTCCTAGATAAATTTAAAGAGAACATGATATACAACTTTATTATTTCAGTAATTTTGTTTTTTTATATGAACTAATGAAAATGAATTTATTCATCAACATTAAACCCCTCCTTAAAGATAAAGTTGTTATTGCCTACTTTATAAGTCTTGCCTTACTCCTTGTAGTCGGTATTTACCGATTGCATGTGGGGTGTGCAACAATGTTCGGTAGATGTTATGAAGAACAAAGGGATGATTTAATTGTTTTGTATCTCCCTAGCTTATTTATCTTTTGGACATCCACAGCAATCATTCTCTATCGATTTTTTTTATCAAAGATTATTAAATCTTTATTTGGAAGAAAATAAATCACTGTTAATAATGTATAACCTAGAATTTTAGGTAGATTTTTATACATATTTAATAATGTTGTCTAGGTGTTGTCTATAAATATTTTAATGGTAAATTTTATAAGATCAAACCTTTAAAACCCTTGTCATTATTGGTGGGGGATGCGAGGGTTGAACTCGCGACAAACGGATTAAGAGTCCGCTGCTCTACCAGCTGAGCTAATCCCCCAGAAGGTGATATTTTACAGTATTTGTCTGGGTTGTAGAGGGGGTAGGCTAGGGGATTTTGGCAGGGGTGGAATAGGGGTGTGTTAGAAAACATCCGGAATCCGGAGATTTGGATGATCAAGTTTTAATTGCAAATAAAAAGAAAGCCACTCTAAAGTGGCTTAGGTGAGCATCTATATGATTAAAACTTAATATTACTGACCACTATATTCAGCACCTTGATTAAATGGACCATTGCCACCAATCAATAATGCATCTGTAGGGTGAAATGGTTTAAAATCTGCTTCTGCTTTAACATCATTTCCATATTCAGCACCTTGATTAAATGGACCATTACCACCAATCAACAAGGCATCTGTGGGATGAAACGGTTTAAAGCCTAAATCTTCTTCCGCAAAAAGAGGAACATTTAAGAAGGAAAGTAAAAAAACAAAAGCTAATATTTTTTTCATAATACTTACTCCGGTAATTTAAACAAGTCTAAATGTGCAAAAGATTGAATATTTTTTGACCTTTAGAAAATAATCGTATTCCTGAGTTATGTAGATGTCAACAATGAGTATCATTTTTGTTAAATTATTCTTACTGGGAAGGTTCAAGGCGGGGGGATTTTGGCGGGGTTGGAATAGGGGTGTGTTAGAAAACATCCGGAATCAGGAGATTTTGGATGATATTGAACTTTCAATAATAAAAGCGTATCTTAAAGGTATGAAAGCTATTAGAAATTATCTAGTTTTATGTTTATTGCTTGTAATGCCACTGCAAAGCATTGCAGCTAGCTTTCAGCTCGCTTGTCAAAACAATCATAAAGCTTCAGTGACTGCTGAAACAAAGATGAGCCATTGCCATCAAACTAAAGAACATAAACAATCTAAAGAAGTGCAAAGTCATAATGCTTCTCATCATTGTTTATCATTCTGTGCCCAAGTTGGTATGGCTGCATTAACTCAGGATACTGCTGTTGTATTTTTTCAAGATATCGGCAACGTTTATAACGAGTATTCATATCATTACGATTCTGTAATTTCCCCGAGTATTCAAAGACCACCCATCAGCTTTTCTTAAAAAATAGTTTTAGGCTTTTTTTAAGCCTTATTTTTATTAATTAAGGAAATCTATGTTTACTTGTCACTATAGATTATGGGTCATTCCCTTAATCTTTATATCAAGCCACCTAGTAGTAGCAGCACCTATGGGTTTTGAGGGTTCTGTGATGACTATGGGGGACTTCAATCAAAATTGGCGTGAAGCTGGCTTTAATTATGCGATTACATCTCGTGACGCTTTAGGATTAACTCATCTTGAGTTTCGTTCAGATGATCACAAAGATAAACGTGAAGTTGATACGCTTAATTACACTCGCCTATTGTCTCGTTGGAATTTAACCGATGCTCAAAGTAATCTATGGTTATTTATGGGGTTTGGTGAGATCAGAGGAAGTATTGATAATCAAAGTATTGATAGTAAATTTATTGCATCTCCAGGCTTTCAGTTTGATTATGAGACAACTCGTATTTACTTTGCGACCACTCATAAAATCTACAGAGCTTCAAATTTAAATCACGACACCACATCAATTCGTGCAGGTTTTTCTTTTTACGAAGCTGATTATGAGAAGACACAGCCGTGGTTTATTTTAGAGACAAAATATACCAATCAAATATCTGACAAGATTGAAGTGATACCTATGTTAAGACTGATTAATAAAAATATCTTTGTGGAGGGTGGTGTGAACAATAGTGGCCAACCTCGCTTAAATCTTATGTATACATTTTAAGGAGTTTTTATGAAACATTTATTATTAGTAGTAAGTTTAGGATTATCTTTAACTAGCTTGAGTAGTTTTGCGACACCATCTTATAAAGTCACTGTGAATGGCATGGTATGTTCTTTTTGTGCGCAAGGCATTGAAAAGAAAATGAAAGCCTTAAGCGAAACAAAGGATGTCTATATTGGGCTAAAGAATCGTCTGGTCGTAGTTGAAGTCAAAGATGGTTTAACTTTATCTCAAGATGTTATTAGAAAAATCATCAAGGATGCAGGCTATGAAGTTAAAAGTATTGAAGTAAGCGAGCATCCTATTGAGCATATCAAATCAGGTGCAGATAAATAATGCCGAAAAAATATTTAGATCCTAAATTAATTAAAACCAAGCATATATCCTTGCTAACTCTGTTTTCGTCGGGAGGCACACTGGTTTGTTGTGCCTTACCTGCGTTATTAGTAAGTTTGGGAGCAGGTGCAGTGATGGCTTCAGTGGTAAGTTCTGTGCCGCAAATTGTTTGGTTTTCAGAATATAAATTAGGTGTATTTATATTTGCAGGGATGATGTTATCAATATCTGGATTTCTACAATGGAAAGCCAGATCCCTACCTTGTCCAAGTGATAAAGCGTTAGCGGAACTTTGTAATAAAACTAGAATAAACTCACTGAGAGTTTATTTTTTTTCAGTTAGTGTGTTTTTGATAGGTGGCTGCATGGCTTTTGTGGCACCTTGGTTAATCAGTTAATTTTTAATAAGGAAAAATAGTATGGAACATATGATGGGTGAAGCACACTGTTGGCATATGGTAATTATGTGCTTACTAATGACAACGTTTTTGGTTTTAGGTATTGCGTCATTTATTAAGTATTTGTTTTTTAGTAAGAAGAAATAAAATGTAAAAAGCCACATTCGACTGTGGCTTTTTTTATGTTCGGTATGTTGTGTTAGAAAACATCCGGAATCCGGAGATTTTTGTCACTATTCCCCGTCATAAATATTTCATCATAAATTCACAATCAATAGGTATTGTAGGATTGTTTTCCAAAGAATATTTGCCCTCGTAAAGAGGGCTTTTTTTACTTGAAACATGTATGGATAATTTTGAATATAACTTTGAGCTATTAAAAGCTACACGCCTAAGCAAAAAAGTATCAGCGCAAAGTATTGCTGTTGATTTGTGCTTGGCTGAACGACAGATTAAGTCGCTTGAAGAAAATAGCCTTCAATACTTCCCCTCCCAATCTATCAAATACATAGCTTTAAAAAAATACATAGCAGCTCTTGGTTTAAAAAATGAAGATGTTATTTCAAAGTTTTATGAAGTCGATCCCACCCCAATTTTATTAAAGAAGAAATAGTCGTATGAAAGTTAAATGTATATTTTTATTTATTGTATGTCTTGCATACACATCTTTATCCTTTGCCTCTAATTGGGATGAAATATTAAAACTTATTAAAAATGGCAATGAAACCGAAGCCATTGCAATAGTCAATCAATATATACAAAAATACCCAAACGACCCAGAGTTAATATTTCTTCGCGGCGCTACACTTGATCATTTTGGTAAAACTAGAGAAGCAAAAGAAAACTTTTTAATTTTATGCAATAAATACCCCAAAGACCCTATTATTAAAAATAATCTTGGTGTGCTTTATGCAAAGCTCGGTGAATACCGCAAAGCTAGGGTTTTTTTTGAATTGGCTTTAAAGCTAAAAACTGACTATAAGGAAGCGAAAAACAATCTATCTCTAATTCAAATGCAAGATAGAGTTTATTTAACTTCTAAATAAACTAAAGCTAATAGAATTTAGTTATCTAGTCCGTGTTTGATTCTCCATAAAGCTGTTCTCGTCTTAGGTCCAATTTTTCCGGTTTGCTCTAGATTTTTCGATTTTTGAAAGGCTTTTATTTTTTCTGGTGTTGAAACATCAGGCATCATAACTTGACGCACTTTAACTGATTGAGATTTTGCTTCAATCTCTTCACATAATTTTTTATCTTCAATCACATTTAAAGTTTTACAATTTTTGCCTGATAATTCAGAAATAGCGTGATCAGTTAAGGTTTTTCCCGTCACAGAAGCGCTTCCAATATCTCCTGCAGTCTTAATAATATCAATGGTTTGCGCTATTTGTATTGTAGCTGCTGAGCCGCCTGCAGATGATAAAAGTAATGCACAGCCCTCTAGATTTATTAATAAAAAATTGAGCCAAATAAGTCTGAGTAATATATTCATTTCTCTATAAGACTAAACTTATTTTGTGACTAGTTTGTGATGTCGTCAAAAAACTTTTGACCAAGGACACTAAAATATCCGGAATCAGGATATTTTAGTTAGGCATGAATCGCAAATAAAAAATAAAGCCTCTCGAAAGTGGCTTTTTTTATCTGTGGTGTGCTAAAGAAGTGTCAAAGCCTTTGACGCTTGGTTTAATTAATTAATCTTGAAATTGCGCTCTTAGTTTAATCAGATTCTCTCTCCACTCAGCAAGACATTCATCTCTCAAATACCAATAATTGAGTTCATTAGCTTCGTATTGCTTATAGTCAAAAACTGATGATTTAGCTGTTGAAGTTAGATTTTCAATATCACTCATAATAGATCCCTATGACTTCTTTTTGCCTTTGTTAAAGTGTCGATATAAGCGATTAACGCTTACTGCCCATATAGCTAATACATTTAATGTCATAGGATCTAAATTGCTTAAATTAAAATAAACAGCAAGCCCCCACAGAATACCAATGATTGCATTTACATTTTGTTCTTTAAACATTTAATAAGCCTTTCATTTAGTTTTGTGTGATTGGGCTTTCTTGTGTGGCTGGAGTTTTAGCTGGCGTAGTTTTTTTAATTCTTTTAGCCCTTGGTTTTGCTTTAGTACTTGGTTTTGTTTTAGCTTTTGATTCAACTGGAGCCGCAACACTTAATTTTTTTGCAATACCGCTGAGAGACGATGCTAATGATTTAGCAAGCCTTTCTGCCTCAGCCTTTCTTTTCTTTTGTATCACTTTGTCACCACTCTTGATTGCGTTAATAGATGCTTTTTGCTGTGATTGCATTTCCGCTCTTAGGAACGCATCTAATGCTTTAGCGATATTATTTACCTTCTTATTGTTAGAAGGTTTGGTTTTACTCTTTATTGCTACGGTCTTTTTTACTACTTTTTTTGAATTTTTTTTCATGGCTTTACCTCCCCCTGAGGATAAAAAGACTTTATTAATAAATGTCATACTAATGTCACAAAAAAAGTGTATGCGTAAATTTCCAAAAAATCAATAGTGCTTGCCACTTTTAAAGTACTAAATTTTAGATTTGATTGACGAAGATCCATCTCATTTGATAAAATGCGTGTGCTTTTCATATACGTCTCTGCAGTAAAGCATTACAAGTTCGCATTTAGCCCCAGCAATGGGGCTTTTTTTCGTCTGTAATATTGGCTTCATATTGAGTCTTTAATATAGCTAAACACTAAAAAATATAACAAAGGTTTACGGTATGAAGAAAAAAGGTTTTTATGATTATTTGAAACAACAAGCAGGCGAGGGCATTCACTATATATATTGCGCTCATTGTAAGGTCGATGCAGATTATATTGGTGACAGACTAGAAAGACATTTACCTTCTTGCGAATATCGTATTACTAAACAAAAGACTTTGGATGGAAACTACTCTTTCTAAATTTAATTCGCCATTTACGCTGAATTAATGAAGCAGTTTATAAAAAAGTTCTATGACATAAAAGTTAAATCGATTTTTTTGTCATAAATATTTTATATTCCTAGGGCTAAATACTCCTGAAGCTAAAGGCTTCTCCTAAAAAAATCTTTACTTATGTGTTTAATAACCCCTGCCTAAACATTAAGGGGTTATGCCTTTGTTGAAGGTTAACTTAAAGGAGTATTTAAATGAGCAAACCCATATCAAATACAAACATCCCTAATGCTAAATGTTCTTTTTGTGGCATTGATACTGAAATTAGCAATAAATTAGATCGTCATCTGCCTAGTTGCGAATATAGAAAAAATACCGAGCATTATATTGAAAAGATTGATCCACATTTTGATTTTCATAATTGGACAGAAGACTAATTCACTCTGGAATTATTCAAAAAGATAGAAAAATTATTATTTGGGGCAATAAAAAACCCATTTAATCAGACTCAATCAAATGGGCGGTAGACTAAAACGCAATTTGCAGTAGTTCTTTTAGGAGAAACTACAGGCTCACTTTAAACAAACACTGTTAAATAAATATGACAAAAAGTTAATTAGGTTTTATTTTCATACGGTTTATTTTTATACAAACTTCACTTTCAGACGCTTGAATCATCCCTGTAAGATCTTTAGCATGAAAGTCCGCTTCATCTAAAGCATTCCTTGCCTCACCAAGAGCCTTGCAAGCAAGTAACTTATCCCCATTATTCAATGCAATCACAGCTAGGTTCTCTAATCGAAGACTGTGTTCTAACTCAAAGTGGGAATCAAGCATTTTTATGTAAAAATATACGGCTGTTCCAATAGCTAAAAGCGTTACCCCAATCAATATTAAATTGATTCTTTTTAGTTTCTTTCTTTTCATTTTCATAATGATCGTACGCCCTTTAATTTTAGATAGTACGAGTCTAAACATTCAATATGAAGTAGATGTTATCTTTGAGTTAAATATTTATTACATAGAAGCATTTCAAATTTATTAGTAGAGGTATTCATCTTTGTCATAAAAGTTTTATATTCATCGTGTTTAATAGAGTTAGATTTCGTAATACGCCTTAACATAACCTTCCTAAAGGTTAGCATTTAATAGGCCCTGAATTTTTAAAGGGGTTATGCCTTAATTTTAATGAAAAACTTTCAATATGATTTTGCGCTTCTCAAAAGGACGCGTGAAGATAAACACATGAGCAAGCTTAAAATAGCTCATCAGCTATGTTTGTCTGTAAATCAAATTGAATCCATTGAAGAGAATAGCTTTAAATACTTTCCGGCAGAATCTATAAAGTTTGCAGCTGTCAAAAAATATGCCTTGGCACTTCATTTAGACTTAAACCTGGTGATAATAAATAGGGAAGATGAAGTGGTTCCATTGAATCTCCCTGCAGTGACTTCTCCATTGCTCTCAAAAGAAAAGCATAAGATTAAAAAAGGCACTTATAGAAATAAAGCCATTTATCTAAGAAAAGCATGGCAAGACTTGTTACGTAGATTGCTTAAAAATTAATCGAATGACAATTTCCCATATAAATCATAGTGGTTTTATAGTTATCAAAAATTTACACACAGACTTATCCACAGATTTTGTGGATATAGGTATTCAAACGAATATTAATCCTTTGTCATAATTCTAAAGAGCTTTTTAGCCCCGTAATCAAGACTTCATAATTCCTTCTCTAAAACATCACAATTCATTACTAATATAGGTATTGCTGACTAATTAACTTTAAAGGCTCCTACCTATGACAACCCTTGCTGAAATACTACTCAATTCCAAACTAAAATTCTTTAATAATGTGATCCGTCAGGAATTAGATCATTTCCCAATATCACCAAAACTGATTCAAGAAATCGATGATGTATATACGCTTGATTTTTTAGATCCAAGCTTTAAAGATCTCGAGAAGATTAAACAACCTACACCATATATGATTGTTGAAATGATGGAAGAGTGGGTAGCGGTTTCTAATCTAGATGATTACCTGTATGACAACTATCCAAAAGACTGGTCAGCCATACAAGATATTATTTTCTTTAACTTAAGAGATGAGTTATTGAATGCACATCATATCTTCCACCAAGAGTCAAAATCCGAAGATGATTACGGATTAAATGAAATGGCTTTTTACTTCTAAGTGGAGTCTTTAGCCAAACTTCTAATCAAGCATAAAAATAAATACTTCATGCGAGAGTTAGAGGGCGAGTTATCTGAGTTCAAGGCTTCAAAGAAATTGATGAAAGAAATCGATGAAGCCTACTCAAAAGATTTGTTAGAAAAATGTTTTAGTGGACTTGAGCATAAGAAACATTTCTCTCAAAAAAGTGCAGATCTTATGATTGAGCTTTGGTTTGATCTATCAGGTTTTCAGAAATACATTCAAAAAAATTATAGTGATGATTGGGTAGCTATTCAGGACGTGATTCATCTTAATTTAAGTGAAGAGCTCATGAATGCGCATTATGATATTCATAATTAAATGAATTAAGTCATCTTGTTTTTATTTTATAATGATTAAATGGAATTACAGTTCTTAGATAGCATAGAAATACTAGCTCATCGCTTGGGCACTTCTATGACTTCACTCTTTAAGATCACAGCTATTATTGTGATCGCTCTTATTTTAACTAACCTTATTCGTCGCGCAATTAACTTGTTTAGTTATGAGATAGCCAAGAATTCCTCAGGACGCGATGCTGCAACAAGGGTAAATACTCTAAGCCGAGTTTTTAGATATATCGCATCTGTTACCGTTTACTTAATCGCTTTTATGCTGATCTTAAGTGAATTGAAGATTAATATCGCTCCAATCTTAGGTGCTGCAGGTATTGTTGGTATAGCGATTGGATTTGGCGCACAGTCTTTAGTTAAAGATTATGTAGGTGGTTTATTTATTCTGATCGAAGATCAAATAAGACAAGGTGATACGATAAAAGTTGAAGGTTACGAAGGCACAGTGGAGGAAATTACACTCCGCTATGTAAGACTCAGGGATTACGATGGATTTGTGCACTTTATTCCTAATGGACAAATTCGTATTGTCACCAATATGGGCCGAGATTTTTCATATGCAACATTTGATATTACTTTAGGTTATGAAGTTAATCTCGATAAAGCAATTAAGCTTATGCAAGAGGCAAGCGAAAAACTAAGAAAATCTCTAACATACAAAACTATAGTGCTATCTGATATTGAGATTTCTGGTATAGATCGTCTTAATGAATCTAATCTGGTAATTAAAGCTAGAATTAAGACACAAGCTATGGAGCATTCAAATATTAAACGTGAATATTTACGCTTAATGAAACTAGCATTTCAAAAAGCAAAAATTAAACCACCTTATGCTCAAATTGTTATTCATCGATCAAGGTAATTAGCGTCAAAACTTTTAACGCTCGGTGTGCTTAGGCGTGCTAGAGAGCTTAATTACACTTCCAAATTGTAAATTCATTTTCTGGACTATTTGGGGTAATTAAAACTGTAAATTGATTCGAGGTGGCTTGAGTTACTAAAATGCCATAGTCAATTAAAGAGTTTTTTGCTGCTAATTTTTCGGCAGTTTCCCAAACATACTCCAAATTTTTTACATATGTAAAAATATATGCATTAAGTTTATTTTTTACTTTGGGATCAATTCGAACCAAATGAACATGCAGCTGATTTTGACTGCGGCGAGATTTTGGATTTACTGCTAAAGCTATTAAATCAGCCTCAATAATTTTTTTAGAGGTATCCCACGCAAATTGCCAGATTTCTTCTCGTCGCCTTATATCTTCAATCCCTGTTACCTCTGATCTGGGCATTGCCAAACCGTGAATAAAGTCGTTAGAACAACCACACATTTTGATGTCTCGTATAGCAACAAATTGTTCATTTTCAGACCAAACCTCAGTAGTATTTTTGCAGTCTCGAGGATTTCCACAGCTACTATCAATTCTAGGAGATACACATTGATTGCAATAATCTTGAGTTTTGGGATTTATGCATTGCGTGGCGATATTTAATAGGATATCGCTTCTAGAAATTTCTAGCGCAAAACTTGGATAAATTGATCCAAGTAAAAGAATAAGAATGAGTTTTTGAAATTTTTTAATTATCTAATTTCCTTTTAAAAACAGATAATCTTATTAAATTTATGTTTGTATTATGAGGCTAAGGGCTGGGAGTAGCTGTTGGGGTTGTAGTGGAAGTCGAGGAGGTAGAAGCAGGATTAGGCGTTATTACTGGTGTCGCTACTACTGATTGCGGCGTATTACTCACTGGACCAATAGAGACTGCTGTTTTTGCAGCTTCAGCAGTCCAGCCTTGACCAACAAGATCTAAAACTTTTTGAAAAAGTGGCAGAGCCTCTTCCTTAGTTAAGTTAAAGTTTGTGTATGTTTCACAAAGCCTGTAGAAAAGCTCCCTAGTAATAAGAACTGCCGGTGATCTTCCGTTCATCTCGTTACCTCCCTCAGCCATAGACGCTCCCGCTCCATCCGAGGAATTTTTAGAATTATTAACAAGCGCAATACTTAATGAATCTGAATCTGATGAATTAAATGTGGCGTCAGGAGATGGTGCAGCACACATTTGCTTGAGACTATTTTTTTGTTTAAATGTCGTAGCACTTGTTTCTGCTGTTGTACTTACTGTAGTGATATCTTCCCCGATTTTATTAATTTGGGGTTTTGGTGTTTGGATAGTGGAGCAGCCATTTAGCACTATAGAAAAAATACCTATTAGAAATAAATTTTTACTTTTTGACATGGTTAAGAGCTTTAAATTACTTTTTAAAAATTGTTTTGATTTTTACTTAATTCTGTAATATTTACTAAGAATAATAATATAAGAAAGTATTTTTGTTATTAAAAAATTTTCTTGGAGGGTATCATTATGATGAAATTATCAAAACTCTTTCTGTGTTTAACCCTTCTCTTAGGATTTAACTTCAACGCTTTGGCAGATAATAGCAAAGGCGATTATTTCTGGAATGGTAAAAACTATGGTCGTGGTGCTGGTCAGGCCGCACCTCTGAAGTGTGACGGCGGTTCAGAAATGAACGGTGGCTTATGTTACAACTCATGTAGAGATGGATATCACGGCGTTGGTCCAGTTTGCTGGCTCAATCAGGCTAGTTATGGAAGGGGCGCGGGTTCAATTCCTCACCTTGTTAAATTTAAACAAGTCTGTCGGGATGGTAAACACATGGAAGATGGCATGTGTTATGTCCCCTGCAGAGGCGGATTCCATGGTGTTGGACCGGTATGTCATGCAGATTCAAGTGGCAGCTATGGTCGCGGTGGAGGTCATGCTGCTAAATTAATATGTGATGGCGGCAAAGAAATGGATGCTGGCCTTTGCTATAAATCCTGCAGAGCTGGCTTCACAGGTAAAGGTCCAGTATGTTGGGGGACAGCACCTGCGGGTTATCATTCTTGCGGAATGGGCGTAGCTATTAATGAGTCTGTGTGCGCAAGCGTAACCGAAAGCCAGGTTCAGGCAGTAGCTGAGTTGATCGCTTTTGGTGTAACAATGGGAGGCTCGGGGGCGGCGAAAGTTGCTATTAAAGATGCTACAAGAATCGAAGAGGGAGAAAAAGCTGCTTCAATAATGGGCAAATTCTTTAAGTCGCTAGAAGGTAAGTTGAAAGAATTAAACGATGTAACAAAGCCTGTAACTAATACTCTTGCGGACCTAAAGGCTGAGTATAAAAATTTTCTTTCACCTGAAGTTAAGAGACAAATTAAGGCTGCAAATTTTACTTTTGCCGCGGGCAATGCTTCATTACAGTTATTTTTAGATTCTCAACAAAATTTAGATGAGGTAACTATGTTAACTTTGGTTAGAGATCTTGCGTCTTTAACTAGCCTTGTTGATCCTTCGCCTGTGTCTGATGTAATTTCAGCTTATGCTTACCCAGCTTTATAAATATAACCAGCTTACTTTTAAAGATTTAGGCTGTAGGTGCTTAGTTTTTTTCAATTACATTAATTAAGCTATTACTTTATTTGTTTCATAAAAAGCCACTCTTAGTAGTGGCTTTTTTTATGTCCGGTGTGCTTAGGTGTGCAGGCTGATTTTAATTTCAAAAAACTTCTACGTCTGCCACTGTTAGGATCTTGCAGGGTGAGATCTCTTGATATTTAACTGATACTAGGAAGTGGGAGAGTTGCACAAATTAATTCACAGAGTATAGTTGTCTTACCTATGAGATATTTCGCTTTATTTTTGTATCTTTATTCGATAGCAACAAGTAATGCTGCGAATGATTCACATTGCTACTCAATCAAAAGCTCTGACCAAAAAAATTTCTGTCTTGCCCTTGTAAAAAAACAAGATACCTATTGTTATTCAATTCATGAGCCTGACTCAAAAAACTTATGTTTGGCACAAATCAAGAATCAGAAAAGTTATTGCTATAGTATTAAAACTAGCGATATTAAGAATCATTGTTTAGCCATACAAAAATAGTATAGAAATGAAAAAACTAGCAATCAGTAAGAGGGTTTCAAAAGTTTTTTTCTGTAAGCTATAGACAAAGTAATGGTTTAGAATTTAGAATAAGTCATGTCAAAAAATCAAAAACTCTATATAACAATTAGTTTAATCCTAATTGGATCTTGGCTTTATGCCACGCCCTACCTAACCATCTACACCATGAAAAAAGCAATTGAAAATAATGATGCAACCAAATTTTCATCTCATGTGAATTACCCATCATTACGAGAAAGCTTCAAAAATATCTTTAAAGCGGCTATCAATAAAGAAATGATGAAAGATTCAGATAAGGATGGTCTCGGGAAGGCATTTAGCATTGCTTTTGCTTCCGCTATTATCGATCCTTTAGTGGATAGTTTTGTGACACCAGAAAGCCTTGTAATGATGATGGAAGGCAAAAAACCAAAAATTAATGAAAGTAACAAAAAAACAGCCACAAGTAGTAGCGAAAAAAAATCTAACATATCTATGGGATATGACGGAATAGATTATTTTGTTTTAGATGCCAAAGACGAAAAAAATGAAATTCAATTTTCATTTGTTTTTAAAAGGAAAGGTATTTGGGACTGGGAACTCACTTCCGTTAGAAATTTAAAAACCTAGTTAAAAGTAATCTAATTTTCAATTTAAGATATTTGTTTTATAGCAAAAAGAAATAAGATTTTAAAAGCCACATTCAACTGTGGCTTTTTTTATGTCTGGTGTGCTTTGGTGTGCTAGGTGATTTTAATCGAAAAAAAACTTCTATCTCTGCCACTGCCTGGGTCATCTAGGGTGAGATCTCTTGATATTTAACTGATACTGCGAGTCCGCTGCTTGACCTTTTGAGCTAATCCCCCAGAATGAGATATTTTACAGTATTTGTCTAGGTTGTAGAGGGGGTGGGCTCGGGGATTTTGGCAGGGGTGAAATAGGGGTGTGTTAGAAATATCCGGAATCAGGAGATTTTATGGGATGCGGGTACCATAATGATGCTGACAAATGGCTCGAAGAGTGCTTTTCAGAAGAGCAATAACTTATTTTTTGATATACTGTTGGAACTATGAAAAGTGCATATAAAAAAATAGGAAGTTGGATTGCAATCTTCACAATGCTTTTAACATCCTTTATGCCATTAATTTCACACGCAGTTGAATCACAAAATAACCTTCAGAATTTAGAGGTGATTTGTACTTCTCAAGGCTTTAAATTTGTTTCGACGCAAAATCATAGTCCGGATAAAAGTCCTATAAATATCAAACATGACCATTGTATTTATTGTTCCATCTCTTCAGATAAGACTTATTTACTTCCAATAAACACGCAATTGGGTTCAGCGGTAATTCCTACCTCTGCGAAATTTTTTCTAGATTACGAATCTCCAATACTTCAATCTTACTTTAGATCCTCCCACCCTCCTCAAGCCCCACCAGTTATTTAATCTATCTATTAATGCATTACTTGTGCATAAATTTGCACAACTTTTATCTATTTTTCGAGATTGATTAAATGATTTTAAAGAGGATTATTCCTGCCATTTTATACTTATTTTTTATAGAGTCAGCATTGTCTGAAGAGCCTTCTGATTTAGTGTCCGGCACTATTACAGTAAAAGATTCTTTTATAGATAGCCGCATCATTAAATTTCCTGCTACGGTTGAAACTTATGACAAAAAGCAAATTGAAGAAAGTATTAATGCTGCAACGCCTGCTCAAACATTAAAATACTTACCAAGTATTCAGGTGCGCGAAAGATCGATTGGTGACCTGAACGGAATTATTGCATCGAGAACGATTGGTTCAATATCTAGTGCTCAAAGTATGCTTTATATGGACGGCATACTTTTATCTAATTTATTAGGCAATTCATTTTCCTTTCCACCTCGCTGGGGAATGGTTAGCCCTGAAGAAATTCAAAATATAAGCATGATGTATGGGCCTTTTTCATCTATCTATGCAGGTAATTCATTAGGTGGCGTAATAAATATCAACACTCGTATGCCAGCGAAATTTGAAAGTCATGTTAGCGCTCAAGGATTTCATCAGAATTTTAAACTTTATGGCACCAATCAAACTTCAATTGGGAACCATGAAACAGCTTCATTTGGAAACAAGATAAATGATTTAAGTTTTTGGTTTGGCGTTAATCGCCTAGAGAACAGAGGTCAGCCCTTAGATTTTTCCGTCTTAAATCGTTCTACTACCGCTGCTGGCACAGAGAGTTTAATTACAGGGGCGTATCAAGATATTAGTGAAAAGAATACAAATAGGGTGGTATTTGGTGCCACGAATATAACCGACTCAACTCAAACAAATATTAAATTCAAAGCTACTTATGACCTAGCTAATCAAACTAAACTAAATTATACGATCGGGATTTGGGATCTTGATAGCAAAACAGATGTGCAAAGCTATATAAAAGATTTAAACGGCAACTCTATTTATTATGGCGATGTAAATTTTAATAACAAGAAATATACAGTTGGAGCAATGAACCCTGCAAAGGCAGAAGCGTTGCATATTATGCAAGCGCTTGATTTTAAATCTGATGCAAAGGGCTTTTATGATTGGCAGTTTACACTTTCAAATTACAACTATAGTAAAGACTTAAGTAATAGTTCAGATTTAGCTACCGCTGGCCAAGTTAATCCTTATACGCAAACTACCGTAGGTAAACTGACAGATCAAAATGGAACGGGCTGGACAATACTTGATGCAAGAGGAACATTTAGACCAAAAGATCATACGATTGATATTGGTTATCATATCGATGTCTATCAATTAAGAACTACAACAAATTTCACTAGTGATTGGACGGTAAATCAAAAAGGAGTATTAAACACAGCCTCAACTGGGAATACACAAACGCAAGCTCTTTATATTCAAGATAAATGGCAGCTTTCCCCGCTATGGTCTCTAACTTTAGGGGGTCGCGAAGAGTATTGGAAGGCTTATGAAGGGTCAAATTACAATAGTGCAAGTACTCCAATTTTAACTAATTATTCAGACAAATCGGATGCAAAATTTTCGCCTAAAGCATCTTTGAATTACGAACCAGTTCCAGCATGGGGATTTAGAGCTGCTTTTGGTAAAGCCTACAGATTTCCTACAGTAAATGAGCTTTATCAACAATTAACTTCAACAACTGGTAATAATGCCATTCAAAATAACCCTAATTTAAAGCCCGAGGAAATATTCTCTGCAGAACTTACTGCTGAAAGAAGATTTTTGAATGGCTTAGTAAGAGTGAGCTTTTTTAATGAACATAAATATGATGCACTACTTTCTCAAACAACTACAGTGAATGTAAACACAAATTGTCCATCAGTGGGTGCAACTCAACAGTGTACTTATATTCAAAATGTGGATCATATAAGAACATATGGGGCTGAGCTATCAACTCAATGGCAAAATGTTTTTATTTCCGGACTTGATTTGAATGCCAATGCAACCTTAACTGATGGAAAAGTTTTACAAGATTCATTAACGCCTACAAATATAGGTAAAAATGCCCCGAGACTTCCCAAGCAACTTTATAAAGCTGTCGCAACTTATCACGTTGATAATAATTTGACTTTGAGTTTAGCGACTCGCTATAGTGGAAGACAATATATTAATTTAGATAATAGTGATACGAATCCAGAGACTTACAAAGCGGCTAGCCAATTCTTATTCGTTGATGTCAAAGCAAACTATAAATTCAAAGATAGGTGGGCAGCATCATTGGGAGTAGATAATATTTTTAATGATCAAGCGTATGTTTCTCATCCTTATCCACAAAGAACCGGTTATGTACAAATTAAATTTAATTATTAAGAGGTGTGCTTAGGTGTGCTTGCAGAAATTACTTCCAAAAAAACTTCTTGGACTGCCACTGCCTGGGTCATCTAGGGTGAGATCTCTTGATATTTAACTGATCTGCGAGTCCGCTGCTCTACCAGCTGAGCTAATCCCCCAGAAAGTGATATTTTACAGTATTTGTGGGCGTTGAAGAGGGCTTGGGTGGGTCAAAAGTAGCGGGGGTGGAATAGGGGGGTGTTAAAAAACATCCGGAATCCGGAGATTTTGGTTGTTTATACTTTTTCTTTTTTGTTGCGAGCACGAATGTTTAGAACTTCTACCGCAAGAGAAAAAGCCATTGCAAAATAAACATATCCTTTTGGAATATGAACATCAAGACTTTCAGCAATTAAAACAAAACCAACAATCATCAAGAAAGACAGCGCCAAGACTTTAATCGATGGATGGCGATGCACAAAATCACCAATAGATTTGGCAGCCCAAAGCATAAAAAAGACAGACGCTAAAACAGCAGCAATCATGATTGAAATTTCATCAACTAAGCCAACTGCAGTAATGACACTATCTAGTGAGAAAACTATATCTAGAATCCCAATTTGGACGATAGCACCCCAAAAAATCTTCTGAATAGATTTTGACTTGAGATTTGAGGTGTTGATTTCCTTGGTAGTTTCTTCTTCTGCTTCAACCTCAAGATAAATTTCCTTACTGGCTTTCCATAAAAGAAATAAGCCCCCAAAGAGCAAGATTAAATCTCTACCACTAATTTCTTGGTTGTAAAAAGCAAAAAGCGGTTCTGTTAAGCCCATTACCCACGATAAACTCAGCAGTAATAAAACGCGTGTAATTAATGCGAATAATAGACCAAATCGACGGACCGATTCGCGTATTTCTAATGGTAGACGATTGGCAAGAACGCTAATGAAGATAATGTTGTCAATGCCCAAAACAATTTCAAGTGCTGTAAGTGTTAAAAAAGCAATGATTGTATTTGGGTCAAGAATGAATTCAAGCATTCTTTAAGTCTATCAGGGGAATAAAAGCTTTGGAATAGGGGTGTATTGCAAAAAATCCGAATTCGGAGAATTATTTTATGAGGGTATTAATAAATCTTCGCTGAGCAAATAGGGCAGGAACATTTCCAAGAATGCACAAACCACTCAAATACTTCATTTTTATTCTTATTTTTCATAGTTTACTCACAAGTAATTAAACGCAATCAGTCATTGCGGATGTATATCTTTGCCAACATACCGTATCACCCTGTTTACATACGAAAACATCACCGTCTGTAGTTTTTAAAACTTTGAGTTGAGTATTTTTAGAAGCTTTATGTGTTTTAAGTTTCCGCGATGCTTTAACTAATTGTCTTGATTTTGTAAGCATAACTATCCCCTTTAAATTTTAAAGAAAATTAATAATGTCTAGTTTATTAATTTACCAGTAACACGCAACTTTACTTGTTAAATGAATCTACTTTTATGAGCAAAACTCTATAGGATTAGTTCACTTAATATTGGCTAAGTAAATTCATGAAGAAAAATTAAAAAATTGGCTCTAAATGATTCAGGGGGCAAGCAGAGTTTGCGGTTTGAAAAAGATGAGGGTAAATAAAAAAACACCTAGAAAGGTGTTATAAGTTGCTGTAATTATTACAGGCAGTTTAGTCAAAATGATGCACTTTTATTATAAGTCGCCGAATCGGTTTTTCCAATTTTAAAAAGAAGAGTAAATCAGAATGCACACCGATTGTTTTAGCGCTCTTCAATAGTTAAATAAGCTGCATTTTTAAAGTACACTTTTACACTACGCCTTAATTTAATGCATTTCAAGTAGTTTTTAAGTTGTTACTCATTAGAGTTGTTATTTTAATTACACGACTGGGTTCTAGGCGTCAAAAGTTTTGACGAAGGACATTCGAAATATCCGGAATCCGGAGATTTTGCTATCAAATCTCCTTAATTGCGGAGGTAATGACCCGATAAGACGATTTAAGTAAAAAGACGGAAAGCACTAACCCTACTAAAGTATCTGCCCAACCATTATTTGTATACCAAACCAAACCTGACGCAATAATGACTGCAACATTATTCCTAATATCATTTCTTGAGCATTCCCATACTGAAGACATATTGATATCTTGATCTTTATGTTTAGTCAGTAAAAATAAGCAGGCAGCGTTACCAAGTAAAGCTATGAAACCTACAATGCTCATGACTTCAAATATAGGAATCGTGTGATTGATAATATGTTGGATAACCTGAAATAAAACGAATAACGCACCGACTAATATTAATAGTCCTTTAAACAAAGCCACTTTAGCTTTAGCTTGATTGCTCTTGTAGATGACAAATAAACTTAAAGCATAAGTAATCGCATCACCTAAATCATCTAAGCTTTCTGACATCAAGCCTGTTGAATGTGACATCCAACCAGAACTAAAAACAATCAAGAACAAGAACACGTTAATCGCTAAAACGATTTTTAATGTTTTTGATTGATTTACTTTTAAGGCATCAACAGCACAGCTTTTATTTTCGCAACAATCTGACATTTGGTATCTTATTAAGTTGAGTCTTAGCTGCTTGACCAGCTGAGCTAATCCCCCAGATAGTGATATTTTACAGTATTTGTCTGCTAGACAGAAGGTTCAGGCTAGGGGATTTTGGCAGGGGTGGAATAGGGGTGTGTTATAAAACATCCGGAATCCGGAGATTTTACTTGCCAACATAAAATGAATTTTTATATAGTAGATTAATGAATAGATTATTAGCCTTTTTAATTTTTATCTTTTTGAGTCTTGCTTCATCACGGTCTTTTGCAGAATGGATTGAGATAAACAAATCCGTATCTGGGAATACATTTTATATGGATACCGCAAAGATAAAAAATAATAATGGTAAGGTGTATTACTGGACAATACAGGATTACTTAAAACCTGCTGATGGGATTTTTTCAGGTAAAAGTTATATTGAAGCAACCTGCAAAACCCCATTGAAACAAAGATATCTTGCTGTAACTTTATATGCTGGCCCTATGGCAACAGGTCAAAGTTTTAGTGTTTCAGCGAAAGAAATTGAGGCGGTAGGTTGGAGAACTCCGCACCCAGGTTCTGCTGAGGAAGGAAATCAAAAATATGCCTGCAAGTTCAAGTGAAGCCGCAGCAATGGGGGTATTCTATGTGTAGTGTGCTTAGGTGTGCTATAAAACATCCGAAATCCGGAGATTTTTGTCACTATCCCCCATCATAAATATTTCATCATAGTTTCACAATCAATAGGTATTGTAGGATCGTTCCCCAAAGAATATTTGCCCTCGTAAAAGAGGGCTTTTTTTACTTGAAACATGTATGGTTAATTTTGAATATAACTTTGAGCTATTAAAAGCTACACGCCTAAGCAAAAAAGTATCAGCGCAAAGTATTGCTGTTGATTTATGTTTGGCTGAACGTCAAATCATTTCTATCGAAGAAAATAGCGCTCAATATTTCCCATCTAAATCTCTTAAATACGCCAGCTTAAAAAAATACATATTAGCGCTTGGATTAAAAAATGAGGATGTCATCTTCAATTTTAATGAAGTCGATCCCATCCCTAGCTTACTGAAGAAGGAATAGATTATGCAGAGATTAAGCAATCTATCTATTATCTTAAGCGCAATCATTGCAATACTATTTGGACTTGAGTATTTTTCTGAAGCAAAATCTGTGATCGTAGCATTTCCTTTGTATCTCACAGGGCATTATATTAAACATAATTTTACCTATCGCAATTTTAAGATAAGCACACGATCAAAACCTTTTTTTAAATCTATATTAAAAAATTCAATTCATGCTATCGCTTATATAACCATCTTTATTTTTCTAGGGTATTTACTGCTAGCCATCTCAAAAACTGATTTTTATCTAAATAATCTCCAGAGTTTGACTCAAGGCACTATTAGTTTAATGGATGAAGTTATTAAATTTTGGATCAACTTACCTTATCGATTGATGAAATATGGACAATAAGCACCCTGCACTACAAAACGCCTGTGATTTTGTTAAAGCCAATCTGCATCTTAAAATTTCGATGCTAGATCTAAAGCACCATACTAAATACTCTGAACGATCTTTACAGTTGATATTTAAGAAACACTTAAATAAAAGTCCATTTGAATATATTGAAGAGCAAAGATTGTTAAAGGCTCACGAATTGATTAAGCAGCATAAACAATCAAAGAAAACTACTCACATTGCTACAGAAGTAGGATTTAGGCATTTAGGAAGATTCTCTGTGAACTTCAAAAAAAGGTTTGGCATTCATCCTTCAGTTTTAGCTCGATCTTAACTTAGAGATCACCGTCAAAACTTTTGACACTTGGTGTGCTTAGGTGTGCTGTCAGAAATTACTTCCAAAAAACTTCTACCTCTGCCACTGCCTGGTTCTTACAAGGTGAGATCTCTTGATATTTAACTGATCTGCGAGTCCGCTGCTTGACCAGCTGAGCTAATCCCCCAGAAAGTGATATTTCACAGTATTTGTGGGCTAATCAGTTTCGTCTGCCCCTCGAATTTGATTCACATCAATATGTGACTTCTGCGATATGGTTTGCCTATAAGTTTTTTCTTGTTCTATTCTAAAAGTGCAATCTTCTTCGTGATTTTCAATGAGCCCGTTAATGGCTGTTGTTTCAATTTTGCAATAACTGCATCGATACTTATACATTTCGCCTTCAATATGTTCTTGCGGGTAATCAATCCAGAATTTAGGTTCCACGAATTACTTTAAGTTTGATACATGGGTAGGAGAGACACCCTGACACGTTATTTCTGCCGTCACTTTCGGCTTATGCCAATCCTGGCTCTTGAGGACTGATGAAGTACGTCCAGTATTCTTTGAAGCGAGTCTTAAAATGGGACGTTTAATTTTTATATGGACCACAGTCATAAGAAAATTTTCTTTAATTCATAATTAGAGCAATTAGGACATCGATGTAATTTTATGATTTCATCAAAAAAAGTTTCGACAATACCGCCATCCCAGTTACAGCTTGTAAATTCGTAAAGTATTCTATTATTCTGCGATTGCTTAATTTTAAGCATATCTATATTTTTTAATTTCATGATAGCTATAGCCTACTCTTAATAATGTGATATTCCACCTATTTTTGAAGTTTTTAAAACCATAAGAGTAGTAGTGTTTATTGAGTGTCGTTGAAACTTTTAACTCAGTTTCTAAAAGTCGTTTAAAACGACTTTTTTTGTCATATATAAAATATTCAGAATTCTGAGATTTTAAGTGTTGGCATTTGATGAAGATAAAAAGAAAGCCACTCTAAAGTGGCTTAGGTGAGCATCTATATGATTAAAACTTAATATTACTGACCACTATATTCAGCACCTTGATTAAATGGACCATTACCCCCAATCAATAATGCATCTGTAGGGTGAAATGGTTTAAAATCTGCTTCTGCTTTAACATCATTTCCATATTCAGCACCTTGATTAAATGGACCATTACCACCAATCAACAAGGCATCTGTGGGATGAAACGGTTTAAAGCCTAAATCTTCTTCCGCAAAAAGAGGAACGCTCAAGAAAGAAAGTAAAAAAACAAAAGCTAATATTTTTTTCATAATACTTACTCCGGTAATTTAAACAAGTCTAAATGTGCAAAATATTGAATATTTTTTGACCTTTAGAAAGTTAGCCTATGCCTATATTGTAGGGATGTCAACGATAAACAACAATTTGATTGAATATGTCTCTTTAAGATGTTTAGGCTATGTGTTTTTGGCAGGGGTGGAATAGGGGTGTGTAAAAAAAAGCCCAACAAAATTGCTGGGCTTTTTTAATTCTATTAACTTAGAAATTAGGCTGGTAAAATTACTGCATCAATTACATGTATCACGCCATTTGTACATTCAATATCTGTTGTGATTACATTTGCAGAACCATTAAGCTTAACGCCACCATCAGTACTAATTGCTATATCAGCCCCATTAACAGTTGTTGCACTTTTACCATTTAAGCTAACAACATCACTCGCCATTACTTTACCAGCAACTACGTGATAAGTTAGGATAGCTGTTAATTTTGGAATATCTGCTAATAGTGCTTCAACAGTGCCAGCGGGGAGATTTGCAAATGCCTCATCCGTAGGTGCAAAAACTGTAAACGGACCTGAACCCTTTAATGTATCTACTAAACCCGCTGCTGTTACTGCTGCTGCTAGGGTATTAAATTTACCTGCCGCAACTGCGGTGTCAATAATATCGTGCATGTGATTCCTTTTAAAAAAATTTAAATATAGTGTTTTGAAATTTCCTGCATAAAAATAAAATAGGGCACTTAACTTCATGCCCTATTAGGGTATTACTAATTAATTTTTTCGATTACAAAGTCAATTATTATTTAGGCATTAAAACGGAGTCAATAACGTGGATCACACCGTTAGAGGCATCAATATCCGTTGCCGTAACCTTTGACATATTAACTACAACACCATTAGCAGTTGAAATTTTGATTGTTTTGCCATTCACTGTTGCCACATCACCAGTTTTTACATCCTTAGCCATGACCTTACTTGGCACAACATGGTAAGTTAATACTGCTGATAACTTTTCTTTGTTAGCTAATAATGCATCTAAGTCAGCTTTTGGTATTTTTGCAAATGCTTCATCTGTTGGTGCAAAAACAGTATATGGGCCTTTACCCTTTAAAGTATTTACTAAATCAGCAGCTTTTAGCGCTACGACTAATGTTTTAAAATTACCAGCTGCAACAGCAGTGTCTACAATATCCTTAGCAGCAAAAGCTGTTAGAGATGAAATAGCGAAGATTGAACCTACGAGAATTGATACTAAAGTACGTTTCATTAATTTACTCCAAAAAATAAAGTCTTTCACTGAAGTAGCAACATTGCAACTTCAGAAGACAACACTTGGAGCTAACTATGCAACTTACGTTCGCTAAAATATTAATTTATTTTTAAAAATTGTCATATTCACGTCACAGACCCTTTACTTTTTAAGTACTGAAAAGTCTACCGCTCTAACAGCTGAGCTTACAACCCAGAGACAAGTATTTTGGGGTATTTGTCTGTGTTGAATAGAGTTCAACACGGGGTGCCACTAATTTAATCGCCATATTACACACAATCAGTCATTGCGGATGTATATCTTTGCCAACATACCGTATCACCCTGTTTACATACGAAAACATCACCATCCGACGTTCTTAACACTTTTAGTTCAGAGTCTTCAGGAGCTTTAAGTGTTTTAAGCTTTTGAGACGCTTTAACTTGTTGCCTTGTTTTTGAAGGCATATATTTCCCCTCTAAATTTTAAATAAAATTAATAATGTCTAGTTAATTAATTTACCAGTAACACGCAACTTACTTGTTAAATGAATCTACATTTATGAGCAAAACTCTATAGGATTAGTTCACTTAATATTGACTAAGTAAATTCATGAAAAGACTGTGTGGATGAGGCGAAGCTGATTAGAGAAATAAGATTTGATTGATATAAAAAAGCACTCAACACAGTGGTTTTTTTATATTCGGTGTGTTGTGTTAGAAAACATCCGGAATCCGGAGATTTTGAATTGAACTCGCTAAGTTAAATTAACTCTTATAAAATATGTTAAAAAAAGTTATTGTCCGTAAAATATAAGAATTAAGGAGAGCAACATGAGTCGTATATTAAAAAATTATTGGAAGATCCTACCTGACTTTTATTGGAGTTCAATTTTATTAAGAGTACCTTTAGCTACTCTGTTTATCACATCTGGACTAAGTAAATTACCTTATCATGCCGCAGATGGTATGGCCCTTGGTATGCCAGCTTTAGTATGGTTATTGGTGATTGTCAGTGAAATTGGCTCAGGTGTGGGATTGATGATAGGAGGCCTCACTACGCTGCCTCGAATAAGGGACAATGCCTTGTTGGCTGGATTGGGAGATATGTTGACTAGATTCAGCGGTATTGTGATGTGTTGTGTTATCACCGGGATAATTTGGACTGTTCTAAAACCAGACAATCTTTGGCGGTTTATTACCACCGACTACCTTCATTTTAGTCTTTGGGTTGGTGGGTTATATTTTGCCCTGCGTGGCAACTGGGCTGTGCGTGCAACTCAACTAAATTCTAATTAAATATAACTGTTGAAAGAGACCGCTCCTCTGCCAGCCGAGCTAATTACCTAGAGCGCGATTTAATAATGAATATTTTGATAATATAAAATTATAAAAAAGCTTATTTTTTCTTAGCTTGCCAGTATGTCACTTTTTGTTCTTTGCTAAAGAAATCAAACATGGCCTTTCTTCGTAAGGTTTCTTCCGCTTCTTCTTCTGAAATTTTTTCGGTTGTAGCTTTTATTTGTATCACGGATTTCATTTGATTGGACCACTGAGAATGAACCTCAAACCCATTTTCGTCCATACATCTTTCCATAATAAGAATCTTATCGCTTAGAATTTCATACTTTTGAAATTCCACAATGGCCTCCCTATTCGCAACTGCATTTTCTGCAACTCCAGTGCACATGTCACCTTTTTCTTGTAAGAAAGTTCTGGGACCCGCTGCACCTCTATCATCTCCCGCAGTAAAATTGGCCCTAAAATAAGCAGCCAAAAGAATTCCAATAACGCCTATCAAAATAGTTATCTTTCTTGCCATGCTATTAATCTTATTATTTGAATATTCCTTATCATAAAACTTTTTTTTCACTGGTTCAAATTAAATAAAATTGGCGGAATGAAAGTTATAATAAATTTAAAACAAAATTAATGAAGCGACATCTTAATTCTTGAATTACAACCTAGAATCTCATGATAAAAAGGTAAACGATGCATACAGAGATCACCTCGCTCCAAGATATTCATGAGCACCTATGGAAAGAATTGGGCCGCGCTTGCGTTGATCGCCATCATGAATGGCGTGCATTTACCCTCGCCTCGATTGGGATGGATCATCAAGTAAATGCCAGGACTGTAATTTTAAGACGTGTGGATAGGATTTCTGCAAAACTCGAGGCATACTCCGATAGTCGCAGTCCTAAAGTCAGTGAGCTTATAAAAGACCCGCATGCACTTTTTCTTTTTTGGAGTAAACGTTTAAATTGGCAACTCCGTATCAAAGTAACTATGACAGTCTTAACCTCAGGTCCTTACGTGGAAAATTTATGGGAACGGGTCAAACAATCTGCCTCAGCTCGTGACTATATGTCTCACTCCACTCCAGGATCAGCACTAAATGATAGTTCATCCCAAAAAATGAAAGACAATGATTCAAACTTTTTTGCAGTTTTGCAAGGCCATGTATCAGAAGTGGATTGGCTTGAGCTTTCAAAAAAAGGTCACCGCCGAGCGAAATTTATAGGAACATCCTCTGAATGGATAACTCCATAAAAAGGAGTGAGTTACAAAATATCCGGAATCCAGAGATTTTGTATAAGCTTATCTACTTTTCTTAGAATTATATTGACGCGCATAGTGCTAATATTCAATGTTAGGAACTACTAAAGGAACTTGATTATGACTATACGTATAGGTGATGAAGCCCCAAACTTTACTGCAAACACTACCGAAGGCAGCGTCAATTTTCATGAATGGATTGGAAATGGCTGGGCTATTCTTTTTTCTCACCCAAAAGATTTCACTCCTGTATGTACTACTGAATTAGGTTATGTTGCGAAATTAAAGCCAGAATTTGATAAGCGAAATACTAAAGCTATTGGATTAAGTATTGATCCTGTGAGTGATCACGAAAGATGGGTTGGTGACATCACGGAAACTCAAGGTTACGCTGTAAATTATCCGCTAATTGGGGATGATGACTTAGTGGTAGCAAAACTCTACGACATGATTCACCCTAATGCGAGTGGAGGTTCAAGAACAGCTCAAGATAATGCAACCGTTAGATCAGTCTTTATTATTGGGCCAGATAAAAATATTAAAGCTATTCTTATCTACCCAATGAGTGCAGGAAGAAACTTTGATGAAATCTTAAGGTTACTTGACGCAATACAACTAAATGCTAAACATCAGGTTGCAACACCTGTGAATTGGAAAAATGGTGATGACGTGATTATTCCACCAACTGTTTCCAATGAAGAAGCACAAAAGAAATATCCAAGCGGATTTAAAACAATTAAACCCTACTTAAGAACAGTGCAACAGCCAAAGTAATTTCAAATAACAAAAAGCCCACAATATTGTGGGCTTTTTGTTTTAGTTCAAGAGACTTATATATTGAAGAAGATCTGCAGTTGATTCTTTGGCCCCAAACCATTCTGGTTAGACATGAGTGACACCTTAATTAAAACATTTGGAATCCGGGGATTTTTGACTATGACAGTCTAAAAACTCTAAGAAATATTTAGTTTTTTCGGAATTATTACTTCTCAATATCTAAGGCTTTCCCTTGAAGAAGATGAATTGCTTGAACATATTGATAATCAGCTTTTGTCCCTGTTTCAAATGAAGATTTATCTGAAAATATTTTTTTATTTTGTTCGGAAAGCTTTACAATTTTCGCAGAAGTTTCCTGAAGAGTGCTCTCTTTCTCATTTTCTAGATGATTCTTATAAGACGATTCGAATGTTTTAGCGACTGGCGTATCTGATATATCTGATGGATCTTCAGCAATGTAGTTAGGCAAAATGCCTTTTGCTTGTATTGATTTTCCGCTAGGGGTGTAATATTTTGCTATTGTTATTTTGATAGCTGACCCTGTTTTAAGAGGAAATAATTGTTGTATAGTACCTTTCCCAAAAGTTTGGGTACCTAAAATTATAGCTCTCTTGTGATCTTGTAAGGCCCCTGCAACAATTTCAGCAGCAGAAGCTGATCCATTATTAACCAATACAACTATAGGTATTTTTTTATATTCTTCTGAAATATCTTTTAAATAATCATTTTTTTCGCCACCTTCAACATAATTGTATGGGTTAGCAAATAATTTCATTTTTGCGTTATTAGTTTTACCATCTGAATATACAATTAGCTTGTCCTTTTCTAAGAAAGCAGCTGCAACTGCTACCGCAGAGGAAACCATACCTCCTGGGTTATTTCTCAAATCAATCACCAATCCCTTTAAAGGCCCTTTATTCTGTTCAGTAATAAGCTTCAAATTTTTTGCCAAATCAACCCCAGTGTTTTCTTGGAATTGTGTAATTCTTAAATATGGATAGTCTTGATTTGATAATTTAAATTTGATACTTGGATTTTTTATCGTTTCTCGAACAATGCTGAAAGATAAAGGCGCAGCTGTTTTTTTACGAAGTACTGAAAGTTTAACTGTCGTACCTTTAGGACCCCGAATTTTATTGATAGCCTCACTCAAGGTCATTCCTTTAACATTTTTGCCATCAATTTCAAATACAAGATCACCTGTTTTAAGACCTGCTTTGTATGCTGGAGAATCCTCAATAGGAGAAACTACTCTCACTAAACCATCTTCCATACCGGTATCAATACCTACACCTGAAAATTCTCCACTTGTAGCAGCAGTGAAATCTTTTTGAGCATCAATATCCAGATAAGAAGAGTGAGGGTCTAAATTGGTTACAAGACCATTTATGGCTCCTTCCATCAATTTTTTATCATCAATATTATCTACATAATCAGATTTAATTTTTCCATAAACCTCTTCTAATTTTTTTTGTAGTTCCGGAGGAATAATTGATTCATTCTTGGTTAATGCAAATGCATTGGTATATATGAAGCATGTAAGTATTATTAATACACTTAGTTTTTTATAAAATTGGTTCATTTGATCCTCTATAAATAATAATCTTTATATTTTCCTTAGTATCTTATCTGTAAGAATAAATAGGTACAAAGCCTTAAGTGTTACTTGAAATTCTTTTCGATATACGCAAATAACTTATGATCAGGATTTGCAATGCCACACGAAATAACGCTAGCGTCATACCCTGCTTTTGGAATATCTTTTATTCATAAAATTTTGTTCCAAAATCTACTGAAATCATCAGAGGTTTAATCAAATTACAAGCTTTATCCATTTTTCTATATGTCCCTGTAAAACTTACATCAGATTTCTTCGTGACATTTGCATGCTCAATCGTGACTGTATCTGTATCATCAATAACAGTTTATAGCTCTGCTTCAGCGAATGAAATAAAAGAGAAAGCAAGGGATGCTAAAAGGGCTTCTGTAGTAAAACTTTCATTAATTTTACTCAGTAATGAAAATTAAAACTAAGTGTTTCCGTTAAGATATAAATAAAAGTACATGAATACTACTACTTTATTCACAACCTTACACACAATCTGTCATTGCAGATGTATATCTTTGCCAACATACCATATCACCCTGTTTACATACGAAAACATCACCATCTGTTGTTTTTAATACTTTTAGTTGGGTATTTTTGGAGGCTTTATGAGCTTTAAGTTTCTGTGATGCTTTAACTAATTGTCTTGATTTTATTAACATAACTATCCCTTTAAAATTTTAAAAAAATTAGTAATATTTTTTTATGGCCACTTATTAAAAACAGGTAACTTTAATTATTCTATTAATCAGATTTATTTTTGAGACTAGCTTACTCTTAGAATAATTCACTTAATTTTAACTTTAAGTAAATTCATTAAGAAAAATCTGTTGAGAGAAAAACTATTAGAAAGTAATAATTATTGAACTAATTGTGATAAAAACTATAGACAGTTTTTTTAAAATCTAACTTTCAAGAACTAAAATAAGTAATTTTTGTCGTAAAAATACTTTATTTCAATACTAATTAAGGAAAAATCATGAAAAAAATGTCAGTTATTCTTGTAGGGCTATTTGCAACTTCAGTCTATGCAGATGAATGTGATATTAATATCGAAGCAACAGCAGCTATGGCCTATAACACAAAGGAAATTACAGTTAAAAAATCTTGTGAGGAAGTCACGCTTAATTTTAAAGTTAATGGTACTCTGCCTAAGGCTGTAATGGGACATAATGTTGTAATCACAAAAAAACCTGATATGGATGCTGTTTTAAAAGATGGAATAGCAGCAGGATTAAATAGTAATTATGTAAAAGCGAAAGACGCCCGCGTAGTTGTTGCGACTAATGTTATTGGCGGTGGTGAATCAACCTCAGTTAAATTTAAATCAACCGTATTTAATACCAATGAGCCGTATGTTTTTGTTTGTAGCTTTCCAGGACATTCTTCCGTCATGAAAGGCAATGTTAAATTTAATTAAGGAGTTTTATGTTTCTAAACAGCTGCTTATACCCATTTGCTATTACTCTTTTAGCTGTTTTTTGGCTTTTTGTTAATAATACTTTGCTTAGCCAAACAATCAGTTCAAATTTAAGTAGCAATGCCACGTTTACTATCCTTAATTCATTAAGACATCAAAACGCAGCTTTGATTAACTTTGCTATGTTCATTCCAGCACTTTGGATCTATGCATCATTCTTAAGTACCAAAGGTGCTGGCGATTCTGGCCTTATTTGGATTTTTGCTAGCGTATGGGATTCCTATGCGCACAGTAAATATCCAAGCCAGAAGAGATGGGGACATTTAATTTCTCTCTTAGTTGTAACTGGATTATGGCTAGGTGGAGCTTATGGATTATTTTTAGGCTATCAGATTCATAGTTAATCTTAATTAGATTCACCTCAAGTTAATATTTTTAAGAGCTTAAAAGGTGCAAATATGAAAAAAGTATTAATCACAGGTGCAACTGGTGGCTTAGCTCAAGCTTTGGCTGAAAACTTAACTAAAAATAACTGGCAACTAGTTTTAGTGAGTAGAAATTCAGAAAAACTTCAAGAGATTTATGGGGATAAGCACATTCAAATTACTGCAGACTGCTCGAGTTTCCCGGGAGTTAAACAAATATTTGATGAAATTGTAGAAAGAAACATCACCATAGATAGCTTAGCGCATTGTGTTGGCAACATCAGACTTGGATCACTTCATAGAACTTCTGAAGCTGATTTCTTTGATTGCATGTCAGCAAACCTATTTAGTGCATTATTCACATTGTCAGGTTTTGTAGATCATTTAAAAAAAGCAGCTATTCATGGGTCAGCAGTTTTTGTTTCATCAGCAGCTGCTAGCATAGGCATTTCCAATCATGAAGTCATATCAGCTGCAAAGGGAGGGCTTGAGGCGCTTGTAAGGAGCTCCGCTGCTTCATATGCTGCTTCAAATATCCGTATTAATGCAGTTTCCCCTGGAATTTTGGATACTCCCGCATCAGCAAATCTTTTAACAAGTGATCTAATGAGAGAGATAGCTGCGAAACAGTACCCAATTAAAGGTATTGGAAGTCCTGAAGAAGTTGCTGATTTAATGGCTTGGCTGTTGTCTGAAAAAGCCCAAAGAGTCACAGGTCAAGTTTGGTCTATTGATGGCGGCTTTTCAAGTATCAGACCTTTAGTAAAATAGCTTTTTAGTAACTATCAAACCGAAAATAATTTAATAAACCTAGCAATATATTTTGATCAAAAAAAGTAAGCCAAAAATAGCTATTATCGGCGCAGGAATTGCTGGACTTAATTTAGCAAGACTATTGGGTGAATTGGCTGATGTTATTGTTTTTGAAAAATCTAATAAGCTAGGTGGCAGGCTTTCCACTCTTAATGAGCAAGGATTTTCTTTTGATCACGGAGCTCAGTTTTTTACTGCTAAGAATCCAGCATTTCAGACATTTGTTAAAGAGCTCGAGTTGCATCACGCAGTAGAACAATGGAATGCAAGATTTGTTGAGCTAAAGTTTGGTGAGATTCAAAGCGAGAGGACTTGGGACAAAGATTTTCCTCACTATGTAGGGTCGCCATCAATGAACTCAATCGCTCAATATTTGGCTCAAAATATTGACATTCGCTTCAATCAAACGATTACTGGGATTAAAAAAATTAAAGCCAATTGGTTGTTAGAAACAGCTAATTCTGAAATTGGCCCTTTTGATTGGTTGATAATTGCTGTTCCAGCAGAACAGGGAAATGATCTCTTACCTAAAAACTTATCCCCAAAAATGATGTTACAGGACGTGAAGATGCAGCCTTGCTTTACTTTAATGTTAGGCTATGAAATTGAAAACTTTTTTGATTGGGATGCAGCATTCGTTTCAGATTCAATTTTGAGCTGGGTTTCAGTGAATAGCTCAAAACCAAATAGAGGAAAGCCCCTTTCAATCATAGCAATGAGTACTAACGAATGGGCTAATCAAAATTTAAGTAAGCCTGACTCAATCATTATTAATGAAATGCTTAATGAGCTTGCTAAAATCAGCGGTAAAACTTTAAATAAGGCTTCTTTTATTAAATTGAAGAGGTGGAAGTATGCTAATGCTTCCAGACAGGAAAAAGCTCTAGAGATAATCGATTACCCATTAAAATTGGCTCTTTGTGGCGATTGGTGTATCAGTGGAAGAATTGAAAGTGCTTTCATGTCTTCCTTAAACTTAGCAAACAAATTAAAAAACTTGACCACATAAATGTTATCCAACTATATTTTATTAGATCTTGAAACAACAGGTGCGATACCGCTTAGGGATCGAATCACGGAGATCGCGCTAATTCATTTCAAAAATGGTATTGAAGTAGACCGATGGCAAACTCTAGTTAATCCAAAAATAAATATTCCTGATTTCATTCAGTCTTTAACAGGTATTACAAATCAAATGGTCCAGGATTCCCCAACGTTTGAAGAGACCTCAGGAAAACTTTTGGGCTATTTGGATGGCGCTGTTCTATGTGCGCATAACGTAAGATTTGATCATGGGTTTCTTAAAGCGGAGTTTAAACGTATTGGTATTGATCTAAAACAAAAAGTACTTTGTACCGTAAAGTTATCAAGAAAACTCTATCCGCAATATAAAAGCCATGGTTTAACTGCCATCATGGAACGACATAAATTCAATTGTACAAATCGGCATCGAGCTATGGGAGATGTAGAAGTGATGTTGCAATTAATTGATCTTGCAAAAAAGGAGCATGGATTAGAGAATTTAGAAATAGCTGTAGCTGAGCTTTGTAAAAAGCAGACTTTACCTTCAGGAATTGATGGACATTTAATTGATGATATGCCAGAAACTTCCGGGGTTTATCTCTTTTATGGGGAGAATAATTTACCACTTTATATTGGTAAAAGTATTAATTTGAGATCTCGTATCATGTCTCATTTTAGTTCGGATCACAGCTCGACTAAAGAAATGAGGATTAGTCAACAAATCAAACATATTGAGTGGGTAGAGACCGCTGGTGAATTTGGTGCACTTTTACTTGAATCTAGATTGATTAAAGAGCTTCAGCCAATTCATAATCGCAAACTTAGAAGAGAAAGACAGCTATGCTCGTGGCTTTTATCGAACAATCCTGAAACTTTACCGTTGATATCTTTGGTAAGTGAAGATCAAATTATCCCTAAAAATATGAATAATCTATTTGGAACATTTCGATCTAAAAAACAAGCGACAGACATTATTTTAAAAATTGCGGATGAATACTCCCTTTGTTTAAAAGTGCTGGGAATTGAAGTTGGAAAAGGCTCATGTTTTCGATCACAAATCAAACGCTGTAAAGGAGTCTGCGTTGGTCAAGAAGATAAAGAACTTCACTTCTTGAGGACAAAACAAGCCTTTCATTCTCTCAAATTGAAGTCATGGCCTTTTAAAGGCAGAATAGCTATAAAAGAATTTAATTTAAAGAATGAAAAAATAGAATTACATATATTTGATCAGTGGCGGCATCTTGATACTCTTAAAAATGAAATTGATATGTATGATTTTAAGGAATCAAAGCAAATACTAGCATTCGATTTAGATACTTATCAATTGTTGTCAAGACATCTGTCAAATGGTCATGCGAATGTTATTAACTTTTAACTAGTTTTTTTATATTAGAAATAAATTTATAAGGTGACTAATCATGGAAGATAAGCGTTGTTGTGGAAGAGGTGTTTGTATAATAAATGCTCAAGGCATTTGTTGGTGCGGACAAAGATGGGATGGTGAAAAAATGGTTCAAGCAAATTCAGACATCAAAAAAACGAAAGAATTAGATAAAAAAGATTTACCAAAAAAATAACTTACAAATAATCTAAGAAAATCTAAGCAATTTTCTAAAAAACTGCATTATCAGTTGAGCCACATTTTTTTATAGGTATTATTGGGGTCGTATTCGAGGTTCTGCTTTTTTGTGTTAAATTTTCTTCCACCTCTTGGGTCTGTTCCAAGTCCAGCAATATATAGCCAATTTCCTTGATTGCTATATACATCATAATCAATTAATTGAGATTCGAACCATAAGGCTCCTTTTCTCCAGTCACAACCAAGATCATAAATTAAGTAACTTGCTACAATTTGCCTCATTCTGTTAGAAAGATATCCAGTAAATCTTAATTCTTTCATACCTGCATCTATTAAATCATTTCCTGTTTCTCCTTGTACCCATTTATTAAAATTTTCATTATTATGATTTATCAAATTGTTATTATTACTTAGACCATTTTTAGAGTAGAGCTTTTTTCCAAATTTAAAATGAATAAATCTAAAATAATCTCGCCATAAGAGCTCAAACCATATCCAATATGTGCTTTCGTTTGCACCATGCTGATTTTCAAATTCTTTTATTCTGAATGCAATATATCTTGCTGAAATTGAGCCTAAAGATAACCAGGGTGAAAATTTTGTTGAGAAATTTATTCCATAAAGTTGATTACGTGTTTCTTTATATGTGTGAGGTAGTTTTTTTATTAAATAATTTTCAAGATGAGCCAGTGCATTTTTTTCTCCACCATAGAATTGATTCTCGAGGTAAGGAAAAGAAGTACATTCATATTTGATACTTGTAGGAAAATTAACATTTGAAACAAACTCAATATTTATATCAGGAAGAGGCGGAAGCTCCGCTGGAAGTAAGGTTGGTGTTTTAGTTAGAATTTTATTTGCTTCAATTAATTTTCTGAAGTCTGTAAAAATATCTGGCATATTTTTCAGGTTAAATGGTAGTTCTGTTGGCTCTATCATAGAAGACTGCCAAAAAGTTTCAACAGGAATACCTATACTTCTTATTGAATTTTCTTGATCTAGCTCCTCAGGACTTATAATTTTCTCCAAGATAATTTTAGTCGCACCTATTTTTTCTGATATTTTCTTTATTTCCTCATAAATATTGCCATTTACTTCAAGAAGATCTGAATTAAGAGATTTAAGATTGTCTTTTAATTGATTTAATGCCTGTCTTAAAAAAGTTTGCCTATGAATACCAATTCTTTGAATATCATTATGAATTAGCTGATTATTCGGATGACAGAATAAAGGTAATAAAATATCACTTTCAATAGTTGCTTTTAGAAAGGCTGCATTATCGAATAAGCGTAAGTCATTCCTAAAACAGTAAATAGTAATATTCTTCAATTCTTTCCTAGCTTTCTAGCGAATTAATACACAAAAATACATCGGTGTTTAGATTTTTAATATTACTAGATTTATAGGGTTTATAGAGGGGTTGAGTAGGTCAAAAGTAGCGGGGCCATAAAAAGGTGCCTTTAAATCTTAACAATTATATAAAATAAGAGTATGAAAAAAATTATAAGTATTTTTGTATTGGGCATCCTCTTTGCTTGCCAAACAATACCTTCTGCAGATTTACCAATTTCAAATGTAGGAAAAAATCCCCAATTACCTGAGCCAAGCTCATCAATTATCCCTACAGTTAATATTGCAAAAGCTTCTCAATGGCCTGAAGGCATTAAACCGAAAGTCAAAGATAGCTTTATGGTAAATCTTTATTCAAAAGAGCTGTCGCATCCTCGTTGGCTATACGTTTTACCTAACGGGGACGTTTTAGTTGCGCAAAGTAACAAACAACCCCCTAAAAAAACACAGGGCTTAAAAGATCTTATAGCCAGATACATCATGAAACGGGCTGGAGCAGGTAATGATAGCCCAGACAAAATTACGTTGCTTCGAGATGAAAATGACGATGGAGTTGCTGAATTAGCCAGTGATTTTTTAACTAATTTACATTCACCTTTTGGTATGACGTTGATAGGAAATGATTTATATGTAGCTAATACTAATGCAGTTATGCGCTTTCATTATGAGCTAGATGCTTTAAAAATTGACACTAAAAAACATCCACCAGAAAAAGTTGTAGATTTACCAGAGGGGGAAATTAATGGACATTGGACCAGAAATATTGTTGCATCTCTTGATGGTACAAAGATTTATGTAACAGTTGGATCTAATAGTAATATTGGAGAGCATGGATTAGATCAAGAAAAAGATAGAGCTGTGATTTTAGAAATTGATCTTAAAACAAAACAAAAAAGAATTTATGCGTCAGGCCTTAGAAATCCAAATGGCCTTGCATGGCAACCATCTTCGGCTAAATTATGGACAGTGGTTAATGAAAGAGATGAATTAGGTAATGATTTAGTACCTGATTATTTAACTTCCGTTAATGACGGCGATTTTTTTGGATGGCCTTATGTGTATTACAAAGATCATAAAGACCCTCGCGTCAAAGAATCTATGCCAGATAACTTAAAACCTCGTTCACCTGATTATGCATTAGGGGCTCATGTTGCAGCTTTAGGCTTGGCCTTTTCTAATACTTCACAATTCAAAGCCCCTTATAACAGTGGTGTCTTTATCAGTGAACATGGTTCATGGAATAGAAAGCCACGAAGTGGCTATAAAGTTGTTTTTATAGCCTTTAAGAATAACGAACCTCAAGGATTGCCCATAGATATCGTCACTGATTTTGTAATTGAGGACGAAGCTTATGGAAGGCCAGTGGGTTTAGCTATTGATAAAAAAGGAAATCTTCTTATTGCAGATGATGTGGGCAATCGCGTTTGGAGAATTTCTTCAAAATAATAAGTAATTTAAGTATAAAACTTTTGACATTGCTCACCGTTCTAATGTCATTACTAATGATTTCTTGCTTGACAATAGCTAGTTAAAAAATACATGCTAAGATTATCTTTTTTTAAATTATAAGAAAATGGCTTTATGAGTTTTAGAAAAAGTATCGCTCGTGTTACATTTTTATTAGCATTAATTTCACTAGCATGGTTAATTTTAGGGATTTTAGAACTAGCTCCCCTGATATTCCATATACCTGGTGAAACAAATCTAAGAGCCCACGCCTCTGTAACTCTTTTATTCTTGCTTTTAGCTTCATGGGCTTTTTGGGATGAAAAATAGTAATAATTTATTAATGATAAGGAAAAATTATGCTTAAAATGTCTGATATATGTATTTTATTGTCTGTCTTGGTGGCTTTTATTACTACAGCTTATTTGTGGTTTTCTGGCCAACATGAGGAAGGGTTATTTACTTCTTCATGGATTCCTTCTATTTTAACTTTTGCAATTTATTTTAAAGTTATTTCCAGAAAGGAATAAAAATGAATAATACAATATTATTTAGTACAGGTTTATTCTGTTTTTTTCTTGCAATTGTTGGTGTTGTTTTAACAGTGCAAGAATTTAAAAACATGGAATTAAAAGAAAAATTAAAGAAGAAAAAATAATTAGCTTTTTTGACTGACAAAACTTTTGACGCTCGGTGTTAGGTTTGTTAATTATCTTAGGACACTCATATTCTCTAATCAGCTTTTATTTTTTTAGAAATAATTGTATTTAGAATGCTTACCGAAGCTTCTCTAAGATTAGTAGGTTCATAACCACCTTCTAATACAAACAATATACGATTAGAAGCATATTTTTGTGCAATTGTAGATAAAATTTCTGTAGCTTTTTTGTAGCCATTATTTGAATATTCTAATTGCCCTAGCAAATCATTTTCATGCGCATCAAATCCTGCTGACACTAATATAAATTCTGGCTTAAATTTTTCCATAGCAGGAATTAATTGGCTTTTTAAACCATGAATAAATTCTTTATCGCCAGCTCCCTTTGGTAAATCTATATTCAATGTATACCCGTAACCTTCACCACTTCCTTTTTCATCAGGGCGGCCTGTTCCAGGATAGAAGGGGTGTTGATGGATACTGAAATAGAAAACCGTATTATCGCTATAAAAAATATCCTGTGTTCCGTTACCGTGATGAACATCAAAATCAACAATCAATATTCGGTTAAAACCATATTTCATCTGTAGATATTTTGCTGCAATTGCGACATTATTAAAAATACAGAATCCCATACCTCGATCTTTAGTTGCATGATGGCCGGGAGGTCTTGAGAATACAAAGCCACTTGAAGCCTTGCCCTTCATGATTTGATCAACCCCTTCAGTTACTGCCCCGACAGATTTTCTGGCAACTTGATATGAGTGTTTTGATATCACAGTGTCGCCTGTGCTTAGCTTTGCAGTTAATTTAGTAAGTTTTTCAGATTCTTGTTTAACAAGATGAATATATTCTTTTGAATGTACAAGATTTATGACATCTATAGACGCATAACCAAAGCTAGGCCAAATTAAATTAGGTTTTAATTTAGAATCATTTTTGAGAAAGTTTATAGCACTTAACATTCGCTCAGAGTTTTCTGGATGATTAGGTCCAGTATCATGAAGAAGAAATTGCTCATCATAAAGAATTGCAATTTTTAGCGCACTTCTACCTGATTCAGCAATGAGATTCATCGGCTGAAAAAGCAATATAAGAAGCAAGCATTTAAAAAAATATTTCATTGAAATGAATTGTGATATAGGTAGTTCTTGAATTTTTTTAAAATGTATACGTTAGCGTTGCTCGAGCGGTAAGAGGGTAACCATACATAATATTATTATTGTTATGAGCCGACTGATAGTAAGTTTTATCAAGTAAATTTTCTATATTCAATTGAAGTTTAGTTTGCTTGTTAATATTTGCATATATAGCAGCATCTAATCGAGCGTATCCAGGAAGTTTTACTGCAGTTGATACTGTTGGGGTAGCAGCAAACATGTCACTTCGGCTGACAACACCAAGAGCTGCGCTCCATGTATCATTCAATTCATATTTATTCCATAAAGAAAATGTATGTTTTGGTACATGACCTAATGGTGTGCCTGAAGTAATTTGTGCGTCTCCAGTGCCTTGGTTTTTTGTTATTTCTGCATCTTGATAAGTGTAGCCACCATACATACTGTAAGAGTCAAATAATTTACCTGCAACACCCAATTCAAAACCTTTTGTAACTTGACCATCAACAATAATAGTATTTGTAGGACTTGAAGGATCTGTAATTGCCATCTTAGACCTTTCTAATCGATAAATAGAAGAGCTAATTGAAAAACTTTGTAATAAGTCATACTTAATCCCAGCTTCAATGTTTGTAAATTTTTCTGGATCAAATGTTTTAATACTAGACGTGAGCGATGTAAATTGTTCTCCGGTTCTTGGGAGATAACTTAAGCTATAGTTTGTGTATAAAGATACGGGCTCAATAGGCTTATATACTAAACCAACCCTAGGAGAAATAAATTGATCATTTACGTAAGCGCTATTTAAAGTAGTAACGCTATCATTAAATTTAGTTTTAAATTTATCATAACGTAAGCCCGCGATGATTTGAAATTGTTCACTCAAATATATTTGATCTTGTAAATATATAGCTTGATTAGAAATATCAGTGGATGTATTTCGGCTTCTAGAAGAGTTAAATGTGAGCAATGCAAATGGATTGGAAGCATTAACACCAGTTATGGGAGTAGCTAATATTCTGAAATTTTCATTTTCTTGTAATCCGATTTCCAAGCCAATTAGCAGCTTATGTGAAACGGAACCAGTCTTAAAGTTATATGTTAAGTCTGTTTGATTGAAAAAATTTTGTCTTTGTGTATTGTCATAATAACCATCAATCGTAAGAGTGCCGTTAGTTTGAACTGAACTATATGCATATACGTTTTGATAATATTTATCGTAGTCAGAAAATCTTGTGGTGTTTTTAACACTCATACCGTTGTCGAAGATGTGATCAATTATTGCATAGCCATTTTTAACTATGGCTTCATTTGGACTTTGTGATGCGTTTCCAAAAAAAGTTGATCGGCTTGTTGAGTAGGGACGGCTCTGAAGTCCATCACTAACAGAAGGAATGCCTCTATCATTCGTTCTTTTATCGTTAAAGTATTCCATACCTACAACAACTTTTGTTTTGTCTGACGGTTTAAACGTGAAAGTAGGATTAATAGCCTTTTTTTCACTTTCAACTCCCTGCCGAAAGCTGCCTGAGTCTTCAATCATAGCGTTGATTCTTATAGCCAGTGTTTCATTAATGTCGCTGTTAAGATCTATGGATGAGCGTTTATGGTCATAAGTGCCACCTTGCATTCTTAATTCATTCTTATTTTCCCAATGAGCCTCTTTGGTGACGCGATTAATCACTCCACCAACTCCGCCACGACCGAAAATCATGCCATTAGGCCCCATCAATACTTCAACACGATCGATATTGTAGAGATCTCGGTAATATTGAACATCATCTCTTACGCCATCTACAAATAAATCTGATGTACTTTGATTACCTCGAAACCAAACACTATCTCGATTGCCTTCGCCTTGTCCTGCCATAACACCAGGGGAGTATTTAATTGCATCCGTTAAACCTAAAAGAGACTGATCTTTTATTTGCTCTTCAGTAATGACTGAAATTGATTGAGGTATATCTCGAATACGCGTATCTGTTTTTGTTGCACTGCTTATTCTTTTTTTAAGATATGTCTTGGCCATATTGTCTTTAACTTCAATTTCAATCAATTCAATTTTCGTATCATCTAAACTATTTTTTTCGGAAGTACCAGCAATCGAAATACTAGGTATTAAACACCCTAGCAAGATATAAGTAATTGTTTTGATGTGATATTTTGACTTATTGCATATTTCCATACCTAAATGATAATCATTCTCATTTAAAATAGCAAGTAAACTATTTTCCCTTAGGTTTAAAGGTGAGCATTTTATTCACTTAGGATGGGGCTTGTTACATGCGGTAAACAGTATTGAACTTTGAAGGAATGAAAAGCATCCAATAAAAAATTAATAGGTAGGTGAAAAATGGCTAAAAGAAAATGTAAATATAATTGGCATATGGCTTTTACATGCGGCCTTGGGACAGCGTTTTATGTCCTAGGTATTGCAACTTTTATTAAATATTTGTTTTATTAAATATGGCTAAAGAGACGGTATATTTAGCAGGGGGATGCTATTGGGGCCTTGAAGACCTCTTAAGCAAGATACCAGGTGTCATTGAGACGGCTGTAGGTTTCTCTGGCGGACATGTTAAAAATGTCTGTTATCGAGAGGTTACAACAGGGACTACAGGGCATGCTGAAACAGTAAAAGTTATTTTTAATTCTGATGTTTTAAGCTTTACAGATTTACTTAAATTTTATTTCAAAATGCATAATCCAACCACACTGAACCAGCAAGGCAATGATATTGGAACTCAATATCGATCGGCAATTTTTGCGACAACGGACGAGCAAATTTTATTGGCCGAGGAATTAATTAAAAAGATTGATACATCAGGAGTTTTAATAAAAAAAATTACGACTGAAGTTAATAGATTTAATATATTTTTTCTTGCCGAAGATAATCATCAAAAATATTTAGAGAAATACCCAGATGGCTACTCATGTCATTTCATCAGAGATATTAATTTATCTTTCTAATTACTAATACTTGATCAACTCAATCTATTTAAGAAGTAGATGAAGCATTAAGCCAAAGTATAAAAAAGCAAAAATAGCCACAATCCAAAAAACTTTCAGCATATTCGTATTAATGTCTGAGAGTTTTTGATGAATTTTTTCTAGTAGTGCTTCTTGTTTGTTTTTTTTAGTCATATATCTCCTTTTAACTACTAGACACTCTCAATATTTTTGATTATTTTTTTTGCTTGTAATTGAATATCTTTAATTAGATTAGGATCCATATCTCTGATCTGTTTATTGACGATCGCTAATCTTGGGTTTTTACCTAATTGTTTGGACTTCGAAATAAAAAAATTCCAGTATAAGCTGTTGAATGGACATGCTTTGTCACCAAGCCTCTCACTTTTTGAATAATAGCATCCCTCGCAATAGTTACTCATTTTACTAATATAATTTGCCGTTGAAACATAAGGCTTACTTGCTAGCTTGCCTCCATCAGCAAATTGACTCATACCAAGTGTGTTTGGCATCTCAACCCATTCAAATGCATCAATATAGATACCTAAATACCATTCATGAAGGCTTTTAGGATTAATACCCACAAGTAGAGAAAAATTACCAACAATCATAAGTCTTTGGATATGGTGAGCATAAGCATCATCTAGCGATTGGTTGATTGTATATTTAAGGCAATTCATTTTAGTTTTGCCATTCCAAAACCAATTGGGCACTGGCAATTGATGATTAAAATAATTTTGGTCGCCAAATGCTGGCATATGAGCCCAGTAATATCCTCTAATGTATTCTCTCCAGCCAATAATTTGTCTGATAAAGCCTTCAGCAGCATTGATAGATAATTGATTAGAAAGATATGATTTTTCGACAGCTGATACAACTTCTTTAGGTGATAGCATTTTAGTATTCAATGCAAAAGAGATTAAGGAGTGAAACATCCTTGTCTCATCTTTATGCATCGCATCCTGATAGTCGCCGAAGTAAATTAAAATATTTCGAATAAAAAAATCTAAATGCTTTAATGCTTCTTTTCTATTTAAAGGCCAACGAAATTTAGATGCATTGTGATTTCCAAAACTCTTAATTTTAGCTTCTGTAATTTCATTCCATAATTCACTATGATTATGAGTTGGTCTATGATCTTCAAAAACTTTTGGTTCACCCTTCCAGGCTTTTCTATTCTCGTGATCAAAATTCCATTTTGAACCAACAGGTTTACCATCTTCAGACATCAAAACATTGTGCCTTTTTCTCATATAGCGATAAAAAGACTCCATAAGCCACTGCTTCTTATCAGTAAACATTTCGTTTACTTCGGAGCGATGGGTATAAAAATGTTCTGATGAAAAACATTCAGATGGAATAGAGATTTCAGAACAAAATTCCCTTAAATCACGATCAAGCCTGAATTCGTCAGGTTCTAGATACTCAAATTTCTGAATATTGTATTGAGTTAATAAAGGATTTAAATTTAACTTAAAAGATTGTTGATTGGACTTCTCATTTATTTTGAAATAAATGACTTGGTGATTTTCTTTGGTAAGCGTTATTTTAAAATCTCTCATTGCTGCAAAGATAGCTAAAATCTTTTGTGCATGATGAAGCACATAATTTGTTTCTTGTTTTACCTCCATTAAAACGTAAAGGATTTCATCATCTGTATTTTTAAACCACGAATGATTAGGATTGAGTTGATCACCCAGAATAAGTCTAAGAATTTTCATTTTCGAGATCTAATAATATAATTGGCACGTTAAGATTAAATAGCACTTAGATTCCAACTGAGCTACTACGCATAAGTAGATATTTTAATTGAAAACATATGGTTCGAGCAGCATAAGATTGTTGGGTAATGTAAATTTATATTCTCACTCTTATTGCCGCTAAAAATTTTGTCGCTAACAATGATATACAGATATTTGTAAAAAGTTATTGTAAAATCTAAATTAATTTTCAGTCCTCTAAAATAACCTTCGTAACATTATTTAATAGCCCTTTTAATAGGGCTATCTCTAGTCTAATCATTGCAAATGAAACCACTCAAAATCATTCAGAAGTTTATCTCTGACTATCTTCCATTACGAATCTCTAATGAAAATATTAGATTTATTCTTTTTTATTTAATTTTCTTGTTTTTAGTCTTACTTTTGGTAGCTTTTATAGAATACAACCGTCAAAACTTTTAACATTTTGGTGTATTCACTGATTAAAAATCTTTTCTTGAAGCGCCATATGTAAGAGTTACAGAACTTACCCACTCTTGAAGAGGGGTATTAAGATTACACTGCTATTGCGGCTGAGCCAATTCCTCACAAGTGGATATTTTTAGTATTTGTCGTTGTTTTGTTAGATCTAAGTTGGATATTATGTATGGGACAGAATAAGGGTATGCGACAAAAAAATGAATTTTCAATATAATTGAAGGACTTCTTTTATTATCTTAAGAATGGCGGGGTCTACTAAATGAAAGCATTGGTCAAAAAATACGCTAAAGAGGGTTTATGGCTAGAGGATATGCCAGAACCTGACATGGGTAATAACGACGTATTAGTTAAAATAAAAAAGACGGCTATTTGTGGCACAGACATTCATATCTACAATTGGGATGAGTGGGCCCAAAAAACAATCCCTGTTCCTATGATCACTGGACATGAGTATGCAGGAGAAATTGTAGATGTCGGCTCTAATGTAACAGATTTAAAAGTAGGCGATATCGTCTCAGGAGAAGGTCATTTAACCTGTGGTCGATGCAGAAACTGCCTAGGTGGTAGAACACACTTATGTCCTAATACAATAGGTGTAGGTGTAAATCGAACAGGATGTTTTGCTGAGCTCTTGGCAGTGCCAGCTAAGAACATTTTTAAACCAAGTCGTGAAATTTCAACTGACTTGCTTGCTATTTTTGATCCTTATGGAAATGCAGTTCATACAGCACTCTCTTTTAATATGGTGGGCGAAGATGTGCTGATTACAGGAGCAGGTCCAATTGGTATGATGGCCGCTTTGGTTTCAGATCATGCTGGCGCAAGAAATATTGTGATCACAGATGTAAATCAATATCGCTTAGACTTCATCAAAAAAATTCTTCCACGTGTTATTGCAATTAATGTTGAAAAAGAAACAATTAGTCGTGACATGATGAAGTCCGTTGGTATTTTTGAAGGATTTGATGTGGGACTCGAAATGTCAGGCTCCCCTAAAGCTTTTAGTGACATGTTAAGTCTCATGATTAATGGTGGCCATATTGCTATGTTAGCAATCATGCCTGCAGGTTCTGGGATAGATTGGGATATGGTGGTATTCAAAGGCCTCACAATTAAAGGAGTCTATGGACGTGAAATTTTTGAGACTTGGTATAAAGGTACGATGATGGTTCAAAGTGGATTACCTTTAGAAAAAATAATTACACATCGATTTCCTTATACTGAATTTAAAGAAGGTTTTGACATTATGCGATCAGGTAAGTCTGGCAAGATTATCTTAAATTGGGAAAATTAATATTAAGGATCTTTAAATGAGCTTTAAAAAAGCTAAAGAAAGTTTTTCGTCTGATTTAGAAGAAATTAAAAAAGTAGGACTTTGGAAAACTGAACGTATTATTAATTCCGATCAGAAAAGTAAGATTCAGCTTTCTGATAATCAAGAAGTTATTAATATGTGTGCGAATAACTATTTGGGTTTGGCTAATAATCCCGAAGTCATTCAAGCCGCAAAAGATGGTCTTGATCGATGGGGCTTTGGTCTTGCCTCTGTTAGATTTATATGTGGAACACAAACATTACATAAAACGCTAGAAGAAAAAGTGAGTGAGTATTTAGGCATGGAAGATACGATTCTCTATGCGGCTTGCTTCGATGCGAATGGCGGATTATTTGAAACCATCTTAACAGCGGATGATGCTGTTATCTCTGATGAACTCAATCATGCGTCGATTATTGATGGTATTCGTTTATGTAAAGCACAACGTTATCGTTATAAAAATAATGACATGAATGATTTACGTGCAAAACTAGAAGAAGCTAAGAAAAATAACGCGAGACGCATTCTAATTACCACCGATGGCGTATTTTCTATGGATGGCACGATTGCACAATTAGATAAGATTTGTGATCTTGCAGATGAATTTGATGCCATGGTGCATCATGATGATTGTCATGCAACAGGGTTTATGGGGAAAACAGGCCGTGGTATTCATGAATATTGTAATGTAATAGATCGCGTTGATATCATCACAAGTACATTTGGCAAGGCTTTAGGTGGCGCCACTGGTGGCTTTACATCCGGCCGTAAAGAAATTATTGATATGTTAAGACAAAGATCTCGACCTTACCTATTTTCAAATACACTTGCCCCTAATATTTGTACTGCTTCATTAAAAGTTTTTGAGATGCTAGAGAAATCAACTGCACTTCGCGATACATTAGAGAAAAATGTTCATTACTTTAGAGCTGGCATGCAAAAAGCTGGTTTTGATGTAAGCGATGGTGATCATCCTATTGTTCCTATTATGTTAGGTGATGCTAATCTTGCTCAATCAATGAGTAAAAAATTATTAGAAAAAGGTATTTTTGCGATCGGATTTTTTTATCCAGTAGTACCGCAGGGAAAAGCTAGAATTAGAACCCAAATTTCAGCTGCTCATACATTCGAAGATCTAGATAAGGCCATAGATGCTTTTACTACAACTAAAAATCAATTAATTTAATATCAAAAATTTTGTCTTGAATTGATACAAGTTAGAACGTTATTCAAAGCGTTTGATAAACGTCTCTATTTCATTATTCAGTTCATCATGGGCAATTAAGCCATCAATCCAGCGCTTAGGTATGGCTTCAAATCCCAAACTTGCGCCAAGGATGGCGCCTAAGATAGCACCACGGTGACAGTTGTCGCCGCCAACATTAGTATTAGCGATGAGTGCTGCTTCGAAATTATTGGAGTAGCGTGAGGCGAGGTAAAGGACGGACGGAAAAGACTGGTCTATGTAACAAGCAGAACTGAGTAAACCACCAATGACGTCACAATCTGAACTTTGCTTACTGCGCACAGAAGCAACTACTTTCGCCGCAGGGAATCCAAGGCGACTTGCTGCAGCGCAGGCGAGTTCTTCTGTATTTGGATTTGTCTCTTGAAAAATATGAAATAACAATGCGCTAAGTTCGCTAGAGTAGATTTCCAGTGAGGGTGAGCGGTGAGTTAGACGTTGATGGTTTAGGGCTTGAGCGATAGTAGTTGTTAAGTTGCCCTCGCTTAAGCTTGCTATGACAAGCATAGGGAGACTAACCAAGCCGCCTATAGAAGCCGTATCATGACCTTCGGCCCCAGCACACTTTTCAGGAGGGATACCTTTTGCGTAGTTAGCAAAAAAATCTCGATGGTAAGATTCCGCATAAGTATCGTTATGTCGGTCAGGCTCTGTCATAAAACCAATATACTCACGTAAAAAATCAGCGGGATCATAATCGCCTATTGTATTAAGCGAGCGCAACAAAACCCTCGCACACATTAAATTAAGCGTATTTTCGCCTGCTTGCATTCCCTGATGATAATGACGATTAGCTGGACCCCAATGGTGCTTTTTGCCTTTAAGTATAACGCTTCCAACAATATCGCCTTCTTGCGTTCCACGTCCCGCTTTGCTGGTGTTGGCGAGAGACATGATCGAGTTAGGATGATGCGCTTTAGGTGCTTGGAAATCTTTTATCTGACCAAAATCTTGCCAAAGGGTGGCAATACTGTAGTACCAATGCACTGGCATCGCCAGCGCATCACCTACAAACATGCCCCACAGCGCGCCACGCATGCGGTCAGTTTTATTAAGTGGCATAGTATTCATGAGGGCATCCTTAGCCTAATTGAAAAAGTATTATTCATAAAGCAATCTTTAGTGACACTTTTTACAGTATAAGTTTCAATGTTATGTGAATAAAAAATCAAGATTTTGATGTAGCGTATTGAGAACTAATTTTTTGAAACCACATCTGACTAGTACAATTTATTCACTCATAACCTTAAAGGTATTTTTATGCTGACTTGGCAAGATATTGAAAATCGCGTACTTCATGGCAATCCACCCGCGAATCAACGCGTAGAAAAAACAGACGATCAATGGCGCAAAATATTGCCTAGCGATGTCCATGACGTCACGCGCCACGCAGGAACAGAGCGTCCCTTCAGTTCACCCATGTGCGCTCACTTTGAACCTGGCTTTTATGCTTGCGCCTGCTGCGATACCATGCTGTTTGATGCAACACAAAAGTTTGATTCCGGCACAGGCTGGCCTTCTTTTACGCAACCCCTAGAGCCCAATGCGGTAGCTTATTTTAGCGATGGCAGTTTAAGTAGTGTTCGGGTTGAAATCACCTGCAGCACTTGCGATGCGCACTTAGGTCATATATTTCCAGACGGTCCAGCGCCAAGCAAGCTTCGCTATTGCGTGAATGCACTCTCATTAAAACGCATTGCCTGACCTAGCTTCTTCAATACAAGATCTTAATCACAGGACTAACGAATGGATCTGGCTTTGCTGCACACGCCACATTTCGGCATAGCGCTGACCATCCTTTAGAAGTGATTCATGGGTGCCGCGTTCAATAATACTGCCTGCTTCCATGACTAAAATCTGATGGGCATGTGTGATGGTTGAAAGGCGATGCGCGATGATTAATGTCGTGCGATTCTTAGCCAACTCGTTTAATTCTTTTTGAATGCTGCGTTCCGTTTCAGAATCCAACGCCGAGGTGGCTTCGTCAAAGACAAGTAAGGAAGGATTTTTTAGCAGTGTTCTTGCAATAGCGACGCGCTGCTTTTCGCCACCAGAAAGCTTGAGGCCTCGCTCACCAACATTGGTGTTGTAACCATTTGGTAGGCTAGAAATAAAATCATGGATTTGGGCAGATTGAGCTGCTGCTTCTATGGCAGATTGGCTCGCACCGGGCTTACCGTAGGCAATATTAAATCCTATGGTGTCGTTAAACAGCACCGTATCTTGCGGCACTATACCTATAGCCTGTCTAAGACCTGCTTGTTTAACAGTTTTAATGTCTTGGTCGTCCAAATAAATGGCGCCCGATTGCACGTCATAAAAACGGAATATCAGTCGACCTAAGGTACTTTTTCCGGCACCGCTGTGACCAACAACGGCAGTTGTTTGACCTGGCAATATTTCAAACGATACCTGATTTAATATGCCGCGGTTTTTTTCGTAATAAAAACTAACGTCTTTAAAACAAACATGCGGTCCTATCTTTGGAGATTTTATTTGCAATGCTGTTGCGTTTGGTAGATCAGAAATTTCTTGATCCGTTTCTAGTAAACTAAACATTCGGTCTATATCAGTTAACGATTGCTTCATTTCACGGTAGAGCACGCCGAGAAAGTTAAGTGGTATGTAAAGTTGTATCATTAGCACATTCACTAAAACTAAATCACCAATGGTCATTTCTTGTTTTGCAACTCCTTGACTAGCCAAACCTAAAATACATACCAATCCAAAAACGATAATAATTTGCTGACCAAAGTTTAAAAAAGCTAATGACTTTTGCGATTTAATCACAGCGTGTGCATATTTTTTTAGGCTGACATCATAACGTGCAGATTCAAACTGTTCGTTGCCAAAATACTTAACTGTTTCAAAATTAATTAAAGTATCTACAGCACTTTGGTTGGCCTGTGAGTCAAGGCTATTCATTTCTCGTCGAAAGTTTGTTCGCCACTCTGTAACAACCACTGTAAATACCACATAACAAATAAGTGCAATAAACGTCACCAATACAAACCTAACATCGTAAGCAAATAAAAGGTACCCTAACACCATAGCAAGTTCGATTAAGGTGGGAATAATACTGTAAAGAGAATACGAGATAAGCGATTGAATGCCGCGCGTGCCACGTTCAATATCTCTTGTCATACCCCCTGTTTGACGAGACAAGTGGAAACGTAAAGATAAGGCATGGAGATGATTAAACACTTGTAAACCTACTTGCCTTACAGCTTGCTCAGTGACTTTAGAAAAAATTAACTCTCGCAACTCTGCAAATAGGGAGGCTGAAAGGCGCAACAAACCGTAAGCCACAATTAAGCTCACGGGCACCGCCAGTAATGCTTTCGGCGTTGAAGTAATACTCATCGCATCCACTATATTCTTGAGCATAATAGGCACGCCCAAGTTAGCCACCTTCGCTAACACTAAGCATATAAGCGTAAAAATAATGCGTGCTTTGTAAGCCTTTATGTAAGGCAATAAGTTCTTAATGACATTCCAGTCTTGATGACGCTGTTTTTTTTGTTTAACGTTATTTTCTATTTTAGAGGAGTGCATAGGTGCGGTTTAGAGTGTGCAAGTAGAGGTTTATAAAGAAGTTAAAAAAAGCCTTTGTATTAATAAAGTAGGTTCGAGATAAAAGGGTGGTATAACCCTTGTCGTTAAGAGTAGAAAGTAAAAGCATCAAATCACGACAAAGCAGATTTCAAACGATCAAGCGCTTTCATGACATTTGCTCTGGGAGTGCCTATATTCATGCGCATAAAACCCTTACCACCGCATCCAAACATTGCACCACTGGATAAACCTAACTGCACTTCTTGCACAAAAAATAGCGCTAATGCTTTGTCATCTATGTTTAATTTTCTACAATCTAGCCAAAGTAGATAGGTACCTTCTGGGCACACCGCATTTATTTTTGGTATATGCGCACGAATAAACGCAACAGCCTCATCACGCGTCGCTTGAAGGTAAGCCATTAATTCACTTAACCAGTCAGCCCCGCCACGGTAGGCGGCTTCAAACGCAATCATACTAAATGGGTTAGTCACTGAAACAGCGATCTTAGTAAGATGTGATTGGATGGTTTGACGATAAGTGGCATCGGGTATGATTAATGCAGAAAGTCCCAAGCCTGGGATATTAAAGGTTTTACTGGGCGAAACGGCTGTGATGATAGCGTGAGGTGCATCTATGCTTGATGTTGCTGGGGCATTCTTAAAAGCAAGACGACTTAGCGTGTGATGTTGCGTATCGGCATACACCAAATCTGCATGAATTTCATCGGCTAGAATAATTAAATTGTGCTTTTTTGCAACAGCCAATAGGGCCAGTAACTCGTCTTTTAACCAAACCCGTCCGACTGGGTTGTGAGGTGAGCAAAACATTAGTAGGCTCGCTTCTCTAGCGCAGTTATCTAGCTGTGAAAGATCCATTTGGTAATGCAAATTACCCAAATCATCTTCTTCTAAAATCAAGGGGTTTTCTATCAAACGACGATGCTGATCTTTTACCGCAGATAGAAAGGGGAAATATACTGGGGGCTGGACTATCACACCTGCATTTTCTGCTGTTAATGCTGCCACAACCAAGTTTAAGGAAGGCACCACGCCAGGGGTCAGTACTATCCACTCACGTTTTACTGGCCATTGATGCTTTAGAAGTAACCAATCGATTAGAGCTTGATAGAGACTCTCTGGTGCAATTGAATAGCCGTATATGGGATGGCTGGCTCTTGCTTGTAATGCTTCTGTAACAGCATCGGGCACAGCAAAATCCATGTCAGCGACCCACATTGGCAAGATATCATTCGTGCCAAATGTTTCAAGCCTGCCATCATATTTTAGCGATGCACTAGTCTCCCGTGGGATTGTTTTGTCAAAACGTTGCATCAGCGCATGCGTTCCCACAAGGTCACTTCGGACAAGCTGTGTTGGAATTTATGGCGTGTTTCACGAATTACAAAAGGAATTTCAATGGGCGATTGCATAAGCTTAAAGTGCTCACCAAGCAATGCTTTGAGGCCATCTATAGTGCTGACATTTTCGCCGTCTTGCTTGTGGCCGCCTATCCATTGGTCACGCGGCGTGTGTTCTTCTAACCAAGTGTAGGGTGAGGTGATCATTAAGACGCCGCCTATATTTAACCTATGGTGAATATTGCTTAAAAAATCACGCGGGTTGTATAGGCGATCAATTAAATTGGCAGCAAGTATAAAATCGTAGCCAGTAAATTGTGGTTTAAGATTGCAGGCATCACCTTGCCAAAAATCAACCTTGTGCGCCACATCCGTTAATTTAAGATCAGCTAAACTGCGTTCCTGGTAGCTCACTAAATCACCTTCGTTCACCATGGTGTAACGCAGTATGCCTTGTTGGACTAGTTTTAGCGCTAAACCAATAAATCGTGCGGAAAAATCGATACCAGTGACATGGTCAAAATGCTTTGCTAACTCAAACGAAGCGCGGCCAGTGGCGCATCCCAAATCCAAGGCCTTTTTGGCGGGTCGTGTGTGTAAGTGTTGAACTGCAAAATCACTCAGCGCTTTAGGGAAATTTGGCACACCAAAGTAGGTATCACCATAATGAAACTCAGCATATTCTGAAAGTTGTTTATCGGTTTCGTAATGCGAAGCATGAATTTGTAGAGGCGTATCAGTCACAATATAGCGGAATCCTGCGTGTTGAAAAAAATGTCGGCGAAATGCGTAACGTGCATCTTTTAGGGCTTCATTGCCAGAGGCTATCCACGAACCGCCTTTAATGATGTTATGCCGACCATCGAATGTGGGTGTAGAGAAATCATCATATAAGGGGTGCACCTTAAACCCATCAAATGGAAAAATAGGGGTTTCTGTCCATTGCCAAACATTACCAACCACATCATACAAATCACCATGTGCATATGTATTGACCGGGCAAGAAGAAGCGTAATGGTCTAAAAATAGATTTGCATTCATACTACCTCTTACTTTTTCATCTGACAAGCCAGCATGGGCATAGAGGCTATACCACTCTTGCTCTGAGGGCATACGCACTTGCTTTCCCGTACTAGCAGAGTGCCAATTGCAAAAGGCTTTTGCTTCGTGGTAGTTGACTTCGACTGGCCAGCTCCAAGGCATAGCAACTTCTTCCGTCATTAATCTGAGTTTCCAAACATCACCTTGTTGTACCCAGAAAGTTGGATGCATTGCTTGAGCGTAATGCCGCCAAGCTAATCCTTCTTCCTGCCAATATGAGTCTTCTTTATACCCACCGGCTTCGACAAAAGTAAGAAACTCCGCGTTAGAGGTTAAGTATTTTGCTGCCTGAAACGCTGTGCATTCAGTTTCAAAATTACCGTACTCATTATCCCAGCCGTAATGTTCGGGAGATTTACTTAATTTAATTCGTCTAGGCGGTATGTCTACCAAACTATTGGAAGGTGCTGTGGTGTTTATTGCTGAACATGAACGCCAAGCGTCTTTTTTTTGCACATAGTGCAAAGCATGTTGGCGTATTAATACTGAGCTGGTTTCTAAATGAATGCGCTCATGCTCTATGCCCATTAAAATCGTCCACCATTGATTATCCCAATCCATAGGTAGGTTAAGTGGCAATGTACAAATTAATTGATCAACCACTTTGCGCACGCTGGCGCGGTAAGTTTTAACCTCTAAAGGCGTGGGCCAATTATAATTTTGCGCATTGATATCGTCCCAGCCCATTTCATCAACACCCACAGCAAACATCGATTCAAATTGAGGATTGACACGCTCAGTGATTAAGCCTGCTAATGTTAATTTATTAATAAAAAAAGTATTAGTATGGCCATAATAAAAAATCAGCGGATGCCTCAATTTAATAGGGTTCACATAATAGGCTTCATCACTAACTAATGTCTGAAACAAGCTCTCATATAAATCTGCAGTTTGATGAAAATACTGACGAGTTTGCTCACGCAAGGTCGTTGCTTCCTGGGTGTCTAGGAGTGTGCTGCGATTTAAATAGGTACTCATTAAATTTATGGCTTTGCTAATATTGGTTATGATGGATTTAAACTGACGCGCTATTTTATTACAAACTAAAAGCTGGCAATTGCCAGCTTTTAGTTTTCGCTATATTTCTTTTAATTTTTAAAAGCTTTTTTTTGTAAAATATTACAGAGACATCTATTGGTGCAGTTTTCCCTGTATTAGTTCACCATAATTTCCTTAATTTTTTTTGGATCCCAACATGCCATGGCTGTAATAGAGGTACTGGATTAAATTTCAGCCGATTGTGTTTTCGTCTTCATTTTTATATTTCACAGTTTTCTCAACAATAATTAAACGCAATCACCCATTGCTGATGAATACCTATGCCAACAGTCTTTGTCATTGTGCTCGCATACAAAATTATTTTCATCTTTAATTTCATCTATGTTTTTTGACATGTTTGAATTTTCTAAATTTTCATTTTTCTCTAAAATTTTAGATGTTTTAATTTCTTTTTTTGAGTTCATTTTCATTTCCTTACAAATAGTTTGTATGGGTGAATTCTATGTCTCTTATTTAGATAAATCCAATGATTTGTTTTTAAGTATGTGATAAGTATTACTTATCAATAGAAAAATCTATAAGAACTACAGGTAGGCGCTCATTAAGGTTTTTGTTAAGACGGTGATTGGGTTATGTTGCAAAGCGTTAAACTTCTGTGGCTCTTAAGCTGGTTTTCTTTTACTGCTAAGCTTCAAAATATTATTTCTAATTTGGATATACTCTTGTTCGGTTGGTTTGCTCCAATTGCCACCAGAAGAGTTAACCATATAAATTAAAGCCTCCGAGAAATCCTCTAGAGTTAAATCAGGCCTTCCGCCTTTTGCTGGCATTTTTCTGACACCGTTATAAGCTTCAGTAATGACATGAACTTTGCCTTCCTTAATAATAGGCGCCCAAGCGAGATTATTCTGAAATTTAGGAGCCCCATTCATGCCAGAAGCATGACAAGCTATACAAATTGATTTATAGGTAGACTCTCCACCCGCATAAGAAGTTAATGAGATTATTAAAGTCAGTACAAAGAATGAAAAAATTATAGTTTGTCGCAGCATAAGCTTAATTAATGGTAAGTAGTTTCGGTATTTGCAGATGTACTAAAAACAATATTTTAGCTGGGAGTAAAAGGGGTGTGCAAGCAAAAGCTTAATTTTGTGTTAATTTCTAGGTTATGAAGGGTACAAATAAATTACTTGCTTAATGTCTACATCTAATCAATCAGAATTAAATCAATGGTTAAGTAAGGATCTTACTTATACCTACCATTGCTCACCTTTTATAAAAAGGCTATTTGAGGCAGATAACGAGCTAGAGCAATCCTCACTTCAACATATGAGCCATCCATTTAGTCGGCAAGAAATGGAATCATGGTTAGATGACCGCAAAATTTCTGATGAGATAAGTTTAAATAAATCTTTACGTAAACTTCGTCAGCAAGTGATAGCAAATATTATTCTTCGTGACCTGAATAAATTAGCTGATTTAAATGAGATCTTAAAGTCAGTCACTGAGCTTGCTGAAATTACTCTACTTCATGCACATCAATTTCATTTTAATTACCTTAAGTCTATGCACGGTTCTCCGATAGGATTAAACGGACAAGAGCAGCAATTAAGTATTGTCGCCATGGGAAAGCTAGGTGGAGCAGAGCTTAATGTATCGTCTGATATTGACCTAATCTTTGCATATCCAGAAGAGGGAGATACTAAAAGCAATGCGTCTATCAGCAATCAAAGCTTCTTTATTAAACTTTGTAAAAAGATCATATCGAGTCTTAATGATATTACAGAAGATGGTTTTGTATTTCGTGTAGATATGCAATTAAGACCTTTTGGTTCTGAGGGTCAGATTGCATGTAGTTATCAGATGCTAGAAGATTACTATCAAAAATACGGACGAGAATGGGAAAGATATGCATGGGTCAAAGGTCGGGTTATTGTTGGGCCTCAGATAGAGCTTAGTCAAATTATTGAGCCATTTGTTTACAGAAAATATTTAGATTACGGAGCATTGAATTCTATGCGTGATTTAAAAACTCAGATTCAAAATGATGTAAATAAAAAAGGCATTCAAGAAAATATTAAAGTTGGTCGAGGTGGCATTCGAAAGATTGAGTTTATCGCGCAAGTTTATCAGTTGATCAGAGGTGGCCAAGATAAGTCATTAAGACTTAAATCACTTTTACCTACATTAGCAGTTCTTGAAACTAAAAATTTATTATCTAAAGACGGAGTTAAGTTATTAACTGAGGCTTATGTGTTCTTAAGAAATCTAGAGCATAGACTACAATATATGGAAGATATGCAAACACAAGAGTTACCAAAATCAGACGAGGGTAAATTAAGGTTAGTTAAATCTATGCACTACCAAGACTGGAATATGTTTTATCAAGACCTTGAAACTCACAGAGCCAATGTAGAATTTTATTTTGACGAAGTTTTTAAAGAAACAATTAAAGATCAAGATTCACCTCAATTAAATTCAACTAAAGCGCTTTGGAATAGCACTTTAAGTTTAGAAGATGCGCATAAGCATCTAGAGAGCTTAGGCTTTAAATTAACTGGTGAGACCTATCAAGTTATTGACGGATTAAAGCATAGTTCAAGTTATCTTCATTTGCCTGAAGTGAGTCGACAACGATTCGATCTTCTAATACCTTTAATTATCCATGAAGTTTCTTCTACTTCTGATTCGAATTCAGATTCAACGTTCATCAGAATCATTTCAATTTTAGAGAGTATATGTAGGCGTGCGAGTTATCTTGCTATGCTCACTGAAAATCCAAGTGCATTAAAGATACTTATTAAACTATCTAAAGCGGGCCCATGGCTTACACAATATCTTATTCAGCATCCGATATTGATTGATGAATTACTTGATATTAATCATTTTTATACAAAGCCTGATTTTGTAGCAGTAAAAGAAAAGCTTCATAAAGATTTATTGGAGGCTAAAGACGATATTGAGCTGCAAATGAATATCATGCGCAATATTAAGCACGCTAACATTTTTAAGTTGGCTGCCTTAGAAGTGATCGGTGATGTGTCAGTAGAAAATCTCTCTGATTACTTAACCGAACTTGCTGACTTACTTATAGAAGAAACACTTTTATTGGTATGGGGGCATATGTATCCAGAGCAAAATGACCCACCTAAATTTGCTGTCATTGCTTATGGGAAATTCGGCGGTAAAGAAATGAGCTATACCTCGGATCTAGATATTGTCTTTATCTATGATGATAAACGAGATGGCATGGCTGAAAAATATGCAAGATTTGCACAGCGGATCAATAGTTGGCTCAACACCTATTCCTCCTCAGGCGTTCTTTATGATATTGACCTTGAATTAAGACCTGACGGGGCGAGTGGCCTATTAGTGAGTTCCATTGATGCTTTTAGAGACTATCAATTAAAGAGAGCTTGGACATGGGAACATCAAGCAATTACCCGGGCACGCTTTTGTGCTGGAGATGTAGGAATAGGCAATCAATTTGAAAAGGTTCGACTAGATATTCTAGAAACCCAAAGAGATATAAAGCAGTTAAAGATAGATGTGGTGGACATGCGTGAAAGAATGCTCGAAAAACACAAAGTTAATCGTGAGCTTTTCGATTTAAAACAAGATCGCGGAGGAATTATTGATATTGAATTTATTGTGCAATATTTTGTATTAGCTTTTGGTTCTTCAAATAAGGCACTTACTCCTAATATAGGCAATATTGGATTACTTAATCTTTTTAGTGAAAAAAAATTAATTGAAGCTCTCACAGCCAAAAAACTCATCAGTGCTTATCGACGATATAGAGAACTTCAACATCAATTAGGTCTTGAGGCTAAATTAGATGGAAGAATAAAGTATTCTGAAGTTACTGATCACCCGGCTGAGGTTGTATCTATTTGGAAGAGTATTTTTAATGATTAATTTTTTTACGATTGAAAATATTTAATCTCAATATAAGTAATATCGAAATTATTACGGCGTAAATAAGTGGTTCTGTTAAATCTTTTTTGACAAGCCATATAAAATGAAGAACACCTAATATAGCTATGACATAACTAAGACGATGCAATCTTTTCCAATTCACTTTAAGTCTTCTCATCATCTTATCTGAAGAAGTGATAGCTAATGGCAGTAATAAAAGCCAAGCTAAAAAACCTACCAACACATAACGATGTTTAATAATGTCATTTTTGATATCTACCCATGCAAACTGATAATCTAGCCCTATATAACAGAGGAGATGAATTGAGGCATAGAAAAACACAAAAAGCCCTAACATTCTTCTATATAAAATCCACTCACTTATATTTGTTATTCTTCTTAAAGGGGTTATGCTTAATGTTAAGCATAAAAAAATAAGCGCCCACTTTCCAAAATGACGCTCAATAAATTCAACTGGGTTTGCCCCAAGATTGCTTTGAAAGATAGCAATGCCTAATGAAAGAATTGGCCAGAGGCTTGCGATAAAGATTAAACGCTTGACATATGATTGATTCAATTTCAAGGTAGATTAAAAATACCTATTTAAATCCATACCTTGATAAAGATGAGCCACTTCTTTTTGATAACCATTAAACATTTCTGTTTTAAGCCTTGGCGCTAATAGACTTTCTCCAATTCTCCTCTCCGTGGCTTGCGACCATCGGGGATGATCTACTTCGGGATTAACATTGGCATAAAATCCATACTCTTTGGAATTGGCTTTCATCCATGTGGAAACAGGCATTTTTTCTACTAATCTGATTTTGGTGATAGCTTTAATGCTTTTAAAACCATATTTCCAAGGTACAACTAATCTAATTGGTGCCCCATTTTGCTTAGGTAAAACTTTTCCATATAAGCCAACTGCTAAAATAGTAAGCGGATGCATAGCCTCATCTAATCTTAGCCCTTCAGTGTATGGCCAATCTAGCATGTCATCTTTTTGGCCAATCATCTCGCTTGGTCGCTTTAGAGATACAAATTCAACATATTTAGCATTTCCAGTTGGAGATACTTTTTTAAGTAATGAATTTAATGGGATACCTACCCAAGGGATAACCATAGACCAACCTTCAACACAGCGTAGTCTATAGATTCGCTCTTCTATTGGTATAAGTTTAATAAGCTCATCCACATCAAGTTTTAATGGCTTAGCAACAGAGCCTTCAATCGAAATCGACCATGGATCAATTTTTAATAAATCTGCATGATCATGCGGATCTGATTTTGAAGTGCCAAATTCATAATAATTGTTATAGCTTGTAATATCCTTAAGAGAAGTTAGCTTTTCATTGCCATGGTTTTTTGCTTGCGCAAATGATGGAAGGGAATTGAGAGCTCCAAAACTAGTGTTGGCAAATGTAGATAGAGCAGAGGAGCTTAAAATTAAACCTAAATTTTTTATAAAATTTCTACGATCATTATAAATATGTTCAGGTGTAATTTCTGAAGCTGGTATTTTTTTAATGTTAGTCATACATAATTTTAACTATTTTAAATATAGAAAGCTGGGTTAATTTGCTAGAAGTTGATATTTTATAGTATTTGATAGATTGACAGAATTCTAAAGGATAAGTTTCTTGGTCGGATGAAATAGATATGTGTAAGTAAAGACCAAACAGTATTGAACTTTAAAAGAAAGAAACATATCTAGATACTTAAATTAATGCGAAAGACAAAAATGGCAAAGAAAAAATGTAAATATAATTGGCACATGGCATTGAGATGCGGCCTTGGTTCAGCATTTTACGTATTAGGCATCGCTGCTTTTATTAAATACTTATTTAATTAAGCCTTATGTCAAAAAAAGAGATTTTATTAAGTGAAGGGGATATTTCTAGGCTGATTGAAATGGCTTGGGAGGATCGAACACCTTTTGAAGCAATCTTAAAGACATACCAATTAGATGAATCGTCTTTAATGAGGATTATGCAGGCTAACCTTAAGCCTTCATCATATCGGTTATGGAGAAAACGTGTTAAAGAAAAATCAAGCAAGCATTTAAAACTTAGATCACCTGACATTAAGCGAGATCACTGCGTAACTCAATATAAAATTAGTCGTTAAATTATTATGAGAATGGTAAAAAAAGAAAACTTACCAACAAAAATTTGCCTTGTTTGTCAAAAACCTTTTTCTTGGAGAAAGAAATGGCAGCTTGTTTGGAATGATGTGAAATACTGTTCAGAGCGTTGTAAGCGCCATAAAAATTAAGCATGATCGGAAAAATTAGAAAAAAACTTTTACCACTCGTATTTTCAGAGATCATTTCAGATCCAGTCATATGTCCGATATGCGGACGAAGTATTCCAGAATCTCAAAAAGATGCACACCATTTAATACCAAAATCTAAGGGTGGAAAATCTTTTGAATATCTTCACCGAATCTGTCATAAACAGATTCATGCGTTATTTAAAGAAAATGAACTCGCTAAAGTATTGAATACTGCAGAGTCATTAAGAAATCATTCAGATATGCAAACGTTTATTAATTGGGTGAAAAATAAATCAGATGATTTTTACGAGAGAGCTGCTAAAAGTTCACGTATTAAGAAGCAGTAAATTGTATTTTTCTGTATGTCGCATTTTAATTGATGTCATAACATTTATAGGATTTTTTGTAACAAATAAAAAAGTATAATCATGAGTATAGTTACCATAATCAGCGAAGTGAAATATCCGAAGCCATTTTTAAGCATCCAGCTTAATAACGGTAATACTGGCATGACTGGCAATACGTAAATAAAATTTTCATTGGCTAACTTAGCAATTTTGTCGGTATCCTTACTTTCAAACCAAATCATGGTGTAAGCAGTAAAAGAAATAATTGGTAGTGCCAGTAAAAGTGCAGCTATTTTTGTATCTTTCTTACTTAATTCAGTCACAAGTACAATCACCAGGACCGCGATAATAATTTTTATGAAGTAAATCATTAGTAAACGATTTGCATATTTGGTTTTTCTGGTTTTTCTGGTAAATATAAAGCTTGATTATTGACTATCCTTTTTGTGCTCCAAAGAACAACGAGGGCATCTAAAATATCATTATCCATCACGTCTTTTTTTTTATATTTATTTCTGATGGCATCAAAATTAAAGTTTAAAAAATGCTTATCAAGAAGAAACTTTCTTATTTTAAAGCCTTCAGCTGTCTTTTTACTTTCAATGATTACATTTTCATTGTTCATAGCCCTAAAGCTAACTTCTGGATGTATTTCGAATATTTTTATATCCTCATGATGAAGCACAGTTTGGACATCTCTTATTTTAGGAAACAAATACCAAGATTGAAGTGACATTGATTTACCAATCAGTTTTTTTGATACAAGGGATGCTTTTTCATAATTCGGTTGCTCTAACATTTCTGGCGTAGGCGCTGTAAAAATAGAAGAGGCTTTTTTACTTAGAAGCTTTCTAGCTAATTGGTCAGCTTCTCGAGGCATCACTTCAGACAAGACTACAGGTATGTCAATACCGATAATTAACTGATTGGACTTAATAAAAAAATCCTTGAGATTATTCATGCTTTGAAAAATTGCAGTTTCAATAACTTCATCTTGATTTTGCCAAACTGCAAACCAACCAGACTTACATCCATCGATGCCGATAATTAAAGACAACTAGCTCACCTTGCAATATTTCATTTTATTAAAACGCCATTGAGCAAAATATGAGTAGAAAATTTTACTGATAAAGTAAATTAGTGGCAGCTTGATTATAAAACTTAATAATCTCCATCTACTTAAGTTATTCCATATAAGGCAAAATGCATCTATACCCCTATGAATTCTATCTTTGTCGTCGATAGCGTGAAGACTTAATAAAGCATCGTTATAAGTAATGCCGTATTTATGAAGTAATTTGTTGTGTTTATGAAGATTGCACCACATGAAAATACCTTTTGGTGCGATTGATTTATAGTAATTAATCTCTTTTGAACAAAGGCTACAATGTTGATCGTAAAGGATTTTTATCATAATTTTCTTAATCTCAAAATGAGAAAGGCTCCAAACCATTCGGGGGAAAATTTGGAGCCAATCGAGCAATATTTCAGCTTATTGCCTACTTCCTAGACTAAAAATGCTCACAAAAATTCATTTTTTATAAAATATACAAAATATGTAAGCTATTGATAGCATTGAACTTAACGTCAAAAGTTTTTTTAACGCTGTCTCAAGCGACTTTTTTAGATTTAAGGTGAAGGTTGAGTGAGGGGGGGCGAGCTTATGAAAAAATTTATTTCAAAATAAATTTGTAACTTATGGAATTTTTCTTAATTTTTTATAATAATCAATATATTACAGCATGTTTATTTATGCCCACAATTTAATTGTGGGTTATGATTACCATGAATAATATTAAAAGATTTTGAAAAATACAAATCACAGGCTAAACTCATAGACAGATAATTTACTTGAATACCAGTTGATTATTTTTATTTTTTGGAAGTTGTTTTTTATCAACCACTAGGAGGTTCCTATGTTTCAAGATTTTTTTAAATCCGTAAAAAATAAATGCTTATTAGGATTATCTTTATTAGGCTTATCAACTTTAGCTTTTGCAGAGAGCCATGGAGCTCAGGTTCTCCAAGCAAATGATTTCGTTGGTATTTCTTTTTGGCTAATTTCAATGGCATTAGTTGCTTCAACTGCTTTTTTCTTCCTTGAAAGAGATCGTGTAGCAGGTAAGTGGAAAACTTCTCTTACTGTATCCGGTTTAGTTACATTAGTAGCAGCTGTTCACTATTTCTATATGCGTGACGTGTGGGTTGCATCAGGATCAACACCAACAGTGTATAGATATATTGATTGGTTAATTACAGTGCCTTTATTAATGATTGAATTTTATTTAGTTCTTTCAGCAATTACTAAGGTTTCTAACGGTGTTTTTTGGAGACTTTTAATTGGTACTTTAGTTATGCTTGGCGGTGGGTATGCCGGTGAAGCTGGTTACGCAGATGTTATGACATCATTCATTGTTGGTATGCTTGGATGGGCTTATATCCTCTACGAAATTTTCGCTGGTGAAGCAGGTAAGATCAATGCAAACAAAGCTCCAGCAACAGTGCAAAAAGCTTTTAATACAATGCGATTAATTGTTACATTTGGCTGGGCAATTTATCCATTAGGTTATTACTTTGGTTATTTAACTGGTTCAGATCCTGCAAGCAGCATGGCATCATTAAACATCATCTATAACTTAGCTGACGTTTTAAACAAAATTGCTTTCGGTATAATTATTTGGTCTGTAGCAGTATCAGAATCAAAATAAGTATGTAATTTTTTAAAAAACTGTGCAGCTTTGGCTGCACAGTTTTTTTTATTTTTACTGATTAAATTTTATAATATTAATAGCTTAAGACAATAAAATCGATTCACTAATCCCATGAGCATAGACGAGTTTAATTTAGTTTATAACGCGATCTCTTTTGCAATCGCTGCTTTTGGAGCATCAACCGTATTTTTTCTCCTTCAAAGAACACAAGTTTCCCCCGCATACAAAACTGCATTAACTCTTTCGGGGCTTGTTTGTTTAATTACAACCTACCATTACTTAAGAATCTTTGAGAGCTTCAATAGCGCTTATGTATTAAAAGATGGTTTAGTCATACAAACCGGCATGCAATTTAATAATGCATATCGATATGTTGATTGGCTTTTAACCGTCCCCCTGTTACTTCTAGAATTTGTTTTAGTCTTAAGATTGCCTCATGCAGAAACATACAAAAAAGGGCTGGTGCTAACATTAGCTGCTGCGTTTATGGTGATTCTCGGCTATCCCGGAGAAACCCTTACAACTGGATTTGCTAAGGTTATTTGGTGGGTTTTAGCAATGATTCCATTTTCTTATATACTGTACGAAATGATTAAAGGAGTAGGTGCATCAATCAAGACTCAACCTTTAGTTGTGCAGCCATTATTCAAAAAAACAAGATTACTTATTATCCTGTCTTGGTCGTTTTATCCGCTTGTATATATCCTGCCTTTATTTGGGCTGTCGGCATTTGTAAGCATCCAGGTTGGGTTCACTTTTGTTGATATAGTTGCTAAATCAGTTTTTGGTATTTTGATTTATATTATTGCGCAAAGAAAGTCAGAAATTGGCGCTTAGTTAAGTCTTTGACAAACAGATATATTTTCTACATATATTCTTTTAAATAAGACTCATTATGATTTCAAATGAAAGCGATTCACTAGAGAGCGTTAAAAAACATCTAGCCAAGTCTTTTGAGGTGAATGAAAAGAATTTATCTCTATGGCTTAATTGGCACGGGGAATCAGAAGGAAAATTAATCCGCTCGCACTTAGCGCTTTCTACCGGTGAAGCACTAGGACTGTCAAAGCATACAGCAATTATTTGGGCAGTTGTTTGCGAGTTAATTCATAGTGCCTCACTTCTCCATGATGACATTTGTGATAGCGATGAAGTTCGAAGAGGTAAGGTAAGTGTATGGAAAAATTTTGGTATACCCGCTGCTATATGCACTGGGGATTATTTAATAGCAGAGTCCTTTAAAAAAATTACTGAAATTGAACAAGGCTGGCATCAAAACATCTTGTTAGGCTTACTTTCAGGTACTGTGAAGGAAATTGTTTTTGGCCAATCAGGAGATCTCAGCACAAACTTCTTAAACTTAGGTTGGGAAGACTATAAGAATGTTGCTAAGGCAAAAACATCGCCACTTATTTGTTTGCCTATGATGGGAATGTTTAAATGTGCCGAGCTAGGTGAGCCTTACTATATTAATTTAAGAAAAATATCAGACGAAATAGGGCTTGCTTACCAAATTGTGAATGACTTGGAAAATATTTTATTAAATCAAGCCAATGAAATTCCCACAGATATTAAATTTGAAAGAATGAATGCATTGGTAGTTTTAATTAAAGAAAAGTCTTCTGAAAAAGAAATTAATTTTCTTAAAAAAAATAAAGAAGAGCTTAAGCAATTTTTAATTTCTTCAAATATTAAAGATGATTTAATTGATAGGATTCAATTGATATTAGTAAATATAAAAGATTCTTTACACCTTATGCCAATAGTCATAAGACCTATTATTTCTTCTCTTTGTGAAGGAATAGACAAAAAAGCTAGCCAATTTATATATGCAAAATAAAAAAATAATTGTGATTGGAAGTGGTTTTGGTGGCATAGCCGCAGCCTTGCGAATGAGGGCGAAGGGCTATGAAGTGGATTTACATGAAAAATTGGATCAAATTGGCGGAAGAGCAAGGCAGTTTAGTCGAAATGGCTTTGTTTATGACGCAGGCCCCACAGTAATTACTGCGCCTTACCTTTTTAGGGAATTATTTGAAATATTTAATGAAGACATTTTTGATTTTATTAAATTTATTCCTCTAGATCCTTGGTATCGCTTTAGATTCCATGACGGGACATTTTTTAATTATGGCCCAGATCAAGATCAGTTATTAGAGCAAATAAAAGCTATTGAGCCTAAAGACGTCAATGGCTATCTTAAAATGCTTCAGCATGCTGAGAACATATTTGAATTGGGCTATCTCAAGCTTGCTGACCAGCCTTTTCATAAATTAAGTAGTTTAATTAAATATACCCCCGATATTATTAAATTAAAGGGCTATCAATCAGTTTATCAATTTGTTTCAAGCTATCTAAAACATCCAAATCTAAGGCAAGCATTCTCAATTCAGCCATTGCTTGTTGGAGGAAACCCTTTTAATACCACTTCAATTTATGCTCTTATTCATGCGCTTGAAAAAAAATGGGGAGTATTTTTTGCCAAAGGAGGCACTGGAGAAATCATATCTCAGCTAAAGATGCTCATGGAGCGTAAGGGTATAAACATATTTCTCAATAGCGAAATTAAGAAAATTATTACTACAGACAAAATGGTTGAAGGTATAGAAACTGAGGAGGGTAAATTTTTCAAAACTGATTATTTAATTACAAATGCAGACCCTATTCATACAAACAGCAATTTAATAGGGCATAAGAAAATTTCGCTTCATAATAAATTTGTACAAAAAACAGCAAAGCACTCAATGGGTTTATTTGTTCTTTTCTTTGGAACAAAAGTCAAATATGACAATATTGCTCACCATACTATTTGGATGGGACCTCGTTATAAAGAATTGCTGAGCGACATCTTTGACCGCTACAAGCTATCCGAGGATTTTTCTATTTATCTCCACAGGCCAACAGCAACTGATCCTGATTTTGCACCTATAGGCTGCGATAGTTTTTATGCGCTAGTACCAGTGCCAAATTTAAAAGGAAATATTCGCTGGAAAGATGAGGCGTCGGCATTTACACAATCTATTATTAAGGCTCTAGAGCAAACCATGATGCCAAAACTCAGTGAAAATATTTGCGAATCATTTGTTATGACCCCTGAGGATTTTTTACAGGATTACAACACACCTTTTGGCTCAGGATTTTCTATAGCGCCGTTATTTAGGCAATCAGCATGGTTTAGAACGCACAATCAAGATGATTTATATCAGAACCTTTTTTACGTAGGTGCTGGGACTCACCCGGGAGCAGGTGTTCCGGGTGTTCTCAATTCAGCCAAGGTCATAGATAAATTGATTCCATAGTATGGAGAATAATTTATTGATGCGTAAGCATGGAAAAACCTTTTATTGGGCATCTTTTTTTCTTGATAACGTAAAAATGCAAGCGATTTACTCTATCTATAGCTTCTGTCGAAAAATAGATGACATGGTCGACGAAGCTAAAAACTTAAATATTGCAAAAAAAAAACTTCTCATATTTATTGATGCCTGGAATAAAGGTAGGTCTCATCCGGTCATTAATGTATTAAATAATATCCCAAAGGAAAATTGGCCGAACCAAAAGCTCGTAAAAATGTTTTTGAATGGACAGATATCTGATATTAAATTTACCTCATTCAAATCAGAAAAGGCTTTAATAATTTATTGTTACCAAGTTGCAGGTACCGTTGGATTGATGGTTTGTGACATTTTTGGTGTAAAAGATAAAAAAATGCGATATTTTGCAATCGATTTAGGCATTGCAATGCAATTGGTTAATATTTCTCGAGATATTTATGAAGATAGTGCGCGAAATAGGATTTATCTTCCTGAGAGTCTCATTGGTAAACACTCACCCGAAGACATAGCTCATCCAACAAAAAAAACTGCCGCAAAAATAGATTTAACGCGAAAAAAAATGATTAATTTAGCAAATATTTACTTTGCTAGCGCCAGTCAAGCAATTGATCATCTTCCCCGGGGTGCAGCTCTTGCAGTTAAATTAGCTTCTTCTCTCTACCAACAAATTGGATATCAATTAATTCAGACTCAATATCAGCATAAAGAAAAAAGGTGCTATGTAAGTAATATTTATAAGTTACTGATAACATTGAAGATTATTGCTAAATTCCTTATCACTTTTAAAGTTAAATTAAAACCGCATAATAAGAGTCTGCATAAATTTATAACGACTCTTCCAGACTGCCACTTTTAATATATGAAACAAAAATTTGATATTGGAATTATTGGTGCTGGTTTATCTGGATTAACTCTTGGCAACTCTCTTCTTAGTAAAAAAATTAACAATTTCATTTTATTTGAAAAAGATATCAATACAAAAAACGATAAAACATACAGCTTTTGGTCAGGCCCAGGATTGTTTGATATCAAAAAAAGTTTCAGTGTAAAACCTAAAAAAGAATGGTCACAAATAGAAATTAAGGTAAAAAGTAAATCTTATAAGATTGATCTGGGTGAATATAGATATGCTTGTTATAGCTCAGAATCAATTCTTGGTGAACTATACAAAAACCTTACTAAAAAGGGTATTCAAGTAAGGCAGGGGCAATCAGTCAAAGATATTAAAAAAAAACAAGATGGTTGGGAAGTCAAATTAAAGAGTAAAAAAATATTACTCAAAAATATAGTCGATAGCAGACCTAATAAAACATTTGATGATAAATATCCATCATTGAAGCAAGTTTTTGTTGGCTCCGAGATCATATCGAATCAAAAGATATTTGATGAGAATGTCGTGACATTGATGGATTTCGCCGAGTCTAAAAAAAATGTAATTTTTACCTACATTCTTCCATTCTCAAAAACTAAAGCATTAATTGAAACAACTTTTTTTTCTTCTGAGATAGATTTTAAAGCAGTTGAAAAGATTCATAAACTTACTTTATTGAAGTTTAATGTCAAAGAAATAACAAGAACTGAGAAAGCCGTGCTTCCAATGTCACCATACATTGATAGAAGAATGAAAAATCAATATTTTAAAATTGGGAACTTTGCTGGAGCTTCAAGACCTGCTTCTGGATACGCCTTTACTCGAATCGCTCTATGGGCTCACCAAATTAAAACAAAAAAAGAATTTAACTATGAAATGATTGCTCACAAAGAAAATTACCTTACAAATTGGTTAGATAAAATCTTTCTTTCTGTTTTAAGATCTAACCCTCAAATTGCCCCTGAAATATTTAGGATTTTTTTTACAAAAGTCCCAACTTCATCTGCTATAAGATTTTTATCTGACCAATCACGGATATTCGATTATTTAGCAATTATTTTGAAATTACCAAAATTAGTAATGCTTAGGGGTTTGATTAACTTATATGTTAAATAAGGTTAGAATTCACCAGTTTTTTTATTTGATATTAAGTCTTTTTTTAATATTTGTTACTCAACGAGATACAGCTTTCAATATTGCTGACGTTAATTCATCCCTAGCAATCCTATTCCTAATTATTATGTCATTTGGTGTTTCCCACGGCGCAGCGGACTCTATTGTTATATGGAAAACTTTTCCCAAGCTTAAGATGAAAGCCCTAGCTTTCTTAATTTATTTAATAATTGTGCTTTTAGGGCTGATTCTGTGGTTCCAAAGTCCCATGATAGGCTTAGTTCTTTTACTTTTAATGTCAATGGCCCACTTTGGCCATAGTGATCTTTCATACTTAAGTCGAGCTACTCAAGGCATTAAAATTTCTTGGGGCTTTGTCATGACATTGCTTCCTGTCATTTTTTTTGAAAATGATGTTAAATTAATTTTCGACAGTTTAACAAATTCAGATTTAAACCTTAAAGTATTTGAGATACTTAAATTTATTACAATTATCTTTATCGGTAGTTTTTTATTTTTAATTTATATTCATAAGGGTATTGCTAAAAAAGATAAATTTTTTCTTGTCCTCGAGTTATTAGTTACAGTTGTTCTCGCCAGTCTTTTAAGTCCAATTTATTGGTTTACCTTCTATTTCTGTTTTTTACATGGCCTTAGAGCTTTAATTAATATTGGAATTAAATCTTTAAGAGACCTAATGTTTCTAGTAGCCTTCACTTTGCCAGTTACCTTTTTTTCCTACTTTTTTCTTTTTTATAATTTGCAGATTAGTTACTTAACCATCATTTTTTCTTTTTTAATGGCTCTTACAATTTCCCATATGTTTTTGCCGTTAATCAACCGTTTACTATTAAGTAACTTTAAGAATCGGTAAAATTTTGACAGTTAGCTAATCTGCTACAATCTAATTACAAACAATAACTTGCCATTTAAAAATTATGCTTAGCGCTCTCATTATTATTTTTGTAATAACATATGCCGCAATTACGCTTGAACATTCTATAAAAATCAATAAGTCAGCTACTGCACTATTGGGCGCAGGATTGCTATGGACCATTTATGCGGTTTCAACAGGCGATCATTTACTTGTGGGTCATCAATTAAGTGAGTCTATTTCTTCTACTGCAGAAATTGTTTTCTTCTTAATTGGGGCGATGACCATTGTCGAGGTCATAGATGCGCATAATGGTTTTGAAGTTATTACATCTCGTATTAAAACTAAAAAGCTTTCACATTTATTATGGATAGTTGGGTTTCTATCCTTTTTCCTAAGTGCAGTTCTAGATAATTTAACTACCACAATCGTGATGATTTCACTCACAAGGAAACTATTACAAAAACAAGAAGATAGGCTTCTATTTGCAGCAATAGTAGTGATTTCTGCTAATGCAGGCGGTGCTTGGTCTCCTATCGGCGATGTTACAACGACAATGTTATGGATAGGCGGGCAGATAACATCACTAGCCATTATTAAAGGGTTGTTCCTAGCTTCATTAGCTAATCTCATTGCACCATTATTGTTTGTCAGTCATGCCATGCGAGGCAAACTTATTTCATCTCAAACTAAAACATATAACGCCTCTTTAATGCTGACTTCTAATTTTGAGCGAAATACGATGTTTTATTTAGGACTCGGTATTTTAATACTAGTGCCTGTGTTTAAAACACTGACTCATTTACCACCTTTTATGGGAATACTTTTTGGTTTAGGCTTGCTTTGGCTGGTTGGAGATTTAATACATTATAAGAAAGAAGATGCTGATAAACAGCAATTCACTTTAGCCCATGCATTGCATCGCATCGATATGACATCGATTGTCTTTTTCATTGGTATTTTATTGGCTGTCGCAACACTCGAGCATAGCCATATACTTCACTCACTCTCTGAGTTTTTAGATAAAACGGTGGGTCGTCAGGATTATATTGTGACGTTATTGGGATTGCTGAGTGCAATTGTAGATAATGTGCCCCTTGTCGCAGCTTCAATGGGGATGTATGACTTAGCAAAATATCCAGCTGATAGTTTCTTATGGGAATTTATGGCGTATTGTGCAGGAACGGGTGGGTCGATACTAATTATTGGTTCAGCTGCAGGTGTTGCAGCAATGGGTTTAGAAAAAATACCATTCTTTTGGTACGTTAAAAAGATTAGTTGGTTAGCTTTAATTGGTTATTTTGCAGGAATAGCTGTTTATATCACTCAATATAATCTAACTCATTAAAAATGTTGGTTCACCTTTTAGTTTTTCATGAGTATCAAGAATTTCGACGCTCATTCAAATTGTGTTCTCAACCTCATCTATCAAAGTACTTGGTTTTAATTTCAAAGCCTCTGCTAGTTTAAATACAGTGAATAAGCTTGGGTCTTTTTTACCTATTTCTAAATCACTGATATAAGCGCGAGATAAATTAGCTTCTGTAGCTAAAACTTCTTGAGTTAATAATTTTGCTAACCTTCTCTTCCTTAAGGTCTTTCCAAAAGCGGCATCTAATTTAATTAATGATATCAAGATCGGACTCAAATTGAGTAATCACAGTATTTAAATCAATACTTAATAATTCAGCATAGCGTCTTATGACAATCTGTCTTAAGAACCCATAGGAAGTTGCACTATTTAATTCAATATCACTTATTTGGTGGCTTGAAGAGCAGAGGGTATATGCAATATCGCCAATACTTTTATTTTGCGCGATTCTTGCTTGCCTTAAAATATTCCCATCGTAGATAAGCTTTGTTGGCATTATTAATTTCATCTTTTGTTAATATCTTTTTATTGGCTAATAAGAGATAATTTTTTGCAAATCTAAAGGAAGAAAACTTTAAAGTTTTATTTAAATGCACTTAAACTCTCTTAATTTATTTAAATTAGGATTAAATAATGCGCTTAATTTAATTGCAAACTGCCACTTTTAAAGCACTAAATTTTAGCTAAGAATTGACGTTCAGAAATTTCTTGATGGGAAATGGTGAGACATTGGTTTTCTTTTTCATGAAAAGAGGAAAGCTCTGCTATAAACCAATGTTTTTTAGAGGGGGCATGACAAGAGTATTTAAATACAAACTTTTTCCCAGGATTTTTCGCTAGATCTCGAATTGCAGAAGCTGTTTCCTTTGCATCTTCTTTTTCCAGACCCTTGACCTTATCTAATATCTCTAGATAATTTGCACCTTCACAAAAAGCGGTCGTTTTATGTAAAGGTGGATTGCGATTAGCCGCTGCTCTCCAAGCCTCATTGACCAGAATAATGATGCCGTCTTTATCCATGATAGCTATACGAGGGGAGACAAAATTTAAAGCATTACGTGCAAAAACTTCTCTTTTTCTTAAACGCTGTATTTTACTTGGTGGATAATTTTCGTCATCAACTTCTATTGAATTTAGATACACATAATCAGAATTTAGATTCAACCATTGAATAAGCGTAAGAAGTCGTTCGGATTCCGGCATGACTAAGCCATTAATCCATTTTCTTGCAGTTTCCCTTGTGATTGAATTTACTGAGCGTAAATTGAACTCATCAGAGAATTTTTGTGCAGTTGGAATGCGACTATACTTATTCACTAAACCTGAGCGCAGGGCAATAGAAAATCTTTCCAACATATTTGCTTTGGTATTCACAATAACTTTGTTCTTAAGATAGCCTTTATAAACTTTAATATAGAGTGACTATATTCTATTTATGGAGTGCAAAGGGTTATTGTATGTAAAGATCTCGTTACAATTGCCACTTTATAATTGCTATTTCAATTGCGGGATTTGATTCTAATGATCAAAAATTCTGATGCTTTAGATTTAGTGCGCGATGATTAACTGATCCCAGTTAGTTGTGTAGTTTCTTGATTTAAAGTTAGCTTTCATTTCCCATTCTTTTGTAATACCTTCACTGCCTAACTTTAATTTACCTTTCCATCTTTGATTGATGCTATCCATCACCCTCATGCGAGAATTTGAAATTGTGTCGCTGAATAAATTGCCTTGTACTTTATCTTTGGAAGTTAAATTACACAATGTAATACCAGCTTTTTGATAGTCAAAACCATCGCGATAAATATAATCCAATCCCAATAAGGCGGCATTTGTTAATATTATGGTGTCATCACTCAGTTGAAATAATGGAATGTTGACCCCATTAGCATATTGTTTTTTATCATTATGGGGGCTTGTTCTTATATAGATATATAAAGAGGTGGCTACAGAATTTTGCTTTCTCATTCTTTCAGCAGCACGGCTGGTATATGAAGTCACAGCTTCTATGAGTTCTTGTTTGTCTCTCACTCGTCTACCAAAAGAACGGGATACGATAATCTCTTTATTAGGCTCTTCTACATCCTTTAATTCTATACACATCACACCATTGAGTTCACGCACCGTCTTTTCAAGAACAATACTAAATTGCTGACGTATATAGTCTGCATCTGCATGTTTTAAATCTAGGACAGATATGATGCCAAGTTGATTAAGTTTAGGCGCTAATGATCTACCAACCCCCCAAACATCAGAAACAGGAAAATGACTCATCCAGGTTTCAAGCGTATCTTCATCCATGACATTTAAATTACATACACCTTTAAATGATGGATTCTTTTTTGCAATGTGATTAGCTAATTTTGATAATGTTTTAGTAGAGCCAATACCAATAGAAACAGGTAATCCTGTCCATTGTTTGATTTTAGTTTTAATTTGCTGACCATACTTAATAAGATCTTTAGATTTGAATGAGGTTAGGTCTAGGAAAGATTCATCCACGGAATAAATTTCTTGGTCAGGGCTAAATTTGGATAACAATGTCATTACGCGATGACTCATATCTAAATAGAGTGTGTAGTTGGATGAGAGAGCTGTAACATTCTCTTGTTTGGCAAACTCTTTAAATTTAAACCAAGGTGTTCCCATTTTAATACCAAGCTCTTTAGCTTCATTAGAGCGAGAGATAGCACAACCATCGTTGTTACTTAATACCACCACTGGTTTATTTTCTAACTTAGGATTAAACACTCTTTCACAGCTAACGTAGAAGTTATTAACATCAATAAGGGCGATGGATTTCATAAGTTTATTTTACTTGAAAATAGGGAGTTCGAGCAGCTTCAGGAGTGGTGATTTTGGTGGGGTTGGAATAGGAATGTGCTACACTATTCCTATGTTTAAGCGCCTTTATAGTACTTTATGTCTAATCTTTTTGTTTGCTTTTAGTCAGCAAGCAGCGATTGCGCATGAAATTTCTCATATACAGGACCATACCCAAAAGACCCAATCTCATAAGTCAGACCTGAATTCTTGTAGCCAATGTATTGGTTTCGCAAAACTTCAGCATATTAATGATAGTGAATTTACTTTCACTCTTGAAGAGTTAAATCATTACACGGTATTTGTAGTCCAATCTAATTCATACGAATCTCTTACAGCAATTCACTTTGCTGCTCGCGCCCCACCTCAAACTTCAGTATTAAATTAAATTTAATTTACTTCCTTAAATCTTTTAAGGAGGCTTTTATTACTAATTTTTTATTGAAGAGGTTTCAAAGTGAAACTTAAAAAAATAACATTTGCTCTACTTTTTATATTTACTTATCCAGCGATCGGTGCGGATAAAGGAACTTTAACTATACCCACCACAGCGGTGACTGGTAATCCTTTGGGTGTTGGCTCTGATCAAATGGTGATACCGATTTCTATCCTTAATGGTCGAGAGCTGTCATTAAGGCGAGAAAATACATTGGCCGAGACGTTAAATAGCATTCCGGGTGTAAGTAATAGCTCCTTTGGCCCCTCAGTTGGACGCCCCATGATCCGAGGTATGGATAGCGATCGCATTAAGATCTTACAAAATGGCGTCAATAATTTAGATGCTTCTAACTTAAGTTTTGACCATGGTGTATCGATTGACCCTTTAATTATTGAACAAATTGATGTCATTCGGGGGCCTGCCACACTTCTTTACGGGGGTGGTGCAGTAGGCGGTGTAGTAAATGCCATTGATCATCGAATTCCTAAAGAGAAATTTGAAGGTATTACAGGTCGAGGTGAAGTGCGTTATGGCGGAGCTAATTTAGAGCAAAGCAATGCTGCAGTGGTGGATGTGGGTACAGGTAATTTTGTGATGCACTTCGATGCCTATAATCGAGACGCTAAAAATTTACGTATTCCAGGCAATGCGGTTTCGAATAGAAAAAGAGATACTCGATCTTGGCAGATCGGAGAGGATGGCGCAGGGGGCTTCGCTCCAAGTGGTGAATACGGTATTCATAAGCTTATTAATAGTCAATCAGAAACTAAAGGAGGCGCTATAGGAGCGTCCATGATTTTTGATAGGGGTTATGCTGGGGCGAGTTACGCCAAACATCAAACACAATACGGGAGCCCATTAGAATCAGCAGTTTCTATTGATATGGATAATGATCGTTTTGATTTTGCATCTGAAATTAGAGATCTCGGTAATTTCTTTGATCGTGCTAAATTTCGAGCCGCTTATACGGATTATATGCATAAAGAAATTGAGAACGGCTCAGTTAACACAGCATTTAAAAACCAATGTATTGACGGCACATTTGAGTTAGGCCATCAACCATTACTAAGTTTGAAGGGTGTTGTGGGCTTACAATTTGAAAGCGGAAAGTTCCAAGCTCTTGGAGCGGAGGCTTTCGTACCTTCATCTAAAACCAATAGCCAGTCAATTTATCTCTATGAAGAATTGCCTATCGACAAACATAAAGTAACCTTTGGTTTAAGACATGGTCAGCATGATGTTGATTCCAAAGGAGGCGGGAATTTTATAGCTGCTAACAAGAATTTCAAAACGAATAATAGTGCGATTGGGGGTCTTTACACCTTAAATTCTCAATGGTCTTTAACTGGAAACTTAAGTCACAATGAGCGCGCACCTTCTTACTTTGAGCTATATGCGAATGGTGTGCATGCAGCAACTGGAACCTATGAGCAAGGACAAGCTAATTTAAAGATTGAAAAATCAAATGGGTTAGATGGTCAGATACGTTGGAAATCAGGACAAGATAGTTTGACTTTAGGAGCTTATTACACAAATTTTTCAAATTACATTGGATTAAGATCAACGAATGATACTCAACCTGTTGGCTTAATTAAAACTCACAAAATATCTCAATTTTCTGCTATCAAAGCTGAATTCAAAGGTGTTGAGTTAGAAGGTAAGAGTATGCTCACTGATACCTTGCAGTTGAATGTAAGAGGTGATTATGTGGATGCTAAAGATAAAACGAATGGTGGTTACGTACCTCGTATATCACCGCTTAAATTAGGCGCAGGCCTTAAGTATGAATTTGATCGTTTTGGCGCAAGGTTAGATGTGCTTCATGCTTTCAAACAAGATCGTGTTGCATCAAATTATAATTACGAAGGAGGTAAAGAGCTTATTACAGACGCATATACAAACGTCAGTATGATGGCGACTTATAAGTTACCTGCACAATATAATTTAGAAGCTTTTACAAAAGCTAATAATTTATTGGATGAAGAAATTCGTGAGCATGCATCTTTTTTAAAAGATATAGCACCAATGGGTGGACGGTCAATCATGTTTGGACTGCGAGGAGACTTTTAAAAAAGAATTTTGCCTAAGCTGGTAAAGGGCGTGACGCAAAAATATCAAAAAATTTAACTCTTGAACAACCTATTTAGTTAGCTGGTTTATTGTTCTTGTCTAACGACTTAGATTTGTACAATGTTTTAGATTTAACGTCACCATTTCTTTCCCAATAAGTTTCGTACCCAACTTTTTCACCATTTGCAAAATTTGATTCAGATCGTTTGCTGCCGTTGTCATAAAAAAGTGTAAATAAACCATCTTCTTTTCCATTTTTGTAATGCGCTTCTAGCTTTAATTGGCCATTTTCGAACCACTGATTCCAAATACCATCTTCTTTATCATTTTTATAAGTTGTCTGAATATATTTTCCACCACTGATATACCAGAAAATTTCTAGACCCTCTTTTTTACCATTAACATAATTAACTTCATATTTTAAATTTCCATTGTGAAACTTTTCGGTATATTTACCAGTTAATGGTTTTTCTGGTGAGTCTTTAGCCTGCGTGGCAAAAGAAAAGAAGAGAATAATTAAAAGATAAAATATCTTAAAGTTTTTAATAGATAACATATTGAAATATTACCTTATTATCATCATTAGCAGCAGATAGGTGCAAGCTTAAGACTGGACGTAAGAAAATAAGAGGTTTCATAAAAATAGCCACATAAATTTATTGATTTTTTGTCAAATATTATTGGAAAAAGTTCACAATAAAAGCCAATAAGAATTCAAATTGGAATAATATAAAATATTAAGAATCTGAAATTTTTGGATTAAACTCAAGAGGTTAAATTAACCTGTTAAAAACAATATGATAAAAAGAATAATTCATCATGAAGCCGAAAGCCCCTCCGATTACTTCGCTTTGGTTTGTACTAAATTTCTACGCGTCTTTGCCGATACTTTTTTTGCAGGGCGTTATGGACATAGGGCAGTAGTTTTAGAGAAGGTTGCAGGTGTGCCAGGGATGGTGGGCGGCACATTACAGCACCTGAAGTCTTTAAGGCGTATAGAAAATGATCAAGGATGGATAAAGACACTTCTAGAAGAGGCCGAGAATGAACGTATGCATTTAATGACCTTCATTGAAATTGCCAAACCCAATAGCTTTGAGAGACTTTTGATTATTCTAGCGCAAGGTATTTTCTATAATTTATTCTTTTTGCTTTATTTGATATCGTCCAAAACAGCCCATCTTTTAGTGGGCTATTTTGAAGAAGAGGCTGTTTATAGCTACACAGAATATTTGCAGGGAATTCGAGAAGGTAAATATGAAAATATTCCAGCCCCTCAAATAGCTATTGATTACTGGCATCTAAAAAATGATGCACGGTTAAGCGATGTGATTCTAGCTGTTAGAAAAGATGAGATGAATCATAGAGATGTAAATCATTCTTTTTCAAATCAGCTCACTTAATAATAATTTTACATAGAGGTATTCACTGATGAAAATAAAAGCTCTTTTATTTGTAAGCGTATTAACCCTTCTTTTTTCCTTAAATATTTTCTCTTACCCAAGAGATGGGGGGTCATTGAGCAAGCCTTCAGTGAATTTTGCTAACCTAAAAGATGGAGATAAAGTAACAAGCCCTTTTAAGGTGATCTTTGAATTAAATGGCATGCTGATTAGCCCTGCAGGAGAATATGTAGAAGGCTCAGGCCATCATCATTTATTGATTAACCAGCCATATATAGCAAAAGGGCTCACAATCCCCGCAGATTTAAATCATTTACATTTTGGTAAAGGACAGAAAGAAGTCGAGCTCAACCTAACATCTGGCATCTATACACTTACCCTTCAGTTTGCAGATGGTTATCATCGCTCGTATGGCATGGAGTTGAGTAAAACTATAAAAATTGAAGTGCAATAATTATTTTTAATTTATGACTTTTGATCATAAACAAGATGCGCAATTTGCAAAATCAGTTTTATTTGTTGCATTTGCTAATTTAGCTTATTTCTTTGTAGAGTTTATAGTCGCAAACAACATACATTCAACCTCTCTTTTTGCAGACAGCATTGATTTTCTCGAAGACGCCTCAATCAATATTCTTATTTTTTTAGCGCTTGGATGGTCAGTAAAAAATAAAGAAAGATTGGGTAAATGTTTAGCAGTTATTTTGGTTGTACCTGCAATTGCTTTTTTATATACAACCTGGCAAAAGTTTAATATGCCTTCAATTCCAGATCCATCTATTCTGTCTTTGACGGGGTTAGGGGCTCTCCTGGTTAACCTTGGCTGTACTTTTGTTTTAATTCGATTTAGAGATTATCAGGGCAGTTTAACAAGAGCCGCTTTTCTTTCTGCACGAAATGATGCATTAGCTAATATAGGTATTATTATTGCGGGCTTAATAGGATTCATTTGGTTATCGATGTGGCCAGACCTCATTGTGGGGTTCTTTATTATGGCCATCAATCTTGATGCTGCAAAAGAAATCTGGGAGGCTTCAGAGCATCACAAAATACCTTTGAAGCCGTAATTTTTTTTTAAGACTGGGTTAATAAGGCTAAATTAAGGAACAAAAAATAAATTATAAGGTCGTATTGATATGAAATTTTTCTTCTTGTTACTTAGTCTTCTTTCATTAATAAGCATTAGTGGTTGTCAGAGCCTTGCAGAAAAAAATCCCGTACTTAAAGGTGAGCTTACTGTATTCCATGAGCTTCCTAATGATTTCAAACCTCCTACTATTGCGATAGTACCATGGCACCAATCACAAAAAGGTTCTTTGGAGTTTAAAAATTATGTAGCAATCCTTAAAGATCGTATCGAAAAATTAGGCTTTACTGTTATTGATCACTCCAAAAAACCAGAATTACTACTTTTCTTTGATTATGGCGACGACATGGGAAAAGAGATGACTGAGACTTACACCGTCCCTGATTTCGGCATGATAGGTTATTCGGGATATTCACTAAATTCATGGGCTATGTATCCAGGTTTGCCTATGTATGGATATCGTGGCTATCAAACCCATACTAACAAATATACTTTGTATACAAGATATATCCATATTGATATAGCAAAACCTAAATCTAAAGACAAAGAGCTCGATAAAGTTTACGAGGGGAGTTTAAGAAGTAAAGGAACATGTTCAAAACTCACTGCGACACTTCCATATTTGATTGATATGTATTTCAATAATTTCCCGGGAAAAAATAATGAGACTCAATCATTAGAAAAATCTTGGAATGGTGTTTGTTAGTTTTTTTTATGAAAAATTACTCTTTTAAAAAATTTAGTCTTATTTTGCTTTTTTTCCCAATTTTTTGTTTCGCAAAAGACTGGAATTTTGACGTGCTTATGGATGGTAAATTGATTGGCGAACATACCTTTCAATTAAAAGAAGAAGAAAAATTTCATCAGCTGACGAGTAATGCAAACTTTAAAGTCACACTCTTATCTATTCCTGTGTATAAGTATAAACATATATCGCAAGAGCTTTGGAATAAAAACTGCCTTCACTCAATAAACGCTTCAACGCAAGATGGCGGTGACACATACAAAGTGCTCGGAAAATTTGAAGTCAATACGTTCAAGCTGATTGAGCCTGCAAAAGAAGCCTTTTCTGCAGAGTGCCCTATGACTTTCAGCTATTGGAATCCACTCATGTTAAAACAAAGTCAATTATTAAATGCCCAGATGGGTGATTATACTGAAGTACAAATTAAAAGTTTAGGTAAGGAAGTTATTAAGGTAAAAAATGAAAATATAGAAGCTGACTCATATCGCATAACAGCCCCTAAAATTAATATTCAGATTTGGTATAAAGATAATAAGGAATGGGTTAAGTTAGAGTCAATTACACCTGACGACCATCATATTTCCTACATCCTTAAGTAGATTTTGGCGGGGCGTAATAGTGTTATGTGACTAAGTGTCAAAATTTTGACTCTTATTAAAGTTAAGATATCAAAAATAATCCTGTTAATTTTGTAATATTTAAAACAGCTTTGATATTTTTTTCTTATTTTATTGGTTAATTAAAAAAGGTCTTTATGAAGTTATTACTAAAAGCGTTATTCGTCACGATAGTATTTTCTAGCAATGTTATTTCGGCTCCAGCCTACATCATTCCCTCTTTACCTGGCTGGCAAGTGCAACCAATTATCACTGTGGGAGAAGTTGCTGCCAACGGCTATGCCATGGCTGGTGTACCAGATGGTTTAGGTGTTTTTACAAATAACGACGGCACTTTTAGTTTGCTGATGAACCATGAGATAGCTCACGATAAAGGTATTGCTCGCGCTCATGGAGAAAAGGGTGCGTTTGTTTCTCGCTGGGTCATTGATATTGAAAGTCTCAAGGTGAAAAGTGGAACGGACTTAATTAAATCAACAGTTCCAGCGGGTTTGAATTTTAATCGATTTTGTTCTGCGGATTTACCCCCGTCCTCGGCTTTCTATAATGTAGCGACTCGGAAGGGATATAACGGGCAGCTCTTTTTAAATGGTGAAGAAGATAAAGCAGGTGGACGAGCTTTTGCTCACAGCCTAGAAGGCATCAGTTATTTAATGCCTGATTTTGGCCATATTGCATGGGAAAATTTATTGGCTAATCCTTCAAGCCAAGATCGCACTTTGGTAATAGGTTTAGATGACATTCAAGATGGTTTGCTATTAGTCTATATGGGCAATAAAACGACGGTGGGAAATCCGGTTGAACAATCTGGATTAATTGGCGGACAGTTGTATGCAATTAAAGTCACTAACGAGCGCTTTAGTTTAGTGCCCTTGAAGGCTATGGCAAGTTTAGATGGCAAAACTCTCAGAGAAGAAGCTAAAAAACTTGGTGCCACAGGCTTTGCAAGACCAGAAGATGGGGCTTGGGATGCTTTAGATGCAAGCAAATTTTGGTTTGCCACTACCGATAAAATCGGAGGCGACAGCCGATTAAATCAATTGATTTTTGATGACATCTCAAATCCTTTGCATGGCGGACGAATTAGTTCTCCACTCAGCGCCCAAAGTATAGGGGCTGAAATGTTCGATAATTTAGTTGTAGATGGCGATGGTCGAGTGTTGGTGCAAGAAGATCCAGGAGAAAATAACCGTTTAGCAGCGATTTGGATGTATGAGCCTGCTGTTAATAAAACCACTAAACTATTTGAATCTAATCCTGAGTTATTTAAACCTGGGGCAGTTGATTTTATGACGATCGATGAAGAACATTCAGGTATTGTTGAAATTACATCCTTATTGCAGAAAGCTTCATGGTTTGATGTTAAACGCAGATATTATCTCGGCACCACACAAGCGCATCTTGATCATAAAGATACAAAGTTAGTTGAGCATGGTCAGCTATGGTTGATATCAGGCCCATCAATAAAAAATTAATCGTTAGATTATTGTGGATACATTAAGTCACGCCTTATGGGGCTATGGATTATTTGGATATAAGAGATATCCTTGGACTGCAATTTTTTTTGGTGCAATGCCAGACTTAATTTCATTTGGCTTATTTTTACTTATGAATGTTGCAACAGGAAATTGGTATTTCGGTAAGCCTTCCTTGGCGTCTATTCCAGACTGGCTCTTCTTAACTTACTCAGTCGGCCACAGTTTCATTATATGTTTGCCGATTATCTATTGTGGTTATCGCTTTAATCGAGCTTTAGCTATGGCTATGCTGGCCTGGCCATTTCATATAGTTCTTGATTTTCCATTTCACTCAAAAGCTTTTTTTGCCACTCCAATTTTTTGGCCCATATCAGATTTTAAGATAGACGGCATTCCATGGACGCATTGGTATATCTGGTATCCAAACATTTTATTTCTTTCTATCTTGCTGATTTATCGCTTTAAGAAAAGATAAATTAAATTAATTTAAGTACGTACTAAATTCATCTTTTATAACTTCTTATTTTTTGTTGACTATTAAGGTTTCAATTTGATAGCTATTACTTTACAATTGCCGAAACCTTAAGCTTAATCTGAATTAGAGGCAATTATCATGTCAGAAAAAAACAACATTGATAAGAAATTATCTAGTATCAAAAATTTGCTAGCCAAGCAAAATTTAGTCGGAAACCTCATTCTTAAGCAAGAAATGTCTCGCCAAGATATTGTCGAATCTTTGGTTCAAAAACAAAATTCCATCGAATTAGAAAGACTCATTAAGAAGCTTGAAGTGAATGAAATCGCTCGGATTCTAGAGGTTTTATTAGAACACGAGCGAATCGTCGTTTGGGATCATATTGAGTCAAGTCGTCGTGATGATGTACTCCTTGAAGTTTCTGATGATATCCGCATGGACCTTGTGTCTGATGAAACTTCAAATAAAGAACAAATTACAGTGATTCGAGTATTCGATCTCTTTAAAGGGCGCTTACGTCAGATACCTATATACAGTAGAAAAGATCTCGAAAAAGCAAGGCCTATATGGGTAGATCTTGTGACACCTGAAATTGAGCAGCTCGAGTGGGCAAGGGAGATTTTTGGTGCTCACATCCCTAATCCTAACGAACTGACCGATCTAGAGACAAGTGCACGTTTTTATATTGAAGATAATGGTGAGATCCATCTACATTCTAATTTCTTACTCGACACAACGAAAGAATCTAAGAATGTCACCGTTGCCTTTGTTCTTAAAGACAAAATACTATTTACAGTGCGAAACGAAGAGTTGCCTGTATTTAGACTACAACGTTTAAGAGCGCGTGCAGAAGCAGGTTACGTGTCACAAGCTAAAGATGTCTTATTAGACTTGTATGCAGCAGATATTGAGTATTCAGCAAACGCACTAGAAGACGTTTACTCAAGATTAGAAAAAGTGGGCAGTCAAGTTGTGAAGTCTTATATGACGAATAGCCAAGCTGCAACCATACTTTCTGATATTGCGATCGAAGAAGATTTAAACGGTAAGATTAGACGCAATGTGATGGATACCAGAAACGCGCTATCTTTTTTAATGCGCTCAAAGCTTTTATCCGCGAGTCAACATGAAGATGTGAAAGAAATTTTACGTGACATTGATTCATTAGATGGCCATACATCATTCTTATTTAATAAGATCAATTTCCAGATGGATGCTACAGTGGGTTTCTTGAACGTAAATCAAAATATTGATTTGAAAAGATTAACGATTATTAGTGTGGTCTTTATGCCAGTGAACATTATTGCAGGTATTGGTGGTATGTCTGAATTTAGCATGATGACCGATGGTATTCCATGGCCATTGGCTTATAGTTGTTTTGTTTTAATCATGATTGCCATCGGAGCGCTCACTTTTATAGGGTTAAGAACATTTGAAAATAAGCGTATTGAACGATTAAGATCTGAAAATAAATAAATTTTTTATACTTTATTTTTCCGAAACTTCTTGATGAGATTAAATGTTATCGAGCACGTTTGAATATTTTTGGTGCAGACGTTTTATTTCTTGCGAATTGATGCATTCGTCTTGAATGGTTTTCAGATAAAGGTTGTCTTGCAGGGATGAGATGTTTTTTGCTATCTCCAATTAAATCAGTTCGACCCATGCGTTGTAATGCTTCACGTAACATTGGCCAATTCTTAGGATCATGGTAACGAATGAATGCTTTATGCAGTCTTCGCACACCACCTGCTCGAGGAATAGGAATTTCTTCACTATCTTTCGTCACTTTTCGTAAAGGGTTTTTGCCTGAGTGGTACATAGCTGTGGCCATTGCCATCGGTGTTGGTGTGAACGTTTGTACCTGGTCTAATTTAAAATCGTGCTCTTTCAACCATAAAGCCAAGTTCATCATATCTTCATCAGTGGCACCTGGATGCGCTGCAATGAAGTAAGGAATTAAGTACTGTTCTTTACCCACTTCTTTTGAGAAGCGATCAAACATTTCTTTGAATTTATTATATGAGCCAATACCTGGCTTCATCATTTTAGATAACACATTTTCCTCGGAGTGCTCAGGCGCAATTTTTAGATAGCCACCCACATGGTGCTGCACTAATTCTTTTACATACTCAGGCGAAGTAACAGCTAAGTCGTAACGAAGCCCTGATCCAATGAGTACTTTTTTAATGCCTTTGGTATTTCTTGCTTTTCGATAAAGCTCTATGAGAGCAGTATGGTCGGTATTTAAATTTTCACAAATGCCTGGATAAACACAAGAAAGTTTTCGACACGAAGCTTCAATTTTTTCTGACTTACAAGCCATGCGATACATATTAGCTGTAGGTCCACCGAGGTCTGAAATAACACCTGTAAATCCATCTACCTTATCTCTAATTTCTTCAACCTCTTTTAGAATACTTTCTTCTGAGCGACTCTGAATAATCCGACCTTCATGTTCTGTAATAGAACAGAAAGTGCACCCACCAAAACACCCACGCATAATATTGACTGAGAAGCGAATCATTTCCCATGCAGAAATTTTCGCATCCCCGTAACTTGGATGTGGTTTCCTTGCGTAAGGGAGGTCGTATACATAATCCATTTCTTTTGTGGTGAGCGGAATAGGGGGGGGATTAAGCCAAACTTCTCTATCACCATGTTTTTGGATAAGCGCTCGCGCATTTCCTGGATTGGCTTCTAAATGAAGTACACGCGATGCATGCGCATAAAGTATTGGATCATCAACCACTTCCTCAAAGCTTGGTAAGCGAACAACTTGCATACTTCGATCGGCTTTTGTTTTTCGAACTATCTTAATGGCCTGTATGCCATCAGGTAATTTTTCTTCACTCGATTTAGCGTTAGTTTCACAATCAGTCCCTGCGCCCATTTTCATTTCGTAAGGGTCGACATGTGTTTCAACTTTTCCGGGACGATCAAGATGTGCGGAAGCTACCTCTTCCCAGCCTTCAGGAATTTTTTTACGCAAGAATGCTGTACCTCGAATATCTTGAATGTCTTCTAACTTTTCGCCATCAGCAATGCGATGTGTAAGTTCAATAAGCGCTCGTTCAGCGTTACCATATAACAAGATATCAGCCTTAGAATCGACAAGAACTGAGCGACGCACTTTATCAGACCAGTAGTCGTAATGTGCAATTCTACGAAGACTTGCTTCAATACTGCCTATCATTAGAGGCACATCAGAATATGCTTCACGACAACGTTGAGTATAAACAAGCACTGCTCGGTCAGGGCGTTTGCCAGCGATAGCTCCAGGGGTATAAGCATCATCCGAACGAATCTTTCTGTCAGCCGTATATCGGTTCACCATGCTATCCATATTGCCGGCCGTGATGCCAAAATAAAGATTAGGTTTTCCTAGCGCCTTAAATGGCTCGGCACTTGACCAATCAGGCTGAGATAAAATACCCACACGGAAGCCTTGGTCCTCCAGCAACCGCCCAATTAAAGCCATACCAAAACTAGGGTGATCAATATAAGCGTCACCTGTCACCAAAATAATGTCACAACTATCCCAGCCTAATACGTCCATCTCCTTACGTGTCATAGGCAGCATATGGGCCGTACCAAAGCGCTTCGCCCAATAAGGACGGTATTTATTAATCGCTTGCGGCGTTAAATGAGTCGTGTTTTGCATAGTTGAGTATTTTACCCTGATAAATCTATTTAACGCTTTATAATTAACTACTTAAAAGAATTTAACTCAGCAAACCAGAGGCTTTATGCACTTTGAATTAATCGATTTAGCGATTAGCGTGTGTTTATTACTAGGCGCAGTCTTATATACATCTGTGGGACATGCGGGTGCTTCAATCTATATTGCGATCATGACATTATTTAATATTCCTAGCGCTGTGATTAAACCCACCGCATTAGTAATGAATATTTTTATTGCCTCATTGACGAGCTGGCGTTTCATACGAAAAGGTTTTTTTGATTTTAAAGTCTTATTACCTATTGCTATAGGTGCTATACCTTTTGCATTTTTAGGTGGTTTTATAAATGCGCCTAGTCATATTTATAAATCTATCGTGGGTATTATTCTTTTAATATCTGCTATTTCTCTTGTTACAAATCTTTCCAATAAAATTGATAAAAAACTTAAGAAACCACCATTTATTTTGGCAATGATTATTGGCGCTTTAATTGGATTTTTAGCAGGCTTGACTGGAACAGGGGGAGGTATATTTTTATCCCCACTTATTTTATTTTTAGGATGGAGTACAACTAAGACAACCTCAGGTATCACAGCACTTTTTATTTTAATTAATTCAAGTTTTGGTTTACTTGGAAATTATTCTTCTGTGCAAAATTTACCCGATCAATTGCCACTATTCATAGTGGCTACTTTGATAGGTGCTTTGATTGGTACAACGCTAGGCATAAAATTTTATACAGCTAATACCATTAAAAAAACATTAGCATTAGTTTTAGTGATTGCAGGATTTAAATTGCTACTTACTTGAAAGTAAAAAACTTAGAAAGGTAATTTTGATTCTGGAGATGCTTTAAAAAGTACTTTTTTAAATGCTTGCTGAATTCTCTCAAGCGCAATTTTATTTTCAGCTTCAAATCTCAAGACAATTACAGGTGTTGTATTGGATGCGCGCATTAAACCAAAGCCATCTTGATATTCAACTCGCAAACCATCAACTTTAATAATTTCTAGCGCATTATCAAATTGCGCTTCTGTTTGCAATTTTTTAATTAAAGCGTGAGGCTCACCCTCATTCATTTTAATTTGAAGTTCAGGTGTGCTAATACTGTTCGGTAGATTATTTAAAATTTCAGATGGATTATCAAAGCGACTTAAAATTTCTAGAAGTCTTACACCAGCGTAAATACCATCATCGAAGCCATACCAGCGCTCCTTAAAAAAGGTATGACCGCTCATTTCTCCTGCGAGCGCTGCATTTTCCTCTTTCATTTTTGCTTTAATAAGTGAATGTCCTGTTTTCCACATCAAAGGCTTACCACCTTTGTCTTTAATCCACTGAAATAAATTGCGTGTTGATTTCACATCAAAAATAATCGTCGCATTTGGATTGCGACTCAATACATCTTCTGCGAATAATAAAAGTTGTCGATCGGGATAAATGATTTGACCATCTTTTGTGACGACACCTAGACGATCGGCATCTCCATCAAACGCAAAACCTAATTCAGCATCACTTTTTTTAAGGTGTGTTATCACATCATTTAAGTTGTTTGGCTCAGAGGGGTCAGGGTGGTGGTTAGGAAATGTGCCATCCACATCACAGAATAATTCTTCTACAGAGCAACCAATGCTCTTATAAACTTGTCTAGCGAAAGCGCCTGCCACACCATTGCCACAATCAATGACAATTTTCATGGGACGTTTTAAATGAATATGATTTTTAATAGCATCAATATAATCGTTAGCAATGTCATATTTCTTTTCTAAGCCCTGGCCTTCATAAAAGGTTTCATCTTCTATGCGGGTATAGAGTTTTTGTATGGCTTCGGTTGACAAGGTGTCACCCCCTAAAACCATTTTTAAGCCATTGTAATCAGGCGGATTATGGCTTCCTGTCACCATGACGCCGGATTGGGTGTTAAGGAAGAATGTAGAGAAATAAACCATAGGCGTTGTCACCATGCCTAGATTAATCACATTGATACCTGTTTTAAGAATGCCTTGAATAAGTGCGTTCGATAGTTCAGGGCCTGAAAGTCTTCCATCAAAACCAATACAGATGTCTTTTTGTTTGCGATCAATCGCTTCACTTCCAATTGCACGACCAATGATCTCTACAAATTCAGGCGTAAGGCTTTTACCCACAATGCCACGAATGTCATAGGCTTTAAAAATCTCTTTGGGAAGTGATGCCATAATTTATTCTGACTCTTCAATCCATGCGAGCTGAATAGCCTCTAGAATTTTTTCCCCACATTTATTAGGATCATCTTGAAAGCCTTCAAGATCTAGGATCCATTGGTATAGATCAGTAAATCGAATTGTCTTGGGGTCTATATCGGGATGTTTATCATATAAAGCCTCAGCAATCCTTTGACTATCAGTCCAGTGCATACAAAACCTCTTCTTCAATTTAGTTGAAAGATTATAACTTTTAGATTTTATCTAAGATAGAACTTCATTGAGAAAGATAGGTCAGACCCATGATAAAATATCGACTTTTCTGAGACAAAAATCTCTAATCTTTTTAAATACATAGCGGATATATAGACATGTTTAGCAAAGCTGAAAAATTAAGTATTGTGGACCCAGAAATTGCACTTCAAGTCACTCATGAAGTGAAGCGACAAGAAGATCATATTGAGCTCATTGCTTCGGAAAACTATACAAGTCCTGCTGTGATGGAAGTTCAAGGTTCACAACTCACAAATAAATACGCTGAAGGATATGTTGGTAAGCGCTTCTATGGCGGTTGCGAATTCGTAGATAACGTCGAACAAATCGCGATCGATCGTCTAAAGAAATTATATGGCGCAGAATATGTCAATGTTCAGCCCCATTCAGGTAGCCAAGCTAATCAGGCTGTTTATTTCTCAATACTTAAGCCTGGCGATACTGTGATGGGTATGAGCCTAGGAGATGGTGGGCACTTGACGCATGGTTCCCCTGCAAACTTATCAGGCAAACTTTTTAATATCGTTGCTTATGGCCTTAATGCAAATGAGGAGATAGATTACGATGCCATGGAAAAGCTCGCGATTGAATCAAAACCTAAACTCCTTATTGGTGGCGCTTCAGCTTATGCCTTGCGTTTTGATTGGGAGCGTATGTCGCAGATTGCGAAAAAAGTGGGTGCCTATTTTATGGTAGATATGGCGCACTACTCAGGACTGATTGCTGCAGGTGTTTATCCTAGCCCAGTTCCTTTTGCAGATTTTGTGACATCCACCACACATAAAACTTTAAGAGGTCCTCGTGGCGGTATTATCTTAGCGAAAGCTGAATTTGAAAAAAGTATTAATAGTTTTGTGTTCCCTGGTATTCAAGGCGGACCTTTGATGCATGTGATTGCAGCTAAGGCAGTAGCTTTCCTAGAAGCATTAAAACCAGAATTTAAAGTGTATCAAACACAAGTGATTAAAAATGCACAAACGATGGCTGATTCATTAAGTAAACGTGGTGTGCGTATTATTTCTGGCCGCACTGAGTCACATGTCTTTTTAGTTGATTTAAGACCTAAAGGTTTAACCGGAAAAGCCGCAGATATTCTTTTGGGGCAAGCTCATATCACGGTTAATAAAAATTCAATTCCTAATGATCCAGAAAGTCCTTTTGTGACTTCAGGGATTCGTATTGGATCCCCAGCAATTACAACACGTGGTTTTAAAGAAAAAGAAGCCTACTTGGTAGCGCATATGATTGCAGACATCCTCGATAATCCTGCTAGTGAAAAAGTCATTAACGAGACCAAAGCCAAGGTGGTTGCTTTAACGGCTCAATTCCCAGTCTATGGGTCTTAATTTCAGATTTAAATATCCCAAGTGAAATGCCCATTCTGCGGAACTGATGATACCCAAGTAGTTGACTCAAGAGTTAACGATGAAGGCAATTCAATTCGCCGCCGCCGCCGTTGTTCGGAATGTGATAAACGTTTTACAACTTACGAATCTGTCGAGCTCACACTTCCTCAAGTGGTGAAACAAAATGGTAAGCGCGAAGACTTTAGTCGAAACAAACTTCACCAATCATTTAGCCGCGCACTTCATAAACGCCCAGTGCCTGTTGAATATATAGAGCAAGCCATTGAACGTATCATTCAAAAAGTTTTAGCTTATGGTGAGAAAGAAATCACCGCAAGAGAGTTAGGCGAAAACGTCATGCATGAATTAAAAAAAATGGATAAGGTAGCTTACATTCGATTCGCATCTGTCTATAGAAGTTTTTCAGATGTCGAGGATTTCCATGATGTTATCCGCGATCTTGATTAAATGAATTCACATTCACCTCAATTTTTCATGAGTGAAGCTTTGAGGCTTGCAGAAAAAGCTTTATTCACCACATCGCCAAATCCAAGAGTTGGTTGTGTCATCGTTAAAGATAATGAAATTATAGGTCGCGGTTTTCACGAAAAGGCAGGGGAGTCTCATGCTGAAGTGATTGCATTAAAAGAAGCGGGCAGTCAGTCGGAAGGCAGTGATGTATATGTCACATTAGAACCTTGTTCGCATAAGGGTAAAACGCCACCATGTGTAGATGCATTAATTGAAGCTAAAGTTAAAAAAGTATTTATTGCGATGCAAGATCCTAATCCCTTAGTTTCAGGCCGAGGCATTCAAAAATTAAAAGATGCTCATATTGAAGTTGAGTTAGGTGTGATGGAAGCCCAGGCTCAATTATTAAATATGGGTTTTATTTCTCGCATGACAAAGCAATTACCTTATGTAAGAGCTAAGCTTGCAGTCTCCTTAGATGGCAAGACTGCACTTCATAACGGCAAGAGTCAGTGGATTACGGGCGATGCAGCGAGAGTAGATGTTCAATACTGGCGCGCTTCTTCCTGTGCAATTATTACAGGGATTGGCACTGTGGTGCATGACAATCCAAAACTCTCCGTACGACTTTATGAGCATGCGCGTCAACCTTTGCGCGTGGTTGTAGATTCGGAATTAAACATTCCCTTAGCGGCAGACATACTCCATGAAAAACCTTTGCTTATCGCTTATGCAAATGATAAACAAAAAAAATTACCACAATTAAAAGCCTTAGGCGTTGAATGTCTTCAATTAGATGATAGTGGTAAAGTTGATTTGACATCACTTCTTAAAGAACTTGCAAAAAGAGAAGTGAATGAAGTTTGGATTGAAGCGGGTGAAGGCCTTAATGGCGCATTCTTAAAAGCTAATTTAATTGATGAACTCATGATTTATTATGCGCCTGTGATTTTAGGTTCAGAAGCTAAGGGTATGTTTACACTGCCTGCTTATGAAAATTTAGAAAATAAAATTACCACGACACTTTTAGATCACCGCTGGGTTGGTCAAGATTTAAGAATGCGATTTAAATTAAAGTAATCATTCAGAATGCTCATCGATAGCCATTGTCATTTAGATGCATTAGAGTTTAGTCATGAGCAAGATGCGATTATTAAAAATGCGCTTCATCATGGTGTTGAGAAAATTATTATTCCCGCAGTTAACCGAAAAAGTTTTGATGATGTCATCGAGCTTAGAAAAAAATTTCCCAATTGTTTTTATGCGCTAGGTTTTCATCCTATGTATATCAGTGACATGAAGGATGGTGATATAGATACGCTAGAAGCTTATTTAAAAACATACGAACCAGTTGCAGTAGGTGAGATTGGTTTAGATTTCTTTGTGACTAAAGACAACAAAACACTTCAAGAAGAAATTTTTGTAGCTCAATTAAAATTAGCAGCTACATTTAATTTGCCAGTCATTATGCATGTGAGACATGCGATTGATGATGTGCTTAAAAATTTAAGACGCTTCCCAGTGAAGGGTGGTATCGCCCACGCTTTTAATGGCAGCATGCAACAAGCAGAAGCTTTTATTGAGTTAGGTTTTAAATTAGGCTTTGGTGGTGCAATGACTTATCCCAGGGCAACACATATTCAAGCGCTAGCTAAATCATTACCTCTAGAGTCTATTGTGTTAGAGACAGACGCTCCTGATATTCCTCCCTCTTGGTTAGGACATAAAGGAAGAAATACACCCGGAGAATTACTTCAGATCGCCACTTTTTTTGCCGAATTACGCGGCATGAATTTAACTTCTGTGATTGAGACGTCGCATCAAAATACGCTCGATGCACTCCCTAAAATAGTGCAGTTATGCACATCTGCTGAGAATTTACATTAAGTGTGACCAAAAATCCTAATGGAATTAGGGACATAAGTTAAGTCATTGATTTTAAAGAAATTTTATTTAGCTTAAAAAATAAGCGATTTAAAAAAACGCTTATAAATTCGAGAGTTATAAATTTATGTCATCTTTATCCACAAAGTTATCCACAGATTTTGTGGAGATGTTTTTTTATTAAAACGGGTTGACAGCTCACTATTTTATCCAATAAAAGAAAGCCTATTTTCTTGATGATTTAGATAAAAAACGTTGAAATCCCTTTCCCTATTTGAGAAACCTCAAACTTCAATTGTGAGATACATAGCTTTAAAGTAAAATAGACTCCCGTCAGCAATTATTTAAAAGCCTTTCCATGACCAAATACGTGTTTGTTACTGGCGGTGTCGTTTCTTCCTTAGGTAAAGGTATCGCAGCCGCTAGTCTCGGGGCAATCTTAGAGTCACGAGGCATCAAAGTGACGATGCTCAAACTCGATCCTTATATTAACGTTGACCCTGGCACGATGAGCCCATTCCAGCATGGCGAAGTCTTTGTGACAGATGATGGTGCAGAAACAGATCTTGACCTTGGCCATTACGAGCGCTTTATCTCAGCGCGTATGGGCAAGAAAAATAATTTTACGACAGGCCAGATTTACGACAGCGTCATTCGCAAAGAGCGCCGTGGCGAATACTTAGGTAAGACCGTTCAGGTCATCCCGCACATAACAGATGAAATAAAATTACATATTAAAAATGGCTCTCATGGTGCCGATGTTGCTATCGTTGAAGTTGGAGGCACGGTAGGTGACATTGAGTCCCTTCCTTTTCTAGAAGCTATTCGTCAAATTGGATTTGAAGAAGGACGTGAAAATGCATGCTACATCCATCTCACTTTACTTCCTTTTATTTCAACAGCAGGCGAATTAAAAACAAAGCCAACCCAGCATTCGGTTAAAGAGTTAAGAGAGATTGGTATTCAACCAGATATTTTAATTTGTAGAGCAGATCGTGCTATTCCTGATGAAGAAAGAAAAAAAATAGCGTTATTTACAAATGTTGCCCCTGAGGCAGTTATCTCATCAGTTGATTCAGATTCCATTTATAAAATACCAAGTTTATTACATCAGCAAATGATTGATGAAATTGTTTGTCACAAATTAAATATTCTAGCCAAGCCTGCAGACCTATCGAGTTGGGAAAAAATTATAGACGCACTTAAAAACAGTAAACATGATATTGACATTGCATTCGTGGGTAAATATGTAGACCTCACTGAGTCCTACAAATCTCTCACAGAAGCATTAATACACGCTGGTATTCATAGATCATCCAAAATAAAAATTCATTATCTTGATTCAGAAGAAATTGAAAAAAGTGGCACTAAGCCATTAGCCAATATGGATGCTATTTTAGTGCCTGGTGGTTTTGGTAAGCGAGGTACTGAAGGTAAAATTAAAGCCATTCAATTTGCACGAGAAAATAAGATTCCATATTTAGGTATTTGTTTGGGTATGCAACTTGCTGTGATTGAATTTGCAAGACATAAAGCTATGCTGAAAAATGCAAACAGTTCCGAATTTGATCAGGATGCCGAACATCAAGTTATTGGATTAATTACGGAATGGAAGTCATCTGAAGGTGCGATTGAGAAAAGAGATGATTCATCAGACTTAGGTGGCACAATGAGATTAGGCGCACAGAAGTGTCCAATTGAATCTGGTACTCTAGCGCATAAAATTTATGGGTCTGAAGTGAACGAACGACATCGCCATCGTTATGAAGTAAATAATCATTATGTAGATCAATTGATCAAAGCAGGGCTGACAATTTCTGCAAGAACGCCTTTTGAGCAGCTCTGTGAAATTATAGAGTTACCAGAAGATCAGCATCCTTGGTTTATTGGCTGTCAGTTCCATCCAGAGTTTACTTCCAACCCAAGAACAGGCCATCCATTATTCAAAGCTTACATTCAAGCCGCGCTTAAATATAAACAGTCTAAAGGAAGTGCATCATGAAATTATGCAACTTTGACGTAGGATTAAATCACCCATTATTTTTAATTGCCGGACCATGTGTCATCGAATCTGAAGGGATGACTTTAGATGTGGCAGGCCAATTAAAAGAAATTACTGCAGCACTTAATATCTCATTTATTTTTAAATCCTCGTTTGATAAGGCTAATCGAAGCTCAAATAAAACTTTTAGAGGTTTTGGTATTGATGAAGGTTTAAGAATTTTATCTGAAGTGAAAAAACAAATTGGTGTACCAGTTTTAACGGATGTGCATGATCAATTTCAGGTTGAGCAAGTTGCAAGTGTTGTAGACGTTCTCCAAACACCCGCCTTTTTATGCCGACAAACAGATTTTATTAATGCTGTTGCAACTTCAGGTAAGGCTGTAAATATCAAGAAAGGCCAATTCTTAGCGCCCGGTGATATGAGGCAAGTAGTCACAAAAGCCAAAGAAGCTAATGGCGGCCTAGATAATATTATGGTTTGTGAGCGAGGCGCATCTTTTGGTTACAACGCGCTTGTCTCTGATATGAGAAGTTTATCTATTATGCGAGAAACAAATTGCCCAGTCGTTTTTGATGCAACGCATTCAGTGCAGCAACCTGGAGGGCAGGGGGATAAAAGCGGTGGTCAAAGTGAATTTGTCCCTGTCTTGGCAAGAGCTGCTGTAGCAAGCGGTATTGCAGGAATTTTTATGGAAACACACCCGAATCCAAAAGAAGCGTTATCTGATGGTCCTAATGCGTGGCCACTTAAAAAAATGAAAGCGCTGCTTGAAGTATTAGCTGAGATTGATAGATCAGTTAAAAAAGCAGGCTTCATTGAAATGTCTTAAATAATTAATTGCAAAAGAAGGACTTAGAATGAGTTTTGTGAAGCAAATCGTTGCTCGAGAAATTATCGATTCGAGAGGTAATCCAACCATCGAAGCTGACGTTTTTTTAGATTCCGGTGTCATAGGAAGAGCGATGGTGCCATCAGGCGCTTCCACAGGGAGTAAAGAAGCGATAGAGCTTCGTGATGGCGATGCAAAACGTTATTTTGGAAAAGGTGTTTTAAATGCTGTGAAGCATGTCAATACAGAAATTGCGAAAGCTGTCATAGGGCTTGATGTTGACGATCAAACATTGATTGATCAAACCATGATTGAATTAGATGGAACTGATAACAAAGGTCGATTAGGAGCTAATGCGATTCTTGCGGTTTCAATGGCATCCGCTGTGGCTGCAGCTAAAAATTCTAATGTCCCTCTTTACCGTTATCTTGGTGGCTCAAGCCCCATGCAATTACCTACACCTATGATGAATGTAATTAATGGTGGTGCGCATGCAGACAATAATGTGGATATGCAAGAGTTTATGATTATTCCAGCTGGAAGACCCACATTTAGAGAGGCCATAAGATGTGGCGCAGAAGTTTTTCAATCTCTTAAAAAAACACTCAGCAAAAAAGGTTTCTCAACAACCGTGGGTGACGAAGGTGGTTTTGCACCAAACCTTCCATCTAATGAGTCTGCTATACAGATGATTATGGAAGCAATCTCGCAGGCTGGATATGAGCCAGGTCGTGATGTGTATCTTGGACTTGATTGTGCAAGCACTGAATTTTATAAAGATGGTAAGTATCATCTTGCTTCTGAAAATTTATCTTTATCAGGCGAGCAATTTACTGATTATCTGGCTACATGGTGTGACAAATATCCAATCATCAGTATTGAAGATGGCATGAGTGAGTTTGATTGGGATGGATGGCATGTCCTGACACAAAGACTAGGTAAACATATTCAGCTGGTAGGTGATGATCTTTTTGTAACCAATCCAAAAATTTTAGATGAAGGTATTAAGCGTAAGGTAGCTAACTCTGTTTTAATAAAAGTGAATCAAATTGGCACACTCACTGAAACGTTTGAGACGATCGCAATGGCAAAAAAAGCAGGTTATACCGCAGTTATTTCTCATCGCTCTGGTGAAACAGAAGATACATCAATTGCTGATTTAGCAGTTGCTACAAATGCAATGCAAATTAAGACGGGCTCACTTTCAAGATCTGAACGTATTGCAAAATACAATCAATTGCTTCGTATTGAAGAAGAGCTTGGGAGTGCCACATCTTATGCAGGCCTTGCTTGTTTTTATCAATTGAGTAAATAATTTTATATGAAATCTTTAACTATCATTTTTGTGGTGCTAGTTGCTTTAATGCAGTACCCGTTATGGTTCGGAAAAGGAAGTTGGTTTCGTGTATGGAGTTTAAATCAGCAAATTGAAATTCAAAAGAAAACAAATAATGATAATCAGATAAGAAATAATGTACTTAATGCAGAAGTATCTGATCTTAAGCAAGGTTTTTCAGCTATTGAAGAAAGAGCGCGCAATGAACTTGGCATGACCAAGCAAGACGAAATATTTTTCCAAGTTACAAATCCAGAAAAAGATAAAAAAGAGACTGAAGTTCTGAATAATACAAAAGCTAAGAACTAATCAAAGATTTTTCTCTCTTCAGGGTTTATTTCAATTAAATAATTTTTAATATAGAGCGCTTCATGCGCTTGATCTACTCTTAGTTCAATCAGCATATTTGTTTTGCTATTATTTTCCACAGCCGATCGTACAAGTTGACCTATGATTTCTTTTTTTTCATTTAAGATTTGGTCGCCAGGCGTCAGAACATCTTGTGATTCAATAAAACCTCGGTACATTCGTCTTTTAACTTTACCTAAGTAGTGCGTTCGCGCAACAATTTCTTGCCCTGTATAGCAACCCTTTTTAAAATTAACACCATCAATAAGGTCCATATTTAATGACTGTGGAATGAACGCTTCCTGTGTACTTGGATAAATATCAGGAATCCCATCTAAAATATTTAAATTATTCCAGGACTCAATACTCATAGAAGTATATTCAGGTAAGTTGAGTTGCATAAATGACTTTACTTTGGAAGCTTCACCCATTAACTGAAAGCGTTCAGTATTTTTTCCTACACGCATAATCATCACGTCATGTGACCGAACAATATCTAAATAGCTTTTTGGTGGCCGAATACCTTGATCTAGAAGAGCTTTGTACCCCATAAAACCTATGCATGTAAATTGATCGCCTAGTAAACTCATAGAAACTTTAGAGCGAAGCACATACATTTTAAGGCGCTTAAGAAAAGACTCCTCAACTGAGCTATCTATTTGTATGTGAATTGATGCTTGATCCATATAACACAACATAAAAGCTAGGACTCTTCCTTTAGGATTGCAGAAGCCAGAAAACAAAGCATGATCAAGTGTAATGAGGTTCATGTCTTGGGTGAGTTGGCCTTGTAAGAATTGAACGCGATCATCACCCTCAACTTTGATCGTTGAATGTGTATTAAGATGAATGAATTTACTTTCTACGTTTAATGACATATTGCTTTATGTGTTTTATCGAAATAAATCGAAGGCTAAAAATGATTCCTGCGAGAGAAGCAAAAAACCATTTGAGATGAAAATCTGCTGTATCTTGCCATGCTGGTTTTTGTTTTTTCATAGCACTTAAAATATTAAGTACAGAATCGCCTCTTACATAGATGCCATCAATTTGTTTAGTAATATCTTTTAAGTAGGCTTCATCAAGTTTAGATATATAGCGATCACTTTCACCACCCGCTACAAGATTATCTCGTGTACCAAGATTAGCTTCAGAGATCTGTGCAATGCCTGGTTGCAATCCAAAGCTATCACTAGACCAATATCCTATTAATTGATTCTTACCGTCGAGTTTTGGGATAGGAGCGCCTTTAAGGCTGCCGACACCTACAATAATCCAGTCATTACCTCCTTGGAATTGGCCCAGATCTCTTGTATTAAATGTATGAAGTTTAGGTGCTTCTTCGCCATCAGTAAAATAAACCACTTGAGAGTTTTCAGGGAAACTTCTAATGAGGCGGGCTAGATTGAAAAAAGATTCTCTTATACGAGAATTGCCAGACCAGCCTGACCGCCAATCTAGATGATCGATGGTATCTTCAATGGCATCAAAATTTTCACAGATTATACCCCAATTTTCAATTGGGGTATAAGATGCTGAAACACTGACACCGACAAAAATTCCAATACTTACCTTCGTACCACAGGGGAGTTCAGACATAATTTCGTGAAGACTATGCTTCATGTGCTCTAGTCTTGTTAAGGGTTTATTCATGACGGACATATCTATTGTGTTCATACTTTGAGAGATGTCAGCCACAAATACATAGTTATAAATATTATGTTTAAGCGGTATCGATGGATTGATAATAGCTAGCACTATTAATACGATCGACAATATAAGTGAGAGGGTGTCCAAATCGAAATTGGATCTCGATTGTATTGTCTTCAGCCACTCTTTCATAATTCTAAGGCAAGCCTACAGGAATATTACCCAAAATAAGTCCAGGTGATTCGGAGTCGCCAACCCCTGGGGCTGGATTAGCAGGAAGTATCATCAGGACGCGATCGAGATTATGTTTCACATCCCACGCTTGGTTATCGATTTTAATAGAGAGCATATAAGCGGCTTTTGCTTGTCTAAATAAATATTCAGTTTCATTTTTTACAGTCATATCTGTGCCATTAATAGCTAATGCGCGCTTAAAGAAAATGTTACCAGTATTGTAGTGAATCGCTGCTTTTTGTGATGGTGAAGCAACAGGCAAAAGATTTGAAAAAAGAAGGCTTGCTTCTTTATATCTTTCTTTGGTTGTGAGCCAGTACGCAGTTGCATATCGCGCTTCAAAACTATTTAGAAACATGCGAGGCGATTTGCCTTCCTTAATATTTTGATTAAACACTTGAATATTTTTTAATTCGATAAATTGCTTAATAAATATACCGAGAGAAGCTATGAGGAGTATGACAAAAAGCCATGTTAGTTTTTTGGTGCTAAAAATATTTTTTGTTATTAAAGCCATGACTTGACCTCTATCAATTTAAGTGTCAGCAAAACAATCATCAAAAGAGCTGCCGTTACAAAGCAATGCGTTGAATAATCCTGACCAGGAATTTTTTCGAAATATTTAATTGGTTTCTTTTCCTTTTGATTAATATCTTCAATCGCTTTTTGGAGTGTTTTCGGGTCTTCAGCTTCGTAAGCCTGGAAGGAAGAAGGAAGTGTCTTAAAGAATTCATTTAATTCGATTTGAGGGGGCAAAGGATCATCATCTCTTGGTTTGTATGATGTATTAAAAATACTGATACCACCAGGCTGCCTTAATACGATCCAATAAAGACTAATTTTAAATCGGCCAAACCAATCTTTAATTTTTTCCTGCGTAGCAGCGTCAATACGACCCCCACCATCTGAAAGTAAGATCACAGCCCTTGAGCCTGAATCAGGTACTTTATTAAATAATTCTGCACCTGTGGTAAGTCCACTACCTATATTAGTTTGAAATAATGCATTACCAGCTGTGGCTCTGACCGCAGAAATAATCGCATTTTTATTATCAGTCAATGGTAAAACATACATCGCAGAGTTACTAAAAGTCACCATCCCAATCATATCATTTGCCCTAGATTGAACGAATTCAATAATAAGTCTTGCAGCAGCAGCAGATTTAATTTCCCCTACTTTTGTTTGATCATTCCCAGCAAAAGGGTCGTCCATACTCGCACTTCGATCTAGCACAAGACCAATTTGAGCACCTATGCCTATTTTTTCAATTTCTTTTTGACGTGAATGCGGACCGCTTAATCCTATAATAATCATGATTAAAATAAGCGTGGCGATAAATTTTAAAATAATTGCAATGATGCTTGAGAGACGATCTTTTGGAATCATTTCGTTCCATGAATAATATTGAAGAGAAGCCTCTTTAAAAATAAGTGGAATAAATGCTAAAGGCATAAACCATAAGACCCATGGAAATGAAAATGTCATTTAGCAACTCCTACCACGAGAGCACTTTTGTCAACGATAAGTTTTCTTTCACAATCTCGACAATGTCTCGAGAAATTTTTAAGCCATTTAAGTATTTCTTCTTGATCATATTTTTTAGATGAGGCGCTAAAAAATACGAGTGTTGAAAGTTTAAAGAACTCGCGAAGTTCTGAGTCAATATTTTCAAATGAAGCATTTTTTATATACAGATGAGGAAGATTGTCTTTAAAAAGTGTTTTTCCTGTCACAAGATCGAAAGCATGATGCATATCAGTTATGGCTTTTTGAACAGAAGCAGGCGTAGCTTTCAGCTTTCCAATCGTACGATGCGTTCTTGCAAATACACCTCTCTTATTAGGTAGCCAAGCATATTGACTATAAATATAAATAAGGCCGATAAATGCGAGAAGTGCGATGATGCCAGAAATTTTTAGAGTTTTAATGGAGGCTTCTTCATCCATTAATAAAACGCCTCTTAATGGGCTCATATCTTCTTCAATTTTAACGTTGCCGAAAATAGAAAGAGGAGAGATTGCGATTCGTCGCTCTGGGATTCTATATTTAAATACTTGTTTTTCAGGGTTATTAGGGTTTAACAGTCGAATATATTCAGAAGGTAAAAATCCTGGTTTAACGACAACCTTATTTGTAAAAATTTGGTAGGTGAGATCAAGTGTTAGCGTAGTTGATGTTTTACTTTCTTTTATTACATGTTTCATGGTGTCTAAAACAATACCCAAATCTTGACCTTGGTATTTTCTTTCGTAGCCCGGAATAGGAAGAGATTCTTTGATAAGAACATAAGGCTTTTTAATCGTGATTTCGATATATCTTGAAGGTTTGTCACCTATGGTATAACCCACTTGCTGGAGAGGCTCTTTTATTTTGATAGAAACGATACCCTCTTCAATATCAGGCCATTCTTGAGCATCCAGCGCAAAGCTCGAGGTTGAAAGTAAAAGTATCCAGAGAGAAATAAGATATTTCATAATCTTAGGCGCCCACAAATTGATTAAAGTACTCAGTCATTTTATTGGCATCGAAATGTTCATCCACAAAAAAAGGTGGAATATCAAAATTCATAAAAGATTTTGTAATAGTTGCTCGCCTTTTTTCAAATGAATCTATAATTTTTTCTTTCAATTCTTTTCTTAAAAAAAGTGTATCTTTTTTGCCACTCTCAGGATCAGTGATGGTCACAATGCCAAAATTAGGTAAGTTGATATATTCTTTCTTATCCCATAGCACGATAGGAACGACATGATGCCTCATAAGATTAGATAAGCAATTTTCCAAATCAACTTCTGGTATATGAAAGTCTGAAATAAAGAAAATAAGCGCACGCTCTCGCGGCATGTATTGATAAAGATCTTTAATTGCTCTGTTTGATTTATTTGTTGATGTAAATTTTTTAAGTTCATTGATGAGTGTCATTGCATGCTGTGATCTAAATGAAATAGGCGCCAACCAATCCTCTCTAATTTCATCATCAAAACCTACAACCCCTAAAGCATCATGACGATCAATCACTGAATGTGCAATGGATTGAGCGACTTCGGCCGCAAGATTAATTTTTTTATTTTTACCACCAAAATTCATACTGGCAGATAAGTCACACACAATCATGACGGGTGTTGCACTTCGCTGGTTAAATATTTTGACGTGAATCTCACCTAAGGGATCTCGAATCGATTGGCGAATATCAATTCTTCTTGGATCTGGATATGAGAGGAGTGTTGCATGACCAGCGAACTCAATACCCATACCTCTTTGGTTACTTTTGTGATGACCAGGATGCTTGCCTTTAGATTTCCAACCGATGTGGTAATCAAATAGTGGAGTTACTTGTGTCATTTTGTTTAGGGTGCTTTAATAACGTTCAAAATACCATTGGTTAAATCCCTAGCAATTACAGTTCTTCGCATTTCATAAACAGGATTAAATACGAGTCGATGTGCAATGGTTTCGTGGAATACCGCATGAATATCTGTTGGAGTCACAGAACTCCGTTCATTTAACCAAGCGTTAACTCGAGCTGCTCTCATCATCATCATCATTCCTCTGGGGCTTGATCCCGATATCATTAATCGATTCATATTAAGATCAGATATCTTAATCCCATAATCAGCAGGACTTTTTGTTGCTTTCCATAGATTAAGTGCATAATTTTTTAGTGCATCTGTTGCAGTAATTGTTTCTTGAATTGTCTTGGCTATATCTTTCAACTTATCAAATTTAAGTAAATTAGGTTTAACTTCACTTACAAGATTGTCAGCATCATGAAACCTTGTTTCAAAAGTTAAACTTTTCATCATGTCATCATTTTTAGGGATGAGTATTGGAATCTCCATCATAAATCGATCACGAGCGGCAGAAGGAATTTCAAAAGTTTCCTCACGTTCTACTTGATTTCTGTCTGCGAACACAATCATGTGCGGAAAGTAATGTTCCTTATTAAATGCTGAGAGTGTTCTTTCAGCCATAATTCTTAAAAGTAATGAATGAACTTGCGGCCTTGCTCGGTTAATTTCATTAAAGAAGAAAATAGATAAATCACTACCAGACATTAAGATAGGGCCGGGGGTTACATGTGGCTTTCCATCTTCACCAAGATAGGTATGATAAATAAGATCGTTTGGCATGAGATCAATCGTACCTTCAATACGTTGATAACCCCCACCAATGGCGCGAGTGAAAGCTTTAAGTAATGTTGTTTTTCCAACACCCACGTCACCTTCTAGAAGAACGTGACCACGTGCAAAAATTGATGTGGTAATAAGCCTTACAGGACGCTCTTGTCCTATAATGACCTTATTAACTTCTGTTTCAAGTTTGACTGCAAGTTTTCTCCAGTCGGCCAGATTTTGGTCGCTCATGTGGATTCCCTAATATATGAAATTGTTTGTTGAGTGTTTTACTATGTTTTTCATATTAGCGTAATAATTTGTCAGGGTAAATAGATAAAAACACGATAAAATAAGTGCGTTACAAAGAATATTTTCCATAATTTTTATTATCAACTGCTTATAAATTCAATGTCTAAAAAAAATAGCTATACAAAAGAAGAGCTTTTGTCTTGTGGTCGAGGAGAGATGTTTGGGTCAGGAAATGCTCAACTTCCGCTGCCCCCTATGCTTATGTTTGATCGCATCGTGGCTATCACAGATGATGGTGGCGAATATGGTAATGGACAGATTATTGCTGAACTAGATGTAAATAAAGACCTTTGGTTCTTTGGCTGCCATTTTGAGGGTGATCCTGTGATGCCTGGCTGCCTTGGACTCGATGCTATGTGGCAGTTGGTCGGTTTTTATCTAGGCTGGAAGGGTGGCTTAGGTCGGGGCCGTGCACTGGGTGGCGGTGAAATTAAGTTCACGGGCCAAGTATTACCTACAGCTAAAAAAATTACCTATACTATTGATTTAAAAAGAGTAATTATGCGTAAACTCATTATGGGTATTGCTGATGCTAAAATGTCAGTCGATGGCCGAGAGATTTACCATGCCAAAGATTTGCGTGTCGGTTTATTTACGCGTACTGATAATTTTTGATCGTTATTTAATGGGAGGCGACGCATGACTCGTCGTGTTGTTGTTACTGGATTAGGGATTGTATCTAGCCTAGGTAATAATAAAAAAGAAGTTCAAGATAGCTTATATCATGCTCGCTCTGGCATTACATTCCAGCCAGATTATGCTGCCATGGGATTACGCTCACATGTTGCAGGCTCCATCAAAAATCTTAATCTTGAAGAATTAATTGATCGAAAATTATTTCGCTTCATGGCAAAAGGTCATGCCTATGCTTGGCTCGCTATGCAAGAAGCGATTGCTGATTCAGCGTTGTCTGAACCTATGGTTTCAAATATACGTACCGGTTTGATTGTGGGCGCAGGAGGCGCTTCACATGAAAGTGTTTTAGAAGGTATAGATACCATACGAGAAAAAGGTATTCGACGTGTAGGACCTTACATGGTCACAAAAGCGATGGCGAGTGGCGTTTCAGCATGTCTTGCAACGGGTGCCAAAATTAAAGGTGTGAACTATGCAATTACTTCAGCATGTTCAACCAGCGCTCATTGTATTGGTGCGGGTGTAGAACAAATTCAGCTAGGTAAACAAGATATTATTTTTGCAGGCGGCGCCGAAGAAGAGCATTGGACACTTTCATTCATGTTCGATAGTATGGGAGCTCTTTCAAGTAAATACAATGAGACTCCAGAAAAAGCCTCACGGACTTACGATGTTAATCGAGATGGTTTTGTGATTTCAGGCGGTGGCGGTATTTTGGTTCTAGAAGAGTATGAGCATGCAAAAGCACGTCATGCAAAAATTTATGCAGAAGTCGTAGGTTACGGCGCGACATCTGATGGGTATGATATGGTGGCACCAAGTGGTGAAGGTGCTGAACGATGCATGGCTCTTGCACTCCAAGGGATCGACCAAGTCGATTATATGAATACACATGGCACAAGTACCCCTGTGGGTGATGTCAAAGAACTTGAAGCGATTCGTGCTGTATTTGGGGATGATAAATATGGCCCTATGCCACATATCGCGTCAACCAAATCCTTATCTGGTCATGCATTAGGTGCAGCTGGAGTCAATGAAGCGATCTATAGTCTTATCATGATGGAAAATAAATTTATTGCGCCATCAGTCAATATTGAAGAATTAGATCCTCTTGCTAAAGGCCTTCCTATTGTGACAAAGCGTATTGATAATATTGAAGTGAAAACAGCTATTTCAAATAGCTTCGGTTTCGGCGGTACAAACGCTTCCCTTGTATTTTCGACAAAAAACCTTTAAAGCATAAGCGCCAGCAATACTTTACGTTCTTCGTTTGCCAAAATATTGTAGGTTCTGCATGCCGATTGATTGCTCATAGATTCAATAGCTATATTTTTCTTTGAAAAATATTCCAAGAGTCTTGGCTCAAGATGTTGTTGCGTGTTGCCAGTACCCAATAAAATAATTTCAATATCTAAAGATTCGATAGCTTCAAAACTATTCTCTTTGATATCATTGATGGTTTTGACTGACCATTCAGGAAAAAGTCGATCAGAGGTCATAATTAAACTTGATTCATGGCGCGTTTGATTGACTTCCACCCAGTTTAAATCGTACCCCGTAATGAGATTTTTATTATCAGATTGAATTAAATGAAATTTCATAACATCGTGTTTTTAAAGAAATAAATTAAACCAAAACCCTCTCATTTGTTGGCGGAATGCGCGTTCACAAGGTAAGATATCATATATTCAAATATAGGTAATTAAATTGGCTCAGCTTAAAAAATCATCGAAATTAAATAACGTCTGTTATGACATTCGCGGACCTGTTCTAGCGCACGCTAAAAAAATGGAAGAAGAAGGGCAGCGCATTATCAAGCTTAACATTGGTAATCCAGCCGCCTTTGGATTTGAAGCGCCTGAAGAGATTGTGCAAGATGTGATTCGAAATATGGGTAAAGCATCCGGCTATACAGATAGCAAGGGGCTTTTTGAGCCAAGAAAATCTATCATGCATTACACACAGGAAAAAAATATTCCAAATGTGGATATTGATGATGTGATTATTGGTAATGGTGTTTCAGAGCTTATCGTGATGTCGATGCAGGCATTGTTAGATAACGATGATGAAGTATTGATTCCCATGCCAGATTACCCGCTATGGAATGCAGCTGTTACATTGGCGGGCGGAAAACCTAGACATTATTTATGTGATGAAGCTTCAAACTGGTACCCAGATCTTAAAGATATCGAAAGTAAAATCACAAGTAAAACAAAAGCGATTTTAGTAATTAATCCGAACAATCCAACAGGCGCACTTTACCCAAAAGAAATTTTAGAGGGCGTTATTCAAATTGCAAGGAAACATAAACTTGTTGTTTTTGCAGATGAGATTTACGACAAGGTGATTTACGACAAGAAGAAACATATTTCAATTGGATCTCTTGCCGATGATATTCTTTTTGTAACATTAAATGGCTTATCAAAAAACTATCGTGCGTGTGGTTATCGTGCAGGGTGGTTAGTCGTGTCAGGAAATAAGAAAGAATCTGCGGATTATATTGAAGGTCTTAACATGTTAGCTTCCATGCGTTTATGTGCAAACGTTCCTGGACAGCTTGCAATTCAAACTGCTTTGGGCGGATACCAAAGTATTGATGATCTTGTCGCCCCCTCAGGACGACTCTTCAAGCAAAGAGAACTTGCTTACGATATGCTTGTTTCGATACCTGGTGTTACATGCGTTAAGCCAGAGGCTGCGATGTATCTTTTTCCTAAATTAGATCCAAAAATATATCCAATTAAAGATGACCAAGAATTTATTTTAAAATTATTGATCGATAAAAAAGTCTTGTTAGTTCAGGGTACAGGATTTAATTGGAAAGATCCTGACCATATAAGAATTGTATTCTTACCCAATGAAGAAGATCTTAAAGAGTCAATCAATCGCATTGCAGATTACCTTGAAAACTTTAAAAAAAATACTGCGCACTAGAAAGCTATAGCCGATGAAAAGAATGAATATAGGTTTATTAGGAATTGGTACAGTAGGTGGCGGTGTATTTGAGCTTTTAAAATCAAACATTACGGAAATACAGCGTAAGACAGCAACTGATATGAAAATTATTGCTGTGGCAGACAAGGATATTGCGCGCGCAAAAGAAATCGTAGGAAGCTCTATCGAAGTGACCAACGACCCATTTAAGTTAGTGGCGGATAAAGAGATTGACGTCATTGTTGAACTTATTGGCGGAACAACCATTGCAAAAGATTTAATTATTAAAGCCATTGAAAATAAAAAACATGTCGTAACAGCAAATAAAGCATTGCTCGCAAATTTTGGCAATGAGCTATTCGAATTAGCCAAAAAGAATAATGTCACCTTAGCATTTGAAGCTTCAGTGGCGGGGGGCATACCTATTTTAAAATCAATTAGAGAAGGTTTGGCTGGAAATAAAATCGAGTGGGTCGCGGGTATTATTAATGGCACTACTAATTTTATTTTGACCGAGATGCGTGAAAAGGGTATTACATTTGCAGAGGCTTTATCTGAAGCACAGTCTTTAGGTTTCGCTGAATCAGATCCTACCTTTGATATTGAAGGTATTGATGCTGCTCATAAATTAACAATTCTTGCTGGATTGTCTTTTGGTATTCCCATGAGCTTTAAAGATGTTTATGTGGAAGGTATAACGACGCTTGAGCAAAAAGATATTCAATACGCTGACGAATTGGGTTATCGCATTAAATTATTAGGCATCGCTAAGAAAAGAGATAAAGGTATTGAATTAAGAGTGCACCCAACTTTAATTCCAGAAAAACGTTTAATTGCTAATGTAAATGGCGTAATGAATGCCGTTGTTGTTAAAGGTAATATGATAGGGCCAACACTTTATTATGGGGCTGGTGCTGGAGCTCTTCCAACAGCAAGCTCAGTGGTTGCTGACCTTATTGATATTTCTAGATCATCTCATGTGCCACCTCATGGCTTTGAAGATAATAAGATTGATAAGATTCCCATCTATAAAATTGATGATGCGATCAGCGGTTACTATTTAAGAATTAGAGTTTCAGATAAGCCAGGTGTTTTAGCTGAAATTACAAAATTATTTGGTGATAAGAAAATTTCAATTGATGCAATGCTTCAAAAAGAACCGAAAGAATATGAATCTGAAGCTGACATTGTTATATTAAGTCATTTAGCTGTTGAGAAAGATATCAATGTTGTGATTCATTCTATTGAATCCTTGCCAGCCACCATTGGGAATGTTATTAAAATTAGATTAGAAGAGCTTAGTAAATAAAGGTTTTTATGAAATACATTTCAACGCGTGGACAATCGAAACCACTTTCTTTTTCAGAAATTTTGTTAGGAGGTCTTGCCCCTGATGGCGGCTTGTACCTTCCCGAGATTTACCCAAAATTTTCAGCCCAAGATTTAAACAGCATGCAAAGCATGAGCTATCCTGGGCTTGCTTTTCACATTATTTCTAGATTTATAGATGACATTCCGAAGGATGATTTAAAGGCGATTATCAATAAAACATATACAAAAGAAGTATATGCATTTTCAAGGCCACAGCAAAAAGCGGAAGACATTACGCCTATTTTAAAAGTTAAAGACAACTTATATATTCTTTCGCTTTCAAACGGACCCACACTGGCATTTAAAGATATTGCAATGCAGTTACTCGGTAATCTTTTTGAGTATGTGCTCAAAAAAGAAAATGCTGAAATTAATATTCTCGGGGCAACATCAGGGGATACAGGTTCAGCTGCAGAGTATGCAATGCGAGGCAAAAAAGGTATCAACGTCTTTATGTTGTCACCCTACCAAAAAATGAGCCGTTTTCAAGCAGCCCAAATGTTTAGTATTCAAGACCATAATATTTTTAATTTAAGTATCAAGGGTGTTTTTGATGATTGCCAAGATATTGTAAAAGCCGTTTCTAATGACTTAAATTTTAAAAGAGATTTTAAAATTGGCGCGGTGAATTCAATTAATTGGGGAAGAATTTTAGCGCAGATCGTTTATTACTTTAAAGGTTATCTCGCTGTTGCAAAGAATAATGAAGAAGTCAGTTTTACAGTGCCTACAGGCAATTTTGGTAACATCTGTGCAGGCCATATTGCCCGCATGATGGGGCTTCCTATTAAGAGACTTGTGGTAGCTACAAACGAAAATAATGTTTTAGATGAATTCTTTAAGACAGGTATGTATAAGCCGCGAGACTCACAGAATACCTTCCATACATCAAGCCCCTCAATGGACATATCCAAAGCATCGAATTTTGAACGTTTTATTTTTGATTTAATTGGACGAGATAGTAAAAAGTTAAATGCATTATGGAAGTCAATCGATCAAGGTGGTAATTTTGATTTAAATCAAGAAGGCGTCTTTGAAAAAATCCAAGCTTTTGGTTTTACATCATCTTCAAGTACACATAAAGAACGTATTCACTATATTAAAGAAATCTTTAATCAATATAAAATTATTATCGATACACATACGGCAGATGGATTTAAAGCGGCCTATGAGCATACAGACGAGAATGTCCCAATGATTGTTCTTGAGACAGCTTTGCCCACTAAATTTGAAGATTCTGTTGTAGAAGCGATAGGTCAAAAACCTGAAAGACCAGAATCATTAAAGCATTTAGAGGATCTTCCGCAAAAGTTTGAGATTTTTGATAATCAAGTGGATCAGGTTAAAACATTCATTAGGCAAAACGTTTAAGACCATGAAGCAATATTTAGATTTACTGAATCACGTTAAAAATCATGGTGACGTCAAACATGACCGAACAGGCACAGGGACTATGTCTGTCTTTGGCTATCAAATGCGTTATGACTTATCAAAAGGCTTTCCTCTACTCACTACTAAAAAAGTCCACTTAAAGTCAATTATTCATGAGCTTTTATGGTTTTTAAGTGGTAGCACAAATATTAAGTACTTAAAAGATCATGGTGTGAGCATATGGGATGAATGGGCTGATGAAAACGGTAATTTAGGCCCTGTCTATGGCTTCCAATGGAGAAGCTGGCCCTCAACTGATGGAAAGCATATTGATCAAATTACAGATCTCATTGAATCGATTAAAAAGAATCCTGACTCAAGGAGACTCATTGTGTCTGCTTGGAACGTTTCGGAAATTTCTAAAATGAAATTACCCCCTTGCCATGCATTTTTTCAGTTTTATGTTTCGAATGGCAAGTTATCTTGTCAGCTTTATCAGAGAAGCGCAGATATATTTCTGGGCGTCCCTTTTAATATAGCTTCTTACGCGCTCCTTACGATGATGGTAGCGCAAGTATGCTCATTAGAGCTTGGTGATTTTATCCACACATTAGGTGATGCACATATTTACTCTAATCATATGGAGCAAGTGAATGAACAACTATCAAGAACACCTAAAACTTTACCTCGCATGAAAATTAATCCCGAAGTTAAAAGTATTTTTGATTTTAAATTCGAAGATTTTGTTTTAGAAGATTATGAACCTGATCCCGCGATTAAAGCGCCTGTAGCAGTCTAGTGTCTAAGTTGTCTATTATTGTCGCTATGAGTTCAAACTATGTCATTGGTGTCAATAACACCTTGCCATGGCATTTAACTGAAGATCTAAAGTATTTTAAATCTTTAACAACAGGCCATACCATTATTATGGGTCGAAAGACATATGAGTCTATTGGCCGTCCTCTTCCTCACAGACGAAATATCGTAATTAGTCGAAATACTGAAACTACTTATGAGGGTGTTGAGGTTGTTCACAGTATCGAGGATGCTTTTTCTATTTCAAAGAATGATAACGAAGTATTTGTTATTGGCGGTTCTAATATATACAAACAAGCGCTAGACTTAGTCGATCATCTGTATGTTACTGAGATTAAGAAAAGCTTTACAGGAGATACTTTTTTTCCTGAGATTGATAAGGAAAAATGGACTGAATTTTCAAGAGAAGATCATGTGACAGCAGATGGCCTTGAGTTTTCTTTTGTAGGTTACCAAAAAAATACTAAATAGAAACACAGTCTACAAAGTAGTGCGCTTTGCCATCAATCTTTTGTTTCACTAATCCATGATTGTCTGTTTCGAATCCAGGAAATTTTTCATTAAAATCTCTCGCAAACTTTAAATAATTTACAATAATATTATTAAAACGCTCGCCAGGAATTAAAAGTGGTATGCCAGGCGGATAAGGAGTGAGTAGCACTGCTGTAATTCTGCCCTCTAGATCATCAATCGCAACACGTTCAATTTCTTTATGGGCCATTTTTGCAAAAGCATCTGCAGGCTTCATTGCGGGCACCATATCCGAGAGATACATTTCTGTTGTAAGTCTTGCAATATTATGTTTTTTGTAAATTTCATGAATTTGTGTACATAAATCTCTAAGACCGATGCGCTCATAACTTGGTTGTTTCTGAATAAACTCAGGCAACACTTTCCATAAAGGTTGATTCTTGTCGTAATCGTCTTTGAATTGCTGAAGAGCAGCAACAAGTGTATTCCAGCGACCCTTAGTGATACCAATCGTAAACATAATAAAAAATGAGTAGAGCCCAGTTTTTTCAACAATAACTCCATGCTCTGCCAAATACTTTGTAACAATAGATGCGGGTATCCCAAACTCTAAAGAAAACTCTCCATCAACATTAAGTCCTGGAGTAATAATAGTTGCTTTAATAGGATCAAGCATATTGAAGCCATCAGCAAGATCACCAAAACCATGCCAATGATCATTAGCATTTAACATCCAAGCATCTCTATCTTCGAGACCTTCATCTGATAAATCGTTAGGGCCCCAAACTTTAAACCACCAGTCAGATCCCCATTCAATATCTACTTTTCGCATAGCGCGTCTAAAGTCTAGCGCTTCCATTAGTGACTCTTCAACAAGAGCCTTGCCCCCAGGTTCTTCCATCATTGCCGCTGCAACATCGCAACTTGCAATAATTGAATATTGTGGACTGGTAGAGCTGTGCATAAGAAATGATTCATTAAAGACTTCACGATCGAGTTTATTTTTTTCTGCATCTTGGACGAGAATTTGAGATGCCTGACTTAACCCTGCTAAAAGTTTGTGTGTCGATTGTGTTGAGAAGATTAAGCTATCTTTGCAGCGCGGACGATCAGCACCAATTGCATGATAATCACCATAAAAATCGTGAAATGTCGCATGAGGCAACCAAGCTTCATCGAAATGAAGTGTGTCAATTTTTCCATCTAACATTTCTTTAATCTCTTCAACGTTATAAAGAATGCCATCATAAGTTGATTGTGTAATAGTCAGTACACGAGGCTTATCTTTTTTGTTAGTGATGAATGGATTTTTTTGAATTTTATCTTGAATATTTTTCCATTCAAATTCTTTTTTAGGAATAGGGCCAATAATACCGAAGTGATTTCGAGTTGGCATTAAGAAGATTGGAATAGCGCCTGTCATAATAATAGAATGCAGTACTGACTTATGACAATTACGATCAACGATTACAATATCACCAGGAGCAACTGTTGAATGCCAAACCATCTTGTTCGATGTCGATGTACCGTTTGTAACAAAGTATAGATGATCAGAATTGTAGATTCGCGCTGCATTTCTCTCGGAAGCACCTACAGGGCCTGTATGGTCGAGTAACTGTCCTAACTCGTCAACTGCATTGCATACGTCAGCTCGCAGCATATTTTCACCGAAGAATTGGTGAAACATTTGACCAACAGGTGATTTTAGAAAAGCTACACCACCTGAGTGGCCAGGGCAATGCCATGAATAAGATCCGTCACCTGCATAATGAGTGAGTGCTTTAAAAAATGGTGGGGCTAGGCTATCTAGATATGTTCTTGCTTCTCGGACAATATAGCGCGCAACGAATTCTGGCGTATCCTCGTGCATATGAATAAAGCCATTTAACTCTCTTAAAATTTCATTTGGGATGTGACGGCTTGTTCTAGTTTCACCGTGTAGAAATATTGGAATTTCTTCGTTGCGATATCTTATTTCATCTACGAAATTTTTTAATTGCTGAAGCGCGGTTTGATTTTCTTCGACAAATTCTTCATCATCAATCGATAGAATAAACGCAGAAGCTCGACTTTGTTGTTGAGCAAATGATGTTAAGTCACCGTAGCTTGTAACACCTAGTACCTCAAAATTTTCTTTCTCGATCGCTTTTGCTAAAACTCTAATACCAAGTCCAGAAGAATTTTCGGATTTAAAGTCTTCATCAATGATGACTACGGGAAAGTTAAATTTCATGTTAACCCTTTATATTTTAGGTAATGTTACTCCTACTTGGCCTTGGTATTTTCCACCACGATCTTTGTAGGATGTTTCACATACTTCATCGGACTCAAAGAATAACACCTGAGCGCAACCTTCGCCTGCATAAATTTTTGCTGGAAGGGGAGTTGTATTACTAAATTCTAAAGTTACATAACCTTCCCATTCTGGCTCGAAGGGGGTGACGTTCACAATAATCCCGCATCGGGCATATGTTGATTTACCTAAACATATAGTGAGCACACTTCTTGGAATTCTGAAATACTCAACAGTTCTTGCAAGTGCGAAAGAGTTAGGCGGAATGATGCAATAATCACCGTTAAATTCAACAAATGAATTAGGATCGAAATTTTTTGGGTCTACTATAGTGCTATTAATGTTGGTAAATACTTTAAATTCATTAGCGCAACGAATGTCATATCCATAACTGGATGCGCCATATGACACAATTTTGTGATTATCTTTCTCGCGAATTAGCTTAGGCTCAAATGGCTCAATCATGCCGTGTTCTTCAGCCATCTTTCTTATCCATTTATCTGATTTTATCGTCATAATTTTCTTGTCTTAAAAAAGAAAAATCCCGTTTGCACAATCTTGACGCTACGGGATTTCTAATGATTTAAATTTTCATTACTTTAGAGCTTATTTTCACCGATTTCAATACTCTGACGCCAAAATTGTTCAGGCTTGTCAAAAATGATTTTGGATTCAGCAGGGTCGGCACTTCCAGCAGGGTAGGTAAAAACCGGGCTCTTATCTTCATTCCAGGCTTTAATCACAGGATCAAGGAGCCTCCAGGACGCTTCGACCTCGTTAATATGCAAGTATAACGATTGATCACCCTGCATGAGATTCAGGAGAAGTGACTCGTAAGCATCAACACTTTCATCACCTGTAATTCTATTCGGAGCATCCATAGCGACTGTTCTTACTTTAGTATCGAGTCCTGGAATTTTCGTTTGGATTTCAAAGCGGGTAAATTCTTTAGGTTGAATGCTAATGACGAGCCAGTTATCTGCTTGATCAGGGAGCGAAAGGGGTGATTTTTTAAATTTAATAGCTATAGCAGTATCAGATGCGTGAAGACGTTTTGCTGTTCGGACAAAGATAGGTACACCCTTCCATCTAGGTGTGTTGATGTAGAACTTCAGTGCTGCATAAGTTTCAACCACACTTGCCGGATTTTCTAATTCTTCTAAGTAGCCTTTTACTTCCTCACCATTGACTTTTCCTCGTCCATACTGTGCTTTAAAAGTGTGTTTTCTAAGCTCATCAAGTGGAATAGGTGTAATCGATTCAAGCACCTTAATTTTTTCAGCACGTATATGTTCAGGGCTTAATGTTACTGGTATTTCCATTGTGGTTAATGCAAGCATTTGCATAAGATGACTTTGAATCATATCTCTTAGGGCGCCTGTCGCATCATAAAATTTAGTTCTCTCGCCGACACCAAGCGTTTCATTATTAGTAATTTGGATATGATCAATGTGTTCGTGTGTCCAAAGTGGATCAAAAATATGATTTGCAAAGCGGGTCAGCAGAATATTTTGTAATGCAGATTTACCAAGATAATGATCGATACGATAAATTTGTGTTTCTTTTAAATGCTTTGTGATTGATTTTTGAAGTGCTTGTGCTGTTTCTAAGTTAGTGCCAAATGGTTTTTCAATAACAACACGACGCCAGGCTTTGCTTTCATCCGTTAAGCCAACGCCTGCAAGTAAATCAACAATAGACGCAAAGTCAGATGGTCTAACGGATAAAAAGAAAGCTAAATTTTGTGGGAAAGTTGATGCATCAGAAAGTCTTTCGCTAAGCCGTTTAAAAGCATTTTCATCATCAGGAGGATTCGCGTGATAAAAATTTCTAGCAATAAAACGGTCAAAAACTTTTGCGTCATAATTTTTTTTAAATTTAATATCAAGCATCGACTTAATGTCATCTCGCCATGCTGATTCTTTCACATCAGATCTTCCAACAGAGAGAATTTTTATTTTTTCAGGGAGTCTACCGAGAGAATCAAGCCTAAAAAGACCTGGAATAAGTTTTATTCTAGAAAGGTTTCCGCTTGCACCGAAGAGGACTAGGGTGCAGTCATCAATTTTTGTCATAGATAATTTGAGATGATATAAAAGTTATTTAGTTTTTTTTACTACATGACCACCAAATGCATTACGCATAACTGATAGCAATCTATAACCATAACCTTGTTTTTCTTGGCTTCTGAATCTCACTTGTAATGCAAGCGTCAGCACAGGTGTTGGAATACCTTGCTCGATGGATTCAACAACAGTCCATCTGCCTTCACCTGAGTCAGCGACATAAGGAGCAACTTCATCAAGTGTTTGATCTTCTTTAAGGGCATCTGCGGTTAAATCTAACAACCAGCTTCTTACCACTGAACCATGTTTCCATAATTCTGTAATTTGCGCTAAATCAAGTTTAAATTCACTTTTCCCTTTAAGGAGTTCAAGGCCTTCAGCGAATGATTCCATCATGCCGTATTCGATACCATTGTGAATCATTTTAGTGAAGTGACCCGAACCTACAGGACCTACATGAGCCCAGCCACGATCTTCGTGCGCCAATGCTTGGAGAATAGGTTTCATGGTTGCTGCAACTTCTTCTTTTGCGCCCACCATTAAGCAGTAGCCATTTGCTAAACCCCAAACGCCTCCTGATGTTCCACAGTCCATAAAGCCAATACCTTTTTCTTCAAGGAATTTACCGATACGCTGAGAATCTTTGTAATTTGAATTACCACCATCAATAATAATGTCACCTTTATTGAGCATGGGGATGAGTTCATTGATTTGCTCTGCGGTAGGGTTACCTGCTGGCACCATAAGCCATACGATTTTTTGACCGTCTAATTTTGTTAAAGCATCAGCAACTGAAGTTGCACCAATCATTTTTGCTTTTTCTTCTAGCGTTTTTACAACTTCTGCACTTCGGTCAAAGCCTACAACAGAAATACCTTTTTGAATGAGACGAGTAGCCATATTGCCACCCATTTTTCCGAGACCAATCATTGCTAATTTCATTTTTTTACCTTTTTATGGAAGATTTGTCATTACTTAATCTTTTGGATTAAAGCAAATTAGTTTAAAGTGCGATACAAGTTAAATTATATCAAACGCAAGCCCCTTCAAGGAATTGATTTCGATATAAAATCTTCATTATTTTGAAAGATTTTCATGAGTTTAAAAAATACTAAATGGCAATCATTTGAAAGCCAAGTTTCCCTTGATCAGGCAGCTATGGATAGGGTTGAAAGGCTTGCTGAGGCTTCAATTAAAGTACGAGGTCAATTCCATCTTGTATTGGCAGGAGGCTCAACACCTAAAAACGTCTATACACTGCTTAAAAACATCAGCGCAGACTGGCATAAATGGCAGATCTACTTTGGCGATGAGCGTTGTCTAGAACCAAATCACCAAGAGCGAAACAGCACTATGGCGTTTGAAGCATGGCTTAATCATGTAGATATACCTGCGCAAAACATTCACGTGATTCCTGCTGAACTGGGACCGGTTGAGGGTGCTCATTTATACAATAAAACATTAAGCCAGCTAGGTGATTTTGATTTGGTTCTTTTAGGACTTGGCGAAGACGCCCATACTGCAAGCTTATTTCCTGGGCATAGCTGGGATAACAGTTTAGATGCTTTAGCGGTCTTTGATGCACCTAAACCACCCCCATTAAGAATATCAATGTCTCCTGCACGTTTAAGCCGATCTAAATCTGTACTTTTTTTAGTAAGCGGAATAGAAAAACAAACGGCGATAAATCAATGGAAGGCAGGGGATGCAATACCCGCAAGTACTGTCACTTGCAATGATGGTGTAGATGTATTTTGTTTTAACGTAAGCTAGGTTTTTTGAATCACAATATTTGGGAACTTATTGCTGTAATCCTGAGCGAGTTTAGATACCTTAATTGCTGTTAAACGAGCAATTTTCTTGTAGGTTTTTGCAGCACTACTTTCAGGCTCCGCCACTACCATTGGGTTACCACTATCAGACTGTTCTCTAATTTTAATATCCAAAGGCAAGCTTCCTAAAAGAGATACACCATAATCTTTACACATTTTTTCGGCGCCACCGGATCCAAAGATATGTTCCTCATTGCCACATTTTGAACAAGTGTGCATGGCCATATTTTCTACAATACCAATAATTGGAATATTTACTTTTTCAAACATTTTTAAACCGCGTCTAGCATCAAGAAGGGCAATATCCTGCGGTGTTGTGACGATAATGGCACCTGTTACAGGCACTTTTTGAGACAGGGTAAGCTGAATATCACCGGTACCTGGCGGCAGGTCGACTACAAGGTAATCAAGATTATCCCATCTTGTTTCTTTTAAGAGCTGCTCAAGTGTGCTTGTCACCATAGGGCCACGCCATACCATAGGCGTTTCTGTATCAACCAAAAACCCAATCGACATAGCTTGAATATTGTGCGCCATGACGGGCTCCATAGATTTGCCATCCTTACTTTCTGGTTTGGTATATATCCCTAACATTTGTGGCTGACTTGGGCCATAAATATCAGCATCTAAGATGCCAACCCGAGCACCTTCGGCTGATAAAGCTAGAGCAAGATTGACAGCAGTAGTAGATTTTCCAACACCACCTTTACCTGAGGCGACAGCAATAATATTTTTAACGCCAGGAATAAGAGCGATACCTTTTTGCGCTGCATGAGAGGTAATCTTAAAATCAACCTCAATATTTAAATTGATTTGAGGTAGTGCTTTTTGAATTTGAGTGGCAATTAAATCTTTAATGTCTTTTAGTTGGCTTTTAGCAGGATAGCCAAGCAGGACTTTGATATCAACATCATTATTTTTAATTGAAATACTCTTGATAGATTTATCATTAACGAGGCTGTCGTTTGTATTAGGATCAACAACGTCCTTTAATAGATCTTTTATTTGTTCTTCTGTGTAAGCCATGAGGCTGTAATTTTAACCTATCTTAGTTAAGGCGTCATTTGATAGAATAGGGACTTAGTTAAATCAATAAAGTTTCTCAATTCATGCGAAAGCTCTTAATTACATCAGCCTTGCCTTATGCGAATGGAAGCATTCATTTGGGCCATTTAGTTGAATATATCCAAACTGATATTTGGGTGAGATTCCAAAAGATGCAAGGCCATGAAGCATACTATGTATGCGCTGACGATACGCATGGAACACCTATTATGCTTAGGGCTGAAAAAGAAGGAGTTACGCCAGAAGAGCTCATAAAAAAAGTGCATATAGAGCATTCAAAAGACTTTTCTGATTTCTTTGTAAATTTTGATAACTTTTATTCTACAAACTCCCCTGAAAATCTTGAGCTCTCTCAAATTGTTTATAAAAAACTTAAACAGAACAACAAGATTTATACGAAAACGATTGAGCAATTTTACGATCCTGCAAAAGAAATGTTTTTACCTGATCGGTTTATTAAAGGTGAGTGTCCAAAGTGTCATGCCAAAGACCAATATGGTGATTCATGTGAAGTTTGCGGTGCAACATATGCACCTACAGAATTAATTAACCCAACATCTTCTGTGTCAGGTGCGGTGCCTTTTAGAAAAGAAACAGAGCATTACTTCTTCAAGCTTTCAGAGTGTGAATCATTTTTAGCCGACTGGACATCTTCTGGAACGCTTCAACAAGAAGCCGCTAATAAAATGAAAGAGTGGTTTAAATCTGGGCTAGCCGATTGGGATATCTCAAGAGATGCACCTTATTTTGGCTTTGAAATTCCAAATGCACCTGGTAAATATTTTTATGTATGGCTCGATGCCCCAATTGGTTACATGGCGAGCTTTAAAAAACTTTGTGAAGATAAAAAAATAAATTTTGACGAGTTCTGGAATGCAGATTCAAAAACAGAGCTCTATCATTTCATTGGAAAAGATATTCTTTATTTCCATGCTCTATTTTGGCCCGCAACACTTGAATTTTCAGGCTACAGAAAACCTACTAAGATTTTTGCTCATGGTTTTCTTACAGTAAATGCAGAAAAGATGTCTAAATCACGTGGCACTTTCATAACCGCCCGAAGTTATTTAGATCATATTAAAAATCCAGATTATCTTAGATATTATTATGCAGCTAAATTAAATAGCACAATGGAAGATATTGATCTTAATTTGGATGATTTCTTATCTCGCGTGAACAGTGATCTTGTAGGTAAGTTTATTAATATCGCAAGTCGAACATCAGGATTTATTCATAAGTATTTTGAAGGTAAACTTTTCCTTGATGATTCAAAAACCGACCAAGAGCATATTTCTGTTTCGCAAAAATGTAAGGATATAGAAAATGAAATTAAAACGTGTTTTGAAGCAAGGGAGTATGGTCATGCGGTTCGTGAAATTATGCGTGTAGCAGATATTACAAATGAGTACGTGAATACTAAAGCCCCTTGGACGCTTGCAAAAGATGAAGCGCAACATAAACCTGGCTCAGAATTACATGTCATATGTAGCCGAAGTCTTGAGGCCTTTAGAAGACTTTCTATTTATCTCACACCAATACTTCCAAAGCTTACGAAAGATATCGCAATATTCTTTAATGAAAAAGAATTCGCATCGTTTAAAGATATTGATAAGAAAGATATTACTGTTAATGAGTATCAACATATATTAACTAGAGTTGAAAAGAAAGATATCGACATGATGATTGAATCAAATAAAGAATCGCTAGACAAACATACTGAACCCCCGAAAAAGGTAGACGACAATCAATCAACTATTTTGATAGATGACTTTTTGAAGATTGATTTAAGAGTTGCACTTATTAAAGAAGCCTCCTTCGTTGAAGGTGCAGACAGTCTTCTGAAGCTAACTCTAGATATTAATGATGGTCGATTAAGACAGGTTTTTGCTGGGATAAAATCGAAATATAATCCTGATCAGCTTGTTGGAAAATTAACTGTTATGGTTGCTAATTTAAAGCCGAGACAAATGAAATTTGGTTTATCCGAGGGTATGGTGTTAGCCGCAAGCAATGAATCTGAAGGACCGTTTGTTTTATATCCAGATCAAGGGGCTAAACCTGGTATGCGTATTAAATAATTAACTTTGGTTAATTTCTAGGTAAATCTTTTCTAAAGTTTTTGATGGATTTTCTGATTGAGTAATAGGCCTTCCAATCACTAAGTGACTTGATCCAGCCTTAATGGCTTCATAAGGTGTCATAGTTCTTCTCTGGTCATTCGCGACATCATCCGTCATTCTTATACCTGGCGTTACAAATAAAAATAATGAGTTAAAGTGATTTTTCAGAAATGATAAATCCTTAGCTGAGCAGACAACACCATTAAGCCCACTTTTTTCAGTTAACTTCGCAAGACGCAAAACCTGATCTTCTAAATTTCTAGATACACCAATTTCTTCTAAAGTCTTTTGTTCCATACTTGTTAAGACAGTGACCGCAATAAGAAGAGGTGATTGCTTGGCTTTATTTACACCTTCTAGAGCAGCCTCTAACATCATACTTCCTCCTGAAGCATGAACATTGATCATCCATACTCCTAAATAGCTTGCAGCCTCGCATGCTTTTTTCACCGTGGAAGGAATGTCGTGAAATTTAAGATCTAGAAATACTTTGAAATTTTTACTGTGCAGATATTCGATGAGAGCAGGGCCGGTTGCAGTGAATAATTCTTTTCCGACTTTAAGATTACAATATTCTGGATTAAGTTTCGAAACTAATGATTTTGCATCTGTAAGATTTGCATAATCGAGTGCTACAGTAATTTTATGATCTGCTGCCATTAACTAATTTCATTCATCTCAGTAGGTTCTGATGGAAGTGCTTCCCAAGCGTTACAAGCAGGACATTGCCAATGATGTTGCTTGGCTTTAAAGCCACAGTCGCTGCATGTAAATAAACGTCTATTACCAATAGCATTTCGAACAGTTTGTTGAATAAGCTGAATATCTTGTTCCTTTTGCTTGCTATTCATAGCACGTGCTTGAAATAATTGATCCAAGGCTTGGAGACTTGGTTTTCTTATAAGCTCTTTTCGTGCAAGTTCTTCAGCCATTTCAGAGCCTTCTAATTTTAATGTCGCTTCATAGATCACATTAAGTAATGATCTTAATTTGTAATTTTCAAAATAAAGATTTAGAAGCGATAAACCTTCTTCAGGTTTTTTGAGCTTTTCAAATGAATTAAGTATTTTAGATGCTACAAGGCCTAGAGACTCTGGATCTTGAAACTCAATTTTTTTCCAGTAATTGATCGCTTTATTATGTTCACCATCTTCTGCATCTAAATCTCCGAGTAGGATATTTGCACGAACACACTTTTTATGAGCATTGAGTGCGTCATTCAGTGATTTAAATGCTGACTTCTTGTCTTTATCTAAAATACCATCAAGTGCAATCTCGCAGTGGTAATGACTAATTTGTAATCTAAATGATACGCCTGATTCTTTTTCTAATTTTGTTGCCATCTTGATTGCATTTTGCCATTCACGTTCTTTCACGTAAATTTCCAAGAGCGCATTAGATGCATATTGTTTATATTTGCCAGATTCTAACTTTAAGAATAATTCTTCAGCGCGATCAAATAAGCCAGCTTTAAGATAATCTTGCGCTAATTCTGCTTTGACGGATTCTTCTTGGGCTGGATTAAGATCGCGATTTTCTAATAAATCTAAGTGCATATTAATAGCTCGATCTATATGGCCTATACGTCTTAAGATGCTGCCTAAAGCAAAGTGCAGCTCAAGTGATTCATTGTTAATACGAACTGCATCCATAAAAGCATCCACTGCTTTTTCGTATTGGTTAGTAATTAAGTAGTTAAGACCTTTAAAGTAGGTCGCAGGAAGGCTCGTAGATTCTTTCATGAGCTGTTTAATATCAATGCGAGCGGCTACCCATCCTAATGCAAAGAAGAAGGGGATAACAAGGAGCCACCAATATTCGAATTGAATCATAATTGATTTATTGTATATCTATTAATTGATAGATCAAAAAAAAGCATACCTTGGTAAGAAGATATGCTTTTAAATGATGTTTAGTCTTATTTATCAACGCGATCTCTAAGTTCTTTACCTGCTTTAAAGTGTGGAACATATTTTTCTGGTACTTCCACTTTTGAACCTGTTTTAGGATTTCTGCCTAAACGAGGTGGTCGGTAATTTAAACTGAAACTACCAAATCCTCTAATTTCAATTCTTTTACCTTTAGAGAGCGTTTCGCCCATAGCATCAAGAATTGTTTTGACGGATAACTCAGCGTCTTTAAAGACTAACTGAGAGAAACGGCTAGCAAGTAAGTTGATTAATTTAGACTTAGTCATAAGGTTAATTATTTTTTACTATCTAATTTTGCTTTTAATAAGGCGCCAAGATTGGTTGTGCCCGCATTATCAGAACTTTCTTCAACCTCTACTTTTTTCTTAGCTGCTTTTGGTTTAGCTACATTTTTAGATTTGAATGAAAGTTGCATTGTTTTTGCTTTTGCGTCGACATTAAGAATTTTAACTTCAATTTCGTCGCCTGCTTTAACAACAGATGAAGCGTCTTCAACTTTATCTTCGCTTACTTCACTAATATCAACTGTGCCTTCAACTTGATCAGCTAAAGTTACTACGATACCTGAAGCATCTGCAGACTTGACTGTTCCTTTAACAAAACTACCTTTGTCATTAGCTTTTGTGAAGCCTGTAAAGTTATCACCTGATAATTGTTTAAGTCCAAGAGAAATTCTTTCTTTTTCAACATCGATTGCCACGATAAGCGCTTCGAGTTCGTCACCCTTTTTAAAGTTTCTAATAGCTTCTTCACCTTTTTTATCCCATGAGATGTCAGACATGTGGATAAGGCCATCTATGCCGCCATCAAGACCAATAAAGATACCGAAGTCGGTGATTGATTTAATCGGCCCGCTAACTTTTTCACCTTTTTTATGTGTTTCAGAGAACTCTGCCCATGGGTTTGATTTACATTGCTTCATGCCCAATGAAAGTCTTCTTCTGTCTTCATCAATTTCAAGAATCATCACTTCAATTTCATCGCCGAGCTGCGCAATTTTTCCTGGGTGAATATTTTTATTAGTCCAGTCCATTTCTGAAACGTGAACTAAACCTTCAATACCTGCTTCAATTTCAACGAATGCACCGTAATCAGTTAGGTTAGATACTTTACCGAACAGACGTGTACTTACAGGATATCTTCTAGATAAGCCCTTCCATGGATCATCATCGAGTTGTTTTAAGCCTAATGAAACACGATTTTTTTCTTGATCAAATTTAAGTACTTTAGCTTCAACTTCATCACCAATATTTAAAATTTCAGACGGATGCTTTACGCGTCTCCATGCTAAGTCAGTAATATGAAGTAAGCCATCAATGCCGCCTAAGTCAACGAATGCACCGTAATCAGTAATATTTTTAATAATGCCTTTTACAGTAGCACCTTCAGTAAGTGTGCCAATAACAGCATCTCTGTCCGCACCTGAAGATTGTTCCATCACTGCTTTTCTTGAAACAACCACGTTGTTTCTTTTCTTATCAATTTTAATAACTTTAAGATCCCATTCTTTATTTTCGAATGGTGTTGTGTCTTTAACTGGTCTTACATCAACGAGTGAGCCTGGAAGGAATGCTGTGATTCCATTTACAGAAACTCTCAAGCCACCTTTGACACGACTACTTACAAAACCTCTGACAACTGTGCCTTCGTTCATTGCATCTTCAAGATCAAGCCATGCTTGCATTTTCTTCGCTTTATCTCTTGAAAGGATTGTTGAGCCGAAACCATCTTCTAATTTTTCAATTGCAACTTTAACAAAGTCACCCACTTTAACGTCAAGTTCGCCTTGGTCATTAAGGAATTCTTCTGCTTTGATAACGCTTTCTGATTTAAGCCCTGCGTTTACAATCACAAAGTCATTATCAATAGATATAACTTCTGCTGTAATTACTTCGCCCGAGCGCATTTCTTGAAGCGCTATGCTTTCTTCAAATAGAGCTGCGAAACTTTCTGTGGAATTTGATTCTATGTTTTTTGCTGTCGTTGCCATTAAATGTTACCTATAAAGTCCTACCTAGCGATAGGGATGTTAAAGTTAGCAATAGATCTTTGAAATCTATTACACCTAAATTGTTGTTTAAGACGTTTGAGACTTTAAACTGAAGAGATGGGTGATGTTATCAACGGCATCAGATATGCTTAATGTGTCTGTGTCTATTTCTATAGCGTCTTTTGTTTTTAAGAGGGGAGAGATTTCTCTTTGTAAATCACGCTCATCTCTTAAAATAATTTCACTTAAAACCGAAGTCATATTAGCAGGGTTTCCTTTTGAGATCAACTGTTTATATCTTCTTTCAGCCCTAATTTGTGCGCTTGCAGTTAAGAATATTTTGATACCAGCATGCGGGAAAACGACCGAAGTCATATCTCTTCCCTCGGCTACCAATCCAGGGTGTTTTTCAAAGCTTCTTTGAAATCCAAGGATTGCTTCTCTCAGACCTCTGTGAACCGCAACTTCTGAGGCTCCGTGGCCTGATTCCTCAGTACGTATAGCTTCAGATACATCTTTACCATTGAGTAAAATTTGATCATTTTTAAAGCTTAAGTTTGCATTTTCAAGAACTTTAAGAAGTAAAGTTTCATTATTGAGGGGTATGTTTTGTAAACGACCTGCATAAGCAATCGTTCGGTAGATTGACCCTGAATCTAGATAGTGAAAATTTAGTTTTTCTGCAATAAGTTTAGCCACTGTTCCTTTTCCAGAAGCAGAAGGACCGTCAATCGCGATAATAGGAATGTGAGATGTCATTTATGTCTTTACTATACTTTCCAAAACCTCAAAGTAAGTTGGAAATGTTTTGTTGACACACGCTGGGTCGTTTATTGTGATTGGGATATTTTTGAGGCTTACCAGTGAAAAACACATAGCCATTCGATGGTCGTCATAAGTATCAATCTCAACATGCTCTTTAATCCTAAGAGGGGGTGTGATTTCAATAAAATCTTCACCCTCAATCACAGCCGCACCTAATTTTCTAAGTTCAGTCGCCATAGCTTTAATGCGATCAGTTTCTTTAACGCGCCAGCTTCCAATATTAAAAAGTTTAGTAGCGCCTTTTGCAAATAGGGCTAATACTGCAAGTGTCATCGCAGCATCTGGAATGTGATTACAATCAAGGCTGATTGCTTGAAGTGTTTCGATTTTTGAAACCTGAATTGATCCTTCAAGAATATTAATATCAGCGCCCATAAGCTCTAAAGCTTCAGCAAATTTTACATCACCTTGAATGCTATTTTTTCCAATACCTTTAACTTCGATATCGCCTGCAAGCGCTCCCGCAGCTAAAAAATAAGAAGCTGATGATGCGTCACCTTCAACAAATATTTCACCTGGACTCACATACTTACTTGAACCCGGAATAATAAAATTTTCCCAGCCTATTTTTTTAACATGTATACCAAATCGCGCCATCAGATTAAGCGTAATATCAATATAAGGTTTTGAAATTAAATCACCCACGATTTCAATAACCACTTCTTTTTTTGTAAGTGGAATCGCCATTAGAAGAGCTGTTAAGAATTGACTTGAAATATCACCCCTAATTTTTATAGGACCTTGAATAACAATTTCAGATGGAGAAATATTTAATGGAGGGTAGCCGTCTTGATTAAGATATTTTATATCTACATTTAATTGCAAGAGTGCGTCGACAAGATCTTTAATGGGGCGCTCATGCATTCGGGGCGAACCGCTTAGTGTGTATTGGCCATTAGAAAAAGACAAAGCTGCAGTTAAAGGTCTAAATGCAGTACCCGCATTACCTAGAAAAATTTCAGCTGATTTATTTTTAAAACTACCCCGTGTGCCATGAATAAGAATGTCACCGTTATCTTTTTGCTTAAGATCAACTTGAAGTTTTACTAATGCTTCAATCATATGACGTGTGTCATTTGATACAAGTGGACCGATCATAGTTGTTATACCATCTGCCATTGCAGACAAAAGAAGAATGCGATTGGTGATACTTTTAGATCCAGGGAGGGTGACTTTGCCAGAAACAGATTGAACAGCTTTTAATTTCTTTTGATTTGCCATGCGCTTAAATTATCGTGACCATTCACTTCGAGTTTTACTTGCGTTTTCGAATAAAGCTAAAATCTTTTTTGCATCTTCTTGCTCAATAGCTTCCTTAAGTAATTTAATTTGATTTTCAAAGTGCTTAATATCTTCAAGAATAAATTCTCTATTTGCGAGTGTAATGTCTTTCCACATTTCAGGAGAGCTCGCTGCAATTCTTGTAAAATCCTTAAATCCACTTGCGGCGAATTTTAAAAGTTCATTTGCATTTGTTCTTTGGGTAATCATATCCACGAGTGAAAAAGCTAACAGATGAGGAAGATGACTAATCGTTGAAAATATTTTGTCATGATCGCCATGGGACATATTTGAAACTATAGCGCCTGCATTTTTCCAGAGCAATTCAATCACTTCTTTTGCTCGAGGAGATGTGTCTTGATCCGGCGTTAAAATGACATTTTTACCTTTAAATAAATCAATATGGGCTGCAGTTGCTCCATGTTTTTCGGATCCAGCAATAGGGTGACTGCCAATAAATTGTGAGTATTGACTACCTAAAATTTCTTTTGCCGATTCAATTACACTTGTTTTGGTGCTTCCAACATCGGTGATAATCGTATGTGAAGATAAATGTGGCTGAATCGTTTTGAGTATTGAGGAAAATTGAGCAACAGGTGTCGCAATAATAATAATATGAGCTTCTGCAATATCTTTATTTAATTCTTGGCTCGTGCGATCAATAAGTTTAAGTTTAATTGCATCATTAAGGTTATCTTGGTTTCTTCCGACGCCTACAATATCAGAAGCGATACCTGATTTTTTTGTGGAGAGTGCAATAGATCCGCCAATAAGACCTACACCAAAAATAAGAATTTTATTCACTGTATATAGTTGATTTATTTGATATTGTTTAACAATTGAATTGTATCATGTTCACTATTAAATGATCGCCATTCGTTATTTATGAAAAGCTCAAAAGGCTTAAAGTGAGTTTTGTAATTCATCTTTTTGCTCTCTTGAATCCAGTAGCCCAAATAAACATAATCTAGTTTTTTTTCAATACACCAATTGATGAGCCACAGTATGGAATAAGTACCATAACTGACAGATTTGTCGCTCGTATCAAAAAATGTATAAACCGCAGAGATACCGTTTTTAACTATATCGACAAAACTAACAATTTTTAAATCGCCTTGATCTTGAAATTGAATTAATCGACTATCAATATTACTTTGTAATAAAAATTCACTGTACTGATTTACGTCTTCATCATTTGCGCTCACTTTTTCATGTCTATTTTTTTGATATTCCAAATAAAGCCTGAAATGATCTTCATGAAAAGAAAGTGGTAGCAGGGAAGCTTGAAGATGCTGATGGTTTTTGATAACTCTCTTGAAGTTTTTTGAGCGCATAAAATTCTTAACATTGATGCGAATAGGAATGCATGCATGACAAAGTTCACAATAAGGTTTGTATGTGAATTTACCACTTCTTCGAAAACCCTTCTTTATAAGATCATCGAAGTGTTTTTGGCTTATGAGGTGATGAGGTGTCGCAACTAATGATTGGGATGCACGACCTTCTATATAACCACAGGCATAACTCGTAGTGACATAGAATTGAATCTTATGACTCGATAATTCGTCAGGAAGGCTCATGTTTTAATGTAAGTATTAAGTAATTGAATAAAACGGTCACGAGAAATCTCTTTAGCACCTAAACTTAAAAGATGATTCGTTTTCATCTGACAGTCTACCATCTTAATACCTATATTTTTTAGATACTGAATGGCAAGAACAAAAGCCATTTTAGAGGCGTCTCTTTCATAATGAAACATGGATTCACCAAAGAAAACCCCATCTAGAACTATTCCATAAAGGCCGCCGACAAGATTTTCATTAAAATAGATCTCAAAAGAATGGGCAACTTTCAGCCGATGTAATTCTGAGTATGCATTAATAATACGATCGTCAATCCATGTACCATCCTGGCCTTTTCTTTTTATTTCACTACAAAATTTAATGACAGATGAAAAATCCTTGTCTATTAAAAATTGATAATTATTTTTATTAATTTTCTTATATAAAGATGATGAAATTTTAAGATCTTCAGGAAATAATATTAATCTTGGATCAGGTGACCACCATAAAATAGGTTCGTGTTTATTAAACCAAGGAAAGATACCTTGTTTATAAGCTTCAATAATTTTTTTAGCTTCAAGTGTTTTGGATATTGCAATAAGACCATTCGGCTCAATAAGGGCTTGATCAGTCTTCGGAAAGGGGTCATGATTACTAAGAAAAGCGATGGAACCAAAATTAGTTTTTATCCATTGATCCATATGTTCTTGTGAGGAATGCTTAATTTAATTTCAAGGTATGAAACGTTTTTTTATATTAGTTATTTTACTCTTAAATATAGTCCCAATCGCTTACGCTAGTGAGCGAGGGTTGTTCTGGAAATTAAAAGCACCCAATGGCTCGACGCATTATTTATTCGGTACTATGCATACTGATGACAATAGAATTATTAAGTTCCTACCTATTGTTAAAAAATCCGTCAATGCATCAGATCTTCTTTTAGTAGAAATTGCGCCCAACGATCACTCACAAAATCTTTTTATGCAGAATCATTCCCTAGTCACGGATTTAAATGAGATAGAGCTGCAGCAAATTAAAAAACTAGCAGAATTTCATGTCATGCATTTTGAGAATGCTATAAGAATGAAGCCTTGGCTCTTAGCTATTATTTTTGATTCACCCAAGCCCCATACCGAATTCAATCAGGACTATCTTTTAACGGCAATGGCAGAGGATTTAGATAAAGAAGTTATAGGGCTTGAGTCATCACAAGAGCATTTTGCTACGATGGATTCTCTCTCTAACGATGAACAATTAATAATACTTAGGGCGGTTTTAAAAAAAACAGAGAAAGAAAAATTATCTGATTACAATTTACTCATGAAACAATACGTCTCAGGTGATGTTGAGCAAATACGAAAAACTGATGAACGATTAACAGGTAAATTAATGCCAGAAGCTATGTGGGCTAAAATTAAAGTTAAGCTTATGGGTGAGAGAAATAAGAAGATGGCCATAAAAATTAAAGAGCTTTCAAAAGATAAACAATTATTTATTGCAGTCGGCGCATCCCATTTAGCAGGTCAGGACGGCTTGTTAAATCAGTTAAGAGATTCAGGCTTTAAAATGTCACCTATAAAAGCATTTGAATAATATGAAACGCCAGTTAATTTCATCTCGTGGCAACCAACATTTTAAGCATTTAAAGAAACTTAGTGAATCCCCTCGTTATCGGTATGAAGTTCAGCAAACCATTCTAGACGGTATACACCTCATTGAGTCTTATGCTCAGCGCTTTGGCTCCCCAGACTCTGTGGCTTTAATTCAAGGTAGTGACATAAATAAGATCTCAGGATATTTAAATGAAGATACGCAAGTCTTAGAATTTCCAGCAGGACTTTTTTCTGAAATAGCTCCTGTTATGTCCCCGACAGGCATTCTTGCATCTATTAACATTCCACATTTAGATGCACCAAAAAAACAGAACTGTATTTTATTGTTGGAAAATATTCAAGACCCGGGTAATTTAGGAAGCATTTTAAGATCTGCAAGCGCCTCAGGCGTAGATCTTGTTTATTTGTCTGATCATTGTGCTGATTTATGGTCACCTAAAGTATTAAGAGGAGGGCAAGGCGCTCATTTTTATTTGCCATGTGTTGAGAATGCTGTTTTTTCTGACATTACAAATACTTTCGAGGGAAAAATTTTTGCAACTGAATTAACTGGAAAATCTATTTTTAAAGAAAACTTAAAAGGGCCCGTTGCTTTTATTTTTGGCAACGAAGGAAGTGGCCTTCAGTCAGAAACTATAAGTTTGACTTCGCATTCCATTCATATCCCTATGGAAATGGGGATTGAATCATTGAACGTTTCTGCTGCTGTATCGATATGTTTATATGAAAAATATAGGCAAGAAAATTTTAGTGATTAACCGAGTTATTCGATTCGTTAAATACAAAATCTACTTCATCTTCTGAATATTGATAGCACTCATTGCAGAAATCGCAGTGAATTGTTATGGAAGCTTGCTCTTCAATGATGGAGTTACATTCTTCCTTTCCAATAAGCTGAAGCATGTTTTCAACACTTTTTTTGGAGCAGCTACAGGCAAAGCCAAGGTGAGTTGGATCGTATAAGCGAATTGTTTCTGATGAAAATACATTCTGAAGAATCTCAGATACTTCTAATTCAGGACGAAGCTCACTAAACGATTGGTTAGCAGATTCAACAATTCTTTCCCAAATATTTTTCATTTCATCTTGATTTAATTCCTCCGCTGAAGAATTAAATGGAAGCTTTTGAATAAGAAGGCCATGAAAAATATCATTTTGAGAATAGATCCAGAGTTTGGTTTGAATCTGCTCTGACCTTATCATATAATTTTCAAGAAGTTCACTGATTGAGTTTCCTTCCATAGGCACGATGCCTTGATAGGGCGTTTTTGCATTTTTTTGAATTAAAGTAATAATGAAGTGGCCTTCTTTAATAAGGTCTATTGGCGTCAGAGATTCAATAGCACCTCTCCATTTAACCGTGCCCCGCATCCCTAAATTTCCATTACATTCAGCGATTAATAATTTGAGTGGTCCATTGGTTTGAATTTGCAACGTCAGTGAGCCGTCAAGCTTGAGTGTTGAAGCGAGGAGAGAGCTTGCCACCATAAGCTCTCCCAATATGGCATGAAGATTCTGAGGTAGCGCTTGATGTTGCGTAGCCTCTTCGATTGCATGACTTAGCCTTACGTAGTTACCCCGAATATCTGTGTTTTCAAAAATAAATCGATGTAATTTGTCTTCTGAGTTATGCATAAAATTAAATTTCCATGCTGATGTAGGGCGGGATATGCCAGTTATGTAAATGCTTTCCTAAGAGGAAAAGATTACATTTGATTCGATCGTTTGTGGAGCTGCTCACCATAAATTCGTAACATCTTAATATGGCAACCTGACCTTTTTCATTTCGTTTTAATGTAATTTTTTCGCATGCAACTGTCTCATCTAAAAACTGAAGATCAAATTGCTTAGATAAATTTTTCCCAAGTTGAATGGCAAGCTCACGTTTTGAGATTGTATCAATCCAAAACCAAACGGTCACAATAAGTAAAACAAGAAGGATATATTCAAGCATAAATGTAATTTTAAAAATGATCTTCATATCTTAAACGTGCTTCAGTGAGACTTTAATGATTATTTTTATGCTTTATTTGTGTGCATTAAAAAAGTATTTCATAGAAATGCACAAAAATAGTGCTTAAAAGTAGATTTTTTTACAAATTTTAAAATAAAAAAATCACAATCTCTTATTTTTATTCATCCTTATATAAAATCAAGTCTAATTTAATACTTATAGATGAGGAAAGCCCTTTATGGATAACTTAATTGGTGCAAATGATGTTTTATTTGTTTTATTGGGCGCAGTTATGGTGCTAGCTATGCATGCAGGCTTCGCATTTTTAGAGGTTGGCACTGTTCGTCATAAAAACCAAGTCAATGCGCTTGTTAAAATCCTTGTCGATTTTTCAGTATCTACACTGGCCTACTTTTTTATAGGCTATGGCATTGCCTATGGCGTGAGTTTCTTGTCACCCGCAGAAACTCTGTCTGCTAAAAATGGTTATGAACTCGTTAAGTTTTTCTTTTTACTTACTTTTGCTGCAGCTATTCCTGCAATTATATCGGGTGGTATAGCTGAAAGAGCTAAATTCAATTCTCAATTAGCAGCTACTTTTGCTTTGGTTGGCTTCGTATATCCATTTTTTGAAGGTATTGCTTGGAATAATCATTTAGGGGTCCAATCTTTCCTTGAAGGTAATTTTGGGTTTAAATTCCACGATTTTGCAGGTTCAGTAGTTGTCCATGCCATGGGGGGTTGGATAGCTTTAGCGGCTGTTTTATTACTTGGGGCAAGACATGGTAGATATGGTAAAGATGGAAGGCTGCATGCTTACCCGCCATCTAATTTCCCCTTTTTGGCTTTAGGTGCTTGGATCCTAACTGTAGGGTGGTTTGGTTTTAACGTTATGTCAGCGCAAACAGCGAATGGTATTTCAGGCCTTGTAGCAATTAATTCTCTAATGGCATTAGCGGGTGGGACTATAGCAGCTCTTGTCGTTGGAAAAAATGATCCCGGTTTTATCCATAACGGGCCACTTGCAGGTCTTGTAGCAGTGTGTGCAGGATCAGATATTTTTCATCCCATTGGCGCTCTGATTACGGGTTTAGTCGCAGGTATTCTTTTTGTATGGACCTTTACTCTTACACAAAATCGTTTAAAAATTGATGATGTGTTGGGTGTGTGGCCATTGCATGGACTTTGTGGTGCGTGGGGCGGTATTGCCGCAGGCATTTTTGGATCAACTTATTTTGGTGGCATGGGAGGTGTTAGCTTTGCATCTCAACTTATAGGAACTTTATTAGGCGTATTGATAGCACTTATCGGTGGATTCCTAGTTTACGGCACCCTTAAGCATTTCTTTGGTATTCGATTAACCCAAGAAGAAGAATTTAATGGTGCTGATATTTCGATTCATAAAACTGCAGCTAACGCAGAAGATTAATCTTATCTCTTAAAAGCATTGTCTGTTGCCATGTTAAAATTTCCCATGGCGAAATTTCATATCATTATTCCTGCAGCAGGCTCAGGTTCCAGAATGGGATTGGACCAGCCCAAACAGTACCTTAAAATTCACAAACAAACTTTCATTGAAAGAGTTATTCGTGTTTTTGAAAATATTCCCCTTGTCGATTCTATTCATATTGCACTTAAGCCAAAAGATGATCTTTGGAACACACTTAATCTTTCTTTGTCATCAAAAGTGAATGTGCATTATTGTGGCGGAGAATCTCGAGCTAAGACAGTTCTTAATACATTAGAAACAATAAAAACTCATATGAACGACAGTGATTGGATTTTAGTTCATGATGCAGCGCGACCAGGCGTCCAAGAAAAAGATGTTATTCATCTAATAGAGACATTAAAAAATGATCCAGTAGGCGGCTTGCTTGCATACCCCATAGCAGACACTATAAAAAAATCTGACAAAGAAGATAGGGTTATTGATTCGCCATTAAGAGATCATTTATGGCAAGCACAAACACCTCAAATGTATAGGTATAAAATGCTAATCGACGCACTTAAGTCATTTGATGGTATTCCAACCGATGAGTCTCAAGCAATCGAACGGTTAGGAATGAAGCCAAAATTAATTAAAGGCGATTTTAAAAATTTCAAAGTAACTTATCAAGAAGATCTTAGTATTCTTGAGCATTTAATCACTGAATAGGTATTTATGATGATAAAAGTTGGACAAGGTTTTGATGTTCATCAGTTAGTGAACGGCAGAAAATGTATTATTGGAGGAGTTGAAATTCCTTTTCATAAGGGATTGGACGGCCATTCAGATGCGGATGTTCTTTTACATGCAATTGCTGATGCAATATGTGGTGCAGCTGGGCTTGGAGATATAGGCAAGCATTTTCCAAATACAGACCCATCTATTAAAAATATAGACTCCAGAGACATTTTGAAGAAAGTAATTTTATTAATTCAAGAAAAAAAATATTCGATTATTAATATTGATGCCACAGTAATTTGTGAATTACCTAAATTAGCAGCGTATATTGACCTAATGAAAAATAATATTGCATTAGATTGTAATATAGATATTCACGCAGTGAATGTGAAAGCAACAACAACTGAAACTCTAGGATTCGCTGGAAGAGGCGAAGGTATTGCAGCTCAGGCTATTTGTTTATTAGAGTCTAAATAGGTTTTTATGTTTCAGCGTTTTGAAAAACTTCTTAATCCTTTTCCTGAGTACTTTTTAACTACACCACCCAAAACCTTGTTGTTGTTTGTATGGTCTTGCACTAAAAATCTTAGATGGCTCATTTTATTTATGGCTCTATTAACAGCTGTCATAGGTAGCTTCGAAGCTATTTTATTCTCATATATGGGCTATTTGGTTGACTTACTAAATCACTCAAACCCAGAAAATTTTTGGTCTGAAAATGCTTCTATGCTGATGTCAGCATTAGCAGTTTTAATTTTAAGTACATTGCTTGTTTTATTCCAAACCTTAATTAAGCATCAATCCCTCGCAGGTGCTTTCCCTATGCGAATGCGTTGGAATTTTCATCGATTACTTCTTAATCAGAGTATGAACTTTTATCATAATGAATTTGCAGGCAGGGTTGCTGCAAAAGTTATGCAAACTGCTCTTGCGGTAAGAGATTTATGGTTCATTTTGGCTGACATTCTGGTGTACGTGATTATTTACTTCTTAACGATGATTTTTGTTGTAGGTAAATTCAATTTAATCCTGATGCTTCCATTTCTTAGCTGGTTTCTTTTTTATATTCTTGTTCTTATTTATTTTGTACCACGCTTAAGTAAATTATCTAGAAATCAAGCTGATGCAAGGTCATTAATGACAGGGCGTATTACAGATGCTTATACAAATATAAGTACTATCAAGCTCTTTTCTCACGCCGGACGTGAAGCGAACTTTGCCAAGGTTGCAATGAATGATTTTTTAGGTGCAGTGAATATGCAAATGCGATTAGTTAGCTGGATTGAAATTATTAATCATTTTTTAAGTATGTTGCTTGTGATTGGAACAGCTATTGTTGCAATTTGGCTTTGGTCGAAGAATGAAATCATGGTTGGAGTAGTTGCAACTTCAACAGCTATGGCTTTGAGATTGAATGGTATCTCGCACTGGGTAATGTGGGAAATGACATCCTTATATGAGCAAGTCGGAACTCTTCAAGACGGCCTAAACACACTTTCAATTCAGCAAGAAATTAAAGATATTAAAAATGCAGAAGATCTCATCATAAAAAAAGCTTCAGTTTCATTTCAAAACATTGTTTTTAATTATCCCAATCAAAAAACATCAGTTATTCATAATTTTTCATTGAATATTAGGCCTGGCGAAAAAGTTGGTCTAGTAGGCAGGTCTGGATCAGGAAAATCTACACTCGTAAATTTGTTATTGCGATTTTATGATCTTAAATCAGGTGTAATTACTATCGACAATCAAGATATATCAAAAGTAAATCAAAATAGCTTGAGAGAAAAGATTGGTATGGTTACACAAGACACATCCTTACTTCATCGATCAGTTAAAGACAATGTGGTCTATGGAAGGCCTAATGCAACACGAAGTGAAATGATTGGTGCGGCGAAAAGAGCCAAAGCCCATGACTTTATTATGCAGTTGGAAGATAACCTTTCTAGAAAAGGCTACGAAGCTCATGTTGGTGAAAGAGGCGTTAAGTTATCAGGAGGCCAAAGACAGCGTATTTCTATTGCAAGAGTCATGTTAAAAGATGCGCCTATATTATTATTAGATGAAGCAACAAGCGCACTTGATTCTGAAATTGAAGTTGTTATTCAACAAAGTCTCTATCAATTAATGGAGGGCAAGACAGTGATCGCAATTGCACATCGCCTATCCACTATTGCTGCAATGGACAGGCTTATTGTGATTGATAAAGGTAAGATTATAGAAGAGGGGCCTCATAATGAGCTTATTAAAAAGAAAGGCTTATATGCGAGACTTTGGAAGCATCAAAGCGGAGGTTTTTTGGGTGAAGCTTAATGTGCGGTTAATAACACAATAACAGCTCCGCTACCTCCATCATGTGCTCGCGCCTGAGCGTATGCGATAACCTCTTCTTTTTGCGCTAACCAATGCTTGAGTTTATTTTTAAGAATAGGCTCTTTGTTTTTAGAGTTATAGCCTTTGCCATGGACAATACGAATACAGCGAATATTATTTTTTTTACATTCCACTATAAATTGAACCACATATGCTTTTGCTTCATCCGAAATCATGCCATGAAGATCAATAGATTTTTGCACCACCCAATAGCCTTTCCTTAGTTTTTTTAATACATCAGGCGAGTGACCTTGTCTGATATAGAATAACTCATCACCATTTTCAATGTCATGAAGTGGTTCGTAGTGATCGCTAATAGAGTCAATCAGCGCTTGTTTTTCATCCCTTATAAAATTTAGAGGGACGGGCTTAGGTTTTTTTTGAGGTACTTTATGTTCTTTTTTTTTCGGACTGATTTGTAAAGGGGTTGCACCTTTAACGGCTTCTCTGAATAAATTAATTTCATCTTTATCATTTTCATTTTTTGCCATAACATTATTTCGTTAAAAATCTCTCTGCATCAAGTGCCGCCATACAACCGCTTCCAGCACTTGTAACTGCTTGGCGATAAATGTGATCTTGAACATCACCTGCTGCAAACACACCAGAAATTGAAGTCGCTGTAAAATTACCATGACGACCAGCATTTGCGATGATATAACCATTCTCCATATCCAATTGACCTTCAAAAATTGAGGTGTTGGGTTGGTGACCAATAGCAATAAAAACACCTTTGAGTTCTATAGATTTACTTTCATTTGTATTTACATCTTTAATTTTTATTCCAGTGACGCCTGAGGCGTCACCTAAAACTTCTTCTAGGGTTTTAAATGTTTCAAGAACGATTTTTCCTTCTTTTACGCGATCGTGAATTTTATCCATCTGAATAGCTTCAGCTTTGAATTTATCGCGTCTATGAATTAATGTTACTTTATTTGCGATATTAGATAGGTAAAGCGCCTCTTCGACAGCTGTATTTCCACCACCAACAACCGCGACTTCTTGATTTTTGTAAAAAAAGCCATCGCATGTTGCGCAAGCAGATACACCCTTTCCTAAAAATGCAGTCTCACTATGCAATCCAAGATATTTTGCTGATGCGCCAGTTGCAATAATAAGTGCGTCACAAGTGTACTCAGATGAGTCACCTATAAGTCGAATAGGTTTTTCTTTAAGGTGTGTCGTATGAATATGATCAAACACAATTTCAGTGTTAAAGCGCTTAGCATGTTTTTCAAAGCGCTCCATGAGCTCAGGACCCATAACGCCATCAGGATCCGCAGGCCAATTATCAACATCTGTTGTAGTCATCAGCTGGCCACCTTGGGCAATCCCAGTGATAAGAACGGGATTAAGGTTTGCTCTAGCAGCATAAACTGCAGCAGAATAGCCTGCTGGACCAGAGCCAAGGATGATAAGTTGGGCATGTTTTGCCATAAAAAATTCCTGAAAAGAGTGTGAAGTTGCAAACGATCAATTTTAGTTTTCATCGCCTGATTAAGCAAACCTATTTTTGACTGAAGTGGCTCTTTTTGAAGCTTTTTTCACCATTTTTTGCCACTTCAAACTGATATAATTGGTGAAACATTCCGAGTGCTTACAACCTTGTTTTTTAAAAAAAAATCAGAAACTGGAAAAGCTAGCCAAACTCCACAGGATAATAAACTTAGTGGGATTAAAAGTAAGCTTACACGCGAAGCTTGGTGGTTAAGTTTAATTTTTTTAGGCCTTTATTTAACCATCACACTTGCGACATACTCTAGCCAAGATCCATCATGGTCTCATAGCGTCAGTGGCTCAAATTCGATTCATAATGCTGGCGGGATTATTGGTTCGTATTTATCTGATTTACTCCTCTATATTTTCGGTTTATCGAGCTGGTGGCTAAGCTTCTTATGTTTCTTTAGCATATGGCTTCTTTATCCTCAATACAATAAAGACTTAAAAGGCTATCGCTCTTTTTTATTTTTTAATTATTTTGGTTTCTGTCTTTTAATTTCTGCCTCGTCTGCTTTTGAAGCAGGACATTTAATAGATCTCCCAGCTCAATTTCCATTAAGCCAAGGCGGCTTACTTGGAAAATTGTTTGATCAAGCATTACTTTCCTCTTTGGGTTATGTAGGCTCAAGTATTTTCTTGATCACATCGATTGCGATCGGATTTAGCTTATTTACAGGATGGTCATGGCTTAAAATTTCAGAGCATTCTGGCCACTTTACTTTCGCTTTATTTCAAAGAGGGCAATATCGATATAGAGATTGGCAAGATCGCAAACATGGGAGAATTATAGAGCAGCAGAGATTAGAGCTCTTGGAGAGTGAGCGCAGAAAATCTGAAAATAGATCGCCATTAAATATTGAAACTTCTGACGTACAAATTAAAAAAAGTGAGCGTGTACAAAAAGAGAAACAAATTCCATTGTTTAATTTTAGTGACAATTTATTACCGCCTCTTCATCTTTTAGATCAGCCATCAGATCAAGTCGAACCGCAATCGTCAGAAACGATTGAGTTTATATCTCGACTCATTGAAAAGAAATTAATGGACTTTGGTATTGAAGCAAAAGTAATTTCAGCTCAACCTGGCCCTGTAATTACCCGATATGAGTTTGAGCCAGCACCTGGCGTTAAAGGCAGTCAAGTGACTAACTTATCGAAAGATTTAGCGCGTGCACTTTCTGTTGTGAGTGTTCGTGTTGTTGAAACCATTCCTGGTAAAACATGTATGGGTTTAGAGATACCCAATCCTAAAAGGCAGATTGTTTACTTGTCAGAAATTATGAGCTCACAAATTTTCGCAGATACGAGCGCTTCTCTCACGATTGCCTTAGGAAAAGATATTTCAGGTCGTCCCGAGGTCGCTGATTTATCTAAAATGCCACATGTATTAATTGCAGGCACTACAGGCTCGGGTAAATCGGTTGCGATCAATGCATTAATCTTAAGTTTACTTTACAAAGCCAACTCTGAAAAAGTGAGGATGATTTTCATTGATCCTAAGATGCTTGAGTTATCTGTCTATGAAGGAATCCCTCACTTATTAGCGCCGGTCGTCACTGATATGCGTCAAGCTGCCAATGCATTAAATTGGTCTGTAGGTGAAATGGAAAGGCGATATAAGCTCATGTCGGTATTGGGCGTTCGAAACTTAGCTGGATACAATCAAAAAATTAAAGATAGTATTAAAGATGGCTCTCCTATTGCAGACCCCATAAATCCAGAAAATACTGAACCATTATCTGAAATGCCACTTATTGTAATTGTGATTGATGAGCTTGCAGATTTAATGATGGTGGTAGGCAAAAAAATTGAAGAGCTTATTGCTAGACTTGCTCAAAAAGCAAGGGCTTCTGGTATCCACTTAGTACTAGCCACACAAAGGCCCTCGGTAGACGTGATCACGGGACTCATCAAAGCTAACATTCCTGCAAGAATAGCATTTCAAGTAGCTAGCAAAATTGATTCACGAACAATCTTAGATCAAATGGGGGCCGAGACTTTGCTTGGGCAAGGCGATATGTTATATCAACCTGCTGGGTCAGGTTATCCACAAAGAATTCATGGGGCATTTGTATCTGATCAAGAAGTTCATAAAGTTGTGAGTTACCTGAAGGCACATGGTGAGCCAAATTATATTGAAGGTATTTTAACCAACGAAACTTCAGAGAGTGGAGATTACGGTGATTCTTCCTCTAATTTCTCAGGCGAGAAAGATCAGCTTTATGATGAGGCTGTTGAATTAGTATTGCGAACTAGAAAACCATCCATCTCTTCAGTTCAAAGACATTTACGCATTGGCTATAACCGTGCCGCAAGAATTATTGAGGATATGGAGAGAGCCGGACTTGTTTCCGCAATGCAAAGTAATGGCAATAGAGATATCCTAGCCCCAAATCAAAATGATTAAACTGTTTTCTGTTTTTCTAATTTTTTCTTTAAATGTATCTGCTGAAGGTATTTCAGATCTTAATGCCTTTTTAAGTAACGTCTCAAGTATGTCTTCTGAATTTAGTCAGGTTGTTTTAGATAAGAAGGGTTTAAAACTCCAAGATGTTGAAGGCGTAATGCTATTTAAAAGACCTAATAAGTTTAGATGGGATTATTTAAAGCCTTATCAAAATCAAATCATTAGCGATGGTGATCGGCTTTATATGTATGACCAGGATCTGAGGCAAGTTTCTATCAATCCGATAGCTAAAGTTGGTGGGTCAACGCCACTTTTAATTATTGCAGGTAAAAATATTGAAAAATATTTCATACTTAAAAATATAGAAGCTCCAGTTGGAGGTGAAGCTAATCAAAATGTCATCTGGGTTGAGGCTATTCCTAAGGAGGAAGGGGCTGGATTTACTAAAATCATGCTTGGTTTAATCGAAAATAAATTATCTGTGATGCAAATTGTTGATGCATTTGAACATATAACAACAATTAGTTTTAAGAATGCAAAATTCAATGTGAGCTTGACTGATAATGATTTTTTATTCAAGTTACCTAATGGCGTTGACGTTTTTCAAAACGGTGGCACATCGAACAACTTTTCGACAACACCAAATCCGAATAAAAATAAAGATGCAGAGTTAATTGCTTTTGCAAATGACTGGGCAAATGCTTGGTCAACTAAAGATATTGATCTTTATTTAAGTAAATACGCACAAGATTTTAAAGCTCCAAATGGTGACGCATTATCTTTGTGGCAAGCCTCAAGAAGGCAAAAAATATCATCACAAGGAAAGATTCTCGTTGAAATTGAAGATATAAAGTTAATTACAAAAGTCGAAAATTTAGCTCGTATACAATTTAAACAAAGATATACTTCTGACAAGGTGTCTGAGATATCCAATAAATCACTTTTAGTTAAAAAAATAGATGGCGAGTGGTTAATTCAAGAAGAGATCTCAGGTAAATAATTCTTATGAATCAAATGTTCGAACCTAATCAGTCTCAATTGCCACTGGCTGAATATTTAAGACCTAAATTTGTCGGAGAAATAGCAGGCCAAAAACATATTTTAGGTGAAGGTAAGTCCTTGCGTGTAGCTATTGAATCTGGAAATTTACCTTCCATGATTTTATGGGGCCCCCCAGGTGTTGGCAAAACAACCATTGCACGTGTAATTGCAAATTCTATTGATGCGGAGTTCATATCAGTATCTGCAGTCCTCTCTGGCGTTAAAGATATCCGAGAGGCTATAGAAAAAGCCCAGCTTAATTTACAGCAATATAATAAAAAGACAATTTTGTTTGTTGATGAAGTCCATCGATTTAATAAAAGTCAGCAAGATGCATTTTTGCCACACGTTGAATCAGGATTGATTACTTTTATTGGAGCTACTACTGAAAACCCATCTTTTGAGGTTAATTCAGCCTTATTAAGTCGATCTCAAGTTTATGTTTTAAAAATGCTAGAAGATGAAGATCTTCTTTTGATTTATGAAAAAGCTAAAATTTATATTGCGCCCGACATTGAGGTAGATCTTGAAGCTAAGCAAGAGATTATTACCCATGTGAATGGCGATGCTAGAAGGCTGCTCAATTTTTTAGAATTACTCTTTAATACAGCCACCTCTTTAAAAGCCAAAAAAATTGATCGAGACTTTTTAAAGAAAACAATTACAAGCAAGGTAAGACGTTTTGACAAGGGTGGGGATCAATTTTACGACCAAATTTCAGCGCTTCATAAATCTGTGAGAGGTTCTGATCCGAATGCTGCTTTATATTGGCTTCATCGGATGTTAGACGGAGGGGTTGATCCACTTTATTTGGCAAGAAGAATTGTTCGAATTGCCGTTGAGGATATAGGTTTAGCTGATCCAAAGGGACAAACTATAGCACTCGAAGCCTACCAAATCTTTGAACGTCTTGGCTCGCCTGAAGGTGAGTTAGCGCTTTCGAACGCAGTAATTTATCTATCGATTGCAGCGAAAAGTAATGCGGCATATATGGCCTTCAATGAAGTGAAAGCATTTGTAGCGGAAGGGGATAATAGTGATGTGCCAGTTCATCTTCGAAATGCCCCAACTAAGCTTATGAAAGAATTAGATTACGGAAAAAACTATCGTTATGCTCACAATGAACCTGAAGCCTTCGCGGCAGGAGAGAAATATTTTCCAGATAATTTAGACCCTATTGAATTTTATAAGCCTACAACTCGAGGATTAGAGAGTAAAATTCTCGAAAAAATGAATTATTTAAAATCTCAGGATAAGCAAAAGAAATAGGTTATTTATGATTGATATTCAAATACTACGAAATGATATTGGGATTGCTAAAGATAAACTTTTAAGTAGAGGCTTTGATCTTGATGTAGCTACTTTTCAATCATTAGAAAATGTGCGAAAAGAACTTCAGGTAAAGACACAAGATCTTCAAGAAAAACGAAATTCTATATCAAAAGAAATTGGTATTTCTAAGTCTAAAAATGAGAATACTGATTTGCTTATGAAGAGTGTGAATGTAATTTCAGAAGATTTAAAAGCAGGCGAATCTGAATTAGCTGAGTTACAAAAAAAGATTAATCAGTTCATGCTTGATATCCCTAATATTCCTCATGAATCAACTCCGATAGGTAAGTCAGAATCTGACAATAAAGTTTTAAAGACAGTCGGCGAGCCTAGAAAATTTACTTTTAAGGTTAAAGATCATGTGGATGTAGGTGCTCAACATGGTCTAAATTTTGATTTAGGTGTAAAGCTCTCTGGCGCGCGTTTTGTAGTCATTGAAGGTAAGCTTGCAAAATTACATCGGGCTATTACCCAATATATGCTTGATACTCAAACTGATAAACATGGATATAAGGAATGCTATACGCCTTATTTAGTTAATAGCGATTCATTAATAGGCACAGGACAACTACCTAAATTTGAAGCTGATCTTTTTAGCCTTTCACATAATGAAAGTAAATTATATTTAATACCAACTTCTGAGGTAACGCTTACAAATTTTGTGCGAGATGAAGTCCTAAAACTGTCTGATCTTCCTATTAAATTGACTGCACATACTCCTTGTTTTAGATCAGAGGCTGGATCTTATGGAAAAGATACGCGCGGTATGATTAGGCAGCATCAATTTGATAAAGTTGAGATGGTTCAGATTGTTCATCCAGACAAAAGTTATGATGCATTAGATGAAATGGTTTCACATGCTGAATTTATTCTTACTTCATTAGAGCTTCCATATCGATTATTATCTTTATGCTCAGGCGATATAGGTTTTGGTGCTGCAAAAACCTTCGACTTGGAAGTTTGGCTTCCGTCACAGAATACGTACCGTGAAATTTCGTCTGTTTCAAATTGTGAAGCTTTCCAAGCAAGACGATTAAAAGCAAGGTTTAAGAGTGAGGATGGAAAAAATTTATTTGTTCACACATTGAACGGTTCAGGACTTGCTGTTGGGAGAACATTAGTTGCTATTATTGAGAACTATCAGAACGAAGATGGCAGTATTACAATACCTAAAGCATTAGTTTCTTATATGGGTGGCATTGAAAAGATTTAGTTTTTCCATATCTCACGGACTTTTCCATTACTACTAATTAAGGCGCCATGCGCTATATTATAAAAAATACCATGCTCTACAATGCCGGGTGTTTGGGATAGAAGTGCATTTAATTCTTCAGTACTTTTTTCAGGATAATTAAAATCGAGAACGAAATTACCACAAGAGGTTATCGCATACCCATCTTTTGCTGCATTAATTCTAATATCGCCTGTACCTTTCTTTATTAAAATATTTTTAACAAGCTCCCATGCAAAGGGTTGAACTTCAGAAGGTATGGGAAAGTTATCCCCAATCTTTTTAACCAATTTAGACTCATCCGCAATGACAATAAATTTTTTAGCAGATCGAGCTAGTAGCTTTTCTCGAACGAGATCATAACCACGCCCTTTCAGCAAAGTAAGGTCAGGTGCAATTTCATCTGCCCCATCAATATAAAGATCTATTTCCTTGATTTGTTCCATGGCTATAATTGGCAAGCCAGCTTCTTTAGCTTTAATCATGCTCACAACAGAGCTCGATACTGCCCTTATCTTTAGATTTTCTTCTTTGTTTCGTTTAGCTAAAGCATCAATAAAGTAGTTAGCGGTTGATCCTGTGCCTAAGCCAACAATCATATTTTCGCTAACATACTGTAAGGCCTGGTGCGCGACTAATTCTTTATCATTCATGATATTCCCTCTTAATGAATATTAGCTTTAAAGCTTATAATATTGCTAATTATTTATACATGCAATATATGCCATTAGAAGCAAATTATCAAAGTAAAGAATCACTATCGACAGCTGAAATTGATGGCTCTGATAGCTTTTCTCTCGTCAAATATATTCATGATGAAATTGTTAAAAGTAAAAAGTCTTTAGCAATTTTTACGGAGACTGCATTCGAAGCAAGGCGTCTTATGGAAGAGATGCTTTGGTTTAGCCCGGATTTGAAAATTAATTTGTTGCCCGATTGGGAGACTCTTCCTTACGATCACTTTTCACCCCATCCAGATCTAATCTCAGAACGACTTCTAACTCTTTACCAAGTGACTCAGAAAAGTTTTGATGTGGTTATTATTCCTGTGACCACAGCACTTCACTTATTGCCTCCTAAAAGTTATATACAACAATTTAGCTTTCATTTTAGTAAAGGGCAAAAAGTTGATATTGAAGCTTTTAAAAACCAATTAACATTAAATGGATATATGAACGTGGTTCGTGTCATGGCCCCAGGAGAATTTTCAGTGAGAGGAAGTCTCATTGATTTGTTTCCTATGGGCAGTATTGTGCCGTACCGCTTGGATTTCTTTGATGACGAGATTGATTCAATTCGAACATTTGATGTTGACACGCAAAGAACACTTTACCCAGTTAATGAAATTAAATTACTCCCGGCCCGTGAATGTCCAATGGATGAAAAGTCCATTAGTTCATTTCGACAAAATTATCGAGAGCATTTTGAGGGCGACCCCTCTCGCTCCTCAGTTTACAAAGACATCAGCAAAGGTATCCCTATTGGAGGCATTGAATGGTACATGCCGTTATTTTTTGAAGAGATGAGTGATATTTTTAGTTATTTCTCAGACAATACGATTATTTATAAGCACGGTAATCTTGACTTGGCTTGCAGTCACTTTTGGCATGAAACTGAAAAACGTTTTCGATTGTTTGCTTATGATGCTGAGAGACCAATTTTAGAACCTCAAAATCTTTTAATCAAGCCAGATCAATTTTTTAAATCCATTAATTCATATAAGAAGTTCGATTTAAAACGTACGGAAGTATATGAAAAAATTCCTGACATATCTATTGATCGGAAAAATATTCAGCCTTTATCAAAGCTTGATAATTTTATTACAGACAATCCTAAAAGAGTTTTTATATTAACGGATAGCTTGGGTCGTCGAGAAACAGTTTCTGAACTTCTGAAGTTGGCTGGTATTAAGTTTAAAGCAACAGATGATTGGTCTTCAGCTGCAGATATTAGTGATCAAGTAGTTTTGACTGTTAGTCCACTTCATCAAGGCTATATTTCATCTCAGCATGTTGTTATTACAGAATCTGAGCTTTATGTAAATACTGTGCGCCAAGTAAGAAGGCGTCATCGAGATAAGAATTTCTCAACGGATGCCATGGTGCGTGACTTATCAGAATTAAAAGAAGGTGACCCTATTGTGCATGAACAATATGGCGTAGGTCGATTTAAAGGATTATTTAATTTAGATTTTGGTGAAGGAGAGAGTGAATTCCTACTTTTACAGTATTTTGGTGAAGATAAACTATATGTACCTGTATCCAATCTAGACCTTATCTCTCGTTACTCGGGAGGGCCAGCTGAAACTGCTCCCTTACATAGGCTTGGTTCAGACCAATGGGATAAGGCGAAGAAAAAAGCCTTAAGACAAATTCATGATACTGCTGCTGACCTCTTGAACATTTATTCGCAGCGCTCCATTAAAAAAGGCTACGCCTTCAAAATTAACTTACAAGATTATGAGAGATTCACTGACGGATTTCCATTTGAGGAGACCGATGACCAATTAACTGCAATTAATGCTGTTATTACTGATATGGAATCTCAAAAGCCGATGGATCGTCTTATATGCGGTGATGTAGGATTTGGAAAGACAGAAGTTGCATTAAGAGCAGCATTTATAGCAGCTAATGATGGAAAACAAGTTGCTATATTAGTCCCGACAACACTTCTTGCTGAACAGCATTACAATAATTTTATGGATCGTTTTTCAGACTCTCCTATCAAGATTGCAGAAATTTCTCGTTTTAAATCTAAAAAAGAACAAGCTGAGTCGCTTGTAAAATTAGCTAATGGTGAAATTGATATTATCATTGGCACACATAGACTTATTCAAAATGACATTAATTTTAAAAATTTAGGGCTGATTATTATTGATGAGGAGCACCGTTTTGGTGTGCGCCAAAAAGAATTACTTAAATCTATGCGAGCTGAGGTGGATGTATTAACACTTACAGCGACTCCAATTCCTCGAACGCTATCTATGGCTATGGAAGGTTTACGAGAGTTTTCTATTATTTCTACTCCACCACAAAAACGTTTATCGATTAAAACATTCGTGAATAACTATTCAGAAGGCATCATTCGTGAAGCAGTTCTTAGAGAATTTAATCGAGGCGGTCAGGTGTATTTCTTACATAACGATGTTGACACTATCACTTCGATGAAAGAAAAATTAGAAAATTTAATACCTGAAGGAGTCATTGAGATTGCTCATGGGCAGATGAGAGAGCGAGAGCTTGAGAGAGTTATGCATGATTTTTATCAACAAAAAGCGAATATTTTACTGTGTACAACAATTATTGAAACAGGCATTGATATTCCATCAGCCAATACAATCATTATGAATCGTGCAGACATGTTTGGACTAGCACAACTTCATCAGTTAAGAGGTCGGGTGGGTAGATCGCACCATCAAGCATACGCATATTTACTTGTTGATCCAGACAGGAAGATCAGCAATCATGCTCAAAAACGGTTGGAAGCTATTCAGCTTCTTGAGGATTTAGGTGCAGGATATTATCTTGCTATTCATGATTTGGAGATTCGAGGAGCAGGTGAGTTGCTAGGTGACAATCAAAGTGGGCAAATGTATGAAATTGGATTCAATTTATATGTAGAAATGCTTAATTATGCTGTTAAGCAGCTGAAAATTGGCAAAAAACTAAGTCTTGATACCCCGCTTCAAAAAAATACAGAAATTAATCTTCATACGCCAGCCATTATTACTAATGCTTATTGTGGTGATATCAATGAAAGGCTTGTGCTCTATAAGCGCTTGTCAGGACTCAATCAGGATGAGCAGTTAGTAGAAATGAAAGAAGAGCTGATAGATCGTTTTGGTGTGATGCCAGAACAAACACAGTCCCTAATTTCTTTTCACGACTTAAGAATTTTTATTCAACATCTTGATATTAAAAAAATAGATGCTAGTGATGTTTCAATTCAAATTACATTTGCAAGTGATAGTAAAATTGACCCACTGAAGCTTATTAAACTTCTAAGTGAAGATAAGCGTTGCCGAATGAATGGCCCAGATAAGATTAAAATTTCCGTTACTCTTCCCGATATCCTAGAGCGTGTAAAATTTATAAAAGATTTCTTGGGTAAAATATTCTTATCTTAATAGCTATAAAAATTAGAAGAATGATTTCTTATATGCTGACTCATCAGGATTACTATTAAATTAACTTCAATCGCATGAGTTTTGGAACGAATTCCTCGATTTTGCCATTCAAAGTCCCTATCTCAGTATTTTCAATGAGTTTTTGCTCATAAAAATTATTGCCGTAAATACCCCAAAGCAGTGATAAGAAAGTACTTGAAGCAGGCTTTATTTCATCCTTATATGTAACCGACCCAACAAGATGAAGCTTTACTCTTGCTCTTGTCATCGCAACATAAAGAAGCCTTTTTAATTCATTTTCTTCTCTATTTTTTTCTATACCATGAATTAAATTATACAAATGAGGTGATTTATTATCAGGCTCACTAAATGCTGTGACGTCATATATAGAGTTATTCTCAGAGAATGTATCAGACATAATCATTTTTTTGTCTGATGCTCGTATTGTTGAATTCAATGATGGAATAATGACTACATCAAATTCGAGACCTTTAGCTTTATGGATTGTAAAAAATTGAATACGCTCTTCAGCTGAAGGAATGTCAGATAAATAAGTTTTTGTAATTTGATGTTCGACTAGTTCAAAATCGATTGATATAGGCGAGCTTGATGTTTGCAATATGTCAAAAAATTTATTAATGTCTACAATATCGTTAGGATTATGAAGGCATAATTCACCTCCTAAATTCATCCAAACTGATTCTATAAGTCTTCTAATATGAGTTTTACTTTGATTATCAAATGCATTTTTTAGGATATCGATAAGTCGTTGAATTCTTTTTCTTCCATCAGAGGAAATTTCATTCATTTTATTTGAATCTTGAATAATTTCCCATACTGTTGAGTTGTGATCATTTTGAAATAGTAGGGCTAGGTCATTCAGCATAACCCCACACCATGGGGCTCGAAGAATTGCAAGCCAGTGAATCCGGTCACTTAAGTCAAGCATGGCGTAGCTTAAGGAAAGAATATCCTGAATAGATTGATGCTTATCTAAAGCATCAATTTCTACTGCATTAAATCTGAAGTTAGGTTTGAATTTTCTAATGTAATTAATTAATTCAGAGAGGTGACTTCTTGATCTTGTGAGAATGGCAATTTTTTCATTTTTAGGAAATGTATCAATAAGATTACATACATACTTTGCTTCTTCGGTATCAATATCAATATTTTCAGTGAATGTTAATGCATGAAATTTGAATTCACTTATATTAAAGTCATACTCTTTCTTTGCAGATACAAAAGGTTTGTAAGATACAGCTCCTTCTTGAATTGAATCTTCTTTTGGTAGTATATTTTCAAATATCTGATTTATCTCATTCACAATAAGAGAAGAAGACCGGTAATTATCTTTAAGTCGTATGGTTTCTAAGGGAATTGTGTTAAAACCATTTTTTTTAGCCTCAATAAAAATACTAACATCAGCTTCCCTAAATTTATATATAGATTGCATAGGGTCGCCTACACAGAAAACAGTTTTTTGTGCTTCTGGTGTCCAGCCATCCACAATTTTCTTTAAGAAATTAAAATGACTTCTGCTTGTATCTTGAAATTCATCTATAAGTAAGTGGGATATTTTGTAATCCAAAGATAATAAAAGATCGCTTGCCGCATCATTTTTACCAAGTGCCTCATTCGCGATCTCTATGATCTCAATAAAATCGACAGTATTTCGTTGCCTAAATAGCTGCCGGAGTTTCTTTTCGCACTGCAGCAGAATATTTGAAATAGATTTTAGTTTTAAGGCGTATGTTTCATTAATAGGTTCCGGAATTGTCTTGATGGCTAATAAAAAGTCGATATTTGGTAGATTGCGACATTTATTTTTGTAGACTTCTCCCTCATCATCATTCTTAAATCCTTCTCGGACTGTAATGTTTTCTCGCCTAGTATTTTTATCTGTAAATAAGATTTTTGCAATCGTTTGCCATAAAGAGATTTCTTCTGTATCAAAATTAAAACTTCTTTTATTTTCTAGCTTTATATCTTTCCTAAGATTTACACTTTCTAAATAGTGAAGAATTTCTATAAGATCATTTAGCTGATCTTGATTTAGTACAGCATTAATTTTTTGATAGATGGTCTGTGTCAAATGTTCAAGATAAGCATTGCCTTCGTCGATAATTTGCTTGGTTGCTTTTTGGGTAAGCGTATGACATCGGTATTTCCACTGATCTCGAATTGACATCATCGCCACTAAACGGCGATTAATCTTTTCATACTCATTGTCATAATGAGTAAAGACAACTTTAATATCTTCGATGCTATCTTTAGCCTGTAAAGTTTGCTTAACTGACTCTTCATAGATTTTTTCAGGTGTATCGGTAATATTAGGCTTTTGCCCCATTTTGCTTAATACAGGAATTTGACTGACCACATTAAGACAGAACTTATCAATAGTCATAACTTTAAGTCGCGAGAGATTATGTTCAATATCCCAGCCTTTTTCTTTCGAGCGCTTTAGAATTGTTTGAGCAAAAGGACTTTGACTTTCTTTAATTCGCTCGATGATCTTAGCTTTCATTTCTGAGGCTGCTTTCTTTGTGAAAGTTATCGCTACAATCTCTTCGGGGGTATCAACAACCGTAAGCAATTTTAAATATCGATCAGTAAGTAAGCTTGTTTTTCCAGAACCTGCTGGCGCCTCTACAATAAATGAGCTTAAATGAAGCGCTTTCTCTCTTAATTCGGCGTCATTCATTGTTTGTTTTGCTCATATTGTAATGTTCGCTCAGGAAGCCTTAGGATAGATTTAACATGACAGTAAGCCATGTCTTTTTCACGTGCAAATCTAACAGTTGCATCACCCATTTCGTAGCTTTTAACCGCATCACTAATGCGACACTTCCAAAAGCCGAGTAACTCATCCCAAGATTGGTATTGGCTAGAGCAGGAAGCATCCTTTATACCTTTAAGAAGCCCGATATCTCGACCGATGCCAATCCATTGAGGCTTTGGTGTATTAATAATGCCAATAGTAATGGCATCAATAGGTTTATCTGAAGCATAGAGGGCATAGAATGGCATTTGAAGCTCTCCATAAGCATTGAGAAACCATTCATTTAAAGTTTTTGTTGCCCCAGATTTATAATCAATAACAATCGTGTTCTTATTAACTTCATCAATACGGTCAATCTTGATATTAAAGTTAAGATAGCCTAAATGGACGGGTATATTTTTTTCTGTCTCTTTAACTTCAAAGTCACCTCGTTTTAACTCATATTGAATCCAATTTTCAAGGTAATGTATTAAGCGCATTTCTTCGATATTAAAAATCTCAGGCAAGATTCTGGGGTACTTTTTCTTTTCAGTTGAAATATTCTTATGTGCAATATCTTTTATTTTATTTAAGAGTTCATTTTTGCTTAAAGCGCTAACTAGAAATGATGATTTATATTCCATCCAAAATTCTTCCAAGGTTTTGTGAAAGAGATTTCCGCGAAGCCTGGTAGTTAAATTTTCTTCATCATCATCTTCTAATTGTTTGGCGCCAAGCCTAAATTCATAGAATGCCCAGGCAGGGCAGATGGACTGTGCTTCAAGTAGTTTAATCCCTGATTTCACGGTCTGTTCAACGGTAATTTTAATTGAAGTATTATCTTCAATATATTCTATAACATCTTGATTAAATGTATTTTTTTTGTAATTAAAATTCATATCTTCATGTGGTTTCGAAGATATGAAAGTGTATAGAATAGGTGACGGAAAGATCTCTTCTTCACCCATTTTTTTGGCGTAAGAGAGTGTTACCAAGGCTGATGTATGGGTAAATTTGTCTAAAATATTTGTAGCATGTAAATGACGTTTTTCATGAGTATTGATATGGCAATCATGCTGAATTTTGATAGGGATAAATGGATTATATTGATGAGGTGCAGGCCAATTATGTTCATTCAAATTCATAATCCACGTAGCATCATAAATTTCATAAGTCGTTTCATGAAAGCCTAAGATATCAATTTTAAAATTACCCTCGTGTTGATGATGATGGGTAGTTTTTTTGAGGTAATACTGAAGTGTGACTAACATATCCTGAATAGATATTTCATCAAGGAGATTGTCTAGCGAACTTAAAGTTTCGGTAATTTTATTCCACGCCTCATAAATACCTTCTTCATAAAGGTCTTTTGGACTTAAAAGGCTAGATTGAATACTCTTTAAATACTCATCAAAGGTCTTAATCCATGCAGAAGGGGTTCTTTTCTTTTTCCATTGATGATGTGAGACTTGTATTTGATCTAAATGCTTCTTTAGAGAAGGAATTAAATCATTTAATCCTTCTGTCGACTCCAGGATTTCAATAAGTTCGTGAACTGAGACATTGCCCCTGCGTTTTCTCTCTAATTGGTTAATAAGTCTATAGCGAAGGCATAGCTCTTGGTTATCTGACCAACCGTTATGGCTCAAGATATTTTTAAGTTCTTTTATATTGAAAAATCCTCGCGCGCTCAGCTCAATCAGCATTATATTTAAATAAATGATGGATAAATGAAATAGAGGTGTATTTAAAGAAAACTGATAAATTCTTTTTTCTTGAGATAGGCTTGGGGTAAACGATTTAGGATGAAATGTTTTGTCAAGTAAGCTTGTAAGGCGATCTATGATTTGATCAAGCTGGGGCGTAACAATAAGTATTTTTTTATTTAGTTCTATTTGCTTTTTGCACCATTCAACAACTTGCACACATTCATGCTCTTCATTAAGAAAAATACGCGACTCTATATAAGGCTCTATTTTGGGCTCTTCAAAAAAGGTCACGTCAATTTGAGTTTTACATGCACCAATAAATGATTCCTCAATAGGTGTTCTAAATCCAAAATTTACAAAATGAATAGGGTAGTCAATAGATATATCCTTATTCGTGATATGTTCAATAGCAATTTTTATAAGACTATTAAAAGTGATGATTTTTTTATCACTGCAATATTTTTTAAAGATTAAACGCCAGGCGTTAAAAAATGCATGCTCTTCGCTGTGCTCTTCACTCTTCAAGGTATTTTCGCCAATAAGAAATTGATCTATGAGACGATTAGCCTGGCTGGCAGTCTCACTTAAGCTTTCAATATTAGATAAATCAAATGAAGATTTTTTGTATTGTTTAATGCTGCTTTCCCATAACAACTTTTCTTCGATACCATTAAGAACTCGGTATTGCATGTTGATGTTTGGATGTTTTTTAAAAAGATTATTAATAAAATCATTTAAAGCCATCACTTTTTCTTTTGAGTTAAAGTGTTGGCTTAATTTAAAAGCTTCTTTTGAATTACGACAGAGATATATAGGCTTTTGCTCAGAATGCATGCTTCTATTGTAAACTTATCCCCGTTAATTATTATTAAAAAATATGGCTGAACGCAAAAATTACATTACTAAACATGGGTACCAGAGCCTAAAAGATGAACTTGATTTTTTAGTTAAAGTTGATCGCCCTAAAGTAGTAGCAGATGTTTCCTGGGCTGCAAGTAATGGTGATCGCAGTGAGAATGGAGATTATATATATGGAAAAAAACGCTTACGTCAGATAGATGCAAGAGCCAAATTCTTATTTGGGCGTATTGATGAGGCCGTGGTAATTGATCCATCCTCACAAGAACAGCAGGACAAGATTTTTTTCGGTGCATGGATCACTCTTCTTAATGAATCAGATGATTCAGAGCATCATTTTCGCATTGTAGGACAAGATGAGATTGATACAGAAAAAGGCTTTATTAGTTGGGTGTCACCTATTGCTAAGGCGCTTTTGGGAAAGAACTTAGACGATGAAGTAAAAGTCGAAACTCCGGGCGGTTTAGTAAATTTTCGAATTATTGATGTGTCATATCATGAGTAACAAAAGCCCTATAGTTTGTCATTTAATATGTAAGGTGATTGATTTTTTTGGGGATATTGGTGTTGCATGGCGCATAGCAAAACAACTTAAAGTTGATTTTAATATTGAGGTACATCTTCTTGTCGATGACCTTATGACCACCCAAAGACTCATACCCTCACTTGATATTTCCTTAAAAAAACAAATGATCGATGGTATTAACATTTATTATTGTGATTTTAGTGACAATTCAAAATCGCTTCCGCCACCTCCAGCTTTTGTATTTAATCTTTTTAATATTGATTTGCCTGCTTTATATAAAGCGCTTATGAAAACTAACAAGTCTAAATATATTGCGATTGAATATTTGTCAGCTGAGCCTTGGGTAGATAATTTTCATTTAAAACCTTCTATAGATCCTGAGTCTGGTCTTATTAAAACTTTTTTCTACCCTGGCTTTACAAGACAAACAGGCGGCCTTATCCGAGAGAGGGATTTATTAGGACGCAAAGAGGCTTTTGTCCAAACTAGACTTGATAAAGTTATTAAGTCATTCGGTGGTAATCCTGACCTCTATTCAATATCCCTTTTTTATTACCCAATACAGAAAATTGAAGCTTTTTTAGATGTTATAGATACTATGAAGAAGCCTATTCAGTTTTTCATACCTCAATATTTGTTAGACATCTTAAAGATAAAAAAGAATTATCAGCATCTTCATATTATTTCCTACCCATTCTTAAGCCATGATGATTTTGATGATCTACTTTGGTCATGTAACCTTAATTTTGTGCGCGGTGAAGATAGTTGGATAAGAGCACTTTGGGCCGGTAAACCTTTTATTTGGCAGCCATATATCCAGGAAAACAATCTCCATTTAATTAAACTAAAAGCTTTTTTGAAGCGCTATTGTGAGGATTGTGAACAAAAGCTGTCAGAGATTTTAATTAAAACGCATGACGATTGGTCGAATAATAAATTTAACGAAGCTTTATGGCGTGATTTTTTCAAAAATCACGCTTCTCTAGAGTCTTTAGCGTTGAAGCGCAGTCATTACTTCTTCAAAGAGCCTTCATTTGTTGAGAGTTTGGTTGATTATTGTTCTGAAACATAATTTTCGAGTATAATTTCTCCCTTTTATTTGGTAAGCATTCCCAAGGATCAATATTATGAAAATCGCTCAAGACCTTCGCGCTGGTAACGTCATTATGGTTGGCACTGACCCCATGGTCATTTTAAAAGCTGAATATAATAAGTCAGGTCGAAATTCAGCTGTGGTTAAGATGAAAATGAAAAATCTTTTGACTGAAGCGCCGAGCGAAAACGTTTATAACGCCAGTGATAAATTTGAAGTGATTGTTTTAGATAAAAAGGATGTCACTTATTCTTATTTTTCAGATCCTGCTTATGTATTCATGGATGGTGAATACAATCAATATGAAATTGATCCTGAAAATATGTCAGAAGCTTTAAATTTCTTAGAAGACGGCATGCCATGTGAGGTTAAATTTTATAATGGAAAAGCTATTTCTGTAGAGCTTCCAAATTCTGTTACGCGTGAAATTACTTATACTGAGCCTGCTGTAAAAGGGGACACTTCAGGTAAGGTTATGAAGCCGGCTAAAATTAATACGGGCTTTGAAGTAATGGTGCCTTTATTCTGTAATACCGGTGACAAGATTGAAATTGATACGCGTACCTTAGAGTACAAAAATCGCGTTTTATAATTTTAAGCAGTTCCCCCTACAACCAAACCGTCAATTTTCATAGTGGGTTGGCCTACACCTACCGGAACACTCTGACCTTCTTTACCGCAGGTCCCTACACCTGAATCCAAAGACATATCATTACCAATCATACTGACTTTCTTTAACACTTCAGGACCGTTCCCTATCAAAGTTGCACCCTTGACTGGATAGAGTAGTTTTCCGTCTTCAATCATCCAGGCTTCAGCTGCAGAAAATACAAACTTACCACTTGTGATATCTACTTGGCCGCCGCCAAAATTAACCGCATAAATCCCTTTTTTTACTGACTTGATGATTTCTTCGGGAGTTTTTGTACCATTAAGCATATAAGTATTTGTCATTCTCGGCATAGGCAGATGTGCATATGACTCTCTTCTTGCATTCCCAGTAATTGGCATATTCATGAGTCTCGCATTTAATGTATCTTGAATGTAGCCTTTTAGAATGCCATTTTCAATAAGTACCGTTCTTTGTGTTTCATTACCTTCATCGTCAATATTAAGTGAGCCTCTTCGATCTTTGATAGTGCCGTCATCAACAACAGTAATATCTTTTGCAGCCACTTGTGTGCCAATTTTATTGCTAAATGCTGAGCTACCTTTTCGATTGAAGTCACCTTCTAGGCCATGACCAATAGCTTCGTGAAGAAGAATGCCAGGCCATCCGGGGCCCAAGACAACTGTCATGCTCCCAGCCGGTGCTGGTTTGGCATCTAAGTTAGTTATGGCTTGATGAACTGCCTCCTGCGCATATTGTTTTAATATGTCGTCTGAGAAATATTCAAATCCAAAACGTCCACCACCACCTGATGAGCCTTGCTCTCTTTTTCCATTCGATTCTGCAATAACATTGATAGATAATCTTACTAAAGGTCTAATATCAGCAGCAATTTTTTGTTCATTATTAATAACAAATATCACTTCATACTCTCCAGCAATTGATGCTGTGACTTTGGTGATTCGCTCATCCATTTTTTTAGCAAAATTTTCTATTTTTTTAAGAATCTTAATTTTTGTTTCTGCAGGCACAGCCGAGAGTGGGTCTTGAGTATTATATAAATTAGAAGTTATTTTTGGTTGATCTAGTTTATGATTTTGATTTAAGTTTTTCGAGGCAATGGCTTTAGCAATATTTGAAGAAGATAAAAGGGCTTCAATAGATATATCATCAGAATAAGCAAAAGCAGATTTGTCTTTGTTAACAGCTCTGACACCTACACCCTGATCGATTGAGAAGCTTCCCGATTTAACTTGACCTTCTTCAAGTCCCCAGTATTCATTTTTAGTGTATTGAAAATAAAGATCTGCATAATCGACACCATGAGACATCATGCCATTGAGTATTTTATTTAGATCATGAATTTCAATACCAGATTGGGCGAGAAGTAAATCTTTTGCATATTCAATTTTATGTTCCATAGAAAATATTATTTTATAGTTCGATGTTTAAGTGCAGGCAAGGATTTCCGGATAGACTTAATATAGTCTTTGTTTAAATACCCAGTGATTACACCCGAGCCGCGCGCGAGTTTGTCTAATATTGTGCCCCAAGGGTCTACAATGATTGAATTGCCATGTGTTTCTCTTCCTGATAAGTGGTAGCCTCCTTGAGCAGGTGCTAATACATAACATTGATTCTCAATTGCTCTTGCTCGAATCAGAATTTCCCAGTGGGCTTTACCAGTTGTCTCTGTAAAAGCTGACGGAATTACAAGAAGATCAATGTCTTTCATAGCTCTGAATAACTCTGGAAATCGTAGGTCGTAACAAATAGCAATACCAATTCTACCAAATGGCGAATCGACAACTACAATTTCAGAACCTGCTTCAATTAATTTATCTTCGCGATAATATTCCTCTCCCATATCAAATCCGAAAAGGTGAATTTTGTCGTAGCGATGAACTAGGTTTCCTTTGTCATCATAAATTAAACAGCTATTTCTGATTTTATTTTTATCTTTTGAGACTAAAGGGATTGACCCGCCAATAATCCATACTTTATGCTTCTTGGCTTGCTTTGATAAGAACGACTGAACAATTCCTTGATCAGGTTTTTCTCTCGCTTTTAATTTCTCTGAATCCTTAGAAGTCATAATAGAGAAATATTCAGGTAGGGCAATAATTTTAGCGCCTTGATTGGCAGCAATTGTAATTAAATTTTCAGCTTCATTAAGATTTGAATTGATATCTGGCCCAGAAGCCATTTGAATGCCTGCAATCTTTACGATATCTTTATTTACTAATCTTGCTTTAGTTGTTTTTATTTTAGATTTAATGGCCATTATTATTTTTTATCATTAAATAAGTTCTTAGTGTTATCAATTGTTGTTTTAATTTTATCAGCCGCTGAATTATTTACCTCTTCTGGTTTTTCCCACGTACCAATAATTCTATACTCAGAGGTTAGTACTTTATTAAGTGGATCTTTGAGTATTTTTTGTGCGATAAATGCTACCGCACCTACAAGCGGGCCCCCTGCAAGTGCTGCAATTGATAAGCTATCACTAATATGAGGCGTTACTTTAAGATTTAAATCCTGCGTCTCCTTGATGATATTTATTTCACCAGACATAAACACTTCAGCAGCTGGACCATCCATTCTAAAGTTACTTGTTTTCATAATGCCATTATTGACTCTAACAGCTACATTCATGGTATCAAGGACAAAGCCACTCCCAAATAAATCCCTAAAGTCTAAGCTGAGCCTTCTAGGTAAGCTTTGCAGGGTCAAGAGTCCAAAGAGCCTTCCTATGCCAGGCTCAACTTTTTGAACTATACCTTTACGCACATCAAGGTTGAAGGACCCATCTACTTTAGTTTTATCAAAAGAAAAAGGATTGCCTGGCCATCTCAATTGACCAGATACATCTGCTTCACCATCCTTTACAAAATTAGGAAAGCCAAGGAAATTAAGTGTTTCACCTAGATTGCTGATCTTCCAGCTAAAATTAATATTAGATATAGGGTTTTTATTCCAGTCTATCCAATCTCCCTCTGCTTGAAAAATATTTTTGTCATTAAAAATTTTAAATTTTTGAATATTAATATTTTGTTTTGAAGTCACAGAAACAAGCTCAAGCTTTCCGATTTTCTTACCATCAACTTCAAGGGAGTCAATTTTGATATCTAAATTAGGTACTTTTTGGCTGCTTGAACTTTGTGTTGAGGATATTTTTTTAATTTCATTTGGAAGCTTAAGTGCATTTAGTCTCGCAGTTAGCTTGTTATCTTTTTCAGTCCATAAAAGATTACCTGATGTTTCGTTTGAGCTAATTTTAAATTTTGTACTGGCATTAACTGGTGCTATTTCTATTTTCATATTATTAAATCGTCTATCAAAGAGGTCAGCATGTTTGAGCGCTATATCTGCTTTATCTATCTTAAAACCACTGCCACTATCTCCTTCGCTATAGACACTTATAAGGTCATCTAAATTTACATAGGGTAAATTAGCATTGAGATAAAGTCCCTTTTGCGTACTTGTTTTAATGTCTGAGTTAATTGATATATAACCCTTGTCAATTGACATAATATTATTTTTTTCGATACGAGTTATTTTTGAACTCACAATATTGCTATATGCAAATTCAATTTGATCTGTTTTTGTATTATTTTGTTTTTTAGTAAAGTAAAACTTTTCTTCCTTATCGCGCGCTTTATTGAATGGAGCAGGGTAGCTCATTTCAATCCCTTTTAAATCAGAAGATAATTGTATATTGAGTAAGGGTTTTTTATATTCCAGTAGACCTTCCCAATTTGCAGAGCCATTTATTTTTGAAAAACTTGTACCTAATTTCTCTTCAATACCTTTGTCAGTAAATTTTCCATTTAATTTAACTTTAATAGCCTTGCTTGAGTCTGCAACGAGTGAAATATTAGTATTGCCGCCAAACATGGTACCAGTTAGATTTTCAGTTTTGACATTTTTTTCGTCAAAAGTGACTAAGCCCTTAATTTTTTCTATTTTTGGAATCCCCACCGCAGGGTTAGTTAGATTGCTATCTAAAAATTGGTAATTACCCTTAAAAGTAATTGCATCAAGATTATCTATAGGGACATCAATATTTACTTTTAGTTTTCCTTCTCCAGACCCAGTGGCTTCATCGAATAAATGTTGAACAGATTCTTTTATGGGACTGTTATTAATAAATTTAATAGCTTCACGTGTTGGGCTATCAAGTGTGCTTTGAAGATTTAGTATAGGATGCTCGATCGCTATTGCAGGAATCTTTGTTTTAAGTTCTTTAATGGTGTTACCTAGAAATTGACCTTTCTTACTTAACAACTCGAAAGTGCCAGCATTAACTGAGGCATTAAAATCGAATTTCTCAATAACCGGCCAGCCTGTGCCATATTCGATCAGGGTATTTTTACCAGTAGTTGTAACAATAAAGGAGCCCTCATTAGGATCGGCACGGTTTTGTGCATCGACGAATGGAAAATCGTCTGACGAACCTTTAATTGAAACTAAAGTATTTTCAAGGCTACCCTCAAGGAGTGAAGTGTCTAGCCAGTGGAGACTTTCGGTACCGATCGTTTTTGGATAATAAGTTTTTGCATGCTTCAAATCTATAAAAGGAATGGAAGCTTGGATATCTAGATAAGCCCCTTTTTCCAGTGAATGTTTAATACTGCCATTAATTGAACCGTTAATAAATGCATTATTAAAGCTAATATTTTTAAACATTAAATAGTTTTTTGTCCATTTCAAGTCGCCATGCAAATCATTAAATTTGAGTTCTTCTCTAAATAATTTATTGTAAGTAAGAGATACATCAGTTGATTTTATTTTTAATGAGCCATCTTTGTCAGTCAGATGAATCGAGCCTGTAAGATTTTCAAAACCTGGTAAATCACCAAAGGCTTTTAGGCTTAACTTATCAAATTGGGCTTTAAGGCTTAATGCAATACTTTTATCATCAACCCACTTAAGATCCACCATAGAAAGAGAACCAGATGGCTTTATTGCATCAATTTTACTTTTAACATCATCAAAGTAAGGAATAGTTTGCAATATTTCACTTGCCGCATCGAGTTGAAGCTTATTTATTTGAAGAGAGAATGCAGTTGGTTTACTAGTTTCAGATGAAATGGTAATAGCCGAATCTGCATTTTCAATATTAATACCATTATTAGTAAGGAGATAAAGATTTTCAAATGTAACATGATGTTCTTTTTTACTAGAATACCAAATAATATTGCCTGAAAAATTCCGAAAATTAACCTCATTTTTATTAGCTTGATTCAATTCAGTTTTAAAATTTGTGAGTTTAATTGATGCATTAATTTTATCAATCACCGCATTGTTAATGCTTGCAGTTAAATTTAGATCACCAGTACCAGCATTAATTTTGATTGGGTAGTCGACCCAGGGTGTATAAGCTGCCAGATTAATATTCCCAGCTTTAATTTTAACTTCAGAATCCCAGGAGTAAATATCTTCAATTTTTTTTGCATAAATATTTCCGCTAAGATCAATAAATTGATTGTCACCATTACTGACTCTAAAATTGAGATTAAATTTGTGTTTACCAATGAGATCGATAATAAAGTGTGTTTTATAACTAAGATTTAAATCTTTTAATGTGAGTGCTGGTGCTTTCCTATACTCATCATGCCAATCAACCTCGCCTTGTTCAATGGATACTTTTTTTTGATTAAGAAGCCAGTTTGTTAATTTATTATTTGACGGGCCATCAATGGGTATGCCACCAATAAAAATTTTATTAGTTGCATCTCGTCTCATAAGAAGTTTAGGCGCCTTCAATTTTATTTCCGAAAGTGTTGGAGCTAAATAAAACGGACTTAACCATGAAAAGTCAGCGCTGATTTCTGCAAGTGCAAGTGTTTTATTATTTTGGCTGTCATAAAATACAACTTCGTTTAAGGCAAACTCTGGATTAATAAAATCCCATCGACCTTCAAGTGAATTTATTTTGATTGTTTGGCCCGTGGCCTCCGAAGCAAGAATTTCAATCCTTGATTTGTAGTTATTTAAGTTAGGCTTAATATAAAATTGAAATGTAAGGCTAGAGATAACGATAAAAAAAACGTAGGTAATGACGAGTGCAATACCTATTTTTTTAACGTAAGGAATTAATTTTTGTTTCATTGGTCTTTCTTAAACTTAAACCACTTACGCTATTTTACTTTAAATTATTGAATTGATTGTTTTAGTTGTTCAAGAATGGATGGGTTATCTAGGGTTGAAATATCAGATGTAATTTCTTCCCCTCTAGCAAGAGAGCGCAGGAGTCTGCGCATAATTTTACCTGAGCGTGTTTTTGGTAAGTTATCTCCAAATCGAATATCGTCAGGCTTAGCAATAGGACCTATTTCTTTTCCAACCCAATCTCTGAGTTGATTAACAATTGCTTTTGCTTCTTCACCTTCAGGTCTTTTGCCTTTGAGTACCACGTAAGCTACGATAGATTCACCTTTAATTTCATGGGGCTTCCCAACCACTGCAGCTTCTGCCACTAGAGGATTTGAAACTAGTGAAGATTCAATTTCCATGGTACCAAGCCTATGACCCGAAACGCTTAATACATCGTCGATACGCCCCATAATAGTGAAATACCCAGTCGTTTTGTCTCTGATAGCTCCATCACCTGCTAGGTAAAATTTTCCACCTAGTTCTTGAGGGTAATAACTCTTCTTGTATCGTTCAGGGTCACCCCAGATAGTTCGAATCATTGAAGGCCAGGGTTTCTTGATAACCAATAAACCGCCTGTACCCCAAGGTACTTCATGCCCTGCTTCATCAACAATTGCAGCATCAATACCAGGGAAGGGAAGTGTGCAAGAGCCTGGAACTAATGGCGTTGCACCAGGCAATGGTGTAATAACATGACCGCCTGTTTCTGTTTGCCAAAATGTATCTACAATAGGGCATCGATGATGGCCAATTTTTTCGTAATACCACATCCATGCTTCAGGATTGATAGGCTCGCCAACTGAGCCTAAAAGACGAAGACTTGATAAATCGTAAGCATCAGGATTAGATTCTTCATTTAATTCAGATGCCTTGATAAGAGATCTGATTGCTGTAGGCGCTGTATAAAAAATACTAATATGATGCTTTTCTATCATCTGCCAAAAGCGACCTGCATGCGGAAAAGTTGGAATGCCTTCATAAATAAGTTGTGTGGACCCCATAGCAAGAGGACCATAAACCACATAGGTATGTCCTGTAATCCATCCTACGTCCGCGGTACACCAATAAATATCATCCCCTTTAATATCAAATGTCCATCTCATGGTGTTCATAGCATGAAGAAGATAACCTGCTGAAGAGTGCTGGACGCCCTTGGGGGTTCCGGTTGAGCCTGACGTGTAGAGTAAAAATAGAGGATGTTCGGCATTAACATATACCGGATCACAATCCGTCGATTGGTTTTTAATAAGCTCATGCCACCAAATTTCTTTAGCTTTTAACTCAATCACTTCTTTTGATTTCTTAAGCACTATAGTGCTAATGACTGTTTCACAACCGCCCAAATTAAATGCTTCATCTACTGCAGATTTAAGGGGGAGTGTTTTACCGCCTCGAAATTGAATGTCTGCTGTAATGACGAGTTTAGCTTGAGCATCTTTAATGCGCTCTTGAATGCTTTTCCCAGAGAAACCACCAAATACGACAGAGTGTGTTAATCCAATTCTGGCGCAAGCAAGCATGGCGACAACTGCTTCAATACCCATGGGAAGATAAATAAGAACTCTATCACCCAGATCTAAATTGAATGTTTTAAGGCCATTTGAAAATTGACATACCTTTTGATAGAGCTCTTTGTAAGAGACTTTGGTGATATCTCCATTGTCAGCTTCAAAAATAATTGCGATTTTATTAGGCTGAGTGATTAAATGCTTATCAAGGCAATTATATGAAACATTCAATTCACCATCTTCAAACCATTTATAAAAGGGGGCGTTAGAATCATTGAGCGTTTTAGTAAACGGTTTTTTCCAAATGATTAACTCGCGAGCAAGATCAGCCCAAAATTTCTCATAATTTTTATTGGCAGAAGTGCACAGTTTTTCGTAAGCAGCCATGCCAGATACATTGGCATGACCTACAAACGCTTGACCTGGATGAAATATTCTATGTTCGCTTGAGACTGACTCAATACTCATACGGTTTAACTTTAAATTTAACTTAAAAAATTAAATCTATTATTAGTAGTAATTTATTTTATGTAAAGCGAAAAAATGACACTTCAATTATTTTCATTATTTAACGCTTGTGAGCTAGGCTTTATGTGTGGTAAAAGTCATCCATTACAATGATTATTAACAGTACATTATGAATTTAAGAGTCAGATTAAATCTTTTAATTACAGCCATCTTGCTGATCTTTTTTGTTTCAATGGGTTACACCATAATGAAGGGATCAAAAGAATCTATTCAAGAAGGGGTAGAGTCAGCCAATCGCGTGACAATGCAGCTATTAGATACAGTTATTATAAGTTCTTCTCAAAATCCAGAATGGGGCTATACTCATGATGTCTTAAAGAGATTTTTAGAAGAGCTAGGCCATGTTAGAAGCAGCAATATTAATTTATACACGCTTCAAGGTGAACTTCTCTACGCCTCCCCCCCTTCCAAATATCGTATAAACGATCCTCCACCTCCCAAATGGTTTGAAACTTCTCTAACACCTAAAGAAGTTATAGATACTAGAGTAATAAGATTTGGTAAGCTTATTGTGAAAACAAATCCCACCGGTGCCATAAAAGAATCTTGGGCCAAGATGAACCACTTCTTCTTGATCGCTTGTGTATTTTTTGTATTATTAAATATCGTGGTGTATTGGATGCTTGGTTTCTGGTTACGACCCCTTGAACCTATGGTTGAGGCAATTACCAAAATGGGTGAAGGTGATTTCGAAGCGAGACTTCCTAATTTTAACTTACCTGAATTTGCAGTCATAGCAGAGAATTTCAATCGCATGGGCGATTCACTCCAATCCAAGATTCGCGAGAATCAAAGGCTCGCATTAATTGCGCAACAAACTGCAGATGCTATTGTTATTCACGATCTTCAATCTAAAATTTCCTTTTGGAATGCTTCAGCTGAAAAAATATTTGGGTATTCTCCAAAAGAAATATTAGGGAAATCTGCTTATGTGCTTACATCTAAAGCACATGAAAATGAATTAAGAAAAAGCTTTCAATTAATTCATACAGGAAAAAATATCCACAATATAGAAACGCAAAGAATTAAAAAAAATAGAGAAGTAGTGGATGTCGCCATATCATTTTCGCCACTTATAGATCCGATTACGAATGAAATTATTGGTGACATATGCAGCATGAGAGATATTAGTGAAAAGAAAATTGCAGAAGAGTCAAAATTGAAACTTGAAGAAAATAGAAAATTCACTCAATTAATTCAAAGTCATATTGAAGATGAAAGAAGAAGTTTGGCAAGAGAGCTTCACGATGAATTAGGTCAGTATGTATCCGCCATTAAGATATTTGCTTCTAACATTTCTAATAAGGCTAAAAAAATATCACCTGAAATTGAAAAAAATGCAGACTCTGTTATTTCTGCTGCAAATCAGATATATGATGGGATGCATAGCATTATTAAGCAATTAAGGCCGGGTGCGCTGGATAACCTCGGTTTAGCAGAAACGCTAAAAGACACTGTAAATACTTGGCAAAAACAATATGAACATTTAAAAATTCATTTGTTGATTAAAGGCGACCTGAATCACCTTAATGAAACTTTAAATATTAATTTTTATCGAATTATTCAGGAAGCTATGAATAATGCTTTAAAACATTCGCAAGCTAAAACGATTAAAATTAATTTGGTTTTAATTAAAAAAGGATTTTTGGAATTAAACTTCAGTGATGATGGTCAAGGTATGGACCTTAAAAAAATTGATCAAACCAAAAATTTTGGCATTCTGGGCATGCAAGAGCGCATTCAATCTTTGAATGGTTCGTTTGAATTAATTTCTAAAAAGAATCAGGGTACGCAGATTTTAATCTCAGTGCCCATTTAAAAAGGATATAGATTGAGTCAAATTAAGATATTACTTGTTGACGATCATGCTGTAGTTCGCATGGGCTTTAAGATGCTTATCGAAGCCGAAGATGATATTACAGTCATCGGTGAAGCTGAAAGTGGAGAAGGTGCTATTAAATTGTTTCAAGAATTGAAACCTGACATTATTGTTATGGATATCACAATGCCTGGTATCGGTGGAATAGAGGCTATTGATCGCATTATGGCGAAAGATAAAAATACCAAAATCCTTGTTTTATCAGCTCATGAAGACTCGGTACATCCTAAGCGAGTACTTAATGCAGGCGCGATGGGCTATTTAACAAAAAGAAGTGCTGCAGAAGAGTTGATCAAAGCAATTAAATCTATTCATCAAGGAAAGCGTTATCTAGAGCCTAGTATTGCCCAACAAATGGCCATTACTCAGCTATCAGGAGAAACAAATCCAATTGAAATTCTTTCAGACCGAGAATTTGAAGTCTTTATAGCATTAGCTAAAGGCAAAAGTACAAATGACATTGCAGATACGCTATGCCTCAGTCCGAGAACAGTTGGTACGCATTTATATAATATTAAGCAAAAGTTAAATGCAAATAATTCAGCAGAGATTGCTTTGATTGCTATTCGCTGCGGCTTAATTAATCCTTGATTTTAAGCTAATATTTGACGCGATAGCGCCACTTATAATAATCATAATTGCGCCCAATATATCCTCAACCCTCATCGTCTCGTTAAAATATAGAAGACTAATAATGCCTGAAAAAACAATTGCTAGATAAGATAGGGTGGCTATAACAAGAGGCTTGCCAAGCCTATATGCGCGTGTCATTGCAATTTGAGCTATGGTGGCTGACAAGCCAAGTGGAATCAGTATCCACATATCGTTCCATACCAACTTTTGATAATCGGTAAAGCTAATCCACAATCCTGCGCCTATTGAAGATATAAGTGTGAAGTAAAAGACAGTTCGCCAATCAGGCTCATTAAGTTTGCTGAGTTGTATGACGTGAATGTAAGCCAAAGCTGCACCAATACCCGAAACTAATCCAATTAAACCTGCAAACCAACTTTGCCATTCGCCGTGTGGATCAAGAATTAATAAAGCGCCAAAAAAGCCCACAATTGTGCATAGTAAAATAGATTTTTTTATTTTTTGATGTGAGATGAAAGGCAAGAAAAATCCAAGAAATATAGGTGAGGTGTAATTGAGGGTCATGGCAGAACCTAAATTGAGATTTGCGATAGCATAAAAGAAAAAAGCTAAAGACAAAAAGCCCACAACACCGCGATCAATCTGTTTTCTAAGGTGTGGTGTTTTAATCTCTTTTTGACTTATAACAATGTAAATAAAAAGAAATAATAAGCTTATAAATGAACGGTAAAACACTAGTTCAACACTAGAAAAACGTGAAGCACCAAGTTTTACAAATGATCCCATAAGGGAAAAAAAGAAGGTCGCTACGATGATCCATAGCATGCCTTTTTTTTGATCTGTCATAAGTGGGAAGACATTTCTGTTTGATACCATTGATGAAAATGTTTTAAACCATCTTCCAATGGCTCGTGATAAGGGCCCATATCTTCTTGTTTGTTTTTGAAAAGTGAACGCCGTCCTTCATGCATCTTTTCACAAATAATTTTATCTTCAAGAGCAGTTTCGTTATAGGCGGCTTGTTGCGCAGCAATATAGTCTTGATCAAAAAGAATGGTTTCTTCTGGGTAATAAAACTCAATAATATTTCTGCAATGATTAACGTCATCGGGAATGAGGTGGGAAACGACGATAACATTTGGATACCATTCGATCATAAAGAAAGGATAGATTGTCAGCCAAATTGCACCAAATTGTGGTTTTGAATGGCCGCTTTGTTCATTAATTTTGGATTTCCAAAGATCATAGACTTCAGAGCTTTGTGATTGATTTTTTTCCCTAAAAGGCACTTTTTGAATAGATGAAAATGCTTTAAATTCCCATGATAAATCATCACAATCCACGATGTTATTAAGACCGGGGTGAAATGCCCAAACATGATAGTCCTCGAGATAAACCTCAATAAATGTTTTCCAATTAAAATCGTAATGATCAATTTTGACGCTATGTAGTTTGTAATCATCAAAATTTAATAATTGATTTAATTGTTTAAACTCCATTGCATCTTTGATATTTATCGATGACTGTTTATGTGTTTGTTTAAAAATGAGGTTATGGATTTCTTCTACTGGAAATGACTCCAAATTTAAACATGGATTTTCCTTAAAGTAGGGCGCACCTTCTAATGTGCCATCAAGACTGTAAGTCCAGCGATGAAGCGGACAGACAATATGGGAAGCCGAGCCTTGATTTTCGAGCATCAGTGCTTGCCTATGACGACAGACGTTACTTAATACGTTAATTTTTCCGTTGTTATTTACAAGAACTGCTGATTTATTAAGCGCTTCTAAAACATGGTAATTACCCTGCTGAGGCGCCATTAGGCGATGCCCTAAATATTTTGGATATTTATCGAAAATTGCTTTTTTTTCTATCTCAAAAATAGAAGGATCAATATAGCTATGAACAGGTAATTGACTAAAAATCTTAGCTTGGGAATCATCCGTCTTGAGTGTCAACATACGAGATTATTAAGTATTAGGAAATGATTTTTAAAAACTAGGGCAATTTTGCCTTAAATCGGTTTTTTTGCAAACTTAATTCGCCTTTTAACCGCGCTATCTTGCTTAAATCGGGTATTTAAGCTACTCTCATCCTTTAAATATTTATGTATTTTTTTGGAGGAGTTTATAGATGAAAAATCCACTGGATTCAATTTTAGGAGCAATCATTTCAGGCTTGGTTCTAACCCTAGTACTTTACGTTTTTCTTAAAAACTTTATTTTGTAGGAGCTTAAATAATGGAATATATACCTGGACTTGCTCGATGGCTCCACGCTGTGGCTGGAATTGCATGGATCGGTTTACTTTACTACTTTAACTTAGTGCAAATTCCTGCATTAAAAGATGCTGCCGCAGATGGTTCAGCGGGCGGCATTACAAAGCATGTTGCACCGCGAGCTCTTTTATGGTTTAGATGGGCTGCTGTAGCAACTTGGTTAGCAGGCGCTGCAATCCTGCAAGAGAACTTCATTTACGCATTTACCTTACAAACCGGTTACGAAGGTATCGGTATCGGCTCTTGGTTAGGCACGATCATGTTATTTAATGTATGGGTTTTAATTTGGCCAAACCAACAAAAGATTTTAGGTATGGTTCAAGCTTCGGATGATGAAAAAGTTAAAGCACGCAGAGTAGCTTTTCTAGCATCAAGAACCAACTTAACGCTTTCTCTCCCCATGCTCTTCTTTATGTCAAACGGATGGAGTCATCGCGCACTAATTGGTCTTTAATTTAATTTAAGCTGAAATAAACGGAGGCTTAAGCCTCCGTTTGTGTTTATAAGTACGGAAAATTGTATGTTAAAAATGATGGATACTTACGCTAGACAACCCGTAACCTTTGAAAAAGGGGAAGGTGTGTGGCTTTGGGCTAAAGATGGTAAAAAGTATTTGGATGCTTTATCCGGCGTAGCAGTTAACGGACTCGGACATGCACATCCTAAATTAGTGAAAGCCATTCATGAGCAAGTATCAAAACTTATTCATGTATCTAATGTTTATCATATAGCTGAACAAGAAAAATTAGCTGAAAAGCTCACAGCTATTTCTCATATGGATAATGTATTTTTCTGCAATTCAGGATGTGAAGCAAACGAAGCTTCTATCAAATTAGCAAGACTTTATGGACATCAAAATGGCATTGAAACACCAGAAATTATTGTAATGGAAAAAGCATTTCATGGGCGTACGATGGCTACGTTATCAGCTACTGGTAATCGTAAATCACAAGCTGGGTTCGAACCTCTTGTGGGTGGGTTTATTCGAGCAGCCTACGATGACCTAGAAGCTGTTCAGCAAATTGCCTCAAGAAAAAATAATGTGATTGCTATTCTTGTAGAGCCCATTCAAGGCGAAGGTGGTATCAATATCCCAAGTAACATTCAAAACTATCTTAAAGGCTTAAGAGAGATTTGTGATCAACATAATTGGCTTTTAATGTTAGATGAAGTGCAATGTGGTATTGGTAGAACAGGAAAATGGTTTGCACATCAACATACTTCGATTAAGCCTGATGTCATGACGCTCGCAAAAGGCCTTGGTTCTGGTGTGCCTATAGGCGCTTGCTTAGCTAGAGGTAAGGCAAGTCATGTATTTACGCCAGGTAAGCATGGATCTACATTTGGCGGCAATCCATTAGCAACTGCAGCAGGCTTCGCAACATTGAATATTATTGAAGAGGAAAAGCTTTGTAACCATGCATCAAAAATGGGCGCACTAATTAATGAAGAATTTACTAAGCAATTAAAAGATTGCCTTCAGGTTAAGGGGGTGCGTAATTTAGGGCTCATGGTGGGCATTGAACTTGATCAGCCTTGTGGAGATTTAACTAAATTAGCATTAGAAGAGGGCCTTCTGATAAATGTCACCGCAGAGAAAGTGATTCGTCTTTTACCAGCACTCATCATAAATGAAGCTGAAGCAAGAGAATTGACTGTGAGACTATCCAAAGTAATCAAAGCCTTTTTAGCAAAGTAACGTTCTAAGTAGAATTGATTTTATGAAAACAAAACATTTTTTAAGATTTAATGATCTCAAGCGAGACGAGTTTGAATATATTTTCGCGAGAGCAAGTTGGATCAAAAAACAATTTAAAGAATACGAACAGTATTGGCCTCTGGTCGACAGAACTTTGGTAATGATTTTTGAAAAGGCGAGCACTCGTACGCGATTATCTTTTGAAGCGGGCATTCAACAGTTAGGCGGCTCCGCAATTTATTTAAATACGAGAGACTCTCAATTGGGTAGAGGTGAGCCTGTAGAAGATGCAGGACAGGTTATTTCTCGTATGTGTGACCTTGTGATGATTAGAACATTTGAGCAAGATATCATTGATCGATTTGCACAAAACTCGAGAGTGCCTGTGATTAATGGATTGACGAATGAATATCATCCTTGCCAAATTCTTGCAGATATTTTTACCTATATTGAACATAGAGGTACTATTCAAGGTAAAACAGTTGCATGGATTGGTGACTCAAATAATGTTTGTAATACATGGCTCCAGGCGGCTGAGGTATTAGACTTTAATGTGCATGTTTCAACACCTAAAGGTTATGAGGTTGAAGTTGAGCGAGCAGGCTTGTACGGCGATAAACATTTTGAAGAATTTGAAGATCCTATGGATGCAGCGAAAGATGCTGAGATTGTAACAACTGACGTATGGACAAGTATGGGTTTTGAATCTGAAAACGAAGAACGTTTAAAAGATTTTGCAGACTGGCAAGTGGATCAGGAGATGATGTCAGTGGCATCCTCGAATGCTTTGTTTATGCATTGTCTTCCAGCACATCGAGGCGAGGAAGTGACTGCAGAAGTAATTGACGGCGCTCAAAGCGTTGTATGGGACGAGGCTGAGAATCGTCTTCATGTTCAAAAAGCATTGATGGAATACCTATTAGTAGGAAAAATGAAAAATGAGTGATATTAAAAAAGTTGTTTTAGCTTACTCTGGTGGATTAGACACGTCAGTTATTTTGAAGTGGCTACAAGAAACCTATCAGTGCGAAGTGGTGACTTTTACAGCCGATTTAGGGCAGGGTGATGAACTAGAGCCTGCAAAAGAAAAAGCTAAAGCTGCAGGTGTTAAAGAAATTTTTATTGAAGATTTGAAAGAAGAATTTGTTCGAGATTTTGTATTTCCAATGTTTAGAGCAAATACGATTTATGAAGGCGAATATTTACTTGGCACCTCTATTGCGAGACCGCTTATTGCTAAACGTTTAATTGAGCTTGCTAGAAAAACGAATGCAGACGCTATTTCTCATGGCGCAACAGGTAAAGGTAATGATCAAGTTCGCTTCGAATTAGGAGCGTACGCACTTAATCCTGATATTAAGATTATTGCGCCATGGCGTGAGTGGAATTTGCTTAGTCGAGAAAAGTTACTTCAGTACGCAGAGAAAAATAATATTCCAGTTGAGATGAAGCATAAGAATGGTGGCAGCCCATACAGTATGGATGCCAATTTATTACATATTTCTTATGAAGGACGTCATTTAGAAAATCCTGGTGCTGAACCTGAAGAGGATATGTGGCGTTGGACTGTAAGTCCTGAAAAGGCTCCAAATGAGTCTGAAACTATTGAGATTCAATTTAATAAAGGTGATCCAGTTAGTATTAATGGCAAAACCATGAAAGCACATGAACTATTAGCGACTCTTAATCAGATAGGCGGTAAGCACGGTATAGGTAGATTAGATCTTGTGGAGAATCGATATGTAGGTATGAAATCTCGAGGCTGTTATGAAACACCCGGGGGCAGTATTTTACTAAAAGCGCATCGAGCCATTGAATCTATAACACTAGATCGTGAAGTGGCACATCTTAAAGATGACTTGATGCCAAGATTTGCTTCTTTAATTTATAACGGCTACTGGTGGAGTCCTGAGAGGCTTGCATTACAAACACTTATGGACCACACGCAAAATAATGTAAATGGCTGGGTGAGATTGAAGCTTTATAAAGGCAATGTCAGTGTGATTGGTAGGGATAGCGCAACAGACTCTCTTTTTGATACCTCTATTGCAACATTTGAAGATGATGGAGGCGCATATGATCAAAAAGATGCAGCAGGTTTTATTAAACTCAATGCTTTAAGAATGAGAATCGCAGCAAAAATTAAAAAATAAGGTGAATTTAAATGGCTCAATTTGATAATGTAAGTGTAAAGAAAAAAGCAAATATTTATTTTGATGGTAAATGTGTAAGCCATACCATTCTTCTTCCAAATGGAACAAGAAGTACGGTTGGCGTAATTTTTCCAAGCACATTAACTTTTAATACACAGGCGGCTGAGGTGATGGAAATTCTCGCTGGGCACTGCCGCGTAAAATTACAGGGCGCTTCTGATTGGAATGAGTATAAAGAAGATCAAAAATTTTCTGTACCCGCAAATTCATCATTTGAAATTGAAACATCAGATACGCTTCACTATGTTTGTCATTTCGAATAAATTTATTAAGTAAGGAGATTCTGTATGCCATCTTTTGATGTTTCATCTGAAGTAAATATGGCTAATTTAACTAACTCTATAGATGTTGCCTCTCGAACGATTATTAATCGATACGATTTTAAGGGCACAACGGCAAAAGTCGAATTTTCAGAGAAAGAATTAACCATTACTCTTTACGGGGATTCAGATTTTCAATTGGGTCAAATTAAAGATATTTTGCTCCCTGCTATGGAAAAAAAAGAGGCTGATAGCTCAAAAAGAATAGAACCTCAAGAGATTCAAACTGTATCTGGAAACAAAGTAAAACAGTTGCTTAAATTAAAATCAGGTATCGATACTGAGCTTGCAAAAAAAATTGTCAAATTGCTCAAAGACAGCGGGCTAAAAGTTCAGTCTGCTATTCAAGGTGAAAGCGTTCGCGTTTCTGGTGCCAAAAGAGATAACTTACAAGATGCTATTGCATTCATTAAAAAAAGCATTTCAGACTTTCCCCTTGAATTTGGAAATTTTAGGGATTAGTAAGACGCATGCAAGCAAAAACACTTTATGAAAAATTATTTGAGAGCCATATTGTTAGAGAAGATGCTGGCACTTATCTCATTTACATTGATCGCCATCTTGTTCATGAAGTTACAAGTCCGCAAGCTTTCGAAGGTTTAAGAATTAATCATAGGCCTGTATGGAGAAATAAATCAGTTCTCGCAGTCCCTGACCATAATGTTCCAACAACAGATCGCTCACTTGGAATTTCTGATCCTATTTCCAAGACACAGATCGAAACACTCGATGAGAATTGTAAACATTTTGGTTTAACACAATTTCCTATGAATGATAGTCGTCAAGGTATTGTTCACGTCATTGGACCGGAGCAAGGAAGCACATTGCCTGGTATGACAATAGTTTGTGGCGACTCTCATACAAGCACACACGGCGCATTTGGCGCTCTTGCTATGGGTATTGGTACTTCTGAAGTTGAGCATGTTTTAGCAACTCAATGTTTGATCCTGAAAAAATTTAAAACAATGGAAGTGCGGGTAGAGGGAAAATTAAACAAAGGCATTACTTCAAAAGATATTGCTTTGGCCTTAATTGGAAAAATTGGAACAGCAGGTGGTACAGGTTATGCGATTGAGTTTACTGGTGAATCTATTCGCACTCTTTCTATGGAAAGTAGAATGACGATCTGTAATATGGCAATTGAAGCAGGCGCAAGAGCAGGTATAGTTGCAGTTGATGAAGTCACGCTATCCTACATTGAAAATAGACCTTTCTCACCTAAAGGTGAAGCGTTTGAAAAAGCAAAAGTCTATTGGAAAACATTACATAGTGATAAAGATGCAAAATTCGATAAAATAATCACGCTTAATGGAAATGAAATTCTCCCTCAAGTGACTTGGGGAACTTCACCTGAAATGGTTGTTGGTATAGATGGTATGACGCCTGATCCCAAAAAAGAAAATGATTTGTCGAAAAGAAAGAGTATTGAAGACGCTCTAATCTATATGGGGCTTGAGCCCAATCTTCCTATAAATCAAATTAGTATCGATAAAATTTTTATTGGGTCTTGTACTAATTCGCGTATTGAAGATCTGCGAGAAGCGGCAAGTGTACTTAAGGGCAAAAAAATCGCCAAAAATATTAAGTTAGCACTTGTAGTTCCTGGATCAGGTCTTGTCAAACTTCAAGCTGAAAAAGAAGGTCTAGACAAAATTTTCATAGACGCAGGATTTGAGTGGAGAGAGCCTGGTTGCTCAATGTGTTTAGCTATGAATGCTGATCGTTTAGACCCAGGAGAGCGTTGCGCATCAACTTCAAATAGAAATTTTGAAGGTCGACAAGGCCAAGGTGGTAGAACACATCTTGTAAGTCCCTCAATGGCAGCAGCTGCAAGCGTTCATGGTCATTTTGTAGATATAAGAGCTTTAAATTAATTTATGAAACCATTTGTAACTCATACAGGTATTTTGGCTCCGCTTGATCGTGCAAATGTAGATACGGATGCAATTATTCCAAAACAATTTTTGAAGTCCATCAAGAAGACAGGTTTTGGAGCTCACCTCTTTGATGAATGGAGATATCTCGATCACGGTGAGCCGGGTATGGATTTAACTCAAAGAGTAAAAAATCCTGATTTTGTTCTCAATCAAGATCGATACGAAAAGGCAACCATTTTGATCGCGCGTGAGAATTTTGGTTGTGGCTCAAGTCGTGAGCATGCGCCATGGGCAATCGAAGACTACGGCTTTAGAGTAATCTTGGCGACTAGTTTTGCTGATATTTTTTTTAGTAATTGTTTTAAAAATGGTTTACTGCCTGTCGTTTTGTCTGGTGAGATAATCGATCGCTTATTTAAATCTACCTATGCAAATGAGGGTTATGCCCTGACAATTGATTTAGAAAATCAATCCATTGTTCTTCCTTCGAATGAAAAAATAAGTTTTCAGATGGATGCATTTAGAAAGCATTGCTTAATGAATGGATTAGATGATATTGGATTAACAATGCAGCATAGCGAAAGCATTAAAGCGTTTGAAATGACTTACTACCAAAAAAATTCATGGCTACTTTAAATTAGAAAGACTTTCTAAATAAAATGAAAATTGCAATATTACCTGGCGATGGAATCGGCCCTGAAATTATAAAACAAGCGGTTGATGTTTTAAGAGCGCTTAATGTAGGTGCAGAATTAATAGAGGCTCAAATTGGCGGTGCTGGTTACGAAAAATTTGGCGATCCGCTCCCAGATTCAACACTTGATCTAGCCATTAAATCTGATGCAGTTCTTCTTGGTGCTGTAGGCGATTGGAAATATGACGCGCTTCCAAGAGAAAAGAGGCCTGAGCGTGGATTGCTTCGTATTAGAAAAGAACTTAATCTATTTGCTAATTTAAGACCTGCAACTTTATATCCCGAACTGGCTGGAGCCTCTTCGCTTAAACCTGAAATCGTATCTAATCTCGATATTATGATTGTGAGAGAACTTACGGGTGATATTTATTTTGGCCAGCCTCGAGGTATTCATGAGAATGAAAATGGTGAGCGTGAAGGTATCAATACAATGCGATATTCAGAATCTGAAATTAAACGCATTGCTCATGTCGCATTTCAGATCGCAATGAAGCGATCAAAAAAATTATGTTCTGTAGATAAGGCCAATGTTTTAGAAACAACCGAGTTGTGGCGTCAAGTTATGATGGACATTTCAAAAGAATATCCCGAGGTTGAATTGACTCATATGTATGTCGATAATGCTGCGATGCAATTGATAAAAAATCCAAAGCAATTCGATGTATTGGTTACAGGAAATATTTTTGGAGATATTTTATCTGATGAAGCCTCAATGTTAACTGGCTCTATCGGCATGCTTCCATCCGCATCTCTCGATAGTAATAATAAAGGCATGTATGAGCCTAGTCATGGGTCAGCGCCTGATATTGCAGGAAAAAATATTGCAAATCCGCTTGCTACAATTTTATCTTTAGCCATGATGTTTAGATATACATTTAATGATGAAAAAAATGCGAATAAAATAGAATCGGCTGTTAAAAAAGCATTAAGCCAAGGTTTCCGAACAGTAGACATTTATTCTGTCGGGGATAAAAAAGTAAGCTGTAGTGAAATGGGTGAAGCAGTGATTGCTTCGCTTAACTAATTAAAGAACGGGAAATCTAATGAATCGAGTTGGTTTTGTCGGTTGGAGAGGTATGGTGGGTTCAGTTCTCATGCAAAGAATGCAAGAGGAACATGATTTTAAAGAATTTGACTCAACTTTCTTTTCTACTTCTCAAACAGGAGACGCAGCGCCATCTTTTTCTGGAAGTCAAAGCACATTAAAAGATGCGCATGATATTAAAGAGCTTGCTGCAATGAATATTATTCTTTCATGCCAGGGGGGAGATTACACATCTGATATTTACCCCAAATTGAGAGATTCAGGATGGCAGGGTCATTGGATTGATGCAGCCTCTTCATTAAGAATGGAAAAAGATGCAGTAATCATTCTAGATCCACTGAATAGCGATCTCATTCAAGAGGCGTATAAAAAAGGTAACAAAAATTGGATTGGCGGAAACTGTACTGTATCACTTATGCTTTTAGCGCTTGATGGCTTGTTCAAGAAAGATCTTATTGAGTGGATTTCTTCAATGACCTATCAGGCAGCAAGCGGGGCTGGGGCTCAGAATATGAGAGAGCTGATTTCTCAAATGGGAAATGTTTACAATCATGCAAAAGATTTAATCGATGAACCTAAGGCATCCATCTTAGATATCGATCGAAATGTTTCGTCTACACTTAAATCTCAAGATTTTCCAATTGATAACTTTGGCGTCCCTTTAGCTGGAAGTTTAATTCCTTGGATTGATAAGGATTTAAATAACGGTCAAAGCAAAGAAGAATGGAAAGGCTCCGCTGAAACTAACAAAATTCTTGGAAGAGAAAATAATCCAATCGTCATTGAAGGATTATGTGTACGTATTGGAGCAATGCGTTGTCATAGCCAAGCCTTAACGATTAAATTAAAAAAGAATATTTCCTTAGAAGAAATTAATCAAACCATAAGCAGCGCTAATCAATGGGTTAAGTTAATTCCGAATGAGAGAGAAGCTTCAATGAAAGAGTTAAGTCCTGCCGCAGTCACAGGCAAGCTTTCTATTACTATTGGTAGAATTAGAAAGCTCAATATGGGGCCTGAATACATTTCAGCTTTCACAGTGGGTGATCAATTGTTATGGGGGGCTGCAGAGCCGCTTAGACGTATTTTAAGAATACTTATCAAATCTATTTAAAAGAAATTTATGAGCCAAAAAATTAAAAAAGTATTTTTATTGTGTATCCTTTTAGGCCCGCTTATTGCTAATGCACTTCAGCTGGGTAAAATCGTTGTGACATCATCTCAAGGACAGCCTCTTAATGCTGAGATTGAAATGATGTTAACACCAGGCGAAGATTTATCAAAACTTAAGACGTCGCTGGCGTCAAAAGAGAATTACGAGTCGCAAGGTATAGAACGCCTTGCTATTCATAATAATATTTCTGTTGAACTGCAAAAAAATGAAAAAGGGCTTACCGTCTTAAAACTGAAAAGTTCTCAGCCTGTTCCGGATCCTTTTTTAGATTTGCTCATTCAAGTCGACTCAGCTAAAGGAAGAAATTACCGTGAATATACGGTACTTCTTGATCCACCAGAAACCCCGATTATTCAACAAGAAAAAATTGTTGCTGTCGATAAAACAGAACCTTTGCCCATTAATGAGAAAAAAGAAGTAAAGGAAAGTACAGATAAAGATAAGACTACTTTCGAAAAAGAAATTAAAAATAATCTTAAAATGCTAGAGAAAAATAAGCCTGCTGATCTATCCTCAAAATCAATTACTGTTAAACCTGCAGATACTATCTATAAAATTGCCAGAGAAAATAAGATACCTGGTATTACTACGGAACAAATGGTAGTTGGTATTTTTAATCTTAATGAGCTTGCTTTCACAAATAAGAACATTAACGGTTTGGAAGTCGGACAGAAGATCGCTCTGCCAACACAAGATGATTTTATGGATTTAACTCATGCAAAAGCGATGGCTGAAATTAAAATTCAGTCTACACAGTGGAATAAATATAGTACGAAAACTGCTGAAGCTGTTGCAAATAGCCCTAAAGTGAGCTCACCGACGTCTGACGTGCCTCTAACTCCTGCAACCGTTGTTCAGAATCCTCCAGTTTCACCAGCTCCACGAATTAAATTGACCGGTGATACATTACCTAATAATAAAAATAGCAGAGAAATTATTCAAAAAGAAATTAATCAGAATAATGATGATAAGACAGCCTTAGAAAAAAATATTAAAGTTGCTGAACAAAAAATTGCACTTCTAGAAAAAGAGCTTGCTGATGCAAAAAAAATATTAACTGTATCTAATCAGGCTTTATTTGACCTTCAAGAAAAAGCAAAGCAAGTCAATCAAACTAAAGATTTAACTTCTAAAGTGCCTGTAGTTGAATCTAAGCCTGAGCTTACTTCTCTCATCGGCCAAGGAAATGAAGTTGATGTTAATAAAAATGATACAACCTCTCCTGCAGATACATCTTTTAAATCTTCTATTTCCGATAGCCCTATTGAGGAAAAAGCTAATGCTCAGTTGGCATCTGACAAGGAGGCCTCTAGTGTGTCATCGTCTATTGGACTATTTATCTTCTTAGGCGTTCTTTTTGCTATCTTAATTATGCTTTTTGTCATCAAAACCAAAAGGCAGAAAGAACAAAAAGAACTTATTGAGTCAATAAGTACTGACAAAGAAAAGCTTTATTCAGAAGTTCATAGTTCCGAAGCTTCTCCGACCATAGAAGAGGATACTATAAAAGATATTAATTTGTCAGATACTACAATCAATTTATCGGATAAGGATCAGAAGCCGACTCATTTTGACTAGGCTATTGAACGATTAAACTATCGTGCATCCATTAGTTAAATTGGTAGGTATTTTATGTGCTTTATTGCTAATCAATAAATATAATTTTTATTTTAATCTTCTTTTATTTTTCTTTATTGTAGCTATTTCTTTTTTTATAAAATTTTCAATACCTAAACTTATTTTTAGGTTAAAATTTTTTCTTATCATCACCTTCTTTCTCTATGTTTTTAATACGCCAGGTGAGTATATATTCCTTTGGCCCTACCTATCACCATCCTACGAAGGACTTTTTTTAGGCTCAACTCAAATTATGCGGCTTATTAATTCAGTTGCCATCATTACGATTATGATTTCATTGATGAGCTATCAAACTTTAATTGAAACTTTTTATTTAATCTTTAAGCCATTAAAACGATTTGGAATTGATGCAAAACGTTTTGCTGTTCGCCTTTATTTAACGATGGAATATGTGAAGACTTTCCAATCAACACGTAAACTTCGCTTTAATCTTAATGATTTGTCTTCAATGCTCTTATATTCAAATAATAAGAATCTTATGAATCTTTCTTACATTCAAATTAACGAAGAGAGAGTTAACAGCTCATCTGTACTTTTAATTGCTTTAATTGTTTCAATTACTTTTTTTTTAATTTTCTGCTTATAAGCTGCCATGAAAATCGCATTGTGTATTGAATATAATGGATCTAATTACTCTGGTTGGCAGAAACAAAATGATGTGGACTCTATCCAAGGCGAAATTGAAAAAGCACTTGAAAGTATTGCGCTAGAAAAATTGGATACTTACGCTTCAGGCCGAACAGATGCTGGTGTTCATGCACTCGTTCAAATGGTTCATTTCGAAACTAAAATTCAAAGACCTATCACCGCTTGGGTAAGGGGCGTTAATGCCTTCTTACCATTATCTATTCGAGTGTTATGGGCACAAGAAGTGGATGATTCTTTTCATGCGAGATATTCAGCCTCACAACGTCATTATGAGTATTTAATTTATAACGCTTCTTTCTCTTCTGCTTTATGGGCTAATAAGGTAGGATGGATTCATGATGAGCTTGATTTCAAAAGGATGAAAGAAGCTATTCAGTATTTTGAAGGTGAGCATGATTTTAGTGCGTTTCGATCCTCTGAGTGCCAAGCTAAAAGTCCAGTGAGAACAATGTCTCGAATATCTCTTACAAACTACCATCCCTTTTATCTCTTTAAGTTTTCAGCGAATGGCTTTCTTCACCACCAAATTAGAAACATGATGGGAGCTATTTTGTATATTGGCAAAGGAAATTACCCAAGCAACTATATTGAAGAATTGTTGTTATCAAAAGACAGAACAAAATCACCACCTACATTTTCACCGGATGGTCTTTATTTGTCTGGTGTGGATTATGACGCGCGCTACGCTTTTCCTTTTATGCGCCGAACTGTCAATATTTTTGACAATAATCATTTATGCCAAGATCGTTAATCCTTATAATGAATATCTTTCATTTTGAATTGATTTTACATTGAGAACACGTACTAAAATTTGTGGTATTACTCGCCTGGAGGATGCAAAAGCTTCTGTCCGTGCAGGATGTGATGCGCTTGGCTTCGTTTTTTATAAAGAAAGCCCGCGCTACATTGCTTTAGATGCTTCAAAGTCATTGTTAAGGAGTTACCTCCATTTGTGACTAAAACTGGCCTTTTTGTAAATGCTGACCCTGCTGAAATAGAAGAAGCAATTCAATCTGGATTAGTGAATGTTTTACAGTTTCACGGCGATGAAACACCTGATTTTTGTAGACAATTCAATTTTCCCTATATCAAGGCAGTTGCAGTTTCGTCTTCAGTAGATTTGATACAATATGCCAAAGATTTTCACGATGCAGAGGCTTTATTGCTTGATGCTTATCATGAGCATCTTAAAGGTGGCACAGGGCAAACATTTGATTGGAATTTAATTCCCCAATCGCTCTCTAAACCAATTGTATTAGCGGGCGGTCTTACTGTGGATAATGTAAAAGAAGCTATAAAGAAAGTAAAACCTTATGCAGTTGATGTCAGTGGTGGGGTTGAAGAATCAAAAGGTATTAAAAATTCTCTTAAAATTCAAGCATTTATAAAGGAAACTCAAGATGCAGCCTTATGATATGCCAGATGAAAAAGGCCATTTTGGTCAATTTGGCGGTGTATTTGTCGCAGAAACTTTAATTGAGGCGCTTGATGAATTAAGAGCGACATATGAAAAGTATCGCCACGACCCTGATTTTCTTACTGAACTTCATCATGATTTAAAGCATTTTGTTGGTCGTCCGAGCCCCATTTACCATGCTAAAAGGTGGTCTGATCGAGTGGGCGGCGCTCAAATTTATTTAAAGCGTGAAGATTTAAATCATACAGGTGCTCATAAAGTCAACAACACTGTAGGCCAGGCTTTACTTGCGAAGCGAATGGGTAAGCCACGGATTATTGCTGAGACTGGGGCAGGGCAGCATGGAGTTGCAACAGCTACTATCTCAGCTCGCTTAGGTCTTGAGTGTGTGGTTTATATGGGATCAGAAGATGTTAAGAGGCAAGCGCCTAATGTATACCGCATGAAGCTTCTTGGTGCTACGGTTGTGCCGGTAGAAAGTGGATCAAAAACTTTAAAAGATGCGCTTAATGAAGCGATGCGAGATTGGGTCACTAACATCTCAACAACTTTTTATATCATTGGCACAGTAGCAGGGCCTCACCCTTATCCTATGATGGTCCGTGATTTTAATTCTGTTGTAGGTGTGGAATGTAAAATGCAAATGAATGAGATGCTTGGCCGACAACCAGATGCAGTAGTTGCATGTGTGGGTGGTGGTTCAAATGCGATGGGTATTTTTTATCCCTACATTGATTTGCGCGAAGTTCGATTGATCGGTGTCGAAGCTGCAGGGCTTGGCATCGAAACAGGCAAGCACGCAGCACCTTTAACAGCCAATAGCCCTATTGGTGTTTTGCATGGCAACAGAACCTATTTAATGCAAAATGAAGAAGGGCAAATTATTGAAACACATTCAATTTCAGCAGGTCTCGATTATCCCGGTGTTGGCCCTGAGCATGCTTGGTTAAAAGATATTAAGCGCGCCGAATATGTTGCTGTGACAGATACCGAAGCCTTAGATGCGTTTCATAGCCTATGCCTTACAGAGGGTATTATTCCAGCGCTTGAAACTAGCCACGCTCTGGCTTATGCAGAAAAGCTTGCTAAAACGATGAAGCCCGATCAAGTGATTCTTGTGAATTTATCTGGCCGAGGTGACAAGGACATTAACACTGTGGCTAAAATTTCAAATATCAATCTATAAAGCTTATATGTCGAGAATTACAAATACATTTAAAAAGCTTAAAGAAAAAAATAAAAAAGCTTTAATCCCTTATATTACAGCGGGCGACCCTCACCCTGATCTAACTCTATCTATGATGCATGCCCTGGTAGATTCGGGTGCTGACATGATTGAATTAGGTATTCCTTTTTCAGACCCAATGGCAGATGGTCCAACAATTCAAAGAGCAAGCGAAAGAGCTCTAGCGCATCATGTAGGTTTATCTCATGTATTTAAAATGGTTAAAGCTTTTAGAGAAAAGGATACTCAAACACCTATTATTTTAATGGGCTATGCTAATCCTATTGAAGCGGTTGGTGCAGAGGCTTTTGTGGAAAGAGCTAAAACTGCAGATGTGGATGGCATTATTACTGTAGATTATCCGCCCGAAGAGTGCATGCAATTTACAAAACTTCTTAAAGAAAAAAATATTGATAGTATTTTTTTACTATCTCCAACCTCCGAATTGAACAGAGTAAAATTAATTATCGAGCAAGCCTCTGGTTTTTTATATTATGTTTCATTGAAGGGCGTTACAGGAGCTGCCAATATTGATATTGAGCAAGTAAAATCCAAAGTGGGTATGATTCGGGAATTAACAGATCTTCCTATTGGTGTTGGCTTTGGAGTGAGAGATGCAGCAACAGCGAAAGAGGTTGCTAAAATTTCTGATGCGGTTGTTGTTGGTAGTCGTATGGTTCAGGAAATTGAGAATTCAAATCAAGAAAATTTAATTCAAAATATTTCGAAGTTAATGCAAGAATTAAGAGAAGCAGTTAACTAATGATTCAGATAAATCTATGAGCTGGCTAAAAGATGTTCTACCTCCAAAAATAAAACGTATTGTTGGAAGCGTATCTAAAAAAAATATTCCCGAAGGTTTGTGGTGCAAATGCCCCTCTTGCCAGGCTGTGCTTTATCGAACAGACCTTGAGCAAAATATGGAAGTTTGTCCAAAATGTTCCTTCCATAATCGAATTTCAGCACGTACACGCATAGATACTTTGTTAGATAAAGACAAAAGGAAAGAAATCGGTGCGTTAATTCAGCCTTTAGATTCTTTGAAGTTTAATGATACGCAAAGTTATGCTGATCGCATTAAGTCATCACAAAAAGACTTGAATGAAAAAGACGCTATAGTTGTGATGCAAGGTTTAATGGAGGGTAAGTCCGTTGTAGTAGCCGCTTTTGAATTTAAATTTATGGGTGGGTCTATGGGCTCAGTAGTGGGGGAAAAATTTGTGCGTGGTGTTCAAGCTGCGATTAAAGCTAAAGCAACATTCATATGTGTCTCTGCAAGTGGCGGCGCCAGGATGCAAGAAGGATTGCTATCACTTATGCAAATGGCAAAAACAAGTGCTGCTTTAACTAAGTTAAGTGAAGCTAAATTACCCTATTTTTCAGTTCTTACTGACCCAACTATGGGTGGTGTATCTGCTAGTTTTGCAATGCTCGGTGATGTAATTATTGCTGAACCTAAAGCATTGATTGGTTTTGCTGGTCCTCGTGTAATTGAACAAACTGTGAGAGAAAAGCTACCTGAAGGATTTCAGCGCTCTGAATTTCTTCTAACACATGGCGCTATTGATATGATTGCAGATCGCCGCGACATGAAGAAGAAGATTACTAATTTAATATCTAAATTATCTAAAAATTAATTTAACTCCCTCTAAGTCTTTGCATAACCACCCTATGAATCTTAACGATTGGATAGGGTATATCGAATCAATTCATCCATCCACGATTGACCTCACACTAGAGCGTATCAAAATTGTTATCGAGCGGTTAAATTTAGACGTTTCTTTCCCTATTCTTACTGTTGGTGGCACGAATGGCAAAGGCTCTACTTGCAGTATTCTAGAATCGATATATAAAGAAGCTGGTTATAAAGTCGCTTGCTATACCTCACCACATTTTTTACATTTTAATGAGCGCATTAAAATTCAAGCGGTTGCTGTTTCAGATGAGCTTATTTGTGAGGCATTTTCAAGAATTGAATCGGCGAGAGAAGGTGTAACACTTACTTACTTCGAATACGGGACAATTGCCGCTATGATTATTTTTTCAGAGGCCCATGTAGACGTAGCTATTCTAGAAGTAGGTTTAGGAGGCAGATTAGATGCTGTAAATGTTTTTGATGCTGATTGTGCCATTGTTACAACTGTTGATCTTGATCATATGGATTATTTAGGGCACACAAGAGAAGCTATTGGATTCGAGAAAGCTGGTATTTATCGTACTGAAAAGATTGCCATTTGTGGCGACTTCGATCCGCCGCAAACTTTAATAAAGCATGCTGAATTTATTCATGCTGATTTAAAAATTATAGGCAAAGATTTTGGTTATGAAGCCCATCATGATTCGTTTGATTTTTTAATTGATTCATCATTTGTAATAAACTTACCCTTGCCTAAATTACAAGGTGATTTTCAGTTAGCCAATGCAACAAATGCGCTTATGGCAGTTAAAGCTATGGAAGATAAATTGCCTTTAACTGAAATTTCAATTCAAAAGGGTATTGCATTGACTTTATTACCAGGCAGATTTCAGGAAGTCAAAAAAATGCCTTCTTTGATTTTGGATGTAGCTCACAACCCCCAGGCTGCAAGATCTTTAAGCCACAACCTCGAAACACATGTTGTGCCCGGTAAAACAATAGCAGTATTTTCGATACTTAAAGACAAAGATATTTCTGGTGTGATTAAGGTATTAAACCTCTGCATTGATGCGTGGTTTATTGCAGAAATTCAAAACGAGAGAGCAGCAAGTATTGAAACTATTTCTAATGCTATCCAAAAAATTAATCCATCTGCTCATATAGAGGCATTTAAGAATATACAGGAAGCTTATCAATTTGCGTCCAAGGAAGTCACGAGAAATGATAGAATAATTGTATTCGGTTCTTTCTTTACCGTTGCAGATATTATGAAAATTATTTCCTAAGCTATGAGCGAAGACAATTCAATACAACCGCAAGAAGACAAACTGATTAGTCAGGCTAAAAAAAGACTCCTTGGTGCAAGTATTATTTTATTTATTCTTCTTATTTCAGCTCCTTTTGTTTTAAAAAATCGTAATGAAGAAGGGCCTACCGAGCCTATTAAAATTTCAATGGAAAGCAGTCCTGAAATTGTCGACGTAAATGTTGAAAGTATTAAACTGCCAGAGATTAAACAAGAGATTCCAGAATCATCAGGCTCTCAAATTAAAAAAGAACCAGTAACGCTCTCTAGTAGCGGTATCTATATTCAATTTGGTATTTTTTCAGATAACGAAAAAATTAAAGCCCTTCAGCAAAAATTAAATCAACTTAACATCCAAACTAAAAGTGAAACGATCAAAGTTAATGGTGCTGATAAGATTAGGTTGATTACCGATGAATTTAAGACTGAAGCTTTAGCAAAAGAAACATTACTTAAAATGAAGAATGCAGGGATCTCTGGCATTATCAAGAAGACTAGTTAATGACTTTTGTTGATTATGGTTTCTTCATTACCATCATCATCTCTTCTCTTCTAGGTTGTTATCGTGGTTTTGTTCGCGAACTCCTTTCTATCATTGCTTGGTTTTTTGCTTTCTACTTAGCGCAATCTTTTTCTCCCGCACTAGCTTCAAATTTGCATTGGGTTGATACTGAATCAGTTCGTGACTTAATTGCTTATTTTCTTATCTTTATATCTGTTCTTGTTTCTTCTATGGGTGTGATTGCTATCTTGAACAAATTTATTAAATACACCGGACTAACACTCCCTAATATTTTATTTGGTGGTATGTTTGGACTTCTTCGCGCTCTCTTTATAGGGCTTGTCTGTCATTTTGTTATTCAGTCAACCTCATTTGAAAAGAATTCTGCTTGGCAGGATGCCCTGATTAAACCTTATTTCGAATCTTTTACAGCTATGGTGGATGTTTATTTGCCACTTGATATCCTTAAGCATGTAAAATATTCTCAACGAACATAATTTTAAGGCGCTGAAATGTGTGGAATCCTTGGAATAGTCGGTAAAAATCCTGTTAATCAGCTACTCTATGATGGCTTATTAGTCCTCCAGCATCGGGGTCAAGATGCTGCTGGTATTGTCACCTGTGACGGCAATACTTTTTTCATGCATAAAAATAATGGTCTTGTGAAAGATGTATTTCATACACGCCACATGCGAAATCTTATCGGTAATGCAGGTATTGCACATGTCCGTTATCCTACAGCAGGTTCCTCCTCAGCTGCAGAAGCCCAACCATTTTATGTAAATTCACCCTTTGGAATTGTCTTAGGTCATAACGGTAATTTAACGAACGCCGAAAAGCTTAAAGAAGATATTTTTAGACAAGACCTTCGCCATATCAATACCACATCAGATTCAGAAGTCTTACTTAATGTGTTGGCTCATGAAATTGAGCAATCAGCAAAGAGCACTTTACTTAATAGCGACGTTGTTTTCGATGCTGTCACTTCGGTTCATAAGCGATGCAAAGGAGCATATGCTGTAGTTTCAATGATTGCTAATTTTGGACTTCTTGCATTTAGAGACCCCCACGGTATTCGCCCACTTGTAATCGGTAAACATGAAACCCCACAAGGTGTTGAATACATGGTGGCATCTGAAAGTGTTGCAATTGATGTATTAGGATTTAAATTAGTAAGGGATGTAGAGCCGGGTGAAGCAGTCTTCATTGATATGAATGGTAATTTTTATTCTAAACAATGCGCTGAACCTAATCATCATCCGTGTATATTCGAGTACGTCTATCTTGCAAGACCTGACTCTGTAATCGATGGTATTTCAGTCTATCAAACACGACTTAATATGGGTAAGACATTAGCGCAAAAAATTAAAAAAGCATGGGCTCATTTAGATATCGATGTTGTAATCCCTATTCCTGATACGAGTAGGCCAAGTGCTTTACAGCTCGCACTCGAATTAGGTCTAGATTATCGTGAAGGTTTTATTAAAAATCGCTATATCGGTCGTACGTTTATCATGCCTGGTCAAGCATTAAGAGAAAAATCAGTACGACAAAAACTTAATCCTATCAAAATAGAATTCCAAGATAAGAATGTGCTTTTGGTAGATGATTCGATTGTTCGAGGCACAACATCAAAAGAGATTGTTCAGATGGCTAGAGAGGCGGGCGCTAAAAAAGTTTATTTAGTCTCAGCAGCGCCACCTGTAAGATTTCCTAATGTTTATGGTATTGATATGCCATCACGCAACGAATTACTAGCACCCAATAAAACAGACGAGGAAATTCGAGAAGAAATTGGTGCAGATGAATTAATTTATCAAGACCTTGACGCGCTTATTGAGAACATTGCATCGATTAATCCAAAACTTAAAAAATTTGATGCCTCTTGTTTTGATGGCAAATATATTACAGGCGATATTGATGAATATTATTTAAAAAACATCGAAACACTTCGTGCTGATTCTAATATGTCTGATAAGCCATCAAATGGCAGCATACAAATGGATTTAAATTTAATTAAAGATGAAGAAGCAGTTTAATGATAAGCATTTCTTGACGTATTTTTTTTATCGTGCATAATTTGAACTGCGCTGATTTGAGTGATAAAGTTATTTCTCAGCTTGCGGGCGCGTTAAAAATACAGCTAAAGCGAGGTCTGTCCCGTTTTAGTTTTTTGTGAAACGGGTTTTTTTGTGCCCAAAAAAAGGTAACAGATTATGAATAACGATACATGGAAATATGATACACAAGCGATTCGAGCTGGCTCATTACGATCTGAGTTTGGTGAGAATTCTGAAGCTATCTTTTTAACTTCAAGCTATGTGTTTGATTCATCTGCCCAAGCTGCTGCTAGATTTGCCGGTACTGAGCCTGGCAATATCTATTCTCGCTTTACGAATCCTACAGTCACAATGTTTCAAGATCGCCTCGCAGCTATGGAAGGTAGTGAAGCATGTGTAGCGACTTCAAGTGGCATGTCAGCTATTTTGGCAATCATTATGGGCCTATGTTCCACTGGGGAACATATCGTGGCCTCTCGAAGTATTTTTGGTACTACCGTACAACTCTTTAGTAATATTTTAAAGCGCTGGGGTTTAGAAATTACTTTTGTATCGCTCACCAATCTTAATGAGTGGGAAGATGCTATTCAAAAAAACACAAAACTTTTTTTTGTAGAGACCCCGTCTAATCCATTGACTGAAGTGACCGACATCAAAGCTCTTTCAAAAATTGCACATCAAAAAGATATTAAATTGATTGTGGATAATTGTTTTTGTTCGCCTGCGCTTCAAAGACCTTTGTTATTGGGCGCCGACATTATTATTCATTCTGCTACTAAGTATCTTGATGGACAAGGGCGTTGTTTAGGAGGCGCAGTATTAGCAGATAAAAAAACGATAGAGCCGATTTATCAATTCCTAAGGTCAGCAGGACCTACAATGAGCGCATTTAATGCCTGGGTTTTTTTAAAGGGTTTAGAAACGTTATCTGTTCGCATGGACGCTCATTCTAAGAATGCACTTCATTTAGCTTCTTGGCTTGAGTCGCAGCCCCAGATCGATCGTGTTTACTATCCCGGATTAGCCTCTCATCCGCAGCATAAACTTGCTTTAACACAGCAAAAAACGGGCGGAGCTATTGTGTCTTTTGAGGTAAAAGGTGGGCAAAAAGAGGCATGGCGCTTAATTGATTCAACTCGATTGATCTCGATTACTGCTAATTTAGGGGATGTTAAATCTACAATTACACATCCGACAACAACGACACATTCAAGAGTTAGCCCTGAAGAGCGTCAAAAAGCTGGCATCAAGGACAATCTTGTTAGAATCGCTGTAGGCCTTGAGGATATAGAGGACCTAAAAGCTGATTTGTCTAGTCTTTCGCCCTAAAAAATACCTTTAGCAGGGCATAAATACAGCCCTGCTGCATGCTAAAATTTGGGTAGTTTTCTACTTAAATTATCGATCTAAATCCTATGAATCAATTTGCTAAAGAGACCATCCCAATCAGCCTTGAAGATGAGATGAAGCGCTCTTATCTTGACTACGCCATGAGCGTCATTGTTGGACGTGCACTTCCAGATGTCAGAGACGGATTAAAGCCTGTTCACCGTCGTGTACTTTTTGCGATGCATGAGCTTAATAACGACTTTAATAAACCTTACAAAAAATCAGCGCGTATTGTTGGTGATGTGATTGGTAAATACCATCCACATGGTGATACAGCTGTGTACGATACGATTGTTCGTATGGCGCAGGATTTTAGCTTGCGATATATGTTAGTCGATGGTCAGGGAAATTTTGGCTCAGTGGATGGCGATAATGCTGCTGCTATGAGATATACGGAAATCCGTATGTCTAAAATTGCACATGAGCTTTTAGAAGATATTGATAAAGATACAGTAAATTTCGGTCCTAATTATGACGGCTCTGAACAAGAACCTCTTATTATGCCGGCGCGTATTCCAAATCTTCTTATCAACGGAAGCTCTGGGATTGCTGTGGGCATGGCGACCAATATTCCACCTCACAATTTAAATGAAGTTGTAGATGCGTGTTTATTACTGCTAGAAAAACCTGAGTCATCGATTGATGCATTGATTAAATTAATACCAGCACCAGATTTCCCTACAGCCGGTATCATTTATGGCACTTCAGGCGTTAAAGAAGGCTACAGAACAGGTCGTGGTCGTGTTGTTATGCGGGGAAGAACGCACGTTGAAAAGCTCGATAAAGGTAACCGTGAAGCATTAATCGTTGATGAACTTCCGTATCAAGTTAACAAAAAAACATTCATCGAGAAGATTGCTGAACTTGTAAACGATAAAAAGATTGAAGGCATTTCAGATTTAAGGGATGAGTCAGACAAATCAGGTATGCGTGTTGTGATTGAATTAAAGCGCGGAGAGAATCCTGATGTTATTTTAAATAATCTTTATAAGCAAACACAGCTTCAAGATAGTTTTGGTATGAACATGGTAGCGCTTATTGATGGCCAGCCAAAACTTCTTAACTTAAAACAAATTTTAGATGCCTTTTTAAGGCACCGTCGTGAAGTTACCACAAGAAAAACTGTATTTGAATTAAGAAAAGCACGCGAACGTGGCCACATGTTAGAAGGTTTAGCAGTCGCATTAGCTAACGTCGATGAAATGATTAAAATCATCAAGGCTGCTCCAACACCGCCAGATGCTAAGAAAGAATTGATAGCGCGCACATGGAAATCTTCTGTTGTAGAGGCTATGTTGAATGGTGCTGCAATGGAGTTTTCTAGACCTGAAGGATTGTCTAAAGAATTTGGATTGACTGATTCAGGCTATAAGTTATCAGATGTTCAAGCACAAGAAATTCTGCAATTAAGATTACAACGCTTAACAGGGTTAGAACAAGAAAAAATTGTTAATGAATATAAAGAGATTATGAATGTTATTACAGATTTCCTTGATATTTTAGAAACACCTGCAAGAGTCACTGCAATTATCGTCGATGAATTGAAAGCGATTAAAGATCAATATGGTGATAAACGTCGAAGTGAAATTGTAGAGAATGCTTTAGATTTATCCACTGAAGATTTAATTACACCTGAGGATGTTGTAGTCACACTTTCTCATACAGGCTATATTAAATCACAAGTATTAGATGAGTATCGTGCCCAAAAAAGAGGTGGCAGAGGCAAGCAAGCAGCAACGACAAAAGATGATGATTTTATCGATAAAATGTTTGTAGCAAATACACACGATAATATTCTATGTTTTTCAAGTCGTGGACAGGTGTATTGGTTAAAAGTTTACGAAGTCCCACAGGGCAGTCGCACAAGTCGTGGTAAACCTATTGTTAATTTATTCCCGCTCCAAGAGGGTGAAAAAATTAATGCGATTCTTCCTATTAAAGAATTTGATGATAAGCATTATATTTTTATGGCCACTGCATTAGGTACAGTTAAAAAAACGCCGCTTACAGATTTTTCAAATCCACGTAAGTCAGGCATCATCGCAATTAATCTCGATGATAATGACTTTTTAATTGGCGCTGAAATTACTGACGGATCCAACGATATTGTTTTAGTCTCAAATGGCGGTAAAGCTGTTTGGTTTGACGAAGAAGATGTGCGGAGTATGGGTCGAAATACCCGAGGTGTTCGTGGTATGAAATTACAAGAAGACCAACAAGTACTATCCCTTCTTATCGCAAGCGATGATCAACAATCTATGCTCGTTGCAACTGAAAATGGCTATGGAAAACGCACTGTTTTATCTGACTTTAGACATTCTGGTCGGGCCACACAAGGGGTTAAAGCGATTCAAGTGAGTGAACGTAATGGCCTTGTTGTTGCTGCAAAACTTGTTAACGACGAAGATGAAATTATGTTAATTACGACAGGTGGGGTACTCATCCGAACACGTGTAAGTGAAATTCGTGAATTAGGTCGTGCGACACAGGGTGTCACATTAATTAATTTAGGTGAGAACGAAAAATTATCAGGCCTCGAGAAGATTGTAGAAGCTGACGTTGATCTAGAGGAATAGCTTTTAATTCATAATGAAATGTACTTATAACTTTTCAGCAGGTCCTGCCGTATTACCTAAGTCAGTAATGCTTCGTGCACAAGGTGAGATGATTGATTGGCATGACTCTGGATTATCTGTGATGGAAATGTCACACCGTGGCAAGCATTACATGTCGATCTTTGAGAAGGTAGAAAGTGATTTTAGATCTCTTTTTAATGTACCTAAAAATTACAAGGTACTTTTTCTTCAAGGTGGGGCGATTGCGCAAAATTCAATGGTGCCTTTGAACCTTCTCAATGGAAAAAAAGCTAATTATGTTGTGAGTGGTTATTGGTCTAAACGCACTTATCAAGACGCTCTTCCTTTTGGTGATATGTCTATTGCGGCCTCTTCTGAATCGATTGGGTTCGCGAAAGCTCCCGATCTAAATGATTGGAAGATAGACCCTTCAGCTTCATACGTTCACTTTTGCTCCAATGAAACCATACATGGTGTTGAATATTTTGATATGCCATCTATTAAGACGATTCCAGTGGTTGCCGACATGTCGTCTCATATTCTTTCAAGACCAGTTGATATTAGCCAGTTTGGTGTTATTTATGCTGGTGCGCAAAAAAATATTGGCCCTGCAGGTCTCACCATTGTGATTGTTAGGGATGATTTATTAGAAGTGGCTTCGCCATTAACACCTTCCGTTTTTAACTGGAAGACGCAAGCCGAGAATCAATCTATGATTAATACACCGACGACCTATAGTATCTATATGGCAGGCCTAGTGTTTGAATGGTTAATTGAACTCGGTGGTCTTAGTGCAATTGAAAAACAAAACATTAAAAAAGCTGAATTGTTATATAACTATATCAATTCAACAGACTTCTACTCAAATCCTATTGATATCAAAAATCGTTCGCGTATGAACGTGCCTTTTAGAATTCAAAATGAAGATTTACATACTTCTTTTGTAACAGGCGCTGAAAATTTAGGTATGATCGGTCTAAAAGGTCATCGACTTGTAGGTGGTATTAGAGCCTCAATTTACAATGCTATGCCGATTGAAGGTATTCAAGCTCTAGTTGATTATATGAAAGATTTTGAAAAGTCACACTAATATATGGCAGATGAATTAAAAAAATTAAGAGATGCAATTGATGAAATCGATAATGAACTTTTAGATCTCATTTCTAAAAGAGCAGCATTAGCATCTAACATCGGAAATCTAAAAACAGACGGGGTGATTTATCGTCCAGAACGTGAGGCTCAAGTCTTACGTCGTTTGGTTGAGCAAAATCAAGGACCACTTTCTAACGAAAGTATTGAAAGCATCTATAAGAGCATTATGTCTAATTGCAGAGCCTTAGAAAAACAAATCACTGTTGCATTCTTAGGGCCGCTTGGCACATTTAGCGAAGAAGCTTCTATGAAGCAGTTTGGTGAGTCCATTGAACCCATTCAAACATCAAGCATTGATGAAGTGTTTCATCTTGTGGAATCTCATAAAGCACATTATGGCGTTGTTCCAGTTGAGAATTCGACTGAAGGCGCTATTAATCGGACGCTTGATCTACTTCTGACATCTAACGCAATGATATGTGCTGAGATTATTTTATCTGTGCATCATAATTTAATTAGTAATGAAAAAGATATATCGAGCATTCAAAAAATCTATTCCCACACACAATCATTATCTCAGTGTCATCAGTGGTTGCTTAAGCATGCTCCAGGCATTGAATTGCAATCTGTTTCTAGTAATGCTGAAGCTGTTAAAATTGCATCAAAAGAAAAGGGTGCCGCTGCTGTTGCAAGTAATAGAGCTGCAGCATTATTTAATGTCCCTCTACTCGCTGAAAATATAGAAGATGATCCCAAGAATTCCACTCGTTTTTTGGTAATATCCAATCACGAAGTTAAACCTTCCGGATTAGATAAAACCTCAATTATTGTGGCTGCAAAAAATCAACCGGGAGCGATTGCTTCCATGATTGAGCCTTTTGCGAAAAATAAAGTAAGTATGACAAAACTTGAATCTCGTCCTTCAAAAACAGGTCTTTGGGAATATGTATTCTTTATTGATATTGATGGGCATATGACTGATTCAAAAGTAGCAGACTCACTCAAAGAAATTGAATCCAAAGCTTCATTCTTAAAAGTTTTAGGATCCTATCCACAGTCTAATTTGACTTAATGGATTTAAGGTCTGGTTTCCCATTTAAGTTTTTTTAATATTTCACTATGTCGATTCAATCTTTAATTCCAACATATATTTGTGATATTGCACCTTATCAAGGGGGTAAACCAATCTCTGAGGTGGCGCGCGAGCATCACTTAGAAGAGTCATCCATTGTAAAGTTAGCTTCCAATGAAAATCCTTTAGGCATGAGCCCCAAAGCTCGCGAGGTAATTTTAAAATCAATTGATCAAATTTATCGTTACCCCGATGGCAATGCTTTTCGGCTTAAAAATGCTGTAAGCCTTAAGTTTAATTTACATCCGGAGAGTTTAATTTTTGGGAATGGGTCAAACGATATTCTTGAATTAGCTTCGCGTACATTTTTAAAAGTAGGAGATGAAGTTATTTTTTCTCAACATGCTTTTGCTGTTTATAGTCTTGTAACCCAAGCAATGGGAGCTATTGGCGTTAAAGTGCCTGCTAAGGATTTTGCACATGATCTTGCAAAAATGTTTGCTGCAATCTCTCCAAAAACGAAGATGATCTTCATTGCTAATCCCAATAATCCTACAGGCACTCTCATCTCTAAAGAGGAACTTAAAACTTTTTTAACAAAAGTACCATCTCATATTATTGTGGTCTTGGACGAGGCTTACGATGAATATTTGGAGATAGAGAATAAGTCAGAGAGTTTTTCCTGGCTTTCTCAATTTTCAAATTTAATTATTTCCAGGAGTTTCTCAAAAGCTTATGGTTTAGCTGGATTAAGAGTGGGTTTTGGGGTATCGGATCCAGAGATTATTCAATTTATGAATCGTGTGAGACAGCCTTTTAATGTGAATAGTCTTGCGCAAGATGCTGCAGTGGCTGCATTAATGGATGAGGCATTTGTCAGTGAGAGTAAAATACTGAATAATAATGGAAAAAAACAACTAGAATCAGCTTTCCAAAGGCTTAAGTTAAGTTTTATTCCTACTTTTGGTAACTTTATTAGTTTTAAAGTAGATAAGGCTCCCCAAGTCTACGAAGCTTTATTAAAGGCGGGTATCATAGTGCGTCCAGTGGCTAATTATGAAATGCCAGATTATTTGCGCGTGAGTATTGGCCTTAAAGAGGAAAACGAAAGATTTATTCAAGCACTAGAAGCGATTATTTAAATAGGATCTAGCATGATTATTGTAATGAGCAACGTTGCAACCGAAGAGCAAATTGAATCGGTAATTAAACGTATAGAAGAAAAGGGACTGGAAGCTAGTGTTTCCCGTGGCACCGAAAGAACCGTCATCGGCGCGATTGGAGATGAGCGAAGTCTTGACCCAGAACTTTTAGAGTCTCTTCCTGGTGTTGAGCAAGCGCTCCATATTGTTAAGCCTTATAAAATTGTTGCGCGCGAATGGCATAAAGAAGACACCGTCATCGATATTCAAGGCAATCTCATTGGCGGCAAGCAAATTCAAATTATTTCAGGCCCGTGTTCCGTAGAAACACCTGATCAGATGGAAAAATCTGCAAAAGCTGTAAAAGCAGCTGGTGTTAGATTGATGCGCGGTGGTGCATTTAAACCTCGCACAAGTCCTTACACATTCCAAGGGACAGGCGTTGAAGGTTTAGAAATGTTTAGAAAAGCTGCAGACAAAGAAGGTTTACCTATTGTGACCGAGCTTATGGATGCAAGACAGCTTGATACATTTATGAAATATAAAGTGGATGTGATTCAAATTGGTACCCGCAGCATGCAAAATTTTGAGCTTCTAAAAGAAGTAGGTAAAGTCAACGTGCCAGTGATTTTAAAACGTGGGATGTCAGCAACGATTTCAGAATGGTTAATGGCTGCAGAATATATTGCAGCAGGCGGTAATCATAATATTATTTTCTGTGAGCGTGGTATTCGAACTTTTGAAACTTATTACAGAAATGTATTGGATGTTACAGCTATCCCAGTGTTGAAGAAAGAAACACATCTTCCCGTTATTGTTGATCCTTCTCATGCAGGTGGTAAAGCATGGATGGTGGCAGCGTTATCCAGAGCGGCGATAGCTGCAGGTGCTGATGGTCTTCTAGTTGAAATGCATCCTAATCCATGCGAAGCATGGTGTGATGCAGATCAAGCCATTAATCCGCAAGAGCTTATTTCACTCATGGGTGAATTAAGAGGTATTGCTAAAGTGATTGGCCGCGAAATTCTTTAACGAACTCATGGATTTCATGAGTTCTATTTAGCTAATTTCCACTATGAGATTAGGTGCTTTTACCTCAGTATCATTTCATTATTAAATATTAGTCTCATTGACAAGGTTCTATGCTTATACACGTATTAGGCGCAGGTGCGGGTGGAGGATTTCCTCAGTGGAACTGTAATTGTCAAAACTGCGACGGTCTTCGAAAAGGTACTATTAAGGCAACAAAACGCACACAGTCTTCTATCTGTGTAAGTTCTGACGGCGTTCATTGGGTGCTCTTTAATACGTCACCTGATGTGTTGCAACAAATTCAAAACTTTCCACCTTTACAGCCCGGTCGAGCTATTCGTGATAGTGGCATTTCAGCCATTATTCTTATTGATGCACAAATTGATCACACAACAGGTTTGTTGATGCTTCGTGAGGGTACGCAAAAACGTGAACTGTATTCTACTGATATGGTGTATCAAGATCTCACTACAGGTAATCCACTCTTAAAAATTTTAGATCACTACTGTGGAATTAATCATCATGAGATTTCGACTGATGGTAAAACTTCCTTTGAAATACCTCAAATAGAAAATCTTACATTCACTGCTGTTGTTTTAAAGAGTGCTGCACCCCCATATTCACCGCATCGAAATAATCCACACCCAGGTGACACGATTGGTATGTTGATCGAAGACAAAAAAACACAGAAGCGATTATTTTATGCACCAGGCTTAGGTGAAATCGAACCTCATTTGCCACCTTTATTTAAAAAAGCAGACTGTATTATGGTGGACGGTACTTTCTGGACGAATACAGAAATGATTGATATGGGTTTAATGACAAAGAAAGCGCGAGATATTGGCCATAACCCTCAATCGGGTGAGGGCGGTATGATTGAAGTATTGGATCGATACCCACAAGCTAAAAAAGTGCTTATACACATCAATAATACAAACCCAATTTTACGAGAAGATTCAAAAGAGCGTGCAATCTTAACTGAGCATGGCATCGAAGTTGCATACGATGGTATGGATATTGTTTTATAAAAGGATTCGTTAGACATGGATAAAATTTGGACAAGAGCAGAGTTTGAAGAAAAGCTTCGTGAGAAGGGTCGGGGTTATCATATCTACCATCCTTTCCATGTGATGATGTACGAAGGAAAGCTCACGAAAGAACAACTCCAGAGTTGGGTACTAAATCGCTTTTATTATCAAATTGGTATTCCACAAAAAGATGCAGCCATTCTTTCTAACTGTCCCGATGTTGAAGTTAGAAAGCAATGGATAGTGCGTATCACTGATCATGATGGTGTGGATGATGCAGTGGGTGGAATAGAAGCTTGGATTAAATTAGGTGAAGCAGTTGGGTTAACGAGAGAAGATGTCACTTCTTTAAAGCATGTAAGTCCTGGTGTTCGTTTCGCAGTCGATGCTTATATTAATTTTGCAAAACAAAGACCATGGCAAGAGTCAGTATGCTCATCACTCACTGAGTTATTTGCACCACATATTCACCAACAACGTATCAGCTCATGGCCTGAAGTCTATCCTTGGATTAATGAATCTGGACTCTCATATTTCAAAAAACGCTTAACGGAAGCAAGGCGCGATGTAGAGCAGGGCTTGTCTGTAACAGTTGATTATTTTAGTCAATCTCGTGCAATGCAAGAGCGTGCATTAGACATTCTTCAATTCAAACTCAATGTGCTATGGGTGATTGCAGATTCCATTATGCTTGCATCTTCAAATATTAAAGTTGAAGATCGCGATTATCTAAGACAGCCTGTATTCTAATCATGACGATTGAACACCAAGATATTTTAAAGATTGCAGCACATCACAGATTCCAGTGGGAAGAAGCGCAGCAGTCACACGTCATTTTATTTCCCGAGGGCATGGTCAAACTCAATGGAAGTGCGGGTGAAGTTTTAAGTTTGGTTGATGGAAAAAACTCAGTCGATCAAATTGTCAGTGCTCTAAAAGAAAAATTTAAAGATGTCGAAGGTATCGAAAAAGATATTTTATCTATGATTCAATTCGCTTTAGATAAGGCGTGGATTGAGAAAGCTAATTAAGAGGAAATACAATGGTAATACAAAATAATGGTGTAGCAGCATCTGTCACACATACACAACCTTTATGGCTATTAGCTGAAATCACATATCGATGCCCACTCCATTGTGCTTTTTGTTACAACCCTACTGATTATGATAAACATACACAGAGTGAATTATCGACAGAACAGTGGATTAATGTCTTACGTGATGCAAGAAAGTTAGGCGCACTTCAACTAGGTATTTCAGGTGGCGAGCCTCTGCTTCGAGACGACATTGAAGAAATTGTGATAGAAGCAAAAAAATTAGGCTACTACAGCAATCTTATTACTTCAGGTGTCGGCTTAACCGAAAAAAGAATTCAGGCATTCAAAGAGGGTGGATTAGACCATATTCAACTCTCAATGCATGATATTACTGAAGAAATTAATAACTTCATTACAAACACGAAAACATTTGAATTAAAGAAAAAAGTTGCCGCGATGATTAAGAACCATGGCTATCCTATGGTGCTCAACGTTGTAATCCATCGCTATAATATTGGCCATATCAAAGAAATCTTAGAGATGGCTGAAGCTCTAGGCGCTGATTATGTTGAATTAGCTAATACGCAATATTACGGTTGGTCGCTTGTAAATCGTAATCAATTAATGCCCACTAAAGAGCAAATTGATCACGCAGAAAAAGTAACCAATGAATTTAGAGAAAAAGTTGGCAACAAAATGAAAGTTTTCTTTGTGGTGCCTGATTATTTCTCGGATCGCCCGAAGAAATGTATGAATGGATGGGGAGAGGTCTTTATGATTGTCACTGCAAATGGCGATGTTCTTCCTTGTCATTCAGCACGCGTATTGCCTAATATGGAATTCCCAAATGTTAAAGATAAAGGCCTCATGTGGGCATGGCAAGATTCTCCAGCATTTAATCGATATCGAGGTGATAGTTGGATGAAAGAGCCTTGCAGAACTTGTCCTGAAAAAGAAAATGATTTAGGCGGTTGCCGCTGCCAAGCATTCTTATTATCAGGTGATGCAGAGAGTGCTGATCCAGTATGTAGTTTGTCGCCTAATCATCACATCATAGAAAAAGCGATTGAAGATGCTAAAAATCCTGTTCTCCAAGCGCAACCGATTCTTTTTAGAAATGATAAAAATTCCAAGAAAATTATTTCTGGCGAAGTAAATGATTTAATTAAAGACTTTCACGCAACACCTTAAAGTCTTTTAGTTTCATCTTTCCTCTATAATCATAAAACTATGAACTCATCTCATATGATGCGTGTATTTGTATTGGCAGGCTTGGCTGCATTAGCGCCATTTGCGATCGATACTTATTTGCCTGCATTCCATGTCATGACGAATGATTTAGAAACAACCCCTCACGCTATTCAGCAAAGTCTTACTTTTTATTTGTTACCCTATGCATTTATGACTTTATTTCATGGCGCCATCTCTGATGCAATTGGTCGCATTGATACCATTAAAATTGGCTTAGGTATTTTTATACTAGGTTCCCTCACGGCTGCATTTGCGAATAGTGTTGAAATGTTATGGTTAGGCCGAATTTTACAAGGCGTAGGTGGAGGAGCAGGTAATGTAGTTGCGCGTGCAATGGTGCGTGATTTATTTCAAGGCCCAGAAGCGCAACGTGTCATGGCGACTATACAAATGCTGTTTGGTATTGCACCTGCAGTAGCACCTATGATTGGCGGGCTTCTATTAGGCATTCATTGGCATAGCATTTTTATATTCTTAGCGATCTATGCATCTATCTCATTAATTGCTGCAATTAAATATTTACCTGAAACAATGCCTCAATCAAATCGCGTTTCTTTTTCTTTCCCAGCAGTCACACATCGATATAAAACTATTTTTTCAGATAAAGAATTTTTACTACTTGTACTTGCATTAGGTGCAAATTTCTCAGGATTTTTCTTGTATGTTTTATCAAGCCCTATATTTATTGTTGACCACTTAGGTCTTAGTTCAGCACAATTTGCTTATCTTTTTATACCCACTGTATCGGGTATGATTTTTGGCTCTTACTTATCAAAAAAAGCGGCCGGAAAATTATCCCATAAAAAAACAATTCAAATTTCCTACATTTGGATGTTTTTGATAGCTTTTCTTAATGTACTTTTTTGCGCTTTTTTTGAAACAAATCTATTGATTAATATTGGTTTAGTGGCTCTTTATAACATTGGTATGTCTCTAGTTATGCCTGTTCTATCTATTGCAGCACTTGACCGTTTTGAAAAAATTAGGGGGACTGCGTCATCAGGGCAAGCTTTTATTCAGATGTTGCTTTCTACAGTTTCTGCGGGTTTGATAGTGCCTTTTCTTTGGTTTTCACCTCTTGGGCTATCTATTGGTATGCTGGGATATTCTATTATTAGTGTTTTGATAATTTCTCAAACAAAATCATTAAGTTAATTATCTAACAAACTTCTTTTATTTGGTTTTCCATTAAAAGAGTCTGCTTCAGGAAGCGGGTCTTTTCTGGAGGAGATCACTGGCCATATTTTTGACATATCTGCATTGATCTTAATGAAGTCCTGTTGATCTGCTGGCACATCATCTTCTGCAAATATAGCTTCAGCAGGGCACTCGGCTACGCATAGAGTGCAGTCAATACATTCGTCAGGATTAATTGCTAGGAAATTAGGACCTTCAACAAAACAATCGACAGGGCAAACGTCAACACAGTCGGTATATTTACATTTAATACAATTTTCAGTCACTACGTAAGTCATATCAGTCCTTTTATCTCTTCAATATAGTTATTTTAATCTATTTTTTTTCTTGATCCAATAATTATGTAATCATGCCGGCGCCTACCGTATGATAAGTGGATTCATCAATAATGATAAAAGCACCAGTAGATCGGTTATTTTGATAGGGGTCGGCCATAATGGGTTGTGCTAATTTAAATGTTACTTGAGCAATATCATTCATACTTAAATTTGAAATAGATTCATGAGCCAATGTTTCGATATTTACTTTAAAATCGATCTTGTCTAATTTAGCTTTTGATTCGCGAGATGTATGGCGAATCAAATAAGTTCTTGATGATGCCATGGGAGTCTCTGATAACCAACATACCGTTGCATTAATACTCTTTGTGGGCTCTATAGCATCATCTGACTTAATAATCATGTCTCCACGTGAAATATCAATTTCATCTTCTAGAAGAATAGTCACGGACTGTTCCGAGATCGCTTTTTTAAGTTCTGTATCACCCAATTGAATTGATTTTATTTTTGATTTGTATTGAGAAGGTAGGACTGTAATTTCGTCCCCAACAGAAATGGATCCAGACTCAACGCGACCCATAAATCCTCTATAGTCATGAAGATTATGATCATCAGAAGCATGAGGACGGCAAACGAATTGCACGGGGAATCTGAAGTCTTTATCTTTTCCTGCATAATCTGCAGTTGTTTTTTCTAAGATATCGAGCAGTGTAGGGCCTTTGTACCATTTTATAGATTCACCGCGATCTACAATCATGTCTCCATTAAGTGCTGACATGGGTACAAATTCGATTGTACGATTTTCTGATAATTTAATTTCTTTTGCGAACGCTTTATAACTTTCACAAATCGCTTTGTATTTGCTTTCATCGTAATCGATTAAGTCCATTTTGTTAATTGCTACAACGATATGAGGAATGCCAACAAGTTTAGCTAAAAAGGAATGACGTCTTGTTTGTGTAAGAACACCTTTTCTAGCGTCGATTAGGATAATCGCTAAATGGGCGGTAGATGCTGCAGTCACCATATTGCGAGTGTATTGTTCATGCCCTGGAGCATCTGCAATAATATATTTACGAGTACCAGTACTAAAGTATCTATATGCAACATCGATCGTAATACCTTGCTCACGTTCCGCTTGAAGTCCGTCAGTAATTAATGATAAATCAACGGCTGTCATACCTCTTTTTTTAGAGGTTTTTTCAATTTGGGTGAGTGTGTCTGTAAGAATTGTTTTAGTATCAAAAAGAAGACGACCGATGAGCGTACTCTTTCCATCATCGACACTGCCGCATGTCATAAAACGTAATAAGCTATCTTGGAAATTTTCTTGTGACATTTTAGAAGTAACCTTCTTTTTTACGTTGTTCCATAGACGCATCTGATGTTTGATCATCTAATCTTGTCGCGCCACGCTCTGTGATTGTGGTACTTGCGGTTTCAATAATAATTTTTTTTACACTATCAGCCACACTTTCAACGGGGGCTGTGCATGTAATATCACCTACCGTTCTATAGCGCACCATAATTTCTTCAACGACCTCATGATCTTTTTTAGGTGTAAGCGATGTAATAGGCACAATGGCACCACCACGTCTCACTATGGGGCGTTTATGTGCGAAGTAGATACTAGGTAAACCTAAATTTTCTCGTTCAATATATTGCCAAACATCCATCTCAGTCCAATTGGAAATAGGGAAGGCGCGAATATTTTCACCCTTATGAACACGAGCGTTAAAAAGATTCCATAACTCAGGTCTTTGGTTCTTCGGATCCCACTGACCAAATTCATCTCTGAAGCTCATGATACGTTCTTTAGCACGTGCTTTTTCTTCATCACGCCTAGCGCCGCCTATACAACAATCAAATTCAAATTCAGCAATGGCTTCTAAGAGTGTGACTGATTGATGTTTATTGCGAGGTTCATCGGGTGTCTTTAAAACTATCGTGCCACGTTTCATGGAATCTTCAAGAGTGCGCACAATTAATCTTTCATTGAGTTCTTTCGCACGAAGGTCTCTAAATTGAATGACTTCGTCATAGTTATGTCCCGTATCAATATGAAGCAGCGGAAAAGGAAAGCGACGTGGTCTAAATGCCTTTTCTGCCAACCTTAATAAACAGAGTGAGTCCTTACCGCCTGAGAAAAGTAATACTGGGTTACTGCATTGGCCAGCGACTTCTCGCAAGATATGAATCGCTTCAGATTCTAGCCAGTCGAGATGCGTAAAATTTGAGAGTGTTGTCATATTATTTTACGTGCAGTCCACATTCTTTATTTTGAGGATCTTCCCACCACCAGCGTCCGGCTCTAATATCTTCACCTTCAGAGATTGGTCGCGTACAAGGAGCACAACCAATACTTGGATAAAATTGATCATGAAGTGCGTTATAAGGCACTTCATTAACTTTGATATAAGCCCAAATTTCAAGTTCACTCCAAGAGCTTAATGGATTCAATTTTTGAGATTGATGGGCTTCATCAAACTCTTCTTCTTTTAATGTCAATCGGGTTTGTGATTGTTCTTGTCTCATGCCTGTAATCCAAGCTTTTTTATCTTTTAAAGCGCGTTTTAAGGGTTCAACTTTTCGAATACCACAACACGATTTTCTTAAATCAAGGGAGTTGTAAAAAGCATTGATGCCATAAACATTGACATAGCTTTCCACTTTTTCTTGGTTAGGAAAATAAAGTTTGATTTTGAATTGATACTTATCTTCTACCTCTTGAATCAAATTGTAGGTTTCAGAAGGCAACCTTCCTGTGTCAATCGAAAAAATCTCAACATTCAGTTTATTTCTTCGGATGAGATCAACAAGAACCATATCTTCTGCACCTAAGCTATTTGCAAAAGCAACAGAATGGAGTTCTTCAATATTCTTTTGAATCAGTGAAATGACTTTTTGTGATTTTCCCTCAATCGTTTTTCTAAGTGCATCATTGATATCGATTGTATCGATATGCTTTTTAGTAAGCTTTATAGGTTGAATGCTCATGAACGCGCCTTCCTTTTCCAGATAGGCTCCTTAACGTCAACTGCGCCTTGATATGGATCACTGAAAGACTGAAGTGCTTTTAATGCCTCATTAGCATCTTTTCCAGTTTTAATAAGGTAGCTATCAAACCCTGAACGTTTTAAGTAAAACAATTGATCTTGTAAGACGTCTCCAAAAGCTCTCAATATATTTTTAAATTGATAACGTGTGCGAAGTAAGTTACCTAATGAAAATATACGCCCATCTTGAAATCGTTCCACAAATACAGCAATCAGTGGAAATACATTAATGTCTTTTTCTAGAACTAATAAAGCATCTAAGGTTTCATGTGTCGCTACCCACAATGCAATTTCTTTATTTTTAACTCTTACCTGCAACGTATCGCGATTTTTTAGATATACACTTAATGGCAAAATAATTTTTCCAGCTTGCGGGATAGCTGTTTCATTAATTTGTAAATCCGTAGGAAGTGATTCACCAGTTAATTTGAATAAAACAACTTTACCGGCTTGTTTTTTTACTTCTTCATTACCACTAGGAAGTGCTACAAATATCCATTCGTCTTCTACAATAGACTGATTAAGAATGAGTTGTGAATTATGCATACACATGCTCTTTAAAAGGATTCACACCTAAGCGTCTTACCGTATCAATAAATCCTTCTTCAGGATTGCGATGTTTGATGTAAACATCAATAAGTTTTTTTACAACCCCTGGCATTTCCTCGGCAGCAAAAGAGGGACCTATCACGGAACCTAAGCTTGCATCATTGCCTTGTTTGCCACCAATAGTGACTTGATACCATTCAGAGCCATCTTTATCTACACCTAATACGCCGATATGGCCAACATGATGGTGGCCACATGCGTTCATACAGCCTGAAATATTAAGCTCTAACTCTCCAATATCATGCAGGTAATCGAGATTATCAAAAGCTTCTTGAATAGACGTTGCAATCGGAATGCTTTTGGCATTAGCAAGTGAACAAAAGTCACCGCCAGGGCAACAGATAATGTCTGTTAAAAGACCAACATTGGGCGTTGCTAATTGATGAGCCTTTGCTTTTTCCCAAACTTTAAAAATATCTTGTAATTTAACATCTGCTAAAATCAGATTTTGTTCGTGCGATACACGAAGCTCACCAAAGCTATATTGCTCTGCAAGTTCAGCCACAATTCTCATTTGGTCTGAGGTCGCATCACCTGGAGCTAAGCCATGCGGTTTTAGGGACAAGGTAATAGCTCGATAACCTTTTTGTTTGTGAAGATGAACAGAGCGTTTTGCCCAAGATGCAAAAGCTTTATTATTTTGAATAGCCTCATTAAAGGCATCATCTTGATCTTTTAATTCTTCATAAGGCATGGCTGTGAAAAATTTTGCAACGCGTTTTAATTCAGCTTCATTAATGGTATTTGGTGAATTTTTTAAATGATGCCATTCCGCTTCCACTTGTTTTTTAAATTCTTCAATACCTAAAGCTTTCGCTAAAATTTTAATGCGCGCTTTATAGATGTTGTCTCGCCTTCCATGGAGGTTATAGACGCGAATAATAGCTTCGCAATAAGTAAGCACATGCTCCCACTCGAGATGTTCACGGATAATAGATCCAAGAATAGGGGTTCTACCTAAGCCTCCACCCACCCATACACGAATAGCCATTTTGTGCTCTTGATCATAATAAAATTCAAGGCCAATATCGTGGGCTTGAACAATCGCACGATCTTGAAGGCTACCTGATACTGCAATTTTAAATTTACGAGGTAGTAGCGAAAACTCAGGGTGGAAGGTGCTCCATTGTCTTAAGATTTCAGCAATCGCTCTTGGATCAATAATTTCATCAGGCGCCACACCTGCAAATTGGTCAGTCGTAATGTTACGAATACAATTACCTGATGTTTGAATAGCATGCATTTCAACTTTAGAAAGCTCTTCTAAGATATCAGGCGTCTCTTCCAACTTAGGCCAATTGAGTTGTAGATTTTGTCTCGTACTAAAGTGACCGTAACCTCGATCAAAGCGATCTGAAATGTCTGCTAACTTACGTAATTGTTTTGATGACAAAAGACCATAAGGAACCGCAATACGAAGCATAGGTGCGTGACGTTGAATATAAAGACCATTTTGCAAACGAAGTGGTCTAAATTCATCATCGGTAAGCTTGCCGCTTAAGTAGCGTGATGTCTGATCTCGGAATTGTGCAACTCGCTCATTGACAATGGTTTGATCGATATTATCGTATTGATACATAATTTTTTTAATACTTAATGAAAAATAAATTTCTGGCCAACATAGATTAAGATTAAAGCCAATACATAGCGGACAGTTTGTTCGCTGACTCTAGAACTTAAATGACTACCAATATAAATACCTGGAATTGAGCCGATCAAAAGCACACCTAGAAGAGAGTAATCGACGGTGCCTAGACTGACATGGCCAAGTCCTGCAACAAGTGTCAATGGTACCGCATGCGCTATATCAGTTCCAACAATTTTTGTAATGCCTATTCTAGGGTAGATCAGTAATAAAGCTGTGACACCAAGTGCGCCTGCACCTACTGAAGTTAGGGTTACCATGCCACCTAGGACTAAACCTAAGAGAATAGTTGCGATTGCGATGGCATTATCTGATTTTAAAAGGGTGACTTTTGATCTTTCAATAAGATAAGGCCTAAAGATCACAGCGATAGAAGTGAGCAATAGGGCGATACCCAGATAAAATTTGATGATATCGACAGCCCCTGTGGATGTTATATCAATCTGTTTTAAATAGAACGTCGTTAAAATTGATGCAGGGATACTGCCAAACATGAGCCTTTTGACAATTTTCCAGTCAATATTGCCCAATTTACCATGGGCAAAAATACCAACAGACTTAGTCACTGATGCATAAAGTAAATCCGTGCCTACAGCAAGCGCTGGTTTAATATGGAAAAATAAAACAAGGATAGGCGTCATCAATGAACCACCGCCAACGCCTGTTAATCCTACAAGAAGACCTACTATAAATCCTGATAATATAAACCCAATATCCATGACGACCCCCTATCAAAAATTAGCTTTTTGGTGCTAAAGTGAACGTGAATATAGCAAATTTTGATATTATTAATTAATAATATAATATTCTACCGTTATACCTTTTAGTTATATTGGAATAAGACATGAAGCTCCAACAGTTGCGCTGTATTCATGAGGTGGTCAAAAATGGTTTTAGCATCTCTAAAGCCGCAGAAGCTCTGCATACATCTCAACCAGGGGTTAGTAAACAAATCCAACTCTTAGAAGAGGAAGTGGGCCTCCATATTTTCTTAAGACATGGAAAGCGTTTAGTAGGCCTTAGCGAACCTGGGCAACATGTTTACCAACGTATCAATGAAGTCATACGAGAAATCAAAAGCATCAAACAAGTTAGCGAAGAATTCAGTCAATCAAGCCTTGGTGTGTTAACTATAGCAACAACGCATACGCAAGCACGATATAAGCTTCCAAATGTAGTACAAGCTTTTATGAGTAAATATCCTGATGTTAAACTTAATATCCACCAAGGAAACCCGACACAAGTCACTGATCAGGTTGTGAAAGGTGAGGCTGATATTGGTATTGCGACCGAGTCCATAAGTCATAATGATAAATTATTTTGCTTGCCCTGCTACACATGGAATCGTTGTTTAGTGATGCCAGCAAAACACCCACTTGCTAAAGAAAAAACAGTGACGCTCGCTAAGCTTGCCACTTATCCCATCATTACTTATGACTATGCTTTTACAGGTAGCACGATTGTGTCAAAAGTTTTTCACGATGCGGGCTTGACGCCCAACATTGTCCTAACAGCGATTGATGCTGACGTGATTAAAACATATGTAAACCTGGGTTTAGGCGTAGGATTAATTGCGCAAATGGCATACGACCCTAAAAGAGACCAGGGTCTAGTAAGTATTGACGTGAGTCATTTATTTCCTACAAGTACAACCTATCTAGGTATAAGGCGCGACGTATTTTTAAGAGGTTTCATGTATGATTTTATTGAAATGTTTATACCAGAATATCCAAAACAGATCGTTAAGAAACTTATGTTAGATCAGGAAAATATTTAATTGGAGGCTTTATGAAATCTGATGGAGAAATTAACCAAGCAGCACCATTAAAGTCGATTGATGAGATAGTCAAGTCACTTGATATCAAAATAGACGACTTAAATTTTTATGGTCCGTATCAAGCTAAATTAAAGCCTTCTTTCATCAACACCTTAAAAGAACCCAAGACAGCTAAATTAATTCTAGTTTCTGCCATGAGTCCTACTCCTGCAGGCGAAGGAAAAACAACCACCACGATTGGTTTGGCTGATGCACTTTTTTTAATTGGTAAAAAATCAGTCGCGTGTCTTCGCGAACCTTCTTTAGGCCCCGTCTTTGGAATGAAAGGGGGTGCAACAGGCGGCGGTTATGCGCAAGTGGCACCTATGGATAATATTAATTTACATTTCACAGGCGACTTTCATGCTATTACATCTGCTAATAATCTTTTAGCAGCTTTGATTGACAATCATATACATCACGGCAATGCACTCAATATTGATACCAACCAAATTTCTTTTAAGCGATGCCTTGATATGAATGACCGTGCTTTAAGACATGTCGAATTAAAGCTTGGGCAAAATCATCGAGATACAGGGTTCGATATTACAAGCGCAAGTGAAGTAATGGCCATTCTTTGTTTAGCAGAGTCATTAGAAGATCTTCAATATCGACTAGGAGAGATTGAAGTTGCAAAAAGAAAAGATGGCGTATCTGTTTGTGCAAAGGACTTAAAAGCAGAAGGCGCAATGACAGCCTTATTGAAAGATGCGTTTCAACCTAATCTGGTTCAAACATTGCATGGGACACCAGCTTTTATTCATGGCGGTCCATTTGCTAATATTGCGCATGGATGTAACTCAGTCATCGCCACAAAAACGGCATTGAAATTAGCTGATTATGTGGTGACAGAAGCAGGCTTTGGTGCAGACCTAGGCGCTGAAAAATTCATTGATATCAAATGTAGACAGTCGGGTATCAAGCCTGACATTATTGTCTTAGTCGCGACCATTCGCGCACTCAAATTTCATGGTGGTATCAGCGTTCCTGAATTAAATCATGAAAACTTAAAAGCACTCGAACTTGGGTTTAATAACTTAAAGCGTCATATCGAAAATTGCTCACAACATTTTGGACTTGATGTCGTAGTTTCAATCAATAAATTTAATTCTGATACAGAAAAAGAAATGACATGGCTTCAAAGCGCAATAGATAAGTTGGGATTTAAAGCAATCCTTTGTTCGCATTGGTCGGATGGCGCTATAGGGGCTAAGGATTTAGCTAATGCTGTTTTAGAAAAATTAGCAAAACCTAAATCTTGTAAATTTTTATATGAAGATCATTTAAGTTTAAAAGAAAAAATTACTACAATCGCTTTAAAATTATATCGTTCAAAAGAAGTTGAGTTTTCTGAAAGCGCCTTACAAAAACTATTATTGCTTGAAAAAAACTATTCAAGCTTTCCTGTCTGTATTGCGAAGACGCCTTTTTCGTTTTCAAGTGATCCTAAAGCACATGGTGCCCCTGAAAATCATACACTCATGATAAGAGAATTAAGGCTATCAAGAGGCGCTGGTTTTGTAGTGGCGATTTGTGGGGATCTTATGACGATCCCAGGCCTTCCTAAAGTCCCCGCAAGTGAAAATATAATTGTAAATGCACAAGGTCTTATCGAAGGATTGAATTGAGGGAATGAATTGTTTTAAAAGTATTGCATCACAAGAACAAACGATTCAAAAGTCTAGGTTTATTGGATATACCTTCATAGGTGAAACAAAACATGATATTTTGCGTACCCTACAATCCATAGCTAGAGAACATCCCCATGGAAGTCACTTAGCTTTCGCTTATCAACTCAAAACAGACCATGGATTTGAGCCTTATTACTCTGATGCAGGGGAGCCCTCAGGTACAGCTGGTAAACCTCTATTGCAATTGATCGATGTCCACCAAATTGTGGGTGGAGGAATTGGCGTAATTCGTTATTATGGCGGCATTAATTTAGGCACAGGAGGCCTCACAAGGGCTTATGGTGGTACAGGAAAACTTGCTTTAGCTCATTCCGTCATTGAGCCATATGTAGAATATATTAAATTAAAATTAACTATAAATTACAATGAGTTAGATAACTATACTCATGTAATTTATTCAATGAATGGAAGTATTTTAGATAAAGTTTTTGATGAAAAAGTAAGTCTTTCGATAAGGCTTCCCGAAGGAGAATTCGGTAAATTAAAAGCACGTTTTCCGACGACAGAAATACATGATTATTAATATGGTTAATCTTATAAAAACCTTAAAAAAACATCCGTTATAATCGATGTATGCTTAATTTTATTCTGATTCTTCTCGTTCTCCTGTGTGCTTTAGCTGCCTATTTGTTATGGCGCTTTCAAAACCAATCTCCTGAAGCGGGAACATTAAAGGCGCTTGAAGAAAAACATCGGGAAATGATTGTAGGTTTGAACGATAGTTTAAATAAGTTGACCGATCGTCTTAACGTGACATTTTCCGAACAAGGAAAGATACAAGGTGAAATTATTCGTGACACCATGGATAACGCCACCAACCAATTGAAAAATTTGCTTAATATGAGATTACAAGATATTGATAGCAAGGTTAAAGAAAGTTTGGAAGAGGGCTTTAAAAAAACTAACGATACATTCGATCGCGTGATGAAACAACTCTCTACGATTGATGAGGCGCAAAAAAAGATCGATGGCCTCACCAGCAATATTGTGAGCTTTCAGGAGTTGCTAGGCGATAAAAAATCTAGAGGGGCATTTGGTGAAGTGCAGCTTGAAGGTCTTGTTCGCAATGCGTTACCACCCGACGCATTTTCAATGCAACATACATTATCGAATGGCAATCGAGCAGATTGCGTTCTATTTTTACCTGAACCAACAGGCAGTGTTGCAATTGATTCTAAATTTCCATTGGAAAGTTATAGAAGAATGCTGGATACCAGCTTACCGCCAGATGAAATTAAAAATGCGCAAAAGCAGTTTAAGCTTGATATCAAAAAACATATTCATGATATCGCGAGTAAATATATTATTTCCAATGAGACTTCAGATGGCGCGGTCATGTTTATTCCTGCTGAGGCCGTTTTTGCGGAGATCCATGCTTACCACTCTGATTTGATAGAGGAGGCAATGAGTCAAAGAGTATGGATTGTATCCCCTACAACACTTATGGCTGTGCTGAATACTGCAAGAGCTGTATTAAAAGATGTTGAAACGCGCAAACAAGTCCATATCATTAAAGCGGAGCTTGGAAGACTTGGGCAGGAATTTGAGCGATTCGATATGCGTATGAAAAAATTAGCTGACAACATCAGGCAAGCTCATGAGCACGCTCAAGATGTTCATGTCACAAGTCAAAAAATATCTAGACGCTTTTCTCAAATTGAACGCGTGGAATTGAAAGATGATCCGAATGCGCTATTAGAATTTGAAGAAGAAATGCTTGCAAAACAAGAAGAGCAAAATAAAGATGAGAGTTAAGTTATTTTATTTTGCAAAAGTGAGGGAAGCGCTTGGTGTTGATCGAGAAGAAATAGATCTCGTGAGCAGTATTGAAACAGTCGCTGACTTAGTAGATTTTTTAAAAGGTAGGGGTAGTGCTTGGCATACTACCTTTAGTGAGGTTTCGTCAATCAGAATGGCAGTCAATCAGGAAATAGTAGAAGATGGTCACGCGATTAGAGCCAATGATGAAGTTGCCTTTTTCCCTCCTATCACAGGTGGTTGATTATGACAGTGCATATTCAAGAAGGCCTATTTGATTTATACACCATCGCCCAAAAACTAAAAAAACTACATAATAGCGGTGCTTCAGTTACCTTTGAAGGTTATGTGAGAGATTTTGATCTGGAGCAGGATAAGTTGGACGTGCTTGAATTAGAGCACTATCCTGGTATGACTGAAAAAGCATTATTAGATATTGAATTATTAGCATCTCAACGATGGAATTTAGATGATGTTTATATTGTGCATCGATATGGCAAATTGAAAGTAGGTGAGCCTATTGTTGGTATTATTGTATTTTCAAAACACCGAAAAGAGGCGTTTCAGGCCTGTCATTTTATTATCGATTTTCTAAAAACGGATGCCCCTTTTTGGAAGAAAGAGATTACCAACCAAAAATCATACTGGGTGGAGGCTAAGAAGTTAGATGATGAAGAAAAGAAGAAGTGGAATTTAATTTTATAATTAATACATATACTTATGTATACAATTTAAAGTTAAATATTAAAAAATAAAAGCCTATGAAAGTGATGTTATACCTATGAAAGCGATTAAAAAAGCTGTATTCCCAGTAGCAGGCCTCGGTACGCGCTTTTTACCTGCAACAAAGGCTAACCCAAAAGAGATGCTTCCTGTTGTGGATAAACCTTTAATTCAATATGCAGTTGAGGAGGCAATTCAATCCGGCATTACGGAGCTTATTTTTGTGACGGGTCGCAACAAAAGATCTATTGAAGATCATTTTGATAAGAATGTTGAGCTTGAAGCTAGCCTCATTGCATCCAATAAAAACTTTCTATTGGAGTCTATTCGATCCATCATTCCTTCTCATGTGAAATGTATCTACACCAGACAATCAGAACCCTTAGGTTTAGGTCATGCCGTTCTTCAAGCAAAAACAATTATTAATGATGAGCCATTCGCTGTTTTATTGGCTGATGATTTAACTGATGCTCATACGCCAGTTTTAAAACAATTGATCTTGCAGCATCAAAAAGAACAATCATCAGTCATTGCCATTGAAGACATCCCAAAAGAAAAAACGGTGCAATATGGCATTGTTGATGTTGGGGACTCTAAAAATAATTTATACAAAATTAATTCAATTGTAGAAAAACCTCAGCCAATAGATGCTCCATCCACTCTGGGTGTCATTGGTCGCTATGTATTTAATCCAGAAATTTTTGATTGTTTAGAAAAAATTAAACCTGGGAAGGGCGGAGAGATCCAACTCACTGACGCTATTCAGATGTTGCTTGGCCAGCAAGCTATCTTTGCATATTTATTTGAAGGTAAGCGTTATGATTGTGGTGACAAATTGGGTTTCATAAAAGCCAATATTGAATTTTCAAAAAAACATCCAGAAATCGGAAAAGAATTCACAGAATTTCTAAAATCAGCATCATGATGCAGTTTATTCGTTGATGGATACCATTCAAGCATTAATTCGTAAATCTTCTGTAATCTACTCAGAAATTGAAATAAAAACAGTAATTAAGAACATTGCAGATCAAGTTAATCAAACAATTAAAACAGACGATCTATACGTTTTATGTGTGATGAATGGTGCATTAATTTTTGCAGGCCAACTTTTACCTCGCCTAGAAAAGAATATTCAATATAGTTATATTCACGCAACGCGCTATGCAGCCTCTTTGACTGGCGGTCCAATTCATTGGCTTGTAAAGCCGCCAATAGACATTGAAGGTAAAACTGTTTTGATTCTTGACGATATCTTGGATGAAGGTATTACTCTTAGAGAAATTGCAGCTACATGCTTAGCAATGAAAGCCAAAGCCATCTATACCGCTGTGTTATTTGATAAAGAGATAGCAAAAGAAAAATCTTATTTCCCAAATTTTATAGGCCTTAAAGTGCCCAATAGGTTTGTATTTGGATACGGCTTAGATTGCAAGGGTTTAGGTAGAAATCTTCCACATTTGTATGCTTTGGATTAAAAGCATCTTATGTTTTCTTAATTTAATGTCACAATGACGCACATATGAGTAAAAAAAATAAATCTATAAGACAAGACGACCCTCAAAAAGAACGCGAGGCTATGTTTTATGAAAAACCCCTTCCAAGTCGAGAATTAATCTTAAAGATCATGGCTGATCAGGGTGTTCCTCTTTCAATTTTAAGGCTTACTGAGTTGCTTGAAATTGCTGATGATGAATCTGAAGCATTTAATAAACGTATTCGAGCAATGGAGAGACAAGGTCAGATTATGCGTAATCGTAAAGATGATTTTTGCATTTCCGAAAAATTAAATCTTATTGCAGGGCGCATACAAGGCCACGCCGATGGATTTGGCTTTCTTATTCCAGATCAAGGAGGAGATGATATTTTCTTGTCTTCTAGGGAGATGATGCAGGTCCTTCATAATGATCGTGTCATGGTTCAGACTGTAGGGCAAGATAGGAAAGGCCGACCTGAAGGTAAGGTGATCGAGATTCTTGAAAGAAAGAATGAAACGTTAGTGGGTAGGGTAGTTCAAGGGCAGGGCGTTACGATCGTTGCAGCTGAAGATAAGAGAATTAATCAAGACTTTCTCATTCCATATCACCTTGATATGGGCGCTAAACCTGGTCAAATAGTTGTCATTGAAATTACTGCTCAACCTTCATTCAAATCAAGACCTATGGGCAAGGTAGTTCAAATTCTTGGTAATTATGCAGACAGCGGTATGGAAATTGAGATTGCCTTAAGAAAACATCAACTTCCTTACAGTTTCTCAGAAGATACAATTCGCATTGCAGAGTCTTTTTCTAAAAAAGTATCAGAAAATGATTTTAAGGGAAGAATCGATTTGCGTGATTTACCTCTTATTACTATTGATGGAGAAACTGCAAGGGATTTTGATGATGCAGTCTATGCGGAAAGTATTGATAAAAATTGGCGTTTAATTGTAGCTATTGCTGATGTAAGTTTTTATGTGCAACCCGATAATACTTTAGACAAAGAAGCTTTTGATAGAGGCAATTCAGTTTATTTTCCAAGAAGAGTGATTCCAATGTTGCCTGAGGCTTTATCAAACGGCCTATGCTCACTTAATCCGCACGTCGATCGATTATGTATGGTTTGTGACATGATCATTGATGACCATGGAAAAGTTATTTCTTATAAATTTTATCCGTCGGTTATGGAGTCAAAAGCTCGTATGACTTATACGGATGTAAGCGCATTATTGAAAGAGACATCACCTGAGCTGACAGAAAAATATAAATCTATCATTCCACACATTAAAAATCTTGAGTCGGTATATAGAATACTTACCAAACAAAGGCATATAAGAGGCGCCATTGAATTTGACTCCTCTGAAACCATTATGATTTTTAATGACCAAGGAAAAATTGATCGTATTGAGCCTGTGATTCGAAATGAAGCACATCGTCTTATTGAGGAGTGCATGTTAGCTGCTAATGTATGTGCAGCTAATTTCTTGATTGAACATGAACATCCAGCGCTTTATAGAACTCACGAAGGCCCAACCGAAGAGCGCTTAGAAAATTTACAAATATTTTTGGCTGAATTTGGATTTATGTTAACTGGTGGTAGTAAGCCATCAATTAAAGATTATGCTGCGTTAATTGAAAAAATTAAAGGCCGGCCAGACGAACATTTATTACAAACAGTTTTATTAAGGTCGATGCAACAGGCTGTATATAGCCCAGATAATAATGGCCACTTTGGTTTAGCTTATGAAGCCTATGCACATTTTACTTCTCCGATACGCCGATACCCTGACCTTTTAATTCATCGTGCCATTAAAGCTACTTTACAAAAGAAGACAATGCCTGCTTCAAATTGGCATGTTTTTGGCCAACATTGTTCAATGACAGAAAGAAGAGCTGATGATGCTACGCGAGATGTTTCATCATGGCTTAAGTGTTATTACATGCAAGATAAAATTGGAGAGATATACGAAGGCACTGTTGCAGGTGTAACAAGTTTTGGTTTATTTGTGTCTATTGATGGTATTTATATTGAAGGTTTGTTGCATGTCACAGAATTAGGTAACGATTATTTTACTTATGACAAAGCAAGGCATGCCATGGTCGGAGAAAGATCGCATGTCGTTTATCGCTTGGGAGATCGATTAAAAGTAAAATTAGTGCGCGTCGATTTGGAACTTAGCAAAATTGACTTTAGCCTTGAAAGTCATCAAGAAGTTCAAAAGCCCCCATTAAAAGATAGAAAACCGAAAAATTTCTTTAAAGAGAAAGCCGCGCATAAAAAGAAAGCTCATCCTGCCAAGCATAAAAGTGGCTCAAAGTTATCTGGACAACCGAGAAGTAAGAAGAAGAAGACAAGAGCAAAATAATATGTCTCAAAGTCAGATTATTTTTGGTTTTCATCCTATTATCAGTCAATTAAGGCAGTCTTCAAGAAGCATACAAGAGATTTATTTGGACAGTGATCGTAATGATCCAAGAGCTAAAGAAATTGTTGAGTTGGCTAAAGACAATAATATTCGAATACTCATGGTTGATCGTGCAAGATTAGATGGCATTGCATCGCAAGCAAAACATCAGGGTGTAGTAGCTAAAATTATCCCTTTAGTAATTCCTTATAAGACGGTTGAGGATATTCTAGAGAGCGATCTTAAAGAACCCCCATTTTTCCTAATATTAGATGGCGTAGAAGACCCTCATAATTTAGGCGCATGTTTGCGTGTTGCAGATGGTATGGGCGTACATGCTGTGATAGCCCCTAAAGATCGAGCAGTGGGATTAAATGCGACTGTGAGAAAGGTCGCTTCAGGCGCAGCTGAATCAGTACCCTTCATTGTGGTCACCAATTTAGCGAGAACCATACGTCAACTCAAAGAGCAAGGTGTGCTTGTGGTTGGAACCGCGGAAGATGGCGCTGAATCACTTTATCAATCAACTTTAAGCGGCCCCATTGCTGTCGTTTTAGGCTCAGAAGGAAGTGGCTTAAGGAGACTCACTCGTGATGTGTGTGACTTATTAATTAAAATACCTATGCTAGGCGCTGTGGAAAGTCTAAATGTGAGTGTTGCTAGCGGGATTGTATTGTCAGAAATTAGACGACAACGTTTTAAATCTTAAATCCAAGTGTTTTGTAAGTAGATCGTCGAGTTTTATTGAACAAAGATGGCTGCTTACTTAAATCTTGATTGTATGATGGCACCATCTTTTCAATTTTATTCTTCCAAACTTTAGAGTTTATTCTTCCCTTAAAGCTTTTTTCAATCACATTTAACATTGAAAAAACAGATGTTGAGGCTCCAGGAGAGGCGCCTAAAAGCGCGGCTAGAGATAAGTCGTCTGACCAAACTACTTCTGTTCCAAATTCTAATTTGCCACCAATTTTTTTATAAGGCTTGATGATCTGAACCCTCTTTCCAGCTGATGCAAGCTTCCAATCTTTTTCGTTAGCTAAAGGATAAAACTCTTTCAATGCATTCATTTTATCTTTGTATGAACTAGCAGACTCTTTAATTAGATAAATTAGAAGATTTAGATTGCAAATAAATACATGTAACATTGGCAAAATATTTTGGATACGAATTGATTTAAATAAATCCAAATACGAGCCCGTCTTCAAAAATTTAAATGTGAAGCTTGCGAATGGACCAAACATAAGCTGTCTTTTACCATTAATAATCCTTAAGTCTAAATGAGGCGCTGACATTGGAGGTGCCCTAGGGCCTGCTAAGCCATAAACCTTAGAAAAGTGTTTTTTTGTAATAGATGATTTCTTGCATATCAACCATTCACCATTGATGGGAAAGCCTGCATAGCCAATTTGATTTTTAATATTACTTTTTTGGAGTAAATGAATAGTTGATCCACCAGCCCCAAGAAAAATAAATTTTGCATTTACTGAAATTATTTTTTTACTCTTCACACAGTAAATTTTTATATCCCAAGTTTTATTATCTGTCTGTGATATTGATTTAATTTCGTGATTTACATGAATGGAGAATTTTTTATTTAAAGATAAAATCTTTAACATTTGATGACTCAGTGATTCAAAATCTACATCACTTCCATACTTAACTCTTGTCATTGCGATATTATCTTTTAAGTCTTCAGCAATAAGTGGCGCCCACTCTTTAATGGTTTCTTTACTGCGAGAGAATTGCATTCCCTTGAATGGAAGAGTTTTACTTAAAACCTCATACCTTTTCTTTAAAAAAGATATATTTTTATCTCCTTTGACAAGGCTTATGTGAGGAACCTGGGTAATAAAGGATTTGGGCTTAAAGCTTTTATATTTTTTGGTTAAAAAACTCCAAAACTGAAGTGAGACTTCAAATTCACTATTTATCTTTAATGCTCTGTCTACACTTACAAGTTGCTGCCTATTCATGGGTGTGTAATTTAATTCACAGAAGCCAGCATGACCAGTTCCAGCATTATTGATTGATTGTGAGCTTTCAAGGGCGCAAGAAGAAAGCTTCTCGTAAATGGTAATATCTAAATCAGGATCTAACTCTTGAAGTAATCTGGCTAATGTGACGCTCATGATCCCGCCACCAATACAAACTACATCTTTTTTAATGTTCACTATCGATAAACCTTACTCTCTTAGTTATATTTTTTGATTTTATTAGTTGTTATAATCTATCGAAATAATTTACCTTTAAATTAACCATTAGTCACTACATTAATGCCTAAACTTTCCGTCATCATCATTACAAAGAATGAATCTCAAAATATTGCTGATTGCATTAAAAGTGCAAATTTCGCTAGTGAAGTTATTGTTCTAGATTCAGGCAGTTCCGATAACACTGTTTCTCTTGCTAAGAAATTAGGGGCTAAAGTTTTTAATAAGCCATGGAAAGGCTATGGTCAGCAAAAAAATATGGCCATTCAATTAACCAAGCACGAATGGATATTTTCTTTAGATGCTGATGAAAGAATTACACCTGCACTTAAACAAGAAATTTTAAAAGTAATTAATCGTTCAGACTTCAATGTTTATGATGTTCCTAGACGATCCTTATTTGTTTCTAGATTTATAAAATACTCAGGGTGGCAGCCAGATAGGACAAAGAGACTATTTAAAAAAGATAGTGCTAAATTTTCGGAACATCATGTGCATGAACATCTTGAGAGTAAATATGAAATCGGCCATTTATTGCAGCCCTTAATTCATTATTCATATAGAGATTTTGAGATGGTATTGAAAAAGATTAATGTCTATTCAAGCTTGGGCGCTAAAGATCTTAAAAGTAAAGGCAAAAAAGGTAGTCTTAAAAAAGCAATTCTTCATGCTTTATGGGCTTTTATTCGAACTTATATTGTAAGGCTTGGTTTTCTAGATGGTCGCGAGGGCTTAATGCTTGCAATCTCTGTTGCAGAAGGTACTTATTATCGTTATATCAAACTTATCTATTTAAAATAAAAAAGCCCATATGCATGGGCTCTTTAAATTTGGCTCCTCGACCTGGGCTCGAACCAGGGACACACGGATTAACAGTCCGTTGCTCTACCAGCTGAGCTATCGAGGAATTGAGAAAGTGATCATAAAACAGTTATTGCTTTAAGGTCAACTTAAACAAGGTGTAAATTATACTTGAATTGACCCCTCATTTAAACAGAGAGCGCGCGTTTGATGCGTTTCATTGCCTCTATGAGATTTTCCATAGAAGTTGCAAATGAAATTCTGAAATAACCATCCGAACCAAATGCAGATCCAGGCACTACTGCAACGCCTTCTTTTTCAAGCAAGTAATCAGCCAAAGCATGATCTGTTTTTTCTTTCAAAACCTTTTGATTGAATAAATATTCGATGGCTTTTCGTGCGTCAGGAAAAGCATAGAATGCTCCCTCTGCTTCGATACAAGACAAACCAGGGATTTCATTAAAGCTTTTTACGACATAAGCATGTCTTTCTCTAAAGGCTTTAATCATAGGATCCATACATGCCTGGTCTCCTGAAAGCGCAGCTTCGGCAGCGACCTGGGAAATGGAGGTAGGATTGGATGTCGATTGTGATTGAAGTATTTCCATGGCTTTAATAATGTAACTCGGTCCCGCTGCATAACCTATGCGCCACCCTGTCATTGAATATGCTTTAGATACACCATTCATAATCACACAGCGATCTTTTAATGCTGGGTTTACATTTAGAATATTATAAAAGGGCATATCTTTTAATTTAACATGCTCGTACATATCATCAGTGCCAATTAAAATATGAGGGTGTTTAACAAGAATGTCTGCAAGCGATGTCAGTTCTTCTTTTGAATAAACAGCACCTGTTGGATTTGAGGGTGAATTTAAGATCAACAGTTTTGTTTTGGATGTAATTGCTTTTTCAAGTTGTGATGCGGTCATTTTAAATTTTTGTTCAATGCCACACTCAACAATGATCGGTTTAGCATCAGAAACTAAAGCTATATCTGCATAAGATACCCAGTAGGGTGCTGGAATAATAACTTCATCACCTGAGTTTAAAACTGCAAGACAAAAATTAAAAATACATTGTTTCCCGCCTACACCAACGATAACTTCGCTAAGAGCGTAGTCGAGATTGTTGTCGCGCTTAAACTTTTCAACAATTGCTTTTTTTAAAGAAGGAATACCTGAAACTGGTGTGTATTTAGTGAAACCATTGTCGATTGCTTTTTTTGCAGCGTCTTTAATATGTTGGGGTGTATCAAAATCAGGTTCGCCAGCTGCAAGTCCAATAATATCCTTGCCTTCTGATTTATAGCGGGCAGCTTTTGCCGTAATAGCAAGCGTTGGAGATTCTTTGATACGTCTGACACATTCAGATAATTTTATGGATGACAATTTTTATCCAGGGGTGATTTATGTATCACCCTATTTTACGCAAAAAGAAGTTGAGTTGAAATAGACTTTTAATCTATTCGCAAGTCACAGAGCACCCAACGAGCTTGTAATAGTCCTCAAGTAGCTCAGGATTAATTTTAGAAATTTTTTCTTGAATCACCTTAATTTCCTTCTTGTCGTCTTTAGATTTGGCAATAAAACCCAACCTCAAAAGTGCATCTGTATTTTGGTCATCTAACAAAACTGATCGGCGATATGCTGTTTCAGCTGCACTTAAGTCATTAAGATGCTCATTTGCCAAACCAAGCTCGAACCAGGCTTCGGCATTATTATTTTCTTTTTTTGTCCACTCTAAAGATATATTTAATAGTTTTTTCCAGTCTTCTTTGATAGTTGGAATTGCTATTTGAAGGAAGAGTGGTTTTTTATTCTCTTCCTCTTCCCAGAGGGCTTTACCGACAACTGGAAAGGTAGTTTCAATGGGTTTATTTTTGAGCGCATTTAGCCATTCAATGGGGAGGGCATAGTAAAAAGAATTTTTTCCGGAGGTTTTAAAGGTGTTAATACCGACAAGCCTTCCTGCTGTATCAAATAAGCCGCTTCCAGAAGCACCCATTCTAAATTGGGCCGTACTTAGAATAACTTTGCCTTGATCTAGATCGTAGGTCGATTTTACAACGCCTGCTGAAGTTAAGGCCACAGGAGCGCCACTCGAGTGCCCAATAGCGATAACTCCTTGACCTTTTTTCAGGTCAGTACTTTTACCTATTAAAGCTGGTTTAGTGGCCATACCAAAAGTTGTGACTAAACACAAATCATGCCAATGATCTACTTTTACACTTGTTGCTGAGTAGGTTTCTTCTCCTTGAGATACCCAAGGTTGTTTTGTTTTTCTTAGCACATGACAATTAGTTATTACTTGATTATCACCCACTACAACACCGGACCCATAAGCAAGACCGCCTGCATCGTTATAACCCCTAATCATGACAACGCTAAAAAATGAACTCATTAATTGATCTTTATCTAATGACCATGCATTTCCCGAATAGAAAAAGGCGCTGACGAGGATAAAGGATATAAATTTAAAGAATGGGTTCATAAGATGAATTTAAAAAGTATAAATTTAAATGACTGGATGCTGCATTAAAAGTTCTTATTAGTTTTCACATATTTTCTTTTCTAAATCTTTTTTTAAGTAGAATATCACTATCTTGTTACTTACATTCCCAAACAGTCCCTATAAGTTATTTCAACCATTTTCTCCTGCTGGGGATCAGCCCCAGGCTATTGATCTTTTAACGAAAGGCATTGTAGATGGAAAAAAATTTCAAACACTTTTAGGCGTTACAGGCTCAGGTAAAACATTTACGATCGCAAATGTCATTGCAAGAACAGGTAAGCCGGCCATTGTTATGGCACCTAACAAAACATTAGCTGCACAACTTTACTCAGAATTTAGAGAGTTTTTTCCTCATAATGCAGTGGAATATTTTGTATCTTATTACGATTATTATCAACCAGAAGCTTATGTGCCTGCGCGAGATCTTTTTATTGAAAAAGATTCGAGTATTAATGAGCATATCGAGCAGATGCGCCTATCTGCAACTAAGGCGCTCCTTGAGCGTGACGACAGTATTATTGTAGCGACAGTATCCGCAATCTACGGTATTGGAGACCCTGTAGATTATCAGGGCATGGTCATGCAACTTGTGCAAGGTGAAAAATTATTACAACGTAATATTATTTTGCGGTTAGTGTCCATGCAATATGATCGAAATGATTTTGACTTTTCACGTGGTGCTTTCAGAGTCAGAGGCGATACGATTGATATATTTCCTGCTGAAAATTCAGAAACTGCAATTAGAGTTACTTTGTTTGATGATTTGATTGAATCTATTACGCTCTTTGATCCCCTCACAGGACAAATGTACAAAAAAGTTAAACATTTTACTGTGTATCCCTCGAGTCATTATGTGACGCCTCGAGACACAGTAGTGAGAGCTATCGAAAAAATAAAAAATGAATTAAGGGAGCGTTCTGATTATTTTGTTAAGGCTAATAAATTAGTTGAGGCACAAAGAATTGAACAGCGCACTCGTTTTGATATTGAGATGTTAAATGAAATAGGTTTCTGCAAAGGCATTGAAAATTATTCGAGACATTTGTCAGGAAGAAATCCTGGCGATCCACCCCCAACTTTAATTGAGTATTTACCTAAAGATGCTTTAATGATTATTGATGAAAGCCATGTCACCGTGCCTCAGGTGGGGGGCATGTATAAAGGAGATCGCGCAAGAAAAGAAAATTTAGTGGGGTATGGTTTTAGATTACCTTCAGCGCTGGACAATCGACCTTTAAAGTTCGAAGAATTTGAAAAAACGATGCGCCAGTGTATTTTTGTATCTGCAACACCAGCAGACTATGAGGCTACTCATACAGAGCAAGTTGTAGAGCAGGTAGCAAGACCTACTGGACTTATTGACCCTGAAATTACTGTGAAACCTGCAGATACCCAAGTGGATGATTTATTGAGCGAGATCAATATTCGTGTTGAAAAAAATGAAAGAGTATTGGCGACTACTTTAACTAAACGCATGGCGGAAGATTTAACTGATTATTTAACTGAGCATCAAATTAAGGTGCGTTACCTTCATTCAGATATTGATACAGTAGAGCGTGTTGAAATTATCCGCGACTTAAGATTGGGTAAGTTTGATGTTGTGGTAGGTATCAATTTATTAAGAGAGGGTTTAGATATCCCAGAGGTATCATTAGTAGCGGTATTAGACGCTGATAAAGAGGGATTTCTAAGGTCTGAACGTTCGCTTATTCAAACTGCAGGAAGAGCAGCCCGAAATCTCAATGGGCAAGTGATTTTCTATGGTAACAAGATCACACGAAGCATGAAGATTGCAATTGATGAAACCAACCGAAGACGCGAAAAGCAAATTGCTTTTAATCTGGAAAATAATATTACGCCAGTGGGGGTGATTAAAAAGATTAAAGATATCATTGAGGGCACCTTTGATAAGGCAGAGGTTGATCTTAATCGAGCCCTCAAAAAAGAAGAAGCTCGTTATGACCATCTTAATGAAAAACAGATGGCCAAAGAAATTCAAAAAATTGAAAAGACAATGCAGACGGCGGCTCGCAATTTAGAGTTCGAAAAAGCGGCTCAACTTCGAGATGAGGCAAAATTTCTTAAAGAAAGGCTTTACGGGGCAGGGCTTAAGGACCGAATTGACCTTTAAAAGTCATTGATTTAATCTAAAAAACACCTATAATACTTGATCTTTCTACCTTGCTTTACAGTGAGTTGCATCACTGAAAGCTTTTAACCATAAGGAGATTTATATGCGACATTATGAAGTAGTATTTATCGTACATCCTGATCAAAGCGAACAAGTGCCTGGCATGATTGAACGCTACAGATCTCTAGTCACATCCAAAGGTGGAAAGCTCCACCGCCTCGAAGATTGGGGTCGCAAACAGCTTGCTTACATGATTGAAAAAATTCATAAAGCTCATTATGTGCTGATGAATATCGAATGCGACATTGAAACGCTTGCAGAATTAGAGCATGCATTTAAGTTCAATGATGCCGTGTTACGTCATTTGATTATGAGCACAAAAACAGCCGTGACTGCACCATCAATTATGATGAAAGAAGAAAAATCAAAATCAGTGCTTGATAAAGATGAGCGCGCTGCACCTGAGGTTGCTGTAGCTTAATCTAGATTGAATTATTTAGAGATTTCTGGGGAAGTGTGCCATGTGGATCCGGTACGTTATACACCCGCAGGAATACCAGCTCTTAATCTTACGTTAAAACATAGTTCGGAGCAGATTGAGGCAAATTTAAAACTGACAATCAATTGTGAGCTAAGCGCAAAAATTATGGGTAATGATGCATTGATACCTTTAAAAATTGGCGACAGAATTAAAACAAAAGGGTTTATTGGAAATAAAAGCGCAAAAAGTAATCAGCTAATTTTCCATATTAATTTTATAGAATATCTATAGGAGTTTATGATGGCTAGAGAAATGTACAAAAGAAGACGTTACTGTAGATTTAGTGCTGAAGGCATTAAAGAAGTAGATTACAAGGATGTTGATTTATTAAAAGACTTTATTACTGAAAATGGAAAACTTATTCCAGCGCGTATTACAGGTACTAAAGCCATTTATCAACGTCAACTCAATATTGCGGTGAAACGCGCTCGTTTTTTAGCGCTTTTACCATACACTGATAAGCACTAAGGAGATTACAAGATGCAAGTTATTTTATTAGAGAAAGTAGCTAATTTAGGAAACCTTGGTGACATTGTTAAAGTTAAGGACGGCTTTGGTCGAAATTTTTTAATTCCACAAGGCAAAGCTAAACGTGCAACTGATTCAAACAAGGCTGAATTTGAGGCAAAACGTGCTGAACTTGAAAAGCAACAAGTGGTGCTTCTTGACGCAGCTAAAGAGAGAGCAAAAGCGCTTTCTGGCTTTACTTTATCTGTAACGCAAAAATCAGGTGTTGATGGCAAACTTTTTGGCTCGGTTACAAACACAGATATTGCTGAAGGCTTAACAGCTAAAAATATCAAGGTTGTGAAAGCTGAAATTCGTATGCCAAACGGACCACTTAAAACAGTGGGCCAACATCAGGTAACTATTGCTTTACATCATGATGTGACAGTTGAAATTTCAATTGACGTGATTGGTGAACCTGCTTAATAAAAAGCAATCTATTTTTTTAAAGGCTGCCTAGAGCAGCCTTTTTTTATTCCGTTATAATTAATCCATGGCCGACGATATTCTTAATAACCTTAAATTACCACCTCATTCTATAGAGGCTGAGCAGTCCTTATTGGGTGGTTTACTGATTGAAAATGAAGCGCTCGATAAAATCGCAGATCTTGTATCGCCAAATGATTTTTATCGTCAAGACCATCGTTTAATTTACCAACACATTATTAAGCTTGTTGAGCAAAATAGCCCAGCCGATATTGTGACTGTTGCCGAATCCTTAGAAAAAAATGCAGAATTGGTCACGGTAGGGGGTATTAGCTATTTGGGCTCCTTGGCACAGAATACTCCAACTTCTGCAAATATACGTCGATATGCGGAGATTGTTCGCGAACGTTCAATTATGAGACATTTAGTTGAGGTGGGTTCTGATATTGCTGATAGCGCATTTGCACCTCAAGGACGAGATGCTCAGCAGCTCCTTGATGAAGCAGAGGCAAAGATTTTCCAAATTGCTGAAAAAGAAAAGCATGACCAATCAGGCTTTAAAGATATCAAAGAGCTCTTACCCCAGGTAGCTCAAAGAATTGATGATTTATTCACCGCGGGTGCTAGTGACGTTACTGGGGTGCCTACAGGGTTTTCAGACCTAGATGCTATGACTTCAGGACTTCAGCCTGGTGACCTTGTGATCGTAGCTGGCCGCCCTTCGATGGGTAAGACCTCATTGGCGCTTAATATGGCAGAGAACGTAGCCCTAGATACAGGGCTGCCGGTTGCCGTATTTTCAATGGAAATGGCATCTACCCAATTAACGATGCGCCTTTTAGGTTCGGTGGGTCGTTTAGATCAGCACAAGATGAGAACAGGACGATTAGAGGATGATGACTGGGAAAGATTAACACATGCATTAGGCAAGCTTAATGAGGCGCCCATTCATATTGATGAAGGGGCTGCTTTAAATTCTTTTGATATTAGAGCCCGTGCGAGAAGGCTCTCAAGACAGTGCGGAAAATTAGGGTTAATCGTAATCGATTATCTTCAATTAATGTCAGCGCCCGGCGGTCGACAAAGTGAAAATCGTGCAACGGAAATTTCTGAAATGTCACGATCATTAAAAGCGCTAGCAAAGGAACTGGATGTACCAGTCGTTGCATTGTCTCAGCTTAATCGAAGTGTTGAGCAGCGGCCTGATAAACGACCTGTTATGTCAGATCTAAGAGAATCAGGCGCAATTGAGCAAGATGCCGATTTAATACTTTTTATTTATCGTGATGAAGTCTACAACCCTGATACACCCGAAAAAGGTGTTGCAGAGATTATTATTGCAAAACAAAGAAATGGTCCTATTGGAAGAGTTAAACTAACATTTTTAGGCGAGTACACACGCTTTGAAAATTTTGCTAATCCAGCTTTTCAATCCTACGACGAATAGACTAAATGCGTCCTCTTAAGGTAATTGTTGATCAGACTTCGCTGCGACATAACCTCGCTATTGTTAAGCAATTAGCCCCTAAATCAAAAATCATGTCCGTAGTGAAAGCTAATGGCTATGGCCATGGCCTTATTAATGTTGCGCAAGGATTAAGCGAGAGTGATGGTTTTGCAGTACTTGCTTTAAATGAGGCCATTGATTTAAGGGAGCATGGTTTTGAGCAAGATATTTTATTACTCGAAGGCGCATTTGAATCTTACGAAATTTCTATTGCAGCAAAAATGCGTTTTAATCTTGTAGTTCATAATCTTCATCAATTACAAATGATTGAAAAATTAAAACTTAATCACCCAATCGACATTCACTTCAAGATCAATACTGGCATGAATCGTTTAGGTTTTAATCCTAACGAAGCAAAAGAAATTCTTAAAACTTTACAAAACAAATCTCATTTTAAATCGATCACACTGATGACTCATTTTGCAACTGCAGATGAGCCGAAGGGCATAGATTGGCAATTGACTGTCTTTAATGATATCGCACAGCATTTTAATTTTTCTCATTCAGTTGCAAACTCTGCATCTATTGTGAATTTTAAAAAGACACATCTTGATTGGGTTCGACCTGGCATTATGCTTTATGGGGCATCACCAATTATGGGGCAAAAAAGTAGCGCACTCAATATCAAGCCTGTCATGCAATTAAAAAGTAAAATTATTGCGATACAAAATTTATCTAAAGATGATTCAGTGGGATACGGTGAAACTTTTAAAGCTAATAATAATATGCGAATTGGTGTTGTTGCATGTGGATACGCAGATGGATATCCGCGGCATGCACCAAACGGCACGCCTGTATATGTAGAAGGAAAAAAAACATCAACTGTAGGAAGGGTGTCAATGGACATGCTCTATATTGATGTCACCAACATACCTCAAGCATCTATTTCAAGTGATGTTGAATTATGGGGGGAACATATACCTGTTGATGATGTTGCAGAAAAAGCTGGCACAGTTGGTTACGAATTGCTCTGCGCTATCTCGGCTTCAAAAAGAGTTCCTATAGAAATTATCCATGGCTAAAAATAAAATTGCATACGTTTGTACTGAATGCGGTGGCCAATCAACCAAATGGCAAGGTCAATGTCCGCATTGTATGACTTGGAATACGATGGTAGAAAGTATTATCGAAGCTTCCGTGCCTAGCCGATATGCGTCTTTGACACAAACTTCAGAATTAAAAAAACTAAATGAAGTGAAAATGTCAGCTGTTTATAAAAGAACGACTTGTATCAGTGAATTTGATCGTGTGCTTGGATGTGGTTTTGTTCCGGGCGGTGTGGTTTTAATTGGTGGCGATCCAGGTATAGGTAAATCAACACTTCTCATTCAAGCACTTTCTCATATGACGAATGACAAAACTCAAACACCATGTAAAGTGATTTATGTTAGTGGAGAAGAATCGCCGCAGCAAATTGCTATGCGAGCAAAACGACTAGAGCTCGAAGTTTCAGATATTTTTATATTGTCTGAAATTAATTTAGAAAAAATTATTCAGTCGATTGAAAAAAATAAACCCGATGTGGTTGTTATTGATTCAATTCAAACAATTTATTCTGAAGAGTTGCAGTCTGCTCCCGGATCCGTCACACAAGTCAGAGAGTGCTCTGCACAATTAACTCGTATCGCAAAACAATTAGAAGTCAGTATGATTTTAGTGGGCCATGTCACAAAAGAAGGTTCTCTGGCAGGGCCTCGCGTGTTAGAACATATTGTTGATACCGTGCTTTATTTTGAAGGCGATCAAAATTCAAGCTTTAGAATGGTGCGTGCATTTAAAAATCGTTTTGGCGCTGTGAATGAACTTGGTGTATTTGCGATGACTGAAAAAGGATTGCGCGAAGTCACAAATCCATCTGCATTATTTTTATCGCATCATCATGAAGAGGTTTCTGGATCGTGTATTACTGTAACTCAAGAAGGTACGAGGCCTTTGCTTATTGAAATACAGGCACTTGTTGATAACGCGCATGGAGCTTCACCTAAACGACTGGGTGTAGGCTTAGAGCAAAATCGACTTTCTATGTTGCTAGCCGTGCTAAATCGACATGGTGGCATTGCATGTTTCGATCAGGATGTTTTTGTGAATGCAGTAGGGGGCGTTAAGATCACTGAGCCAGGTGTCGACCTTGCTATTCTATGTGCCATCGTTTCATCATTTAAGGATCAGCCAATTAATCAAAAGGCAATCATTTTTGGTGAGGTGGGATTGGCAGGTGAGGTGAGACCTATTCAAAGAGGTCAAGAAAGGATTAAAGAAGCAGCTAAATTAGGATTTACGCGAGCTATTATTCCAAAAGCAAATATCGCAAAACAGAAAATTGCTGGGATTGAGGTGTTAGGTATTGAATACCTATCTCAAGCTCTTCAATTACTCAAAGCATAAAGTTTATTTTTAAAGAAGCATAAAAGTATCACGAGTATTTTTCTGAGTGGTGGAAGCAACACTTTGCGATTGAGAGTTTGCTCTGGTTTATCTCTCTTAATTTCAAGAAGTAATGTTTCGTAAATTTTCCCCATAAGTAGTCCTGGAATTTGCTGATTAAGATCTTCTTTAGGAAGTTTTTGATAGGCATTTTTATAAAACACTTCTGCGCGCGCAATCTCATGCATCAACAGGTTTGATAAATTAATACTTTCATGAAATTTTAGAATTTCATCTTCAGATACATTAAATTCCTTGAGTTCGTCGAGCGGAATATAGATTCTATTTTTCCTTGCATCTTCTCCAATATCACGAATAATATTTGTTAGTTGAAGGGCAATGCCTAAATCGTGTGCGTACTTCAAAGTCCCTTGGTTTTTAAAACCTAATATCTTTACACTCAATATACCAACCACCCCAGCTACCCTATAGCAGTAAAGTTGAAGCTGTTTAAAGTTTTCGTAGCGATTAAATTTTAGATCCATTTCCATACCGTCTAGCATCTCAATAAAATAGGCTTCATTAAGTTCATAGATATGAACAAACTTTAAAAGTGACTTTGAGACAGGGTGTTGTGGCGTTTCATGAAATAAACGATTAATTTCAGTTTTCCACCAATTTATTTTTGCAGTAGCTACTTCGATCTCCAAAGTCTCATCCACAATGTCATCAATTTCTCTGCAAAATGCATAAAGTGATATGAGCGCGTCTCGTCTTTCTTTGCTGATAAAGTAAAAAGCCCAAGTAAAATTTGATTTACTCTTTTTGACTTTTTCGTAGCAATATTCAATAGGGGTCATAGTGATCGCAGTGCAACTTTTAAAAAAATGAATATCCAATCTAATGCATTAATTTTAGGCGGGCTAATGAATAAATTACAGTTATTTCTTTCCATTCTTTTTAATAGTAAAAGTGCCGCATGTTCTATCATTTGTATTTCTATACCAAGCTTACCTTTTATAGCTTCTCCTAAACCTAATCCTCTTTGGAGGATTTGATAATTCCGCTTAACCCAATATTTTTTATACTTTACCCACTGACTTGTAAAGTTTCTTTGTTGTATATCTTCAATATTCAAATTAAATTTTTTCATTTCTTCTTTGGGAAAATAAATTCGGCCTTTTTCATAATCTTCCACAACCCCTTGGGCGAAATTAATAAGCGCTAATGCTGTGCAAATTGCGTTGGATTTAAGAATATTTTCTTTGTTATCTTGTTTTACAAGACTTAAAATGAGCTCACCTGCTGGGTTCGCAGCATCGTCACAATATCTGATTAAGCCACTAAATCGAGCATGTTGTTTATAATTAATATCTTGATTAAATGCATTAATAAATCTATATAAGTTATTGATTTTAAATTTATATTTGATATATAATTTTTGTAATATTTTAAAATACCCGTCCTTAATTTTTTGGTTAAATTCAATTTTTTTAAGATGATTGTTGAGGTATCGAATCTCTTTGGTGCGTTGTTGTTTTGACTTATTTCCTTCATCGGCAATGTCGTCACCAAGTCTAGCAAATGCATACAAAGTGATGATTGCTTCTCGTAAATCTTTTCCCAGCACCAAAGTCCCTACGGTAAAATTTTCATAATGGTTTTTTGATTGAGTGATTTTGTAACGGCTGATTATGGATTGTGTCGGCTTCATAAGCTCTAGTATGTTATAGAATAGAAATCTTTAATAGATAAGGTGAGATTCATGTTCGGTATTATAGGTGGTACTGGCTTGGCTTCAATCCAAGAGCTAAAAGTTGTGAAGCGCGAGCTTATCAGAACCCCATACGGAGAGCCATCTCAACCACTTATTTTTGGAACTTTGTCAGGTAAAAATGTTGTTTTCTTAGCTCGCCATGGTTCAGGGCATACAATTCCACCTCATGAAATTAATTATCGCGCCAATATATGGGCATTACAATCAGTCGGTGTTGCAAAGATAATTTCAGTAGCAACAGTTGGTGTGATTGACGACAAAGTAAAGCCTGGGACTATCTGTATTCCCAATCAGATCATTGATTACACTTATGGACGAAAAAATACTTATTTTGATGGCGCTGAAATGCCAGTAAAGCATATTGATTTTACTTATCCTTATGATGAACCTTTGAGAAAAGTTATTATTAATATCGCTCAATCTTCTTTAAATACATTAATAGCTGATGGCGTATATGCGGCTGTTCAAGGCCCAAGATTAGAAACAGCCGCTGAAATTAATCGCCTTGAGAAGGATGGAGTAACTATAGTCGGCATGACTGGAATGCCAGAAGCTGTTCTAGCAAAAGAACTCAATATGGCTTATGCGGCTGTATGTCCTGTGGTTAATCACGCCGCAGGAAGAGGGCAGAGTAAAGACGCTATTTCATTCTCTAGCATTAATGAGCTTTGTGATAATGATGTCTGCCGTTTAATGATGACGGATGTGGTTAAGTTGATTCAAGAAGTCGTTTTAAAAAATTAAATGGCTATTAAACAGGTATTAAAAATGGGGGATCAGTTGCTCTTAAAAGTTGCAGAGCCAGTTCATGATTTTAAAAGCCAAGCTTTAAGAGATCTCATTGAGGATATGCAAGATACGATGCATGCTTTAAATGGAGCAGGTCTTGCAGCACCACAAATAGGTATTAGCTTAAGGGTTGTTATCTTTGGCGTAGAAAAAACACCAAGGTACCCAGATGCGGAAGAGGTACCTTATACAATTTTAATTAATCCAACACTTATTTTAATTGATGATGAAACGGAAGAGGGTTGGGAGGGATGTCTTTCAGTTCCTGGCATGAGAGGAATAGTGCCAAGATTTAAAAAACTTCGCTATCAAGGTTATGATTTGAATCACAATCCAATTGATCGCACAGTGAGTGACTTTCATGCGCGAGTTGTTCAGCATGAGTGTGATCATCTAGATGGCGTTCTTTATCCAATGAGAATTGAAGATTTGAGTAATTTTGGATTTTCTGACGTTTTATTCCCCGATTCAGACCTTCAAGATGATTAAAGGTTATGATAGAATTCACGCTCCGGAAGAGTGGCTGAGCGGTTTAAGGCAGCGGTCTTGAAAACCGTCGAGGGTTCATAGCCCTCCGTGAGTTCGAATCTCACCTCTTCCGCCATACATCTTTATTCTTATTCTGAGCGGCTCCGTTTTATTGGTAAATGATTAAAATCTTCTAGTTACCAATTAAATTCTATTTTTAGTATACTGAACTAAGATCTATCGAACTTGTCACACGTAAGTAATAATAGTATATTCAAATAGAAAATAACTAAGCCCGTTTTGCATTCATAGTAAAAATTGATTGGTTGAAGATGAAAAAAATAGACGTAGTTATTATTGGTTCTGGAATAGCTGGAATAACAACAGCATATTACTTACAAAAAAATTTCCCTAATCTTAGTTATGTGATCATAGAAGCAAGAAGTGATCTTGGCGGAACTTGGGATCAGATGAAGTTCCCGGGGGTTCGTTCAGACACTGATATGTATACCTACGGTTTCAGCTTTAATCCTTGGCAGGGATCAATCGTAGCTCAAGGAAGAGACATTAAAGCCTATTTAACTGATACTGCAAAAAAGTTTAATATCAGAGAGCACATATTATTTGATACAAAGGTCACATCATTATCCTGGAGTGATAACCAGTGGACAGCAAGAACTAGCCGTAATGATTTCACCAGTAAATATGTTATTTGCTGCACTGGTTCGCGTGATTATACATCCCCTAATTTTCCCAAGTTTAAAGATGAAAACAAATACCAAGGAGAGATTGTACATACCCAAGATTGGGGTGATGTGGAGTTTAAAGGTAAAAGTGTAGCTATTATTGGAAGCGGGTGCACGGCTGTTACTATGGCACCGGCAATTGTAAAAGAAGCTAAGAAGGTAACATTAGTTCAACGAAGTGCTGCGTGGATTGTAAATGTAGATGGTAAGGAAAAATCAACACGTCGCAATAAATCGTTTGAAACCTTAATGGATTATTTTCATAGCAGGCTTTTTAAAAAATCATATAAAAAAATGATTATAGCTCGCTACCCTTATTACAATAACACTAACATACCTTCGTATGATTACTGGGATCAACGGCCTGCTTGTAGCTTAGATAATGATTATTTTGATGCTGTAAAACTAAGTAAAGTATCTGTAGAGCACCAAGAGATTAGTAATTTCGAAAAAAATGGTATTAAGTTAAAAAATGGAAAAGTTATTGAATGTGATCTTACCATTATGGCTACAGGTCTTAATGCGCAATTGCTAGGCGGTATTGATATTTTAGTGAACGATAAAAAAATACATATGAATGATACGAGTTGGTACAGAGGGATGATGTTTAGTGGGATACCAAATCTTTTTGCACATACTGGATATATCAATTTTAGCTGGACTGCTAGATGCGAAATAGTTAGTCAGCGTATTTGCCGAACACTCAAGTATATGGAGAAAAAAAGATTAGCGAGTTGCACTCCTAAATACGTAGGTAAAGAATCAAAGCCATCAATAGAAGCAAATTATGTATTGCGATCAGTAGACAAATTTCCTAGTCGAACTTATAAATTTTACAACTCAAATTACTACCTAGATTATCTAATTTTTAAATTGACAAGAATTAATGACGGAGCAGTAGATTTCAAATGATAGTTAAATGGATACTCTTATGAAACTCGAAACAATAGCGCTACATCATGGTTATGATTCAGATAAAAATGACCAAAAATCAGCAAACACCCCAATCTATCAAACCTCAGGGTTCACCATTGACGATACGCAGCATGGCGCAGACTTGTTTGACCTTAAGGTCGAAGGAAATATTTATTCAAGAATAGGTAATCCTACGAATGATGTACTTGAAAAAAGAGTCGCGGCAATGGAAGGGGGTATTGGAGCACTGTCTCTCGCTTCTGGTATGGCTGCAATCACATATGCTATCCAGTGTATTGCAAGATCTGGGGATAATATTGTGAGTACCAATCAGCTATACGGAGGGACATACAACTGTTTTATGCATAGCTTTCCTAAGCAGGGTATTACTGTGAAAATGGTTGATGGCGCAGATTTTAAGGGGTTAGATGAGGCAATAGATGAAAACACTAAGGCTATTTATTGCGAATCAATTGGCAATCCTTTAGGCAATATTATTGATTTAAAGAAGTTTGCAGAAATTGCGCATAAACATGGTATCCCCTTGATTGTCGATAATACTGTAGCCACACCGTATCTTTGCAGGCCTATTGATTTTGGAGCAGACATTGTTATTCACTCCCTTACAAAATATATAGATGGTCATGGGGCGACGATTGGCGGAATCATTGTTGATTCGGGAAAATTTGATTGGGTTAAAGAAGCAAAGAAATATCCAATGCTTAATGAACCAGACCCGTCTTACCATGGAGTTATATATACAGAACATTTTGGCCCTGCTGCCTTTATTGCTTGTTGTCGGGTTGTTCCTTTAAGAGAATCAGGAGCCTGCTTGTCACCTCATAGCGCTTTTTTAATCATGCTAGGGCTTGAATCGTTGGGGGTAAGGATGGAGCGACATTGCCAAAATGCGCTTGCGTTAGCCAAATACCTAGAAAAACACGAACGAGTGGAATGGGTAAATTATGCTGGTTTGCCTAACGATAAATATCATGATGTTTGTAAAAAAATAACGAATGGCCAGGCTTCAGGCATCATCAGTTTTGGTATTAAGGGTGGAAGTGAGGCAGCAGCTAGATTTATTGACGCACTTCAAATAATTTTGAGAGTACTGAGTATGGGAGATGCTAAATCACTCGCATGCCATCCAGCATCAACCTTACATAGACAATTAACCCCAGAGCAAAAAGTTCTGGCTGGTGTTAGTGAAGATTTGATTAGAATTTCAGTAGGTATTGAGCATATTGATGACATCATTGGGGATGTTGAACAAGCAATTGAGGCTTCAAAGTAATAGCACTCCTTGATGTTCTATATTCTTAGTTAGGGTAAGTCGTCTTCCGCTATTTATTTCAACCTAATCTACTTCAAATCTGTTCTTAATAGCTTTATCATAAACTCCCAGAGATGATTTATACATAATGTCTAGCGTAAAAGGCCTGTGTATATTTTTCTTTTGTTTTGTATTGGTAGTTTTCATAGTCTTTAACATTGCTTTTGATAAGAGTTCTGGACTCTTAGGTTTTGTTAATAGAGCTCTTTTGTAGTTCCTGAGAGTTTCTGGAATACCTCCGACAGGACAGCTAATAATAGACAGGCCAACAGACATTGCTTGCAACAATGCTTGAGGAACGCCTTCATTTGCATAGCTTGGCAACACAAAACAATCCATAGCTTGCAAGTAGGGTACGATATTTTGAATATCACCAATAAATTTTATGTTATCAGGGTAATAAGAAGTTTTAGCCAGTTTTTTACAATTTTCCATTTGTGGACCATCGCCTATTATGATTAACGTACACAATGGATTTTTTAATAGATTAAAAGCTTCTATTAAATCGCTGTGTCCCTTCCATGATCTTAATGTTGCCGCAATACCAAAGATGAAATGTTTCTGCGGAAGTTTTAGTAATTTTCTTTGTTTTAATTTATTTCCAGGCACAAATATATCAGTATCAATACCTGTAGGGACAGAGGTAGTAGGGGCGTGAACAAACTTATCGCGAGTTAAATCATCTTTGATAGATTCGCTCGTTGTCATGATCGATTCGCAACCTTTGTTATAAAGCCATTTGGAAGATAGATTTCTATGCACATGAGTACTTATATGTCTCGTTCTTACAATTGCGGGTTTTATATTTAAGGTTAATCGAGCTAAAGCTGAAAGCCAATGATCAGTACTTGAATGACAAGAAATAACGTCTGGCCTCTCTTCCTTGATAAGCTTCCTTAAAGAGAACAAATCAGCAAGTCTCTTTTTTTGAAGATTAATACCATCACACTTTACACCGTAAAGGGGTGCTCGTTTTGCAATCATGCTATTTTTATCTGCGGCGATAATGACTTCATGCCCGTATTTAGAATATATCTTTGCTTCCGTAAGCACTCGAATTTCTTGACCACCCCAGCCTAAGGAAGATTCTGTATGTAAAACTTTTATTTTTTTATTTTTTAATAATTCATTGTATAAATGAAACCATTCTTTGTTTTTACTTTTTATTTCAAACGTCTTAGCAGCTTTTAAAGCATTTTTTGAAAATAATTTTCTTTTCTCCCATGCTTTAATTAAAGCATCAGCAATACTGTGTTTATTCTTTTTGCAAATGACACCAGCAAGATTTTTTTCAATGTGAGGAGCTAAGCCAACATCTTTTGTTAATACAATAGGTAGTCCGCAACATAGCGCCTCAAGCGCTGCATTCGGAAAGCTGTCATAGAGAGAGGGCAGGCAAAATATATCTGCTGCATCTAAATATTTTTGGATATTATTTTGGGGTCCAGTCACAAGAATATTATGGCCGCGAGCTAGATCTCTTAATTGATTTATTTTCTTATCTTGACCTACAATGATGGCTTGAAATTTTGGTAGTAATTTAGTGGCTGCAACAATTTCAAAAGCACCCTTTCTTTCAAAACCTGAGCCAACAAAAAGTACTACAGGTAATTTGGGGTTAAGCGATAATTGTTTTTTAGATGCTTCTTTCTTTGAAGCCGTTGCGGGGTGAAATGACCTTGTATCAATACCATTTTCAATCACTTTAATCCGTGATTCCGGTACTTTGTAGTAATTACATAATTCTTTTTTAACAAGATCGCTATTTGCGACATAAAAAAGATTTTTGTCTTCAGACATCTCTTTTTCGATACGAATAATTTTTTGATGGTAGGGGTCTATGGAAAGCCACGCTTTTTTATACCAAGGGCTAATTTCTTTTAATCTATCGATCCAAGCTGCATGAATGCCATCTCCTAATCTATATATATCCACCCCTGTAAGTCTCTCGTGAGACTGAATGAGGTCGAAATTATTCAGAGCAATAATTTTTCTAACTGATTTTTGGAATCTTATAAATTTAGTGAATCTAAATAAGCCATGGGACTTGGCTTCTATCCACTGAATATTTTTTGATTGATGAGCATTTCGCTTCCAAAGCTCAGAAATGATAAAAAAATTAATGCCAAGCTGACTTAAACCAGACGATGCTCTCAGGATAAAATTTTCTGCGCCACCAAAGGCTGTAAACTTTCGTCTAATAATTGCTATTTTCATATGACAATATCGTATGTAGAAATTGGATTATACGTGATTGAGATCTCACGCTATGACAGCTTTTAATTTTTCAACTAAATCATTTATCTTATTTTGATTCATTTTCAAGTTATTTTTGTATGCGACTAAGAATGTATCTTCAGCTCGCGATCCCAGTGTGTTTATTTTTGCTTGATTGATAGATATATCCTCTTTTGATAATTGGTCAGATATTAGGCTCAAAAGTCCACTCCTATCATCTGTAATAATATCCAACTGGTAAATAGGAGACTGTTCAACTTGAGAAATCGAAATTTTTGTATCAAAAGTGTGGTGTGTTGCTTGTCGGCTTCTTTCCGAAAGTTTTGTTGGTTTAGTTTCTTTGCTATTTTCTAATCGACTTATTAATTCTTTTTCTATAAATTTAAATAAGCCTTCGTAACTTACATTTTTTGGATTCGCATCAAGCAAATCGAAAAGATTGAGGGCATAATTATGCTGAGTTGTGAATATCTTCGCTGCTACTATGTTATATCCGATTTCGTCAAAAAAATTGCAGGTCTTGTTAAAAATATGCATTGTATTTTTTTGATAAATAAGAACCTCAATACCTTCGCCATTTGAGCGATGTCTAACGCGTATGATAGGTTTTTTTGGTGTTGGATGAGTAAACAATAGCCTTGTTTGCCATGCAATTTCTTCTTCTGTATATTTGTAAAAATAGTTCCCACCAAAACTCTCCCAAAGCCCTTTGTAGTGATGATCATTGATATTATATGTATTGAGTATTAAAGCTGCTTTTTCCTTCCGTTTTACAATTGAATCTTCATGGGATAAGTTGTCATGTTCTAAATGATTGAGTGTATATTTAAAAAGATTTTTAAGAAGGGTGGCTTTCCACTGGTTCCAAACATACGGGCTTGTAGCTCTTATATCGGCAACTGTTAATAGATAAAGTGAAGTTAAATTTTCTTTATTGACAACTTTTCTTGCAAATTCTTCAATAACTCTCGGATCTGACAAATCTAATTTTTGCGCTGTGTGAGACATCATCAGATGTGATTTGACTAACCATTCGATGAGCGCCTCATCATGTATTGGCAAATGATTAAGTTTTGAAAATTCACTAACATCTTTAGCCCCAAGGTCGGAATGGTCCCCACCTCTTCCTTTTGCAATATCATGAAATAGCGCAGCAAGGTAAAGAATATGTTTATGCGGGTAATTTTTAAATAAATCATAGCAATCGGGAAACTCATGTTTCAACTCATCTTTTGCGAACCTTCTTAAATTTTGAATGACATTGAGGATATGTTCATCAACAGTATAAATATGGAATAAATCATGCTGCATTTGACTGACTATTTTTCCAAATGCAGGAATATATGCGCCAATTAGATTACATTTATTCATGATTCGAAGCGATCGGTTGACCTTATCATTTGACTTTAGGATGGATAAAAACTTTTCTTGCTGACTCTTATCTTTTCGAAATACTTGGTTTATTTTATTTGCTGCATCGCTGAGGAGGCAGAGAAGGTTCGGACCTAATGATTTCAGGAGTTTATATTTTTGAAAGATAATGAATACATCAAAAATATATGGCGTTATATCTTTATTTTGAAATGTGGGATTTATTTCAAGATAATCATCTTTTATAATTAATAATTTACTATCAGTAATTTTAGTTGTGTTCTTAGTATCTTTTGGATTAAGTTTTTTTAAGAGCACTTCGTTAATGAAAGTTGTAAAATTAATTGCCTCATAAACATCCTTCATAAATAATTCACTTCTCTTCTTATGAGTAGTTTTTTTGTATTTTAATAGTAATGCCAACTCATTTTGATAGTCAAAAAGCAGCCTATCTTCACTTTGTTTTGCAGTGACATGAAGAAGGATTCTCAAATTCTTAAAAAAGATATCGGTTTTAATAAGTTTCTGATAATTTTTCTTATCAAGATATTTTTTTTGATTCAACTTTTCTGGTGTAAATCTTTTAGTACAGCTTTTGCCTATCCATTGAATCATCTGAAGATCCCTTAGGCCTCCAGGACTTTCTTTTATATTTGGTTCTAATTGGTATGCAGACTGATTATATTTTTGATGGCGACGGTCCTGTTCTTTTAACTTGCCTTGATAAAAATGTTCAGGAATAAGTGTGTCATTTATAATCTTTTGTAAGTTTTTATAAAGAACTTTATCGCCATTAAGATACCTGCTCTCCAAGAGGTTTGTTTGTACTGTGATGTCCCTTTTAACTTCAATTTTTGTTTCGTTAATACTTCTGACGCTGTGACCGATTCGTAAGCCAAGATCCCATATCAAACTAATAAACTGTTCAATTTTTTGACTTAGGTGTTTGTTGCGACTCTTTGGGATTAATATTAGTAAATCAACATCCGAATATGGGAAAAGTTCTTGGCGACCATAACCTCCGCAAGCTACGAGAGATGCGGTATTGCCGAATTGAAGATCTTTCCAAATTTTACTTAAAGTTTTATCAATAAGCTGTGAGTGATTTTGGAGGTAGGAAAGACCATCTCTTTTTTTTAAGAATATTTTAATGAGATTTAACTCATTTAAAGCCAATTCTTTTTTAAAGCTGAGTATTTCTTTTTGAATCAAGATTTAATTAGCAAATGCTGGAGGAGCAGGTGTTTTTTCAGAAACTGTAAGGACCTCATAGCCAGTTTCAGTAACTAATATTGTATGTTCCCATTGTGCAGATAGGCTTCGATCTTTGGTGACAATGGTCCAACCATCGGGCATTTGTTTAATATCTCTTTTTCCTGCATTAATCATAGGCTCAATAGTAAAAATCAAACCTGCTTCGAGAGTTAGTCCTGTGCCTGGCTTGCCATAATGAAGAACTTGAGGCTCCTCATGAAAGCGCTTACCAATGCCATGACCACAAAATTCTCGCACCACACTAAATCCATTTTTTTCAGCAAAATCTTGAATGACAAATCCTATATCACCTAATTTTGCACCTGGTTTAACTTGCTGAATACCTAACCACATCGCTTCATAAGTCATTTTACATAAACGCTTGGCTTGGATTGAAGTATCTCCCAAGAGAAACATACGACTTGTATCGCCATGGAAGCCGTCTTTAATAACCGTAATATCTATATTTACAATATCACCATCCTTAAGTGCCTTTGGGCCCGGGACACCATGACAAATTTGATGATTAATAGAAGTGCAAATAGATTTTGGATACGGGGTGTGTCCATCTGGTGCGTAATTTAATGGGGCAGGGATCGTTTTTTGTACATTGACCATAAAGTCATGACAAAGCCTGTCAATTTCTTCAGTGGTAATACCAGGGTTAACAAAAGGCGTAATATAATCAAGTACTTGTGATGCTAACGCACCAGCAATACGCATTTTTTCGATTTCTTGGGAATTTTTGATGTGTATTGTCATGATTACTGCGTTTAGATTACATTTGAACTTGTTTATCGTGCTATTATAACGCGCTTCTTCAAGGTTTTTGAGGAAATAATTTTGCATTACCTAACGTTAGGGTGTCTATGAAAATAGATGTAATTAGGTGATGTTTTTTTAACCCATAACAACGGAGTCAATTATGTCAGTTACTATGCGTCAAATGTTAGAAGCGGGGGTCCATTTTGGCCATCAAACTCGTTACTGGAATCCAAGAATGGCACCATACATTTTTGGTGATAGAAATAAAATTCATATTGTTAACCTAGAAAAAACATTGCCAATGTTTCAAGAGGCTTTGAAATACATCAGAACTCTTGCCGCAAACAAAGGACGTATTCTTTTTGTAGGCACCAAAAGACAGGCTCGAGAAATTCTTAAAGAAGAAGCTTCTCGTGCAGGTGTTTCTTACGTGAATCATCGCTGGTTAGGCGGTATGCTCACAAATTTCAAAACAGTCAGACAGTCTATTAAGCGTCTTAATGATTACGAAGCAATGCTTGAAGACGGAAGCTTGCTTAAGTTTAATAAAAAAGAAGCATTAGGTTATAAGCGTGACTATGAAAAATTACAACGCTCGATCGGCGGCATTAAGGATATGACCGCACTTCCTGATGCGATCTTTATTATCGACGTAGGCCATGAAAGCGGTGCTGTGGTTGAAGCGAATAAGCTGGGTATACCTATTATTGGTGTTGTAGACACTAATAATTCACCTGATGATGTTTCATATGTCATTCCAGGTAACGACGACTCATCTAGAGCGATTAGACTTTATGCAAGAGGCATGGCTGATGCGGTTTTAGAAGGTAAAAGTCAGGCATTAAACGAGCTTGCTAAGTCAGTATCAGAAGAAGAAGAATTTGTAGAAGTGACTGAGGCAGTTGCTGAGTAATTGTTAGACAATCTTTTAAAAGGGGCTTCATGCCCCTTTTTTAATAATTAAGTTTATTCATACAGAATTTAAGGAGTAATTAAATTGGCAGAAATAACCGCAAGTATGGTCAAAGATCTTCGTGATCGAACAGACGCACCTATGATGGATTGTAAAAAAGCACTGACGGAAGCTAATGGTGACAGTGCGCGTGCTGAAGAGATTTTAAGAGTCCGCTTTGGAAATAAAGCTAGCAAAGCTGCTGGAAGATTGGCTGCTGAAGGTATTGTAGTTGCTTTTGTAGCAAAGGATGGCAAAACAGGAACACTTCTTGAAGTAAATTCAGAGACAGATTTTTGTGCAAAAAATGAAGACTTTTTAAAATATACGCATGATCTTATAAATGCTATTAATGAAAAAAATCCAGCCAACATTGAAGCTTTAACAAGCTTAACTATATCTTTAGGCAATGCTGAAGAGGTCAGAGCTCAACTTGTAGGTAAAGTTGGTGAAAATATCACGCCACGTCGATTTGTTCGTTATCAAACGACTGGTCAAATTACAAGTTATGTGCATAGCGGAAGAATTGGTGTACTTCTGGATCTTCAAGGTGGTAACGATGTCTTAGGAAAAGACTTAGCGATGCATATTGCGGCAAACAAACCTAAAGCCCTTAATGCATCAGGTATTGATCCCCAATTGATAGAGGTTGAAAAACGTGTCGCTATTGAAAAGGCAAAAGAAGCTGGCAAACCCGAAGCTATGTTGGAAAAAATCGCAGAAGGTACCGTTCAAAAATTCCTTAAAGAAGTTACTTTATTAAACCAACCTTTCGTAAAAGACGATAAGGTAACTATTGAGCAATTATTAAAGACTAATAATGCGACCATCAACGCATTTAGTATTTATTCTGTAGGTGAGGGTATAGAAAAAGCAGTTGTAGATTATGCCGCAGAGGTTGCAGCAGCAGCTAAGGTTTAATTCAATAGCAATTAATAAAGGATTGTATGTTTTATACAATCCTTTTTTTATGTCCTCTAGTTTAAAAATACGTTAAACTTTAAGAAAATTATGACACGATCAGCCTACAAAAGAGTTCTCTTAAAAATCTCAGGTGAAGCCCTTATGGGTGATGATCCATTTGGTATCAATCAGCATACCATCTCAAATATTGTGCAAGAAATTCAAGAGGCGCTCGATTTAAAAGTTCAAATAGGCATTGTGATCGGTGGTGGAAATATATTCAGAGGTGTTGCGCTAGGAGCTGCCGGCATGGATAGGGCGACTGCTGATTATATGGGTATGATGGCAACAGTCATGAATGCCTTGGCTCTTCAAGATGCCATGAAGCATGCAGGGATTGTAGCTCGCGTTCAGTCAGCGCTCAATATAGAGCAAGTTGTTGAGCCTTATATCCGAGGTAAGGCAATGCGTTATTTAGAAGAAGGTAAAGTCGTTATATTTGCTGCTGGTACTGGCAACCCATTTTTTACAACTGATACTGCAGCAGCCCTTCGTGGTGTTGAGATGAATGCAGATATTATGATAAAAGCCACCAAAGTAGATGGCATTTATTCGGAAGACCCGAAAAAAAATCCAAATGCAAAGCGCTATGAGGTTATAAGTTTTGATGAGGCCATTCAAAAAGATTTGAAAGTGATGGATGCTACTGCACTTACTTTATGTCGAGACCAACAGTTGCCTATCGCAGTATTCAATATATTCAAATCTGGAGCACTTAAAAATATTTTATTAGGGCAAAATGAAGGCACGCTTGTGATGCCCAATGTTCATTGATTAAAGAGGACTGTAATGACTGAAGCAATCAAAATAAATGTAAGTGAAAAAATGCAAAAATCACTGGACTCTTACAAATCTGATCTAGCAAAAATTAGAACAGGTAGAGCGCATACAGGACTCCTAGACCACATTTTTATTGAATATTATGGATCTATGGTGCCCATTAATCAGGTAGCTGGTGTTAATTTAGGTGATGCAAAAACAATCAATGTGCAGCCTTATGAAAAAAATATGGTTGCCAAAGTTGAAAAAGCAATCCGTGACAGTGATCTTGGTTTAAATCCAGCGACATCTGGCGATCTTATTCGCGTCCCAATGCCCTCACTTACTGAGGAACGAAGAAAGGACCTAATAAAAGTCGTGCGGACAGAGGCTGAATCAGCAAAAGTGGCGATGCGAAATATCAGGCGTGATGCAAATGATTCACTAAAAAAATCTCTCAAAGAAAAAGAGATGAGCGAAGATGATGAGCGCAGGTCACAAGATGAGGTTCAAAAGATTACGGATAAATTTATTGCTGAAATCGATAAGCTTCTCCAGTTAAAAGAATCTGAATTACTAGCGATTTAGTGTTTAATTTTTTTCGTTCAGTAAAAACGCAAGACGCATTATCAGTAAAACCTAAACACATTGCTATTATTATGGATGGGAACGGCAGGTGGGCAAAGAAACGTCTCATGCCGCGTATGTCTGGGCATAGAAAAGGCCTGGAGTCAGTCAAAACTGTCATCACTCAATGTCAAAAGTTAAACATTCCCTTTCTTACATTATTTGCTTTTAGCACTGAAAACTGGCTAAGGCCTTCTCAAGAAGTTAAATTTTTAATGTCTTTATTTCAAGATTCAATTAAAAAAGAATCATCAGCTTTGATTAAAAATAATATTCGTTTTAAACTAATTGGGGACCGCAAACCATTTCCAAAGAAGCTCAATGATAAAATAAATAGTCTTGAGAAATTTACTGAAGAAAATACTGGACTTACATTGAGTATTGCAATTAATTATGGCGGAAGATGGGATATTGTTAATGCAGTGAATGAATATAGAAAGCAAAATCATTTCAAAAAAACATTCACTCAAAAAAATCTTATTCAAAACCTTTCTTTAAATTTTGCACCAGATCCAGATCTTTTAATAAGAACAGGTGGAGAAAAACGGATTAGTAATTTCTTGATCTGGCAATTTTCATATACCGAACTTTATTTTACAGAAAAATTGTGGCCGGATTTTAATGAAAAAGCCTTTATGGCAGCGCTCTTTGAGTTCCAAAAAAGAGAACGTCGATATGGCAAGACTAGTGAGCAATTATAAATGTTAATGCCTAGAATTTTTTCTGCGTTCATTATGCTGATAATTTTTTTATCTTCCTTATTTCTATTTTCTGGAAAAATTTTCCCTTTTATTATCTATCTATCTTCACTTTTAGCCCTTTATGAATGGTCAAAGCTTTTAAAATTTAACACCCAACAAAAAAATATTTTTTTAATTACTTCAGTCATATTAATTTACTTTACAGGCAGGTATTCAGGAGATGTTAATGGCCGATTAATACTTTTGTTGTCTTCTATTTTTTGGGTTTGTGTAGCTCCCTTATTTTTAATTTTCAATCCTAAGTTAAAAAACTTCCTCCTAGGGTCACTTATTGGGTGGCTTATCGTCATACCACTTATTATTTCATTTGATTATTTAATCAGCCTAGGACCGTGGATTGTTCTTCTTGTGTTAACTTCGATTTGGCTTGCAGATTCCGGGGCTTATTTCTTTGGTAAGCAGTTTGGAAAAAGAAAGCTTGCTCCATCGATCAGTCCAGGTAAAACCTGGGAAGGCTTTATAGGGTCTATCTTTGTTGTCACTTTATTTTCTATTGCTATGGTTTATTTTAAATTTGTAGACTCTTATTCATCCATCTTATTTTTTAATTTAGTTTTGGTATTAAGTGTTGAAGGTGATCTATTTGAGTCATATATTAAAAGAATGGCTAAGGTTAAAGATAGCGGCGATTTAATCCCTGGTCACGGTGGCGTGCTTGATCGCATCGATAGCCTTTGTTCTAGCCTCCCTTTTGCAACCCTAATGCTTATTTCACCTTCTTTTTTTGGAAGAATAATTTAAGTGGAAAAGATTGTTATCTTAGGCTCGACCGGAAGCATTGGTTGTAATGCACTGGAAGTCATAAAAATTCACAAAGAAAAATATAAAGTTTTTGCACTGACAGCCAATAAGAATGTTGATTTATTAACACAACAGTGTGTAGATTTTGAGCCTGAATTTGTGATTGCCTTAAATCAAGACGCTAATCAACAACTAAAGAAAAACCTTCTCGCATTAAATATAAAAACTATCGTTTTAGACGATGAAAAATCTTTGGATTGGCTTGCTTCTCACAAAGATACAGCCACTGTAATTTCAGCTATCGTTGGAGCGGCAGGCCTTATGCCCACCATGGCTGCTGCAAATAGTGGCAAAAAGATTTTATTAGCAAATAAAGAAACGCTTGTGATGGCGGGTGAGTTATTTGTTAAAGCCGTAAAAAAATCAAATGCAATTTTGATTCCTATTGATAGTGAGCATAATGCGATTCTGCAAGTGCTTCCACAAAGTAAAAAAATGAATTACAAGTCAAATGGCATTAGAAAAATCCTCTTGACTGCATCGGGGGGCCCATTTAGGACTTTCTCTAAAGAAGAGCTCAAGCATGTAACACCAAAGGAAGCTTTAAAACATCCTAATTGGCTAATGGGTAAAAAGATCACAATTGATTCTGCAACCATGATGAACAAAGGCTTGGAAATTATTGAAGCATGCTGGTTATTTGATATTCCAGCATGTGATATTGAAGTGGTTATACACCCTCAAAGTATTATTCATTCTCTTGTTGAGTATATTGATGGAAGCACCTTAGCTCAGATGGGAAATCCCGATATGAGAACCCCTATTGCTTATGCCCTAAGTCATCCAGAAAGAATTGAATCTGGAGTTTCAGGCCTTGATCTTATAAAAACGAAAAGACTTGATTTTGAAGCGCCTGACTTAGATAAGTTTCCATGTCTCGGATTGGCATATAAAGCTTTGCTTATGGGCCAAAGTGCTCCAACTATTCTTAATGCTGCAAATGAAGTCGCTGTCGATGCTTTTTTAGTTGAATCGATTACATTCAATCAGATTGCTGAACTTATTGAGTATTGCATGAGTGCCATGAAACCCCAACCCTTAGACTCTATTGAAATAGTTTTAGAAGTTGATAGCAAGACCCGCCAACTTGCGCTTTCATGGATTAATAGTCACAACTTAACTTCATGACAATCTTTTTAGTCTTTATTCTCACGATTAGTATTGTTGTTGGTATCCACGAGTTTGGTCATTACCAAATGGCTCGATGGTGCAATGTGAAAGTTTTAAAATTCTCAATTGGATTTGGCAGGCCTCTTTTCACCTTCTTTTTTGGAAAAGATCAAACCGCATTTGTTGTATCCTCAATACCCTTAGGAGGGTACGTAAAGCTTTTGGATGAAAGTCATGTTGATGAAAAAGAAAATTTTAAAAAAAGCGATCTTAAAAGGGCATTTAATCGACAACCTCTATTCAAGCGCTTTCTCATTGTCGCAGCAGGACCGCTCATTAACATTATTCTGGGTATCTGCATATTTTGCTTTATTTTCATGCATGGGTCGTCTCAAATTAAACCATTGATTACCGATGTGGCAATAACGAGCCAAGCGCACAAAAAAGGCCTAAGAGCTGGGGACGAAATTGTGTCAATTGATAACGAGAAAATAAAGTCTTTAGGTGACTTGGAAATTTATTTGAGATCCCATAAACAAGAATTTAAAAAATTAAATATTCAACGAGAAGGGCAGCTATTAAGGCTTAAAAACTTCTCATGGGATGAGGATATTAAAACTTTTCCATATGGCGTTCCCATTTTAATTCAGTCGGTAGAGTCTGGAAGCATTGCTGAAAAAATAGGGCTCAAATCTCGCGATCAAATCCTTATGATTGATCAAATTCCAGTCAATAATATCCAAGATTTGGTCGGTAATATCCAAAGTCATTGGCTAAAGTCTTATGATTTATCTATAAAAAGAGAAAATAATATCAAATCTATTCATATAGATAAAGATATTTTTGAAGGTAAAGTCGAGAAAAAGAGAATTGGCGTTGCATTGGGGTATGACGAAGTCGTTATTAAGGCAAATTTAGTTCAGGTAAAGCGAACATTTATTGAGTCTATGAAAAAATCACTGATCCAAATACAAAGCTTTTTTTATTTAACATTAACTACATTCAAGAATTTATTTACCCATAAAGCAGATTTAAAGGATTTGGGTGGGCCCTTAGCCATTGCACATATGGCGTCTTCTTCATTTTTAGAGGGTATTTTTCCTTATATTCAATTTATTGGATTAATTAGTTTAAATATTGGGATATTGAATCTACTGCCTATCCCATTACTGGATGGGGGCCATTTAGTTTATTATCTTATTGAATTTGTAAGAAACAAACCATTATCAAACAAAAATATGATGATAAGTCAAAGGGTTGGAATGTTAATTTTGGGTTTACTTACTGGAATTGCATTGTATAATGACGCCTATCGATACCTATTAGGAAGCTAATGACTTTCAGATCTAAAGTAGCTTTATTCATTTCGCTCCTCACTCTCTCTATAGCAGCATTTGCTATAGAACCTTTCGTCATCAAAGATATTAAAATTGAAGGTCTTCAAAGGACCGAACCAGGCACAGTTTTTAATTATCTGCCTGTTCAAGTAGGTGATACGATGAATGAGGATAAAGCGTCTGAGGCTATTAAGTCCCTTTATCGCACAGGTTTTTTTAAAGATGTCCGTGTAGAGTCTGACCAAAATATTCTTCTTATCACTGTGCAAGAGCGACCTTCGATTGCTGATATTCAATTTGCTGGAAATAAAATGTTTCAAACCGATAAATTGAAAGAAAGTTTAAAAAGTGTCGGGCTAGCCGAAGGTCAAATTTTCGACAAAACAAAGCTCGAATTTATGGAGCAAGAAATAAAAAAACAATATCTATCTCTTGGAAAATACACAGCATCAGTTAAAACAACGACATCGCCTCTCGAGAGAAATCGGGTAACCATAAGATTTGATATTGAAGAAGGTATCATTTCTAGAATTAAAGAAATTAATATTGTTGGAAATCAGGTCTATCAAAAATTAGATCTTACATCTCAATTCCAACTTCAAACAACTAATTGGCTCTCATGGTGGTATAAGGATGACCAATATTCAAAACAAAAATTAACTGCTGATCTTGAAACTCTCAAATCATTTTATATGAATCGCGGGTATCTAGAGTTTAGTATCGATTCTACACAGGTATCGATTACCCCGGATAAAGAGGATGTATTTATTACCATGAATATCACAGAGGGGCCTAAGTACAAAGTTTCTGATGTGAAGCTTGCAGGTGACCTTCAGCAAGTTCCTGAAAGTGAATTACAAAATCTAATCAAAATTAAAAAAGATGAAATTTTTAATCGACAAAAAATTTCTGATTCAACAAAAGCGATGAACAGTCGTTTAGGAAATGATGGCTTTGCATTTTCAAATGTTAATGCAATTCCAGAAATTAATAAGGAAGAACATACAGCCGCCTTTACATTTTTTGTGGATCCTGGAAGAAAAGTTTACGTAAGACGTATTGATATTGAAGGTAATCAGCGCACCCGCGACGAAGTCATTAGACGTGAATTTAGACAAGTTGAATCGGGTTGGTATGCGGCAGATAAAATCGAGCGCTCGAAGGAGCGACTTAAAAGAACACAGTTTTTTAGTGATACTAATATTGAAACTCCTGCAGTGCCTGGAACTACCGATCAAGTCGACCTTAAGGTCAAAGTGACCGAAAGAAACACAGGAAGCATCATGTTTGGTGCAGGGCTTAGTAGCCAGGAAGGCGTGATTGGAAGCTTTAATGTCACCCAAGCTAATTTTCTTGGAACAGGCGACAGGGTTTCAGCGCAGATTAATACAGGGCGTATAAATCGAACTTATGCCTTGAGTATGACCCAGCCATTTTTTACTCCTGAAGGAGTTGCTCTAAGTTATGACCTTTATAGACGAGATTCGAATGCGTCTAAGATTACGTTTGCAACATATGATACGTCATCTATGGGCGCAGGATTTAGGTTTAGTGTGCCTTTTACAGAAAAAAATGCCTTTTCATACGGTCTAACTTATGACAATACGGAAGTTGAGAATTTGACAAGCAATCTATCACCCATAAGATACATTAATTATTGTAATAAAGTGACGGGCGTTTCAAATGCCTCAGGCTGTTCCATGAATTCACTTATTGCGTCACTTGGATGGGTGGAGGACAGTCGTGACGATATTTTATTTCCTAAAAAAGGTGGTTTAAGGAGAGTAAATGCTGAAGTTGCAACGCCAGGCCTTGACGTTCAAATGTACAAGTTAACTTTCCAAGAAAGCTTATATAAGCAAATTACAAATGACGTTACCCTTATGGTGAATGGTCAAGTAGGTTATGCAAATAGCTACGGGGGTAAAGAGTTCCCGTTCTATAAAAACTTTTATTTAGGGGGAGTAAATTCTCTTAGAGGCTATCGATTATCGTCTGTTGGACCCGTATGTCGTGCAGGTGATACAACTTGTGGAACTGCTTCTCAAACAAGAGATATGTTCTTAGGCGGAACAAAACAATTATTAGGAAATATAGAATTATTTATGCCCGTCCCATTTTTAAAAAATAATAATCAATTTCGCTTGAGTGCCTTTATTGATGCTGGTAATGTATATGAAGAATCGGAATCTATCAAGTTATCCTCATTGCGCTATTCTGCAGGCCTTGGGGTAATGTGGATCTCGCCTTTTGGTCCTTTAAAGATTGTAGTGGCTCAACCATTTAATGAAAAATCGACCGATAGAACAGAGGTTTTTCAGTTCCAAATGGGTCAGCAGTTTTAAATTGTTAAATTAAAAAAATATTAGGAGAAAGTAATTGAAATTTAAATTTTTAGCTTTTGCAAGTTTGTTTCTTATAAGTTTAAGTGCGTATGCTGACCTTAAAGTAGGATTTGTTCAGGTCGATAAAATCTTACAAGAAGCGCCACAAACGATTGAGAGTAACAAAAAATTAGAAAAAGAATTTAGTTCGCGGACAGATAAACTCAAGGCAGATATCAAAACATTAAAAGAAAAAGAATCTGCATTTTCAAAAGATGTTTTAACTATGAAAGAATCTGAGCGTGCGACTCGTGAAAAAGGATTAGCGCAATTCAGAGTAGATGTTCAACGCACAGAACGAGAACTCAAAGAAGATATTAATATTAGACGAAATGAAGAGCTTGGTGGTCTTCAAGACCAAATCAATAAAGCTGTGACCGCAGTATCTAAAGCGGAGAATTATGATCTTGTGGTTTATAGTGGTGTAGCTTATGCAAGTCCAAGCATTGATATGACCGATAAGATCCTAAAATCATTAGGTAAAAAATAATAGCTGGCCTAAATTGTTCTTATGGGCCATACAATCACATCTGGTGATCTAGTAAAAAAATTAGGTGGCGAGTTAATAGGTGATTCAAACATACTTATTAACTCCGTTGCCTCTCTTGAGACAGCCCATAAAAATTCAATTTCTTTTTTTAATAATCCAAGATACAAAGATTTATTAAAAACCACAAAAGCAGCAGTTGTTATAATTGATAGAGATGATCTTCCTGATCGTTCAGGCACCTCCATAGTTATAGATAATCCATATTTGTATTTTGCAAAAGTATCTCAGTTACTGAATCCTAGCAAATCCTTAAAAAAAGAAGTTCATAAGTCTGCAATCATTCATCCGAGTTGCAAATTGGGTCAGGATATATATATTGGCCCCAATGTTGTTATTGATGAAAATGTTTCTATTGATGATGATGTTGTTATTCATGCGGGTTCTATGATTGAGGCTGACAGTGTAATTGGCAAAGCTTCAGTTATTCATCCTCATGTTGTCATAAAGGCGAATACAGTTATTGGTAAAAATTGTACCATTTATGCTGGCTGCGTGATTGGCTCAGATGGTTTTGGTTACGCAAAAGGCGATAGCAAGTGGTTAGCTATTCCTCAAATAGGAAGAGTGATTTTAGGCGATAACGTTGATATTGGCTCAAATTCAACCATAGATCGAGGTGCTTTAGATGATACTATTATCTCTAGCGGCGTTAAAATTGATAATTTAGTGCAGATTGGACACAACTGTATGATTGGTGAAAATACGATTATTGCAGGATGTGTCGGTATTGCAGGCAGTGCTAAAATCGGGAAAAATTGTGCTATTGGGGGAGCTGCGATGATCTTAGGACACTTATCAATTACAGATGATGTGACTATCTCACCAGGCTCAATGATTACAAGATCAATCAAAACTTCCGGAACTTATACTGCACTTATGCCTTTCCAAAACCATGAAGCATGGCTTAAAACTGCAGCAAAAATTAGAAGATTAAAATAATGGGAATAGTAAAGATGGCTGAAAATACTGCAATGGACATTCATGAAATTTTAAATCACTTACCCCACAGATATCCTTTTGTGCTTATTGATAGAGTAATTTCAATGGAGCTCGGGAAAGAAATTTTCGCCATCAAAAATGTTTCAATTAATGAACCATTTTTCCCAGGCCACTTCCCATACTATCCTGTGATGCCTGGCGTTTTAATCGTAGAGGCAATGGCGCAAGCTGCAGCAATTTTATCTTTTAAGACGATGGATACAAAACCATCAGATGATTCAGTTTATTACTTTGCTGGAATAGATAGTGCTCGGTTCAAAAAACCAGTTTCCCCTGGTGATCAACTTATTATCCATGTAAAAATAGATCGCGTTTTAAAAGGTATATGGAAATATATTGCAGTCGCTAAGGTTAACGATGAAATTGTTGCTGAAGCTAGCATGATGTGTATTCTAAAGCCTATCGAAAAAAAATAAATTTATAGAGTTGTAATACTATTTTGATTCATCCTACCGCAATCGTTAGTTCCAAAGCTAGTTTAGATTCCAGCGTTAATATTGGGCCGTATTCTATTATTGATGGAGATGTAAAAATTGGAGCGGGCTCAGTCATTGGAAATCATGTGACTATAACTGGGAATACTACAATTGGAAAAAATAATCACATCTACCACTACAGCTCTATCGGCGAAGCACCGCAAGATAAAAAATACAATCAAGAAAAAACATTCCTAGAAATTGGCAATAATAATACGATTAGAGAGTTCTGTACTTTCAATCGAGGCACGGCCCAAGATCAGGGAATAACAAAAATAGGTAATGATAATTGGATTATGGCGTATGTTCACATTGCCCATGATTGCAATATTAAAAATCAAATCATACTTGCAAATAATACATCCCTTGCTGGTCACGTATCAATTGATGATTATGCAATTTTAGGAGGTTTTACTCTTGTACATCAGTTTTGTAAGATTGGCAGCCATATTATTACAGCTGTCAACACGGTGGTCTTTAAGGACATTCCACCTTACGTTATAGCAGCTGGCTATGATGCAAAGCCAAATGGTATTAATGCAGAAGGATTGAAAAGAAGAGGCTTCGATCCAAAGATTATTACAAAAATCAAGGAAGCTTATAAGATTTTATATCGCCAAGGCCTTTCTCTAAATGAGTCTCAAGAAAAAATTAAATTACTAAGTAAGGATACTGAGGCTCTCAATCTTTATATCGACTTTATTGCTAAATCTACCCGCGGTATTATCCGTTAATTATGAAAACGATTGCCATAGTTGCCGGAGAATCTTCCGGAGACTTGCTAGGAAGTCACTTAATTAAGTCGTTAAAATCAACCCGTTCTGATCTTATGTTTATAGGTGTCGCCGGACCAAAAATGATTAAAGAAGGGGCGTTCTCATATTTTCCGATGGAAGAGCTTTCAGTAAGAGGTTATTTTGAAGCCTTCAAAAAGTTATTTCACCTCTTAAAATTAAGAAAAAATCTTTTTAAAAAAATTCTCGATGCGAAACCAGATTTATTTATTGGTGTTGATGCCCCCGACTTTAATTTTTGGATGGAAAGACAGCTAAAGAAAAAAGGTATTCCTGTGATTCATTACGTCAGTCCATCTATATGGGCATGGAGGGGGGATAGGCTTGGAAAGATTAAAAAATCAATAGATCATATGCTTACAATATTTCCCTTTGAGAAAAAAATTTATGCAAAGGCTCATATTGAAGCGACTTTTGTTGGGCACCCGCTTGCTGAGATGATTCCACTTCATCCAAATAAGAAGAAAGCGCAGAATAAACTTAAAATTATTAAAGCTACTAAAGTCATAGCTCTTTTGCCTGGAAGTAGGCAAGGGGAAGTGAAATGGCATGCGCAACTCCTTATTGACTCAGCGATTGAACTCTCAAAAAAAATACGAGATGTGAAATTTTTGGTACCACTGCCTACGAGAGAAACATATAATATTTTTTCGAGAGCTTTATTTAAAAATACGCATGCAGAATTAGATATCCAGCTTCTTATTGGTCATAGCTCAGATGCAATTAATGCAGCTGATCTTGTAATTGTGGCATCTGGAACTGCAACTCTTGAAACTGCGCTTTATAAAAAGCCTATGATAGTCATTTATAAAATGTCATCTATCAGCTGGCAAATTCTTAAACGTATGAGATATTTGCCATATGTAAGCCTCCCAAACATTCTTCTTAATAAATTTTTTGTACCTGAGCTTTTGCAAAATGACGCTACACCAGAAAATATCACTTCAAAAGCTGTTGAAATTTTAAAAGATGCATCTTATAGAAAAAATCTTTTAATTCAATTTACAAAAATACATCACCAGCTAAAGCAAAATACATCATACCGCTTGAATAAAATTATTTTAAAATTTATTAAATAAATGCAGGTAAATTTAATTTGTGGTGTAGATGAAGCGGGCAGAGGTCCTTTGGCAGGTCCAGTTTATGCTGCTGCAGTCATTTTAGGTCCTGATTTTGATACCGAAGGTTTGCGTGACTCTAAAAAACTATCAGAATCTAAAAGATATTCTCTTGCAGTACATATAAAGAAAAATGCTTTAGCTTGGTCTGTGGGTATATGCAGTGCCTCAGAAATTGATGAAATTAATATCCACCAAGCAACATTATTGGCTATGAAAAGAGCCATTGAAGGTTTAGATGGCTATAGATCAATTAAAGTCATGGTAGATGGGTTATTCTGCCCTCAAGTAGATTTTCCAGGTGAGGCGATTGTCAAAGGTGACGATAAAGTTGCTGAAATTTCGGCCGCTTCAATTATTGCAAAAACAGAACGAGATCTTAAAATGATAGAGATTGATAAGATTTATCCTGGCTATCAATTCAAGAAGCATAAAGGTTACCCAACAAAATTACATATAGAAATGATTAAATCTGAAGGCCCTTGTGAGTATCATCGCAAAAGTTTCTCACCTATAAAAGAAATGTTAGCCTTGTAGTAAAAATACACAGGGCTTATTTTTTAAATCTGGCGTCACTTCTTTTTTCCAATCGGCTATTTTTTTCGTCAAAATAAATTCATTTTCTGATGACATGTCTAATGCAATACAAAGTTTTGTTTTGTCTTGCAGTTTACTTATCAAATCATTAAAAATATGCTGGTTTCTGTAGGGTGTTTCAATAAAAATCTGAGTTTCGTGATATTTGCTCGATTCATTTTCAATTGCAATAATTTTTTTTATTCTGTCTTCTTTCTCTAAAGGAAGGTAACCGTGAAATTTAAATTGCTGCCCATTAAGACCTGATGCCATAAGCGCTAAAATGATTGAAGAGGGCCCTGTCATAGGTATGACCCTAATATTTTTTTGATGCGCCAAGGCAACCATCTTAGAACCAGGATCGGCTATTGCTGGACAACCTGATTCTGAAAGCAGCCCGATATCGAAACCTTCTAAAAGTGGTGTTAAATAACTGGTGATGTCTTCTTGGGTTTTGGTTTGATCTATTACTTCAAAATGTAATTGATTAATCGGCTTATGAAGATTAAGAGCGCCTAAGTGAAATCGTGCTGTTTTTTCATTTTCCACAACAAAATAATTTAAGTGCTCAACAATGTTTTTGTCCTTTGATAAAAGAATTGATGTGTTGTCATTCTGATCGATAGGTACTGGGATGAGATACAAATGACCTGTGACTTTCTCTCTCATTCAAAGGTCACACCTTCTTTTTGAAGCATTTCGCTAAGTTTCATGAGAGGTAAGCCAATGAGTGCGGTAGGGTCTTCACCCTTGATATATTCAAGTAAAATAATGCCTAAACCCTCGGATTTGACACTTCCGACACAGTTATAGGGCTGTTCTTTGAGTAAATATGATTCAATTCTTTTTTCAGTTAGTACTTTATACTTGACTTCAAAATCCACTACACATTCCTGCAATGCTTGAGTTTCTGTATTTAATACACAAAGTGATGTATAAAATTTAACTAGGTTACCACTTAAAAATTTAAGTTGCGAGACGGCTTGCGAGTGAATCATTGGTTTTTCAATAATACGACCTTCGCACTCTGCGGTTGTATCAGAGCCAATAATTAATGAATTGCCATAGTGAGGTGCCACATGCACAGCTTTTTCTCTTGCAAGTCTTACTGAAATTTCTTTTGCAGTTTCATTTAAACGAGGCGATTCATCAATGTCTGGATTGACTACATCAAAAGGCAAATTAAAGCGCGATAGTAATTCCCTTCGATAGGGGGAAGATGATGCTAATACAATTTTTATCATGCGTTGTTTCTTTAAGATTCAGGTTGAATTTCTAATAAAGTTTCATCGGGTGATACCGCATCACCTTTTGCAACATGAATCGCGACAATAATACCCGAAGTCGTGGATTGAATTTCATTCTCCATTTTCATGGCTTCAATCACAATAACGCTATCCCCAGCTTCAACCCTGTCACCAATTTTAACCTTCACGTCAATAATAGTGCCTGGCATGGCAGTTGTAATGCATCCGTCATGATTGGGTCTAGGTTTAACTAACTTGGTATTGTCCTGCGCAAGTTTTTTTGAAAAATTTTTTCCTTTTGCGACTTCAACTTCATGTAAAGTTTCCACTAACACCTCTTCCGAAATGCCATCAACGGAAACATAAAATGGACGTTTTGACTCTCCGGTATAGCCTGAACCTGTTAATTTAATATGAAATGTTTCACCATGAAGGGTTACGTTAAATTCACTAGGTGCGTATTTTTGAGCCGATGAAAATACATTGTCTTTTGGAAGTAGTGGTTCGGGTTGAATTCTTCCTGCATTTCTCTCCTGCAAGAAAATCTTAGCAACATCAGGAAACATGGCGTACGTTAAAATATCCTCATCCGATTTTGTAATCTGTTCTGCTTCAATTTTAAGTTTTGCTAGTTCAGGCTCCAAAAGATCGGCAGGTCTTGATGTCAGTGGTTTTTTTTCACCGATGGCCATCATTTGAATTTTTTGATTCACTTTGCCTGGGGCCTTGCCATACTCACCCATAAAATAACTTTTTACCTCATTGGTAATTGATTTATATCTGGCGCCTGTTAAAACATTAAGAACTGCTTGTGTGCCTACAATTTGGGAAGTCGGTGTCACAAGCGGCGGGTAACCTAAATCTTCACGAACTCTGGGAATTTCAAGAAGCACTTCGTTCATGCGATCAAGAGCACCTTGCTCTTTCAGCTGATTAGATAAATTAGAAATCATGCCACCAGGCACTTGATTACTTAAGACACGTGTATCTACACCAGTGTAATCAGATTCGAATTGCCAATACTTTTTTCTAACAACCTTTAGCTGCTCGCTAATTTCTTCAACTTTTTTAATATCAATATCTGTTTTGTAGCCCAAATCCTCTAAGGCAGCAATAATAGATTCTGTCGACGGATGGCTCGCACCTTCTGCAAAGCTTGAATTACATGTATCAATAATGTCTGCACCATTTTCCACTGCAGTTAAAAGATTGATACTAGCCAATCCTGAAGTTGAGTGAGAATGGACGTGAATAGGTAATGAGATTGTTTTTTTTAAAGATGTCACAAGCTCTTTAGTGGCTGAAGGCGTTAAAAGACCTGCCATATCTTTAATAGCGATTGTGTCACATCCGTAACTTTCCATTTCTTTTGCAAGACTCACGAAATAAGGGATGTCATTTACAGGGCTTGTTGTATAGCTTAATGTACCTTCTGCATGTTTTTTATATTTTTTAACTGCTTTAATTGATGTTGTAAGATTTCTGACATCATTCATGGCATCAAAAATTCTGAAAACGTCGACACCATTATTGGCTGATTGTTTGACAAACGCCTCAACAACATCGTCTGAATAATGGCGATAGCCTAACAAGTTCTGGCCACGAAGTAACATTTGTATTCGAGAGTTTGGGAGAGCTTTTCTTAGAAGTTTTAAACGTTCCCACGGATCCTCTTTTAAAAATCTTACACATGCATCGAATGTAGCTCCACCCCATGCTTCAATTGACCAAAAGCCAAGTGAATCTAATTGTGGACATATAGGAAGCATATCTTCAGTACGAAGTCTGGTCGCAATTTGACATTGATGCCCATCTCTTAAAACTAACTCGGTAATATGTATTTTTTTCATAGCTATTTAAATACCTTCATGGGCTGCAATCGCTGCAGAAATAGCTGCAGCCATTAACTCAGGAGGAAATTGACTTTGATAATTTATAAGCTCCGGATGGTCGTCCACAAAACTCGTATTAAAATTTGCTTTTTTAAATTCTCTATTGTTCATAATTTCTAAATAATAAGGGATTGTTGTTTTAACTCCAAATACAACAATATCATTGAGAGCTCTCTTGCCTCGTTGCATTGCACTTTCCCAGTTTAACGCCCATACAGTCAACTTTGCGCACATAGAGTCGTAATAAGGGGGAATGACATAGCCAGTGTATATCGAAGCATCAATTCTAACGCCGGGTCCGCCAGGTGCATAATAACGCGTAATTTTTCCAAAGGATGGCATGAAGTCATACTTTGGATCTTCCGCATTAATACGATATTCAATCGCAAAGCCTCGAAACTGAATTTCTTTTTGTTTGTATTGTAATGATAATCCAAACGCAATTCTTATTTGCTCTTGAACAATATCAATACCAGTAATTGATTCAGTTATGGTATGTTCTACTTGAAGACGGGTATTCATCTCCATAAAGTAAAAGTTATTTTCAGCATCTAAAAGAAATTCTACGGTGCCCGCATTTTCGTAGTTAACAGCTTTTGCAGCTTTAACTGCAAGCTCACCCACATAGTTTCTTTGAGCATTTGTAAGTTGAGGAGAGGGTGCGATTTCAATGAGTTTCTGATTACGTCTTTGAATAGAACAATCCCTTTCAAAAAGATGAACCACATTACCGAAGCTGTCAGCCAGAATTTGAACCTCGATATGCTTCGGCGATACGATACATTTCTCAATAAAAACCTCAGGCTTACCAAAAGCTTTTGTAGCCTCAGAAATCACTCGATCATAATTAGGAATGAGTTCTTTTTCATTATTACAGCGTCTAATACCTCGTCCACCACCGCCATTAGTTGCTTTAAGCATGATAGGGTAGCCAATAGAAGAGGCAAGCTTTTTAGCTTCATCAAGGCTCTCAATATTACCTTCACTCCCAGGAATGACAGGAATTGAAGCTGCAATCATTGCCGTTCTTGCTTGGATCTTGTCTCCCATCTGACGAATAATGTCGGCATTGGGACCAATAAATTTAATATCTCGCCTTGCGCATATCTCGGCTAATTCGGGATTTTCAGATAAAAAACCATATCCTGGATGGATAGCATCACATCCGGAAGTTACAGCAATATTCACAATATTATGTCCATTTAAATAGCCGGCAAGGGGGTCTGCACCTACATTGTAAGATTCATCAGCTTTTTTGACGTGAAGCGCATGACGGTCAGCATCTGAATAAATGGCTACAGAGGTGATATCGAGCTCAGAACAGGCACGAATAAGCCTTACCGCTATTTCACCACGGTTCGCTATGAGTATTTTTTTAAACAATGAAAAGCCTTAGGTTTTTAGCGAAAAATCACTAAATTAGGGTTAATTTATGAAAATTATAGCATGTCATTTCTTATATAATAATGATGTCTTTTAACCCGAAATCTATTGATGGAACAGCATATAGACAATATTGATTTTTCAAGAAAATCGAGAGAAATTCGTGATATAATTCGCCTCTCTGATTTTAAGCGATTGCAAGATTTATGCTTAAATCTCGAAGACTCAATTACTTTTGTTTTAAGAGGCTTCGAAAATAAACATAGAGAAGCTTGTTTAGAGCTATCCATTGAAGGTAAATTTGATTTAATTTGCCAAAGATGTTCAGAAAAATTAGAGCATACGATTTTTTTAAAATCAGGATTTTTAATTAAAGAAGAAACGCAGTTAACTGATTTTCAAGTTGACGATCATGCGGATTACGACTTAATTGAAGGCAGTGCAAAGATGGATGTTTTAAGTCTTATTGAAGACGAAATCTTACTTTCCATGCCTGGTGCACCGAAACATGAAAATGATAAGTGTCGCTATAAAAAAACTGATGACGTGCTAGATCGCACTCATCCGTTTGCTGATTTAAAACAAAAATTATATAAAAATTAAATTTAGGAGTTGCTATGGCTGTTCAGCAGAATAAAAAATCACCATCAAAACGTGGAATGCATCGTTCTCACGATTTTTTATCTAATCCACCACTTGCTTTAGAACCCACTACTGGCGAAGTTCATCTACGTCATCACGTAAGCCCATCAGGCTACTATAGAGGCAAAAAAGTTATTCAGAATAAATCAGAATAGTTCTTCTTAATTATTCTGATTTATTTCTTTCATTCCTCTTAAACGTTAAGAGAACAAATGACAATTACCCTAGCAGTTGACGCAATGGGCGGGGATCACGGTCCCTCGGTCACTATCCCAGCCTCCATAAATGCGCTATCAAAATATGATCAACTTCATATTATTTTAGTTGGCGATAAAGAGCTTATTCAAACAGAGCTCCAAAAAAATAAATATACCAATACCCGTTTATCTATTCAGCATGCAAGTGAAGTGGTTGAAATGGATGAATCCCCTCAAAGTGCTTTAAAAAATAAAAAAGATTCTTCCATGCGTGTTGCCATTAATTTAATTAAGGAAGAAAAGGCCCAGGCTTGCATAAGCGCCGGGAATACGGGTGCCCTTATGGCCACAGCCCGTTATGTATTAAAAATGTTACCGGGCATTGATAGACCAGCCATTGCATCAAGTTTACCCAATCAAAAAGGTACTACTTACATGCTTGACTTAGGTGCGAATACTGACTGTACAGCTGAGAATTTATTACAATTTGCGGTGATGGGCGCCATGCTTGTAAGTTCTGTAACAGGGAAACCAAAGCCTTCCATAGGACTTCTTAATATTGGCTCAGAGGATATCAAAGGTAATGAGGTTGTGAAACAGGCGGGTGAATTACTACGCCGAAGTCACCTTAATTTTTATGGTAATGTTGAAGGTAATGATATTTTTAAAGGCACAACCGATGTGGTTGTGTGTGATGGATTTGTTGGCAATGTTGCATTAAAATCTGCTGAAGGTATTGCACAGCTTATGGGTCGATTTTTAACGCAAGAATTTAAACGTAATTGGATTACAAAATCCATGGCATTCGTTTCTTTACTTGTACTTAATCGATTCAAGAAAAGACTTGATCCAAGAAGATACAATGGCGCTAGCTTTTTAGGTCTTAAAGGTATTGTAATTAAAAGCCATGGTGGGGCTGATAGTTATTCTTTTTACTATGCTATTCGAACAGCCATTGAAGAGTCAAAGAATAATGTATTAGAGAACATACAAAAACAACTTGAATTAGAAGTACCCTTGGATATTTCATCGTCTGAAAATATATGATTTATTCAAAAATCACGGGGACAGGAAGTTACCTACCCGAAAAAATACTAAGTAATCTTGATCTTGAAAAAATGTTTGAGACGACGGACGAATGGATTACAACAAGAACAGGTATTAAAGAAAGACATATTGTGTCAGCGCATCAATATACAAGCGATTTGGCGGTAGAGGCATCTAAACAAGCAATAGAAGCTTCTGGTATTGATTCAAATAAAATTGACCTCATTATTGTCGCGACAACTACCCCTGATAAAATATTTCCAAGTACAGCTTGCATCGTTCAGACCAAGCTTGGTTTGTCTTTATGCCCAGCATTTGATATACAAGCGGTATGTAGTGGTTTTGTATATGCGCTATCTGTTGCAGACAAATTCATTAAAACAGGTTCAGCAAAATGTGTGTTAGTGATTGGTGCTGACACCATGTCTCGCATTACAGACTATTCAGATCGAAGCAATGCTATTCTTTGGGGTGATGGTGGGGGTGCTGTTATTCTAGAAGCGTCAGATCAGCCAGGTATCTTATCTACTCACATTCATGCAGATGGTTCATATGAAAAATTACTCCATGTCCCCAGTGGCGTATCTCATCAAAAGGGTAAATCCACTATTGAAATGCAAGGTAATCAAGTATTTAAAATAGCAGTGAATACATTAGATTCGATTGTGGATGAAACGCTTGAAATGAATCAATTAGATAAGTCAGATATTGATTGGCTTGTTCCCCACCAAGCCAATATTAGAATTTTAGAAGCAACTGCTAAAAAATTAAATATGAGTATGGATCGTGTCATTGTTACTATCGACAGGCATGGTAATACTTCAGCTGCTTCAATACCCTTGGCTCTTGATACAGCGATTCGTGAGCATAAAATAAAAAGAGGGGAAACACTGTTAATGGAGGCTTTTGGTGGCGGATTTACCTGGGGATCTGCTTTAATTAAGTATTAAAAATCATATAGTTAAGAATGATATATCAAGTAAATTATGAATAATTTTTCTTTTATTTTTCCAGGTCAAGGCTCTCAAGCTGTCGGCATGATGGCAGATTTTAATGACCACCCATTGATTAGATCAACCTTCAATGAAGCGTCTCAAATTCTTAATGTTGATTTTTGGAAAATGGCCACTGAGCCTAATGAAGGAATACATCAAACAATTCATACGCAACCTATACTTCTTACAGCAGGCATAGCTACATGGCGCGTCTGGCAATCTAAAACAGATCGCCTTCCAAGTTTTCTAGCAGGGCACAGTTTGGGCGAATATACCGCACTTGTTGCCTCAAATGCGATGGAATTTAAGGATGCTTTAATGCTTGTTAAATATAGAGCAGAAATCATGCAAAAAGCTGTTCCGGACGGTGTGGGTGCTATGGCTGCTATTCTAGGTATGCCTGACTCGGATGTGATGGATACATGCAAGGAAGCTCGAGAAAATGAAGTGGTCGAAGCAGTCAATTTTAACTCACCAGGGCAGGTTGTGATTGCTGGTAATATTTTAGCAGTAGCGCGGGCTATTGACATAGCAAAAACAAAAGGCGCTAAGCGAGCTATTCTCCTTCCCGTGAGCGTTCCTTCTCACTGCTCTCTTATGCAGAAAGCTTCTGAAGAATTAAAAGAATATTTAACCAATATTACAATTAAAAAGCCAAATATTCCTGTAATCCATAATGTGGATGTCATGGAACATCATGATGCAAATGAAATTAAAGACGCGCTTTCAAAACAACTCTGTCATCCAGTAAGATGGGTTGATACTATCGAAAAAATAGCATTGAATAAAATTAGTGATATTGCAGAATGCGGCCCAGGTAAAGTGCTTACAGGTCTCACCAAGCGTATCTCGGCTGAATTAAAAGGCGCTGCTCTTATCAATGAAGGGGCTATAGATGAATTTAAAGCACTTATACAGTAAAACTATCTAGGGAAAATTATGTTTATTAATCTTGAAAATCAAGTTGCACTAGTCACAGGCGCTAGCCGTGGTATCGGGCAATCAATTGCTTTAAGTTTAGGAAAACAAAAAGCTTACGTGATTGGAACAGCAACAACAGAAGATGGCGCTCAAAAAATTTCAACATTCCTTAAAGAACAAAATATTTTAGGTAAGGGTATTAAATTAGATGTAAATAATAATGAAGCTATCTTACAAACGGTAGATGGCATTATTAAAGAGCATGGGGATATTACAATTCTTGTGAATAACGCCGGCATTACGAAAGACATGTTACTCATGCGCATGAAAGAAGAAGAGTGGGATGATGTCATGTCGACTAATTTAAAATCTATTTTCCGTATGAGTCAGGCCCTCATTCGCAGCATGATGAAAAGTCGCTACGGTAGAATTATTAATATCACTTCTGTAGTAGGTCATATGGGTAATGCAGGTCAAACAAATTATGCTGCCGCAAAAGCTGGTGTGACTGGATTCACAAAATCCTTAGCTAAAGAAATTGGTAGTCGAGGTATAACTGTTAATTGTGTTGCTCCTGGGTTTATCGATACAGATATGACAAAAGGATTGTCTGAAGAACAAAAAAAGCAACTTCTTGATCACGTGCCACTGGGAAGGCTAGGAAGTCCTGAGGATATTGGCGCTGCGGTATGCTTTTTAGCTTCAAAAGAAGCGTCTTATATTACAGGTGAGACACTTCATGTCAATGGTGGAATGCTAATGATTTAAGTTATTTTTTTAACTTTATTACAAAATTCTTAACAAGATTTGTTAAAATAACGCATGACTTTTGAGTCATTTCATAAATAAAGGGGTATTTTAGATGTCTGACATTGAACAACGTGTAAAAAAAATTGTTGCAGAACAACTTGGCACTAAAGAAGCTGATGTAAAAAATACATCATCATTTGTAGATGATTTAGGTGCTGATTCACTTGATACAGTTGAACTCGTAATGGCTTTAGAAGAAGAGTTTGATTGTGAAATTCCTGACGAAGAAGCTGAAAAGATTACCACTGTTCAGCAAGCTTTTGATTATATCAACAAAAATCTAAAATAATTCTTATGTTATCTAACCTTTTCTAAATATTGAAAGGGCTGGGTTAATCCATGTCGAAGAGAAGAGTTGTAGTCACCGGTTTAGGTTTGATTACTCCTGTTGGTATAGGAGTAGCAGAATCTTGGGCTAATATCATTAATGGCCAATCGGGCATAGGTAAAATTACCAAGTTTGACTGCTCATCATTTCCTTCGCAAGTTGCAGGTGAAGTCAAAAATTTCGACCCGCTTGCGTACATTCCTCCTAAAGATGCAAGACGTATGGATACCTTTATTCAATTCGGTATCGCAGCAGGCATAGAAGCATTTAAAGATTCTGGGATTGAAGTTAATGACAGTAATAGTGAGCGCATTGGCGTATCAGTTGGGTCTGGTATTGGTGGTATTAATTTGATTGAAGCTACCGGTGAAGTTTTTGATGAAGGAGGTGTCCGAAAGGTGTCACCATTTTTTATTCCAGGCACGATTATCAATATGATCTCCGGTAATCTTTCTATTATGCTTAATTTAAAAGGTCCTAATGTATCTATTGTGACTGCATGTACAACAGGGACTCATTCGATAGGTGATGCAGCACGCATAATTGAATATGGCGACGCAGATGTGATGTTGGCTGGTGGTTCAGAGTCTGCTATTACCGAACTATCAGTTGCTGGATTTTCTTCAGCTAAAGCACTTTCTTCACGCAATGATGATCCAAAAACAGCAAGTCGTCCATGGGACAAGGATCGTGATGGTTTTGTTATTGGCGAAGGCGCTGGAGTCATGGTGCTAGAGGAATATGAGCATGCAAAACAAAGAGGCGCTAAAATTTACGCAGAGCTTTCAGGCTATGGCATGAGTGCTGATGCGTATCATATTACCGCACCCAATATGGACGGACCAAGACGCTCTATTATGAATGCATTGAAAAATGCACATGTGAATACAGATAATGTGCAATACATTAATGCACATGGCACTTCGACTCCTCTTGGCGACCTGAACGAAACTAATGCTATTAAAGCTTCATTTGGAAATTACGCAAAAAAGCTTGTTGTCAATTCTACAAAGTCAATGACAGGCCATTTATTAGGTGGGGCAGGCGGTATTGAATCTATATTCACTGTGCTAGCTATTCACAATCAGATTTCGCCACCCACTATTAATATTTTTAACCAAGATCCTGAATGTGATCTTGATTATTGTGCCAATGAAGCAAGACCAATGAAAATTGAGGTTGCACTCAAAAATAACTTCGGCTTTGGCGGCACTAACGGAAGCCTTGTATTTAAAAGGATATAGATTTTTATCAATGGGTTACATCCAAAATGAACTCATTATTTAATTCACAACTGGCCGTTTAACTTGTCAAAACAATTCCTCATTAACGGTAAATTTAAGAATATAAGTCCCTTTGATCGTGCGTTTCAATATGGCGATGGTATTTTTAGAACTTTTGTGGTTGAGAATAAAAAACCTCGCCACTGGAAATATCACTATAAAAAAATAGTTGAAGATTGTCTTGCGATTAAAATCAAACCCCCAAAAGAAAAAGAATTACTTTCGGATATTCATTCTTTATTTAAAACTAATAAAAAAGCAGTAGGGAAAATTATTATCTCGAGAGGTATTAGTGAGCGAGGTTATAAATTCAATAAGGACATCCTACACAACCGTTTTTTAATTAAAACTAAAATGCCAAGCTACCCAAAGGCAAGCTTTAAGTCTGGCGTCAATCTCTTCGTATGCAAGCATAAACTTAATCCTTCTATTCTTTCTGGTGTTAAACATCTAAATCGATTAGAGAATATTGTGGCAAGGCAGGAGTGGACAAGTGATCAGTATGCTGAAGGTATTCTCCTTGATCACGATGGGCACGTCATTGAATGTATTTCAAGCAATATCTTTATGCGCATCGGTAAAATTATTTATACCCCAAAAATTAGCCATGTTGGCATCAAGGGCGTCACAAGAGGGTTAGTCATTCGAATTTCAGATCAGTTAGGTTTTAAAGTAAAAGAAGTTACATTTAATTTAAATAAACTTTTAGAAGCTGATGAGGTCTTTATAACAAATAGTTTGTTTGGAGTAATGCAGGTTAAAAAAATTAAAAATAGATCTTGGCAGCATCAAGAATCAGCCTCACTATTTAATCAATTACTCGAGAATTTAAATTCATGAAAAAATGGCTTATTCGATTAATGATTATTTTCATCCCTTTATTGGCTTGGATTATTCATTTTTTGGTAACACCGCTTCATATCAATAAGTCAGATTTAGCTATAGAAATTGAACCTGGAAGCAGTCTTAAAGCGATAGCCTTTCAACTCGTTGATGAAAAAATACTTAATGAACCATGGCGGTTTGTTCTCCTTTCTAAAGCTTTGGGTCAATCTACAAAACTAAGGCCGGGTAATTACAATCTTAATCCAAATATTACCCCTTACCAGTTGCTAAAATCATTTGTAGAAGGAAGAGCAACAGAAGGATCAATTACGTTTATTGAAGGACAAGACTTTAATTCGATGTTAGATAAAATAAAAGCTAACGATAACATTAAAAAAACAATGAAGCTTTATGATACAAAAGCTATTGCTTCTGCCGTTGGTATTCCATACGAGTCAGTTGAAGGGCAATTCTTTCCTGATACCTATTATTTCAGTAGAAATACGTCAGACATTGAGATTTTAAAAAGGGCTTATAAAGCCATGCAAAAAAAATTGGATTATGAGTGGGCCCGTCGAGCAGAAGAGGTTCCCTATAAAAATAGCTATGAAGCTCTGACGATGGCATCTATCATTGAAAAAGAGACGGGAAAATCTATAGAGGCCAATCTTATCTCAGGCGTATTTATTCATCGATTAAGTATCAAGATGAAGCTTCAAAGCGACCCCACGGTCATTTATGGACTTGGTAAGAAATTTACTGGGGATATTACAAAAAAAGATTTACTTGCAGACACACCCTATAATACTTATACAAGAGAAGGAATACCTCCAGCTCCTATTACTATGCCAGGTTTGATTTCCATTCGAGCTGCACTGCATCCTACCAAAACAGAAGCACTTTATTTTGTAGGGAAGGGTGATGGTAGCCATTATTTCTCTACCAATTTAAGTGAGCATAATAGCGCTGTTAGAAAGTATCAGATCAAATGACAATTAAAGGTAAATTTATTACATTTGAAGGTGTAGATGGCGCAGGAAAAAGCACACATATAGATGAAGTTATCTCTTTCCTTGAGTCGAAAAATATTTCAGTAAAAAGAACAAGAGAGCCTGGCGGAACAAAACTTGGAGAAAAGTTGAGAGAATTACTTCTTCATGATGAAATGGATCCAGAAACAGAAACACTTCTTATGTTCGCAGCTAGAAGACAGCACATCGCAGAAATTATCAAACCAAATCTTGATGAAGGTATATTTGTAGTGTCTGATCGATTTACTGATGCAACTTATGCATATCAGTATGGTGGAAAACAAGTGGCGTACTCTAAAATTCAAACACTTGAAGCTTGGGTTCATCCCGATCTTAAGGCTGATCTTACTTTACTATTTGATTTGCCTGTCGAAATAAGTATTGATCGCTTAAAAAAGAATAGAACACCTGATAAATTTGAAAAGGAAAGTGAAGCTTTTTTTAATCGACTTAGAAATGTTTACTTAGACCTTGCAAGACAGCATCCTAATCGCTATAAAATTATTAATGCTAATCAATCTATTGAAACCGTATCTCACGATGTCATTGAGGCTATAAAAACTATCTTATGATGGATTCCATTTACCCCTGGTTTAATGATGCTTGGACTGCTATTCATAGAAATGAAAAATTACCCCATGCTATAATTTTTAAGGGCAAGGAAGGGATCGGAAAGTATGATTTTGCGATCACATTTGCAAGGTCTTATTTATGTCAAAACGCGCTTTCCAGTTATTTACCGTGTGAGGTATGTTCAAGCTGCAAATGGTTTCCAGATTCACATCCAGACTTTAAACATATTGCCCCTATTGAAAGCGAAGATGATGAACCTTCAAAAAGAAAAACTATTCGTAAAAAAAATATTGTTATCAATCAAATCCGCGAGCTTTCAGAATATTTAGAACTTTCAGCTCATCAAGAAAAAGGCAAGCGTATTGTTTTAATTGAGCCAGCAGATTCTCTTAATCAGGCTGCATCGAATGCGCTGCTTAAAATTTTGGAAGAGCCACCAGAAAATACTCTATTTATTCTCGTAACGAGTCAAGCACAGAAGTTAATTGCTACCATTCGAAGTCGATGCCAATTACTAGCCCTTCGAGGTCCCTCATTTGATGAAGCTAAACTATTTTTGGATAGACAAAAAATAGCTCATGAAGAAAGTTTGCTTTCATTTACAGGTGGTTCACCATTTAACGCTATTAAAGAATTAGAAAATCAATCAGAGAGAAATGTTATTACACAGCTACTATCCCAGGGTCATAAAATTGATTTCACCAAAATTAATTATGCGATTCTGACTCAAGGGCTGGATTGGACAATAAATATGATTCAAAAATGGATTTTTGATTTATTGCTTAGTTTTCATACGCAGCAAAGTCACTATTTTAAAGGGCAAGAAGCGCAGATCTTCTCACAAACAAAGCAGATTAATTTAAATACTTTGCTCTTATTTGCTAGCGAATTAAATGAATTAAAAAAGATTGCATCACACCCTGTGAATCAGGAACTACAATTGCAAAATATTTTTATTAAATATAAACAAATTTTTGAGCCATCATGACAAACTTTGTAGACTCTCACTGTCATATTAATTTTCCAGAACTCTATCAAAATATAGATGATATTTTTTCTAAAATGTCATTGAATAATGTCACGCATGCCTTATGTGTGAGTGTCACCTTAGATAAATTTCCTGATATTTATAAAATTGCCAATACCTACCCACATATTTTCGCTTCTGTAGGCGTTCATCCCGATTACGAGAATATTCAAGAGCCTACTATTGATGAATTATGCGATTTTGCTAAAGAGAGAAAAGTGGTAGCCATTGGTGAAACTGGTTTAGATTACTTTAGAGTTCAAGGTGATCTTACTTGGCAAAGAGATCGTTTTAGAACACATATCAAAGCTGCTGTTCAATCAAATCTACCCCTTATTATTCATACAAGAAATGCGGCAGAAGATACTCTGAAAATCATGAAAGAAGAGGGTGCAGATAAAGTAGGGGGCGTTATGCACTGCTTCACAGAGTCCCTTGATGTGGCGTTAGAAGCCATTAAGCTGAATTTTTATATTTCATTTTCAGGCATTGTGACATTCAAAAATGCACTTGAACTTAAGGAGGTTGTAAAATCTATTCCTCTTGACCGTATCCTTATCGAAACTGATTCGCCATATTTAGCCCCTGTACCTTACCGAGGAAAAATGAATGATCCATCCAACGTTATTTATGTAGCAGAAGAAATAGCTAAATTAAAAAATATTTCAATAGAAGAGGTAGGCCAAATTACTACAAATAATTTCTTCAGACTTTTTTCAAAATGCAACCCATCGAATTAACTATTCTTGGTGCCGGCTCTAGCGCTGGGACGCCAGTTGTTGGATGTAATTGCCAGACTTGCATGTCAACTAACCCCAAGAATAAACGTACGCGCTGCTCCTCACTTATTAAATTAGGAACAGGAGAGCATATTCTTATTGATACGAGCCCAGACTTACGCTTTCAATCATTAAGAGAATCTATTCCTAGAATTGATGCAGTTCTTTATACACATACGCACGCTGATCATCTTCATGGTATTGATGATTTGAGAGCTTTTTGTCAACTTCATAAAATACAAATACCTATTTTCGGAAAGAAAGAGGCACTTGATCACATTGCCTTAAAATTTGGTTATGCTTTAATTGAGCCAAAGGGTTTTTGGGAAATGCCAGTATTAAAAGCTATGCCCATTCAAGAACCATTCAGTCTTTTTAACGAGCTTGTTGTACCAATTCCTGTTATGCATGGAAAGTTAGAAATATATGGGTATCGGATAGGTAACTTAGCCTATTTGACTGACGTATCTCACATCCCTGAAAATTCAATGAAACTTTTAGAGGGGCTAGATATCTTATTGCTTGATTGTTTGCGCATAAAAGAGCATCACACACATATCAATCTTGAACAAAGTTTGATGTTTGCAAATCAAATAAAAGCAAAGAAAACATATTTGATTCATATGACACATGATTTAGAATACGAGTCACTAAAAAAAGAATTACCTGATCATATCGATGTAGGTTATGACGGGCTTAAAATCACCATTAATTAAAGGTTAATATGTCAACATTATTTAAAAAATTATTATTTATATTCATAGCTTTAGGTTTTTCTTTTCAAGTGCTTGCTGAGGGAAAGAAACTCTATACAGAAAATGAGTTTCTCGATGCATTCGGGGCTAAATCTAAAGAAAAAGTACTACAAATTTTAGGTGAGCCTGCCAGGAAAGAAATGTCTGTAAAGCCTACTAATGCAAGTTCTGTGATTGGAAGGCCTACAGAAAAAGGAGTAGGCTCTAGTAACCGTGTCAATATTGAGATGTGGTACTACGATAATCTTGTGAAATCTGACGCAAAAAATACCTGGAAACAGACTGAGCTCACCATTATGAATGGTAAAGTTAACAATATAGGTTTCTTTAATAACCGATAATATTCATGCCTGGCTCACAAGAAAAGGAGCTGCTGAACCAAGCGATTGATTTCGCGATCAACGATTCGTGGGAGGCTTCTCACAAAATTGTTCAAGACATACACTCCGCAAAGGCTTATTGGATTCATGCTGTCCTTCATAAGATTGAGGGCGATGAATTCAATAGTCGCTACTGGTACGAGAAGGCGCAGCAACCCTTCGAGATTTATAATGACCCAATGCAAGAACTCATTTTCATAAAAAATAACTTATAGGAAATCCCGATGGATGATCAAGACGCTGTAGAGGTGACATGCACTGACAATGGCAAAAAAGTCACGGGATATATCTTAAATTATAGAGCAAAAGATCAATTAGAAATTTCTTTAAATACAGTGAAGGTTCGAATGCAGTATAAATCAGGCATATTTATAGGTTCAATGGCAGGCATGGAATTTGTAGTCCAGGAAGAGGCATTGCCAAGGCAATTTAAAGACTTTCATAGATAGGTTTGAATTAACCTAACTTCGTATAATGTGTATTATGTAAAATAGAAGATACAGTCTAGACTAAATAGTACTAAAAAGCGTTTTTAAGTCCTCTGCTCCAATATCATTGGCAATCTTATTTGCTTCATCCAACTTAGACTTACTAAGATCGATATTTGATTTCTTTTTGTAATACTTACTTTGGGTGAATAAAACTTTAGCAAGATAGTACATTCCCCCATTCTCTCGTGAAAACTTCTCCAATTTCAAAAGCGTTCTCTCAGATGAAGCTAGATCATTAGCCTCTAAATAATATAAAGCAAGATTAATCCCAGATTCTGCATATTCACCTAACAAACCAGTGCGATCGAAAGCCAAATTGGCTTTTAACTCATACTCGATAGCTTTCGTATAATTCTTAAGTAATGCATATGCAAAAGCAGCTCGATCTAAATTAGCCGCACGTTCTTCATCATTGGCAGTTAATGTATAAGCCTCAAGGAATACGTTTGCAGCTTCCTCATGCTTGCTAAGAAGTATTAAAGTTTCACCCATTTCAACTAAATAAAGACGCTTAAATAGTTTATTGACTTTTACATGTGAATAGGAATTTTTAAAATGTAAAAGGGCATCATCTAATCTTTTGGCTTCTTTTAATGTCATGCCCAGAAGCAAATCAGCCATAAAATGATCAGTATCACTTTTTGATAACTTATCCGCTAGCTTAAAGTTATTTATAGCCTCATCGAAATTTTTAAGCCTTAAATTAACTTTCCCATGACAAAAAGTAGATATGAATTCACTTTTTTTTGTTTTTAAAGCATCTTCATATTGGTTATCACTTAATAGCTCATCGCATGATTTGATTGGCTCTTTAGAAAAAGTATTTGTGGAAAAAAATACGCTCAATAGTATTACTAAAAAATGTTTTTTAAGTTTCATAGTTTTTAAATTATAAGTTTCAAAAGCTCTTCTTGTGAAATAATTTTAACACCAAGTTCTTGAGCCGTGGCTAGCTTACTTCCAGCATCTGATCCCGCAACAACATAATCAGTTTTTTTAGAAACACTTCCTGCTACCTTTCCCCCGTTCATCTCAATGATTGATTTAGCATCGTCACGTGACATCGAAGGCAAAGTTCCAGTGAGCACAAAAGTTTTAGTTGCAAATATTCCTGAAGCAGATTTTTTAATATCGTATTTAGGCCAATGAACGCCTAGCTCTATTAAGGATTTAATAACTTCCCTGTTTTTAGTTTGCATAAAAAAATCATTTATCGATTTTGCAACTGTAGGGCCAATATCAGGCACAAGCTGTAAGCTTTCTTCCGTTTGTTTCATAATTTCATTTAAATCACCATAGAAACCAGCAAGATCTTTGGCGGTAGACTCACCTACATTCCTAATACCAAGCGCATAAATAAATCGAGGTAATGATGTTAATTTGCTTTTTTCAATAGCATCTAATAAGTTTTGACCGGATTTTTCTGCCATACGATCAAGACTGACTAATTGTTGAAGTTCTAATTTGAAAATATCAGGTAACCCGTGAATCAGGCCTACGGTAACTAATTGTTCAACAGATTTATCTCCCAATCCTTCGATATCCATAGCCTTTCGAGATGCAAAATGAATAATAGATTGCTTTTGTTGTGCAGGACAAATTAGGCCGCCTGAACAACGAATGATTGCTTCATCATCAATTCTGACAAGAGGTGAGCTACATTCCGGACATTCTGCTGGCATTTTAAATTTCGTAATTGTCTTGGGTCTCTTATCAAGTAACACCCTTACAATTTCAGGAATCACATCCCCTGCTCTTCGAACGCTTACAATATCTCCAATATGAACATCTTTGCGAATCATCTCATCCTCATTATGAAGGGTTGCATTCGTCACAGTTACACCACCTACGAAGACTGGTTTCAATCGCGCTACAGGCGTTATAGCCCCTGTTCGACCAACCTGAACACTGATGTCTAAAATTTCAGTCAATGCTTCTTCGGCCGGAAATTTATGGGCGATAGCCCATCGAGGAGCGCGTGATACAAAACCCAACTCATTCTGATAATTAAAGGAATTAACTTTATATACTACGCCATCGATGTCATAGGCTAGTGAGTCTCTTAACTTTAATACCTTCTCATAAAAACTTTGCAAGCCTTTTATACCTTTAACACTTGTAGATAAATCAGAAATAGGTAAATTAATTTTTTTTAGAAGTTGAATTGTTTCCGTATGAGTTTTTAAATTTAAATTGGGTTCGCTTATGCCCAAACCATAGGAAAAAAATGTAAGTGGTCTTGTTACTGTTATTCTGGGATCAAGCTGCCTTAAACTCCCTGCAGCCGCATTTCTTGGATTTGCAAATTTTTTTTCGCCTAAAGATTCCTGCTTTTGATTTAGTAATTCAAAGTCTTTTTTAAGCATCAAGACCTCACCTCTCACTTCTAAAATTTTAGGTGGATTTATATGATTGAGTTTAGTTGGTATTGAGCGAATAGTTCTTAAATTATGTGTGACATTTTCCCCTGTGTAGCCATCACCCCGTGTCGCACCCTGAACAAAAATACCATCTTCATAAGTGAGTGTGATCGCAAGTCCGTCAAATTTCGGCTCAACTGCATATTCTACTTCATCGATACCAATATCATCTTTAATGCGCTTATCAAAAGCCATAAGCTCAGCCTCTTCGAAAGCGTTATTTAGAGATAACATTGCTTGACGATGAATAACACTCTCAAAAGCAGCTAGTGCCTTACCCCCTACCCTTTGGGAAGGTGAATCAGGTCGAATTAGCTCTGGATTTACATTCTCTAAATCAACAAGTGACCTAAAGATTGTGTCATATTCAAAATCTGAAATAGAAGGATTGTCTAAAACATAATATTGATAATCGAATACGCTTATCTTTTCGATTAGCTCTTGAATTTTTTTCTTAATATTTTCTTTATCAGGCTTCATTTAAGAAAATAGTCTTCGTGCGCATGAGCTTCCAGGTATGATATTTTTAGCTACCATTTGATTTTCAATTTTTTCAACCTGATATCTAATGCGCTCAATATGGTTAACATTTAATTCTTTTTTATTGGAATCAACAAGCATACATTCAAGTTCTTTTTGAAAATTAGTAATCGATTCCAACATTGCGTCAAACGATTCTTTACAACTCAAGGTAAGTGGCAAATCCATTTGAAAAAGAATGCCTTGAATATACGGATCAAGATTAAAACTTAAGGGCTGTTGATTTAAAGAAGTTACCCGAAATAAAGGGTGCTTATCACGACCCTTGAATTCATGATACCCATCTTTGTTTACTTTGAAACCATCTGTTTTTAATGTTTCAATTAGCTTTTCATTATCGAACAAGCTATTATTTTTGGGGATTAGAGTTAAAGTCATCATATGATCGACAAGAGCGCAAAATTGATTAAGCTCTTTTGCATCTTCTTCTATATTTGAATGGGAAAGCCAAATTAGGCTTCCATCTAAATCATTTTTAGTTTTCTCTGAAAGCATTCGAAATGTCTGTGTATGTGCTTGTGAAATTGGGCCTTGGCGATCTACCAACTGAATAGCTATAAGTATTTGATCGAATGATGCTGAGCCAGTTAAGCCCTCTGTAGACTGCCATTCATCTTCATTTCTACGAATGAAACAATGCGCATGAGGAAGTTCAATAAAGTCTCTTAAGTTTAATTTAGAAGTGGCATGGGTTGCTTTGTTAAGCCTTATAAAAGCAATAGCATCAATATCGCGATAGATATCTTTAGGTAAGTTCGAAAGTAAATATTTTTCTGAGATGCTTAAATCATGATCATAAGGATTTTTTTCTTCCAGGCTTAAACCATTTTCATCTTTATATAAAAAAGATTTTTCAGCATGGTTTTGTTTTCGGTACTGGATAAGACGAATCCAGTTAAAAATGATCATAATAAGGATAATTATTACTGCGAGAATCGTCAGGGCAAACTGAATGTCAGACATGCTTGTAATAAGTCCTGTTAACTTAATTTGCTAGCTCCATCTTCTCTACTTCCTCTAATGACACCTCAACAATTCTTGATACACCAGATTCTTGCATCGTGACACCTATAAGTTGCTGAGCCATTTCCATAGCGATTTTATTATGTGATACATAAAGAAATTGTGTATTTTTGGACATCTCAGTAACCATATTTGTGAAACGAAGTGTATTGCTATCATCAAGTGGTGCATCGACCTCGTCCATGAGACAGAATGGTGCTGGATTTAACTTGAATAGAGCAAATACGAGGGCTGTAGCAGTTAATGCTTTTTCTCCACCGGATAATTGACTGATGGTTGTATTCTTTTTGCCTGGGGGCTGAGCTGTAACTTGAATGCCCGTATCTAAAATCTCTTCGCCTAAAAGCTCAAGCTTTGCTTGGCCACCATCAAATAGCACTTTAAAAAACTCTGTAAAGTTCTTATTCACTTCATTAAAAGTAGTAATTAAGCGATCTCGTGTCTCTTTATCAATACGCCTTATAGCGTCCTCTAAAGTATTGCTCGCGGACGTTAAATCTTCAACCTGGCTATCAAGATAACCTTTCCTTTCCTTTTCTGAGGTAAGTTCATGAATAGCAGCTAGATTGACAGGGCCTAATAAATTAATTTCTTCTTGAAGTTTGTTGCACAGCTCTTGCACTTCTTTAACGGTTGTTTTGTCTGTGATTGATTCTGAAAGAACCACCTCATCTAATTGTGACTCATTGATCTCATTTTGAAATTGTTCAAATAGTAATTTTGATTCCTGCTCATTTAAACGAGATTGCTCGAGTTTGTCTCGGATTGGGTGAACCGCTTGCTCAGTTTGCAATCGTTTTTGTTCGCTTTCACGTAAATCTATTTCTTTTTGAGCAAGATTGTCACGCGATGCAATAAGGACTTTTTCTCGTTCGTCTTTAACTGTAAGTTTTTCTCTTAAGGTAGTTTGCAGTGCATCAACATGCTCAGTATTGATTGAGGCCTTAGCAATATCTTTTTTATTATTAAGAGTATTATTATCTTCAGATAATAGACTTACTCTGGTCTTTAATTCGCTAACTTTGTTATCAATAATCTTTAAATTAAAATGGCTTTCTTGAAGTTGTATTTCTGCCTCATTGACTTGCTTTTTAGCGCTTTCGTAATCGAATTCATGGCGTTTTTTAATTTCTTCAGTGGCTGTTTTTTGCTCTAAAAATCTATGTAAATCACCCTCTAAATTTTGAATGAGACTAGACTTGGATTTTTTATCAACCTCAATTTGGGTCAGCTTTACCTTTAACTCATTTTGCTCATGAGAAATATTGCTATGCTTTTCATTAGCGTAAGCTATGCTTTGTTGAATTTTTTCTACTTCTATCTCCGTTTGATGAAGCTCATTTAAGGAGTCCTTTAATTCCTCACTGAAAGAATCTGCTTGCTCTTCATAATCATTTAATTGAAGCTCAGCTTCATTAAGTTTATTTAATACATCTTTATAATTTTTTTCTATGGACGGAAATCTTTCTTGCAGCGCTTTGAGTCTTTCTTGGCGAACAAGAATGCCGTTAAGAGATGCATCTTTGCCATAAAAGGAAACGCTATTTTTAGTAAAAATATCGCCTTGTTGATTTACTAAGAATTCCCCCTGCTCCAAATCACCAATGAAATTTTTGTAGCTTTCGCCCTTTGGAATAAGGTAGCAATCAGATAACCATTCTGATAAGAGATTCATAAGAAGTGGATCGCTAATTTCAATAGTATCCAATGCGGAATTTAATTTATTATTTTTTGGCTTATAAGCATGAGACGCGTTTAAATTAGCAAGGACCATAGACGCAGGTGGCCTATGAGCTATTAATTCATATTGAGCTAAGACTGCATTTAGTTTTCCACCAAGCGCTGATTCGATAGCTGTTACCCAGTCTGTTTTGATTTTTAGCTTTTCCCAAAGACGATTTGAAGTGTTTATATTGTGCTGAGAAGTCCAGCTTTTAAGGCTTTCATTTCCTTGGGTATCATCTTGAATTTGAGCAAGTGTTTTAATTTCACCCTCAATCTGACTTAATTCTTTTTGTATTTCTATCTGATGCTGTCTGAAAGTATCAATTTCTTCTTCAAGGTCGGATGATAGTGATTTATTTTCACTTATCTTTTCTTCAATTTTTTCCACATCTGATCGCTTATCAGTAAGATCAATTTCTTTCTCTTCGAGTTGAGATTTACCAGACAAATCAATATTGTTGATCTCATTACTTAAAAATGAAATGCGTGCATTTGTTTCTTCTTCGGTTTTGTGAATGAAATCTATCGTCGCTTTTTCAAGATTGATTTTTTCTTGCGTTATCTGAAATTGGTTTGCAGATAAGTTAAATTGTTCTGATGATGAAAGGTATTGCGCTTCTACTGACTGAATTGATGATTTAAGTGTATTAAAGCTCTCATCTTTGGTCTTAAAGAGCTCGCTTAAGGCTGTTTTCTCAATTAATGCCTCTTCAATTTCTTTTGTAAATTTAAGCTGATCTTCTGCATTCTTAGTAAGATTAGCTTCAATTTCAACTAATTCTTTTTTGCTGCGCTCTAAAAGCTCATTTTGATTTCTAATGTTATTTTCAATATTGGAAACTTCAGAATTGATTTCGTAAAAGCTTGCTTGGTTCTTATTGATTTCATCAGAAGCATTAATGTGAGCTTGTCTTAAATTTTCTACTTCAGCCTCTATTTTTCTTAGAGCTGCAGTTTGTTGCTCTAATTCATTTACGAGCTTCTCAACCTGAGACTGATGTTTTTTCCAAACAATACTAGCATCGCGTTTTTTTAATACCCAGACTTGTGCTTGATGAAACTTATGCTTCTCAGTGAGTTCGTTATACTTTGTTGCAATCACTGCTTGAGATTCAAGCTTTGCAATCTGCTGAATAATTTCGTTTACGACATCTTGGATGCGACTTAAATTTTCTCGCGTGTCTCTTAGTCTAAATTCTGTTTCACGGCGACGCTCTTTGTATTTGCTAACGCCAGCAGCTTCTTCAAGATAATTTCTTAATTCCTCAGGTTTGGCTTCAATAATTTGTGAGATAGTATTTTGACCGATGATGGCATACCCTCTTCCACCCAAGCCTGTCCCTAAGAAAAGATCAGCAATGTCTTTTCGCCTAACAGCTAAATTATTAATATAATAAGTGGAGCCTTTTTCTCTTTCGATGACTCGTTTTACAGATATTTCTGCATACTGTGACCATTCTGTAGGCGCTTTTCCTAAAGAGTTATCAAAAATTAGTTCGACACTTGCACGAGAAATCGGTTTACGGTTTTCTGATCCGTTGAAAATGACCGAATCCATATTTTCACTTCGCATTTCTTTTGCTGAAGATTCGCCAAGCACCCATTTCACGGATTCCATGATGTTTGATTTTCCGCAGCCATTGGGGCCTACAATACCAACTCTTTGCCCTTGAAGTTGAATGGTGGTGGGGTCTACGAAAGATTTAAAACCAGCTAATTTAAGTTGTATAAGTCGCACAATATTCTTTTGTTGAAGTGAAGTAGGTGATAAGTAATAACAGTATAATAACTTTTTTTACTATCTTATTTTAATCTATGAACGCACTTTCTTTGGGAAAAAAACCAAGCGCAAAACCTACTAAAAAGCTTGAAACTTTCACTAATCCATGCACTTCTCGGGACTTCCATATTCAGATGCAAATTCCTGAATTTACCTGTTTATGCCCTAAGACGGGGCAGCCAGACTTTGCGACTTTATATCTTGATTACATTCCCAATAAAAAATGTGTGGAGCTTAAAAGTCTTAAGCTTTATATCTGGTCTTTTAGGGATGAAGGCTGTTTCCATGAGGCCGTCACTAATCGAATTTTAGATGATTTAGTAAAGGCAACGGAACCACGATTTATGCGGCTTCGTGCCGAATTCTTTGTGCGTGGCGGCGTTTTTACTAACGTGGTCGTCGAGCATAAGAAAAAGGGTTGGAAGCCAGAACCTACAATTGATTTAACGCAATTTTCAAAACAATCAAACACCCGATCTTAAAAGGATTGACTCGCCTATCAGTAGAACTTAAGATGGACGCCTTCGATCAAATATCTGGGGGTATAGCTCAGCTGGGAGAGCGCTTGCATGGCATGCAAGAGGTCAGCGGTTCGATCCCGCTTATCTCCACCAAATACCTTATATCAAACGCTGTTCTATAGTAGAATAGCACCTTCTTTTCTTAGGTCCCCATCGTCTAGAGGCCTAGGACACCTCCCTTTCACGGAGGGAACAGGGGTTCGACTCCCCTTGGGGACGCCAATTACCAAGCTAGCTCTGCAATTCAGAGATAGCTTCAAACATGCTAGAATCACTTTTTTTAAAATTTCCCGTAAAAACTTATGAGCTTAGATAACGTCCTTCCTGGTAAAAATATTCCAACATATTTTAACGTCATTATTGAAATTCCTATGAATGCTGATCCAATCAAATATGAGGTGGATAAAGAGTCAGGTGCGATCTTTGTAGATCGATTTATGGGCACTGCTATGCACTACCCTACTAACTATGGCTATGTACCAAAAACAATTTCGGGGGATGGTGATCCTGTTGATGTGCTTGTCGTTACTCCATTCCCTTTAATTCCAGGCGTGGTTGTAAGTTGTCGCGCTGTTGGCATATTAGAAATGGAAGATGAGCAGGGTCAGGACGCAAAAGTTTTAGCAGTTCCTGAAGATAGAATTCTTTCAATCTATTCGCGCTGGCAAAAACCGGAAGATATGAATCCTTTACGCCTTAATCAAATTCAACATTTTTTCGAGCACTATAAAGATTTGGAAAAAGGTAAATGGGTTAAAGTTAAAGGCTGGAAAGGTCCTCAAGATGCACACAAAGAAATTCTCGAGGGCATTGAAAGATACAAAAAAAGTTAGCTGTTAAAACCCATGACGTCCCACAATCTCGGACGGGTCTTCATCTTTAAGAAATGCATATTCTCCTGTGATATCTATTTCTATCCAATCACATGACAAAGATAAAGTTTCGAAGTTTTCATCAATGACGCAGCAATCTAGCCACTTCTTTTCGCCGTTAATTAAAACAGCTTGAAAGCCAATATCTCTCCAAGCATTCACTAAATTTTCCATATCAATTGGATTCATAGCGCCATCTCTAAACAGATGCTCATCATACCAAACGCGAGTTCCGAGGGAAGAAGCGTGATCGATCAAGCATTGTTCCCATCCGCCAGGATATTTCTCTTCAATAGTTAATCTTCGAACAATAAAATTAATATGCTCTAATGCAATGGCCATTTAAAAATTTTCTTTCTCTTCTAAAAAACGCCACATGCCTGTGGGCAGATCGCCAAGTAAAACATTTCCAATTCTCACCCTTTTTAATCCAGTCACATGAAGCCCAACAAGCTCGCACATTCTTCTAATTTGTCTATTTCGTCCCTCGGTTAAAACAAAGCGCAATTGATCGTCATTTTGCCATTCAACTTCAGCATTTTTTAGCTTGTAGCCATCGAGCGAAAGTCCATGTCTTAATAACTCCAAACCTTGACTCACTAATTTTCCTTCAACTCGAACTAAGTATTCTTTTTCGATAGCGCTCTGCTCACCAATAATTGTTTTAGCAATTCTTCCATCTTGTGTAAGCACTAATAATCCTGAAGAATCAATATCAAGTCTTCCAGCTGGAGCCAACCCATCGGTATTAAATCTTGAATTTCGAGACGATTTCTGTTTAGAAAGTTGAAAATTATCGTGGGTCACTAGACTGGCGGCAGGCGTAAAAGCTTTATCGTCATCAAGATGTGAAATATAACCCACGGGTTTATTTAAGATAACGGTAGCTTTGGAGGACTGCTGAATAGCTGCTTGCTTTTTTAATTCAACTTTTTGTGATCGATAAGCGCGTGTACCTAATTCAGTGACAACCTTACCATCAAGCATGACAAGGCCTTGTTCGATATAAGTATCAGCTTCTCTTCTCGAACAAAGACCAAGCTCAGATAGTATTTTTGAAATACGAACAGCTTCTTCCATTTATATAAGCTTTATGATTATTTAAGTTTGTAAACCAAGATGTTGTCACCTTCTTTGAAACCAAAGATAGAATTACCACCTGCAGCAACAGCAATATATTGCGTTCCATCAATCTCATAACTAATAGGTGGTGCATTAACACCTGCATCAACTTTATTTGTCCAAAGTAACTTTCCAGTTTTAGCATTGTAAGCATTAAAATTCCCATTACCCTCACCCATGAAAACAAGATTACCTTCAGTCGCTAATAAGCCTCCTGTTAATGGTTGATCTGTCTTAACTTGCCATTTAATTTTTTTACTATTTAGATCAATAGCAGAAAGTAGTCCCCATCTCTCATCTTGTGTAGGTTCGGAAGAAGCATATCTAATCGCAGGTAAATCATCACGCGCAGGCTCATCAACTAATGTGTATTTAATAGGTGCATGAATAGCTGAAACAAATGCAATTTGATTTTTTTCATCTAGGGAAGTTGGGCCCCAATTAGCACCGCCTAAAATACCCGGGTATAAAACTGTACCTTCAGCTGTGGCTTTTGCAAAAAGATTTTTTTGTGGCACAAAGGGTTCTGTTTTTGCCAAAAGATCACCCGTGATACGATTGTGAATGTAATACCAACCGGTCTTACTGGCCTGACCTACCGCAGAAATTGTTTTACCATCTTTCTTATATTCAAATAATACTAGGGGGCTAGCAACATCATATCCCCATACATCATGAGGAACTTGCTGATAAAACCATTTTAATTTACCTGAGGTCGCATCAAGCGCTACAAGGGAAACAGTATATAAATTGTCTCCAGGTCTTGAAATGTCATTCATCTGTGGAGAAGGATTACCTGTACCAAAATATAAAGTATTTGCATCTTCATCAATAGCTGGGGTGCTCCATGCTGAGCCTCCTCCATACTTCCAAGCCTCTTTATTATTCTTAAGACTTTCTTTTTCTTGAGCAATGTTACGGTTTAAAGAAATAATACCTTCAATTGTTTCTCTAAATTTACCCTCCCATCCTTCTGATGGAATCGTATCGAACTGCCAGACACGCTTACCTGTTTGAATGTTATAGGCTGCCAAAAATCCTGGGCGCCCAAAACGACCATCCACACCAATCACAGCGCCCATTGGTGCATCTGGTCTGGGGGTGTCGACATGTAATCCATATCCCACCCCTGTAATGCCCACAATTACTAAATCTTTGTAAGTTACTGGGGCCATAGCAATACCTACACCGGTTTGACCATAAACATCCTTTTGACTCTTACTGTCAGACTGACTTAGTGAGTCACTACTTTCAAATTTATTATCATTATCAGCAACATCAATATCCCAGATTTTTTTACCTGTTTTCGCATCTAAGGCAACCAATCTTGCATCAACGGTACCTATAAAAATTTTATTACTTGAATATGCCACTCCTCGATTTGCAGGTCCGCAACACATTCTCCAGCTATCTCTTTTTTTATGGTTATAACGCCATAACTCTTTACCTGTCTTTGCGTCTAATGCCACCACATGGTTATGCGGAAGACTGATAAACATTACATTATTAATAACCAATGGGGATGCTTGAAATGTCGCTGCAACACCCGATTTAAATTTCCAAGCGAGTTCAAGATTTTTGACGTTATCTTGATTAATTTGAGTTAAGGTCGAAAAGCGTTGATTGGTAAGATTCTTACCATATGAAGGCCATTGCTCGTCTGAGCCAAATTTGAATGACGGAAGCTTGGGTAGAGAAATCTTATCTAAAGACAATGAGTCTGGGGAAATAGAATCCATAGAAGCGCAACCTGTGAATATAAGAAAAAAGAAGCTTAATAGAGCCGCTCGAATAGATTTCAACGTATACCCTTTCAAAACGATCGTATGAGATTGCTAGATTAATAAAGCACTTTATGGATAATGCCTAATACTGATATCTTATCGCAAGCAATCTTTTTTTAATACCAGATATAGACTGACAACCTTACATGCAAAAAAATATAGTAATCATTGGAGCTGGTATTACAGGCTGTTCATTAGCACATTTTTTAGCAAATACCGGATGGGATGTCACATTATTAGAGAGCCAAGATGATATAGCGTCTGGGGGTTCGGGAAATCCAGTGGCAGCAATTTATCCCAAATTTATGCTTAACGATAAGGCATACAATGATTTCATGCTAAAAAGTTTTATGTTTACGACAGCATGGATAGATAAATTAGGTCTAAATAAAGATGATTATCGATTTGATGGTGCGATTGAAATTTTAGAGGAAGCATATTCCCATAAATTAGAAATTAATTTTTCAAGTGGAAGTGTAGACCAAGAAAAAATTTTAATATCAATAGATAAACCAATACTTAAAAAATATTTAATGAATCAGGATTTAAGTGGGCTTCTCTTCCATAGAGGAGGCTGGGTAAATCCAATAGCCCTATGTCGGCATTTAGTAAATCATTCAAATATTAAAGTACTCACAAACCAGAAAATAATATCGATTGAAAAATTAAATAATGAATGGACACTTAAGACAAAAAATCAGAAAATTTTCAAAAGCGATCATGTTGCCATTTGTAATGCAGCATATCTGCATCAATTTGACTTAACTCAACATTTACATACCGATGCTTTCCGAGGACAGATCAATTGGGTAAATTCAACACCATTTCAAATGCCTTCTATCGTGATCTGTGATGAGGGATACGTGGCGCCACTCATGCAAAATAAGCATATTTTTGGTGCAACTTATGGCATGAATGACTTTAATAAGGACTTAAGATTAAGCGATACAAAAAAGAATATCGCTTCAATAAAAAAAATACATCGAGAATTTCATAATTATTGTTTAGCGCAAAAAACAATTTCTGGGAGAGTGTCTTGGCGAGCATCTACAAAAGATAGAAAGCCTTATGTAGGTCGCGTATTTAATAATGAATTATTTAAAAAAATGCGTGTGAGAGAGCTGGCTCAGACAGATCAACTCCCATGGCTGGACAATTTGTATGTTGCGAGTGGATTTGGCTCCAGAGGCTTTACGTTTGCCCCCTACTGCACCTTCGTCCTCGCTAATTTAATCAACAAAAAATTATCTAAAGATGATAAAGGAACACTCAATTACACAAATCCGGAAAGATATAGGCTCAAAAAAATGAGTTTAAAAAAAGCAGCAAGTCGTATTTTTAAGGTATAAATTTAATCATGTCAAAATCCCTTATTGATCTTGCAAAAAAATATGAAGAAGAAGGCGATCTTGTAAGTGCCATAGAGGTTCTTACAAAAGCACTTCAAGCTAAACCTAACGATCTGTTTATTCAATTAGAATTAGGGAATCTTTGTACTTTAAACAAACAATTTGTTGATGCAGTAGGATATTTCCGAAATTCCTATATGGCTTTCAAAGATAATCTTGATATTAGAAATGCACTATGTTATTCATTGTCAGAGCTCGGTAATGCATACCAAATCCATTCACAATTTTCATTAGCAGAAGCTTGCTTTGAAGAAGCTATTCAATACGAAAAAAATAATTGGACTTATTATTACAATTTAGCCAATGCAAAAGATAAACTTCAAAAGAGAGATGAGGCTTATCAATGCTACCAAAAAGCATTAAATCTTAACGATGAGGATGCTGACCTCTGGAACAATTTAGGTAATGCAGAGCGTGAATTAGGTCACTTAGATAAAGCCGTAGCCTCTTATGAGCGCGCATTGTCTATCAATCCCCTCTTGTTCCACGCTTACCTTCATCTCGCCCATCAAAAACAGCACATGTGTGATTGGCATGGGATTGATCAGCTTTTTCAAAAAATATGCTCTATTGTGAATACAAATCCCAAAGCGCTCATTTCCCCGTTCGCTTTTATTTCAAATCCATTCTCTTCATCTCAAGAGCAAATGGTATGCGCAAATCAGTGGACGCAAAATCACTACAAAGCCCAGTCATTCCAAAAAGGCAAATGGAAAAGAAAAAATAAAATCCGTATTGGGTATTTGTCATCAGACTTTAAGTTACATCCCTTATATTTTTTAATACGCGACGTTATTAAATATCACGATCGTGATATTTTCGATATTTACGCTTACGATGCGACCCCAAGCGAAAATACAAATGAACGAACTACACTTATTGGTTTATTTGATCATTATCGTGATATCTCATGTACCAATGATGGAAGCGCTGTGACTCTTATCAATCATGATGAAATTGACATATTGATAGATTTAACCGGTTATACGAATAACAGTCGAGCATTTATTGCCCCACAACTTAAAAACACAATCACTATCAATTGGCTTGGTTACCCCGGCACAATGGGTTTGACAGGAGAAAAATCACTCTATGAATTTATCTTGGCTGATAATTTTATTATTCCTGAAGCTGATGAAAAATATTATGCAGAATCTATTCTAAGACTGCCCTTTGCCTATCAACCGAATATAGAAAATCGTAGCCAATCGAATGATAAAAATCGGCAAGATTATGGCATTCCTTCGGACGCTTTTGTATATTGCGCTTTTAATCAATCGTTCAAAATTACAGAAGTCATATTCAAAGCCTGGCTTACGCTTTTACAAAAATATCCAAAAAGCATTCTCTGGTTAACGCATTCCAATAAATGGGCTTCAGATCAACTAAAAAGGTTTGCGGAGACACATAGTATTAAATCTGAAAGAATTATTTTCGCGACACGCGTTCCTAATGAGGAACATATCGCTCGCCATGCCTTAGCAGATATTTATTTAGACACCCTGCCTTATAACGCTCACACTTCAGCCAGCGATGCCTTATCTATGAATTTACCAATTGTGACACTTAAGGGTAAAACATTCCCTTCAAGGGTGGCAGGAAGTTTACTTCATAGCTTAAATCTAGATGAGCTAATTACAGAGGATATTGAGAGCTACATTCGATGCGCTTCGAAGCTCACTGAAGATTCAACATATAGACAGGACTTAATTCACAGACTGAAAGAAGCCAAATCAACTTCACCAAACTTCCAGCCTCGCTTATTTGTAAAAAAATTGGAAAGTATCTATCAAGAAATTATTTAATTTTGCGCAGAAAGAATCACGCCAGCAATAATCAAAATTCCCCCTAGCCACTCTTTAAGTGCAATACTTTCACCTACAAGAAAATAAGATGAAATTGCAGCAACCACAATTTCAAATAGAAAAAAACTAGATGCTTCCACTGCTTTAATTTGCGTGACACCAAATTGTACAAGCAAAGTTGACAAAAATAAGCTTAATGCAATCATCATCATTATCGCAGCATCAACTGGCCTGAAAAAATCTAATGTTGGCATAGTATTTTTATCAAACATGATGCATATCATGGCTACTACGATCACACCAAGCCAAATTGCTAATGCTTTTTGATTGACTGTCATATGTGCATGTTTCCTTGTCATCACATTAGTAATTGCAAAACCTAAGCCGGAGCTAAGAGCTAACCAATCACTCTTTGAATCTAAATGAATGAGATAGCCCGGCTCCCAAAACATAATAAAAGCCCCAATAAGAGAAATAAAGACAGCGATGTAATGACGTTTTTGTGTATCTTCATTCAGCATAAAATGTGCTAAAAAAATAGTCCAAACGGGGGAGAGATAAAATAAAAGCATGACACGCACAACCTCTCCATCGATGACAGCAAGTACATAACTAATATTGGTATAACCTGCAACAAGAGCAAGAAGCCAAAAATCTTTTGACCATATAGGGACCTTTTTCTTAGCAATAAAAAAGTAAGGGAGCGCTATGGCAATCGTCAAAATAAACACATAAAAACTTGAATAAATGCCTGAAACACCGGCATTTGCCATTAAGCGATAGGGATACCAAATGATTCCCCAGACAAAAGCTCCAAAAAGTAGAGAAAATATCGGCAGCCAAGATTTAATCTTCATTAAAGTCTAGCCTTTACGAAAGTTATGACTTCTTTACTTATGAAGTCATTTGAACAATCAAATAGATTAAGATTTTCCATACTCCTCATCCATGTCATTTGCCTTTTTGCCAGCTGTCGTGTTGCAAAGATAATCTTATCGATACATTCTTTTTCTTCAATGTCCCCATTAAAGTACTCGAGGGTTTGACGATATCCCACTGATCTCATGGATGGCATATGGCTTTGAAGTATAGGATATTTTTGAAGTAAAGATCTCACCTCTTCAAATAAGCCGGCCTCTATCATTTCATGAACTCTAAACTCAATGCGCTGATGAAGAATTTTTCTATTGCTTGGCATGAGTCCTAATTTACAAACTGAAAATGGGAATACGTCTTTATTTTCTGATTGATGATAAGAAGATAGAGGTTTTCCTGATGAGTAAAAAACTTCTAAAGCACGACTGATGCGCTGGGCATCGTTAGGATTTAACTTTTCTGCTGTTTCTTTGTCAACGGATTTAAGCTTTTCATAAAGCTTCGGCCAGCCGACTTGACTCGCTTCTATTTCTATATCTTTTCGAAACTGCTCATCAGTCATAGGCATTTGATTAATTCCCTTTTCAAGGCCATTGAAATACATCATAGTACCTCCGACAAGGAGTGGAATATGGCCACGCATGAGAATTTCATCAATAAGTTTTAAAGCGTCTTTCGTAAATTGCGCTACGGAATAAGCCTCGTTAGGCTTCATAATATTAATAAGATGATGAGGTACCTTATCTAGAATATCTTGAGATGGTTTAGCTACACCAATATCCATGTCTTGATATATTTGTGCTGAATCAACACTAATAATTTCAAAAGGGAATGTATTGACAAGCTCAACAGCAAGATTAGTTTTGCCTGAAGCTGTAGGACCTATCAAAAAGAAAACAGCTGGCTTCTCTATAGCCATGCTTTAGAAATTCTTAGCAATATTAGGATTGGAAGCTAAATATTTTTTTATACCAATTAAAATATTTTTAGCTAAAATCTCTTGGTGCTCTTCATTATTTAAAATCTGCTCTTCTTTTGGATTACTTATAAAAGCTGTTTCCACAAGAATAGATGGGATATCAGGTGACTTAAGAACTGCAAATCCAGCTTGCTCTACATTATTCTTATGTAAGTCATTGATTTCGCCTAATTGATCCAATACAAAATTACCAAGCTTGACACTATCGTTGATAGTTGCTGATTGCGATAAATCGAGTAATGTCTTAGCAAGCATCGGATCTTTATCATCCAAACTTACACCGCCAATTAAATCAGACTCATTTTCTTTATTAGCTAAATATTTTGCAGAAGCAGAAGTAGCGCCCCTTTCTGATAAAGCAAATACGGAAGAGCCCTTAGCTTCCGGATTAGTAAAAGCATCGGCGTGTATAGACACAAAGAGGTCTGCTTTTAGTTTTCTTGCTTTAACCACTCGGACATGAAGGGGAACAAAATAGTCATCATCTCGCGTAAGCACCGCTCTTAATTGTTCGTCATTATCAATCTCTTTTTTAAGTTTTCTGGCAATCGACAAAGTAATATTTTTTTCTAAACTACCAGAAGCACCTCTGGCGCCAGAATCCTCGCCACCATGTCCAGCATCAATAGCTATCACGATTTTTTTAGTGAAACTTTTAGTCGTTTGTGATGGTGATGGCACTTCTTGAGATATTTTTTCTTTCTTAATTTCTGGGGGTGTTAACACAATCTCTTTTTTAGGTGGAGTGGGATCTTTTTTTTCTTTATCTTGTACGAACGCCATTAATTCATCAACTCTTGGGTACACATCAATGACCAGACGATGTTTGTATCCTCCTGCGGGCTTAAGAGAAAAAATATTAATTTTAGATTCTGATCTTAATTCGATGACGACTCGAGATACTTGGTTATTAAACTTAGCAACACGAATTTGTTTAATATTAGGATCGCTTGATAAAATTTTTGTGCTTAAGTTTTTTAAGTCGTCATTAAGATCAATATCATGAAGATCAATCACCAAGCGATCTGGATTCTTTAAGATCATTTGATCATTACTAATAGGCTTAGTAGACTCAAGAGTTACTCGTGTATATTCTCTTGCAGGCCATACACGAGCTGACTCAATCGCATTTTTTGCCAAGATATGATTGGGAAATATCACCAACATGAGGATAAAAATAATTTTCAGATAATAGTTTTTAAACATTCACTTCCTATAGGGGTGAAGCCAATCAAGTGAAGATGGCGACCAAATGACTCGTGACTCAGCTCAATTGAAATATCAGGCTCTGGAAGCAAACCCCCTGCTTTTTCTGGCCACTCAATTAAACAAATAGACGTTTCATTAAAATATTCTCTAAATCCAGCATCGTCCCACTCATGATCGCTTTTAAATCGATAAAGGTCAAAGTGATAGATCGTAAATTTTAGAAAGCTATAAGACTCAACCAGTGTGTAAGTTGGGCTTTTAACTTTATCTTGATAACCAAGCCCACGAAGGAGACCTCTTACAAATGTGGTTTTTCCAGCGCCTAATTCACCTTTTAAATATAAATTCATTCCGGGGTGTAAATGGCTCGACATGCTTTCTGCGAAACGAAGTGTTTCACTTTCATCTTTTAAGTCATAATTAGAATCAAACATCATAGACAGTACTTATAAAAAAATAATTAAAACATGGCAGACATTTGGGATCAATTAGCATTGCAAATTAAAGACTGGGGCCAAGAAATTGGTTTTGCTCAAATTGGCATTGCTGATATAGATCTTAATCATACGAAAGATCATTATCTAGAATGGATTAAACAAGGGTTTCATGGTGAGATGCATTATATGGTAAAACATGGTTCTCGGCGATATCAGCCAGATGAGTTAGTGCCTTATACCATTCGAATTATTTCAGCTAGGCTTAATTATTTTCCCCACTCTCACAATTCAGAAGCCGTTTTAAAGGACGATCAAAAAGCTTTCATTTCTCGGTATGCATTAGGTCGCGATTACCATAAAGTCATGCGTGCTAAATTAAAAAAACTTTCAGATAAAATTCAAAAAGAAGCCCATAAAACGCTTGATCAATCATTTGAATTTAGATTATTTACAGATAGCGCCCCCGTTATGGAAGTGGAACTTGCTGAGAAGTCTGGTCTGGGTTGGCGAGGAAAACATACTTTACTTATTAATAAAGAACATGGCTCTTGGTTCTTCCTCGGTGAAATTTATATTAATTTACCTCTACCTGTTGATAAAAAAGTGGAAAATCATTGCGGCACATGCACAAGCTGCATGGATGTATGTCCAACAAAAGCCATCGTAGGACCTTATAAGCTCGATGCACGAAAATGTATCTCTTACCTCACTATTGAACATAAATCCTCTATACCTTTGGAATATAGAAAACAAATTGGTAATCGTGTTTATGGGTGTGATGACTGCCAATTGTATTGCCCTTGGAATAAATTTGGTCAAATGACCAAAGAGGATGACTTTAAGGTAAGGCACGGCTTAGATGATATTGAGCTCGTGGAATGCTTTTTATGGACCGAAGCAGAATTTATCAAATACATGGAAGGTAGTGCAATCCTTCGCATTGGTTATGAACAATGGTTGAGAAATATTGCGATAGGGCTTGGTAACGCTAAAACATCTGAAACTATCGTGAATGCCCTTAAGGTTAGACTAAGTGAAGCCTCTCCACTTGTCAAAGAACATATATCATGGGCGCTCGCGCAACATAATTTTCATATGAATTAAGTATGTCTTTGCTATAATGTGAAGTTATATAGAAATTTTCATCATTAAATCCTTGAGTTGAACGTTATACATGTCGCAAATTAATCAGTCGCCTATCTGGCAAGCGCTAAATCAACATAAAAAAGATATCGAATCCATCTCACTTCGCGAGATGTTCAAATCAGACCCTGAACGTTTCAATCAATTTCACATTCAGTTTAATGATTTACTTCTGGATTACTCAAAACATCATATTTCAAAAGAAACAATTAGCCTCCTAGTTAAGCTTGCAAAAGAAGTGGATGTAGAGAATTGGCGAGATCGCATGTTTGAGGGTGAAAAAATAAACTCCACTGAACATCGTGCAGTGCTTCATACAGCACTTCGAAATCAAAATGAAACACCGATTATGTCCGATGGCGAAGATGTCATGCCTAAAGTTAAAAAAGTACTCAAAAAAATGCGCCGTTTTAGCGAAGAAGTAAGATCAGGCCAATGGAAAGGCTTTACTGGCAAAGCAATTACGAGTGTGATTAATATCGGTATAGGCGGCTCTGATTTAGGACCTGCTATGGTTTGTCAGGCATTGAAACCTTATGGCTCAAAAACTATAACACCCTATTTCGTATCTAACGTAGACGGTGCCGACCTTTCACAGGCATTAGAAAAATGTAATCCAGAAACAACGCTCTTTATTGTTGCTTCTAAAACATTTACGACGCAAGAAACAATGGCCAATGCTTTCTCGGCAAGGGATTGGTTTCTCAAGGCTGCAAAAGATAACCAACATATTAAGAAACACTTTGTTGCGCTGTCGACAAATCAGCATGTCGTATCACAATTCGGTATCGACACAGAAAATATGTTTGAGTTTTGGGATTGGGTAGGCGGTCGCTACTCCCTTTGGTCTGCGATCGGGCTTTCTATTGCGTTATATATTGGTATGGATAGTTTTGAAGAATTGCATAAGGGCGGATTCGAAATGGACGAGCATTTTAAAACAGCGCCCATAGAACAAAATATTCCAATGATGATGGGCTTATTAGGTGTTTGGAACATTAATTTCTTTAACTTTCCAACCCATGCGATCTTAGCTTACGACCAAGGATTATCTAAGCTAGCATCTTATCTTCAACAAGCAGATATGGAAAGTAACGGCAAATTTATCAATCGCGATGGAGAGCGTATTGATTTTCATACAGGCCCTGTCCTCTGGGGTGAGGTTGGCACCAATGGCCAGCATGCCTTCTACCAACTTCTTCACCAAGGTACAGAAATTGTTCCAGCAGATTTCATGATACCGATTGAGTCTCATTATGCGATAGGCAAAGACGGTGATGAACATCATAAAATTTTACTTGCAAACTTTATCGCGCAAACGCAATCGCTCATGCTAGGAAAAACATATGATGAAGCGCGCGCTGAAATTGAAAAACAAGGCTTTGAAGGTGAGGATATTGAAAGCTTTATCCCTCAAAAAACATTTGAAGGTAATCGCCCCACTTCATCCATACTTTTCCAAAAATTAACGCCAAAGACTTTGGGTCAGCTTATTGCCATGTATGAACATAAGATCTTTACCCAAGGCATCATATGGAATATCAATTCATTTGATCAATGGGGTGTGGAATATGGCAAGCAAATTGCAAAACAAGTTTTACCTAAGCTCTCTGAAAAAACACCTACACATGACTTTGACAGCTCTACAAATGGATTAATTAATTACATTAAAAAAAATCAATAACTCTTTGATATTATTTAATAATTAATTTTTGATTTAATATAGCTGTTCGTAAAGATTCATTCATAGAAGACCCTAAACTTGCACCAAATTTACGGGCAAAACGGTCAGCAAAACCTTCATAAGTCGTAAAATCAACCACCTCTTCAGCTTTAATAATTTCACGAGCAACATAATCATAATTACCAAAACCATCAGCCAAACCTAATTTAACAGCAGCCTCGCCATTCCAAAAAAGACCACTGAATGTTTCTGGAGATTCCTTAAGTCGATTACCACGGCCATCTTTAACCACTTTGATAAATTGTTGATGAACCTGATTGAGCATTTCCTGAACAAAGGCTTGTTGCTTTGGATTCACTGGAGAAAAAGGATCAAGCATGGCTTTGTTTGAACCTGCAGTCATCAGTCGTCTTTCAACGCCAGCTTTCTTCATGGTCTCCGTAAAACCAAAGCCATCCATGAGAACGCCAATGGAGCCAACAATGCTAGCTTTATCTACAAAAATTTCATCAGCTGCTACAGCAACATAATAACCTCCTGAAGCACAAATATCTTCCACGACTGCATAAACAGGAATAAGAGGATGTAATTTTTTTTGTCGTTTAATTTCATCATTAATCATTCCGGCTTGAACTGGACTTCCACCCGGGCTATTAATTTTTAAAATAATACCTTTTGTACCACGACTTTCATAAGCCCTTTGCACGCTCTCGAAAAAGTCTTTTGCATTAACCTCGTCCTTCTCTCCTATCACACCATTAATTTCAATCAGTGCAGTATGATTGCCAGACCCACCCTTGGTATGCGAGGCACCAAATGCAAAAAATAAAAGCACAAAAAGATATAAAAATGTAATCGATTTGAAAAAAATACCCCAGCGCCTTGCGATTTTTTGCTCGCCTAAAGCTGAAAGCGCAATTTTTTCTAAAGCTTCTCTTTCCCAATGTGCGTTTGTTTTACTTTCTGTCTTTTTTCTAACTGCCATTTGTCATACTCCATAAATGCTTTAAAAAATTTCAACCCATAATACATTGTTTGATTCTGTAACATTTAATTTTTGTAATGTTTCACCGCGACAAGGCCCTGAAATACATTCTCCTGAAGCAGGATGGTAAATAGCGCCATGGGTAGAACATACAATCCACTCTTTTTCATCATCCATAAATTCATTTGGTTTGTAATCAAGCTCAATCGGCATGTGCTGACATTGGTTAAGATAAGCATGGTACTTGCCCTCAAAAAGAACTGCAAAGCCTGATTGTGTTGCAGACGCTTTTTGATATTCAAATTTAACGGTTGAACCCTCACCTTGAAATTCTTTTTTATCTATTTCAATTTTTACGTTTGAACTCATGGTAACAAGAAATCGACAACCTCTGTAAAAGAATCAAGGCATGCCAAAGGCTCATAAGTGAGCAACACATCTTTAGGTTGGGCTCCATAGGTCACCGCGATACTTTGAATACGGGCGTTCCTTCCCATCTCAAGATCGTAGTGAGTATCTCCTACAATCACGGCGCGATCAGCTGGAATCTTAGTTTCCTCCAAAATAGCCTCTACCATATGAGGGTGAGGTTTTGAAAAGCACTCATCTACTGTTTTAGTAGATACAAAATATTTATTTAATTCAGTATCTTGCAACGCAAACTTCAACCCTTTTCTACTTTTTCCGGTGGCTACTGCAAGCTTACATTTATGCTGATAAAGTTGACCGATTCCCTCTTTCACGCCATCAAAAAGATATGAATTACCCTCATTTGCATGATAATGCGAGCGGTAACCTTCGGCTACTTTCTCTAATAATTCGGTAGATAAATGAGGGAACAGTTTAAGTAATAATTGATTTAAACCCAATCCTAAAGTTTTTAAAATTAATGCTCTAGGTGGCGCTATCACACCCGCACCTTCAGCTGCTGATATAACTGCATCTACAATGATGCCTGTCGAATCTGCAACCGTGCCATCCCAGTCCAAAATAACTAAATCAAAGCGAGGTGATTTCATGAGGCTTGCTGACTTAAAAATGCATCAAGCTCCAGGGGCAAAGGGGCTCGTAACTCCAAAGGCTCCTCAGTTAAAGGGTGTTTCATTTTCATAGAGAATGCATGAAGAAACATCCGTTTTAAGCCCTTTTTTTGGAGCGCCTTGTTTAAGGAAAAATCTCCATATTTGTCGTCACCTAAAATAGGGAATCCTAGGTGGGCGAGCTGAACTCTAAGCTGATGGGTTCTTCCGGTAATAAGTTTAGCTTCAAGGAGGGTGTAAGGCCCTAAAGATTTTTTTAAGTAAAAGATCGTTTTGCTCATTTGATTTTGGCTATCATCATCTTCATCCTCAGTCACGTTGACCCGTCTCTCGCCTCCTTGTGTGAAGGTTTTTTTGAGCATAAGTTCGACTGTTTTCTTGGATTCAGTCCACTCACCTTCAACCATCATGGTGTATTTTTTTTCAATACGATTATGTCGCATCATATCGTGCATATTAACAAGTGCTGAACGCTTTTTGGCAATCAATAAAATGCCGGAGGTTTCCCTATCAATACGATGAACGAGCTCTAAAAATTTGGCTTTAGGTCTTACATGTCGAATCAGTTCTATGACACCAAAGTTAAGTCCACTACCCCCGTGGACAGCATAGCCGCTTGGTTTATTAATCGCCAATAACGCATCATCTTCGTAAATAATATTAGTGTCTAACCAGTCGGTTTGTTGCTGTTTGGGTTCAATAACGTGCGGCGTTCTCTCAACCTCTATGGCAATAGGAGGGATTCTTACTTGATCCCCGATCATCAGACGATAAGTAGTGTCGACTCGCTTTTTATTCACCCTCACCTCACCACTTCTAAGAATTTTATAAACATGGCTTTTAGGCACATTTTTTAAAATTTTTAAGAGAAAATTATCGATTTTTTGTGTCTCGCTTGCTTCATCCACAAGGACAAATGTAGCTTTTTCATCAGAAAAAAGATTTTTAAGGTTTGTATTTTGAGCCATATTTTGTGTAATTTGATTTATACCCTATACTAGGTCTGTTCAGATGCTCTTAATCAATTGAATTAAAGAGATAATTTAAGCTGAATTATACCGTGACAACAAATTACTATGGCTTTTTCCGCTCGCCTTATTTTAAGTAGCGGCCTTGAATCAAGGTTTAAAAATTTAAAGAATATTTTAGTTTTATTGCACATGTTCACAACAAAGATTAATAAATATATTGCTCAACAATCTTACTAATAAGATTTGTGATTAAGTAAATAGTTTAAAAAAACTTTTTGACAAAAAAGTTTTAACTCAAGGAACGCTAACCTTTCCTAAGGTTAGGTGTGCACCTGAACAGCTGAAATACATTCTTTATCTTAAAACCTACTTGTAGGAGTTTTAGATAATGAAACGTATGCTTTTTAATGCAACCCAATCAGAAGAATTACGAGTTGCGATTGTAGATGGTCAAAAATTAATAGATCTAGATATTGAACGCGGAAGTCGCGCTTTAAAGAAAAGTAATATCTATAAAGGCATTGTGACTCGAGTGGAACCTTCGCTTGAAGCTGCTTTTGTAAACTACGGTGCAGAGCGTCATGGCTTTCTTCCTTTCAAAGAAATTTCACCGCAATACTTTAAAGACTCAACTCAAAATCTCCCTCGCATTCAAGACGTCATTGAAGAAGGTCAAGAAATCATTGTCCAAGTTACAAAAGAAGAACGTGGCAACAAAGGTGCCGCGCTTTCAAGCTACCTTTCTCTTGCAGGACGATATATCGTATTAATGCCCAATAATCCCGATGGCGGAGGTGTTTCAAGACGTGTTGAAGGTGAAGAGCGCAAAGAATTCCGCGATCATATTTCAAACTTAGATATCACAGAAGGTATGAGTGTTATTGGTCGAACTGCGGGTGTGGGTTCCTCTCTTGAAGAGCTGCAGTGGGATTTAAATTATTTAAAACAACTGTGGACAGCGATTGAAGAAGCATCTCAAGGCCAATCAGGCGCATTCCTCATTTATCAAGAAGGCAATCTTGTTATTCGTGCCATCAGAGACTACTTTCATCCTGAGATAGGTGAAATTCTCATTGATGCTCAAGAGATTTATGATCAAGCGACACAATTTATGAATCATGTGATGCCAAATTATGTAGATCGCGTAAAACTCTATGAAGATGAAGTTTCTTTATTTTCTCGCTTCCAAATTGAACATCAAATTGAATCTGCTTTTTCAAGAGAAGTGAGATTACCTTCTGGTGGCGCTATTGTGATTGACCATACAGAAGCTCTTGTTTCTATAGATGTGAACTCATCAAGAGCCACTAAAGGAAGCGATATTGAACACACGGCATTTAATACAAATATTGAAGCTGCTGAAGAAGTAGCTAAACAGTTAAGACTTCGCGACTTAGGCGGCCTAATTGTCATTGACTTCATTGATATGGAAAGCCAAAAAAATCAACGCGAAGTAGAAAACCGATTTAGAGATGCACTTCATCACGATCGCGCACGAGTCCAAACTGGAAAAATTTCACGCTTTGGATTACTCGAGCTTTCTCGTCAGCGACTTCGTCCAAGTATCGGCGAATCAAGCAATAGTTTATGTACTAAATGTAATGGTACTGGCTCAATTAGAGATATTCAATCATCGGCATTACATATTCTTCGTATGATTCAAGAAGAAGCCATGAAAGAACATAATGCAACTATTTCAGCTCAATTGCCTATTGAAGTTGCTACATTCCTTCTAAATGAAAAGCGCTCAGATATATACAGTCTCGAACAGCGCTTAAAAGTTGAAATTATTTTAATCCCTAATAAGCATCTTGAGTCCCCAAATTATTCAATCTCAAGTGCTAAACAAGAAGATATTGCTAATCAATCTAAGCCTAGTTACCAAATGATGGAGTCTCTTAATGAAGGTAACCAAGTTTTAAATTATAAACAAGCCTCTAGTGAACCAAAACAAGAGCCTTTAGTAAAAGGCATCGTTCCTGATACCCCTGCTCCAACAGGATCGGGAAAACCAAATAAAACATTATTTGGATTCTTTAAAAATCTTATTGCTGGTGATGATGAAAATACTCAAAATTCTAGTGAAGAAAAAATAGAAGTTTCAGAAACGACAGAAAATAATCGTCCACGTCCGCAAAATAATAATCGAGGACGTAATAATCGCAATCAAAAATTTAAACAGCAGCATAATAATAAAAAACCTCAAGGAGAGGCAAAACCTTCTGAAACAGATTTAACGCTTCCTTCAGAAAAAACATCTCCTCCTGAAACACGACCTAATCAAGATAACAATAGACGTGGACGAAACAATCACAATAGTCGCGGTCGTTTTAACAAAGATCGCGGAACAAGATCGAATCAAGGTCCAAATGATTTTGAGAAAAAAGCTTTAGCATCTCAAGATGCGCCAACTTTAAATAAATCTGCTCCTGAAGCAAGGGTCCCTCAGGTCACAAAATCAGAGCCTAAGCCAATTGAAGCATCCAAAAAACCTACTCCTCCCAAACCTAGAAAAAGAGTAGAAGAAAAACCAGTTGATCTAAAAGCAGTCGGTCTTGAGCTTGTTGAGACAAAAGCTAAATCGAAACCTAAGGCTAAAAAAGAAGTCGAAGAAAAACCGAAAAAAGTAGCGCCAAAGAAAACAGCTGCTTGGCAAAAGAAAGAAAAAGCCAAAGATGAACCTATCGTAATGGTTGAAACAAAGGCTACAAAGAAAAAACCTGCTAAATAGACTGTTTAATAAAGCCTATTGTCAACCAACCAAGGTAAGCCATTAATATCGATCCTACGACATGAAGCGCAATAAGGGTGAGCGAGGAGACGAGCTCATTCTTTTGCAACAACTGAAAGATCTCAGCAGTAAATGCAGAGAATGTAGTAAGGCTTCCTAAAAAACCTATATTAATAATAAGTTTCAAGTCTGGGCTAAGGTCACTAAAAAATTCAAAAGCTCCCATCGATACACCCATTAAAAAGCCACCCACAAGATTGATTGTTAATGTTCCTATCGGAAATATCGGATGAAGTGAATTTAATAATATACCTATACCCCAACGACTCCATCCGCCAATAGCCGCAGCAAAGCCTATATATAAAAAATTTTTCAAGATAATTTTAAGAAATGCTCGCGATAATATTTCAATTCGTCGATTGAATCATATATATCTGACAAGGCTTCATGTTTGCTTGTTTTTTTAAAACCTTGGTAGAGTGAAGGTCTCCATCGACGAGAAAGTTCTTTAAAAACACTGACGTCTAGATTTCTGTAATGAAAATAACTTTCTAAATTAGGCATATGTTTTGCCATAAAACGTCGATCTTGGCAGATTGAATTGCCGCACATCGGTGATTTACTTGGTGCAATATGTTTTTTTAAAAACTCAATGGTCGCTTCTGAGGCGTGGGCCTCATCAAAAGATGATTGCTTAACCCTTTCAATCAATCCTGATTTTAAGTGGGTAGATTGATTCCATGTATCCATACCATTCAATACCTCATCTGACTGATGAATAACAATAACTGGGCCTTCTGCAATGATATTTAAATGAGGATCAGTGACTACAGTTGCTATCTCAAGCACCTTATCGGTCTCAGTATTAAGGCCACTCATTTCCATATCAAGCCAAATTAAATTATCGTCCGAAGAACTCATCATGATTTCCATTAAAATAGTACTAATTGATTAAAACAATCTACAACGTGAGATTGTTTTCATACAGAATACTAGAATATTAACTTAATTCAGAGACATTATGGACGAAATACTACGCAACGCCTTTATTGCTGTTCTCACCTTAAGTACAGGCATTCACCTATGGCTTGCGATAAGACACATTAATTTTATATCTGATCATAAAAATAAAGTGCCTGATGCCTTTAAAAAAAATATCACTCTTAAAGATCATCAAAAAGCTGCGCATTATGCAATCGCAAAAAGCGAATTAGGCTCAAAAGATACAATCGTTCAAGCTTCCTTTCTTATTCTCCTTACTTTGGGCGGATTGATTAGTGGAATCTCTCATCTTTTTGATTCAATTTCATCTCCGCTCTTAAAAGATATTGCATTAATCTTAAGCGTTATGTTTTTAAGTAGCCTCATTGATCTACCTTTTAGTTATTACAAAACATTTAAGATTGATGAAGCGTTTGGTTTTAATCGCATGACAAAGAAACTATTTTTTTCAGATCTATATAAACAGATGATTTTAGTTTTATGTCTTGGTCTACCTATTCTATTTGTTGCATTGTGGATGCTACAAAATGCTGGGGCATATTGGTGGTTTTATCTATGGGCAGTTTGGAGTTTATTTAATCTTTTAATTCTTGCAATTTACCCTACTTGGATTGCTCCTTTTTTTAATAAATTCTTACCTTTAAAAGATAAAACTTTAAAAACTAAGATTATTGCGCTCTTAAAAAAATGTGGTTTTAAATCTCAAGGATTATTCGTAATGGATGGTTCTGCAAGAAGCAACCATGGCAATGCTTACTTCACAGGCTTTGGTAAAAATAAACGTATTGTATTTTTTGATACGCTTTTAGAGCGTCTTAATCATAACGAAATCGAAGCTGTCCTAGCTCATGAGCTAGGCCATTTCCATCATAATCATGTTAAAAAAAGAATTGTCATGATGCTCCTCGTAAGTTTTATTGGCCTTGCTATTTTGGGATATTTAAAAGATCAATTATGGTTTTATAATGCGTTAGGTATTGCCGAACCTACAAATGGCAGCGCCTTACTTCTTTTTATGTTGGTTGGCCCTACTTTCATTTTTTTCATAAGACCCATCATGGCATTCTATTCAAGACAAAATGAGTTTGAAGCTGATCGTTATGCTAAAACACACTCAAGTGCCAAGTATCTTAAAGAGTCACTCGTTAAACTATATCGAGATAATGCATCAACTTTGACGCCTGATCCTTTATATTCAGCATTTTATGATTCTCACCCTCCTGCGTTACAGCGTATCGCAAGACTTTAAAATTTCAAGAAAGCTTTTTTACCATTAACCAATGGTAAAATATCAGCAACTTATATGGCATAGCGCTCATAAATATGGACATTACAACCCGCCTAGAATTTGATGCAGGGCATCGCATACCGAATCATAAAAGTAACTGTAAAAATTTACATGGTCACCGTTATGCAATTGAGGTCACGGTAACGGGCCCCATTCATGACGACAGAAAAAGTTCAGATTTTGGGATGGTGATTGATTTCTCTGATGTAAAGCAAATCATTAAGGATTTAGTCGTAGAGCCTTGGGATCATGCATTTATTGTTTATCATGACGATAAAGATATTGTGAATTTTTTAAATACACTACCAAATCATAAAACTGTCATATTTCCAGTTGTACCAACAGCAGAAAATATGGCATCAGAAGCTCACCGAATTTTAAATAGTGAATTTAATAAACGCTTTAATGGCCAACTTAAAATAAAACAAATTCGCATGTATGAAACACCCAACAGCTGGGCTGACGCTGTATAACATAGATTACCAAATAAGCTTTTTTTCGCCCTTCATTTTATTTAAGTAAGCTTCATGACTTTTAAGTTCTTCGTCGTTTGCTTTAACGACGAAGAGATTAGCTGGCCGATGAGTATTTTTTTCTCCTGCAATATCTGATCCGCTATATTGAAAATCAATCATTAAGTCTTCTTGTCCACGGGTCATAGCAAGGTAAACTTCAGCTAAAAGTTGAGCATCTAGTAAGGCGCCATGAAGACTTCTTTGCGAATTATCTATATTATAAAAACGACATAAAGCATCTAAGCTATTCCGCTGCCCTGGCCTCATGTCCTTTGCCATTTTTAATGTATCAATAATATTATCAACCACACCTTCAATAGGCGGTCTTTCAATCAACCCTAGCTCCATATTAATAAAACCTACATCAAATGGTGCATTATGAATAATCAGGGTTGTGTCTTTTATGAACTCAATAAAATCAGAAGCAATTTCTGTAAATTTTGGCTTATCTTGCAAGAAATCTAGCGTAATGCCATGAACCTCTTGCGCTGCAGGGTCTATTTCCCTATCTGGATTTAAATAGAAATGAAAAGAGTTACTTGTAGGGCGGCGGTTTACAATTTCAACCGCAGCAATCTCAATAATTCGATGGCCTTGATTCGCATATAAGCCAGTTGTTTCTGTGTCTAAAAAAATATGTCTCACTACAGTCCCTTTAATAAGTTATCAACACCTTGATTTGCAAGTTGATCAGCTTTCTCATTGCCATCATCTCCGGAATGGCCCTTGACCCAAAACCACTCAATAGTGTGACCAGAAGCTAGCTCATCGAGTCTTTGCCATAAGTCTACATTCTTAATAATTTTCTTACTGCTATTTTTCCAGTGATTACGTTTCCATGAATGAATCCACTCGGTAATACCTTTTTGCACATAAGTTGAATCGGTATATATTTTAATTTCTGATGTCTGTTTGATGATTTCAAGTGCTTTAATTACAGCCAATAATTCCATACGATTATTTGTAGTATTTTTTTCACCACCACAAATAGATTTCTTATTAGCTCCTGATATTAATAAAGCCCCCCATCCACCATCACCTGGGTTGCCTCTGCATGCCCCGTCAGTATAAATAGTGATTGTAGACTTCATGGTTTTAGCCTAAAAGTTCTAGATCTCTGTGCTGAATATACCGGGGTTTTAATCAATTTCTTTTTCCATAAAGGTTGGATCGCATTCATACCATGCACCCTCTTTTGTATCACAAGAGAATAAAAACCTCCTAACATAGGCCACCATCGATCTCCTAGTTTCTCCATAGCATGTATTTTTCTTAACCACGATTCTTGCTGAATGGGGGGGACATAACATCCCATTTTTCCTTCAATCATTTCTAATCCCACGATAGGAAGCCATTCTTTAATTTTACTAAGTGATATAAATTTTGTATTCCAAGGGTAATCAATATCAAAGCTTAAAAGTCTTTTTATCCCCCATAAGCTTACTGGATTAAATCCAGTGATGATGAGACGACCTTCAGGCATAAGAACCCGGTGAATCTCTTTAAGTAATTCGTAAGGCTCGATCATTTGTTCTAATATATGTGGAGCGATAAGTAAATCTACCGAGGCTTCATCAAAAGGTAGCGCTTCGTTTGAGGTCATTAAATCAGGATGATTTGAGTTTAATGAAAACTTATTTTGAATACGTGACTGATCTAAAAAATCAATATCGAAGTTACCCATTTGAATGGCATAGAATCCAAACGTATCCATAACAACAGGATTTATATAATCATATTCTAACGCAAGTAAATATTGGCCTAAGGGGCTTTTAAACCATTCTTGTGGTGAAATTTTAGGCATAAAAATATCCTATAATGATCTAAATACTTTACTATGAATACAAATGACAGGCTACAAAGAAAATCAATTAATTCACATCGATCCCATTGAAGCCTTTCAAGATAATTATATTTGGTTAATTCATAACGATCAAAATAGTATAATCGTTGACCCAGGCGACGCTGGTCCAGTCATAAGTGCTCTAGAGAGAAAAAATCTTAATCTAGTCGCCATCTTAATCACCCACCATCATGCCGATCATATTGGCGGGGTTATGGCGCTTCAAGAAAAATACCCACATATTAAGATCTTTGCGCCACAAAAAGATAAATACGATTTTGTCAATATAAGCCTTAAAAATGGGGACGAAATTAATATTCCAGAACTTCAAATAAACTATAAAATAATTGAAATTCCCGGACATACCCGAGGGCATATCGCCTATTACGATAAGAAAAACCTTTTCTGCGGCGATACGCTTTTTGCCTGTGGTTGCGGCAAAATATTTGATGGAACCCATGAGCAAATGTATAACTCGTTAAAAAAAATTAGCGCCCTACCTAAGGATACAAAAATCTATTGTGCGCACGAATATACTAAAAAAAATATTACATTTGCCTTGTCACTTGATCCAGATGATACAAATCTAAAATTAAGAAAAGCACTTGTATCCAACATGAAAAATACTATTCCATCCTCACTCGAGGAAGAATTAAAAACCAACCCTTTTTTAAAATGTACTTCACTAGAAGCATTTAAGCGTCTTAGAGATCTTAAAGATCAGTATTAATATGACATCGCCATTTAAATATACCTTACTTTTTATATGTATTTCAGCAGCAATGATGCCAAGTGCTTTTGCTGAGGAAAATATTCTAGGAGAGGAAATTAGTATTCTAGATATCGATGTACTTGATCAAGAAATTAATAAGCTTAATTCGTTAAACCTGAACTCGGCTGCTTCATCCAGTAAAACACAAAATTACCAAGCTAATAAAGCTGAAATAAATCTGTGGCAACGTATTTATTCTCGATATGACATTAAGAATAAAAACAATTCAAGGTCTAAGAAATATGAAGATTGGTTCTCCGCTCGACCTGAGTATGTAGAAAGGATGATGGATCGCAGCCAGAAATATTTATTTTATGTTGTGGGTGAAGTAGAAAAAAGAGGTATGCCATCAGAAATAGCTCTTCTTCCGATGATAGAAAGCGCTTACAACCCCATTGCAAATTCAAGAAGTAAAGCTGTAGGTATATGGCAGTTTATTCCCTCCACAGGTAGGCTTTACGGTTTGAAACAAGACTGGTGGCATGATAAAAGACGTAATGTGGTGGAAGCGACAAATGCAGCACTTGATTATCTTCAAAAGCTTCATACATTATTTGGCTCATGGGATCTTGCTTTGGCTGCTTATAATGCTGGTGAAGGTACTGTCGGTCGCGCTATAGCTAAAAATAGAGCGAAAGGCCTGCCAACGGATTATGCAAACCTAAAACTTCCGCGTGAGACGAAAGATTATGTGCCGAAGCTACAAGCTATTAAAAATATTGTTTCAAACCCGACTCAATACGGACTTTATATAGATCCAATACCGAATAAACCTTACTTTACATCTGTGGAAGCCCCTGCCATGATTGATGCAGATCTTGCTGCAAATCTTGCTGAAATTTCTTATGATGAATTTTTACTTTTAAATGCTGAACATAGAAGACCTCTTATTAGAACAAACGATAAAACACAACGACTTATTTTACCGATTAATGCGGCAGATACATTTGTAAAAAATCTTAGTCAAAATGAAAAACCTTTAGTGTCCTGGAATATATACCAACCAAAACATAATGAAAAAATTAGAGCGATTGCAAATAAATTCGACATGCAAGAAAGTGATCTCATAAAAGCTAATGATCTGAATCCTCAAAAAGCAATCAAGACCTCTACCATGATGTTAGTAGCCAAAAAAGAAGGTACAGAGTCAAATGCAGATCAAAATATTGATGAGTCAAAAATTCAAAATGATAAGAACGCTGAAGAAACAGTGAAGCCTGCTAAGCACAAAGTAAAATCAGGAGATACGCTTAATAAAATTGCTAAAAGATATGATATACGTATCGATGAACTAAAAGACATTAATCAAATGACTTCCACAGACATTCAAATCGGATCCATACTTCAACTTCAAAGAAATAATTAACTTAATTACGCATAATATGTATTTTAAATATATTTTCCTCTTCTTTGTTTGGCTTAACTTAACTTCGTGTAGCGACAAAAAAGAAATCGCTTACAACTTTGATGGTACTTTTAGTAGTGAAAAAGGTGGCACACTAAACGATGCAATGTCTGGTGAGCCAAGCAATCTCATTTCGATGATTGCTGGAGATTCAGCATCATCAGCCATCTCAGTAAATATTTTTAATAAACTTATTAAATATGATAAAAATTTAGAGCTAGCTCCTGAAATAGCAGAAAAATGGACAATTTCAAGCGACCAAAAAACAATTACTTTTCAATTAAAGAAGGATCTTAAATGGTCTGATGGTCATAATTTAACAAGTGAGGATGTCCTTTTCACATGGAAACTTGTTACCGACGACAAAACGAGAACTCCCTATGGCTCTGATTACAAGTTAGTTGAAAGGGCTGAAGTTCCAGATCCTCATACATTCAGAGTTGTATATAAAAAAGCATATGCACCAGCCCTAGACAGCTGGGCGACCCTTCAAATTCTTCCGAAACATATCTTGAAAGACGAAGATATTAATCGCACTTTTTTCTCAAGAAAACCCGTTGGCTCTAGTTACTACAAATTAGCACAATGGGTTAATGGTGAAAAATTAACTTTGGAAGCTAGCCCCTCTTCAGTCATGGGCGAACCTAATATAAGTAACCTAACTTCACGCTTCATCCCTGACACATCTTCTCAATTTTTAGAACTGATCGCTGATAATATTGACCTTATGAATATTAATCCTATTCAATTTGCACGTGTGATTCCCTCTAGACCAGATCTAAAAAATAAATTAGCGCTTTATAAGGAACTTGGAAATAGTTACACCTACCTTGGTTTTAATTCAAAACATCTCCCATTTAATGATATAAAAGTAAGGCAAGCGATTAACTACGCAATTGATAAGCAGGAAATTATTGATGGTGTGCTTTTAGGATTAGGGGAGCCTGTTGCATCCCCATATAAACCTGGAACTCGATGGAGTAATAAACAACTTCAACCCTACCCTTACGATAAAAATAAGGCACTTAAGTTACTTAGTGAAGCAGGCTTTAACGACACTAATCAAGATGGTGTTTTAGAAAAAGATGGCAAACCTTTCTCGTTTGAGATTCTCACGAATCAAAATAAGCAAAGAGAAATGACCGCAGTCCTTATTCAAAGAAGGCTTAAAGATGTAGGTATTGATGTAAAAATTCGGGTAATTGAATGGGCAAGCTTTGTAAATCAATTTATTAAAACTGGTGATTTTGATGCTGTCATTCTTGGCTGGAGTTTATCGCTTGATCCTGATCAATATAATATTTGGCATTCGTCACAACAAAAACCTGGTCAATTTAATTTCATTGGATACAACAATAAAGAAGTCGATCAATTGCTTGAAGAAGGTCGTACCGAATTAAATCCTGACAAACGAGAAAAAATATATCATGCTTTTTCAAAAATCTTATTAAGTGATAGTCCTGTGATTTATTTATATGCTGGGTATGGTCTCACCGCTATGAGCAAACGTATCAAAGGAATTGAGTCCCCTACGCCGCCTGCTGGAATTGCGTATAATTCATACGAATGGTTTATTCCCTCTACAGTCAGAAGAAATGAAATAGCTCAATAAAATGCTTAACTATTTAATTAAACGGTTGTTATGGATGATCCCAATGCTCATTGGTATTAGTCTTATTTCATTTTTTATTATGCACCTAGCACCAGGTGACATTACCGCATCAGAATCAGCCTTCAATCCAAAAGCATCTGAAGAGTCTCGTCAAAAACTAAGGGCGCTTTATAACTTAGATAAACCCTTGGTTACGCAATATAGCTTATGGTTAAAACGGATTGTTAAATTAGATTTTGGTAATTCATTTGCTTCGCATCAGCGTCCTGTTTTATGGGAAACAAAAGATGATAAAGGCAATATCACTAAAGGTATGATTCAAGATGCTCTTCCTATAACCCTGATGATTAATTTGATAGGGTTACTTATTATTTTTGTGCTTTCAATATTTCTTGGCGTTGTTTCGGCAGTCAATCAAAATCGATGGCCAGACCGACTCATTACCATAATTGTATTCATAGGCTTCGCGGTACCTGGATTTTGGTTAGCGCTTTTATTAATGTATTGGACTGGGGTCACTCATTCTTGGCTCCCTATTTCAGGCTTACATAGCGTAGGGTATGAAAAGATGGGGCTAATGGCTCAATACCTAGATTTAATTAAGCATCTAATATTACCAGTCTTTGTTTCAAGCTTAGGCGGCCTCGCAAGCATTTCACTTTACGTCAGAAATGGAATGTTAGATGTACTTCAACAAGAGTTTATTACAACAGCGCGCGCAAAAGGACTCACAGAAAATAAAGTAGTTTATGGCCATGCCTTGAGAAATACATTATTACCTCTCATCACTATAGTAGGTCTATCTATTCCAGGCTTGATTGGTGGCTCTGTCATTGGGGAGTCAATTTTTGCAATTTCTGGCATGGGTAAATTATTTTTTGACGCTGTATTAATGAGAGATTTTCCAGTGGTAATGGGAATCCTTACGATCGGATCTGTCTTAACGTTGTTTGGAAATTTAATCGCAGATATTGGTTATGCTTGGGCAGATCCAAGAATTAGGCGAGGTATTACAAATTGAAAATCCTTACGCAAAATCCACTCGCTTTAAGTGGTTTCATTATTATTGTATCTGTTCTTTTTATCGCAATATTTGCTCCATGGTTATCGCCTTACGATCCAAATTACATTGATATTCAATCCATACTTCTACCCCCTTCTGTCTCGCATCTTATGGGAACTGACGGATTAGGAAGAGATGTTTTCTCACGCATGCTTTATGGATCTAGAATTTCGCTTTTAGTAGGTATAGTAGCTGTAGGTATCGCTACTGTCATTGGAACATTTTTAGGTGCTGTTGCTGGATTTTATCGAGGCTATATCGACTCTATTATCATGCGCTTTGTAGATATTATGTTATCCATTCCTACTTTCTTTCTGATACTTGCAGTCATTGCATTTTTAACGCCGTCAATTTGGAACATTATGATTGTGATTGGATTGACTTCCTGGATGGGTGTTACTCGTCTTGTTCGTGCAGAGTTTTTAAGTCTCAGAAATCGAGAATATATATTAGCAGCAGAAGCTATGGGCGCTTCAGATTACAGGCTTATTTCAAAGCATCTACTCCCCAATAGCCTAACACCTATCATCGTAACTTCAGTTTTAGGTATTGCAAGCGCGGTGTTAACTGAATCTGGATTGAGTTTTCTTGGGCTTGGGGTTCAAGCACCACAGTCCTCATGGGGTAATATTTTGACTGATGGCAAAGAGTATATTCAGTTTGCTTGGTGGCTATCATTATTTCCAGGGCTGGCTATTTTGATTACAGTCCTAGGTTATAATTTACTTGGTGAAGGCTTAAGGGATTTACTTGATCCTAAAAACAAGAATCAGCAAAAATAAAGGATTACATGATGGGGTTTTTAACTGGGAAACGAGTTTTAATTCTTGGTCTTTTAAGTGACCGATCTATTGCATATGGTATTGCTACTGCAATGAAACGTGAAGGAGCTGAATTAGCTTTTACTTACCAAATGGAAAAGCACGATGAGCGCGTAAAAAAACTTGCTCAAGATTTTAATTCAAATATTGTTCTACCTTGCGACGTTTCATTTGATGAGCAAATCGACAATCTCTTTCCTTTATTAAAAAAACACTGGGATAAATTAGATGTTATTGTTCATTCGCTAGCCTTTGTTTCAAAAGAAGCTTTAAAGGGAGATTTCGTTGAAGCAACGACCCGTGAAAACTTTAGAGTAGCTCATGATATTAGTTCTTACAGCTTTACAGCCCTAGCTAAAGCAGCACTGCCGATGTTAAGCGAGCATGCAAGTTTACTTACTTTAAGCTATCTTGGCGCTGAGAGAACAATGCCTAACTATAATGTGATGGGACTTGCCAAAGCAAGTTTAGAGGCTAACGTAAGATATATGGCTCAGAGCTTAGGACCAAAAGGTATTAGGGTTAATGCAGTTTCAGCAGGGCCTATTAAAACACTTGCCGCGTCTGGCATTGCTGACTTTGATCGCATGATAGACTTTAATGAGAAACATGCCGCTTTAAGACGAAATGTGACAATTGAAGAAGTTGGAAATGCAGCTGCTTTTCTATGTAGCGATCTTGCTTCAGGCATCACGGGCGAAATTACATATGTAGATGGCGGCATGAATATTACTGCCGCAGGTTCAATCGATTAATTCTTTTGTGTTGTCTCGAAGAATTTTTGATTCACTGATACATTGGCCTTCGCTTTTAACCCTTTCAGATAAGCACTCAAATATTCATTAGATAATGCATCTGTATAACTAGATGCGAATTCTTTTTTATTTTCTTCATTCTCATCATTCGGAAATGCTACTTTACTGACTTTAACAATCACGTAACCGTTATTGCCATCAATAAAACCGCTGTAACTAGGAAGCCTGTCTGTAGGCATTTTGTAAGCCTGATTAATGACAGCCTCGCCCAAGCCTTTTGTATTTTTTCGGTCGACTAAAACTACAGGTTGCCAAACAATTTTACGTGAAGAATCACTAATAGACTTCAAGGCTGCTTCACCATCGGTAGCCACTAATTTCTTTGCAGCTTCAAATTTTAAATATTCTTCAATATCGGCTTTAACTTCAGTAAATGGTTTTGTAGATTGCGCTTTGTAATCAACAACACGGGCAGAAATTAAGTTGTTAGGCGTGACTTCGATCGCTTCAGTATTTCGATGGTCCTTAATTGATTCTTTCGTATATATAGCGTTCATCAATGTTTCATTTTTAAAGAATTTATCTGTGTCGCTACGGCTAATCCATTCAGTTTTTTGAATAGGCAAATTAAATTTTTTCGAAACCCCATCAAGACTTGATGACTGCTCATACACTTTATTACTAAAATCTTCAGCAAGAGTTGCAAATTTATCTTGTGCTTTTTGGTAGATTATTTCAGCTTTAATTTGTGACTTGATGGCGTCAAAACCACCGCCTTCACCAATGATTTTTGTCAGTTTAATAATGTGGTAACCAAAATCAGATTCAACAATACTACTAATCTCGTTAACTTTCATTGAGAAAACAGCATCATCAAAAGGCTTAACCATCATGCCACGATCAAAGGTACCTAGCTCCCCACCTTTTCTGGCAGATTCAGGATCTTGTGAGTGTTTTGTTGCTAATTCTTCAAATTGCTTAGGATTCTTTTTAACCTGATTTAAGATGTCTTCAGCCTTTGCTTTAGCCTTAGCTTTTTCTGCTGGAGCGGCATTCTTAGATGAAGCTATTAAAATATGACTTGCTTCTCTTTGCTGCTTATTTTGATATTTATCTGCATTTGTTTTATAAAAAGCTTTCACTTCATCTTCGGATACATTGATGGTCGGTAGAATGCTTGTTAAAGAAAATATAACAAACTCGGCTTTCACTTGTTCAGGTGCTAAAAACTTAGATTTATTTTTGTCATAAAAATCTTGCATATCTTTTTCGGAAATATTTGCTTTAGCCATATATTCTTTAGTTTTAAATTCAGCAACAGTAACTTCCCTTTGTTGTGATGTTACTTTCAATGTTTCCGTTAAATTATTAGGCGGAATAAATGTAAGTTTTTGCAGTCCATCACGCACTTGCTGAATGAGTAAATCATTCCTAATGCTTTCTTCAAATTTCTTAGGGTTGAGTTGATTATTTTGCAAGACTTTATCGTAAAGTTCTTGTGAAAATTTTCCATCTTTTTGAAAATCAGGCATACCTATAATGTATTGGCTTAATTGTTGATCTGTGATTCTAAATTTAGATTTTTTAATATCATCATTTATTAATTGTTTTGTGATGAGTCCATCGACTACAGACTCTTTAAATTCTAATGAATCAAACATTGCAGGATCGTTTTTTTTACCTTCACTCATAATCCGATTACGAACATTTTCAATCGCACGATTATATTCTGGTAGTGTAATTTTATAGCCATCAACTTTGGCGATACTTAAATTATTGCCAGCTTGGTTGAGATATGAATCAATTCCAAACAATGCGAAAGGAATAAGAACCAGCGCCAAAATAACTTGTGCCGCTTTAGTTTGAGCATAACTTCTAAATTTATCTAACATTGGATTTATCCTATTATCTTTATAATTTTTTGATAAAAAAAGTTGCCAAAAAGTTCTCACTTAATGAACAAAAAGGCGAATCTTAAGATTCGCCTTAATGATATTGGCGGAGTGGACGGGACTCGAACCCGCGACCCCCTGCGTGACAGGCAGGTATTCTAACCAACTGAACTACCACTCCAAAACTTGTTACAAAAATTGGTGGGTGCTGACGGGGTCGAACCGCCGACATTCGCCTTGTAAGGGCGACGCTCTACCAACTGAGCTAAGCACCCATGCACACTCATTAGTAAGGCGGCTATTTTACAACATAGTCCTTACCAACGCTAGGTTTACGCTAATGTGTAATGGATTTTGTAATAGTGCTGGCGTTCTTATGAGGCACAGGAGTGGATTTTTGGTCCTTTGTAGCTATATTTTTTGGCATTTTAGTCAAAGCAAGCTCTAAAACTTCATCAATCCAACGTACAGGATGGATATCTAAGGCATTTTTAACTTCATCAGAAATTTCAGTTAAATCTTTTACATTTTGCTCAGGAATAAGAACAGTTTTAATGCCTCCCCTATGAGCTGCAAGCAACTTCTCTTTTAGGCCGCCAATTGGTAAAACTTCACCTCTTAAGGTTATTTCCCCTGTCATAGCAACATCAGCACGCACTGAAATATTGGTTAAAGCCGATACAATTGCTAAAGTAATGCCTATACCAGCACTTGGACCGTCTTTAGGTGTTGCGCCTTCGGGTAAATGAATATGAATATCATTTTTTTCGTAAAAATTTTCAGTTATACCTAGTTTTTTAGCGCGGCTTCTTACAACACTCATGGCAGCATGAATAGACTCCTGCATGACCTCGCCTAATTTACCAGTAATGATTGTTTTTCCTTTGCCTTGTAAAACCACAGCTTCAATAGTCAATAATTCCCCGCCTACCTGAGTCCAAGCGAGCCCTGTGACTTGACCTATTTGGTTTTTCTTTGAAGCAAGACCAATGTCATAGACTTTAACGCCTAGATAAGCCTCTAGATTCTTGCTATTTACAATAACTTTTTTAAGAGATTTTTTGCTCAATAACTCTTTCACTGCTTTTCGACATATTTTGGCGATTTCTTGTTCTAATTTTCTAACGCCCGCTTCTCTAGAATAATATTGAATAATCTCTCTTACAACTTTAGCGGTAATGCTAATTTCAGATTTTTTTAAACCATGCATTTTAAGTTGTTTAGGTAATAAATAATGCATCGCAATATTAAGCTTTTCTGCTTCCGTATAACCCGACAAACGAATAATTTCCATGCGATCCAAAAGTGGTTCAGGAATATTCATTGAGTTAGCAGTAGCCACAAACATCACATCAGATAAATCGTATTCAACTTCTACATAATGATCTGTAAAAGTGTGATTCTGCTCAGGATCCAAGACCTCTAAAAGCGCTGAAGCCGGATCACCTCGGTAATCTTGACCCATTTTATCCACTTCATCTAGTAAGAATAATGGGTTAGTCACTCCTGCTTTAGTCATGCTTTGTAAAACTTTACCAGGCATCGAGCCAATATAAGTTCTTCGATGACCGCGAATCTCAGATTCGTCTCTTACACCACCTAGAGCCATACGAATAAATTTACGATTTACAGCTTTAGCAATGCTTTGTCCTAGAGAAGTTTTTCCAACTCCTGGGGGGCCTACCAGACATAAAATAGGCGCTTTGAGTTTATCAACTCGCTGTTGGACTGCGAGATATTCAATAATACGCTCTTTGACTTTTTCGAGGCCGTAGTGATCTTCATCCAAGATCTTTTCTGCAAGCGCCAATTCGCGACTAATTTTAGTTTTTTTCTGCCACGGTAATCCTATTAATGTATCAATGTAGTTTCTAACTACTGATGCTTCAGCCGACATGGGCGTCATCATTTTCAATTTTTTAAATTCAGAAGTGGCTTTATCAAGAGCCTCTTTTGACATACCAGATTCTTGGATACGTTTCTCAAGTTCGTCTAAATCTACACCTTCATCTTGCTCGCCTAATTCTTTCTGAATGGCTTTGACTTGTTCGTTAAGATAGTATTCCCTTTGGCTTTTTTCCATTTGGCGCTTAACGCGACCACGAATTCTTTTTTCGACTTGAAGAATATCAATTTCAGACTCCATGATCTTCAAAAGATGATCTAAGCGATTTTTAATTTTCAATGTCTCTAAAATCGTTTGTTTCTCTTCTAGTTTTAACGTGAGATGCGCTGCGATCATATCTGCTAATCTGCCAGGGTCTGTAATAGCAGCAAGAGAGGTTAAGATTTCAGGAGGAATTTTTTTATTTAATTTAACGTATTGATCAAATTGTGAGAAAACCGTTCTCATTAATGCTAATGATTCTTTATCTTTAGGTTCAGGGATATTGATCTCATCGAATCGAGCAACGAAACAAGCTTCTTGATCAAGCACTTCCTTAATTTTTACGCGGCTTAAACCTTCAACTAAAACCTTCACAGTACCATCAGGTAATTTAAGCATCTGGAGAATAGATGCTACGGTGCCATACTCGTAAAGATCTTTGGCATCAGGCTCATCTTTACTTGCAGATTTTTGAGCTACTAAGATTATTTTTTTATCTTTATCAGATGCAATTTCCAAAGCTTTTACAGATTTCGTACGTCCAACAAAAAGTGGGATCACAAGATGAGGGTAAACAACTACATCCCTTAAAGGCAAAAGGGGCATGAAATCTTGCTGGGGGTCTTTAAATTTAATTTCTTGAGCCATTAGGATGCTTTCATAAGCGTTAATTAATCTAGAACATTGGGTCAGTTTATAATATTTCAAGGCCTTACTGACCAACTACGAAGCTTATTTTTTTCCTGAAACTTGTTTCTTTTCTGAGAATAAGAGTATAGGTTTGCTTGATTGTTCAATCACACCATCATCAATGACAACCTTTTCGAGATTCTTAATGGAGGGTAATTCGTACATGGTATCTAATAAAACATGCTCCATAATTGAGCGAAGACCCCGCGCGCCCGTCTTTCTTTCTAACGCTTTTTTGGCGATTAACCTTAGTGCTGAAGTTCTAAATTCTAGCGATACGTGTTCCATAGCGAAAAGTTTAATGTACTGTTTGGTTAAGGCATTTCTCGGCTCAGTAAGAATCTGCACTAGAGCATCTTCACTTAAAGATTCAAGAGTTGCAACAACAGGAAGCCTTCCTATAAATTCAGGAATTAAACCAAATTTTATTAAATCTTCTGGTTCGACATCTTTAATGACATCGCCGATCACTTTAGCATCTGCTTTGCTATTTACTTGAGCCCCAAAACCAATGCCGCCTTTTTCAGACCTTTGTTTAATAATTTTTTCTAGCCCATCAAAAGCACCGCCACAAATAAATAGAATATTTGTAGTGTCAAGCTGAACAAATTCTTGATTTGGATGTTTGCGGCCACCCTGAGGCGGAACTGAAGCGACAGTACCTTCGATAAGTTTTAAAAGCGCTTGCTGGACACCCTCTCCTGAAACGTCTCTTGTGATTGAAGGGTTTTCAGATTTTCTTGAAATCTTATCGACTTCATCAATATATACAATTCCCCTTTGAGCTTTTTCAATATCGTAATCACATTTTTGTAATAATTTTTGCATGATGTTTTCAACATCTTCGCCAACATAACCAGCTTCAGTAAGCGTTGTAGCATCTGCCATCACAAAAGGAACATCAAGTAATTTTGCGAGCGTTTGTGCTAAAAGTGTTTTACCAGAGCCCGTGGGACCAATAAGAAGAATATTACTTTTTGAAATTTCAACATCTTTGTGTTCAATATCTATCTCAGAATTACTATCTCTAAGTCTTTTGTAATGATTGTAAACAGCCACAGCTAAAGTTCTTTTAGCGCTTGTTTGTCCTATGACATGCTCATCAAGTTGATCACAAATTTCTTTAGGAGTGGGGAGCTGATCGTGGTCTTTAGCTTCTTTCGAAGGGCTCTTAACTTCTTCTTTAATAATGTCATTGCATAAATCAACACACTCATCACAGATGAATACTGAAGGGCCTGCAATTAGTTTTTTTACTTCGTGCTGACTTTTGCCGCAGAATGAGCAATAGAGTAATTTTTCGTTATCGCTTTTAGTGGCCATAAATAGATAGGATCAAATGACTTGGGATCTCTTCGAAATAACTTGGTCTACCATACCATAATCTACAGATTGCTCGGCGCTTAAGAAGTTATCTCTATCAGTATCAGCAGCAATTTTTTTAAGTGTTTGGCCAGTATGGGTTGCTAAGATTTGATTTAGCTTTTCTTTTAAAAATAAAATTTCTTTTGCGTGAATTTCTATGTCTGATGCTTGCCCTTGGAATCCACCTAAAGGCTGATGAATCATTACGCGAGAATTGGGTAAGCAGAAACGTTTTCCTTTTTCCCCGGCCGCAAGTAATAGCGCTCCCATGCTGGCGGCTTGTCCGATACATAAAGTGCTTACGTCAGGCTTGATAAATTGCATTGTGTCATAAATAGCCATCCCAGCGGTGACAGAGCCGCCTGGTGAATTGATATATAAAGAGATGTCTTTATCAGGATTATCTGCTTCGAGAAAAAGTAACTGGGCAACAATAACATTTGCTGTCATATCATCTACTGGCCCTACTAGAAAAATAACACGCTCTCTTAAGAGTCGCGAATATATATCGTAAGCCCGCTCACCTCGGCCGCTTTGCTCAATGACCATAGGCACATAGCCTAAATTATTTGGGGATGTATAAGCCATGATTAAGCTGGAGCTGGCCCCGTCATAAGCTCATCGAATGTTGTTTTTTTGTTCTGCACTTTACATTGCGTGATAAACCATTCAACAACATTGACTTCAGTTGCAAGTGCTGTTGGCTCTTCAAGTCTTGAAGGTTCAGCATAAAACCATTGAACAGCTTCTTCTGTATCATCAAAATTAAGTGCAAACTCATTGACCATAGCTTTAATTTGATCTGCAGATGCGCGCAAATTATTTTTAACAACAATTTCAGCGAGAACTAGCCTGAGCTTGCATGTTTTTTTTGCTTGCTCTTCAAACATTGAAGGATCTAGCTTAAATTGTTTTAAATCAGCACCACGCTGTTTTAAATTAGCGTAAGTGGATTGAGCCATGCGATTGATTTCAAGATTAATCAGTGCTTTAGGTAAGTCTGCATTACAGACCTCTAATAACTGAGTGAAAACCTGTTCTTTTAATTTAATTTTTACTCTTTTATCAAGTTCTTGCTCTAGGCTTTGTTTAATTTCATCACGCATTTGATCTACATTGCCATCAAGAACACCAAGAGATTGAGCAAACTGAGAATTAACTTCAGGAAGCTTAGGTTTTGCAACTACAATAAAATTCACATTATATTGAACTGTTTTTCCTGCTAATTCTTTAGGGTTATGCGTTTCTGGGTAATTCACTTCAAATGTTTTGGACTCACCTGCTTTTTCACCTACAAGATGGTCATCAAAAATCGCAAAGCGAGAGTCATCACCTAAGATAATCTGAATCGGTTTATCGCCTGTCGTTTCAACTTGTTTGTCATTTATAAAGGAGGTTAAAGTTAAAGTAAGTCGATCGCCTTTAGCGGAAGCTTCTTTAGACTCTATAAATTGGGATCTTTGTTTAAGAAGGACATCGATAGTTTTGTTAACATCTTTATCGGTAATTTGAGCTTCAGGCTTATCAATTGAGATAGCTTTAAAGTCACCTAAAGTAACTTCAGGGAATACCTCGAATGTCGCTGTATATTCAAAATCTTCTTTGACTTGATTAAGAGGTTTATGTTGAATATTAGGCATGCCAACAACGCGTAGTTTATTTTCTTCAATGGCTTGGCCGAATGAAGTCTCAATAGCTTCAGCAAAGACTTCTTCTTTGACTTGCGGGCCATATTGCTGCTCAATCATCTTTAAAGGTGCTTTACCGGGCCTAAAACCAGGCACTTTTGCTGTTCGAGTTAAGCGTTGAAAACGACTCGACATTTCTTGTTGAAGAGGTTCGACAGGCACCTTAACGGTTATACGTCTTTCTAAATTACTTAATGTTTCAACTGCTGTAGCCATACTTAAAATTCCCTAAAATTCATATCTGTGGTGCGAAAGGAGAGACTCGAACTCTCACGCCTTGCGGCGCTGGAACCTAAATCCAGTGCGTCTACCAATTCCGCCACTCTCGCGATGATTAAAAAAGTTATATATAACAAAAATTTAGCTCTATTTTATAACAATTTAGTCTTTATCTAAAAGGAATAATTCAATGAATCAATGAAATACGTAGATATTTTGATTTAAGATGTCATAAATTATTAGAAACTATTACGCTACAAACCTAAAAGATTCAAATTGAAAACTCGAGCCCTTATATTGCAATTTTTCCCTAGCCTATTTTTTGTATGTTTTGTTGCGATTAGTCTATCGGGCTGCAATTTTAACAGTTACGAGACTAAACCTATTGCTAATCAAGAAGTTATTGAAAAAATCACTACAAAAGACCCTGAAGATCCAAAATTTAAAGAGTTTTTAAGAGTTCAAGGGTTTAAAGAAGATAACCTTTCAATTAAAGAATGGGGACTTAGAGAGCTTATGCTTTGCGCACTTTTTTTTAACCCAAGAATTGAAATTGCAAAGAAAGAATGGGATGTTGCCAAAATTCAAGAAATAATCGCCCCAATTAAAGCACCCTCTTCTATAGGCTTTGAGGGTGGCAGACAAACCACAGGGGTCAAAGAAAGCTCAAGAGATGCTTTTGGCCTCACTTTAATCACATTATTTGAAACAGCCGACAAGGCTAAAATTAGAGAAGAGAAAGCAAGAAATCAGTCATTGATCAAACGGCTAGAACTAAGAAAGCTAGCATGGGATATTAAATCAGATCTCACTTTAAATTTTATTCGCTACCATCAACACCTCCTCAATCTTCAAATAGTAAGGAGTGAAATAAAACTGCAAAGTGAAATTTTAAATATGCTAAAAAAAAGAAAGTCGCTTGGGCTAAGTTCATCAATCGATAGTAATTTTAATCAAATTGAACTGAATAAAAATATACAAAAGTTAAATGAGGAGCAATACCAACTTAATGATACAAAATCAAAATTAGCCTCAATCTTAGGCATTTCAGCAGAAAAATTTAATACGATGCGAGTTGCCAATATAAATTTTGATCAAAATATTGAGGGCTTTAGCAAAATACTTGATGATGAAACAAAACAACAGGATATTATCAATCTTGGCCTGTTTAATCGTATTGATTTAAGAATAGCCTTAGCAAAATATGCGGTTTCAGAATCGCAACTCAAATTAAATATTGCAAATCAATATCCTGATATTAGATTTTCGCCTGCCTATATTTTTGATTACGGATCCAGCAAATGGCTTCTCGGCATAACTTCAATAATTCCAACAGTCGAAAAAAATAAAAACCTCGTTGAAGAAGCAAAAAAACTAAGAGATATTGAAAACCTACAAGTGGAAAGAATCCAAACGTCAATCGTCAATGAATTAGCAAAACTAAGAGATAATTATATAAATGCTAAAGATATGGTTAGGAAAGATACTGAAGACCTATCAGCAGCAAATGAGCTGGAAAATTCAATTGAAAGTAAATTTAATCAAGGTGAAATTGATCGAATTGAATTAACCCAGCAAAAATTAATAACTATGCAATACAAACGAAGATTTTATACAAATAAAATTACATTAATGAAAATAGGTTTTGACTTTGAAGCGCTTTTACAAGAACCCCTAAACAACAAGAAAAATAATGAAAAATAAACTGAATACTTTTCTTGTTATCCAAGTAATACTAATTTTAATTCTAGTATGGCTACTAACTTATTTCGGTCGAGATGAATTTAATAACATAAAACCGAATACAGATAATTCAAAAAATGCACAAAGTTTATTAAAGACAGCTAATGGAGTGAGCTATATAACTCTTAGTTCTGAAATACAGTCTAATAGCGGAATAAAGATCCAACCTGTCCAATCTTCAACTTATATAAAGAACCTTACAAATTATGCAACTGTGCTTAGTATTGACTTATTGATTGAACAAAAAAATAGATTTAATGAAATTAAAAATCAAATAAGCCTCTTATCGAATGAATTAGATAGGGATAAAAAAAATTACGAAAGATTTAAAGCGCTTAACGATGACAATAAAAATATATCAGATAAAGCATTACAAGAAATGAAAGTTAATTTTGACAATACAAAAATAAAATTACAGGCTACTCAAGAACTTATAACTGGAATTAAGCAAAATATCAGGGCTCAATGGGGTGAAATAATATTATCTATGATTGATGTTGGCGCAAGAAAAGAATTATTTGATTTTCTCGTTCAAGGAAAAGCGCGGATTGTAAAGGTAACATTATCTGAGAATGCTAATGATCAACCTCCAAAAAATATTAGCTTAGCTTTAATCGACAATCTAAATGAAAAATTTTTAGCAAACTATCTAGCAGAATCACCCACTTTAGATAAATCGATTAAGGGAAAAACTTACTTTTATATTGTTTACAGTAATCAATTAAGAATTGATTCAAAAGTAATTGCTAGTCAAGTGCAAGATAGTTTATCTTCTGATTCTGGAAAGTATTTAGCAATTCCAAAAGAAGCAGTAGTTTGGAACTCTGGACAAGCATGGGTTTATTTGCAATCAAGTGAAAATAAATTTTTCCGTAAATCTATTGAAACCAATACTGAAAGTCCGAATGGTTGGATTGTTGAAGAAAATCATATCAAAGAAAACGACCTAATCGTAATTAATGGCGCTCAACTCTTGCTCTCAGAAGAATTTAAATATCAAATAAAAAATGAAAACAATGACTAAATTAATATGATGTCGTCTATTGTAAAGTTTTCAATAAGATATACAGGCGTCATCATAGGCCTTGCAGTGATCGCTATCATATTTGGGCTATATCAAATTACCAGAAGTCCTTTAAATGTTTTTCCTGAATTCTCCCCCAACCAAGTAATTATTCAAACGGAATCTCCAGGTCTTTCATCTGATTTAGTAGAATCGCTTGTTACCCTTCCTATTGAGAAAAATTTAGGAGGAACTATTGGCATTGAGACAATAAGATCTCAATCCATACCCGGGCTATCTGTCATCACTATCATTTTTGATGAGCGGACTGATATATTTAGAAATCGGCAAGTGATCTCTGAAAGACTTGCATCAATCACAAGCATCATGCCACAAGGTATTATCCCTAAAATAACACCACTAACATCGGCAGCATCATCAGTTTTGGGTATTGGAATTACATCAAAAACAAAATCTTTAACTGAAATTAGGACAGTGACTGATCGAGTAATTATTCCTCATCTCTTGTCAATCCGAGGCGTTGCAGATGTAAATATATTTGGTGGCAAAGTGAAACAATATCAAATTGAAATCCAGCCAGAAAAATTGATTCAATCAAATATTTCAATTGAACAAATTATTAATGCAGCTAGCAAGTCTTCGGGGGTAAGAGGGGCAGGTTTCATTGAAAATAGTAATCAAAGAATTATTGTTAATACGGAAGGCCAATCTAAATCTTTAGAAGATATTGGTAAAACACCTGTAATTACTAATAAAAATCAGATCATTTATCTTAAAGATCTAGCTGTGATCAAAGAAGGGTCAGTCCCAACAATCAGCGCAGCATCAATCAATGGTGAGGAAGGAATTTATTTATCTGTCCAAGGCCAGTTGGGTTCTGACACTTATAAACTTACCCAGCTAATTGAGGCAGCAGTTTTAGATATGAAACCATCACTTCTTGAGCAAGACATTCAAATCAACCCCGAATTATTTAGGCCTGCAAATTTTATCGATGCTTCGATAAAGGGCGTTCGTCTTGATATATTAATTGGCTCATTGCTTGTTATTATAATTTTATTTTTATTTTTATTTAACCTAAGAACGGCTTTTATATCGGCAACAGCAATACCACTTTCACTTCTAAGTGCAATTATTGTTTTAAGCTATTTTAATCTTGGTTTAAATATTATGGTTTTAAGTGGTCTCGCCATTGCTCTCGGGGAAGTTGTTGATGACGCTATAATTGATTCAGAAAATATCTTTAGACGACTAAAAGAAAATCTTAAATTAGCAAATCCATTGCCTATTGCAAAGGTCGTTTATGATGCCTCAATGGAAGTAAGAAGTTCCGTTGTATATGCCACAATGATTGTTGTAACAGTTTTTCTCCCCCTTCTTTCTTTAAATGGCGTTGCTGGAAAACTTTTTGGACCGCTTGGTTTGGCTTATATTTTTTCTATATTAGCCTCACTGGTAGTCGCGCTTACAGTAACGCCGGCTTTGTCTTATCTGCTGCTTGGGAAACAAAAATTCAAATCGTCTGAATCACCAATGATGTCTTATTTAAAGGCTAGGTATATTAAGACACTTTACTTGATTGAAAAGAAATCAACGGCAATTACGTTATTTACATTTACTTTCATATTGATTGGCTTTTCTCTTGTGCCATTGTTTAAAACACAATTTATCCCTCCTCTTCATGAAGGTCATTTCATTATGCATATGACTACCCTTCCTGGAACCTCAGAAAAAGAATCATTGCGTATTGGAAATGAAATTAGTAAAAAAATTCGTGAAATACCTGAAGTAAAATCTGTTGCTCAATGGGTAGGCAGATCACCAATGGGGGCTGATACGTTTGGGACACATTACAGTGAATTTGAAATCGAACTTAAAAATTCAGATGGGCCAACACAAGATAAGATCTTGGGACAGATTGAAAACTTAACACAAAATAATAACTATGTAGGACTTAATTTTGCTATTAACACATTCCTAACAGAGCGAATTGAAGAAACGATTTCAGGGTACTACTCCTCGGTAGTAGTAAATATTTTTGGTACAAATCTTGATACTATTGACCAAGATACCCAGAAAATATCATCTGCTCTAGCTTCTATTAAGGGTGCAAAAAATATCAATATAGTATCTCCTGCTGGCACACCACAAATTACGATACATTTTTTATCTGAAAAATTGAGTCAGTGGGGCATTCAAAAGACTGATCTGCTAAATGCAATTCGAGCTGCGTTTGAAGGACTTCCAGTAGCTCAAGTATACGAGGGAAATGCAAAAGTAAATATTTCTATTATTCTAAACAAAAACTTTCGGGACGATATTACAGATATTCAAAAATTACCTATCATGGCAGCAGATGGAAAAATTGTTGAACTGGGTCAAGTTGCTTATATAGCTCAAGAAAATGGAAGATCCAAAATTCTTCATCAGGGCGGAAAGCGTATTCAAACTATTACAGCCGATATTGGTGAAAGAGATATTAATGACTTTAATAATGATTTAAAAAGTGAGCTTAACAAGCTTAAGTTAAATCAAGGTAACTACTATGAAATCACAGGTGAAGCCCAAGCAAATACAAAATCACAAGAAGAACTTATAGTTCATTCAGTTATAGCAGGTGCAGGCATCCTCCTGTTGCTTTATATCGCTTTTGGAAATTTAAGGAATTTATTACTTACATTATTTAATCTTCCTTTTGCATTAATTGGAGGTGTGTTTGCTGTTACCTTCAATGCGGGATGGATTTCTATCGGCTCAATTGTAGGATTTGTAACGCTTTTTGGGATTACCTTACGAAATTCAATTATGTTGATATCTCACTACCAGCATTTAATTAACATCGAAAATCGCATCTGGAATTTGGAAACTTGTATAAAAGGTGCTTCTGAAAGATTGCCTTCTATTTTGATGACCGCTATTGTAACTGCATTAGGTTTACTCCCATTAGCCCTAGGAAGTGGTGAACCAGGCAAAGAGATCGAAGGGCCGATGGCTAGTATTATTGTAGGTGGCCTTGTGACATCTACTATATTGAATCTTTTAATACTGCCGAGCATTATGTTGCATTTTGGAAAATTCGAAAAAGAAGAATAAATTACTTTTCTTTAAAAAAATCAATCCACTTTTTAATATTAGAAGCTTTGTAAGCCATTTCTTCAAATTCACTTTTTGCATCAGATTGGGCAACTATGCCACCGCCTGAATAAAAATGAATTTTATTATCTTTTTTAATCAAAGTACGAATTGCAATATTAGTATCCATTTTATGATTAAATCCGATGTAACCTATTGAGCCACAATATACATCTCGTCTATGTGGTTCTAATTCATCAATGATTTCCATCGACCTTATTTTCGGGGTTCCAGTAATTGATCCGCCAGGAAAAGAATCTTTAAGTAGCTTTGTTAAAGATGAGTCAGCTTTTAGTGTTCCTTCAACAATACTCTCCAAATGGTGCACATTGCTATACGACATCAGCTCACATAGTGCTTTAACATGAATACTTCCTGTCATACAGTTTTTACTAAGATCATTTCGCAATAAATCAACAATCATTAAATTTTCTGCCCGATTTTTTTCGCTGCTAAGTAAACGCTCTGCATTTTTTTTATCTATTATATGATTTGAGTCTCTTGGCTCAGTGCCTTTAATTGGCCTTGTTTCAACACGACCTAGACTTGAGTGAATAAATCGCTCAGGTGATCCACATAAAATATCAAAATCTTCATAATGCAAATAAGCCATAAAAGGTGAGCGATTAATTTCCCTTAATTTTTTATATCCAGTCCAGCTATCTCCTTCACATTGAGCATAATATTTATTGGATATATTAATTTGGTAGGCATCACCTGCTTTTATGAATCCTAAAATTTTATTAACAATTCCTTCATAAGATTTATAGTCTAAGAGTGGTTCGATAGATGAATGAATTTTAAATATTTGATTTTTAGGTTTTGCATTTCTAAACTTTTCAACAATCTCTTCCAAATTATTCTCTGTATCTTTATTTTGAAAATGAGATGCAATCCATGTTTTTTTTTCTTGGTGATCTACAATCAAGGCCCAGTCATATATACCAGCCATCATCAGAGGGATACCAATATGATCTTTATTAATCTTAATATGTGACTGTCCTAACTCATAGGAGAAGTAACCTAAGGCACCGCCAGTGAAAGGCAATGAAGAATCCTGAACTTTAAATCGAGTGAGAATTTTTTCTAAAACATCAAAAGCATTTTCCTTGAGAGTCTCTTTTTGATTATTTTCTTCAATGCATACGGTATTTTCATCTGCAACAATTTTTATAAAGGGATCGCTTACTATTATGTCGTACCTAGATTTGTCTGAAATATTTTCATCTAAATCATTATGAATGCCACTATCTAGATAAAAAGACCATGGGTCGTTAGCAATAGCCTCAAAGTAAATGGAGCTATCTGAAAAATAAGGCAAAGAAATGAGATGTGTATTATTCAACGGCTGTTGAGTTTTTAAACTTAATGATATGAAATTATATGCTGATTAAATAATTAAGGGCGCATAAAGCGCCCTTAATTATTTAATACCATACGAGGATTTACTCTAAGTTTGCGTGAATTGCTCGCATACCTTCTTCTGTCAATCCTTTAGTGTGAATTAATTCTGAAATAACTGCTTCAAGATAGATCAGTGTAGATAATTCAAATGAAGTGCCCATAGGCATTCCATTAGTAAGACCGAAAGAATCATCATTACCAATTTGCACAGTTAACTCTGCCATATCCGACATAGGAGATTTATTTTTCATAGAAATCACGACAATCTTAGCGCCTTTTGATTTAGCAGTTTCAAGAAGCGGCAACAGTGTTTTTGTGCCTCCAGAACCTGAAATCACTAAAAATAGATCACCTGCTTTAATTGCTGGCGTCACAATTTCACCCACCATATTAACTTGATAGCCGCTATGCACAAGACGCATTGCAAAAAAGCGCGAAACAAGTCCTGATCGTCCAGCACCACCTACAAAAATACGGCCTGCTTCATCTATGTGCTTGAGAAGCTTAGCCGCATTACTTTGTTCAGTGACTGCTAAAACGCTTGTAATTTTATCTAATAGTAATTTTTGATGCATGTTGAACCCTTTTTATTTAAAAATAAACAACCTATAAAAAAAATCCCGACTCATTGCTAAGTCGGGACTTGATTTAGTTCATCAATAATTGTTTCTTAACAATTATCCATGAGCAATTTTTGTGATTTCTGCAGCAGCAGCAGCTGGATCAGCAGCGCCGTAAATTGCAGCACCAGCAACAATAATAGATGCACCAGCATCTTTAACTTGCTGAGTTGTAGCAGCTTTTACACCGCCAGCAACTGAAATTTTAACGCCAGTTTTTAAACCAGCAATCATAGCTAAGTCAGCAAAAGGTGTGTGACCAGCAGCTTGTGCATCAAGACCAGTGTGAACACCGATAATTTGAACGCCTGCAGCAACACATTCTTTTGTTAAAGCTTCTTTGTTTGCAACGTTGATCATGTCAACTTGAACTTCTTTACCATATTTCTTAGCAGCAGCAACTACGCCCTTGATTGTAGCGATGCCTGAAGCGCCAAGAACTGTACAGATATCTGCACCAGCTTTATAGAATGGCTCAGACTCATACTCACCTGCATCCATTGTTTTTAAGTCAACAAGGATTTGGTTCTTTGGGAATTTAGCTTTTAATGTTTCAAGAAGCTTGATACCGTTATGCTTAATGCATGGTGTACCAATTTCAAGAATGTCTACGTGTGGAGCAACTTTAGCTGCTAATGCAACTGTTGCGTCAAAATCTAGTGAATCTAATGCCATTTGTGTTAAAGCCATGGTTTTTCTCCGTATTTATTACAAGTTTTCTAAAATAGTTCGTTGCTAAAAGGAAGTTTGAACTTCATGAAGCAGGAAACTGATCATATAGGGCTAATCATTTTGTGTCAATAATCAACCCTGCTCACTCTATAGTCATTTAAGGTCATTTTTATGACAATAAATGGCTTATAGTTTTTCGTTTAAAGCTGTTTCGAGTTTGTTTTGATCAACTACGAAACCACGAATACCTTCTGAAAGTTTCTCAGTTGCCATCGCATCTTCGTTTAATACAAAGCGGAATTCATCTTCAGTCATTTTAGCTGGGGCTGATTTTGAAGCACCGCCGTCTTTGAGTAACCGTGGTAAATCTCCCTGTGTTGCTTCAAGCTCTTGAAGAAGATTAGGTGCAATTGTTAAACGATCACAACCAGCTAGTGCTGTAATTTCACCAATATTTCTAAAAGAGGCACCCATTACGACTGTTTTATATCCATGCTCTTTGTAATAAGCGTAAATTTTACGAACAGATATAACGCCTGGATCTTCTTCTGATGTGTAAGTATTGCCAGTTTTAGCTTTATACCAATCAAGGATTCGTCCCACAAATGGGGAAATAAGGAATACGCCAGCCTCAGCGCATGCGCGAGCTTGTCCGAAACCAAAAAGAAGTGTTAAGTTACAGTTAATGCCTTCTTTTTCTAAAATCTCGCCTGCTTTAATCCCTTCCCATGTGGAAGCCAATTTAATAAGTACGCGATCTTTTTTAACACCAGCTTCATCGTAAAGACCAATTAATTTTCTACCCTTTTTAACCATCGCATCAATATTAAAAGATAAGCGCGCATCTACTTCAGTAGAAATACGGCCGGGAATGTGTTTTAGGATTTCAAGCCCTACAAGCACAGCTAACTTGTCAGCTGCATCTTCAACTTGCTGAGCTTTGTTGCTGCTTTTAGATTTGGCGTATGCAATAGCTTCCTTAATCATAGGCTCACATTGAGGGAGCGTACTTGCTTTTAATAACAAAGATGGGTTAGTGGTTGCGTCATAAGGTTTTACTGTTTTAATTGCTTCCACGTCACCTGTGTCTGCAACGATCGTTGTCATGCCTTTTAATTGCTCTAATAATGTTGCCATTGCTTTAAATCTCCAAAAAATGATGTCTTTGAAATCGGATCGTAAATTATATATGAATTGACTCTCAATCCTAAGATTTCAAAACATGTTTTACGCTTTAAATCACTAATTTTGGAGTAAACCTAGCATTTCTTCATAAAAATAAATGTGAATATTACATTTTAATGAAAATTAACAGATTTTAATGCTTTTTAGATACACTTTAAGTATATTTAGCAACATTTTTTATAATATGACGCTTAGTTTTATACCCTTTTCCACCCTCCACAATCGCCAACACATTAAACCAAAACATTAGGATGAGGATTCAGATGACAATAAGGTGTTAATTTGGCAAAATGACGTCTTTTTATGACGCCTCACATTAAAGATTTTTGAAGTTAACCGTCTTTGCCCTAAAAACCAATTAAACTAAAACACCATTACTAAAAATTAAATTCTAAGTTCTTCAAGTTACTAACCTAAGGGCCTTTATGTCAGCACATGTCATTCCACTAGAAAATCTTCGAAATACAGATGTTGGGTCTGTTGGAGGGAAGAATGCATCTCTAGGTGAAATGATTTCTCAACTTCATGCTAAAGGTGTTCGAGTGCCTACTGGATTCGCAACCACAGCGCATGCATTTAGAGAATTTTTAGCCCATAACGCGCTTGACGAAAAGATTGCTAACGAACTTAAAACATTAAATACAGACGATACTTCTGCGCTCGCAATTAGCGGAAAAAAAGTAAGGCAATGGATTATTGACACACCCTTCCCGTCTTCTTTAGAAAAAGCCATTGAAGAAAACTACACACGACTCACAAAGAATTCTGCAGAAGGAATGACTTTCGCAGTGAGATCTTCTGCCACCGCAGAAGACTTACCTGATGCCTCCTTTGCAGGCCAGCAAGAAAGTTTTTTAAATATCCATGGTGTAGAAAATATTAAACATGCGATCAAAGAAGTTTTTGCGTCACTCTATAATGATCGCGCTATTTCATATCGCGTACATAAAGGTTTCGTGCATGCTGATGTTGCAATTTCAGCAGGCGTGCAACAGATGGTAAGAAGTGATATTAGCTGCTCAGGTGTAATGTTTACGATCGACACCGAGTCGGGATTTAAAGATGTTGTATTTATCACCGCCTCTTATGGTTTAGGTGAAACGGTTGTTCAGGGGGCTGTTAATCCAGACGAATTTTACGTCTTCAAACCTCTTTTAAAAGAAGGTAAACCAGCAATCGTCAGACGCTCCATTGGATCTAAAAAAATTAAAATGGTTTTTAGTGACGCAACACAAGCTGGAAAAAGTACACATACGATTGATGTAGATCCTAAAGAAAGTGATTCGTTTAGCTTAAACGATCAAGATATTCTAGAGCTTGCTCAATATGCTGTCACTATTGAATCTCATTATGGATGTCCTATGGATATTGAATGGGGTAGAAATGGTTTAGATGGAAAAATTTATATCCTCCAGGCAAGACCTGAAACCGTAAAGTCTCAATCAAAAAACGCAATTGAAGTTTTTAAATTAAAGGGAACTGGCAAGGCCATTGTTGCTGGACGTGCGGTCACTCAAAAAATTGGTGTTGGTCCTGTTCGCATTGTGAAAGATCCATCTGAAATGCATTCCGTGCAACCTGGTGATGTCCTGGTCGCAGATATGACTGATCCCAATTGGGAGCCTGTGATGAAAAGAGCTTCAGCACTTGTTACTAACCGAGGTGGTCGCACATGCCATGCTGCGATCATTGCGCGCGAACTTGGTATTCCAGCTATTGTAGGGAGTGTCGATGCAACTGAGCTTCTTCAGGAAGGTGAGATTGTCACCGTATGTTGTTCAGAAGGTGAAACTGGATTTGTTTTTCAAGGTGCCCTTGAATATGAGGTGAATACAGAAAAAGAAACTGTCCTTTCTACTCCTCCAGTCAAAATTATGATGAATGTTGGCAATCCAGATATGGCATTTACGTTTGCTCAAACACCAAATGATGGCGTAGGTTTAGCACGTCTAGAATTTGTGATTAATAATATGATTGGGATTCACCCTAAAGCCATTTTAAATTATGCCGCCATGCCGCAAGATATTCAAAAACAAATAGCACATCGTGCGCGCGGCTATGCTAATCCTAAACAATTTTATATCGATAAAGTGGCTGAGGGTGTTGCAACGATTGCAGCAGCGTTTTACCCCAAACCCGTGATCGTAAGAACCTCTGACTTCAAATCGAATGAGTATAAAAAATTAGTAGGTGGAGATATTTACGAGCCAGATGAAGAAAATCCAATGATCGGTTTTAGAGGTGCAGCACGTTATATGTCAGAAGATTTTAAAGAGTGTTTCGTCATGGAATGCCAAGCTATGAAAAAGGTACGTGAAACATTAGGCTTAACAAATGTAGAAATCATGATTCCATTTGTGAGAACACTGGAAGAAGCAAAAGAAGTGACATCAATCATGGCAGCAAACGGACTTAAACGCGGGGAGCACGGACTTCGTTTAATTATGATGTGCGAAGTACCTTCTAACGCGATCTTAGCTGAAGCATTCCTTGAATACTTTGATGGATTCTCAATTGGATCAAATGATTTAACTCAACTAACATTGGGCACCGATCGCGACTCTGGTATTTTGGCGGATGGTTTTGATGAAAGAAATGATGCAGTAAAATTATTAATTCAAATGGCAATTAAAGCCGCTAAAAAAACAAAGAAATATATCGGGATCTGTGGCCAAGGTCCATCAGATCATCCCGACTTTGCTGAATGGCTTGTTAAAGAAGGTATTTCATCTATGTCACTCAATCCTGATACAGTGATCAGTACCTGGAAACGTATTAGCCAAAAATAATGTCACAACAAAAAAGAACAGCGTTCTTTATCTCAGATGGAACAGGCATTACAGCTGGCGCATTAGGCCAACTTTTAGCACACTTTCCAGAAACACAATTCACGCAAATTAGAATTCCATTTACTGATTCCGACGCTAAAGTGGATGATGCGCAAAAACGTATCGTCAATGCAAGAATGGAAAATGGGCAAAGACCGATTGTCATCATGTCGATTGGTAACCAAAAACTTCGCGCTGAACTTAAAGAAGTTGATGCTTACTACATCGACCTTTTTGATTCATTTATTGAACCTTTAGGTGTTGAATTACAAGAAGAACCACTGACACGACCGGGTGTAGCACATAGTATTTCAGGCGCTATTTATTCAGACAGAATGGAAGCAATTAATTTTGCATTAGGCCACGATGACGGCATGACACATAATGGTTTAAATCAAGCCAATGTCATTTTAGTGGGCGTATCAAGATCAGGCAAAACACCGACAAGTATTTATCTCGCGATGCAATTTGGTATTAAAGCCGCAAACTATCCCCTAACGCCTGAAGATTTTGAAAGAAAAGCGCTGCCGCCTATTTTAGAAGGTTATATTGATAAAATTTTCGGGCTAACAATACAAGCAGATCGCTTATGTAGCCTTCGAAGTGAAAGACGCCCAAATAGTACATATGCTTCGCTTGATAACTGCAGAAAAGAAATTACTGATTGTGAAAATCTTATGAAGCGAGCAGGCATACCTTGGGCAGATTCGACCACACGCTCAGTCGAAGAGCTATCAGCTATCATCCTACAAAAAATTCGCCAACCGAATACTTAAAACGTATTACTTTAATTCTGCCTTAATTTTGTCTAGTATCTCGGGTGAGTCAGGGTTAACAGCGCTCGAAAAAGCAAAGACTTTTTTCCCTTGAGGTAATATTAAATATTTGAAAAAATTCCATTGAGGCATTTGACCCGAAGTTTGAATCAGTTCCTGATAAAAAGGGTTTGCATTTTTTCCTGTTACACTTGATTTTGTTGTCATAGGAAAATCTACTGCGTAGGTTAACTTACAAAAATCTCTCACTTCCTTGTCAGTACTTAATTCTTGATTAAAGTCATTTGAAGGAAATCCAATAACTAACAAACCTTTATCATTATATTTCTTATAAAGCGCCTCTAGCGCATTAAATTGGGGAGTAAATCCGCACTTACTTGCAGTATTGACGACTAAAATAGGCTTCGATTGGTAATCACATAAATTAATTTTTTCACCTTGAAGTGTATTAAACTGATGGTTGTATAGAGGGGGGCAGGCGGCATAAGTCATGGCTGGTATTATCCAAAAAAATAATAATAAAAATGTTTTCATGAAACTAATCTCAAAAATTAAAATCAATTGACATTATATTCCTAACTTAATTCAAAAATGTTTAAAATTCTATTCGCCTTAATAATTTTCTTTACTTTAGCTACTCAAACCATAACATCCGAAGTAAAGGCTAATACTAATTACAATTATCTGATTTATATCAATGAGAGCTTTGATAAGCATCCAATTCGTTTAAGAGGTACTAGGAGCTACACCGGATATTGGGTTCAACAGGCTTCAATTTTAAAAAAATCTGCTTTATCAGGATTGCCTAATAGTGCATGGTGTGAAAAGGGGAATTATGGAAATTTGATTCTGTCTCTAGAGCCACATATTTTTTTCAACCCAATCATGACTACCTATTATGGTACTCTCAAAGCAAAAATTTATAATCAAGATGGAAAAATCATAAAAACAATAAAAGTAGAAGATGAGTTAAGCGGTATCCTAACTGTTTTGTATGAGGTACCTGTTGATAAGCTTTATAAAAAACTTTTATTAGCTCTCGATGAACAAATCAAAAACGATACTGAGACTAATCTTATCCTTAATGATAAAACATCAAAGGGAATAGAAGGTACTTTTTGCCTAATGCTAGACTAAGATTTATTCTTAGGAGTTGATAGGTATAGATTTATTTTTCCATCGAGATGGGGCTTCTGAATAAATAGACTTACCATGGGTATCGATAGATACCATCACAGGCATATCTTTTACTTCAAATTCATAAATGGCTTCCATGCCTAATTCAGGAAATGCAACTATCTTAGATGAAGTAATGGCTTTTGAAACTAGATAAGCCGCACCCCCTACTGCGCTCAAGTAAACGGATTGATATTTTTTGATTGTCTGAACGGCACTTTCACCGCGTTCTGCTTTTCCAATCGTGCCCATGATACCCAACTCAGCTAACATCATTTCCATAAATTGATCCATACGAGAGGCTGTGGTAGGTCCTGCTGGGCCTATCACTTCATTGCGAACAGCATTAACAGGTCCCACATAATAAATAAATTTATTTTTTAAGTTTACCCCAACAGGTAAAGCTTCCCCCTTCTCAAGAAGGTCAGCAATTTTCTTATGCGCACCATCTCTTGCAGTAAGTAATTTTCCAGTTAATAAAAGTAAGTCTCCTTCTTTCCATTCTTCGATTGATGCTTTATCAATAGAATCAAGATTAATTCTTTTAGCATCTTTTTGAGCGGCCCAAGTATCTTGAGGCCATAAATTTAAATCCGGTATTTTAAAATGTGCCGGACCATTGCCATCCAAGATGAAATGTGTGTGCCTCGTTGCTGCACAATTCGGTATTAATGCAATTGGCAATGACGAAGCGTGACACGGATAATCGATGATTTTAACGTCAAGTACTGTGGTTAGACCACCAAAGCCTTGCGCGCCTATACCTAGCTGATTTATTTTATTATAAAGTTCAATGCGTAACTCTTCAGTCTTATTCTTTGCACCACGCTTAACGAGTGACTGAATATCAATCGGTAACATCAGTGACTCTTTTGCCATTAACATTGCTTTTTCAGAAGACCCGCCAATGCCGATACCAATCACGCCAGGTGGGCACCAGCCCGCTCCCATCTCAGGAATGACTTTTAAAACCCAATCTACAATACTATCCGATGGGTTGAGTGTTATGAATTGAGCTTTATTTTCTGAGCCTCCACCTTTTGCATTGATAGAGATACTTACTTTGTCCCCTTTGATTAACTTCACGTGCGTGATTGCGGGTGTATTGTCTTTTGTGTTCTGCCTCTTGCCAGCAGGATCTGAGACCATCGACGGGCGGAGAGGATTATCTTGATTTGAATAAGCACGTTTAACACCTTCATTCACCATATCTTCAATTGAAAGATCTGATATCCACTCTACATTCATTCCAACTTCAACAAAGGCAATCACAATGCCTGTGTCCTGGCATATAGGTCTATGGCCTAAGGCACTCATTTTTGAACTCGTAAGAATCTGAAGCATGGCATCTTTAGCAGGAACAGAAGTTTCTTTTTCGTACGCTTCACGCATGGACAAAATAAAGTCTTCTGAATGATAATAAGAAATAAATTGCAAAGCATCACTGATGCTCTCGATAAAATCTTCTTTTTGAATTACAGTCTTCATATATTAGATTTCAGTAATCTCGATTACTTTTTTTGGCTTATATTCTGGCATCTGATCAAAATTTAAATACCGATAAATTGAATCTAAATCTTTTGAAAGTTTTTGATTATTAATAGCAAGATATTCATCAAGCGTTGGAATTTTTCCTAAAGCAGCACAAACTGCTGAGAGCTCTGCAGAACCCAAATACACTTGCGCATCTTTTCCCATGCGATTATCAAAATTTCGTGTGCTTGTTGAAAAAACATGCGCTCCATCACCAACTCTCGCCTGATTTCCCATGCAGAGTGAACATCCAGGTACTTCTGTTCGAGCGCCTACTTTATTGAAGACTTCATATACGCCCTCTTTCTTAAGTTCTGTTTCATCCATTCTAGTAGGAGGCACAATCCATAATCGTGTTGGAATTTTATCGGTATCTTCAAGTACTCTAGCTGCTGCACGATAATGTCCAATATTAGTCATACAACTTCCAATGAATACCTCATCAATTTTATTACCTGCAATCTCAGACAAGGGCTTAATGTTATCTGGGTCATTTGGACATGCAATTAATGGCTCCTTAATTTCATCAAGATTAATTTCAATAATACTTGCGTACTCAGCGTCTTTATCCGCTTCTAATAATGTTGGATTTTTTAACCAATCTTCCATCGCTTTCATACGACGCAATAATGTTCTTTTATCTTCATAATTGTTATCAACTAAATTTTTAATAAGCGCTATATTCGATTTGATATATTCAATAATCGGTTCTTTATTAAGTTTTACCGTGCACCCATTTGCAGATCTCTCAGCTGATGCATCAGCAAATTCAAATGCTTGCTCAATTTTTAGATCAGGCAAACCTTCGATTTCTAAAATACGTCCATTAAAAACATTTTTTTTATTTTGTTTTACAACTGTGAGATCACCATTTTTAATAGCTGCATATGGTATAGCGTTCACCAGATCTCTCAGTGTAATGCCTGGCTGCATCTTGCCTTTGAATCTCACCAAAACTGATTCAGGCATATCAATTGGCATGGCCCCCATGGCTGCTGCAAATGCTACGAGCCCTGAGCCTGCTGGAAATGAAATACCTATAGGAAAGCGCGTATGGGAATCACCACCTGTGCCTACAGTATCCGGAAGTAAAAGACGATTAAGCCAAGAGTGAATAATTCCATCCCCAGGTCTCAAAGTAACGCCTCCTCTGCTCGACATAAACTCGGGAAGCTCGTGTTGTAATTTAAGATCTACAGGCTTCGGATAAGCTGCTGTGTGGCAAAAACTTTGCATGACTAAATCAGCATTAAATCCGAGACAAGCCAACTCTTTTAATTCGTCTCTTGTCATAGCTCCCGTTGTATCTTGAGAACCAACAGATGTAACTTTTGGCTCACAATATGTGCCAGGTCTCACACCAATCCCTGCAGGCAAGCCGCAAGCTCGACCTACCATTTTTTGTGCAAGCGTAAATCCTTTTTTAGAAGAGACTGCTGGTGCAGGAGTTAAGAATAAAGTACTTGGAGATAATTTTAAAAACTCTCTTGCTTTAGAAGTTAATCCTCGACCAATAATAAGAGGTATTCTGCCACCCGCGCGATATTCATCTGCAAGTGTAAATGGCATTAAATTAAATGTAGCAATGGATTCATTTTTACTATTTACAATTTTTCCTTCAAATGGCTGAATAGTAATTTCATCCCCGGTTTTCATCTGGCTGACATCACACTCAATAGGAAGTGCGCCGGAATCTTCTGCTGTATTAAAGAATATAGGTGCAATCTTGTTGCCTAATACAATGCCACCCGTTCTTTTGTTTGGAATAAAAGGAATATCAATGCCCATATGCCATTGAAGAGAATTAATTGCCGATTTCCGAGATGAGCCTGTTCCCACAACATCACCCACATAAGCTAAGGGTAATTGTTTTGCTTTTAAGTCTTGAATTGTTTTAATGCCGTTTGGCATTTTATTGATTAACATCGCTTTTGCATGCAATGGAATGTCTGGTCTCGACCAAGCTTCTTGCGCAGGCGACAGATCATCGGTATTTGTTTCGCCATCCACTTTGAAAATCAGTACTTTTATTTCTTTAGGTAATGCAGGTTTTTTTATAAACCAATCGCCATTCGCCCATGACTCCATTAGGTTCATTGCGGCTTTATTACCTGACTTTACTTTTTCACTCACATCGTGAAATGCATCAAAAATTAAAATGGTATGAGATAAAACTTTTACGACATTATCAGCAAGATTTGAATCTAAAAGAGAAATAAGTGATTGAACGTTATAACCCCCTACCATGGTTCCTAGTAATTCAATTGCATACTTTGGCGAAATAAGCGAAGACTTTTCTATTCCCTTTGCAATATCTGTAAGGTAGGCAGCCTTAATATATGCAGCTTGATCAACACCTGATGGAACGCGATGACAAAATAATTCCATCAGCGTCTGGGTATCTTTTGTATCGGGTGACTTTAATAATGTTACGAGTTCTGCGGTTTGTTTTGCTGTCAAAGGAAGAGGCGGAAGATCCTCTTTTAATCGCTCAGCAGCTTCTTTTTTGTAATCATCGATCATTGGATTTAGATGGGCTTTAAAAAAATAATTTGTATCTCTTAGTATAAAGCTATTACATTGATCTTAAAAGATAAATCAATAGAATATGGCGGCAGGATACTTTAAATAAGGCAACTACAAACCTGTAACACACATCACTTTTTATCAGCTAAAACTTGAACGAAACAGGACTGAAATAGTCTTTTTAAATATGACTTTTTATAATTTACCTCTTTTTCCGCTCAATGTAGTTGTTTGCCCTAAAGGCATTATGAACTTACGTATATTTGAGCCAAGATATTTAGACATGACCAAAACATGTCTTAGAGAAAATACTAGCTTTGGTATTGTTGCAGTGTTGCCAGAAAAAAAGGCAGGTATGACAGATCATTTACCCTTCGCCAGCGTTGGAACCTTAGTAGATATTTTAGACGCAGATGTTTCAAAAGAAGATCTAATTATGATTAGCTGTCAGGGTAGCAACAGGATTAAAGTCAATGGATTTACAATTCAAGAAGATGGTCTAGTTATAGGCGAGGTATCAAACATAAATAATGATTTACAAATTCCAATTCCTGACGATTTAAAAAAAGTAAGTGAAAGTCTTAAACGTTTAATTGAATCATTACCTCAGCAAGGTATATCAGAACGAGATATTCCCATCATGAAACCATATGAATACGAAAATGCCACGTGGGTGTCAAATAGATGGGTTGAATTGTTAGATATACCCCTTATTGATAAACAGCGTTTAATGCAGATTGATAGTCCGATTGTGAGATTAGAGCTTATTAATGATGCAATAAATTAAATTGCAAAAAAGGTTAGCTAGCTATCAGGTGGATCAAGAAATTTGGGCATAAGCCTTAAAAAGTTCTCGAGACTCAAAAATTTAGGTAATTCTGAGGTAAATTGAGAATTACATTCTCTCAAGATTTAATATCTTTTTGCAAAAATGGCAAAAGGGTCAGTATGGCAGGGCTGAAACCCTTAAATTATAAAGTTCTTGACTACATGAACCAAAGAAAATTTAGTTTATGTAATTAATGTGATCACTAAAATTTACTAGGTTGGTTAAAGAGCCATGGATTATTTACTAGCAGGAATAGGGCTACAATATTAGAATGTTCATAACTCTTAAGAGATTTATTTCTCTTTAGCACCCACTAATCATTTGGACGAGAAAGATTTCCAAAAAGATTAGTAAAAGGATTGTTCAGGCTTATATAAATTTGAAAACTAAGCAAATATGCCTAACGAGATACGAGTTGAAAATAACCTCAAAAGAAAAACTACAGTAAATTAAAATTACATTACTAAAGTATTAAAAAAATGGAAATAATTGAAAAAACATTTACTCAACCTTTAAAAATTTCATATGGGGCTAAGCGGGAAAACCTGAAAAATCTCAAAAAGGAGATGATATGGATTAGGGTTAGATCAAAATTATTAAGAGCATGGGTCTATACGACTAATTTAGCCATTGACGGCAAAAAAGGAAATATTGTAAATGAGACTAATGAAATTGAGTTTGGATTCCAGGATAAATCAAAAAAAATAAAATGGCTAAAATGTTCCACAGATAAGATTAAGGATGGTTTTAACTCAGAGAGTGAGGAAAAAAAGTTAATACATAAGATTAGAAAAAAAATTAAACGAAATTCAGGAATTAATGTTAATTCTGATGAGATGATAAAAAGTAAATTACATAACATCACAGCAAAACTAAAAATTAAAGACACTAAAACTCTTATTGAGAAAATCACTTCAGGGAGCCACCCAGAAATTGAAAAGATCGCTTACGACTATTTTACAACTAACGACACCCTATTTTATCGTGATAGAAAAGTATTTGATGAGTTTTTACAAAAAGAGTTAAAAAAATTTTTAGAGGATAATGAAGAAAAAAAAGAAATTAAAATTTGGTCTGCTGCCTGCTCAGACGGGCGAGAACCATATACATTGGCAATGCTTCTTAAAGAATTTTTTTATAATAAGGGTAATTGGAAAATTAAAATTTACGCAACAGATTATTCCGAAGAAATGATACAAAAAGCACAGGCAGGAGTGTATTCAGCTGATGAGATTAACGATTTACCAAAATATTTCCGAGATAAGTATTTAAAGAAATTAAAGGGGAATAATTTTGCAATTGAAAAGAAAATTAAGAATTTTGTGCATTTCGAAACATATAATCTTAAATCTCATGTAGGGGAAAAATTATTTTCCTTTGACTATATTTTTTTAAGAAATGTTTTAGGGTATTTCGACGGAAAAGGGAGAAATAATTTGTTACTTGAATTATCAAAAAGCCTTAGCAATTCTCGAGGTGGTATTATTCTTGGTGCCAGTGAGGACCCTCAAAATATTGAATATAGATGTCGATCGTATTGTCATTTAAATATATATCATTTTCACTAGTCACTTTTTTTCTAGTCTACTATTAATAAAATCTTATCAGATAATGTAAATCCCTACCGAGCAGTTAGGTAACATTATATTAAGTATTTTTAGGTGAATTAGTTGGGTGTAGAAATATTTACCTTTCATATTCTGCGAATCACATTTTTTTTAGGTATTTAGGTTATAGTGAATTTTTTCTCTTTATGTTTTGAATAAGACGAACTATTTCTAGAAGATTTTTGGACATATTTTTATTTTTAAAAAGTTCATCAATGTGGTTGTAGAAGCATTGCTTATGTAATTTATCCCAATGACCACTATCTAATCCCCGTTTAGCAAGAAATGAAGCTCCTTGTGGATTAATTTTATCTAGGGTCAACACGCTTTTTGCCCAAAATTGATATCCACTCCCGTTAAGGTTATGAAAAGCAAAGGTGTTGATGTAAGAGAAGCTAGATAAGAGACTATTAGCACGATTTGGATTTTTGATGTTGAAATCAGGGTGTGCTTGAAGTTTTTTTATTTGGTCAATATAGTCTGGACCTTTTGGCAATTGAGTAGCCTGAACTGAGAACCACTTATCAATCAACATATCAATATTTTTATATTGATGATAGAAATCATCTAGCACTCCTTCAAAGTTCTTACTTGATTGAAGGACCAAAGGACATAATGCAAACCACCTATCATTCATATTGTCTGCTGAAAAATATTGTTTAATTGCAAGATGTTCATACTGATCGATATCACACCAAAGTAACATGTCTAAACATTTATTTTTAAGTGCTCTTCTATTGATCTGATCTGGGGTTAAATCGTATTTTTTACCGTCATTCATTGCATCGAAAAGCTTGAGCCATTCCAACTCAAAAAGTTGAGCCAACTGTTTCTTGTAAAAATGTATATTTTTTAACAGTGCCTCAGGATCATACTCATCGAACTTTTGTGCCAAAAAACTCTCTGTAGGCAAATTAAATAGAGTTGACCTAAATCCTACATCCAAATCCTCTCTCAATAGTATTTTTTTTAAAATAGCTAAAAACTTTTTACCAAATTTTTGTTTATTTAATATGATCAAACAATATGTACGCTGAATAATATCCCAGGTGTTGAAGGTATCATCCTCGTAGGCTAATTGCTCTAACAAATCCTTTTGTGTCTGCTCATATTCAATAATGATCGGTGCCGAAAATCCGCGGTTTATTGATAATATTGGCTTTGCGTTTATCTGTTGAAATTCTATTTTTGTCTTTTTTTTAGTAATATTTAAAATATATTCTTTGTTAAAACTTATGCCATTTTGACAGACTGGTTTTTTCAAATTGGGTGAAATGAATTTAATTTTTACTGGGATATGTAAATCAGGTTTTTTGCTGACATGATTTAACTTATTTGATTGTATAAGTGTCAGCGAATATATATTTTTTTTAGAATCAAAGTTTTCCTGAATACTTAAGATGGGAGTTCCTGGAGTTGAATACCACAACATAAATTGACTCAAATCAATTTGACTTGCATCTTGCATTGCACCAACAAAGTCATCACATGTGACAGCACACCCATCATGTCTCTTAAAATATAAATCCATGCCATGCTTAAATTTGTCCTCACCAAGTATAGTATGTATCATCCGCACTACCTCGGCTCCTTTGGAGTAAACTGTAGATGTATAAAAATTATCTATAGCTTCATATGAATCTGGACGGATAGGGTGAGCCATTGGACCTGCGTCCTCACTAAACTGGCTCGATCGAAGAGAATTTACAAAATTAATTCGTCTCACATCTTTTCCAGATTGTTTTGACAAACGATCCGATGAAAATTCCTGATCTCTGAATACTGTTAGACCCTCCTTAAGGGTTAATTGGAACCAATCCCTACACGAGACTCTATTTCCAGTCCAGTTATGAAAATACTCATGTCCCACAATTCTTTCTGTATAAACGTAATCCTGATCTAAGGAAAGATTCTGATCAGTATATATTGCAGAAGAATTGAAGATATTGAGGCCTTTATTTTCCATAGCGCCCATGTTGAAATCGTCAACTGCAACAATCATGAAGCGGTCTAAATCGAGCTTTAATCCAAATCTTGATTCATCCCAATGAATTGCATTTTCTAGTGTATCCAAGCAAAAAGTGGTTTTTTTTATATTTCCTTTATCAGCCCACACTTGAAGTAGTTTTTTTTCACCATTGGAACAAATTATCTCTTTTTCATTGCATGCTAAATTTCCAGCAACTAGCGCAAATAAATAGGATGGTTTTGGGAAAGGATCATGCCATGTTGCTGAGTGCATTTTATTTGCTAAATTCTCTTCATCGATCAAATTTCCATTTGAAAGAAGAATTGGGTAATCCTTCTTTAAAGCTATTAATTTTACTGTGAACACCGACATGATATCTGGACGATCTATAGAAAAAGTAATTTTTCTAAAACCCTCAGCCTCACATTGGGTTACCATTAAATTATTTGATACGTAAAGGCCTTTTAATGAGGAATTTTGCTCTGGGTGACATCGTGATAAAATTTCAATTTGAAAAGGATCAAGAAAAAGTTTTGATGCAGACTTAATTCTTAATTCGTTATTTTGTAGTGAAAATGACTTAATAATTTTACCATTTACTCTAAGGGCCTCAAGGGAGATATCTTCACCATTTAAAACAATTTCTTCAGCCCTTTGAGTGGAATTAGGATTTGGATAGAAGTACATTCTATTTCTCACTAATGTACTTTTTTTATCTAGGTTAATTTCAAGCTCAATTTTTTGACACAAAAAATCAGGAGCCCTATATTGCTGCCTATAGAAAGTCATTAAGGCTCTATTCCCATATTAATATATTGGGTAATTTTGAATCAATTTGTCTTAACGCAGTGTAGGCAATACCTGCAATGCCTCTGAATAAATTTAGATGAAGCTCACTATCATTGGCACCGCCAAACTGATAGCAGGATTGGTGAGATTCTTGAATAACTTTCGATAATTTTTGAGTAGCTTCCTCTTTGATTTGCTTGCTGTTTTGAAATCTTGCAAACTCATTCAGAAATTCAACATGTCCCATTCTTCCGCAACACATCGAATCACCTGCACAATATTGATGATTCTTGCTAATTGATTCAAAAGATTTTTTTAAATCATTCTCTATGTTAGTTTTATTATGAGAACTAAACTTCAGTAAGCCTATTCTGGATAAACCTACTCCCGCAGCACCATAGCACCACTGACATATATGTTCTTTAAATTTTCTCCGCGAACCCTGCACCTCATTGGAAATGACTGGTAACCAATTAAATTTACTTTCATCATAGAAGGAATTATCGTAATCCAAGGATTCTTGGGACGCTGTAGCAAAATCTTCTCTTTGGGTCACATTAGCAAGCAGGCCTAGTGCATAGGCAAAACCCGAGGCCCCATGAGCAAGACCCGAATAAGGAATTTTTCCAAAGCCCTGAGCCACCCATGATCGATAATTACCATGAGCAGTCCTTTGAGAACGAAGTAAATGCTCTCCACACATGATTGCTTTTGTGAGAATATCCTTATTCTGAGTAATACGATGGAGCTTCAGTAAGGCCAATATACAACCAGCTGAGCCGCCCATTAAATCATACTGAAAGTCAATCTTAATTAAATCATCGGTCAATAAAAGTGCTATTTTTTCTGCATCATCCAAAACAGATTTATCATCCAGTAATTGGCTAATACAGCTAAATGCATAAATAATAGACCCAATTCCTGATCCACCACCAATTCCAATTGAACGCGCATATCGTTGCGCATTACTGTCAGTCAGATCCGATCTGACTGACGCAATAGCTTCTAAGGCTATTTCCTTACTCTCCAAGTGCTTAAATACGGAATAGTGCGCTGCAAAAAATAAAGCGATACCAGATGCTCCACTGTATAAATCTGGTCCAATTGGTGAAAGCTGCGGTACCTCTGAATTTGCTACCCAATCTATGCATAACCATGAGGCTGTCCCACTCTCTCTTATCGCCAATTCTTTGATTGTATCAGCTATCGAATTTACTTCAGTTGAGAAAAACCTATTGACCTCATCAGGGTTAAAAGTCTTTATTTTTTTTGATTTTAAATTCTTAGAGATATTTTTTCGAAATTGAACTTGAGAAAAGGTACTTACTTTTATGATTTCAGATTGCCATTCTATTTCTCTATTAGATAAAGAACTTAATCTTGTCTTAGCTTGAGCTAATCCAGGTATACAGTCAAAATTAAAAATAAATCCCTCGTGATTATAAATTTTGTTGCTTTCAACATGCATAAAAAATACAGGGATGTTTAATTCTACAAGACCCTTCCTTTCTTTTTCTAGAATCGGCCAAATGGGATCATCAGAGATACTCCAATCACTGAATCGAGCAACAAAATCCAAATCTGCACTCCATGTAATACCATCATCCATCAAAGAATTATTTTTAAGACGCCTAATGAGAGTCGCGTAAAATCGAGTGGGTCTAAATACTTTTCGAGCATATAAATTTTTAAAATCTTCAAGAAAAAAAATTAAATTTTTCTTTTTGTATGTCGTCAACAAAAACTTGCTATATTCCTTATAACCCCGGAGAAAAATAGCTGCAAAATCATCTAAATTTTTTGTCTTATTATTTATGTAGGGCAAGTTTGTTGATAGTGGTGCAGGGAATTTTTTTACAGAATATCTTAATTTATCTGTTGCTAAATTATGCCAAATAATTTTCTTCACTGGATCCTTTCTATGGCTCAAACCACCTAAATCCCTGATCATGCCATCCTCTGGTGAGCGCACATAGGATGGTAAGAAACCCACAGACATGACTGAATTTATACTTTTTGTTGTTGCCATGTTTATAGCTTTTTTAGAAGGATCTTTACTAAAAAACTCTGCAAAGGAGCCCTGAAGAATCATCTCAATATCAATGGGTACTGGATGATCGCTATGAGCAATAATATTTTCAAAATGCATATCAGTTCCAGCAAAATTATGAAATAAACTTAATAAAGCCCCTGCTCTATAGTAGTAATCTTCTACCTGATTTAGGTTTGTTGAAGCTGCATGCTCAATAAATTCTGTCCAAGCATATATTTCACGGTCAAATATTTTCGGAAGTCTAAGATTAGTTGGAGGACTAAAGTTATTTAATTTTTTGACTAATTTAGAGAAGGCTTCATCGAGACGACAATCTTTTGGTTTATAAACTAGTTTTAAATGGCCACTAAATTCTAGAATTTGAACAGTGTGGCCAGAGTTATGAGGATCAGAAATTTGACCAGATATAGAATTTAACTTTGGAAATTTATTTTTAAAATCTGGAAAAAAACGTTTCTTAATAGCATCATAATCTTCTAAAAAACGAGAAATAAATTCATTATTTGTATCGACCCATTTTCTGACAAGAATGAAATAAGCCTTAGAAAAACAGGTTTCTCAAGGAAAATTTTTATCATTTCATTGCGAACTAAAAGTTCTTCAATAAATGCTATATAAATTTTATTATCTCTGTATTTTTTATTTTTATTTATTTTTTTAAAGTGTTTAAACTTCTCAAAGAGAAGAGGTGCAGCAAAATCAGTTAAATTTTTATAAAGTTGCTTACGAATACTATCAAGAAAAGTTTTTTGGTTAAAAACGTCATAATGTATATTTTCTGCAATTATTTTTTTTTCGGCTGCATCAACTATTTTTATAAATAATTGTTCGAATGGAAGCTCATAAATGGACTTGGTTATGTCAAAGCTGAGATGCTCATATTCTTGATGGAAGGTCTCCTGAACCCAAATAGAATCATTCACCCAGAGTGGAAAAGTTTTCTCTTGATTGATTTTTACAGTTGCAAAACGAGATAACACAAACTCGTAGTCTAAGCCATCTCTTTTTAAACGATTTGAAAACTGTTTCCAATTTCCATTTGATGATGCCCTGCACCAAGCTGCTAATCTTTTTGCTGCAATGTCAGTATCGGTTTTTTGACTAGGAAGCGTCTCAAAAGAATCGGAGAGGATTTCATCAATAGTGGCAGCTTTTTTAAAAATTTGCTCAGCAGAAAGCATTGTGTTAATTGTTCTCTTCGGTAAAAATCATGTTATTAATTGTTGATTAGAAATATTTAATTATGATGTTTTTGCTATTAATTGATTCTTCAGTGCATTGGGGATAGATTTCAACTCTTTGAAATCTAGACTTCAGTCACTCAGGTGAAGCAGCTATCATTAATCAAAGCTTTACAAGGATACAGATGGTTTTCATTAAACTTTCCCAAGGGTATTCTAGTACTTTATAAGATTGCAGTATAAATAATAGAAAATTGTTATTAATAATTATTATTATTATTAAAAAATGTAGGATTATTTCAATTCTAATTGTTAGTTAAAATTCCTACAGGAACTCTTTCGAAAATGGTAACGAAGTGTCCGACAGCATCACCAAAGCGCCCTGCAATATTAATAACCCCTATTAATAAATTAGTAGGGGTTATTTTACTTGTAGATCCTCAAAAAAAACCCATAAAAAAACTTTTTTTAGAAACAATTAGTCATAGCAAAAAGTCTCAACATGGATCGATTAGAGTGTTCACAACAGTCCAAAATTGTTGACAAGGTTTTGATGACGCCATTAACATTTCTAGAGATTCATCTGTTACGTTAAACATATTAGCTCCAAAATTAAAAAAAAGTGTTAAAGAAATTTATCAACTGCATTATTATTCTATTCGAAAATTTTTAAAAAAACAAAGAAACAAAGAAAAGGTCAATAATATTAAAAACCTCTCTACAATATTCACAAACTTCGAAATAAGGCCATTAAATTTATAAATATATTAACTTTCTGTGCTAATTATTTGAATAATTTTACATACTAATTCACCGCACACCCTTTATGTATTAAGATAGATCCAATTTAACTTAATTATAAAAAAATAGAATTCGCTCAAGGCACCCAATGAAAATTATAGCTATTGCCAACCAAAAAGGTGGTTGTGCTAAAACATCAACCGTCGTCAATTTAGCTGCTGCCTTAGGTGAAAAAAAATTTAAAATTTTAATTATTGATCTTGACCCTCAGGCAAATGCAACTTTTTGGCTTAATGCTGAAACAAATGGTATTTGTTCCTCCAGTCTTTTTTCGATTGATCAAAAAATTAAAAAACTGATTGTGAATACGAGTGCAAATAGCGTTGATATAATACCCGCAAGTGAAAAGCTTTCAGACCTTACTCTATCGGTTTCTCCTAATTTTGAGCAACTTAAACAAAACCTTAGTTTCACAGAGCTAAATTATGATTTTGTAATACTTGATACCCCTCCTACTTTGGGTTTTATAACCCAAAATGCATTAGTTGCTTGCCATAAAATACTAATCCCTGTAACAACACATATCTTGTCCCTTGCAGGGGTTTATCAATTGATGCAGAAAGTAAGTTTCATTCAAGTAAAATACAATAAAAATCTATCAATTTTAGGTTATGTAGCCTCACGTTTTGACACCCGCACCAGACATGCAAAAGATGTACTTAATTCTCTTATTGAAAATTTTGGCGATAAAGTGATGGAAACCATTATTCATGAGAATATCAGATTGGCTGAAGCACCTTCTTTTCAAAAGAGCATCCTTGAATACGCACCAACCTCTCAAGCCGCAAGAGATTATCGAGACCTTGCAGATGAGGTTATTAAAAAAATAATTAATGTTAATGCGCAAAATTTATCGCAAATTTAATCATCACAGGGCGGAAAGCATTTTTTTGTTAAGGTTTTATGACATCTTTTTATCTTTACAAAAAAATATTTATTGTCTTTTAAAAAAATCAGGGATAAGGTTTTATTAGGGTTATAGATATTTTTATATTCCTGCAGCATGTAAATATTTTATAAATTTTTTATAAGGAGTTTTGCGATGTATAACATTTCAGATGACGCTTTAGAAGCTATTGTAACAACATTAGGCGCATGTTCAAAGGTTTACACTATTGTTAATACCTACGATGATCCATGCTTTTAATATTTAAGTCTCTGTAGGAAAAGATAAAATTTAAATTCTGAGGTCAAAAATATTTTTCTCGTATTTCTGGCCTCATTTTTTAAATTTTTTATCAGGAGATTCAAAATGTTTAACGTTTCGGATGATGCTTCAGAAGCAACTGTAATATTCTTGAATTGGTTTGTACCTTATGTCTAGGATGGTGTAATATTTTCTGATGAAAGTAAAAAACACTATAAAAGTTAACCCTTTGGAGAAACTTCCCAATACTCCAAGTAAAGAAAAAGAAGGAAGAGTATTATTGCCAAATCAAAAAGCTTCAATTGATACAGATAACACCATTGGTGACCCAGAAAAATCACCGATACAACCTAAACTGGAGGAGAGAAATATGGCTAACGCGACGCAAATGCTAGATGAGGAGTTAAAACAAGTAACAGTCTCTGAGGATAAATCGCCTCAAACAATAGATTCATTGCAAAAACAATTAGCAATGGAAATGGTAAAAAAGTGGTCTACCTGGTCTGCTGCCGCTGGTTTCATTCCAACGCCGATAATCGATACAGCTGCAATCAGCGCAATTCAATTAAAAATGATACATTCTATTTGTCGTGTCTATGATGTGGAATTTAAGAAAGAAGTAGTAATTGCAATTATAACTTCTCTTGTTGGAGGAACCGTTGCAACTACTCTCGCAGGAGCAACGCAGGGTCAAGTAGCTAAGTTAATACCTGGAATTGGCACCTTTGTTTCGGCTCTCGTCCAACCTGGCACAGCCTATGCCTCAACATATGCTCTCGGCAGGGTTTTCATTGATCATTTTGATAAAGAGGGTACACTATTCAATTTTGACACGTCCAAAGTAAAAAATACTTTTAAAAATCAATATGATAGTGCTAAAAAATTATTCGTAAAAGATAAAACTATAGCTGATGTTCCAGCTTAACCCCAATATTAAATTTTCTTAGAAAAAAATTTTGAAAAATACCCCAAAAAGCTGGGGTATTTTTTCCCCTCTTTAATATGCAATCTATAACAAGTACACATTTATTTGAGTTCTTAAAGCGAGAGGGTTTCATCGAGATGAAATCACTCTTTTTTCTTTCCATGTTTGTCGCTCTCATTGGTACTTTGCTAGTTGCACTCATCAACATTGCTGCGACTAATTTAGGGACAGATAAACCAATTACATTGCTCTTTTTTTTCTACATAGCTCTTCTAATTGTATTTTGGCGCTTCAGCAAAGAGGCAAACCGTAAAAATGTCCAACAGGGCCAAATAATGGTCCATAAATTTATTTTACGCATGATGAGAATGGTTTTACAAACTGAATTATTAAATTATGAAAAAATCGGTGCCACCAGCATCCTCAATGCAATTGGTAGAGAAGCTCAAGTTCTCTCCACTTCAATTCCTCTATTAGTTGGCGCATTTACTAGTCTTTCAATAGTAATTTTTCTTATTATTTATACTGCTTTTATCTCATTTACAGCATTTGTAATCTTATCAATTTCAACATTAATAATCTTCTTGATAACATCACGTGCATTAATGAACTCACATAGAAATATTATGAAAGCTTGGCAAGGTGAAACGGTAAATTTTTCGCTTTACAATGATTTTTTATTTGGATTCCAAGAAGTCAAAGTTAACACTGAGCGCTCGAAAGCCATTACTTCAGAATTAATTCAACTTACAAAAAAATCACTTAAGGAAAAAACGGATGCACTTGTTGACATTACAAATTTTTTCGCATTCCTTCAAACAATGCTTTATATTCTAATTGGAATCATGATTTTTGTGGTGCCGATGCTTAGTGAGCACTTTGGAAATGATATCACGCAAGTTGCAACAACAACCCTCTTCTTAGTTGGTTCACTCAGCGCAACTATACAAATCATACCCTCTATCTCTCAAGCAAATGTTTCCGCAATGCGCTTACTGCTTATTGAAGAAGAATTAAAGAAAGAAGCTAATGATTTTATTGACCAAATAAGTATGGATGAGAAAATTGAAAGTATTACACTTGAAAATATACTTTTTCATTACAAACAAATTGAAAATACCTCTAATTTCACGCTTGGGCCCATAAATTTCCATTTTGCTAAAGGTAAAATATATTTTATTCGTGGTAGTAATGGTTCAGGTAAAACGACCCTACTCAGACTGCTTGTTGGCTTGATTCAACCCGAACATGGTTCCATTTCAGTCAATGGAAAAAAGGTTACAAAAAATATGTTGGAGGCTTACAGAAATAAATTTGCAATAGTTTTTAATAATTTTTACTTATTCAAAAAACTCTATGGGATTGCCAATTTTGAAGATACATATTTCGATGAGATATTAAGTTTGATGGAAATGAAGGAAAAAGTTAGTATTGATAGAGGGCAGTTTAGTGACCTAAAATTATCGACTGGACAGAGAAAAAGAATTGCCCTTATGGTGGCTCTATTTGAAAACAAAGATTTTATTATCCTCGATGAATGGGCTGCTGATCAAGATCCAGAATTTAGAAAAAAATTCTATACAAAAATATTGCCTATGCTGAAAAATCAAGGAAAGACCATTATTGCACTTACACATGACGACGCATATTATGATGTAGCAGACAAGATTATTGTGCTCGACAACGGAAAAATGGCATCATGAAAAAAAATAATGAAAAAAAGATTAGCCTGCTTCACCCTTATGGACTGATTCTTTTCATTCTCAGAACTTTGCTTGATTGGTTCAAGCGATATAGCATTACTATTATCCTTGTGACAATTGTCATCTCTGCATCAACAATTGTTCTATGGCCAAAAATAAGCGTACATGTTAAAGCTGGAGAGGTTGGTGTAATTTTCAGGCCGCTCAGTGGTGGAGTCGATACTTCTGCCCTAGCAGGTGAAGGTATCAACTTTAAATTTCCTTGGAACTCAATTGTTGTTTATAGTACACAGATTCAAAAACATGAGTTAAAAATTGAGATAATTACCAAGGATTTATTAAAGTCAATCGTGACTGTGGCATTTCAATACGAAATCAATAGGGATACAGCTCCACTTGTTCATCGATATGTTGGCGAAAAATATCTTGACAAAGTTATAATTCCTACAGTTGTGGCAATTACCAGAGGACAGATTTCAAGTTTTACTTCAGAGAAAGCATTCTCTGATGAAATATTTAAACTGCAAAAGGAGATTACAGTTCAAGCAGATACGGGAATCATTAATAACATCAGTCCGCCAGGGACCAGTGCCATTCGTTTAATTAAGATTAGTCAAATAGAAATAATAGATATACAGTTTCCTCCAGATGTTCAAAAGTCTATCGAAGAAAAAATTGCTCAAAGATCAAAACTTGAAGCTTACGAATATATTATTGCGACTGAACTTAAAGAGGCTGAAAGAAAAGCAATTGAAGCAAAAGGGATAAAAGATTTTCAGGATATCATTCAGACTGGTTTGACAAATAATTATCTAAGATGGAAAGGGATTGATGCCTCATCAAAATTAGCTAATTCGCAAAATGCTAAAATTGTAATATTCGGTCAAGGAACTGCTTCCCTTCCAATTATTATGGGTGATCTTGAGGGGTCTCCTATTGGTAAAAATCTCCAAAAAGACTTAGAAAAAATTAAAAAAATGGATGAGGGTGTGAAATACTAAGTTATGTATAAAATATTTATTACTTTTATTTGCCTATGCCCTACTTTTCAATATGTTTCATTTGCTTATGCAGAGACCTCTAATCAAATTAATAGCGGCTTTGAACGAAAAAATTTAAGTTCGGAGGTGGTTGCAAAAAATAAAATAAATGACAGGTCTATGACTGACCGACCAAATCCCTCAAACTCAATTGAAAAGGAAGAAACTTCTCAACATACACCGCGCGCTGGTTCAGAAGCAAAAGGAATTGTAGGTCCACGTTTTGTGGAACCAAATAAGGATCTTGTATGTTTTTTCTCTGCACTAAAATTCAATTGGCTTTATTTGGAAAGATTAACCTTCACTACAATGGGGATTTCAGATTGTGATAAGGAAAAGTATTACTCCATCAATGATCAGGGGATCATGGATAGTTTAAAAACAAGATTTAATCCCTATTATGTTAATAAAGAGGGAATTCATCTTATCACTGGGGACTTTCGAGCTGGGGTTAATGCAAATTATGTATATATTGGTACTGTTGCTATTTATCCTCTAGAGGAAACAAAAATTAGTTGGCCTAAATATTTGATGAAACAGTTGAATAGAAGATATCAGGGTACTCCTCCTTTTACACCCACAGCTATGGCAGGTATTAAACATTTCAATTTTGTAGAAGGTAGTAATTTAATAGTCCTTAAAAGTCCTAAAAAAGACCTATTCGTCTTAACCTCTTACGATAATGATCTGAAAAAATCCCTACAAAACATAAACGAAGATTTATTTAAAGTTATAAGTGGTACACAAACTCTAGAGGCTGGTTGGTCCTTTCATAATGTAACTCTTAAAAAACCTATGAGAATTATTACAAGCGGGCCAGATCATTTTATAGAAATAGTTTTAGATCGTTACGAAAACCGATACCAAAAAATTTCATTGGCGCTTAATATAAAAATACTAAATGAAGAAATTAATAACTAAAATAAAAGGTTCTTATGTATAGTAAAAATCAAATGTTTAAAAAGTTCTTTGTTATTCTTGTACCTCTATTTCTCATGGGATGCAAGACTCTCTATCCTCCGACTTTTGATCAACAAACTCAAGCATACACAAAGTCAATCGAACAATATCAAATTAATCAACTTTTCACTAATATCATTCGCGCATCTGAAAGTAGGCCTATTGCTTTTGTTGAGATTCCATCCGTACTCGGCAACGCGTCGTCTGCATCATCTTTAGGAGGCTCCTTTAGTTTGGCTGAAACTCAAGCAAATACAACACTATGGGGCATCTCGAACTTGACTGGTGCAGGTTTGTCTCCGAATCAAAGCTATTCACAAGGTTTTACTTTCACACAATCCTCGCTCGATAATGCTGTCTTTTGGAAAGAGTTTCTCAGCACGCTTAATCTTGAAAAAACAAAATATTTCGGCCTACATACATATCCGAGGGAATTAGTTTTCAAATTACTTATTGAAAATTTCAGCATAGTTGAAAAAAATGGTGATATGGAATTATTTCTGAATAATCCCTTATTTTCTGGTTATAAGAAGTTCGATGATCTGTTTAATTTTCTTATAGATAATGGCTTTACTCTTGCTGAATCAATATCTGAAAAAAATGCACCAAGATTCTGTCTTGCTAGACCCCCTCAGGAAAATTCGCAATACAGATTTGAAAAAGAATATTACTGTTATCCTGATCAGGTAAAATTCCCTGGAGAAAAAAAGTTAGTTATTTATGTCCGCTCTTCAAAAGATATTTTTGATTATGTAGGAAAAGTTGTGAAAGCGCAGCATTTACCCAATCCAGTTTATGTTGAAATTCGAGCAAATACTGAATACGTTTACAATGATGATCCAAAAAATAATAAAATTTTTGTTGCAATTAAAAATCCAAGTATGTTCACTGCAAGATATGCTCAAACTTATGATTTGAGGGGAACTAGCTATATTATCCCTGCTGAAGATAACGGATTTTCTCAGACAGTATTAAGTATCCTACACCAATTAGTTATATTAACTAAAATTCCAGGCTCAGCCGGACAAACGCCAGGTATCTTAGTTAGATGATTAAAATTTACTAATTCAATCAAAATGGAGATTATATATGCCGTACATTGATGTTACCGATGAGATTTTAGAAAATTCAGTACTGACTATAGAGGGGTGTTTGAATGTCCTGTGGACTGTTTATTGCACCTCTGCTGCATAAATCTTCTTGAAATATTGTGACCTTGATAACTCAATGATTAAGGTAGCATAAAATTATTAAACTGAAAGGCATACAAAATGGCTGGTGATATTTTTAGCACTCCAATTGGTTATGCCATTGCTGTTTTACCTATTTTTATTACCACTCGAATGATTATCTTTTTTTTAAGATACTGGACTCATGAACCCATAAAAAAAATTTTTGTAGTATATACTTTGGTAATAATCACAATTTGCATACTTTATGGATCAAGTTTCACGTATATCGGGGTCATGGAATACATGCCTGTGCTAGCTGTCCTTTTTCTAATAGACCTTATCTACATACTTCTAAAGATTAAAGGTTTTAGCTTACCAAATATTAATGATCTTCTCGCAAAGAAAAAATTACCTCCTAAAGATGAAAGATAAAACACAAGTAATTAACCTCTTAATTCAGAATATTTATTGCATATTTATGCCTCTAACAGGTGGTTAAATTTTGTTAAGTGGGCTTTGGAACTGGGATAGGATAATTTTTTTATTATTGAAAATTTAGAGGTCTAAAGCCAAATCTCAAAAAAATACAAACAAAACTGCCAAAAAAATAATAATTGGTGGGTCAAATGGTGGGTACAAAATTTTTACTAAATAACTTATACGATGTTACCTTATGGTTGGTAAATTTAGCCAGATGTTCAAAATACTTTAATTGTTAGTGAAAGTTATACGTCCTAGTTTTTAGGGGTTATAAAAAGGCTATTTATCCCCTCCACCCCTTCGTCTTATATATGGGATGTGGCACTAAAATTTTTGGTAAGAATTAAAGATTAATTAATATTCTTAAGAACACAAATACCAAACTTCTCTGTCTTCTCTTTCAGTCCTAATTTTTTGCATGTATTTTTTGCAATCTCAATTGGGTCTTGACTAGAAGTCTCATTAGGCTCATTTACTGATGAAGTTTGGTCTGTTTTAGGAAAACCGTTTTCATAAATTAACTCAGATATCTTTTCACCTTTATCATTCCATGATGTAACACGTCCATTAATAATATTGTCTTTATAATTTTCCTCAGATTGTTTTATGCCATTTCTATGCCAAGTAGTTCCTAACCCAGTAATCTTGTCCATACTGAAATTAATTTCAGACTTTTTTTGACCATTGTCATACCACCAAATTCTAGGTCCATCATTAATAGCTTCTGAATTAACAAATACGTATGAATACAGATACCCACCGTAATAATTTAAGGTGAATCTACATTTATCATCTTTTGAAATATATGTAATTTTTGGGTTATGGTAATTACTTACAGCTGGATTTTTTATAATTTTAGCTATCTCTTCGGAAGAACAATTTGCATAGCCATTAGTGCAAAAGACGAAAGAGACAAATAAAAATGAAGTTATTTTGTAAGGCATATTAATTTATGAGGATGACCTTATTACCTAGCTTAATAGCGTCCATTTTTTCAACACTAGCAGAATAATAACCATCAAAATGATTAGTGATGGTCGCTGTAATATGTTTTTTATCTGTTAATATTTTGACAGTACTTCCTTTTGATATTTCCTCTTCAATTGTAGATGCAAATACAACTGACTTATCTTTCTTCTTGATTGCAATAACAGTGCCAATTTGACCCATATTTTTATCTTCTGAATCAACTAAATCTCTGGCTTTAGAGGAGTCATCGTAACTTTCACCCTTGAATCTTGCTATACATTCTTTAAACTTTTTTGTTTTTGGCTTAAAGCCAATATCTTCACAAGTTTTATTGTAATCCTCAGTTGTAGTGTATGAAGCTTGAATGGTTGTATTTGAGTTGGTCTCAAATGTTTTTTCCTTATTAAATTTGTTTAGGCAGTTAATAAACAGTGTTGTATCAGGTATGAAGCCAATATCCTCACAAGTCCTTGCATAATTATCTAAATTTCTTTTTTCAGTATATGTATTAGTGGTATTTTGGCTGCTTTTTTCTGAGTAGGCTACTATAGTATTTGTATCATTTGAAGGCGCTTTTCTATATTGAGGATTATTTAGCATTGCAGTTCTAATATTTTCAACTCTAGTATCACTTGATGGATGCGTACTAAAAAAAGAGGAGCTTGCAGGAATAAGATTCTGCAGCCTAATAGCGCCATCAGCAGAATATCCTGCTGCCATCATATATTTAACTCCTTTCACATCAGCTTCAACTTCATCACTTCTTGAAAAGCTTGATTTAGTCAAATTTGAAGTTAATTCTAGCCCCTTCTCATAAAGACCCTTATAAGGATTTCTTGCAGAACCTCCATATGAATAATCAATTGCAATCATTGCTAAGCCTGCAAGTATATCTACGACTGCATTAGAAGTTTGTTGAGAGCCCATATGGTTTAATGTTAAGTGAGCAACCTCATGCGATATTACTGCAGCGAGAGCATCATAATCGTACCCAATTTTTTCTAACATCCCTAATGTATAAAGAGTAACTGGCTGACCATCTTGAAATGTAGCACCTGCATTCACAACGTCACTTGAAGAGATAATGAATTTTGGATAAATATGGGCTTGGTGAGAAATTTCTTTTCTTATTGAATCTAGTTTATTTATATACTCTGTTGTCAGTATAATTTGTCTTCCATTAGTTGTTTTTGCAGTAAGACCTGAATATATTTTTGATTGATGAACAACTGTATCTAAATCCCAAAGCGTATCTGCAAAAGTAAAGTTACTGAAAAGCAAACAAAGAATGAAAACAATTTTTTTCATTTCATAAGCTCCAAAACACAAATACCAAACTTTTCTGTTTTTGGTTTTAAGCCGAAGCTAGTGCATTTCTCTTTAGCATTTTCTAAAGATAGCTTTGTTTCTTTTAACTCTGGGGTACTTTCAACTATTTGACTAGCAAGCTTATCTTTAATTGAACACACATGATTAAAGTGATATAAAAATTGTCTTCCATGAGCTGTATCAAAAGTTGTAGTAAATTGCGAATTTTTCATTAATTTTTTTTCACAATCATAATTTGCTTCACTTGAAGAAAACATTTGTTTAGTTGATGGTTGGTATATGTGAATTTTGAAAGTAACGATAGACCCATGAATATTTTCTTTTGTAATATCCTCTGGACTCCAAGCGTAGAAAAAAATTCGTGGATTTTTTTCGAATTCATTTAAAGTTTGAACTAAAGCCATTATTCCAAAAAAAGATTTGCCATCAAGCTTAAAGCCACAAACTGCCTGTTTTGCAACAGCAGCATTAGTATTTTCAGCGAGTTGCATTTGATTTAACTTGAAGGAAAAAGTTTGTGAAAAAAAACTCTTTTCATATGCACCTAAACTGTCCTGAGTATTATTATCACAATGAACTCTCAACCATTCAATGTTATCTGAAGTTTTATTAGTTTGATATTGGTGTGTGACAGTGGGAATAAATATAAAATTGTCATTTGTTTTTTCTGATTTTGTATAGTCAGCAGAGATGGTCACTTTCTGTCCAAAATCTGCACTGAATGTTGTCCAATTCCAAGATATAGTCTTAGGGTCTTTCTTAACAATATCTGGTATTTCATAGCAATAAACTGAGCTTGAAAATAAACTTATAACAAGCATAAAGAAAAGTCTCATTTTAAAAACTCCAGAACACAAGCACCAAATTTCTCAGTCTTCTCTACAAAACCAAGATTCCTACATTTTATTTTTACCTTTTCTAACTGCTGCTCATTCAAATCTTTTTTTTCAGATTTAAGGAAATCTAATATGTCGTTTTTTCCACATGCTGTATTGTATAAAAATCTTAAATTCTTTGACTTCTCTTCTTTCAAATCATGAAAAATATTTTCTCCCGTACTCTCAAGCTTTTCTGAAGAACAATTCAGTATTAACTTATTCTTAAATCCCAATATTATTTTTCCTTTATTAAAGCCTGAATTGTAAGCATTGAAAGATATTATATTTTTATTTGTATTATCAATTTCAATTTCCTCAGGAATCCATGTAATAAGATGTCCTGTTTTATTATTAGGATTAGCATACAAAGCGAACATTAGTGCTTTTTTTCCATTATCAGCATCTGTAGGGCAAACAAACAATCTAGCTGTGTAATAGGTCATATTAGGGTCATTAGTTCTAGCTAGTGGATTATTCTCATAGGAGAATTTTCCATCTTTGTATGAACCTAAGTTTGTTACAAAATCTTCGTTGCAATTTATACGCATCCATTCAATTGAAGTCTTGAGTTTTTTAGAATTAAAGTCAATTGCATATATTGGAAGATAAATTGTTCCATCATTAGTCCTTTCATACTTATTAAATTCTCCTCTCCATGCTGTTTTATAATCATCCCCCATATTAAAGGTAGTCCATGCACCATTGGGTTCTGCCGCTGAATTTAATGTTTTATCTGAAATTGAATTTGCATTAATGGGTACAAATGCCACTGCAAAAAAAAGAAAATACTTTATTACTAGGGAATTAATTCTTAAGAATTGATAAAAGAGCTTATTCATGGAGTTTTATGTATCCTTAAACCTCTTGATGTTAAACAATCATAAGATATAAATGCTTTCTATTGACTAAGTACTTTTAAGTACATGGTGGACAAAAATATGGACAAAAACTAAATAAATGCACTTGTAAATGTCAGTGTATTCTTATGTAAACTATTGATTTTAAAAAGTTTACATTAGAAAAAACTTATATTAATATGGCGGAAGGGGCGGGATTCGAACCCGCGTTAGGTTATTCACCTAAACACGCTTTCCAGGCGTGCGACTTAAACCGCTCATCCACCCTTCCGGAAAGAGTCGGCATTATAACTGATACCTGACTTTACCTTTAAGAATCATCTTTTCTCTCTTGATTAAAGTGCTTACTCGTATTAAGGTTGTTCTATTGAATTTATTTACCGTACGTCTACCGCAGTACATCCGTTTTAATAATTTCATAACTTATTGATTTATATAGTATTTAATATTAATTAACTATTAACCTAGGGGCGATTCATGGGCTTAGAAACATTAAATAATCTTGGAGTAAAACATCCATTTAAGGCTAAATATGACAATTATATTGGCGGTAAATTTGTACCTCCACTAGACGGGAAATACTTTGAAAATATATCACCAGTGACTGGCAAAGTATTTTGTGAAGTTGCACGATCAAACGAAAAAGATATTAATCTAGCGCTAGACGCAGCGCATGCAGCCAAGGATGGCTGGGCAAAAAAGAGTCCTACTGACCGCGCAAATATATTGATGCAGGTAGCAGACATCATGGAAAAAAATCTTTCAACGATTGCGATTGCTGAAACAATCGATAATGGGAAACCTCTTCGCGAAACAACTTATGCTGACATTCCATTAGCGATTGATCACTTTAGATACTTCGCAAGTTGTGTAAGAGCTCAAGAAGGCAGTATCGGTGAGATTGATCACGAGACAATGGCTTACCATTTTCATGAGCCTTTAGGTGTTGTCGGACAAATTATTCCTTGGAACTTCCCTATTCTAATGGCAGCCTGGAAATTAGCGCCTGCGATTGCTGCAGGAAATTGTGTTGTGATTAAACCAGCAGAACAAACACCTGTATCACTTCTAGTCGTGCTTGAATTAGTAGGACATCTGATTCCTCCTGGTGTATTAAATATTGTGAATGGCTTCGGTTTAGAAGCTGGTAAGCCACTTGCAAGCTCACCACGTATTGCAAAAATTGCATTCACAGGTGAAACGTCAACAGGTCGTTTGATTATGCAATATGCATCACAAAATCTTATTCCAGTAACTTTAGAACTTGGTGGTAAATCGCCTAACATCTTCTTTGAAGATGTGATGGATAAAGACGATAACTTCTTTGATAAAGCACTTGAGGGCTTTACAATGTTTGCGCTTAATCAAGGTGAAGTGTGCACCTGCCCTTCACGAGCTTTAATACAAGAATCTATTTACGATAAATTTATGGAACGCGGACTCAAACGTGTTGCAGCTATCAAACAAGATAATCCTCTTGATATGGCAACCATGATTGGCGCTCAAGCATCGAGTGAACAAGTTGAAAAAATTATGTCTTATATGAAGATTGGTCAAGAAGAAGGCGCTCAACTCCTCATCGGCGGTAACCGTAAAAAATTAGGTGGTGAATTTGCAGAAGGATATTACATTGAACCTACTGTTTTTAAAGGTCATAACAAAATGCGTATTTTCCAAGAAGAAATTTTTGGGCCAGTCGTTTCTGTAACCACATTTAAAGATGAAGATGAAGCGCTTGAAATTGCAAATGATACGCTTTACGGATTAGGCTCAGGCGTATGGTCACGTAATGGTAATCGTGCATTTAGAATGGGCAAAGGTATTCAAGCAGGTCGTGTGTGGACTAACTGCTACCATGCTTATCCTGCACATGCGGCATTTGGTGGATACAAACAATCAGGTATCGGTCGCGAAACACACAAGATGATGCTCGATCACTACCAACAAACTAAGAATCTTTTAGTGAGCTACAGTGAAAATAAACTTGGCTTCTTTTAAGATTCAATTTAACTAAATTAAAGGCAAGACTTTTACGTCTTGCCTTTCTTTTTTATGGAAAAAACTTTTACACGTATAGATACAACCGAAGCTGCAGACACGCTGATTGATTCTTTAAAAGAAAAATATGGTGAAATCATATTTCATCAATCAGGTGGCTGTTGTGATGGAAGTGCACCTATGTGCTATCCCAAAGGTGAATTTTATTTGGGCGGCTCTGATGTCGAGGTAGGTATTACACATGGTATACATTTCTACATGGGTGCCAGTCAGTTCTCCTATTGGGAACATACACATCTAACGCTCGATGCCATCCCAGGCAATGGTGGCCAGTTCTCACTAGAAAATGGAACAGGCATGCGCTTTATTATTCGGTCGCGCTTATATAGCGATGAAGAATGGGCCTATTTAAGCCAACATCCTGCTAAACATTGCGAGTAAAAGGCGTTCCCTTAGGTTAAAATAATCATTGGCGGGCCTCCCCGCATTGTAATTTAGCCAACCTGGTCAGATGCGGAAGCAAGCAGCCACAACTAAAGAAACAAGTGCCGGGGGTCTGGCTCGCCTCTAATTAAATTGGATTGGTTAAAAATTATTCATGAGCTATCAAGTTCTTGCCCGTAAATATCGTCCCCGTTCGTTTGATACGCTTGTCGGTCAAGCGCATGTTGTGCAGGCACTCAAAAATGCACTTGATCAAAAAAGACTACATCATGCTTACCTTTTTACAGGCACACGTGGTGTTGGTAAAACTACACTAGCAAGAATTCTAGCCAAAGCTCTTAATTGCAAAGAAGGTATTAGTTCAAAGCCGTGTGGAACATGCTCTGCATGTGCCGAGATTGATCAAGGCCGCTACGTCGATCTTATTGAAGTTGATGCAGCATCTAATACGCAAGTCGATAATATGCGAGATCTTCTGGATAATGCGCAATACGCTCCGACACAAGGACTATTTAAAATCTATATTATCGATGAAGTCCATATGCTTTCAAAAAGTGCGTTCAATGCGATGTTGAAAACATTAGAAGAACCACCTGAACATGTGAAATTTATTTTAGCAACTACTGACCCACAAAAGGTCCCTGTCACTGTTTTATCAAGATGCCTGCAATTTAATTTAAAACAAATGCCATCTGCTTCTATTTCAGAATATATGGAAAAAATATTAAAAGAAGAAGCAATTAACTATGAAATCAATGCGATTTATTTAATTGCGAAATCTGCGAATGGCAGTATGCGCGATGCACTATCAATTCTTGATCAAGGTATCGCTTATTGCGGCGGCACAATAGAAGAAGCTACGATTAAAAAAATGTTAGGTGCTATTGATCAATCTTACTTATTTAATTTAGTTCATGCAGTCATTGATCAAGATGGTCATAAAGCTATTGAGATTGCGAAACAAATGGATGAAAGAAATCTATCTTTTGATGCAGCACTCAATGATCTAGCAAACCTAATTCAAACAATTAGTGTAACGCAAGCCATACCAGATAGCTTAGATGCCTCTTATCTTGATCGTGACCAAGTAATTGCGCTAACCAAAAAGATAAGTGCAGAACAATTACAACTTTTTTATCAAATTACTATATTAGGTCGACGTGATCTTTATTTAGCGCCCGATGAATATGCAGGCTTCACGATGACTATTCTCCGAATGCTGTCTTTTGCCCCACAAGATACAATCCTTGCAAAAAATTTAACGTCAGTAAAAACTGAACCAGTGCATAACGCAAATAAAATAGAGACTATCACAAAGTCAAACGACGATTCCTCTGAAGCCTTTGAAATTAAAAAAAAAATTGAAGTAACTCACGAGGCTGATGAAAATATATCAGATCAAGATACATCAGATCAAGATATACCGAAAGAAGTAGTCCCATTCAATGGAAATTGGCGTGAACTTGTTGACCAATTAAAACTAGGCTTAGTCAAAGCACTTGCCCAGCAGTCTGAACTAGTCAGTTTTAAAAATAACGAAATAATTTTATCGATTGCAGATGAACACAAGCATCTGCTCAATGAAACCTATCAAAAAAAATTAGAATTGAGTTTGTCTGAACACTTTGCTCAACGCATTAAACTTGTGATCTTACAAAAAGGTGCAAATAATTCACCGCTTAAACAAAAACAAGAAGAACGGTCAACACTTATGAAAGATACTGAAAATGCTATTCTTCAAGATCAATTCGTAAAATCACTACTTACTGAATTTAATGCTGAAATTATTCCATCAAGCATTAAACCTAATCAAACTACATAAGGAGTCATCATATGATGAAAGGCGGCATGGGTAATTTAATGAAACAGGCGCAAATGATGCAAGCTAATATGCAAAAGGCGCAGGATGAACTTGGACTTATTGATGTTGAAGGTTTGGCAAGCAATGGGCTTGTTAAAATTGCTATTTCTTGTAAGCATCAAGTTAAAAAAATATCGATCGATCCTTCTGTCATGAACGATCATGAAATGCTAGAAGATCTTCTCATTGTGGCTTTTAAAGATGCATTACAAAAAATTGAACAAACTACCAATGCCAAGATGGGTAATATGATGCCTCCTGGTATGAAACTACCTTTCTAATTTTACTGCATGAAAAATACTGAAGCACTCGAACAGTTAGTTGATGCCCTAAGGTGCTTACCAGGTATTGGTCCTAAATCGGCCTTACGCATGGCTTACCATCTTCTTCAGCACAACAGAAAAGGTGCCTCACAACTCTCAAGCGCTATTGCTAACGCAATCGAATTGGTGGGTCACTGCTCTTATTGCAATAACTTTTCTGAAGAAGTGGTTTGCTCACTTTGTTCATCCAAAGATCGAGATGCCTCAATTCTTTGTGTGATCGAAATGCCAAGTGATCTCATGATGCTAGAACAAACGCACTCTTATAACGGCATGTATTTTATTTTAATGGGTAAACTCTCACCTTTAGATGGTATTGGTCCAAAAGATATTCATTTAGATAGGCTTTTAAAACGTCTCGATGCTGGAATCGTTAAAGAAGTGATCTTAGCGAATAATTTTACGGTGGGCGGAGATGCTACTGCTCATTATGTCACTGAACTCCTTAAAGCACGCGGCATTCGATTAAGTCGAATAGCAAGAGGTTTACCTATGGGTGGTGAAATTGAATATGTAGATAGCGGGACACTTGCCCAAGCTATGATTGAACGTAAAATAATTAAAGATTGAGATAGTCCAAGAGCTCAGATGGCTTATCAATGATATATTGAGCGCCCCAGGATTTTGCATCATCCCCTACTTCTAAATAACCGTATCGTGCCGCCATACTTACCATACCAGCATCATTTGCTGCCATGACATCACGCCTATCATCACCTAAATAAATAATGTCAGATGGTTCTATTGAGAGCATCTGTGATGCTTTAATAAGCCCTTCTGGTGAAGGTTTCGGCACACTGACATCATCACCTGCAATAAGACATGCTGCGCTCTTTAAAAGCGGATGGGAAGACACAATAGGCTGCGCAAATTTCTTGGCTTTGTTTGTCATAATACCCCAAGAAATTTTTCTAAGGTTTAAAGTATTAATTAATTCTTCAATACCTAACATGCATTGCATATTTAGATTAAATACTTCTTTATAGATATCTAAGAATTCTTGAACACGCGCATCAAAAAGAGGATCATTTTTATCCATGTTAAACCCAGCTTTCAGTAAACCCGCCGCGCCATGCGAAGCGTACGGCCGTCCTACTAAAAAAGGAATGGGGGGTAAATCATACTGCTGTCTTAATTGATTAAGCGCTCCTACAAGTTGCGGTGCACTATCAATCAAAGTACCATCTAAATCAAAAAGAACAGCCTCCATAATTAATCTTTTGTGACTTCAAGAAGATAATTCACCGAAACATCATCGCCCAATTTATACACATCCGTGATTGGGTTATAAGTCATACCTTTTAAGGTAACAACCGTTAGATCTTCTTCTCGACACCAAGAAATGAGTTCAGAGGGTTTAATAAATTTTTCGTAATCATGTGTGCCACGTGGTAATAAATTTAGAATATATTCAGCACCAATCACTGCAAATAAATATGCTTTTATGTTGCGATTAATGGTCGACATAAAAAGTGTGCCACCTGGTTTTAAAAGTTTCGCACATAATGCCACAACTGCTGAAGGTTCTGGCACATGCTCTAGCATTTCCATACATGTGATCACATCAAAAATAGGTTTATTTTTTGAAGTAAAGGCTTCTAGGGAAGTACATTGATAATCAATATCTATCTTCGTTTGCAGCGCATGGAGCTTTGCAATGTTGATCACTTTCTCACCCATATCAATCCCTGTGACATCCGCACCCAGATTTGCCATAGATTCAGAAAGAATGCCCCCTCCGCAACCTATATCGAGCACTTTTTTACGCTTTAAATTAATTTTTTTATGGATAAAATTAAGGCGGAGAGGATTGATATCGTGAAGTGGCTTAAATTCACTCGTTTTATCCCACCATTTATGAGCGAGCTCATTAAATTTAGCGATTTCTTCTTCAGAAACGTTTATATGTTTTGTTTTATCTTGAGTTGCCATCTGAGTGCTATGTCCTTACATGATTGAATATCAATGGATGTTAAGTGTCCCTCTTCATATTGCAATAAACCATTCACCCACACATGACTGACCTCTTCACGCGTGGTTGCATAAACTAAATGACTCATAGGGTCGAACATAGGCAATGTGGATAAGTGATCCATATTAAATACTGTTAAATCTGCAAACTTTCCTTTTTCAATCGACCCAATACAATCTTCAAGCCCTAGTGCTTTTGCAGCATTAATAGTGACCATATCTAATGATATTTTAGCGTCAAGTATCGCAGGATTTTTTGTCATACCTTTAGCAAGCAAAGATGCTAATTGCATATCATGCAATACGTCTTGTTTATTATTGCTGGCACTTCCGTCTGTACCAATACATATATTAATATGGTTTTTTTGTAACGCTTCAATATTAGCGATACCACTGCCTAATTTTAAATTGGATGTCGGGCAATGAATGACCGATGCAGATTCTTTTGAAAGTGTGGATAAGTCTTCATCGTTCAAATAAACAGCATGCACTGCCATAAATTGTGGGCTTATGATCCCAAGACGATTGAGTCTCTCAATGGGTCTTATTTGATATTGTTTTAGGCTCTCACTAATTTCATTTTCTGTTTCATGGATATGCATATGAATCGTGAGATTAAGTTGATTCGCATAAGTTAACACTTGATTTAAGGTTTTATCTGAGATTGAGTATGGTGCGTGCGGGGCTAAGCTTGATGTGATCAGACTTTCATCACGCCAACCATCTCTGGCTTCAAGCCCTTTCATTAGATAATCTTCTCCATCATTTGCGTAATTCGAAGGATAATCCATCACAAAAAGACCGATGTTAGCTCTCATACCACTTTGTTTAATCGCACGAGATGCAGCTTCAGGATAAAAGTACATTTCATTAAATGTAGTCACACCACTCTTTAACATTTCAGCGCATGCAATAAGTGTGCCATCATGCACAAAATCAGGTGTGACCCATTTTTTTTCAAGTGGCCAAATAAAGTCATTAAGCCATGTATCAAGGGGTTGATCGTCGGCAAAACCTCTAAATAAATTCATCGCAGCATGTGTATGTGCATTAATAAGGCCAGGCGTAACGATATGATGATGGAGCTGAAAGTGCTGATTGGATTGATAAAGAGACGCGACTTTTTTAGTCTCAATAATATCGATGATTCGATCCTCATCAATAATAATCGAATGATCCTCGAGTACTTTATTGTGAGGCCTAACGGGACAAATCCATTTGGCAGAAATAATCGTACTGACAGGTTGGATACGCGTATCTGTCATGAGCTATTATTCGAAGGGATGTTTAAGGACGATCGTTTCATCACGCTCAGGGCCAGTCGATACAACATGAATAGGCACTTCGCATAATTTTTCTAATGTCTTGAGGTAAAGCTGCGCATTTTTAGGAAGATCATCCATCGATTTAATACCGAAGGTGCTCTCATCCCAGCCATCGACTTCAATAAAAATTGGTTTACAACGCTCTACTTGATCAGCACCCAAAGGAAGAAGATCAATTTTTTTACCGTCTAATTCATAGCCCACACAGATACCGATTTTTTTAATGCCGTCTAAAACATCAAGTTTGGTGATACATAATCCTGTGAGACTATTAATCATCGCGGAGCGTTTTAATGCAGCTGCATCAAACCAACCACAACGTCTTTTTCGTTTAGTCACTGTACCAATTTCCTTACCTTTGGTTGACATTTGATACCCTGGTGTCTCTTGAGTTTCTATATCAAGTTCACTCGGAAAAGGTCCGCCACCGACACGCGTCGTATAAGCTTTTGTGATACCTAAAATATAATGCAACATATGCGGACCCACACCAGCACCTGCTGCTGCTTGACCTGACACGCAATTTGATGAAGTCACATAAGGATAAGTCCCGTGATCAATATCTAAAAGTGAACCTTGCGCGCCTTCGAATAGTAAATTCTTATTTTTAGCATTTGCTTCATAAAGTTTTTGTGAAACATCAGCAAGATATGGTTTTATTTTTTCTGCATGCGTCATCGACAGATCAAACTGCTGATTGACGTCAATCGGATCTTTTTTTAAGTAATGTTGCAAGACAAAGTTATGGTAATCCATAACTTCTACAAGTTTATTTTTAAAATTATCTGGATTAAGTAAATCGTAAACGCGGAGCGAGCGACGAGCCACCTTGTCTTCATAAGCAGGGCCAATACCTTTACCGGTAGTACCAATTTTAGCTTCACGCATTGCTTCTCGACCTTGGTCGAGTGCTACGTGATGCTTTAAAATTAAAGGGCACCCTGGACTTACAAATAAACGACTTTTGACTTCAATGCCATCGGCTTCAAGCGTCTTGATTTCGTGAAGCAAGTGCTCAATATCGAGTACGACACCATTGCCAATAAAACAATCTACATTTTTACGAATAATGCCTGAGGGTACTAAATTTAGTTTATATTCTTTTTGGCTTGAGCCTTGGCCAATGACTAATGTATGACCTGCATTATGTCCCCCCTGAAAACGAACGACACCTTCTGCGTGATCCGTTAACCAATCGACAATTTTACCTTTACCTTCGTCGCCCCATTGTGTACCAATGACTACTAAATTTTTTGCCATCTTCAATTAAACCGTTTTGACTTTCCACGCTTTGCTCGCGTCTTGAATCAATATGCGATCACAATTATTTTGTATCGCATTCATATGGCCAAATAAATCAATCGCAACAATTTCACCTTGTTGACGTAATGACTCAATTGCATTTTGTAATTCACTATCAATTCCTTGAGGAGCTAAAATGGCTTTCGCTTTTTTACCGCTAGGAAATAAAGTGACAATATTTTTTAAATCCATCGTGAAGCCTGTGGCTGGACGATTACGTCCAAATGATGCGCCAATATTGTCATAGCGACCACCCAATGCAATGGGCGAATAGCACTGATCTGCATATACTGAAAACACTAAACCATTGTGATACTGATAGCCACGAATGTCACTTAGGTCATATGACACTTTAATTTGATTGTGTTTTAAAGCTTGATCAAGTTGGTTTAAAAATTGCAGCGCACTTTTAATAGCCTTATCTTGCGGCAATACTTTCTCAGCTTCTTTTAGGATATTGACATCACCATAAAGGCTTACTAAAGCAATGAGTGCATCTCGATTTTTTTTATCTATTGATTTGGTTAAACTAATCACTTCTGATTTATCTTTTTTCTGCATCGCTTGATACAAAAGATCAAGATGATCACGTGCCATATTGGATGATGCAATTAGGGACGTAAAAATATCAAGATGATTAAAATCAAATACTGGATTTTGAATGCCGATGGTACTCAGTGTTTTAATTAAAAGCGTTTGAATTTCAAGATCAGCTTCGATACCTTTAAACCCATAGAGCTCAGCTCCAATTTGGAATGGCTCTCTTGACTGAAGAAAGCTGGCTGGCTTTGTTCTTAACACCGAGCCTGCATAAGACAATCTTGTGACTTCATCATTTTGAATAAGGTGTGCATCAATACGTGCGACCTGAGGTGTGATATCAGCGCGAACACCCATAAGTCTTCCTGTCAACTGATCGACGACTTTAAATGTATCGAGATCCATATCCTGACCATTACCATTTAAGGATTCAATGTACTCCAGCATAGGAGGAATGACATATAAATAGCTGTGCGTTTGATAGAGATCAAGAATAGATCGTCTTAATGACTCGAGATAGACTGCTTCATCGGGAAGCATGTCTTCAATATAATCTGGGAGTGTCCATTGATTCATCCGCTATCGGCCTAAAAATAAAAAAATTAATCCTAGTGAAAAAGATATAAAACCCATAAAACGAATCTGACCACCTTTCATGGTAATCATTTTTTTGAAAGTATTACGCCAGCCCTCTGGAAGAAAAAGAGGCATGATACCTTCTAAAATCAACATAAGACCAATTGATAATAAAAGCCAACTTTTCATTTTTACTCTTTATTTCTTCTTAGAACTCCGCAAGTATTTTAAAAAGTCAGAGCTTGGGTCAAGGACCATAATGTCACTTTTATCTCTAAAACTATTTTTATAAGCCTCTACACTTCTATAAAAAGCATAAAACTCCGGATTTTTACCATAGGCATTGGCATAAATTTCTGCAGCTTTTGCATCGCCATCACCTTTTAATTTTTGAGCTTCTTTGTATGCTTCTGCAATGATAATATCACGCTGTTTTTCTGCATCTGCACGAATTTTTTCTGATGCAGCAAACCCTTGAGAGCGAAGTTCATTCGCGACAGATTTTCGTTCTGCATCCATACGTTGATACACTGATTCACTTACCTCTTTGGGAAGATCCACTCGTCTTAAACGTACATCTAAAATTTGAATTCCGAGAGAACGTAGATCACGATCCGCGCGCTCAGTTAAAATTTCCATAATTTCAGATCGCTCTCCTGCGACCACATTCTGGATTGTTCTTTTACCGAATTCTGCACGTAAACCATCATTTACAGTTTGTGAAATTCTTCTTTCCGCTTGAACTTCGTCTCCTTTGACTGAAACGTAGTATTTAGCTGGATCAATAATTTTCCACTTGATGAAAGAATCAACCAAAACATTTTTCTTTTCACTCGTAATAAAACGATCAGCTTCTTGCACGTTAAGCGTCAAAATACGATTATCAAAAAACCGTACATTTTCAATAAGAGGGGTTTTAAAATAAAGTCCTGGTTCTTTTTTGATGGATACAATTTCACCCAGCCTAAACACTATCGCATGCTCCCTTTGATCGACAGTATAGGTCGATGTGGCAAGAATCATGATCGTCAGTAGGAAGCCAGCTACTATATAAGGTATTTTTTTCATAGTCATTATCTTATTTCTCGCTCTCTTGATTTAAATGCGTCTCGTGATCTCTCCAAGTTTTGAAGAGATGTTTGGTTCATATCAATTTGAGGGGAGACATTAATGGGAGACGATACGTTGTCTTTAATATTGGCTGAACCTTGTTGAATAAGTTTATCTAGCGGCAAATATAAGAGGCTATTTGAACTCTTTTGATCCACAATGACTTTTGACACGTTCGATAAAATTTGCTCTTGCGCTTCGATATAAATACGATCTCTCATCACCTCGGGGGCGCGATTATATTGTGTCAGTATTTGTTCAAAACGACTTGCATTACCTTTCGCTTCACTTTCAACTCTGACACGATAACCTTGGGCTTCAGAGGCTAATCTTGAAGCTGTACCTTTAGCTTTTGGAATAACATCATTCGCATAAGCTTGTCCTTCATTTTTTTGACGCTCTAAATCTTGTTTTGCTTTGACTGCATCGTCGAATGCGGCTTGAACTTGTTCCGGCGGCTGTGCATTTTGCATCGTGACACTTGTCACATTAATGCCCGTATTGTATCGATCCAAGATTTCTTGCATGAGCTTTTTGGCCTTAACAGCAATCTCTTCGCGACCTTCATATAACGCAAAATCCATTTTACTCTTGCCTACAATTTCGCGGATCGCACTTTCAGCAGCACCTCTCACGGAACCATCTGCAGAGCGGTTATTAAATAAAAAAGCTTCAGCGGATTTGAGGTTATATTGCACTGCAAACTGAAGGTCAATAATATTTTCATCATCCGTTAACATCAATGACTCTCTTAGTTCTTTGGCTCTACCAGCAGCATCGCCTGCGGACCGATAACCCACTTCAATGGTACGCACTTGTTCAAGATTAACCACCTCAGCTGACTCAATCGGATATGGAATATGCCAACGTGGTCCTGGCATGGTCACTTCTGTATTTTTACCAAATCTTAAAACAACACCTCGTGAACCCTGGTCTACAATATAGAAGCCTGTAGCTGCCCAAAGCAGGACCATAATAAGGACAATCGGTACGATAGGAAGTTGGTCATTTCCTGGGTTTGGTGACGCATTGCCTCCGCTAGGTTTGGGTATTTTTTGATCTATTTCTTTTTTACCAAACATGCGGCCTATTTTTTTTCTTATATCGTTTAAAAGCTCGTCTAGATCCGGAGGTCCTTCTTCTTGATTGTTATTTTGTCCAGGGGTTTTTGCCATAAATTTATACTACCTAATTAATTAAGGGGATTTTCTTCAAATATTTCGGTTTCAGCTGAATGCTTTGCAACATATAATTGGAGGATAGCCTCTTTTAAAAGTTCAATACCCTCGCCTGTCTTTGCAGATAACTGAATAGTTGAAATTCTACCATATTCATCTTTTTCATGATTCGCCTTTATATCAAGTCTATCAATCTGATTTAAAACAAGAATTTGTGGTATTGACGCCGCTTTAATCTCTTCTAGAATCTTATTCACCGCAATGATTTGCTCACTATGATTTGGGTTGGCCATATTCACGACATGAAGCAGTAAATCAGCCTCTCTTGACTCTTCAAGAGTCGATTTAAACGCCTCAATCAAGGTGGTAGGAAGCGCCTTAATAAAGCCCACCGTATCTGAGATCACACATTCCACCCCTTCTTGAATGAAAAGTTTTCGAGAGGTAGTATCAAGCGTTGCAAAAAGCTGATTCATCGCTAATGCATTCGCATGCGTTAGCTGGTTAAAGAGAGTGGATTTACCCGCATTGGTATAACCTACAATGGAAATGTTGAGCACATTCGACCGACTTCTTTTTTTTCGCTGCATTGTTCGTTGTCGTTTTAATTTATCTAATTTTTCTTTCAACTGCTTAATGCGAAGTTTTAACATCCGGCGGTCAAGTTCTAATTGCTTTTCACCGGGGCCTCCTCTTACACCAATACCCCCTTTTTGTCTTTCTAAGTGACTCCAGCCTTTAATTAGTCTTGTCGATAAGTGATCAAGCTGCGCTAATTCGACTTGAAGTTTTCCTTCGTGACTTTTAGCACGCTTTGCAAAAATTAATAAGATGAGTGCAGTACGATCAAAGATGCGCGTACTAAAATATTTTTCTAAGTTTCGCTCTTGGGAGGGGCTGAGGTTATGATTAAAAATGACGGTATCAGCTTTTGACTCTTGAATGATGAACTTCACTTCTTCGGCTTTTCCTGAGCCTAAAAAATACTTAGGGTCGGGGGCTGATCTCTTAATATTCACTGTGCTGACAATATTCATGTCAGCACTTAATACGAGCTCTTTAATTTCTTCGACACTCTCTTCGAAATCGTTATCACCAAAGTTAATACTGATTACACAGGCGGACTTTCCTTCGTTCGGACGTTCAAACATCAATCATCGTCTGCTGGAGGCTCTATGTTGACATTACGCATAGGTACGATGGTTGAAATAGCATGTTTATAGACGAGTTGACTCACAGTATTTTTTAATAAAATAGCGTATTGATCGAATGACTCAATATTGCCTTGTAATTTAATACCGTTCATTAAATAAATAGATACTGATACATGTTCTTTTCTGAGTTGATTTAAAAACTCATCTTGTAGATGTGTCGTCTTTTTTTCCATAGAGGATTCCAAATATAGTTATAAGTAAAGATTCAAACGTTTCATCGTTTCATCATGCCCTAAGATTTCCATCACAGCATCAATACTCGGCGATTGTCCGATGCCTGTTAAAAGGACTCGAAGTGGCATCGCAAGTTTTGGAAATTTAATCGCATGTAAAGTCACCACGTCATTCATCACATTATGAATGGCTTCTTTCGTCCAATCAATCTTAATTAAAGCAGCTTGAAAGGATTTGATAAGGTCTAATGCTTCAGCATTAATATGCTTTTCAAAATCTTGCTGATTCGGTTTTTGATATTCAAAAATATAAGCAATATCACCAGCAAGACTTGTTAAATGATTTGCACGTTCGCGATGAATATCAATCGCCTTTAGTAAAAGGTTGGAATCGATCGGCGAATGCATTACTTCTTTTAAATAAGGTTCTATTGCCAAAGCTATGCGGTCAAGTGGCAGAGTTTTGATGTAATGGCTATTAAGCCAATCTAATTTTTCTGTATTAAATTGTGCAGATGAGGAAGTGATATGGTCTAGATCGAACCATTGACAAAAATCAGCCATACTAAAAATTTCATCATCGCCATGACTCCATCCAAGACGAGCTAAATAATTCAAAATCGCCTCAGGCAGATAACCTTGATCGAAATACTGCATCACACTCACAGCCCCATGTCTTTTGGATAGCTTTTGACCATCAGCACCCAATATCATGGATAAATGTGCATATGCTGGAATGGTTGCATTCAAAGCTTTTAAGAGATTAATTTGGCGTGGTGTATTGTTAATATGATCATCACCTCGAATGACATGCGTGACTTTCATTTCCCAATCATCAATGACTACGCAAAAATTATAAGTAGGTGTGCCATCTCCTCTTGCAATGACAAGATCATCGAGTTCCTCATTAGCAATCGTGATCTCACCTTTGACTAAATCATGCCATGTGACAACACCTGATGACGGATTTTTAAAGCGCACGACCGGTTGAATATTCTGAGGAATTGGAGGTAAGCTTTTTCCAGATTCAGGCCGCCACTTCCCATCATACTTTGGCTTTAAGCCAGCTTTCATTTGTGATTCACGTAAAATTTCTAATTCTTCTTTGGATGAATAACAAAGGTAGGCTTTATCTTCCTTAATCAATTGATCAATGTATGTTTTATAAGTTGCCATACGTTTTGTTTGGTAAATAGGACCTTCATCGTAATTAAGATGAAGCCATGTCATACCATCCATAATGGCTTTCACTGCTTCAGGGGTAGATCTTTCTAAATCAGTATCTTCAATACGTAAGATAAATTGACCTTGATGTCTTTTGGCATAAGCCCACGAGAATAATGCGGTTCTGGCGCCTCCAATATGAAGGTAGCCTGTGGGGCTAGGAGCAAAACGTGTGACAACGGTCATAGGGATTTCTTCTTAAACATTAGGGCCTGCAAATAAATCATGTTGATCATAAGATTCAATTTTAACATCGACAAAATCACCTGGCTTCAAAAGCTTGCCATCACGTAAGAAAACTTTGCCATCAATATCAGGTGCGTCTGCCATCGATCTCGCAATCGCATAATCACCATCATGACTATCAACTAAAACAGTGAATGTTTGGCCCACTTTAGCCTGAAGTTTTTTATGGCTGATGCGTGCTTGCGTTTCCATAAATTTTTGTAATCGTTCTTCTTTTATTTCTTCAGGGACATGTCCATCTAAAAGATTTGCACTCGCACCATCGACAGGCGAATATTTAAAACAACCCACGCGATCTAATTGGGCTTGTTCCAGAAAATCTAATAGCGATTCAAATTCAGATTCCGTCTCTCCTGGAAAGCCTACAATAAAAGTACTACGTATCGTGATATCGGGACACACTTCTCTCCATTTATTGATACGCAAAAGATTATTTTCCGAACTTGCGGGTCGCTTCATGAGCTTTAAAATGCGAGGACTTGCATGTTGAAAAGGCACATCCAGATAAGACAAAATCGAACCTTCGGACATCAAAGGAATGATGTCATCGACATGAGGATAAGGATATACATAATGCATTCTGATCCACACACCTAAAGATCCTAGGGCTTCGGCTAAATCATACAGTTTAGTTTTAATGGGACGGCCATTCCAAAAACCACTTCGATATTTGATATCCACACCATAAGCACTTGTATCTTGTGAAATCACTAAAATTTCTGATACACCGCTATTAACTAACGTTTCAGCTTCCTTCATCACATCATCAATGGATCGACTTACGAGATCTCCACGCATCGATGGAATAATACAAAATGAACATCGATGATTGCAGCCCTCTGAAATTTTTAAATAGGCATAGTGTTTAGGTGTTAAACGGATGCCTTGAGGTGGCACTAGATCACTAAAAGGATCGTGCGGTTTTTCTAAATGAGTATGCACAGCCGACATCACTTCATTTAATGCATGAGGTCCTGTGATGGCGAGTAAATTTGGATATTCTTTTTCAATGATGCTTTTTTTAGCACCCAAACAACCCGTGACTATGACTTTGCCATTTTTTTTAACGGCTTCCCCTATGGCATCCATTGATTCTTTAACGGCTGAATCAATAAAACCACAAGTATTCACTACGACTAGATCAGCATCTTGATAGGACTTTGAGATGTCATAACCTTCTGCACGTAATTGCGTTAATATTCTTTCGGAATCTGAACCGGCTTTAGGGCAACCTAACGATACAAAACCTACTTTAGGAATATGTGACGCCATTAGCCTTCTACAATCAGTTGTGTAAGAGCCACAGATGCCACACCTAATACAATGAGTGTGACTTGAAATACAGTGGAAAGTAATTCCGTTTTTTTATGAAGACCTGGAATCAAGTCAGCGATTGATACATAAATCATACTAGACGCTGCGAGCGCTAGAATAAAAGGCACCCAATCCATCATAGACTCCAAAATAAAATAAGCTAAGAGTCCACCTAAAACGGTCGAAAAACTTGCAAGAAGATTAAAAATAAAAGCTTCCTTTTTCTTATAGCCTGAATTAAGGAGAATCAAAAAATTACCTACTTCTTGGGGGATCTCATGCGCAATGATCGCTAACGCTGTCACAATACCTAAGCTGGTACTTACCATAAACGCTGAGCCAATTAAGATACCATCGACAAAATTATGAAATAAGTCACCCACCATAATCATGCTACCGCTTCGTCCTGCATCATGGGTATGTTGATGATCTTTAGAAGTATGACTTTCTTGATGCATATCATGCACTTCACAATGATCGCCATGACAGTGACGCCATAATAATAATTTTTCAAGCACAAAAAATAAAAGTATGCCGAATAAGACGACAAAGGTTGTAGCTTCTATATTATTTGTAAGTTTAAAAGCATGCGGCAATATTTCTAAGAAAACTGCGCCCAACATCGCACCTACTGCGTAACTTACTAAATGCGAAACAAGGTGCGTTCTCGTATTCATGGTCACAAGCGCTGCAGCCGTGACACTTAATAAACCACCAATAAAGCAAGAAAATAGAATCCAAAGAAGTGTGTGCATGGAGTTAAATTATGGTGACAGAATTAAGTATTATAACGAAACTTGAAATGATTGGATGTCTTTATGAGTCAATCCAAATAAGGGAAGCCATCCTACCAGTGATGCCATCACGTCTAAATGAGAAGTAATCGACTTCATTTGCAAAAGTGCAGTAATTGTCCGATACACTGCCCCCATAAATTTGGCTGATACCACATACATGAAGTCTTATTTTGGCAAGCGCATAAATATCTGCTAACCATTTTTGATCTGAGATTAAATGAAAAGCTTTTTCAGCCTCGCTATGTTTTTCGCAAAAACTATTTTTTACATCAAAGCCTACTTCAAAATGCTGTCGGCTGATTGCAGGCCCTAACCATACAAGTAATTCATTGGGTGAGACATTCATCTTCTTAATGGTATTTTCAATCACGCCATTTAAAAGGCCACGCCACCCTGCATGAATAGAAGCCACTATCGTCCCCTTAATATTTGTCACTAATAAAGGTAAACAATCCGCTGTTTGAACAACACATACCGTATTTTTTTCTGTCGTATAAGAGGCATCTCCATTTAACGTGGGTGATGGTAACTTTAAAACATCAACACTATGCGTTTGATTGAGCCAATATGGTGAAGTGGGTAGATATTGATTGAGTAGATCACGATTTGAATGAACAGTATTTGTTTCATCATTCACATGTGTGGCTAAATTAAAACTATTGTATTTACCTTCGCTTTTTCCGCCAGTTCGTAAGGTTTGCATGGATTTAATATGCGGAGGTACTGGCCAATAGGGAATAAAAAAATTACTCATCATCCTCCAGCATGTCGTCATCGATATCATCACTTACCTCATCAAGATAATCATCAAAACTTAAATCTTCTAGAGGTTCTGTTATACCTAATTGCTCAGCTCGAATGATTTCAAGTAAAGCCTTCATATCATCTGGTAAATCAATCGACCATTCCATCGCTTCACCACTTAATGGATGAATCAGTCCTAAGCGAATGGCATGAAGTGCTTGACGATTAAAACTTAAGACATGCTGACGTAATTCATCACTCATGGATTTAATCGGCATGATACTTTTTAAGCCATAGACAGGGTCACCCACTATAGGTGCTTTTAAATATTGCATATGCACACGAATTTGATGTGTACGACCTGTTTCAAGATTGCATCTTAAGTAAGTGTGAACGCCAAATCGTTCTAAAATTTCATAATGCGTAACGGCTGGCCTACCGGATAAATGAATAGCCATACGAGTGCGAATGGATGGATGCCTCCCAATAGGCTGATCCACTTTGCCATTTTTCCAAAGCTGCCCCCACACGATCGCTCGATATTCTCTTTTTACTGTTCTTGCTTGAAGTTGTTGCACTAAATGTGTTTGCGCATTTAAAGTTTTAGCAACCACTAAAAGCCCACTGGTTTCCTTATCTAATCGATGAACAATCCCACAGCGGGGGATGTGTGCGATGTCTGGCATATGATGCAGAAGTGCATTCAGTAGCGTGCCAGACCAATTACCTATCGCAGGGTGAACGACCATGCCGGCGGGTTTATTGATCACAAGCAATGTCTCATCTTCAAAAATAATATGAAGCGGAATTGCTTCAGGTAAAAATGCATTGTTTTCTGGGTTTGATTGAACGACTACTTTAATTTCATCACCTGCATAAACTTTATGTTTCACCGACACATAAGATTGATTCACCAGCACGAATTCATCCTTAATCCATTCTTGCAATTTGGAGCGTGAAAATTCAGGCAAAAGTTGCTGCAAAGCCACATCCACCCTTAAGCCGGCGTGACTATCTGGGACGATCAATAATCTTTCATCATCATTCATAATGCTATAATTCTTCGTATATTTTTATAGTTAAAGGTTAGTATGCGTATTGGTATAGTCGTTATTATGATGCTTTTTCTTGCATCTTGTGCCATTTTTGGCCCACCTACTGAGCTTGACGATACCAAAGGCTTATCAGCTGAACGCATTTATGAAAAAGCATCAGAAAGAATGGCCTCTAAAGATTATAAAAAATCTGTCGAGTATTTAAAAAAATTAGAGTCGCGCTATCCTAATAGCAAATACGGCGCTCAAGCAAAACTTGACATGGCTTATGCCTACTACAAGCAACAAGATGCTGCTCAGTGCGTCTCAACGATTGAGCGTTTTATTAAAATACACCCCAATCATCCGAATCTCGATTATGCCTATTACTTAAAAGGGGTGGCTTACTTTAAGGAAAGAGGCATAGTCGAAAAAGCGACTTTCCAGGATGTCAGTGATCGTGATCCTAAAGTTTTAAGGCAGTCGTTTCTTGCCTTTAAAGACTTGCTGACACTTTACCCCAACACGCGTTATGGCAAAGATGCCACGGAACGTATGATTTATTTAAAAAATAAATTGGCGGATCATGAACTTCATATAGCCCGTCATTATATGAAAGTGAAAGCGTATGTCGCGGCATTAAACCGTGCTAAATATGTCATTGAAAGCTATCCTGATTCTAGTTTCGTGGAGGAGGCGCTTGTGATTATGATCAGCGCTTATGACAATTTAGGTATGGATGATTTGAAAGAAGATAACTTAAGAATTCTAAAACAAAATTATCCTAATAGCCTCATGTTTTCTAAAGGTAAGGATACCAAAAAACAAGATTGGTGGAAATTCTGGGATAAAGACTAGCGTTTCTTAGCTTCTAGTTTATTTTTATCTGTGAGTTTTTTACGCAGTGCATTCTTGCGACGACGCATCGACACAACCCCCTCTTTAGGCTTCCTTTTTTCTTCATCCAGGTAAGGATTTTCCCCTTGCTTAAATTGCACCCTTAACGGTGTACCAATGATTTGAAATGCTTGTCTAAATGCGCTCTCTAAAAAACGCATATAGCTATCCTTAATGGCATTGACATGATTCCCATGAATGACAATCACAGGTGGATTGGACCCGCCTTGATGTGCATAACGTAATTTTGGACGAATGCCTTTTGAGATAGGTGGCTGATGCTGTTGTAATGTATCTATAAGGGCACGTGTTAATTTAGGTGTAGACATTTTAATAAATGCACCACGATAAGCCTCGTCGACTGATTTTAAAATTTCAGTGAGTCCTTTTTTCTTTAAGGCTGATACGTATTGAAATTCAGCAAATTTTAAAAATTGTAATTTACGTTGTATATCTTGTTTCACAATGTCTCTTTCATCTTCTTTTAATCGATCCCATTTATTAATAGCGACCACAAGTGCACGACCTGCTTCCAAGATATAAGCGCCCACGTGTGCATCTTGTTCAGTGATACCCTCTTCCGCATCTACGACTAGAATCGCGACATTCGCCTCTTCAATAGCTTGTAATGTTTTAATGACAGAAAATTTTTCTATCGCTTCAAAGACCCTGCCTTTCTTTCGAATGCCAGCTGTATCAATAAGTATGTAATTTTTATCATTGCGTTCAATTTCAATTTCAATAGAATCGCGCGTTGTACCGGGTTCATCAAAAGCAATCACACGATCTTCACCTAAAAATGCATTGACTAATGTAGATTTGCCGACATTAGGGCGGCCTACAATCGCAATCTTTGGAATTTTTTGGCGTACCTCATTAACTTCAATATCTTCTTTTTTAAAAGGCTCTAATGCTATCTGAATCATATCTCGCACACCTTCACCATGTGCTGACGAAATACCTGAGGGATCGCCTAAGCCTAGTTCAAAAAATTCAGCTGTCGCAATACCTCTTTGCATGCCTTCTGTTTTATTCACAAGAAGATAAATATTACGATTCATTTTACGTAATAGTTCAGCAATGACGCGATCATGAGGAGTCACACCTTGACGTCCATCCACAATAAAAAAAACAATATCGGCTTCATCAATGGCAAGCAGTGTTTGTTTTGCCATTTCCTTTTGAATGCCTTTTTCGATTAAGGGCTCGAAGCCACCCGTATCGATCACAATGTATGGCATATCACCTCCTAAGCCTCGTCCATAATGGCGATCGCGCGTTAGGCCTGGAAGATCTGCCACTAACGCATCACGAGATTTAGTTAAACGATTAAATAAAGTGGATTTGCCGACGTTAGGTCGGCCCACAAGCGCTATGGTGGGTAACATGATTATTGAATAGCGATGGCGTAGAGTCCGCCGTTACGTGTTTGCGCTAAGAACTTACCTGTTTCAAATTCAACCATACGTCGCATCACAGGCAAAGAATCATCGTCTAATTGAATGCGACCTAAAAAAGCACCGGTTTCTTTATCTAAGAAATGAACATAGCCTTCCAAGTCCCCTACAGCCACGTAATCGCCCATACCTAGGGGAGTCGTGAGTTTTCGGTTTAAGAGATCACCTTGACGCCAGTAGGTTTTACCAGATTCAATCGCTAGAGAGTAAAGAGCACCTCCGGTATGTGCTACATAAATTCTCGCACCCTCTATGTTAAGGCCTGTATAACTTGAGATATCACGACTCCATAGCGTTCGTGCATTCACGCGATCGACTGCTGAAATTTTACCTTGATAAGCGACTGTATAGATCGTTAGTCCATCAATGACGGGTACACTTGTGATATCAGATGCACGTTCAATTTCTGTCACACCTTTGGGTTGTGCCACATTAATTTCCCAAATCAACGAGCCATTGTCTTCACGAATAGCCGCTAATTTACCCCCCGGAAATCCTGCATAGATGACACCGTCACTTGCCACAACCCCTACACTTGATCTTAAACTCAAAGGTGGGCCTACTCTTGAGAAAGTCCATTTTTTTAGACCATCTTTAACATTGACGCCATGAATAAGATTGTCTGATGTTCTCACAATCACAAGACCTTCATGGATAGTGGGAGTGCTTAAAATTTGACTCGATAGTCTTGTCTTCCAAAGCAATTTGGCATTTAAATCATAAGCTACTAGTACACCTGTGGATGTGCCCACTGTAATTTCATTGACCCCAACACCCACGCCACCTGATAACTTTTCACCGGTTTTAATGTTCCAGATAGATTTACCGCTTTTTAAATCAAATTTAGCTAAACTTCCATCGGATGATGCAGCGTATGCTTCTTCTCCAATAATGCCAGGATAGAATTCAAATGATTCAGTGCCTTCTAATTTTGCAGACCAAAGTATTTTAGGGTTAAGTTTAGCTTTGAATTCTTTAAGGCTTGCAGGAGGGTCAATGGGGTCTTGACCTACAATGCTCTGTGAAACTTGATCCGTAAAATCTTTTACAGGACCACAAGCTAAAAGCGCAATAGATAAAAATACGAGAAGAAGATAACGAAATAAAATCAAACCTTACACCCCAAGTGATTCTAATTTTTCTTGTGTGAATCTGGCATAAGGATCTTTAGGTCCAAATCGTTTCAATGCTTCTTGATAGGCTTTTTTAGCCTCTTCTTTTTTACCCATCGCATTTAAAATATCACCCTTTAGATCATTCGATAGACCAAGATAACCCTCATTATCGACATTATTTGCTTTCTTTAAAGCCTCTTCATATTTTTTTTCTTCGACTAATATTTGACCTAATTGAATGAGGGCAATCGACTCTGTGGCTGATCCTTTTGCGTGGCTCGATGCCCATTCCAATTTTTCTTTGGCTTTATCTTTTAAGCCTTCAAGATAACTTGCTTTTGCAAATAAAATCGCAGCACGACCTGCGTATGGTGTTCCACCAAAATCATCAATTAGATTTTGAGACTTTTGCATAATCTCTTTGGTATTTTTTTCATCCAACACCACAATGCTTTGATAAAGTTCAGAAGCGGCTAATGATTGCTTGGTTTGGTAATAACCCCATCCTTGATAAAGCCCATATAAAACAAAAAATGCAATGACACCACGCGTGATGTAGTTGCCATATTTTTTCCAAAGCGCTTTAAGTTCGTCTACCTGTTCTTGTTCTTCTAAATCGAGTGCCATAGCTTTTTATTTCCTTTAAAAAAAATTAACTGACTTTAAATTTAAAATGATTACCTGGAATTGCATTTAAGAGTTCACGCGTGTAATTCGCATTTGGTTTTTCATAAATGCCTTTGATAGAACCTTGTTCTACAATTTTCCCTTGATGCATCACCGCAATGTTATCTGCCATATGTCGGACCACTCTTAAATCATGACTAATGAATAGATAACTCAAACCTAATTCTTTTTGTAAGTCTTTAAGTAATAATAAAATCTGTGCTTGAATCGATACATCAAGGGCCGAAACAGGCTCATCACAAATTACGAGCTCGGGTTCTACAATTAAAGCTCTTGCAATACCAATTCTTTGTCTTTGCCCACCTGAAAATTGATGCGGGTATTTATTCAAATCAGACACTTCCAACCCTACTTTTTTAATCATGTCGCGCATCTTTTTATCGCGCACAATTTTATGACCCAAATCATGAATTAATAAGCCTTCTTCTAAAATTTCACTAATCTTCATGCGAGGATTGAGTGAAGCATAAGGGTCTTGAAATACCATTTGTATATGGCGTTTAAGATATTTTTTATCCTTTACATCTAAAGAGTTGAGGTTTTTACCTTTAAAGAAAAGCTCTCCTTCATCAAGCGACAGCAATTGTAACAGACAACGCGCCAAGGTTGACTTACCACTGCCTGATTCACCTACAATCGCTAGCGTTTCTCCTTTTTTAATCGATACACTGACATTATTGAGTGCCTTGATGACTCTTTGTTTTTTTACAAAAAAGCCAGACGTTTGCGTATAGGTTTTATAAAGACCCTTAGCCTCTAACAACACTTCATTTTTAACAATTTTTGCCATGATTAAAATCTATCTCTTAAATGAATGTGCGATGTTGAATAGGTTTTAATTTCTTTATCCCTTTGGCATCTGGCACACATTGCAGCAAAGCTTTTGTATAAGCATGTTTTGGTTTTTTTAACACGTCCTTGACACTTCCTTTTTCAACCATGTGGCCTTGATACATGACAATGACATCATCTGCAATTTCTTCTACTACACCAAAATCGTGCGTTATAAAAAGCATGGCCATGTGTCTTTTTTCTTTTAAGTTTCGAAGAAGTTTTAAAATTTGTGCTTGCACTGTGACATCCAAAGCGGTCGTCGGTTCATCTGCGATTAAAATTAAGGGTTCACACGCAATACTCATCGCGATCATAATGCGTTGCCTTTGTCCACCTGACAGCTCATCGGGATAACTTGAAATACGATCTGCTGCGATGCCCACCTCTTTAAAAAGAGATAGCACTTTTTTATTTAAACTATTGTTATCTAAATTTAAATGCACACTGAGTGCTTCTTTAATTTGATCTCCAACGGTTAAGACCGGATTTAATGATGTCATGGGTTCTTGAAAAATCATCGCCATCGATTTACCGCGAAAAGATCGCATCTCCACATTAGATAATTGAGATATATTTTTTCCTTCAAAATAGATATCGCCAGTTTGTTTGAGTTGCGTGGACAAAAGTTTCATGATGGAGAGTGCCGTTAAACTTTTACCGCTACCTGATTCGCCCACAATGCAAGTGGTGCGACCTGGATATAAATCAAATGAAACATCATCCACTAAAATTTTACGTGGTTCATTTGTGGGAGACACTTTTAAATGTTTGACTTCAAGTATTTTTTTCATGATGTTTGTTTCAACAAGAATTGCGCTAATTCAACTAATGAAATTTTAGATTGTACGTTTTCAACTCTTAAGGATTTGACTTGGGCTACACCCTCTTTCATTTCATCATCACCTAAGATGACTGCATATGCAGCACCGCTTTTATCAGCGCGTTTCATTTGTGATTTAAAGCTACTGCCGCCTGAATTTAATACCACTTTTAATCCGTGACTTCGAAGCGTTTCAGAAAGCTTAAGTGCATACTTTTCAGCAGTCTCACCTAGATTCACCACATAAATATTGGGTTCGTTTTGGAGAACAACACCCATCTCTTCTAAAAGTAAGATGATGCGTTCTAGCCCAATACCAAAACCTGAGGCAGGTGTTTTATCCCCACCTAATCGCTCAATCAAATAATCGTATCTGCCACCCCCTGCAATAGTGCCTTGGCTGCCCAAGCGGTTCGTCACCCACTCATAGACAGTGCGATTGTAGTAATCAAGACCTCTGACTAAGCGATGGTGTAATTTAAAAGAAATCCCTGCTTCTTCTAAATAGCCACACACTGCGTCAAAGTGCGCTTTGGCCTCACTATTTAAGTACTCGGATAATTTAGGTGCCCCTTCAATCATGGTTTGCATGGCAGGATTTTTACTATCCAAAATCCGCAATGGGTTTTGGTGGAGTCGACGTTTCGAGTCTTCATCTAAAGTGTCTTGATGAGTTTCAAAATAACGAATGAGTTCAGTGCGATAGGTCAATCGATCTTCAGGGTCACCTATGGAATTGATATGAAGTTCAACGTCTTTAATATCGAGCGCTTTCCAGAGTCTTGCCAATAATAAGATTTGTTCAGCATCGATATTGGCATCACTAAATCCAAAGGCCTCAACACCCACCTGATTAAATTGGCGTTGACGGCCCTTTTGTACGTTCTCGTGTCTGAACATCGGACCTTGATACCACAAACGAATGGGGCCATTGTAGGTGAGGTTATGTTCAATGACCGCTCTCACACATCCGGCTGTGCCCTCAGGGCGGAGTGTGAGTTGATCCTCATTTAAAGGGTCAATCCAGGAATACATTTCTTTTTCAACAATATCAGTATGAGTTCCCACACTATCGACAAATAATGAAGTCGGTTCAACGATGGGTAAATTGATTTTTTCGTAAGCATAAAGATTTAATACTTCACGAATTTTGTCCTCAACAAAATACCAAAGTGGCGTCTTATCGGGTAAGACATCATAAAAACCTTTAATGCTTTGTAATTTTTTAGGCATAGCTGTTATTTTAACTTTGAATAGTGCGATTCTACATAGCTCATGACAATGGCTTTAAATTCTTTTGCAATATTGTCACCCTTTAAAGTGACCGTCTTTTCACCATCTACAAATACAGGGGCTACTGGAATTTCACCTGTACCAGGAAGACTAATACCAATATTGGCGAGCTTCGATTCTCCAGGGCCATTGACGACACATCCCATTACAGCGACTGACATATCTTCAACACCTGGAAATTGATCTTTCCATTGTGGCATCGAATCACGTAAAAAAGTTTGAATCTCGAGTGCTAACTCTTGAAAATAAGTCGACGTCGTTCGGCCGCATCCAGGACATGCAGTCACTAAAGGTGTGAAAGAGCGAATCCCCATGGTTTGTAAAATTTCTTGCGCGACCACGACTTCATTTGTTCTGGGTTCATTGGATATGGGTGTTAAAGATACGCGAATGGTGTCGCCGATACCTTGTTGTAAAAGAATAGCTAAAGCAGCGGTGGAGGCTACAATGCCTTTCGAACCCATTCCAGCTTCGGTTAAACCAAGGTGGAGTGGGTATGAAGTTCTTTTCGCAAGCTCATGATAAATAAGGATTAAATCTTGAACAACACTCACTTTACAAGAGATCACAATTTTATTTTTTGGTAACCCCCAAGAGACGGCTTGCTCTGCACTTTCTAAAGCGGATTGAATTAAAGCTTCCCGCATGAGCGCATCGCTAGACAATGGATTCTTTAATTTCGCATTCTCATCCATCATCATCGCTAATTTAGCTTGATCTAAACTTCCCCAATTGACCCCAATGCGTACCGGTTTATCATAGGTTTTAGCAATACTGATCATCGCTTCAAACTGTTCATCACGACGACTGCCCTTACCTACATTGCCAGGATTAATACGGTATTTGGCGAGGAGTTTTGCGCACTCAGGGTAGGCTTGTAATAATTTGTGCCCATTAAAATGAAAATCGCCTACGATCGGCACATGACAATTTCTTTGTTTTAGCTCTTCGACAATCTTTGGAATGGCGTCTGCAGAAGCTTCATTATTCACTGTGACTCTGACAATTTCAGAACCGGCTTTCCATAAATCAAAAACCTGTTCTACGGTTTTTTGAATATCTGCCGTATCGGTATTAGTCATGGATTGAACCACAATAGGCGAGCCCCCGCCGACGGGAACTGACCCCACCATCACTTGATAAGTCGGTTTTTTAATTAAGATTTCATTCATTTTTATACAATTAAATCAATAGTTTATTAAGTTAAATTCATTCTTTTTAGAGATCTTGTGGTCTTATCTTTCACCTGCCCTGCGAGCTGCCCACAAGCGGCATCAATATCGTCCCCTCTAGTTTTTCTGACCGTCACAATATAATCTTGATTCATAAGGACTTCTTTAAATTTACGAATTTGCTCGTAAGATGAACACTTATATCCGCTATTGGGGAATGGATTAAATGGGATTAAATTAAATTTACATGGCACATCTTTGACGATTTGAAGTAAAGCTTTGGCATCTTCTATCGAATCATTAATACCATCTAACATGACATATTCGAACGTCACAAAATCTCTGGGTGCTTTTTCTAAATAACGCTGACACCCTGCCATAAGTTCTTTTATAGGAAATTTTTTATTAATAGGTACAATTTCGTCCCTTAATTTATCATTCGATGCATGAAGCGATACGGCCAACGCCACAGGACAATCTTCTTTTAAGCGATCCATGGCGTTGACTAGCCCACTGGTAGAGAGTGTGACACGGCGGCGGCTTAAACCATAAGCCCTATCGTCTAACATGAGTTTCATGGCACTCACCACATTATCATAATTAGCTAAAGGTTCCCCCATACCCATCATGACCACATTACTAATAATGCGTTCTGAGTTCGCTAATGCGTTATAACCGTCTTGTTGGCGAACATAAAAATTAGCTAACCATAGTTGCCCAATAATTTCAGCAGTCGTTAAATTGCGATTAAACCCTTGTCGACCTGTGGAACAGAATGTACATTCAAGCGCGCATCCGACTTGAGACGAAATACATAAAGTACCTCGATCATCTTCGGGAATAAAAACGGTTTCGATACCATTATTGCCACCCACATCGAATAGCCATTTACGTGTCCCATCATCCGACATCGCGTCACTCATAACGGATGGAAATTCAATGGTGGTTTTGTCTTTTAATACATCACAAAATACTTTAGAAATATCAGTCATCTCATTGAAATCAATGAGACTTTCTTGATAAATCCAATGCATCAACTGCTTGGCTCGATAAGGCTTTTCACCGAACGTTTCAATATATGAAACGAGGTGCTCGTAGTCTAAATCGAGCAAGTTAGTCATTTAAAAATTAACCGAAGAAGTATTTGATTTCGATTTTTGCGTTATCTAACGAATCAGATCCGTGCACAGCATTCGCATCAATACTTTCCGCAAAGTCAGCACGAATGGTTCCGGGCGCTGCTTCTTTAGGATTAGTAGCACCCATTAAATCACGGTGTTTTAAAACAGCATTCTCCCCTTCTAAAGCTTGGATCATGACAGGGCCAGAAATCATAAAACCTACTAAATCTTTAAAGAAAGGGCGATCTTTGTGCACAGCATAAAAGCCTTCTGCTTCAGCTTGAGATAAATGTGTCATTTTAGCTTTAATAATTTTTAAGCCTGCATTCTCAAAACGTGAATAGATTTGACCAATCACATTTTTTTTAACTGCATCAGGTTTAATAATCGATAAGGTTTGTTCAATTGCCATTTGTAATGTACTCCGTAAGATTTAACATCGTTGAAAAGACTGTTAAAATAACATTTTTAGAGGTTTTAATAAAGAACAAAGCTCATGCAACGCACCTATTTAACAACTGCGATGTACTATTTTGTAAGCCTTCCTCACTTTAAAACGTTAAGAGAGCCACTTCTCAATTTCTGCATATCTAAAAACATCAAAGGCACCCTTCTTTTAGCTGATGAGGGTATCAACGGCACCGTCGCCGGCTCTGAAAAATCAACCATCGAATTGCTCGACTATTTAAAAACAGATCCACTTTTTGAAGGTCACTTCAAAAACTTAAGCCATAAAGAATCTTGGTCGGATAAACATCCCTTCTATCGCATGAAGGTGAAGCTTAAAAAAGAAATTGTGACTTTAGGGGTTCCGGGTGTATCACCTACTAAAGTGGTGGGGAAATATGTCAAGCCTCAAGATTGGAATAAGATTATTTCAGATCCGGAAGTAGTATTGATTGATACACGCAATGATTATGAATATGCGATTGGGTCTTTTAGAAATGCGATTAATCCAAAAACCAATTCCTTCCGAGAATTTCCTGAATACGTGAGAACACATTTTGATCTTAAGAAATATAAGAAGGTCGCTATGTTTTGTACTGGCGGCATTCGTTGTGAAAAAGCCTCCTCCTTCATGATGAGTGAAGGTTTTGATGAAGTGTATCACTTAGAAGGTGGCATTCTAAAATACTTAGAAGAAGTGAAGCCTGATGAGAGTTTATGGCAAGGCGAATGCTTTGTATTTGATCAACGTGTCGCTATTAAACATGGACTTGAAGTGGGCGATTACGATCAATGCTATGCCTGTCGTTATCCGCTATCTCATGACGATATGAAGAGTGATAAATACACGCCTGGTATCTCCTGCCCTCATTGCTTTAATACACACACCCCAGAAAAGTTAAAGAGCCTAACTGAGCGTCAACGACAAGTAATTTTAGCTAAAAAGCGCGGAGAAGAGCATATAGGTAAAAAACTTGTTTAATTACCTAACCACCTTCTCGTTTCAGGCCCCCCCTTAAATTGAGACTAATACTATGAAAATGTATGTCCAACAATTGTTTCAAGAAAAACCTTTAAAAATACTTGAATTACTTTTTTTAAGTCTTTTTATACTCGCCCTTCCAAGTCTAGAAGCCCCAAAAAATATTTTCTTAGCAGGCTTTATTTTGATAGCTCTATGGAATCAATTTCAAATAAATAAAAAACCATCATGGTCAGCTTGGGATTGGATTTTTTTATTATTCATAACATCCTCTCTCTTGAGTGCTATTTTTTCTGGCATTCATAATGGGGATGAATGGGATGGTTTTAGAACGATTTTATTTATAATTTCATTTGGCTGGGTGATGTCTAGAGCAAACTATCAAAAAAATCAGATTCTTTCATTATTTTTAATGAGTATATGCTCAGCATTTTTAGCCTTAATTTTTGCTTGGTATGAATTGAATATAAGCCATGCAAGAAGACTTTTAGAGCTTCATTCAGTTGGCCATGTCAATCATTCAGCAATTTATCTCACGACTATTATAGGTGCATCCACTGGGATGTTTTTATCCTTAAAGTCTTACAATCTCAAGCATTTTAAATGCACAGCACTTTTTATTATTACAATGCTATTCTTAATAGCAATAGCTATTCAAGCTAGCAGGATTGCCGCTGCAGTTTCTTTTTTAACTATAGCAATTCTTATTACAACACTTCTAAATACCAACAAAATAAAAATATATGCTTTTTTATCTCTCATAACCTTCGTTTGTTTTTTATTTTTAATTAACAGCAATATAGTCAAAAGAACTATGACTACATTCAGAGACGATATGAAAAACGAATACTCAAAAAACTATACGCTGCCTCAGAAATTGCTGGGGGAAAGAACGCGAGTATGGAGGGTTGCTCTTGAGGCATCTCAATTTAATCCACTATTAGGTATTGGTAATAAAAATTGGAGCAAACTCACACCTCAAATGATACAAAATCATGTGGAGGCTAAAGGAAAAATCTTTAATAGCGAAGATTATTTTTTATCAAAACACAGTCATAGCCTTTATCTAACTGCATGGGTTGAAAGAGGATTATTGGGACTTTCTGCAGTCCTAATAATGATGATTTTTTGGCTAAGGGAGCTTATTAGTGATTATAAACGTATTAAAAAATCGAGAGAATTAATCTATTTATGGTCAGGCGCTCTATCTGCTTGGATGTCGATTTTTTTAAATGGAATTTTTAATACATCATTTCAGCATGAAAATGCACTGCTTGCTCTTTTCTTTTTAAGTCTTTACCTCATAGCTAAAAAAAATTAGAGCTTGTATCCAGCAACCACAGCATCATTAAAAAACATCTTTACAGTATCTAGAGAGTACTCATTTAAATCATAGTCGATCATATCGAGTTTTTTAAGAATATCTTGTGTCACTGTAATAATATGACAGCCAATTTGATCCGCTTGAAATATATTTAAAAGTTCTCTTGGACTGGCCCAGATAAGTTCAGTTAGAGGTAATGTTTTTAAAATACTTAAAGATTTCATCATTAAGGGGATAGGGTCTACACCAGTATCAGCAATTCTTCCGGCAAAGATAGAAACATAACTTGGCACCTTGGGATTTAAAACTTTAGAAATCTCTTCAACTTGGTTTAATGTCATTAAAGCCGTGATATTTAATTTAACTTTCTCTTCAGATAGTTTTTTTACTGAGGAGTATGAAGGTATCCTTTTTGTATTCATGATAGGTATTTTCACATAAACATTGCTTCCCCAGCTTGCGATTTCAAGAGCCTGTCTCTCCATGTCATCAAAATCATCGGAGAAAACTTCAAATGAAATTGGTTTGTCTTTTATTTCAGACAATATATCAAGACAAAAAGCTTTGTAATCCTTTATTCCTGCTTTATTCATAAGTGTCGGATTTGTAGTAAGTCCTTTAATAAAAGGCTTGCTATACATTTCAAGCATCTTACTTTTATCTGCTCCATCGGCAAATATTTTCACATTTAAATTGTTAATTTTTTCCATATTAAATATCGCCTAATATAAATTCAGCAGCCTCAAGAAGATCTGAAGCTTTATAACCATAGGTTACGGGTTGCTTTTCTTTGTAACTGTAGTCAATGAAAATTGTTTTACATCCTGCAGATATACCAGCTTCAATATCCCTCCAGCGGTCACCAATCATGTAGCTATTTTTTAAATCAATATTATATTTTTCAGCTGCTTTTAATATGTTACCAGGATTGGGCTTTCTGCATTCGCAATGATCTGAGTCGTCATGGTAGCAGGACTTTATTTCATCAATTGGAAAGTTAGACTTTAGGAAGCTATGAATTAACTCAACTTTATCCTTGGAAATATCTCCTCGTGCCACATCTGGTTGATTAGTTACAACAATTAAATAATATCCGACGTCATGAAGAAGATTAAGAGCTTTTTCCACTCCATCAATAATTTTAAAATCATCTAATGACAATGGAGGGTAAGGCTTGCCATCAATAATTCTTGGGTGATTAATTACACCGTCACGATCAAGAAAAATTGCCTTATTCATCTATTTCTTTGACGATTCCCATTTTGTCTGATTTACCTTTAGCTTAGGATGCGAAACGATAAGGTGCCATACTACCGCCTGAAAAGCCTCAGTATGTGGCGTGATATTTTCTGGATTAACAGTAGGTATAATGACGCATGCATCTGCGACTTGTGCTGTATATCCACCATCTCTTCCAACTACGCCAGTAATTTTAGAGCCAACCTCTTTGGCGTACTGAAGAGCCAAAACAAGATTTGGGCTTATATTTTTTTCTAAACTACCTCCCCCAACCGAAAAGATAAAAATTAGATCCTTAGAATTAAGCTTACTTATCTTAAGCCATGACTCAAAAACAGTAGGCCAGCCCTCATCATTTGTGCGAGCAGTCAGCTCTGAAACATTGTCGGTTGGGGCATAAGACTCAATTTCAACAATTTTACGAAAATCATTTACAGCATGAGAGCAATTGCCAGCGCTACCCCCTACCCCAAGAAAAAAAATTCTTCCACCTGTTGCTTTAACCGTCTGCAAAAGATTAACAACTTTTTCTATCGAGTCAGTGTCAATCTGATTAATTATTTCTATGGCTTCTTTCAAATGAGATTCAGCGTAATTCATAAAATCATCCTAATTTAAAATTATTTAAATAATCTTCAGTTTCTTGTATACCTTTTTGTGAGCCAATTTCATAAAACCTTTCATAAACCTCAAATGCACTTAATTCACTTCTAGAAGACAATAAAGCAAAGAGATCAGAAAGATCAAAGATCTGTTCATTTATGAAATAATTAAAAGCACTTTTATTTAAAATAGATAATCCGTAATCGATATATTTCATATTGGGCTTAGGGTTTCTTTTATTATACTCAATCAATTTACCATCAAGATATAAAACATTACTTAAGTCCCATGCGTTATCATTTTTAATAATCGTCATAAGCCCTAATTTCTTTGCATCGTAAGCTTTTTGTACTTTTTCAAAATTGATAGGTAATAATGAATCTCCATATAAAACAAAAAAATTTGGATCGAGCAAATGCAATGCTTTTGATATGGAGCCCCCGGTTCCTAATTGCTTATCGCCGTCATATGAGTATTTGATACTTAAATTAAAATTGCGCCCATCGCCAACAGCAGACTCAATCATTTCTCCTAAATGACCTACACATAGAACTACATTTTTAACGCCTTGGGATTTTAAAATATCTAATTGATGAAAGATAAAAGGTTTTCCTGAAATCTCTAGCAAAGATTTAGGCAGTTTTTTTGTAACCTCTCCGAGACGCGTGGCCAACCCTCCAGCAAGTATAGCTACAGAATACAATTTAAGATGACAGTACTATCTTAGTACCTTCAAAATCAAACCTGAAGCGAACCTCTTCCAGACCTTCTTTACCCATGGCTTGCCTTAATTTTTCTGGATCTTTTGCCATAAACATTAAGAAACCCCCTCCACCCGCTCCAACAACTTTCCCCCCAATTGCTCCATTTGTAAGTGCTAATTCATACCATTCGTTAATTTTTTCATTGCTCATACTGGATGATCTATTTTTTTTATGCTGCCAATGCTCATGCATTAATTCACCAAAAGAAATTAAATCTCCCTCTTCCAGCGCTTTTTTACTTTTATAGCCAATATCTTTGGTGTAATGAAGGTTATTCAAGATCTCATCTTCATTATTATCTGATCGAATCTTTTGATCTTTTAATATCTCACTAGCGCTTCTTGAAAAGCCAGTGAAAAAAAGAAGTAAATTGTCTTCTAATTGATATAAAGTTTTACTAGATAAATTTAATGCTGAATAAGTAACAGTATCATCCTTATGAAAAGCAAAGCTTGAAATTCCGCCTACCGAAGCAATATATTGGTCTTGCTTGCCTATAGGCTCTCTAAGCTTTTCTATTTCAATAAAACATGCTAATTCTGCTAAGTCCTGTTGAGAAAGATATCTTCTGTTATAGACATATAAGGCTTTTAATAACGCTGTAGTAAAGCTGCCAGAAGAGCCAAGTCCAGTGCCAGCTGGAATATCTGCCATTGAGCTTATTTCAATTTGCAAATTCTTTTCGTCAAATAATTTTAAAGCTTCTCGAATAATGGGATGTTTAATTGAGTCAACATCCTGAGAATTTTCCATAGAAGAATATCTAAAAATACCACCTTTATTAAAAGGCTTATTAATAGCTACATAAATATACTTATCAATTGCAGCAGAAACTAAAAAACCCTCATGTTGCTTATAATAAGAAGGTAAATCTGTACCGCCGCCGCCTAGCGATATTCTTAAAGGACTTCTGGCAATAATCATATAACCCTTCTTTATCTAAAATTATGCAAATAAGAACTCTGCATTTTTAATTAACTCACTAACAGAAAAATTAATAGCTTCTTTTGATGTGTAAGATGGCAACCAGCCTAAAGATTTTATTTTGTCTGAATTCATTCTAACAACAGGCACGTCACCTTTCCAGCCCCTTTTGCCACCAGAATAATTAAAATTACATTTTTGATAATTGCCACCCATTTGCTGGATAACAATGTTTGCAATTTCGGTGACTGTGATATAGCTATCTGGAGCCACATTATAAACATCGAAGATCTTACTCTGTTTATAAAAAGCAATATCTAAGGCTTTAATTACGTCAGAAACGTGAATATAGGGTTTGCTTTGACTACCATCGCCCAATATTGATAACTCGGAAGAATTGTTTTTCAATCGTTTAATAAAATCATATGCAACACCATGTGTTTGACGGCCACCAATAACGTTACCAAACCTAAAAACACATGCTCTAAAATCGAACATGTGGCAATAACTTGAAATTAAGGCTTCACAAGCTAGCTTACTTGCACCATAAGTTGATATAGGCTCCATTGGACCATAATCCTCATACACAACTTTATCGCCAATATCTCCATATACTCCAGAACCTGAAGAGTAAATTAAATTCTTAGCCCCAGCTTTTCTCATCCCCTCAAGAACAATCTGAGTTAAAACAGTGCCTTGTTTAAAATCAATATCAGGCTCTTCTACTGCTTTGGAGATATCAGGATTGGCGGCAAGCAAAAACACTACATCTTTGTCTTTGCAGGCTTTAAAGATTTCATCGTCATAAATATCATTTTCAAAGATATGAAGCCTTTTGTCATTTTGATGATCTTTTAAGTGCCATAGCTTTCCTGAGGAAAAATTATCGTAAACAGCCACTTCAGAAGTTTTTGTATTTGATAAGAGATGGTCAACGATATAACTTCCTATAAAACCTGCTCCACCAATCACTAAATATTTCAATATATTCCCCGGTAAAATTATCTAAGCTTGTTATATCTGTTATAAATTAATCTCTTAAGACGAGAAGGCACAATAATCATTAATAGAGTTAAAAGTATGCCAATATAAGAAGAAAAAAAATAGCGAAAATTAAAATACTTGATTTTTAAATTTAAGGCGCTCACCCAGTTTCTAGGGCTGGATAATCCGTCTTCAGATTGTATTCGGTAATAAGTTAATTTTTCTTTAAGGTTATGAAACTTAGCACCTTGCAAAGACGCTCTTAACCACAGTTCATAATCCTCATTATTTCTCAAATTGGCATAATTACCATATCTCTTAAAAAAAGCAGTCCTTATCATGAGTGAGGGATGGCAAAGAGGATTCCAAATATTTAATTGTGACAGAATATCGTTATGAGATATTGGATAATTTCTAAAACCTGTTATTTTTCCAAAACTATCGATCTTAAAAACAGAAGAGCCAACCAAGCTAATGTCAGGATGGCCCATTAAAAAGTCATATTGAGTTTTTAAACGATTATCACTAGCAATATCATCAGCATCAATTCTCGCAACAAATTGAGATTTAATTTGACATGTGCCAAAAGCCAAAGAGCCTCCAATGCCTAATTTTTTTCTTGGCTTCAAAATTTTAACCTTGAAGCCTAATTTAAGATTTTTAATAAAATTTAAATCAACTGATGAACTCTCATCAACAATCAAAAGATCAAAATCCTTAAAAGTTTGCTTCTTTAGACTTGCAAGCATCTTTTTTAGGTAAATTAGATTTGGATTAAAAGTCGGGGTTAAAACGGTAATAGAAGGCATATTTATTATATTTTAATGTTAACTATTAACGAGCTTTTCCCAAGGAAGAACTAATTTCCTATTGCAATTTAGTTTCCACGATTTTGGGCTCATTGTGATTGATTTCTTGTCGTCAAGAGCGGATGCCCACCATGCAAAAGTGCTAGTGCCAATAACTCTAGACTTCGCATGAAGCAAAATCATAAAGTCATCAAATAAAGACTTTCTTTCATGGTCCAAAGAAAAATTAATATCTTTAAATTTGGGTTTAATAATGTCTAGCAGCGATTTTGAATATTGCAAATCGTCAGTCACGACATATATATTTGTTAACGCATGGCTACCTTTAAGCAATTTTAAGGCATCTATATAGAAATCAACACTATTAAGCGAGTTATCTAAATTAGCTAAAAAATCACCCCCTCTAATATGTATAATGCAATCATATTGACCGTATGGCTCATTATTAAATTGATCTTTTTTTAAGCCTGCTGATAACTGAATTAGTAAGGGCTGAATATGTTCATAACTCCAAGCATCCTGAAAATAGCCATCTAGGTAGACAGAGCTTTTCGATTGGCCAGTATTATTGTTAGAAAGGATCGATGAGAAATTTAAGTCGTTACAGCCAAAAAAAGAAGTAATTTTTGCTAATCTGAATTTAAAGACAACAATAGCAAAAAAACTAACATTAAAATATGTGGTTTGCGGAAGTTCAAAAAAATTTACCAATTCTAAATTTCGGCCAGCCTTGTAACTATTTAAAGCCTGTGTATAAAAATAAATTAGGTCACTTTCTTTCTTAATTAGAAGCGCTGCTGTGTATTGGAATATTTGATTGCCAAGTCCGCCAGCAAGTCTTAGATATATTTTCTTCAAATTAATCTCTAATTCTTAATGGCTACTATGTGATAGCCCATACACAAGCTATTAACTGACACTGGCGTTTTTCTTTTCATTGCATAATAAAGAAATGTCGGAAACAAAATAAGCTTCGCAAGTATGGAATTACTGATTGCTGTGCGTGCGACTTCGACCGACATCCAACTGTAATAATCCCCTACTGGTTCCATTTTCTTTATAGAAAAATTATTTTCACCTAAAATTTTTTCGTAAAACCTGTCTGTAAAGCCAGTATAAAAAAAATATGGGTCCATGTGACGCAAGCAATTGGACGGAGCTGTTAAAATCAAGATACCATTTTTTTTAAGAATTCTAGAAAGTTCTTTGATTGTATCAATGGGGTATGGAATGTGTTCAAGCACCTCTGTACATAAAACAGCATCAAAGGTGTTGTCTTTTGCTTTAATATCCCAAATATTACCAATGTAGTCGATTTGGCTACCGTATGCGTAAGCATCAAGATCTTGGTAAGAAGTATCAATACTTTTTTTAAGGTCGGTGGCATACTCTCCAAAATCCTGTGATTTGTATCTCAAATGAGAACAATTGCCTTTGTATCTTTGGCTTCCGCAACCAGCATCTAAAATTAAAGAGTTTTTCTTTATCTTTTTTAATTCTTGAGCAACAAATACATCCCTTACAAATTGATTATTTAGTTTTTGATAGAAAAATTTAAATGGATAGAAATTGGACAAAAGATGTCTAAGAAGAGAATTAAATTTCATTTAGCGCTAACCATGCTGGAAAAAAAACTTAATATGAAATAAAAAAACCTATGTAAAAAAGATTTTATGGGCGCATTATCCCAGACCTCAAAAGACACATACTCATAATTCAAGTGATTTTTAAATTTACTGATTTTATCAGGGTTATTAAGAACAGAATTACCATATCTAAGCCACTCTCGCTCTATTATATTGATTTCGTAAAAGAAATATTTATTAATATATGTCCCTAGACATTCGTATTCACTAAAACATTGTAATTTAGTTGAGTTAGCCAAATTTGAAATCACAGAAACAAAATTCTCACCCATGTTCTTTTCTATTGCCTTACACATTAATTGAGACCAAGAGGCTTTTAATAAAAAACATTGTGAAATAAATGATTTAGGGATGTTTTTTCTTAAATTTAGTACTTGTAATATTGAAATAAAATAAATTGGGTGATGCTCATCTGAGAGCCGGACATTTATCTTGTTATACTTAAAAAAATCTAACCTCTTCAATGGAACTGTATCACCATCCCAGAGCAAAATAATATCATTTGGTTTTTGTTGATTGCATAATAAAAGTTTAACTACCTGCTGTTTATACCAAGAATATAACTTTTTATTTCTGATATTTAAGTAGCGAAAATTTTCTCCCATAATACTCTGATCAGAAATAATAGAAAAGTTTAGTTTTTTAAAAATTTGAAATTTTTTTACATCTAATTCATCACATACCAAGAAATAAGAACTAGCGCTTATGTTTTTTAAAATAGATGGTAGGGAAAAATAGAGGGTAGGCATATCCTTAGCCGCACCAAAAACAAAAACTTTATCTATTTTCAAATTGATTTCTCGATCTTTTTTTGGATGAATATATATAGGAACCAGAATACCAGAATAAAATTAAAAGATTCTCTTGTAAATGATAACAAAATAAAACATAAAAGGCTGGTCGCAAGTTCATATTCCTTTCTGCGCAATATACTCATAAGGCATTTAAACATAAGAAAACTAGAGCTTAGAATAATTGGAATTGAGAAGATTCCTAATCGTGCAACCGTATAAAAAAAATTATTAGTATAATTCAGCAGCTCTGGGCCAACAATCCTTGTTGGGTAGATCTGATATAAAGGCAAGCTGAGAGAATTTGTATCGCTAATATGTCGCGAAAGTAGGAAATTAATTCTATTTACAGATAATTGATGCGAATCAGGATCAAACCATCTAACAAAAATCCTAGTTAAAGTAGCCTCTGATGTGAGATAGACGGCTATTAAAGTCATTACTAGAATTGATAGTACGATAAAAAAATTAAGTTTCTTTTGAAAAATAGACCAGAAAATGAAGATTAATAAAAATACTGGAACAGCTCCTGACCCAGAAATGATTATTGAAAATAGCGAAATGAAAGCCATTAAATAAAATTCATATTTGAGAAGAATAAAAAAACCACTGGCAATTATCCAAACAAAATCTGAAGGCTCACCAAAATACGAGATGTATCTCGAGGCTTCACCAAGAACTCCTGTTAGGTAATGCTCGTAAACTCTAGGCTGTATCGTGCCTAATTCAACCGTAAAAAAAGGATGTAACCGTAAAAAGTATACTTCAATAAACATTAGAATATTTAAAAAAGAAAGTAAGGCAGTAAAAGTTGAGTAAAATTTTAGAATTTTGTCAGGATTGTTCCCATGACCTGAATTAGCTAGTAACAGATAAATATAGAATATCGGCAGGGTATAAAAATAAGCGGCCTTAAGACATTGGGTATCGTCTTCAGAAATCCAGAAAAAAAGTAATATTAGTGTAATCGAGCAAATGGAAATTAAATAAAAAAGAAGAGCTTTATCAAATTTGAAATACTTGATTTTTAAAAAATTAGAATTTATAAAAATTAATAGTAAGAAAAAAATCGTAGCAATTTCAACTTGTAAATTATTAAGAAACTTAAAACCACGAGTTATATGAAAAAAACTAATAAGCAAAAGACTTAGGATATTAAATCTAGAATTCTCTAAAAATCTACACATTCTTAGAGAATTTACCAAAGAATTCTTTTATTTCAAAAATTGGAGAAACTTTTAGAGTTAAGAAAATAAAGAAAATAAATGTAATCGAAAAAATTACTGCCAAATCAATAAAAGTAAAAAAGTTTTCCTTGAAAATTATTATATAAAAATGTCTCAGAATAAATGAAAAGGCTATATGCATAACTGAACATATTGCTAAGTTTTTAAGAAATAAATAATTTTCTGTATTAATAATTAACTGCCATTGTCCTTTGAAGACATTTAAAAGTAACTTTATAAAAAATAAACACCAGGATAAAACAAACGCAATTGACAATCCAATTACGCCAAAATACTTTGTTAGCATTCCTGATAATCCAAAATAAATAATTGTAATAAATAAGCCAGATGCCGCCGTTGATTTATAATTGCCCTCAGCAAATAAATATCTCAAAAGTACCACTGACCCAGAAAAAAATATACTTGAAAAAATCGAAACTTCTAAAAGTCCAGAAACATTTTTTGTAGCTAATGAATCGAACAAACCCCTTTCCAATAAGATTGAAATAATATTTTCTGAATAAAAGTAAAAAAATACACACTGAAATATTAGCAATGTGGCAGATATTCTGAAAATTTTAATTATGTTTCGCATAGCGTCAGTTTTTTTTCCAGAATTTATGCTATTTGATAGATGTGGTAAGAATACTTGAATAGGCCATGAAATATTTAATGTCGTAAAAGCCACAAGAAATCGCTGCGAATAACTTACGTATGAAAGACTCGATGCTGATAAAAATTTACACCAATAAACGTCGCTAGATTGGAAAATGACATAGCATAGAATTGATAGAATAATTAGTGGAATTTTTTTATAAAATTCTTTTAGGCATTTATAGTCAGTTATGGTGAGCTTGTAAATATTTATTGGATTAATACTGAATTTGACAAGGTAAAGAAGACTAATAATGTTACCTATCAATAGACTATAAGCTAAAAGTGTTAGTCCAAAATTATCTCTAAAGACTAAAAATAAAAATAAGGTGGTTAAGACTGGAATTAAATTCGCTTTACCCACATAATTTACATTATTTCCGACTATGTTTATCGATTGAAAAAGTGAAATAATTGGAATTAGTGATGTCGCTAACCAATATATTTGAGCTATCTTAATAAACTCATCGCTATTAGATGCTCCAAAGTAAGACATTTGAAATGGTGATACTAAATAGCCTGCGCATGCTATAAATAAACTTAAAAATAAAAAACTTAAAAGAATAGAGAAACAAAACTTATTACGGAAATTTTTTTTTGTCTTTTTTGATATTTCAGGAATTAAATAATGATTTAAACTTGTCGTTATCAGTCCTGTAACAAAAAGTGGGTACGTGCTGGCTACTACAAATAAGTCGTAGCTTGACGTTGCGCCGAAGTATTTAGCAGTAAGTATTTGACAAAAAAAACCAACAAAACTCCCTAGAAGTCCCAGTAAGGAAATTTGCAACGCTTTTTTAATCAATACGATTTGACATCTAAACTTAAAACTTGATCTTGAATCCAATGATAGGTTTTTTCAAGCCCCCAAGTTAGAGGTTTAGATGGTCTCCAGTTCAATTTCTCTTGAATTAATTTATTGTCAGAATTTCTACCACGAACCCCTTCAGGCCCTTTTATATTATTAATTTTTATTTTTTTTTCGCTTATATCTGCAATCATAGAAACTAATTGATTGATTGAAACCATTTCTTCTGAGCCAATATTAACTGGGCCGGTATAATTGGATCTCATTAATTTCAATGTGCCTTCAATACATTCATCAATAATCAAAAAAGATCTAGTTTGATTTCCGTCACCCCAAACGTCAATGCTGTCTCCATTTTTTGCTTGCGCAATTTTTCTGCAAATTGCAGCAGGGGCCTTTTCTCTTCCGCCGCGCCAGGTACCTTCAGGACCAAAAATATTATGGTAACGTGCGATTCGTATATCGAAATTATAATTTCTAGCAAATGCTAAAAATAACCTTTCGCTAAAAAGTTTTTCCCAACCGTACTCGCTATCAGGATTTGCTGGGTATGCAGATGACTCTTCACAATTTGGTTTTAAGGGGTCAATCTGATTATGTTCAGGGTAAATACAAGCAGAGGATGAATAAAATATTTTTCTTGAATTACGTCTTAGGCTTGCTTCTAAGACATTGAGATTAATTAATGCCGAATTATGCATAATGTCAGCATCATTGTCACCAGTAAATATAAAACCAGCTCCACCCATATCCGCAGCAAACTGATAAATTTCATCAAACTTCGTATCAATAGCATCTCTGGCAATTATGGGATCGGCGAGATCCGCGCAAATGAAATCATCTGCTTCTGTTTCTGAAAATTCTGGGTATTTTAAATCAACAGATCTAACCCAAAAATTCTCGTTTTTTAACTTTCGAACCATGTGAGATCCTATAAAACCGCCACCGCCAAGAACTAGAGCTTTTTTCACGATTCACCTTTCAAAGGTCTTTGGTAATTATCTTCAAAACGAATAATATCATCTTCCTCCAAATATTCTCCTGTTTGAACCTCAATAATCTCGACTGGGTCTTTAGATTTGTTAAATAATCTATGTTTAATATTTTTTGGAACAAAAAAAGACTCATTTTCTTTCAATCGCAATCTCTTAAAGCCACAAATTACATTTACCTCACCTTTTATAACAACCCAATGCTCAGATCTTTTATTGTGCTTTTGTAAACTTAGAGAAGAATTTGGGTTAATAAATATTTTTTTAACTTTATAGCCGTTCGAGGAGTCCAAGACGTCAAACCAGCCCCAAGGGCGAAATTCTTTTCGATTTAATTTTCCTTCAAGGCGTTTAGTTTTTTTGAGTAATTCTATAATTTCGCCCTGACTCTCAAGGCAGGATTTCTTTCGAATCATTATGGCATCAGGCGTTTCAACTAAAATAATATCATCTAAATTATTAGCTACAACGAGCCGGGATGTTGAATAAATTATTGAATTACTTATTTTTGTGGCAATTACATCTCCAAATATAAGATTAGATGAAAACTTATTTTTAAATAACTGCCAAAAACTATTCCAAGTACCTAAATCATGCCATCTAGATTTTAATTCAACAGCCCTTAAAGAAAATTTCGTATTTTTGCACTTTTGTAAAACTGCATAATCTATAGAATTACTTTTTATTTTTTTAAAAAAAATATGACTTGGACTAATGAAATTAGCACTACATTCTCGATCTTCGAAAGATTTTTTACATAACCCATAAAGTTTAGTGTCGAAAAACTCTATGGCCTCAAGCCATACTTGAGCTTTAACAACAAAAATTCCAGCATTCCATAAAAAATTTCCTTTAGACAAAAAACTTTTTGCAGAATTTTGGGAAGGTTTTTCATAAAAATTAAGGACTTGCAATGCTGATTTATTTTTTAAGTCCTTATTGCACTCAATATACCCAAACTCACTACTAGGATTAGTTGGCTTAACACCTACAAGGACAAAATCATTAGATTTTGCAATTTTAATTGCTTTTTCAATCGTTGAAACAAAATTATTTATATTGGGCAAGAAATGGTCAGAAGAAGAAACTACCATCACTGAGTCTTTATCATTTTGATAGCAATTTAATGCAGCCAAAGTTAAAGAGGGTGCAGTATTTTTACCTTCAGGCTCTAATATATAATCTAAATCAAAATTAGAAATATTCTTTACTTGGTCTTGGGCTAAAAATTTATAGTCCTTGTTCGTAATTACAAGAGGAGTTTTTAAATTAATTCCTTTGAATTTTATTGATAATGAGCGGCTTACTGAGCTCTGGAAGGAAGAGCCTTTTCCGAAAAAATCGTAGAATTGCTTTGGAATAGACTCTCTAGATACTGGCCATAATCTCTTTCCAGACCCGCCGCATAATATGACGGGGTAAACACTGGTACTATTCCTATTTTTGATCATTAAGTAAAGCTCTGCTTAAATTTGTTTCCTATTATAATGTAAATGATAAATATCAAATAGGTCTGAATTCCATGAAAAAACTCAATAAGATCAAAACTCTTGTCAAAAAGGTTCCTTACTTAGCATATTGGGTTAGGGTAATTATCTACCAGTTTATTCTGATGAGAACAAACAAGCATCCTGAGGGCTATTTTTTTTCTGGCACACTCTTAATGGAAAATGGTACTTTTGAAATTGAAGAAACAAATGTTGTTAAAAATCAATTATCAAAAAGTGATAGGATGATTAATATAGGTGCGAATGTAGGCTACTATGTATGTATCGCAATGAAAATGGGCAAAGAAGTTACAGCCTTTGAGCCTTTAATTTCAAATCTCAATATACTTTATAAGAATCTAATTTTAAATAACTGGGTGAAAGGGGTTGAGATTTTTCCAGTTGCATTAGGAAGCACAAGTGAATTAAAAAAACTCTATGGATATGGAACTGGCGCCTCCCTGGTAAAAAAATGGGCTGGTTCAGATTTGCAACACTATAAAATTGTGCCAACGACTCTTTTAGATAATTCTGTTGCCCAGAGGTTTGCTAAAGAAAGACTTTTGATAGTCGCAGATATTGAAGGATATGAACTAGAAATGCTTTATGGGGCAGAAAAAACTCTCCAGCTAAATCCTAAGCCAATATGGATAATTGAAGTTTCATTTAACGAACATATTCCAATAACCAGCAAAAGAAAATTTACAGATGCTAAAAAGCTTTTTCAATTAATGTGGAAAAATGGTTACAAATCATACTTTGCGGATAATAATTACGTTGAAATCACACCGAAAATACTTAACAAAATAATGAATAATAAAGGCAATGGTTTATCATCTAATAATTTTATATTTGCAGATAAAAAACTTACATTAAATTAATCAAAAAATATTGACAAATTTTTTTCTGCATTTGCCAATCTCTCCTTGGTTCCGATATCATAAAATTTTCCTTTTAGAATAAATGCAAAGCAATTTTTTTTTGCAATAATCTCAGGGAATATATCATTTTCTAGTGAAAACGATTTATTTTTATGCGAAAAAAAATTAAAGATTCTTTTATTAAATAAATAAACACCTGCATTTATATATGATGCAACGCATGTAAAATGTTCTTCTTTTTTCTTTTCATGAAAAGAATTAATTCTAGAGTTATCATCTAAAAAAATACTTCCAAAATCTCGATTATTAGAATTTAGATTCTCGACAACTGCAATTGAAATAAACGCTTTCTTTGCAAGATGATACGAATGAAAAAAACTAAAATTAATATCACAAATTGAGTCGCCGTTTAAAACAATAAAACTCTCAGTCTTTATGTGTTTTAATGCATTTTTGATAGCACCACCTGTTCCTAGTGGAATATCCTCTTTGGAAAAAATACATATAAAATCTTTCCGACTCTCATAATGCTCAATTATTTTTTTCGATTCAAATCCTACACAAAAAATAGCTTTAGAAATACCATTTTTTTTTAATTGGTTAATTATAAGATCTAAAAATGGAAGTTCATTAATTCTAGCCATAGATTTAGGAGTATTCCCTAATATATCTTTAACTCGAGTTCCAAGTCCACCGCAAAGAACAAGAACATCAAGATCAAATATTTCTTTTTGAAATTTACTCATTTGCCTAAAAATTTTCAGAGCCTGACGAATATATAATATGGCTTCCATTTAAATCTATATCAACAGGAACATTAATAAGCTTGCTTAATGCGTGAATAATAGTTTTATGACTTGAGGGCTTGGCTAAAAATAATATAAAACCTCCTCCACCCGCACCTAATATTTTGCCACCATAGGCACCACACTGCATCCCTATATCATAAATTGTATTTATTTCATTATTGCTTATATTATATGCAAGTGATTTTTTTACTCTCCATTGCTCATTTAATAAACTTCCGAATAATTTCATATCAATTATTTGACTATTTAGTAGCTTCGTCGCTTCATTGACTTGGAGAATCATTTCCTGGAGAAGGGTTTTATTCTTGGGGATATTTTTAATCTGCTCTTGAGCAACATCGCTCGCTGACCTCATAATCCCAGTGAAAAAAAGCAGCATATGACTAGTAACCTTCGAAATATCATCTAAAAAAATTGGCTTTACTTTAAACCCATCAGAACTACTGAAATCTATTTTATTAAAACCACCATAGGCTGCTGCTACCTGGTCTTGTGAGCCGACATTTTCCATTATTAATTTTTGTTCAATAAAAATTGCATCTTTTGCTAGTTCATATTTATCGCTATTAATATTTTTCAAAGCTCTAAAAGCATTTAAAAGAGAAACAGTAAATGTCGAGCTAGACCCTAAGCCAGATTGGGCTGGAAGGTCTGCATGGTGAACTATATCAACACCATTTTGAACATTCATATATTTTAAAGCGGCTCTTACAACAGGATGCTGTATCTCGTCTATGCTATTTGTTTCTTCTCGCTTGTAATATCTAATACGGTATTTGTAATCAAAAAAAGGTGGTAAATAACGGCAGGTTATATAACAATACTTATTAATAGCCATACTAATAACTGATCCATCATTTTCTTCATACCATGCTGGATAATCTGTTCCTCCTCCGAAAAATGAAATTCTAAAGGGGGTTTTACTTATTATCATTATCTATTGAAGATCGATACCATTTTAAGGTTTTTTTAAGGCCTTCTTCTAAGGAAACCTTCGGCGTAAATCCGAGTTTATTAACAGCTTTTTGATTATCTATCAGTCTTTTTGGAATCATACTGGGCTTCGATGAGTCATAAATGATATTTGCATTTTCATACCCATCTAAATAAACTAATAAGTTAATAATCTCCTTGACAGTGCAGGGATTACTAATTGCTATATTAATAGGATCAAATCCAGTTAATTTTTCCATGGATAGTAGAAGGCCGTCTATAAAATCATCGATATAAATAAACTCCTTTAAATCATTACCATCCCCCCAAACCTCAAGGGGGTCCATTCTTTCCACAACCTTACGAATAAGAGCTGGTATTACGTGAGAAGTTTCCCATTCAAAATCCTCAAACTCACCATACACATTGGCCGGCCTAACTACACATACATCCATAGGCTTAGAAATTTTTTCGGAATACATTTGACAGACAATTTCAGTAAACCTCTTCATCCACGCGACAATAAAATATTTATCATAAAATTCATTAGTAACATCCTCTTCTTTTACAGGAAAGTCCGTCAATGGGTAAACTGTATTACTACTAATAAATAAGAACTTTTTTACATTGTTTTCATACGCTGCATCAAGCATTGAAATATTCATTAAAATATTTGGTGTTAAATGAGCCAAGGGATTTTTGGTCATGACTGCAGCCCCTGACGTGTTAGCTGCACACATAAACACGTAATCCACACTCTTCGTAACTCTTAAACAATCTTCAGGATTTCTAAGGTCGCAACGTAAATAATTAATTTTAGAATCCTTAATAAAAGGTTCTTTGATATGTAATGTAGCGCTAACATTCGCGCCTAATTTTAATAGCCTTAAAATTAAATGACTTCCAATAAATCCTGCGCCACCAGCGACCAAAACATTTTTATTTTTAAACAATTGATACTCCTGTATTAATCGACAAATTGGCCTAAATCATCACGTCTCGATAGAATAGGGTCTTTGATAGGCCACCAAATTGAGAACTCAGGATCATTCCACTTAATTGTAAATTGAGATGATGGGTCGTAATAAGATGTTTGTTTGTAATGAAAAATAGCTGTGTCAGAGATAACTAAGTGGCCATTTCCAAAATTAGGTGGAACTAAAATTTGCAATCGGTTTTTATCGCTAAGTAAAAATGATTGCCATTTTTTATATTGTTCTGATTTTGGATTATTATTAACAACTACGAAATAAAAACTGCCATATAAACATGAAATTAATTTCCATGTTTTATTATCACCATGAATGCCTCTGAGCACATTTTTAGATGAAATTGAAATATCATCTTGAACGAAATTTAAATTTAAATTTTTTAAATTATATGTTTCGTTATTAAAAATTTCGACATATTCACCCCTGTGATCATAGAATGTTTCTGGCTTAATAATCATTACATCTTTAAGAACAGAATCATTGTAGTTAACTTTTTTACTCATAATCTCAATCTTTCTTTATTTTTAGACTTTATCAAAGATTCTTCAATGTCAGAAATTTTATCGTTAAATATATTAAACTCAAAGTAGAGTTCTGCAGCTTTTAAAACTGCTAATCCTGCCATATGCTGAAATTTTCCAGATAAAATAATTTCTTCTAGCTTACCTCTTTTAATTTCTCGAACCTTAATTCCATGCATTTTTTTCGTGACAAAATTCTCTGTAAAACCGAAAAAGCCATATGCATGACTAGTCGATCTGTTAGGCATAATACTAAATTTTCCAACGCAGGACATTTTTGCATACAGCGAAGTCTCTTCGTAAAACTCTCTTTCAGCTGAAGCTAATGGTTGTTCATTATTTTCAATTTGGCCAGCAGGAAACTCTAAGGTCAGCAGACCTATGGCTGGCCTATCTTGCTCTACCAATATAAAACGATCTCTTGATCTAATATACAACAAATAACAGAATCTTTTTCGTTGATTCTATAATAAGAATCATTATTGTCATATTTTTTATTGCTTTGCTCTACAAAAAAATAGTTAGATTCAAAAACTTTTGTAAAATGATCAGACATTATCTAGTTAGTAAGCTTGAACCGTCTTTAACAACTTTTTCTCTCCAGTAGTCAAGCAGATCTCTAATTGTTTTTTCAAAGGGTATATTTGGCTCCCATCCAGTATGGTCACGAAATTTTTTAGTATTAGGGATTTGTAAATCTGCATCAATTGGCCTTAACCTAGAGGCATCTTCTTTAATTTGAATTTTTCCAGCATAGCTTGACAGAGAGATAATTTTATTCAATACATCGCCAATTGTGCACGTGTGAGATCCTCCAATATTATAATATTCGCCAGGAATTGGATTAACAGTAACTAGCAGATAATATGCCCTCACTGCATCTCTGACATCTGCTATCGTTCGTAAACTGTTTAAATTTCCAACTTTTACTTCAGGTGGAATCAACCCTCTCTCTATCATTGCCACTTGTTTAGCAAAGCTAGATTCAGCAAAAACATCGCCTCGTCTAGGGCCGGTATGGGTGAACATGCGAGTTGTCATGATATTCATATGATAGGCTTCAGCATAAAATCTACCTACTAAATCAGTACCAACTTTTGAAATTGCATATGGAGAAGCTGGATGAAAACTGCACTCTTCATCTATAGGCAATTTTTCCTTTGGTACACGCCCGAATACTTCAGAAGAAGCACAAATATGGACAATACAATCATTTTTATATTTCTTTAACGCCTCTAAAACTCTTACTGTGCCTTGTATATTCGTATCTAGGGTGTCCAAAGGCGCTTCAAAGCTGGTTAAAGGATAACTTTGAGCTGCTAAATGAAAAAGATAATCCGGTTTAGTTTTTTCAATAGCTTTATCAATAGACACTGTGTCTCGTAAATCCCCATAAACAAGACTAATTCGATCATTATTATTAATGCGTTTAGTTAAGGAGCTAATATTTTCCAATGGGCTTCTCCATCTAATAAGCCCGACAATATTCCAATCAGTATTTTCAATAATAAAATCAGCTAAATGTGAGCCAACCATTCCTGAAATTCCAGTAATAAATGCTGTTTTTTTAATTTTCATTCCAATCTATTTAGTCTAACTTTAAAAATATAACTCTTTTAAATTTCCTGAAAATTGTTTTAGGTGCTTCAAATGCATATATTTTTAAAAGTTTTAATGGTAAGAGTATTCTTTCAAAAAAAGACAAATGTTTTATTGCTTGAAAATTACCATCTATAAAAATATGTTTTTGAATACCAAAAATTATTGCAAAAAAATAAATATATTGTTTCCTTTTTAGAAGCCAATTGTATTGTATAAAATCGTAAAAACGATTTTTAGTAGTAAGATTATTAGGGTGAGATCTTCCTGCATGCGCTAATTCAGGAATATAAAGAGGCAAAAAACCATTTTTAGTAAAATTAAGAAGAAATTTATATATATATCCTAAGGGATCATTATCTTTTAAACAATATTTATATACATTCTTTTTTACAATAAAATTTAATTCAGGCAGGTATGGATTAAAAAGCCAATATGAGAAATAATCGAATTTATTTGGAGGGTAATTATAAAGATAATGATCACCCCAGACTCCTCTAATAATACCTCGGTCATTAATGTTTACTGCCGATCCCCAGACCAAAGAAATATCTTTATTGGAATCCAATACATTAATTGCTCTTTCTAACCATTTAAAGCTATACAAATAATCTGATGTAGTGGCTAGCATAATATATTCACCTTTTGCTTTTTGAAGCCCAAACAAATGTGCATCCTCTGCACTACATTCCCTAAGAAAGATTCTTGATTTCTTAAAAGACTCAAATAGTTTAATGCTGCCATCTGATGAAAATGAATCAACAACTATTAGTTCAAAGTCCTGAAAGGATTGGGCCTTTAATGCCAACAGCATATCCGGTATATATTTAGCCTGATTTTTACTTGCTACTAAAATAGATAGTTTAATCAAAATATTTCCAATGAAATTAAAATCAAAATGATTTCGTTTGGCCTCCATCAACAGTTATTTGTGAGCCGTTAACAAGAGATGCTTGCTCTGAGCATAAAAAAGTTACTACATTAGCAACCTCTTCTGGCGTTCCCATCCTTCCGAGAGGATATTCATCCTCGATCATTTTTTTAAATTTGATTGGATTTTTAGTAAGCTCCTCCTCAAAACCAGCGCCTTTAATATAAATACCGCCTGGAGCAACTGTGTTAAAAGTAATTCCACTTCTTACAAGATAATTGGTAAGAGATAATGATTTCATTAAAGCAACCTCGGCAGATTTTGCCATTGCAAACCAAGGCCTGCCTCCTCCTTCTTTGCCATATATTGAGGAAATCGTTATAACTCTCCCCCATTTTCTCTTGAGCATGTGAGGAATTAGCTTGGATGTTAAAAGCGCTGCAATCAATGCATTTTTCTGAAAAACTTCACTCCAAACTGAATCATTCGTAATTTCAACTCTCTCATTGCCCCATCGACCGCCGCCGCCAACATTATTAATTAATATATCAACGCCATCCCATCTTTTTTTAATTTCACTAACAATAAAATCTGCTGCATCTTGTTTCAATGCATCGACTTTAATTGTTAAAACTTCAACATTATGTTTTTTTAGAGCTTTAGAGGCGCTTTCGAGATTTTCTTTCGATCTTGAGCAGATGATGATATGAGCGCCTTGTTTTGCTAAAGATTCTGCAATCGAAAGTCCTATACCACGAGAACCGCCTGTAATTAGTGCTATCTTATTTTTAAATCCGTAATCAATCATATTTCTTTTTAGCTTAAAAAGGGCCCTTAAATTTATTTTCATGGCTATAAAAATCTATGCCATCAAGGATAGAAAGAGGTTTATCTAGCATTTTTTCAACTGCGTGAATAATGGTTCCGGCATTTGGGTAAAATTCATCTTCTAATATGCGGACTGTTGGACATGGGCAATCTGCAAAACCGATTCTTACAGGCGAGGAAATCATATATTGAAATAAATGCTCGCTAACTAAGCTGAGAATTTCTGCACTAAAGCCAGAATTTATCCAATCACAATCGGCCACAATTAGCCTTCCAGTTTTTTTAACAGAATTAAAAATTATTTCTGTATCTAAAGGTCTTAATGTTCTTGGATCAATAACTTCTATATCAATGCCTTTCTCAGATAAAATTTTCGCTGCAACCAATGTTTCAACCACCATCCAGGAAATTGCAACAACTGTAACGGCCTTTCCCTTGCGCAAGACTTTACCTTTACCAATTTCAACCAAAGAGAAATTATTATCAACAGATTCTTTAGCCCAATATAGCCATCGATGTTCCAGGAAGATAACTGGGCTATTTGATCTAATAGCTGATTGTAAAAGTCCAAGTGCGTCCGAAGGTGATGTTGGAGCTATAACTATTAATCCTGGAATGTGAGTAAAATAAGAAAATAATGACTTGCTATGCTGATAGCCTTGCCCCCATCCTCTTCCTATAATTGCTCTTATTACCAATGGTAACGAATGATTCCCATTTGTTCCGTAAATGAAACTGGAGGCCATATTTATCAATTGATTCATAGTGAGCAATAAGAAATCAACCCTAATATGAACATGAACAGGCCTAAGACCAGATATTGCAGCTCCAATAGCCAATCCTGTCATAGCATCTTCTGATAAAGGCGAATCAAAACAACGCTTCTTCCCATATTTTTCAAGCAAACCCTTGGTTGTACCAAATATTTTTATCTGATCAGGAACGCCAATGCCAAATACAAAAACAGAGTCATCCCTTTCCATTTCTAGGTGTAATGCCTTGTTTATTGCATCTGAGAAGGTTAACTCAATCAAAATACACTCCGGTTAACAGCTCATTTTTTTTGGGGAAGCTTGATAGTTTAGCTAAGTTAACTGCGGTATTAATTTGCCGATCAATTTCATCTTCAATTTTAATAGCTTCTGCCAATGAAGAAGCATTAATTAGTTTGTTTCTTATTAATTGCAAGGCATCATAATTTACTTGAATATCTTTATCAGAAGAATTTCTATAATAAGCCTCTAAATCATTTTTAATTCCAACATGCTCTAAATATCTTATGCATTTAATATGAAAAAAAACAGGCCTTGAATTTTCTAAAATTTTTTTTGCAATTAAACACTTATTGTAAATGTCTTCGGCATCGTTAGATTCGTCGAATATATAATCACATTCGAAAGATTCGACAATTGATTTTATGGAAGAAAACCCCCTTCTCTCATTTTTTTTAGTATGAACAGCATAATCATTATCCTCACAAACAAACAATAGCGGCAATTGCATTAAAGATGCTGCATTTAATGTTTCCCAAAAAGAACCTTCCTCAATTGCTCCATCGCCGAAATAAACTACACAAACATTATTAGTCAAATTATATTTTTCGGAAAAAGCAACGCCTAGCCCAAGCGGTAATCCAGCAGCAACAATTGCAGTAGAGCAGATATAATTATTTTCAATATCGGCAAGGTGCATAGAACCACTTCTTCCTGCAGCTGTGCCATTATCTTTTCCAAATAATTCACAAAAAAATTTATTAACTTGTTTGGTGTGGGCCAAGAATGGAGCATGGCTTCTGTATGTAGAAATAATTTTTGATTTATCGCCTAATGCTAATGAAATTGCTGCTGGTGCTGCCTCTTGCCCCATTGACATATGCATTGGCGTTTTCATTTCATCTTCATGATAAAGCTCACAAATTTTTAATTCCGAACTACGGATTAAATACATTCGAAAATAAATTTCTTTTAGCATTGGCAGCATTAAAAATTAACCTCTAAAATAATTTTGTTTATTTAGATGTTCTAGTGAATTAGATAAATACCATTTATAAGCTTGCTCTAATCCTTGTTTCAAAGAAATTTGTGGTATAAAATCTATTCGCTTTTTTGCATACGTCATATCCATAATTCTTCTTGGGAATCCAGCTGGTTTTGAGGTATCAAAAAATGCATTAAAGGGTGTTATTAATTGCAAAGTTTCAACTAGATTTTTAATAGTAATACCATAACCACATCCTAGATTTATTGGCTTACCATCGGTACCTTTAAGACAAGCGTAAATTGAGCCTATTGCAGCATCTGTAGCATGAAGAAAATCTCTTTCCGAAGAGCCATCCCCCCATATTTGAACTGGATCATCACCTCTGTGAACTCTTGCAATAAGTGATGGAATAACCATTGCATTTTGCTCATCAAAATTATCTCCAGGCCCATATATATTTGAGGGTCTTACGATTGAAAAATTATTAACCTTGTATTGAATTTGATATGCTTGAATTTGCAATTCAGCCATTCGCTTTGCCCAGCCTGGAAACATATCCATCGGTGGAATATTAAAATCATCATTTTCTTCAATGAAAATCTCAGCTGGCGAATAAGCTCCTATAGAGCTTGTATACAATATTTTAGATACATTATTTCGACGTGCAGCTTCCAACATATTTGTATTCATCATTAATAGAGGTACGAAAAAACTAGCTGGCTTTTCTTTAGTTACCACAACTGAGCCTTTTATCCCAGCTACATGAAAGACAAAATCAATATTAGAAGAAATATCTAAGCAAAATTTTAGATCTGACAAATCACCTTTAATATATTTTGCTCTAGAATCTAATTTTAATTCATCTAGAGAGACGCTTGTTACTTGGCACCCATGATCCAAAAGCAAGCGCACAATTTCACGGCCAATCATACCTGTTCCACCGGTAACTAAAGCTCTTTTTCCCTCTAATTCCCTTGTAATATCTTCAGGAAAATTAATTGCTATATGATTTTCAGCCATAACTAGAACGGTCCTTTAAAATGTTTATAAAAATCTGTCATTGGGGTTTTTATGGGGATGGGAATCTTTTGTGTAGCTTTTTTATCGGTAAGCTCAAGAACCGATAAAACTAAATCATGAACATCAGGATAATACATATCCTCCAATACTTTTGCTGTCGGGCAAGGCGCATATGCCATGCCTAAGGATTTGATAGGTTTTTTTAGAATACTTGGGTCTCTCTCTGAAATAATTCTGCTCATTTCAGCAGCGACCCCATAAGGGAGCCATGAGGTGTCAGCAACTAGTAAACGTCCAGTTTTTTTAACACTATTAAAAATTAATTCTCGATTTGGATGTGAAATCGAGTGTAAATCAATAATTTCTGGATAAATCCCAAATTTCTCTAGGTAATCGCATGCTCTTCTAACCTCAAGAACCATAACCGATGTTGCAATAATTGTAATGTCAGTCCCTTTTCGATCAACTCGAGTTTCAAATGGATGGTTATTTTCATTTCTTTGTTCAAACTCCAGCTCATACATAAGTCGATGCTCAAGCATTACAACTGGGCCTCTATAATGATTTAATGCATAATCATAACTCTCTAAAATAGACTGTGAATTAGAGGGCATTATTACGACAAGGCCTGGAATATGGGCTAATAAAGACTGCAGACTTTGTGAGTGTTGAGCACCCTGACCCCAGCTTCTTCCAATGACTAAACGAAACATCATTGGAATTTCAAATAAACCTCCAAACATATATTTATATTTGGCAATTAGATTGATCAATTGATTAAAAATTAAAAGGCTAAAATCTACTCTAATGTGTGTATTAATTGGATACATACCATTCAATGAAGCACCAAGACAAATACCTGCTATAGCATCTTCAGACAAAGGGGTCTCGATAACGCGATCAGGATATTTTTCTGCAAGACCTAAGGTTGTTCCCCAGATACCTTTATAATCAGTTACACCTTGGCCAATTAGAAGTGTATTAGGCTTCCTCATAGCTTTTGCCATTGCTTCAGTCAAGGCTTCTCTATATTTCAACTTTAAGGGTTCCACTTAAAAAATATCCGTTAATAAATCATCTATTGTAGGAAAAGGAGATTTTTCAGCGAATATAACTGCCATATCTATTTCTTTTTGAATAAACGGAATGAATTTATCTATGAGGGTTTTATCATTTATAAGCGGATCTTTCAATTGCCATTCTCTAACTTCTTGAATACTTCTATATCCAGCATGAAAATCATCAGAAGTACCGACATGCTCTTTATAGCGACAGGTTTTAACTTCAACCAATAAAGGCAAAGAATGTTCTCTTATTTTCTCGATAGATAAAGAAAAAAAATCACTCAATTCAGTAAAATTATAACTTTCTTCAATTAGGGTCGATTCAATTCCGTAGGATCTTGCATGAGCAAGTAAATTGTAAGATTGTCTCTCAGCTAAAGAGGCATGGACAGCAAGGCCGTTATTTTCGCATAAAAACAAAATAGGCAATTTGTGTAAAGAAGCAAAATTTAGTGATTCGTGATAAACACCTTGTTCAGTTGCTCCGTCGCCAAACACTGCAACAAAAACTCTTTTTTCCCCCCGAATTTTAGATGCTAACGCTGCTCCAACAGCATGAGAGATTGTTGAGCCAACAACTGCCGAGGAACCCATTAACCCATGCTTGGGATCTGCAAGATGCATTGATCCGGCTTTACCTTTTGATAAACCAGTTCTTTTGCCAAATAGCTCAGCAAATAATTCTGGCATCGGACCCTTTTTTGCTAAATAAAAAGCATGTCCACGATAATTTATAAATACCCAATCATCATCTCTTAATTGACTGCATAGAGTAACCGCAACAGACTCTTGTCCAATAGATAAATGAACAGGACTTTGTATTTTATCAGATGGATAAAGCTCAATAATTTTTTGTTCTACAAGTCTAATCCTGAGTGACTGATAAAAAAGTTCTTCATATGAAGAATTGAAAGTAATCATGAATATTTATTTAAATTTACTTTATATTAAGTTTAAAGACTTGCTAATTTGATGCGGGTAATTAAGTTAGAAAATAAAAATGGTAAAAAAATAGGATAGCCGTAAAAAACCTTAAACAATCCCTTCAAAAAAAAATTAAATTAAATTATTTTTACGTAACAAAGATTCGTACTCATCAAGAATTTTTTTCCCATTAGGAATATACTTTACCCCGTCAGTAAGTATAAGCCTTGCTAAATCATATGCATTATATGAAGCATGAGCTATTGCTGCAGAATTAAGGATCTTAGCTGGGTCATTTTTAAAATATTCGGGGCCTCTATAAAAAATACCTAAAGAAAAACCAATTTGTTTAGACCAAAAATGATTGTGATAAAATTCTGGACTACCATTACCTAATATTCTTTTAACTCCTGCAAGGCTAAATAAACCTAAACTACCAAAAGAAAAGAAAGTAAATCCTTTAGACTTCATGAAGTTAAAAACCTCGGGAAATAGTGGGGCTCCACCTTCAAACAATTCTATAAAATCTCCCTCAGCCTGAACAAATGAGACGTTTTTTAAAACATCTGCGCCATTTGTAAGCGCTGTAATTTCTGCACCTTGAATATCCAGCTTGATAAAATCAATTGAGACATTTTTAGGAATTAAATCATCAAGTTTTTTTGTTTTAATTCTTTTTACTTTTTTTATTTCAAGTGGCAAACCAATTCGATCCCATACTGGTTTATTGGGCGGGTAGATGCCGCTCGCTGCAGGTGGATTGCAATCGTAAAAATTAGTTTCAGTGCCGTCAAAAACAGCCTCTTGAATGGAAATAAAATTGCTACCCGGCGCTAAAATTTTAAGAGTTTTGTTATCCTGAATATCAAAACAATAAACATTGCATGAATAGTGAGAAATTAAATTTTTATATGAAGCATCCATTTCTCCGGAATAACATTCCGATCCAAGATCTATAATATTTAAATTCTTAGTATATTTGGAAAAAAAATCGCTTGGCAATTTAACTTGGTAATCTTCACTTACAAGAGCCTTGGGGATGTATTTGAGACGTAATTTACTAAGAACTTTCTTCGTTAAAGATTTTATTAATGTTTTATACATGCGTAACCCCTTAATTTTTTTAAACTGAATACGATAGTTATGCTAGCATCTTAAGTAACTTATGAAAACAGCAATTAAAGAATATATTAAACATGCATTTCTTTATATTGGCTTTAATATAACGCCAAAAAGGAAAAATACCTTAATTGAGCATAAAATAGATATTCTTTTCGATGTTGGGGCAAATGTAGGTCAATACGCAAATGATGCAAGAAGAGAAGGTTACAAAGGAAAGATTATTTCTTTTGAGCCTTTGCCCGAGGCACATAAAAAGCTATCAAAAAATTCACAAAAAGATCCTTTATGGATTGTTCATGAAAGAATAGCTTTAGGCTCAAAGAGAGGGGCTGGAATTATAAATGTCTCAGAAAATTCTTACAGTTCATCATTTCTTAAAATTACACAAAGATTATTATCTAATACGCCAGATACAAGATATGTAAAAAAAATAAATGTAGGGGTTACTACATTAGATTCAGTATTTAATTCTTACGTTAAAAAATCCAATAAAGTTTTTTTGAAAATTGATACACAAGGCTTTGAATCTGAAGTGCTCAAGGGATCAATTAAAAACCTAAGGAATATAAGCGGCATTCAATTAGAGCTCTCAACAGAAACGCTCTACGAAAAACAAAAAACTTACGAATATTTTCTAACTTTTTTAAAAAAATATAACTTTCGTTTATGGTCTATCATTCCTGGTTATTGGAATACAAAAACGGGACAGATGTTACAGTTTGATGGCATTTTTATCAAAAAGTCTGATGAATAAAAGCTCTTATTAATTTAAATAAGGATTATATTCTTTTACCCATTTAGTCATTTCTTTTTTAATACGATTTTCGTTGTAAATATTCGTAGATTCAATCCAAGTCAATAATTTTGATAATGAACGAGCATCAAAATGCTTGGCTTTAGCTGTTTTAATTTTCTTATGTGATGTCGGTAGAGAAAGTTCTTGGTCAGCAAGCAATTCTTCGTAGAGCTTTTCGCCTGGTCTGAGGCCTATATATTTAATTGCAATTTCACCTTTCTGGAATCCGGAAAGCTCTATCATCTTATTTGCCAGATCTTTTATCTTAATAGGTTTGCCCATATCCAGCACAAAAATTTCACCTCGATCCCCAATCAGCCCTGCTTGTATAACAAGCTGAGCAGCCTCCGAAATAGACATAAAATAACGTGTAATTTTTGGATGGGTGATGGTAATAGGCCCACCCATTTTAATTTGTTCGCGAAATTTCGGAATTACGCTCCCGCTACTTCCAAGAACATTACCAAAACGAACCATCAAAAACTTTGTGCCACTTTCTTTCTGCATTCCTTGACACACCATTTCAGCCAATCGTTTACTTGCTCCCATAACATTCGTTGGATTAACAGCTTTGTCAGTAGAAACAAGAATAAATTTTTCAACTTTAGCTTTCTGACAAGCTTTAGCTAAAATATAAGTGCCAAAAACATTATTATTTAGCGCTTCAGCAACATTATTCTGCTCCATCATGGGCACATGCTTATAAGCTGCCGCATGAAATAAAAGTGCTGGTCTATAAAGTGATAAGATTTTCTCTAAAGATTTTTTATTTTTAATATCTCCTACTAAGTAAATTGTTTCCGTATTAATTGCCAATCTACTCAATTCTGACTGTAACTGATATAGGGCATACTCAGAGATATCAAAACATATAATTTTATTAGGTTTAAATTTAGCAATTTGTCGGCAGAGCTCAGAGCCAATAGAGCCGCCAGCGCCTGTAACCATAATCACTTTATCTTTTATTAAATTTTTTATGCCAGAATTATCTAAATCGACAGATTCGCGGCCAAGCAAGTCTTCAATTTCAATGGGTCTAATCTGTGAGATTGTTACTTTACCAGTTATCAAATCATCAATTTTAGGAGCTATTAAAACTTTAAGTTTTAATTGATTAGCTAAATTTATTGCTTCAGATCGATCTTGAAATCTTGCTTCCGTCATCAAAATAATAACATTCTTGACCTTGTAGGCATTTGTAATTTTAGGGAGAAGGTTGATTCCTCCATAAACCTTAACTCCCAGGATTTCTCTGCCATGCATTTGAGTAATATTATCTAGGATTCCTATTACATTCCACGCTCTAGCCTTTTGTATATCTTTAATTAATGAAACAGCTGCATCTTCTGCGCCAATTATAATCAGAGGCGATCCAGAAGAATTATGTGACCCATAAGCTATATATTCTTTAAATATTCGATACATAAACCGACTACCGCCTATCACCAATATAAGTAAAATTGGATGTAGGATTAAAATTGATCTAGGTATGTAAAATGAATAACCTGAAAAAAAGAAGGGGGCATTTAAAGCAATTGATGTAGTTATTACTGTAATAAATATACGCTTAAGATCTAAAAGACCTACAAAACGCCAGGTACCCCTATAGAAACGAGAAAAAAGAAAAGCTAAGCCATAAAAAAACAAAACAATCCATAATGATTGATATGCATTTGCATAATGCTCGGCTGGAATATCAAAATTAAAACGAAATGCATAAGCGGCAAACCAAGTAAAAACTACCGCGAAAATATCATGAGTAAAAGCAAATATGCTACGCAAATTTAAAGTTAATTTTTTCATACGCCCATTGAATTAATATCTCTATTAATGTGAAATGCCATCCTGTCCGATTACTTTTAAAAAAGTAATCCATAATATATATAAATCGAAACGAAAAGATTTACGATTCAAATACTCTACATCCAAGTTTACCTTTTGCATAATAGATAAATGATCTCGGCCATTCACTTGAGCCCAGCCAGTTAATCCAGGGAGCAAACGACTAACACCAGCTTTTGATCTTAATTGGATCAAGTCATATTGATTAAACAGTGCAGGCCGCGGCCCAACGAAACTCATATGACCTAAAAGAATACTCCATAATTGGGGGATTTCATCGAAACTACTTTTTCTTAAAAAAGAGCCTATAGGCGTGTAAAAAAACGTCGGATTATCTAACAAATGTGTAGCTACATTTGGTGTTTCTATTCGCATAGTTCTGAATTTAGGCATTTTGAAAATTTTATTTTCAAGCCCAACTCTATCTGACCAGTATAAAGCAGGCCCTTTTGAAGATAACCGAACTGCAATACATAAAGATATAAAAGGTATTAGAAATAAGATAATTGCGAAAAAAACGAGTGCAAGATCAAAAAATCTCTTTTTATTTATAGATAAATGCATCATAGATCTTCAAATATATATGCTTTAGAAAATGCTTCGCTTTTTGAGTCTCTTGGAGAGGTAATAATATCAATATTGGCTGGCCAAGAAATATTTAAAATTGGATCATTCCATAAAATGGATCTTTCGAAATCAGCTTTGTATAAAGATGTTACTTTGTATAAAAATTCAGAGTTCCTAGAGAGCGTTAAAAATCCATGAGCAAAACCTTCAGGTATCCATATTTGTTTTTTATTTTTAGCTGATAGTATATTTATTACATGTTTACCAAAAGTAGGTGAAGATCTCCTTATATCTAAAGCAATATCTAATACCTCTCCTTGAATAACACGGACTAATTTGCCTTGAGCGTGTGGAGGGAGTTGATAATGAAGTCCTCGCAAAACTCCCCTTCTCGAACTTACGTGATTGTCTTGCACAAATGAAACCTTTAATGAAGTTTCTTTTCTAAAAAGATCGTCTCTAAAGCTTTCAAAAAAACAGCCGCGTGAATCTTCAAATACGTGAGGTTCGATTAAAAGCACATCTGGAATACTTAAAGGAGTCACTTTCATATTTAAATAATTTTTCTGATTAAATGCATTTTAAGAATTGTTCAAAGCAATCTTAATTACAGCCGCTACTTCCTCTTCCCAGCTTGGCAATTCTAGCATGAAGGTCGTTTTAATCTTTGTCATATCAAGCCTAGAATTCATAGGTCGTTTGGCTAGCGTTGGATATGCATTACTTAAGATCTTATTAATATCGTGAGAAGTCATTGTCGTTTTTAATCCTAAACGTATTGCTTCATCAGAAATAAAACACGCATATTGATACCAGTTAGCTTCCCCCTCGAGAGCGACGTGGTATGTCCCAAAATCTTTGAAGCTAGTTTTATTTAAAATAGTTTTTACAATGCTATAAGTAGCATCAGCTAAGATAGCTGATGAGGTTGGCGTACCTCTTTGATCACTTACAATATTTAAAGAGGTTTTTTCTTGAATAAGTTTTAATATCGTTTTTAAAAAATTTTGTCCGTGGCTACTAAAGACCCAGCTTGTTCTTAAGATAATATGTTTTTTGTGATTACGAACTGCCTCTTCACCCTTCCATTTCGTCTGACCATAAACAGATTGAGGATTAGTTTGATCAGCTTCTACATAGGGCTCATTTTTTAAACCATCAAATACATAGTCCGTTGAAAAATGAATTATAGGGATATCAAGTTGAGATGCTTTTTCTGCTAAAACCCTAGGGGCTTCTGTGTTTACTTTATGGGCCAATTCAATGTCTGTCTCTGCCTTATCAACTTCTGTATAAGCCGCAGCATTAATAATAATATCAGGTTTAATTTTTTCAATAAATGCTCGAATTGCATCAGGGTTTTCTAAATCAAGTTCATTGCGATTAGTCGCAATAACCTCCCCTACTGACACTAATTTTTTATGTAACGCGAAACCAACCTGACCATCTTTGCCTGTGAGTAAGATTTTCATGGGTACTGTTTTTGAATCCAATCTTGATATTCACCCGTCACAACATGGCCCATCCAGGCTGCATTTTCCAAATACCATAGGACTGTTTTGCGAAGTCCAGTTTCAAAGGTTTCTTGAGGTCTCCAACCTAAATCACGTTCTAATTTCGAAGCATCAATCGTATAACGTCTGTCGTGACCCGGCCTATCTTTCACAAAAGTAATTTGATCTCGATAACTTTTGCCATTTGATTTTGGTTTTAACTCATCTAATATCGCACATAAAGTTTCAACGACTTCTAAATTTGTTTTTTCATTCCGTCCACCAACGTTATAAGTTTCACCAATATGCCCTTGCTTTAAAATTTCACTAATAGCAGCGCTATGGTCTTTCACATAAAGCCAATCACGAACTTGTTGACCATTTCCATAAATAGGCAAAGGTTTACCCTTTAAAGCATTCAAAATACATAAAGGGATCAATTTTTCCGGGAATTGGTATGGGCCATAATTATTGGCAGAATTCACTGTAAGGACTGGCAACTTATAAGTCTGAAACCATGCACGGACTAAATGATCACTCGCGGCTTTGCTCGCACTGTATGGACTATTAGGTTTATATGGGTCGCTTTCGTTTGAAGGGGGATCAGTTAAATCTCGTGATCCATAAACTTCATCTGAGGATATATGTAAAAAACGAAAATCTTGTTTTAAATTTTTATCTAAATCATTCCAATAACTTCTCGCTGATTCAAGTAAGTTGTAGGTACCTACAATATTGGTCTCGATAAAATCTTTTGATTCATGAATTGATCGATCCACATGACTTTCAGCTGCGAAGTTTACAATCGCTCTTACTTGGTATTTTTTTAGGAGGCTTGAAACTAAATTTCGGTCTCCAATATCGCCTTGCACAAAATGATGATGCGGGCTGCCGTTTAAAGAAGATAAATTTTCTAAATTACCTGCATAGGTTAATAAATCCAAAGAGACTACATCTTCTTTTGATTGACTAAACCAATCCAAAACAAAATTTGAGCCAATAAAACCTGCAGCACCTGTCACAAGGATTGTCATGTTGTGAATTTTATCATCAGGATTAAATTTTAAGTCGCTCCTAGATTCTTAAATAAAAAATGATGATTAATCTTAAATGCGCTTACTTTTCTTTAAATATCTGCGATCTATTTTAAAGATTCAGGATATGTAAAGTGAAACTTGACATATGTGATTGATTTACTTGAAATTTTTATTATCGTCCCCATATAAAAAATTCGATTAATTATTCAAGAAAGAAGTGTTGGAAATGTCAACAGAAGCACAAATTAAAGCTAATCAAGAAAATGCTAAAAAATCCACCGGACCTGCAACATCTGAGGGCAAACAAAGATCAAGCATGAATGCCATGATCCATGGCATATTTTCCAAGATCCCTCTTCTTCGTGGTGAAAACCAAGAACAATTTAAATTGCTAGAAGATGAAATTATCAAAGCGTATCAACCAACAGATGCAATGGAATATCATTTAGTCCAGCGTATTTATCTCACCTGCATCCGTCAAATTAGACTTCGCGAAGCTGAAGCTGAAAAATTGGAAATTTCGATGATGCCTGAAGTGATGTGCAAAAGCGTCACGCAACTTTTTGAGCACAATAGCGATAAAAAATTTACCGCAGAAGATATATCAGAACTTACTGAAGCGCACTATATGTTCGCACAAACTTTGGAAAAGGAAATTAAAGAAAGTGGTTATGCATCTTTAGCGTTAACAATCGAAATGATTAAAGAAAAAATGCCGCTGACATCTCGCCATATGAAAGACATAAATGAAGAGGAGTATAAATTAAGTTGGGAGGAATTTATTCAAAAGCCAGGCATGCTTAGAGCAGCGATTTCTATGCTTGCTAAGAGAGTTAAAATTCAATTAGCTTCTACCAAAAACAATCATATTGCTTACACTTTAAAACATAAATTAAAAATTGTGCATCGAATACCGCAAGGTGATGATATGGCACTTTTTACAAAATATCAGGTACAACTTGATACAGATCTCTATCGTGCAATGAAAGCACTTCAAGAGTATCGGAATAACAAATCCAAACTTATTGAGGGAGAAGTAATCGGCGAGATGATTGCATAGCTTTCATCACCATAACTACTATATAAAAAACCACCTCTCGGCGGCTTCTTATCGTACCTTGGATGTGGTGGAGCTGGGGGGAATCAAGTTAAGCCAAATAGCTTCATTTAATCAATATCTTGTGGGTTTTGACAACCCCTCTTACCCACAAAACTACCCACAAAAAATTTAGGGTGGGTTTTGATGCCATGCTCCAAGTGTTAGGTGTATTTTAGCAGAGATAGTGAATATGCTCTTATAAGTCCGAAACTTGATAAACCTTCTATTTTTTCAAGATTTATAGCTATATACAATAGACAGAATTAGAATAATTTCTTAATATAGGCACTGTTAATAGTTCCAAGCACTAAAAGTAATCTACTTTTTAGCCTAATGCTCATCATTCCTGTAAATGAGTTTTTAACTAACACTTACACTTTGCAAGAAATGTTTAGATGAGAAAATTTTTTAGTTTATCCCAATGCTTTTTATTTTGCCTTGCCATACTTTTTAGTTTTAAAAGTTTTGCGACCTGCACTTCTTCTGGTACCCCCATTACTTCCGCTGGATCATATACAGGTAATATTGGGGTATGTGACAGTAGTAAGGGTATTTATTTGAGTAATGGCAACAATAGTATCGTGAATATGACAGGTAATATCACAGCAATTAATGAGGACAATTCAAATTTCAATGTCACTGTGGGTATTTATTTAGAGAATTTCGTTGTTAATCGTAATAGTATCGTCAATTTGACAGGAAATGTCACGACAAGCGGATTCAATTCTTACGGTATTTATTTATATAATGTAGTCGCTACCGGCAGTACTAACATGGTTAATATGACTGGCAATATCTCGATTGCTGGTGGTACTAGTTTTAATGTTAATGCTGGTATTTTAATGGATAATACTTTTAGCCCAAGCAGCAGCAACACTACTAATATCACAGGAAATATTACAGGAAGTGACAATTATTTATTTGGTATCGGTCTCAATAACACAGGTAGTTCCGACAGCAGCAACACTGCCAATATGTCAGGAAATATCATGTTAAGCGGAAATAACTCTCGCGGTATTGATTTGCAAAGACACAACACCTCTAGTATCGACGCCAACACCGTGAATATTATAGGAAATGTCACGACAAGTGGAAATGACTCTCGCGGTATTTCTTTATATACCAGTGGAAGTACTGGTAGCAATATCGTTAATTTGACTGGTCGCATTTCAGCTACTGGTTCAAATAGTTATGCTATTTACGCAAGCAACGCAAGCTCAATGAGTTCCAATATCGTTCAATTGAACAAAGGCTCATCTGTTATCGGTGCCATTAGTGGTGTTGGTGATTACACAGCAAACAATTTCTTAAAACTGAATCTAGGTGCTGGTGCTTCTTATAGTTTTGCGACCACAGGATTTACTGTGCAAGACTTAAATGGTCGTCCTATGGTTACAGGTTCAGCAAATGCGGCAGGTATTGGTAATGTCTCAACCGCTTCACAAAGTTTGTATGAAAGAACATCTCAAATCACACAAAGTTTAGATGACCGTGTCAGAACTTATGATGCCAAGCAAAATACCACACAAGATTTTTGGATTAATACTTACTACAGTGATTCAAGTCGTGGGGGTCAAGGACTATCAGGTTCAAATTTAAGTTTTAATCAATATCGTTCAGGGATTATGGCAGGCTTTAATGTGAAGAACAGTTATACACCGACTGAACTCATTGTGAATTACGAACATGGTCAATTGAATATTGATGAAGGTAATCAAGGTATCTCATTTAATAGTGTCATGGCAGGTGCCTTATTCCCTGATATTAAAAAACTATTCACAGGGACTTTAAGTGCTAAAGCCATGGTGGGTTATTCAGATTTTAATGGTGACAGAAAAGTCTTAACGAATGATGTGGCATTTAATGGTTCAAGAAATGTCACAGCCAGTTATCAATCCTCACATTTAACGATTGGTTCTGCTTGGACCAAGACTTTATATCAAACCGATAAAATCATTTTAGATACATTAGTCGGTATTGATTTAAATACACAACATATCAACTCCTATAGTGAGAGTGATTTGTTTAAATGGAATGGTAGAACCATTAATCAACTTCAAGAACGCGTGACCTTAGGTATGGAAATGAAACCGTTGGTGAAACCACTCACACTTTATGGCAGAGTGGGTGTCGAACGCCGTGATTTAATAAGTGGTGAAAACCAAAACTATGCGATTAATAATACCGCTGTAAGTTATAACGATAGTAATCAAGGCAATACTTATAGGACAATTAATGCAGGTGCTTATTACCCACTCACACCGACAGTCAAAGCATACGCTCAAGTGAGATATTACGATTCCACAAAAGATATTGATTCTCTATCAGGCAGTATTGGGATTTCAGGGCAGTTCTAGCTTATTGCCTGCTACTTTTTGAGAGTATAAAAAAACCACCTCTCGGTGGCTTCTTACTTGTACCTTGGAAGTGGTGGAGCTGCGCAAAATGGGATTGCTTTATTTTCCCGAATTTAATCAATAATTTGTGGGTTTTGACAACCCCTTCTACCCACAAAACTACCCACAAAAAATTAGGGGGGTTTTGATGCCATGCTCCAGATGTTAGGGGTATTTTAGCAGAATTAGTGACTGTCCTCTTAAGGCTTTGAAAGTTGGTTAGGGGGATTTTTCAAGCATCTAGCTGAAGACGACAGACGAAATTAGGATATTAATTTAAAGTCTGATTAATTAAAAATATCGTAATTCACAAAAATGAAAATCAATTAATCAACTTAAATTCTTCCTAGCGGTATTGCTATTTCCACTAAAGGGGCTAGGTTTAAGTTTACAAAATATGGCTAATTTATTATTATTTTGCAATGAAAAAAATATTACTGCTTGTAGTTTTCTTTTTTAATTTTACTTATAACAACATTACTTACGCTTACAATGTTAGTGTTGGAGGTCTGACCTATAGTGTTTCCAGGATCGAAGGTACTTATTCCGATAATATTTCACTCCTTCAATCGCAAATTTGGTGGGGGAATACCTCTTTAGCACATACCTTTGCTCAAGCCACGGGAGGCAATTTTGGTTATCAATATTTCCCAGGATCACCTTCAAATTTCAGTCTTTTATTTATGACCTCCCGCTATATAGATACAAGTCCCTTTTGTGTAGTCTTCTTTATGTGCAGTGACCAAAATAGCGGTGTTGTCATGGAAAATCCATCAGTCTATAGTCCAGCAAATTCAATCGCTGTAAATATGTTTGATTCTACCCTTTACTTTGCAATCGCATCACTTGCTGGCCCCTCCGCTATCAACACCCAATCCTCTATGCAATATCAAGCAAGCCAATTGCGTTCAGCCTTTAATACACAAACGGTAGCTGCTAACTTTGCTTTGAATTACGACTGTACTTTATTTGATGCGAAGGGGATGTGTATTTCAGCAGGTGGCAGATATACAACGATTGATAATCCAAACATTAATAATTCAGCAGCAGTTGTGACTTTAGGTTACAAGGTAAACCCTAACATTCGTATCGGTGCTTATTTAGATCAGAACATGAATATCAGCAAACCTACAGGCATTGATATCGGTAACAACACACCGCTCATGGGCCTATATGCTGTGTGGAATAAAGAACAAAGTGGGTTAGGTTATCAAGTAAGGCTCGCTAATACTTATCAAGATAAAGATGTGACATCGACTCGAACAGTATTTGATACTTCAGAAGCAGGCAGAGGTAAATCAAGTCTTCAATCACAAAGTTATTTAGCCGAACTCTCATACGCATTTCAGTACCAAGATAAAACACTCGTCCGTCCTTATGCAGGACTTCGTTACACACATTTAAAACAAAAAGGTTATACAGAAGCAACCTCAACTACTGTGACAGATCCTTTGACAGTCGCCGCCTTAACAGATAAAAGTGCTACGGCATTATTAGGTGTCAAAGTGCAACGTTCATTGACGGATAAAGCGACCCTCACAGCACAATTAGGATTAGAACAAGATGTGCATCATAAGGTGGATAACTATTCAGCGACCGATTTAAATGGCAGTGATTTAACAGCGATTGCATTTAATTCAAATATTAAACGCACAAGACCAGTAGCAAGTATTGGTGCTTTTTATGATGTTAGTAAAACACAACGCGCATCAGCCACCATTAATTACCAACAATTACCATTTCAATCTACTGGAAGTGCCACAGCTTATTTCAATTACATGATTGGGTTTTAAGGTATAAAAAAACCACCTCTCAGTGGCTTCTTACTCTAACTAGGATGTGGTGGAGCTGGGGGGAATCGAACCCCCGTCCGTAAGCACTCTACAGAAAGTTCTACATGTTTAGCTATCGTTGTTTTTATTTAACGGTTCAATCACCAACGAGCAAGCAATTTCGCCGCGAGTCACCTTAGTTTGATTATTAGTTAAGTGACCCAACTAATAACGAGCTTCTCTTTATGACGCTGCTGTGGTTGCCCACCCGACCGAGAAGCGCTTCGGTGCAGCGTCCAGCTGGATTAAGCAGCTAGAGCGTAAGTTTCGTCGTTTGCGACTATACTTGTTTCTAGATGGATTTACGAGGTAACTAGGCCTCGACATGCCCTCACCTGCTTTGCAACCCACGTCGAAACCGGGTCAGCCCCAAAGCAAGCAGTCATTATACTACTTCTTATTAGCTGCCCGCATGATTCTTGCCTTATCCCGCTCCCAATCGCGCTCTTTTTCAGCGTTACGTTTGTCGTATTGTTTTTTACCTTTAGCCAAACCTATTTCGATTTTAATACGCCCGCCTTTAAAGTGCATGTCGATAGGCACCAAGGTGTATCCAGAGCGCTCTACTTTACCGATGAGTTTTGCGATTTCTTCGCTATGGAGAAGTAGTTTTCGGGTGCGAATCGCATCGGGACGAATGTGAGTTGAAGCGGCTCCCATAGGCGTAATATGGCAACCGATGAGATAAATCTCGCCTCGCTGAATAATGACATAGGCTTCCTTGATGTTGGTTCGATTGTCGCGAATGGCTTTAACTTCCCAACCTTCTAATATAATACCCGCTTCATATTTTTCTTCGATGAAGTAGTCGTGGAAAGCTTTTTTGTTTTGAACAATACTCATGGAAACTAACTAATCCTTTAAAATGTGTATTTTACGCTAATTCAATTTATCTCATGGCTGATGTCAAAAAAAATGTGATTGTAAATCACTCGGTGGACCGGATGTTTAACCTTGTGGATCGTATTGAAGACTATCCCCTATTTTTACCCTGGTGCGGCGGCTCAAAAGTATTAGAGCGAAATAGTGACATCACAAAAGCCTCAATCCTTATTAAATATAGTGGGGTTAATCAAAGCTTCACCACACAGAACACTAAAGATTATCCCCATCGCATTGATTTAAAACTTATCGATGGACCTTTTAAAGTATTAGAAGGCTATTGGATATTTACAAAAATTAATGAAGAGGCATGTAGCATTGAATTTCATTTGCATTACGAATTTTCAAATTTCATTTTAGATAAATTGATTTCCCCAATATTCAGTCAAATTGCGAATACGTTTGTGGATGGTTTTGTAGCCCAAGCTGATAAAATATATACAAAATAACTTAAAGATTAAAGAGTGTTTTATGTCAAATGAAATCTTGATTGAAGTCGCTTACGCACTCCCAAAAAAGCAGCTCATTATTCCTGTCAAAGTGAAACAAGGCATCACGGCGGCAGAAGCGATTCAACTTTCAGGGATCATAAAAAAATTTCCTGAAATTGATTTGAGTGTGAATCAAATCGGTATCTTTGGAAAGCTCACACAATTGGATCATGTGATGCGTGAGCGTGATCGTATTGAGATCTATCGGCCTCTCATTGCTGACCCTAAAGAAATTAGACGTCAACGGGCCGCCGAAGGTAAAGTCATGAAAAAAGGTGGGGATAGCGCATAAAAGCTCGCATTTCTTAGCTATAACGAGACTTTTTCTGTATAATTTCTTTTTGCGCAAAGGATCAAAAGATGCGTTTAATACATCAAGCACTCACTTTCGATGACGTGCTCCTCGTTCCAGCTCATTCCACAGTATTGCCTCGTGAAGTTAATTTAACCACTCAATTAACTCGAAAAATCAAACTTCATATTCCCATTGTATCGGCTGCGATGGATACAGTGACTGAGTCAAGACTCGCGATTGCGCTAGCGCAAGAAGGTGGACTTGGTATCATTCATAAAAATATGACACCACAAGAACAGGCTTACCAAGTATCCCGTGTTAAACGTTTTGAGTCTGGTGTGGTGAATGATCCCATAACAATCAATCCAAATATGTCAGTGCGCGATGTCATGAACCTTACAGCACTTCATAAAATTTCAGGTTTACCTGTATTGGATCGCGGCAAAATTGTCGGTATTGTTACCAACCGAGATTTACGTTTTGAGACGAATCTTGATCAGCCTATTAAAAATATCATGACACCACGTGATCGATTGGTCACTGTCAAAGAGGGAGAATCCAAAGAAGAAGTGATTCGTTTACTTCATCACCATCGTCTAGAGCGTGTATTAGTGATTGATAAAAATGATGCATTAAAAGGTTTAATTACGGTTAAAGATATCCAAAAATCATCCGACCATCCTTATGCATGTAAAGACGATAAAGGTAGGCTCTGTGCAGGGGCCGCGGTGGGTGTGGGTGAAGGTACTGAAGAGCGCGTTGAATTATTAGCTAACGCGGGTGTTGATGTCATTGTCGTTGATACAGCACACGGTCATGCGCAAGGAGTTATTGATCGCGTCACATGGGTTAAAAAACATTTCCCACATATCGAAGTGATCGGCGGCAATATTGCGACAGCGGATGCGGCAAAAGCGCTAGTTGATGCCGGAGCTGATGGTGTCAAAGTCGGTATCGGTCCAGGTTCTATTTGCACCACAAGGATTGTGGCAGGTGTCGGCATTCCACAAATTACTGCGATTAGTAATGTCGCTGAAGCATTAAGTAAACTTAATATTCCATTCATTGGTGATGGCGGTATTAGATTCTCAGGAGATGTCGCAAAAGCGATTGCTGCAGGTGCTAACTCTGTGATGTTAGGCTCCATGTTCGCAGGTACTGAAGAAGCTCCAGGTGAGGTTGAGCTCTTCCAAGGTAGGTCTTATAAATCATATCGCGGTATGGGTTCCATCGGTGCGATGCAAAAAGGCTCATCCGATCGCTACTTCCAAGATTCTGAAAACAATGCCGATAAATTAGTCCCTGAAGGTATTGAAGGACGCGTGCCTTATAAGGGAAGTGTGATTAGTGTCATTCATCAATTGATGGGTGGACTCAGGGCTTCAATGGGTTATGTGGGGGCTAGAACGATTGATGAGATGCGCAATAAAGCTAACTTTGTACAAATCACAAGTGCGGGCATGCGTGAATCGCATGTGCATGATGTGCAGATCACTAAAGAAGCACCCAATTACCGTGTGGATTAATTTAAATCTATCAACCAAAAAGCCTCCGACCAAGGAGGCTTTTTAAATCCTATGGATAAAATTCTTATACTCGACTTTGGTTCGCAATACACACAACTCATTGCACGTCGTGTGCGAGAGTTGCATGTATATTCGGAACTTCATTCGCATGATATGAGCGAAGAAGATATCAAAGCATTTAATCCAAAAGCTATTATTTTGTCAGGAGGTCCTAATTCGGTTTATGAATCGGATACACCTATCGCACCTCCCATTATTTTTGATCTTGGCGTTCCAGTCTTAGGCATTTGTTATGGCATGCAAACGATGGCAGCTCAACTCGGTGGCAAGGTTGAAAATGCACATACACGTGAATTCGGTTATGCAGAAATTAGAGCGCATAACCACTCGCCTCTTCTAGAAAACATCCAAGATAAAACGAATCCAGAAGGTCACGGTCTTCTCGATGTATGGATGAGTCATGGTGATAAAGTGACTGAACTTCCGCCGCAATTTAAAGTAATCGCAAGTAATGCTTCCACTCCCATCGCTGGCATGATGCATGAAACAAAAAAATTCTATGGTGTGCAATTCCATCCTGAAGTCACACACACTAAACAAGGTTTTAACATTCTTAAACAATTCGTTACTTCCATTTGTGAATGTAAATCGAGCTGGACGATGCCTAATTACATTGATACGGCAGTTAAACATATTCAAGAGACTATTCAAGATGATGAAGTGATATTAGGTTTATCAGGCGGGGTGGATTCATCGGTTGCAGCTGCCCTCATTCATCGGGCGATTGGTGATCAACTCACGTGCGTATTTGTTGACAATGGCCTTCTTCGTTTAAATGAAGCGACACAAGTCATGAAAACTTTTCATGACAACTTAGGTGTCAAAGTCATTCATGTGGATGCCTCAGATAAATTTCTAGGTGATTTAAAAGGTGTGACGGACCCCGAACAAAAACGAAAAATTATTGGCCGTGAATTTGTGGAAGTGTTTCAACATGAAGCTAAAAAAATTCCAAAAGCTAAATGGTTAGCACAAGGCACGATCTATCCTGATGTCATTGAATCAGCGTCCGCTAAAACTAAAAAAGCACATACGATTAAGAGTCATCACAACGTCGGTGGCTTACCTGAAACATTAAATTTAAAACTTCTAGAGCCCTTACGCGAACTTTTTAAAGATGAGGTACGTGAATTGGGTGTGGCATTGGGCTTACCTAAAGCGATGGTCTGTCGTCACCCCTTCCCAGGTCCTGGTTTAGGTGTGCGTATCCTAGGCGAAATCAAATCAGAATTTGCAGACTTACTTCGTCGCGCGGATGCCATCTTTATAGAAGAGCTTATGAATTCAGGCTGGTATGACAAAACCTCTCAAGCTTTTGCAGTATTTTTGCCTGTGAAGTCAGTAGGTGTGATGGGCGATGGTCGAACTTATGAATATGTGGTGGCATTAAGGGCCGTTGTCACATCCGACTTTATGACGGCACACTGGGCAGAATTACCTTACGACCTATTAGGTAAAGTATCGAACCGTATTATCAATGAAGTGCGTGGTATCAATCGCGTCGTCTATGACGTTTCAGGTAAACCACCTGCAACGATTGAGTGGGAATAATCCATGAGTCGCGCATTTGTTAAAGAAAATGATTTAGAGCATGCAGGGATTGATATCCCTGAAAGACCCATCAGTGATGAGCCTAATTATGTCACGCCGAACGGTCTCAAATTGCTCAACGCGCAAATTGATGCGTTAGAAATTGAGCGTGAAGAATTAAAGAATAAAAAGGATGATCCTATCGCTAAACAAAAAATTGCTATCGTTGAGCGAGATATGCGTTATTATGCAGCGCGGATTGAGTCAGCGATTCTCACAGCGCCTAAAGAAGAAGATCATTCAATGGTATTGTTTGGTGCCAAAGTGACAGTCGAAGATGAAGATGGTGAATTAAGTACTTATGAGATTGTGGGTGAAGATGAAGCGGACATTCATAAAGGTAAGGTGAGTTACTTATCCCCTCTTGCCGAAGCACTTATTGGTGCAAAATTAAATGATGAGGTGACATGGGAAAAACCGATGGGTGACACCTATCTCATGATACAAAAAATAGAATATTAATTTTTAAAGAAAGAAATAGCATGCAAGTTAAAGAAGCGATACAACAAAGAAGATCGATTAAGCACTTTGATACCAATCACATGATGACTGAAAAAGAGATTCATGAACTTCTCTCGCATGCGATTTTGTCCCCTACGGCTTTTAATATTCAAAACTGGCGATTTGTTGTTGTGACAGATAAAGCTTTACGTCAAAAAATTCGTAGCGTCAGTTGGGGCCAAGCGCAAGTGGAAGAGGCTTCAATTTTGATTGTGTTGGTTGCAGACCTTATGGCGTGGAATAAAGAGCCCGCTCGCTATTGGAAGGATGCACCCAAACCTGTGCAAGATTATCTAGTGCCAGCCATTCAACAATATTATGAAGGCAAAAAAGAAGTACAACGTGATGAAGCGATGCGCTCATGTGGTATGGCGGCTATGAATCTCATGCTCACCGCTAAATCGATGGGCTACGATACCTGCCCTATGGATGGCTTTGATTTTGATAAAGTGGGTGAATTATTAAACTTGCCTTCGGATCACATGCCTGCCATGTTTGTATGTGTAGGAAAAGGTATTAAAGAAGCGATGCCACGAGGCGGTCAACTCCCACTTGATGAAGTCGTCATTCAGAATCAATTTAAATAAAAAATTTTAAGGATCTATCAGCGTGCTTATTAGTAATAACATCACCATTCAGTTTGGTGCAAAACCCCTCTTCGAAAATGTCTCCGTTAAGTTTGGTGACGGAAACCGTTATGGTTTAATCGGAGCTAATGGTTGTGGCAAATCCACTTTCATGAAAATTTTAGCAGGTGTATTAGAACCCACTTCAGGTAATGTCTCGTTAGATAAAAATGAACGTATGTCATGGCTTAAGCAAGATCAGTTCGCTTATGAAGATCAGCGTGTATTAGATGTGGTCATGATGGGTCACGAAGAAATGTGGAAAGCCAATATTGATAAAAATGCGATCTACTTGAATCCGGATGCGACAGAAGAAGATTATATGAAGGCCGCTGAATTAGAGGGTGTATATGCAGAATTCGATGGGTATACCGCTGAAGCCCGCGCAGGTGAATTATTAATTGGTGTAGGTATTCCCATTGAGCAACATCAAGGTCCTATGAGTGCGATTGCACCCGGTTTTAAATTGCGTGTGCTATTAACACAAGCCATTTTTTCAAATCCAGATATTTTGTTACTGGATGAACCCACGAACAACCTAGATATTCATACGATTCAGTGGCTAGAAGATACATTGAATAATCGTAACTCATCCATGATTATCATTTCCCATGATAGACATTTCTTAAATCAAGTATGTACGCACATGGCTGATATGGACTATGGAAAGCTCACAGTGTACCCAGGTAATTATGATAATTACATGGAAGCTTCCACCATGTCTCGCGCACAAAAATTGAAAGATAACGAGAAGGCCAAAGACCAAATTGCAGAGCTTCAAGAGTTTGTGCGACGCTTTTCAGCGAACGCTTCAAAAGCCCGTCAGGCCACAAGTCGTGCCAAACAAATCGACAAGATTAAAGTAGAAGAGTTTGTCCCTTCAAGTCGTCAATATCCTTACATTCGTTTTGATTACGATGATAAAGACAAACTTCACCGCCAAGCGGTGGAAATTAAAAATCTCACACATGGATATGATCACGACTTATTTAAAGATTTCAATCTGCTGGTCGAAGCGGGTGAACGAATTGCTGTCATCGGTGAAAACGGTATTGGTAAAACTACGTTTCTTCGAGCGCTTGTAGGTGACATCAAACCTAACCATGGTGAAATCAAATGGGCTGAAAAAGCTAAGATTGGTTACTTCGCGCAAGACCACGCGACTGATTTTGAAAAAGACGTAACGCTCTTTGACTGGATGAAAAATTGTGCACAATCAGGTGAAGATGATCAGGCCATTCGTAGTATTTTGGGAAGACTGCTTTTTTCAGGGGAAGATACAAAGAAATCTGTAAAAGTATTATCAGGGGGAGAGCAAGGTCGTATGCTCTTCGGTAAATTGATGCTTGCGAAATCCAATGTGCTACTTATGGATGAGCCCACCAATCACATGGATATGGAATCGATTGAATCTCTTAATACGGCACTTGATAAATTTAAAGGCACACTTTTCTTTGTGAGCCATGATAGAGAGTTCGTGAGTTCAATTGCAACAAGAATTATTGAAATCAAGTCAGATCACATTATTGATTTCACAGGTAATTACGAAGAATATCTTTTGACTCAAACGCAAACCGCTTAATTTTTATTTTTTAGGTTTTAGTTTTTAGCGTTGAGTGGATAGATTTTAAAATCATCTGAGGACTCATTTGCACCAAGCACTGACTTATTTTAGTGCCTTCACAACCATCCATGCCACAAGGCCTGCAAGCAAAGGTAGGGTCATCCGCTTTCGATAAAGCAATGACTTGGTATTTCACTTTCCAAGGACGCCAATTGAGATCATTGGTAGGTCCAAAGATACTCACCACGGGTGTTTTCATTGCACTTGCTAAATGCGTTGACATGCTGTCAATGGTGACAACTAAATCAGACATTTCATAAAGTGCTGCCGTATCTTCGATTGAGAAATCATTTGTTAGCATGGGTTTTGATTGGCACAAATCACTAATAGCTTGATTGGTGATTAAATCCACTTTTGATCCAGATAAAACGACATGCATTTTTTTGGATTTTAAGGCATCTATAATATTGGCCCATGTGCTGATAGGAATTTCTTTAAATTTCCAACGTGAAGAAGCGTGAATCACAATCAATGTATTTTTAGAAACCTGTTCCGCTTGCAACCATTTTTTAACTTTAAGTTGATTCTTATGAGGAGCACTTAATTGATAAGAAGGAGCTTCTTTTTTTTGATATAAGTTAGCCGCTCTTAACAAATCGACATCTTGCTCGGCTATTGGTCTATTGTCTTTTAAGGGGGCTATTAAATTAAATGACTGATGCCAGAGAGGTCCTCTTCTTGAGGCTTCTCTTGCAACGCTTAGATCAATATGAAGAAAACGCGCTAAGAGCGCACCTCTCCAATCCACTGAAAACTGCGCTAAGAAATCATAATGATTGGATATGAGCTTTTTAAATATTTTGTAATAGGAAGAATATTTTTGGAATCCTTTTAAATGCCTTGGAATAACAAAGACATCTCTGACTCGTGGATTCATTTTAAATATGGACTCACTTTCAGGTAAACACACAACATCCACATACTTAAAACTTTTCGGCAATGCTGCAATAGAAGACGTCAATATAATCGAGTCTCCGATATTTTTTGTTTTAAGGAATAAAGCAGTTTTGATAATGATTCCCTTATGAGGCTTTCAATAATGCGTTTATATTTTTCATGGTAAATGCTAATGCATCATCAACTTCAGGGCCTTCAAGGTTTTTATATTTATAGACAGACATACATTGCGCTTTGACATAAGGCTCAATAAATGTTCTATCTCTAAAAGAATTTTTATTATCTTTGTGAAGCACGACTGAAGGTATCTTTAACATAGAAGCCATCGTTTTAAACACGCTGTCACTTGCTATCATAAGATCAGACTGATTCACTAAGGATAGATTCTTAATGACATTTTGATCGTGTGCTAGCCTCATTCTTCTATCAGTTTTGATATGAAGCGACTTTAATTCATTTTTTGTACCAAATAAAATGACTTTATATTGTGCAGGTAGAAGTAATGCTAGAAGTTTTAGTACAAAGTCTGGGCTCAATGCCTTACCGGCGGCTAATTTACTCGACCCCATATGAATACCGATCACATATGGTTTTTTAAGCGCTTTCTTTCTTGTGCTAATAAAAGGATTGGTCTTAAAAAAAAGCGTTCGTGGGCAAATATAAGTGTCGGGTAGTTTTTGAAGTCTATCTCTGATCTCTACATAATCTTCCCAATTGGTATAAAAATAATATTTTTTTACATTTATGCCCAAAGCTTTGAAAAAAGCTTCTGCATATAAAAAATGGGTCAGTACAGTATATGAATAAGATTTATGTTTGAGAATAAAAGGGAGGAACTGAAGGAAGTCTCCGATACCGCCTTGGATTTGCAGTGTGATTTTTTTAGGGCTTTTTACGATCGCTTCCGCATACCTGATTTGACTATCCCAAAAAAACGATCGAAATCGTATCGTTTCGGCATAATAAGGTACTGATTTTTGATGCAAACCTACTGAATCAAAAATTCTTGCAAGGAAGTAAAAGTAATATTTTTTAAAATGTCGATTCATAAAAAATATTCTATAGATATTTAATCTATAAGAAAAAACTTATTCTTTAGATGCGCGTTTACGCTCATGCTCTAATAAAAAGCGTTTACGGATACGAATCGATTTTGGTGTAATTTCAACTAACTCATCATCCTCAATAAATTCCACTGCGGATTCTAATGTTAACTGAATGGGTGGCACTAACCTTACCGCTTCATCCGTACCTGATGCTCGCACGTTTGTGAGCTGCTTACCTTTAATCGGATTCACAATAAGATCGTTGTCTCTAGAATGAATGCCAATCACCATACCTTCATACAATTTATCACCCGGGCTTGAATACATACGACCACGGTCTTGCAACTTCCATAAAGCATAAGCCACGGCTTCGCCGTGTTCAGCTGAAATCAATACACCATTTCGACGTCCTGGCATATCAGGTTTCACAGGCGCGTATTCATCAAAGACGTGCGCCATGAGACCAGTGCCTTTCGTCATCGTCATGAATTCACCTTGGAAACCAATGAGTCCTCGTGCAGGAATTTTATATTCTAAACGTGTACGACCATTACCATCGGATTCCATATTTTGCACTTCACCACGACGACGGCCTAATTCTTCCATGACAGCACCTTGTGTATCATCTTCTAAGTCAACCGTTAATACTTCATAAGGCTCACATTTTTGCCCATTGATTTCACGGTATACGACGCGTGGTTTACCCACAGCCATCTCGAACCCTTCACGACGCATGTTTTCTAATAAAATTGTGAGGTGGAGTTCTCCACGACCTGAAACACGGAATACATCTGCGTCTTCTGTATCTTCAACACGTAACGCTACATTCACCAATAATTCTTTTGTTAAGCGATCTCGAATTTGTCGGCTGGTGACAAATTTACCTTCAGTACCTGCAAGAGGTGACGTATTGACCATAAAGTCCATCGTCAATGTGGGTTCATCGACCGCCATGATAGGAAGACCCACTGGGTTATTTGTGTCAGCAATAGTGACCCCAATACCAATTTCTTCAATACCAGAAATAATCACAATATCGCCCGCTTCTGCTTCTTCCACTGGAATTCTATCTAGCCCTTTAAAGCCCAAGACTTGATTGATACGACCTTGAGATACTTGTTTATCACCATGCATAACTACGACAGATTGGCCCGATTTGATCACACCATTTTTAATTTTACCCACACCTAATCGACCGGTATAAGTTGAATAATCAAGAGCTGAAATTTGTAGTTGCAGAGGTTTATCGCGACTCCCCTCTGGAGGTGCGACGTGTTTTAGTACGGCCTCAAATAACGGCTTCATCGTATCTGATTTTTGGTTCATATCGAGTGTTGCAAAACCATTTAATGCAGACGCATACACAATCGGAAAATCTAACTGCTCATCGGTTGCACCTAAGTTGGCGAACAAATCGAATGTATGGTTAATCACCCAATCGGAACGTGCGCCTGGACGGTCTACTTTATTAATGACAACAATCGGTTTTAAACCGAGTGCTAATGCTTTTTTAGTCACGAAACGTGTTTGAGGCATCGGGCCTTCAACTGCGTCAACAAGGAGTACCACCCCATCGACCATACCTAATACGCGTTCAACTTCGCCACCGAAGTCAGCATGTCCTGGGGTATCCACAATATTAATGTGTGTACCTTCAAAATTGACCGCTGTATTCTTAGCTAAAATCGTGATGCCACGTTCTTTTTCAATATCATTGGAATCCATGACGCGTTCCGTGACTGCCTGATGTTGTGCGAAGGTGCCTGATTGCTGAAGAAGTTTATCGACGAGGGTGGTTTTACCATGATCCACGTGGGCGATGATGGCAATGTTTCTTAAATTGCGTGACATAAAAAGTGCTACCGAAATTGAATTGAGGCCGAATTCTAGCATATTATGAAGAAAATAAGCTTTGATATTCATGGATTTATCTATATACTGCGCACTCACATAAAGTAACACCTTGCGCGTTTAAATCTAGTGATTGGAAGTTTTGAATTTTTTAAAAGATTAAATGCACCTAACCCTTTTTTAAGGAGTATGACATTGTCTTTTGAATCATTAAACCTCGACCCACAAATCCTGCGCGCTTTAAGTAGCGTAGGTTATACAACCCCCACCCCAATTCAAGCCAAATCCATCCCTGTCATTATGGAAGGTCATGATCTCATGGCATCCGCTCAAACAGGCACAGGTAAAACAGCTGCATTTATTTTGCCTGCACTCAATTTACTTGCCACACCTCATCCTGTGAAGGATCGTGGCCCACGTATTTTGGTATTAACCCCGACGCGTGAATTGGCAGCACAAATTAACGAAGCCTCACGTAAGTACGGCTCGTTTATTAAGGCTAAAACGACCAGTATCGTAGGTGGCATGCCCTACCCATTACAGAATAAATTATTATCCCAACCGCTAGATATTTTAATCGCGACACCTGGTCGACTCCTAGATCACATGGAACGCGGTCGTATTAATTTGTCACGCCTCCAAATGTTAGTATTAGATGAAGCCGATCGTATGCTTGATATGGGATTTATTCCAGACGTTAAAAAAATATGTGCAGCGATTAATACCAAACATCAAACCTTATTATTTTCAGCAACATTAGATGGTCAGATTAGTAAGATCGCCAAAGATCTTTTACACAATCCAAAAACGATTGAGATTTCTCACTCTAAAGAGAAACATGAAAATATTACACAGCACATGTATTTCGTAGATAACCTAAACCATAAAAATAAACTCCTTGAACATTTGCTCATACAACCAGGTGTGAAACACACAATTATCTTTACCTCAACTAAACGTCACGCAGATTTATTAGCTGATGAACTTTATAACGCAGGTCACAAAACAGGGGCATTACATGGGGATATGACACAAGGCGCTCGTAATCGAACACTCACTAAATTTAGACATAACGATATCAGTGTGTTAGTAGCAACCGATGTTGCAGCGCGTGGTATTGACGTCGATGGTATTTCACACGTGATCAATTACGATCTTCCTAAATTTGCAGAAGATTATGTCCACCGTATTGGCCGCACAGGCCGAGCTAAAAAAGAAGGTGTTGCGATTTCTTTTGTGGCTCCTATGGATGGTAAAGCATTACGTGATATTGAAAAATATACGGGTCACAAAATTGATGCGAAAGTGATGGCAGGGTTTGAACCTAAGGTTCAATCACGCGATCAATTAGGTGAGGAAAGAAAATCTAAATCTCGCGGTGGTAAACGTAGCTTCGGTGACAAGAAATCATTTAGTGATAAAAAGCCTTATGGTGATAAAAAGTCCTTTGGTGATAGAAAACCTTTTGGTGATAAAAAATCATTTGGTGACAGAAAGCCATTTAGTGATAGACCATCTTTCGGGGATAAGAAATCTTTCGGAGATAAAAAACCTTTTGCTGATAAAAAACCATTCCGAAAAGATTTTGGTGCGAGTGATGCACTGAAGCGCGATAGCGAACCCAGAACGCCTAGAAGTCCTTTTGAGAAAAAAGCGACTGAAAAAAGGTTATTCGGAAAAACATCTGATAGAAAACCTAGCTTCAGTAGATCAGATAGCGATAAAAAAACTTTTGGTGATAAAAAATCATTTGGCGATAGAAAACCTTCTGACAGAAAAACAAGTGATCGAAAGCCGGTTGCCAAACGTGAATCTGCGCCAAAAACTTTTGCTAAAAAGCCAACAACGATTAGAACATTCAGATCTTCCGATTCAAAATCGGAAGCACCAAAACGTAAAGTGCACGTTTAAAATAATTACTGATTTCGCATGAAATCAGCGATGGGATAGAGCGTATTCAAAAGCGCTTTTATTTTTACTTCATTCATTTTTAAATTAGATTGATGTTTTAATGAGGGATGAAACTTTTTGCGCTCTTGATCTCGCTTCATCTACATTATCTGCAGAAGCCAATGCAATACCCATACGACGACGTTTGAATGAAGTAGGTTTTCCAAATAATCGCAAATCTGATTCTGGAACCGTAAGCGCTTTGTCAATATTTTCAAAAAGGATTCCATCTGCATCGTAATTGCCATAAATAACAGCGCTCGCAGAAGGACGATTTAGAGATGTATTTACAGGTAATCCTAAAATCGCACGTGCATGTAATTCAAATTCGTTCTGTCGTTGGCTCGCCATCGTCACCATGCCCGTATCATGTGGCCTTGGGCTTACTTCTGAAAACCATACTTGATCATTTTTCACAAAAAGCTCGACACCAAATAAACCTAAACCCCCTAAGGCATCCGTAATTTTTTTAGCAATCTCACGTGCTTTTGTTAATGCCACTTCGTGCATGGGTTGTGGCTGCCAGCTCTCCACATAGTCCCCCTGCTCTTGTTTGTGTCCAATGGGTTCACAGAAATAAGTTTCAATATCACCCTTTTCGTTTTTGGCACGAACTGTTAGTAAAGTAATTTCATAATCAAAATCAATCTGACCTTCCACAATGACGACACCCTTATTCACCCGTCCAGCCGAGGCTGCATAATCCCAAGCGTCTTTCACTTTTGAAGCTTCTGTAATCCGGGACTGCCCTTTGCCGGATGATGACATGGTAGGTTTCACAAAACAGGGATAGCCAATACCACTATCAATGGCCTTTTGTAATTCTTCTAAACTTTTAGCAAACGCAAAAGGAGAGGTTGGAAGTTTTAATTGATTCGCAGCTAAATCACGAATGCCTTCACGATTCATAGTGAGTTGAACTGCTTTAACAGTTGGAATGACAATCGCATCCCCACTTTTTTCGATTTGAGCTAACACGTCAGTATTAATCGCTTCAATTTCAGGGACGATGTAATGAGGTTTTTCAGATTTGACTAGCTTTAAGAGGGCCTGACTATCGGTCATATCAATCACATGAGATCGATGCGCAACCTGATGGCCTGGTGCATTTTTATATCGGTCTACCGCAATCACTTCCACGCCTAAACGCTGCAAAGCAATAATCACTTCTTTACCGAGTTCGCCACTTCCGAGAAGCATGACACGCGTAGCATGCGGCGTTAAAGGAGTTCCAATCTTCATAGCCAAAATCATATCATGAGGAAAGGTATCCGATTAGTTTCTTACTTAAAAAGTAACCTAAAAAAAGAGTTGCTTAAAAATTCTAATTTTTAATGACGCCAGTTTTAATGGCATAGCGAATGAGTTCCACGGCAGTATTGATATTTAATTTTTGTTTAATCATGGTCTGATAATTCGATACCGTTTTGGAGCTTATATTAAGTGTTGCAGCAATCGCATCAATCTCAAGTCCTTCCGCTAATAATCGAAAGATTTCAAACTCACGTGCAGAAAGTTCATCAATCGGATCTTCTGCCCCTGAAATCGATTGCATAGCTATCTTTTTAGCAATCTCATCACTTAAGAAGATCTCGCCTCTCGCAACCATTTGAATAGATTTCACGAGATCATCGCCCAGCGTATTTTTAATAAGATAGCCCTTCGCTCCCAATTTTAAGGCCTGATTCGCAAATGATAAATCCTCATGCATAGATAATACTAAAATCCGGGCACGCTCATGACGCATCAAAATACGTCTTATTGACTCCAATCCACCCATCCCTGGCATGGATAAATCCATTACCATAACATCAGGCTTTAATTCTCCAAATATCTTGTAGGCTTTCTCACCGCTCTCCGCTTCGCCGATCACTTCAAATAAAGTTTCTTGCTCGAGAAGACGTCTTACACCAGCTCTGACCACTGCATGATCATCCACTAAAACAATCGTCACTTTTTGACTCATTTATTTTGGTATTCTTTTTAAAGGGAGTTGAATATCAAGACTTACACCTTGATGCACTTCACTCTTAATTTTTATAGAGCCATTAACTTCATGAATGCGCTCACGCATACCAGATAAGCCAAAGCCATCTCGATGTGATTTTTTGAATCCCACTCCATCGTCTTGCACATGTATATCAATCATTTTGGAAGATACATTTTTTTTGACGAACTGAATCTTTATATCCACATGTTTAGCTTTCGCATGTCTAGAAATATTGGTTAAACATTCTTGAATAATACGATAGGCCGTAATAGAGAGGGTCTCAGTGATCCTTGGTAAACCTTTTAGATCAACTTGATAGTCTAGCCTGATTTTAGGATGTCTTACTTTCCAAGAACGAATTAAGTCAATCAAACCTTCTTCTAAACCTAACTCATTTAATACACCTAGTTTTAATTGATTAAGCATACCGCCCACAAGATTCATGAGATGCTTCGATAGATCAGAAATAGCATGTGCTGATGGTTTAATCTTTGGGTATTCTTTAGTGGCTAAATTTTTTAACACAGCCGCATCAGCGTGAATAGCCGTTAAAGACTGTCCAAATTCATCATGGAGATCGCGCGCTAAACTTTTTTTCTCTTCCTCTTGAACACGAATTAATTTTTGCGAGAGCTTATGGTTTTGTTCAACACTTAATCTTAAAGTTTTCACCATATGATTAAATTTTGAACTAATCACAGATAGCTCTGGTGTTTTTAAGTCAGGCATTTTAACTTTCAGGTTCCCTAATTCTAATTGAGTTAAGGCTTGTAAAATAAATTCCACAGGGCTTAAAGCACGAAATACAATCCATGCAACCAAAATATTCGTTAAGATAAAGAAGGTTCCTGCTAAATAAAAAATACCTGTAAGTTGATTCCATATCTCTCCAAATTCATAACTCGGATCAGGGGTAATAATAATCGTACCCTTCGGCTGCCCCAATATCTCAACAGGTAAACGCTTCGGTTGCCATGGATCAGAAATGAGCCCCATAAAATTCACAAACCAAGGTGGAGCTTGATCCATTGTTTGTGTTCTAGTGTCCGAAATATTACTCTCGATCAACTTACCCTCTAAATTATAAAACTCAATTTTAAGATGTCGCATATGGACCAAAGTCTGAAGATTGAGAGGTTTATATTCACTCTCAATCGAATAGTATTTAGGATTTTTTAACACTCCGATTTCAAATAAATACAATGTGAGTTTCTCGGAGGAAGCAACCTCTGCGCGGACATTTTTTTTGGCCATATCGATTGCTAAAATCGATCCTAAAACTAATATCAGAAGTAATACCGCATTAATAATTAAAATAAGACGAAGCTTTAAGCTCAAAGGTAATTCCTTTTTTTAGTGGCCATTGTGTCGCACATTTATTAAAAGCATATCAGGAAAGCTTTCTAAATTATTTAAGAAAAATTTATATTGGCTAATTCTATGGTGCCAATCATTGGTACCTTTTATTCTGATATAAAAACTTACGCAAGATAAAAATATCAGCTATAAAAAAAGGAGCTTAAAGCTCCCTTTTTTATTCTCCTTAACTAGCATTACTTAGCTTCAGGCGCCCCCCCGAATTCATAACGAAGACCAACCCAAGCCGCGCGAGGTGCGCCTGGAACAACACCAGTAACCCCTCTATCATCAGTACCCCAAGTACCTGTTGGAGAAAAATAGGTCTCAGCTAAACGACCGCCAGAATAGTACTCTTTATCAAAGATATTGACGGCTTTCGCAAAAAGTTTCCAACCTTGTCCCGCATCATACTGTGTATCAAGATTGACCACTGTGTAGCCACTTAATTTACCGTAACATTTCTCATGGCCGTCTGCACTGTCATTACAATCACTCGCCGTGGTATTGCTATTGTGGGCATTGTTTTCATTACCATGAACAAATTGACTTGAGTAATAAACGACGTTACTTCCCACGAACCATTTAGGTAAAATCTCATACTGTGCACGAAGTTTAAATTGATGCTTTGGAATACCTGCTAAATAATTTCCTTTACGGACATTCACCACATCATCATCATTGCTTGAATTAATTTCATTCAACAACTGAATGTCAGAATCATACTTGGCTGAGATAAAGCTATAGCCTGCTCTAAAGAAAAATTTATCGATCGTACCATTAAGCCCTAAGTCAAAGCCTTGACGTTTGGTGCGACCTACATTATCAAAATAACCAAGTGCGCCTGAATTCGTACTTGAATTTATAAAATGAATATCATCATGATTCATCGTGCGATAGATGGAAGCATTCCATTTTAAGCTCTCTGTGAGTTTACCTCTGAGGCCACCCTCATACGTCTTGGCAACCACTTGATCCAACGGTGGATCAGACGCCATCGCATTAGGTAATTTACAAGGTCTTGCAGGGTTGGCGCAACCTAACTCGATTGAGGTTGGAGCTCTATTGGACTCGCTATAGCTGCCAAATACACTGAGATTATCATTCGGTGTATATGTTAGGCCAAGAGATGGATTCACACGATTAAAGTTATGATCTCCTGTGAGGCTTGCATCGCCATACCTTATATGATCTCGATTTCTGACCTTGGTATGGTTGTAACGAGCACTCGCTGTTAGATGCCACTGAGAGTTTAGCGACAAGGTGTCCGTTGCAAAAAGGCTCGCTGTTCTTGATCGACCACCCAACAACACATCAAGCTCGACTTCTTCATCTAAATTAATAGGGCGTCTTGCCGAATCAAACCATGTGCCAGCTGCAATATTCGTTCCGCCACTTGGTACTGGAGATCCATCTGCTTCACCAGCTGTACCAGCACTTACTTCACTAATTTGTTCTGTTTGGGTAAGTTTTGTTCTTGCAAGATCATAGCCAAGCCCTGTTATAAACTGGTTTTTTTTGCCCCAAATGTCTTGATTAAAAGCAGCCTGAAGATTAAATCCAAGGTTTCGTTGTTTGATTCTTGAGCGATTCAAAATACCTGGTGCACAAGCCTCTTTATCATAGTCCTCTCCAAGAGAATCCGTGCCTCTTGGTCGACAAAAGCCGGCAGTATCAACGCCACCGCTTGTTGAAGCTGGATCTAAAGTTTTATAAGTTCTAAAATCATCATTCGCATCACCATTGAGGGTATTTCGATTCGAGGTTCGATAATATGTGTTACCACTTAGCATCACATCTTTATTGAGCCAATGCGCCCCATTTAATGCAAAATGATTTAAGTAATTCTTGGTTTGATCTGGTGTTGTATGAATACCCGTGCGATCACTTCCTAACATGTCAATGGGTGTTAAACCATTACCGATCATATTGTTGTAAGCGCCAATGTAACTCAAATCTAATTTTGAGCTCTCATTCTGCCAACCGATCTTACCGAAGGTTTGATTTATATGGGTCGGTGAATGCTTTCTCCAGCCATCTTCGTCAATATTTTGTGCACCAAAGAAATAATCAACAGAACCATCTTTTGAAACGCCGCCAAATTGAGCAAGAGCTCTTTTTCTTCCCCAAGAACCGCCTTCAACCTCAAGCGCTGCGCCACGATTATTTCGGCCATCTTTGGTTTGAATTGCAATTGCACCGCCAAGCGTATTCATGCCATAAACTGGATTCGAACCAGGCACAACCTGCATATTTTGAATCGCAAAATTAGGTATCAGATCCCAATGGACAGTATCACCAAATGCTTCGTTGACCTTCACGCCATCCACATAAACCGACATACCCTGTGGCGTGCCAGCTAAGGGAGATGCTGAAAACCCTCTAAACATGACATCAGGCTGCCACGGATTACCTTGCGTTTCACTGAATGTCACGCCTTGCGCATTATTAATGAGCTGATCCGCAAAGGTCACACCTGGTTGATTGCGAAGATCTTTGCTATCAAATATTTGGATATTTGCTGGAATAATATTAAGGGGCAAACCAATCGAAGGAAGTGGTGTCGTGCTTATCACGTTGATTGTGCTTGTCGTAAATTTTTCAGCAGCGCCGAGTGATACTGAACTAGCAAGGGCTATAGCCACGATTGCAGAATTTTTTAGTTTCATGCTTACAAAATCCGAAAATATTAAAGATGTTGCGACTTTAATGAGATTCCTGATAAATTTCAATATCTTAGGTGCTTAAAATGCCTAGGAAAACTTCCCGAAGAAAGCCCCCCCTATTTCCCATTAAAAATACCAAAAAAATCAATAAGTTAATATGTTGTTAAAATGCCCAATATGGATGAATTTTGTTGTAAAAAACAACGATTTTTTTATAGCTACAAAATCACCTCCAAACCCACTTCATTGGGTTTGGTTTGGAACTTCATATCAATACCAAAATTTGGTACAAAAGCCAAATGATCACCTATAAAAATTAGAGGTAAAAAGTCTCTTTCCCAAGGAGGCAAATCTGACTCTTGTAAAAGCTGTTTAATTTTTTTGGTTGGTCTTTTTGAATCCGGCTTAAAACTTTCTCCACCCTGGCGGTTTCTAATTATTAAATTTTTACCCTTCAAAAATTTTAATTGGATACCCCTACCTTTTACTTTTTTGAACGTTAATTTTTGCCCATTTGGCAAAATAATTTCCGATTCACCCGCCCAAATAATTTCATAATTTTTATTCGTTTGTAGGTTTTTTGGGACGATATAAATCTCATCCTGATAGCGGCGAATTTCAAATTCTTTTGAGAGCTGAATTTTCAATTCTGCATCTTTTTTGGCCGTTAAAACTTGTCTTAAAAGTTCATCTAAAAGATCTCTAGATGGCATCAATTGATCATTCATTTCAAGCCAAAACCGTAAAGCATTTTTAGCTCTAGCATTTGATAATTTATCTAAAGTTTTTACATTAAGTTTATGTTTATAATTATCTGATTTTAAACTACTTTTTAAATCTATTTGTGCTAAGTCATCGAGCAAATGTTGCGCCTCTGCTAGATGAGAAGATGATCTAGAAATTACTTTAATAATATGATTAAACCTCTCCTTAAGTATAGGTAAAAATTTTGATCTAATGAAATTTCGATCAAAGTCGATATTTTGGTTACTTTCATCCTCAATCCACTTTAATTTGTGCTTTTTGGCATAGCTTTCAATGTCGATTTTTGAGGCATTTAGGAGTGGTCGCCATAGTCGTCGACTGTCATCAAAATGTGCCATAGATGACAAACCTTTGACCCCTGCTCCACGAATGAGTTGTAGTAAAAAAGTCTCGGCTTGGTCATCTTCATGATGTGCTAAAACCACCAAGTCGGATTTAGATTGTAGGAGTTTTTCATAGCGAAGTCGCCTTGCCTCCCCCTCAATGCCGAGGGACTTTTTTTGAGGTAATTTAACGTAATTTACATCGAGGGGAATGGATAATTTTCTGCATAACTTCTCACAAAATGTCACCCACTTATCTGCATTTTTACTCAAACCATGATGCACATGGCTGGCTTTTAAAGTGAATGTTTGTGTCTTTTGAAGTTGATGTATGAGATGTAAAAGAACAACTGAATCGATACCGCCACTTAAAGCGACCGTCATCGATTTCATCTTTTTGTGTGATTTCGATAAAGATACAAAACCTTTCTCGACTACATCGAGTAAGGATAGTGGTTTGGTTTTTTTGGGAGTAGTAGCTGAAACTTTGTTACTTAGCGGTTTCTTTGAAATTGCCATAGCTAAGTAGACGTTCGTATCTTAAATCAAGGAGCTGCTTTAAAGGTTTCTTTTGCAGTTTTGTGAGGTGTTCTTTCAAGGATTTTCGGACGGTTTCCATAAGTTGATTAGGGTCGCGATGCGCACCCCCTAGAGGTTCTGGAAGAATGGTATCGATGAGACCTAAATCTTTTAAGCGGGTGGCTGTAATACCTAATGTTTCAGCTGCCGTTGACGCCTTATCCGCACTCTTCCATAGGATAGAGGCACATCCTTCAGGGGAAATCACAGAGTAAGTCGCAAATTGAAGCATGATGAGCTGATCCACGACACCTAACGCTAATGCACCGCCTGAGCCGCCCTCGCCAATCACAATACCAATCATGGGTACTTTTAACTCGGCCATGACATATAAGTTACGCGCAATGGCTTCAGATTGACCGCGTTCTTCGGCATTAATGCCTGGATAAGCCCCAGGGGTATCTATCAAGGTCACAATAGGCACGTTGAATTTTTCGGCTAATTTATAAAGACGTAAGGCTTTTCTATACCCTTCAGGCTTTGGCATACCAAAGTTGCGGTGTTGTCTTTCCTTCACATCCCGCCCTTTTTGATGCCCTATGACCATGACAGGGATGCCTTCAAATAAAGCTAAGCCCCCTACGATCGCTGGGTCATCGGCAAAGGCGCGATCGCCATGCAACTCTTCAAAATCTGTGAAAAGTTTCTCAATATAATCAAGGGTGTAGGGTCTTTGTGGGTGACGTGAGACTTGGGAAATTTGCCAGGCATTTAAATTGTCATAGATCTCGTGTAACAGTTTTTCGGTCTTACCTTCGAGCTGACTGAGCTCTTTTGAAATATCAAGATTCTTATTCTTGTCATGCGTCTCTTTAAGCTTCTGGGTCTGAGCTTCAAGTTCTGAGATTGGCTTTTCAAAGTCTAAATAACTAATTTTCATTGATACAAAACTTTTAAAATCGGGAAATTAATTATAAAGGATTTTTACGTTTTCTTCGCTCAACCATTGGGTTAAACCGTCTATCAATTCATCATGCAAATCCACCTGCCATTCTCGACCTAAAAGAAGTTCTGCATGACCTAGGTCATTATGGTAATCAATTTTTACGCGGCAACGTTTTAAGTCATGTTGCGGATGACCGCAGTAAGGTTTTAGCATTTCTCTTAATTTATTAGCATCCGATTGACCATTACATGAGATCTTTAAATGGTGTGCGAATTGATTACGAGCGGTGGACAAATCAAAAAGTTTACGCGCAGTCACTCTGATACCCCCTGTGAAGTCGTCATGACTGACACGTCCTTCGACAATTAAAAGCTGATCTTCTTGAACTAGCCTTTGTGATTGGGTAAGAAGATCATTCCCTACCACGACGTCTACGCGAGAAATCGCATCATCTAATGTGACAATCGCCATTTTGCCGCGCGCTGTCATGCGAATTCGAATCGCCACAATCACCCCTGCAATTACATAAGGTTGCTCTTGCGGTTTTAATTCTCTGATCTGAGTTTTGATGAATGGTCGCACACGCTTTTCAAAGAAGGTGAATGGGTGGCCACTAAAATAAAAACCGAGCGCTGCTTTTTCTTCTTGCAGTTTTTGCTGGGGCGTCCATGAGTCCATATGCACCATATCCACTTTTTGCGTTTGCTCTTCGCCAAACAGACTATTTTGTGCAATGTTTGCTTTTCCTTGCTCAGCTGCGGTGATGGCTAAATTAACACTTGCGAGTAATGAAGCACGATTAGATTCAAGTGTGTCGAATGCACCGCCGCGGATAAGAGACTCTACGACACGACGATTCACTTTTCTTAAATCAAGTCTCGCACAAAAATCAAAAAGATTTTTGAATGGGCCTTTACTTTCGCGCGACTCTAAAATAAGTTCAATCGCGGCTAAGCCGGTACCTTTGATGGCACCTAATCCATATAAGATCTGTGTCGTATTGGTTGGAATAAATTCGAAACTACTTTGATTAATATCGGGTGCTAATAATTCGACACTATTTGGTTTACAATCCTCAAAAAATATTTGGATGTTGTCGGTATTATTCATATCAGCCGACATGGAAGCGGCTAAGAATGCTGCGGGATAATGTGTTTTTAAGTAAGCGGTTTGGTAAGCCACCATCGCATACGCTGCTGCATGTGATTTATTAAAACCATAGCCTGCAAACTTTTCGAGCAAGTCAAAAAGTTCACGCGCTTGTCTTTCATTCAATCCATTCTTTAGAGAGCCTGCAATAAATCCTTCGCGCTGCGCATCCATCTCCTCAACTTTTTTCTTACCCATCGCACGACGAAGTAAATCAGCCGCTCCCAATGAGTAACCTGCAACCGCTTGTGCAATCTGCATCACCTGCTCTTGATAAACCGCAATCCCGTAAGTTTCTTTTAAGATCGATTCGGTGGAGGGATGGGGATAGACGATGCGCTGTTGTCCGTGTTTACGTTTACAAAAGTCAGGGATCAAATCCATAGGGCCCGGACGATAAAGTGCTACGAGTGCGACAATATCTTCAAAGCAATCTGGCTTCGCTTGTTTTAACATGTCTTTCATACCGCGTGACTCAAGCTGGAAGACGGCAGTGGTATTTGCACTCTTTAAAAGCTGGAACACTGTTTTATCATCGAGTGGCAAATGATTCAAATCAAGTGGCGGTAGATTTTCATTGATCCGCAAAATATTTGCGTTCTTTAATGCCATCGCAAGAATGGTGAGTGTGCGAAGTCCTAAGAAGTCGAACTTCACTAAACCTAGAGCTTCAATGTCATCTTTGTCGAATTGACTCACCAAACTATCGCCATTCGCCTGACAATAAATCGGTGTGAAGTTTGAAATTTTTCCGGGAGCAATTAAAACGCCACCCGCGTGCATGCCGACGTTTCGCACGACACCTTCTAACCTTAATGCCAGATCAATCAGCTCTTTGACTTCTTCTTCTTTGTTATAACGATCTTGTAATTGTGGTTCTTTGTTTAATGCATCTTCTAATGTGATCCCTAATTCCATGGGGATGAGTTTCGCAATACCATCGACAAAATTAAATGGGAGGTCAAGAACACGACCCACATCTCGAATCACAGCACGTGCTGCCATCGTACCGAAAGTGACTATTTGCGAGACGGAACCTGCGCCATATTTTTGTTTGACATAATCGATCACACGATCGCGACCTTCTTGGCAGAAGTCGATATCAAAGTCCGGCATCGACACACGATCAGGATTTAAGAAGCGCTCAAAAAGAAGTTGGTAGCGGATTGGGTCGAGATCAGTCACACCTAAACTATAGGCTACCAAAGATCCAGCCCCTGAACCTCGACCAGGACCTACCGGGACTTCATTATTTTTAGCCCAGTTAATAAAGTCAGCAACGATTAAGAAGTACCCTGCAAAACCCATCTGGTTAATGATGGAAGTTTCAAAAAGAATGCGTGCATCATAATCATGTCTGACTTCATGACGTTTTACTTCATCTGGAAAAAGTTCTTTTAAGCGAACTTCTAATCCTTTTTTAGATTCTGAAATTAAAAAGTCTTCGAGCTTTTCTTGATTGGGTGTTGGGAAGTCAGGTAAGTAATTTTTACCTAAGGTAAATTCGAAGTTACAACGCCTTGCAATCTCGACAGAATTTTGCAGCGCTTCAGGGATGTCGCTGAATAAAGTAGTCATCTCCACTTCATTTTTAAAATACTGTTCGTGTGAAAATAATTTGGGTCGACGGCTATCTGCCATGATGAAACCTTCAGCGATACAAGTTCTCGCCTCATGGGCTCTGTAATCATCTTGATCCATAAATTGGATGGGGTGGGTGGCTACCACAGGAATTTCTAAGCTTGTCGCTAAGCTCAAAGATTGATTGATAAAACGTGCTTCATTTTTTTTATCATCTCCTTCTGCAATCCGTTGGATTTCAATATAGAAACGATTTTTAAAATGTGTTGCCCAATCTTTCATGGCATGCATTGCGATATCCGTATGCTCTTGAAGGATGGCTTGACCGACATCTCCCATAGCAGCACCTGAGAGAATGATGAGACCTTCATTTTTTTCTAACAACCAAGACTTTTTTACTTCAACGCGACCACGATACTGATTCTCTAAATAGGCACGCGTCAAAATTTCGGATAACGCTAAATAGCCTTTATCGTTTTGACAAAGCGCTAGAATTCGATAAGGCTGATCTCGGTTGACTTCATTTTCAATCCAAAGATCAGCACCTAAAATAGCTTTAATACCTTTTTCTCGCGCCGCCTTATAAAACTTGACCAAACCAAATACATTATTTAAATCCGTGAGCGCCAAGGCTGGCATATTTTGAGATGAAGCCTTATCGATGTAGTCATCAATGCGCACAATCCCATCGGTGATGGAATATTCACTATGGCACCTTAAATGAACAAATGAGACGGGATGGGCTTCAGACATGACTCTATTTTAAAGGATGAATGACTTAAATCTTAGCGTTTAGTCACAAAAAAATTACTTGATCTACCCATAAAAAAATAACTGATGTATATTGTCAAGTATTACTCAATTTAAAAGGAATTTTCATCATGGCAGTGACTCTCAAAGGCGGCCCAGTCAAAATAGGTGGTCAATTTTTAAGCAAGGGACAAAAAGCACCTGACTTTAGTCTAGCAGATAAAACGCGTGCAGATGTCGACTTAGCTCATTTTGCTGGCAAACGAAAAGTGCTCAACATTTTCCCAAGTGTCGATACACCAACATGCGCTACATCTGTGAGGAAATTTAACGAAGCTGCAGCTAAATTAAATAACACAGTCGTCTTATGTATCTCAGCCGACTTACCTTTTGCGCAGAATCGTTTTTGTGGTGCTGAAAAAATTGAGAACGTACAAACACTCTCAACATTTCGTAACACGAAAAAATTTGCCAACGACTTTGGTGTATCCATTGATGATACAAGTTTGGCTGGTTTAACTTCTCGCGCTGTGATCGTGTTGAACGAAAATAACGAAGTACTTCATAGCGAACTTGTTTCAGAAATTACAGAAGAACCTAACTACGAAGCTGCGTTAAATGTACTTTAGTCTTTTGGTTTTCGATTACTACCTGCCACCATTTTAATTTCGAATAAACGACACTCTAAAGCACCGTTATATAACGGTGTTTTTTTTGTGGGCTTTAATCGCATATCTTTTGGCATCTCAAGGTCTGCGGTTAAAAAATAAGTATTCCAACCCCCGAAGGATTCTTTCATATGCTTTGCCCAGGCCGGATACACCTCTTTTAAATCTTCGTCCTCTCCTATGCGCTGACCATAAGGTGGATTGGTTACAAGCGTCCCTTCTGATGCGGGTGGTTCTAATTTTATAAAATCACTTTGCATGACTTTTGCAACCTCTTCCAAGCCTGCAACTTTTAAATTGTGACGCGCAACTCGTACTGCCCTTAAATCCATATCTGATCCATAAATGTCTAAGAACTCAATGGGCTTCATTTTATTCATAGCTTCGTTTTCAATTTTTTTCCAAAGGCCTTCATCGAATGAAGTAAGTTTTTGAAAACCAAATGTACGTTTCATACCGGGTGGTTGATTGACTGCCATCATGGCTGCTTCAATTAAAAAAGTACCACTACCGCACATGGGATCTAAAAATGGTGTGCCTGGTATCCAACCGGACAGCATAATGATGCCTGCCGCTAAGTTTTCACGTAAGGGGGCTATCACACTCACATCACGAAATCCTCTTTGATAAAGTGGGGCACCCGAGGTATCTAAATAAAGTTGATATTGATCATGAGTGAGATAAGCATGAATGCGAACGTCAGGATCTCTCACACTCACTGATGGTCTTAACGCACCCTCTACACGGAAACGATCACATACAGCATCTTTAATACGGAGTGTCACAAAGTCTAAACTTTTTAGGGGGCACTTCACACCTGTGACTTTGACGCGAATCGTTTGATTCACTTTAAACCACGAAGGCCAATTCAGCTTAAACGTCGCCTTATAGATATCTTCTTCGCTGGTATAACTTCCCTGACCTACTCGGGACATAATGCGCGTAGCGATTCGACTATGTAAATTGACGCGATACATCGTCTCCAAATTGCCTTCAAACGATACGCCCCCATCAGTCACTATAATCTTTAATGCATGCTGTGCTAAAAGCTCATCTGCTAGCAAAGCTTCAAGGCCGCGCGGGCAAGTAGCAAAAAATTGAAAATTCAAATGTCTTAACCTTTAAAAATTATTGATCGAATGTAATCATGCTCGATGCTTGGTGATTATGAAGCACAAGCTGATTAAAGAATGATAAAAATTCGAGCCCATAAGTTTTTTCAAGTAACTTCGCTTTTGCTCGCAATGTCTTTACATCCAATTCTTTTGGGATGTCATGAAAACCTAACACAATTTGATTGCCAGGTTTACCTGTAGGAATCACTAAGATAAGCCCTTCGAAAACACCACGCATACGATCAATATAAAGATCGTAATGTGGATCACTCGCCCATATATTCATGACAAAAATACCATGTCGTCTTAAAGTTGCTCTGCATACATCAAAAAAAGAAAGGCTTCTGAAATTTCGCGGAATACCATCGGGGTCAAAAGCATCAATCATTAAAATATCGGCCGACTCCGGATGTTCTTTCATGAAAGGAATGCCATCACCGTGAATAACTTTGAGTGATTTATCGTTAGGAGGAAGATGAAACATAAGATGTGCTACACCAATCACTTTTCGATGAATCTCAACCACAATAGATTTCATATCAGGTAAAAACCGATGAATAAATTTAGGGATAGATGCGCCACCTAAACCAATCAATAAAATTTTACGAGGTCGGGCATGAAAGAGAAGAAACATCATCATGGCTCGTGTATAAGTGAGTTCTAAGTGAAAAGGTTTTTTTAAGCGCATTGAACTTTGGATTGCGTGCGAAGCAAAATGTAAAGAACGTATACCTTCAGATTCACTGACATCAATACTGATGTCATCATCCATCACTTCTTCACGAAATATTTTTTTAAATAAGTCTCTCATGGGTAAAAAGGAATATCATCCAACGCTTTTTCTAATCGTTTCAGTGATACAGGATATGCTGTTTTCAAATCTTGGGCGAATAATGACACATGAAGCTCTTCAATCTGCCATTGAAAATCTTTTAGGGCTTTAGGAGGTGTCATTTTTTTTGAGACATAGGGTTTTAATCGCTCACCAAGCAATTGGTGAATGCGATCAATATCTTTTTGCATGATTGCATCTTTATCTACTCTTGAAGGGTATTTCTCAATACGAATCATAAGTGCTTTCAAGTATCTTGGAAGATGAGAAAATGTATCTGAAGGTGTCGATATAATAAATTCATTATGGATTAAGAAGTTAATTCGACTTGCAAAAATAGATTCCGATCTTTTTTGTATGGGACTTAACGTTTTTAATAATTGTTTAATTTGGTGGTAATAGGTAGCACTCAAATGAATAGTGTCTAATATCGCCTTCATAGCTTGTGGCAGCGCATTTTTGATACGTTTAATTAGTGTAATAAAATCACCTGAAGTCCTTGGCATCAGCTCTTCAGAATTTAATGCTGTGTCTAAAATCATTTCAATCACATCACCTTTTAATTCTTCAGCATCAATCATGTCTCTTAAGAAAAGCTGGGCTTCTTTAAGTTTGCTCAAATCTTTTTCAAGTTGTTTGAGTTGTGGCTTCAATTCAAAACTGAGCAATCTTAAAACACCTTGACGATGCGATACTTTAGCCTCATCCTCTGAGACAAACACACGGATAGCTACTGACTCAACTTCATCAGATAATCCCACAAAACCTTTGTAGTCTTTTTGATGTGTATTTAATTCAATAGCATGTGGTAGTTCGTCAAAATCCCACCGTTTTAAATTGAATCGTTCAACTGCATTGGTCTTATCATTCTTTTTGACATGCACTTGTGGCTTGACTGAACCTTTTAGAAGGTTTAAATCACGACCTTGCGATACAAGTTCATTTTTTTGGTTCACTACTTCAATATTCATAAAACAATGACGAGGCAGACTTTCAATTTCCTCCTCACCTATCATGTAAGGTTCTTTTGTTTTCTTTAAAACAAAATCACTGATCGATTGAAATAAATGGTGATGGGTTTTGTATTGGGTTAAGAATTCAGTCACAGTATCTGTGAGCGGAAAAAGTTGAGTACGAATATTTTTAGGCAATGACTTAAAAATACAATTGAGTTTTTCACGAATCATCCCAGGAACTAACCACTGCATGATATTTAAATCAAGTTGATGAAAATCAATTTCAGATATAACTGCTGTCACACCGTCATCAGGATGACCGGGTTCAAACCGATATTTTAGTGGAATCGTAACACCTTCAATATTTAAAGTTTCTGGGTATTGAACTTCCGTAATCTCATGCGCGTCCCGCCTCATAAGAAGATCTTTGGTGAGGAACAAGACTTGAGGATGCTTGTCCTCTATCTCGCGACGCCAATCTTCAAATCCCACGCCATTGATAATACCCTGCGCTATTTTCTCATCATAAAACTGAAAAAGATCTTCTTCATTGACTAATACATCAAGTCGTCTTGCTTTATGTTCTAAAAGCTCAACCTCTTCTATGAGGCCTTGATTATGTTTCCAAAATAATCCTTTTGAAACGTAACCCCCTGAGACCAGGCCTTGTCTAATAAATATTTCGCGAGCGATTTCTGGATTGATCGGCCCAAAGTGCACATTGCGTTTAGGCACTATCGTTAATCCATAGAGTGTAATTCTTTCATGCGCATTCACGCGAGACAACTTAACATCCCAATAAGGGTCTGTATGGTGATGTTCTACTAAATGTAAGCTTAAGGATTCAATCCATTCCACATCTATTTCAGCCGCTGTTCTCGCATATAGTTTTGTCGTATCTACAAGATCTGCTGCCATCACCCATTTCGATCTTCTCCTCTTAATATTTGATCCTGGGGACAAGTGAAATTCAATGTTTCGAGCGCCCACGTATGAATCATCTTCTAATGCTTTGATACCGATATTTCCTAAAAGCCCGGCGAGTATTGATCGATGAATTTGAACATAATTAGCCGGCTTATCATTCTCTTTATAATTCATATCTAAAATGAGTTCTCGAATTTGATCATGCAAATCTCGCCACTCACGCATTCTAAGATAAGACAAGAAGTGTGCATGACAAAGTTTTCTTAAATTATTTTGTGTTGTCTTCTTCTGAATGGCCTCATCAAAGAATGTCCAAAGTTTTAAAAACGAGACGAAATCAGATTTTTCGTCAAAGAATCGAACTTGCGCTGCTTCACTTTCGGCTTTTTTATCCAAAGGTCGTTCTCTTGGATCTTGGATACTTAATGCACTCACAATAATTAAAAGTTCAGACAGTGCATTTTCTTTTTTTGCCTGAAGCAGCATGCGACCTAATCTTGGATCCATAGGAAGTTTAGCTAGATCACGACCTATGATTGTTAACTCATATTGATCATCCACAGCACCCAATTCTTGCAATAATAAATAACCGTCTTGAATGAATCGTCTGCTGGGTGGCTGAATAAAAGGAAATTGTGAGACATCACCTAAATGTAATGATGCCATTTTTAGAATGACGGAGGCTAAAGATGATCGATAAATTTCAGGGTCTAAAAATAAAGGTCTCGCATTAAAATCATCTTCCGAATAGAGCCTTACGCAAATACCATCAGACACACGTCCACATCGACCGCTTCGTTGCTTAGCTGATGCTTGAGAAATTTTTTCAATTTGTAATTGTTCAACTTTATTTCTGGTGCTATAGCGATTCACTCTGGCAATACCTGGATCAATCACATATTTAATTCCTGGAACAGTGAGTGATGTTTCAGCGACATTGGTGGATAAGATAATACGCCGTCCATTTGAGCCTCTAAATATTTTTTGTTGCTCTTCATTGGAAAGTCTTGAAAAAAGTGGAAGGATTTCGTAATGCGGTGGTAATTTATTTTTTAGAAATTCAGCGATATCTCGAATTTCTCTCTCGCCTGGTAAAAATATTAGAGTGTCTCCTCCTACTTTTGAGAAATCTTTCACAACATCAAGAATAGCCTCTTCAATTTTTTCTACTTGGTCGTCTTCGTCTTTAACTTCTAAAGGTCGATAGCGAATCTCAACGGGATATGTCCTACCTGAGACTTCAATAATAGGTGCATTATTAAAGTGTTTGGAAAAGCTCTCCACATCAATGGTCGCACTGGTAATAATAATTTTTAAATCAGGACGCCTAAGAGTTAGTTGCTTTAAGTAACCTAAAAGAAAATCAATATTAAGACTTCGCTCATGGGCTTCATCAATAATAATGGTGTCGTATTTTTTAAGATCAGGGTCTGTTTGTGTCTCTGCCAACAGAATGCCGTCAGTCATCACTTTAATAAGTGTTTGATTGGAGACTTTATCTGCAAATCGAATCTTAAATCCTACAGCATCGCCTAAGGGGGAATTTAATTCCGATGCTATGCGAGAGGCCACTGATCTCACTGCAAGACGTCTTGGCTGTGTATGGCCTATGAGGCCCTTAATACCTCGGCCTAAATGAAGACAAATTTTGGGGAGCTGAGTTGTTTTACCTGAACCTGTTTCGCCACACAAGATCACGACTTGATGATTAAGAATTGCCTCATTAATCTCTTTAACTCTTTGAGAAATAGGAAGCGCTTCAGGAAACTCAATAGGTAGTATGCTTTCTAGTCGAGCTTGTCTTGATGCTTCAATCGCTAAATTTTTATCTTTGTTTTTTAATGGCTCACTCACAATTTAAAAATTACTGCTTCACGCAATCTTCAAATCCTGAATTACCACCCTTAAATTGTGGTTCAAAATAAAACTTATGGAATTGCCATTGTCCTTTTGCATTTTTACTAAACTGTGAGATGCCTGTGCCAAAATCATGAGTTGATTGGTTTTCTAATGCAAAGTGCATAGCAGCACTCAAGCCATTTGCTGCCATATGGCCTGGGTATTTACCATAACCAGGTACCTCGAGTAAAAAGTCGTAACTTCCATACTGAGCTTGGCTATGCTCTTTTTTTAATTTTAATGTCACTTTCCCTTTGTATTCACCTTCATGCATATCAAGTCCGGTACATTGATAAACGCCTGTAAAATCAGGTCCGGTGAATGCAGGGATTTTGTGCGCAGCAAAACTTAGTGACGAGGCAATCAAAAAAATAAAAGTTAAAATACAACGCATACCGCTCTCCTTTTTTAAATGGTAGGTAAAAATCTAGATCTTAAAGACTCTAGATGACATGTTTTTAAAATTTCTTCTATTCGATCTAAGGCAATTTTTTTAGGCTGATGAATATTCTCAGCCATGATAAGTTCATTTTTCATGGAGTGTTCCCATCCCACTAATTCAGTGACTGTGACCTTGTAACCCATGCCTTCCAGTAATAAGCATCTTAATACATTCGTGAGATGGCTTCCAAATTCTCTTGTATGAATAGGATGTCGCCATAATTCAGATAATGTATATTTTAATTGATCTGACTTGTCAGACCGTAAAGTTTTAGACACCTCTGCCTGACAGCAAGGAATGAGCACAATATATTGCGCCTCCTTTTTGAGTCCAAAAAGAATTGCATCATCTGTAGCCGTATCACATGCATGAAGCGCTGTCACCATATCCACTTTATGCGGAAGGCTAGCATCATCTAATGAATTTTTTATATCAGATGCAAAGAAATGCATGCGATCAAACTTTAAAGTTTCAGCCAATGCTTTAGCTTTCTCAATGAGCTCAGGACGGTGTTCAATCGCGAAGAGTGCCCCGCCTTTGTCTTTTAAAAAAAGGTCATATAGGATAAAGCCCAAATAAGACTTTCCAGCCCCATGGTCTACTAAGGAAAAGTGGGGGTTAGTTACCAATGCTTTTTCTAAATAAGGCTCGATCAGCTGATAGAGATGGTAAACCTGTTTTAATTTGCGTCTTGAGTCTTGATTTAATTTGCCGTCGCGGGTAAGTATATGCAGCGATTTCAAGAGCTCGATTGATTGCTGAGGCTTAATGTCTTTGATTTCTTCCATAACATGATCAGTTTAACGTATACGTGTTCACTTATGACAGAGTAAAATGATGCAGATTTAATGAAAGATCAATCATGAGTATTCAGTGGTTCCCAGGACACATGGTGGCAGCGCAAAAAAAAGCCGCCGAAACTATGGAGTTTACCGATGTGGTCATCGAAGTATTGGATGCCAGAGCGCCTGCTGCATCTCAAAATCCGATGGTGAAAGAGCTTGGAGCAGCTCGGCAAAGAGCCCATCTTAAGATACTCAATAAGTCCGATCTAGCAGATCCTAAAGTGACCGACCAATGGATTCAATATTTCAACAAAATCCCAAAAACTAAAGCCATTGCTATTTCATGTAAAAAGGCAAATGAACCAAAAAAAATTCTATCACTTTGCATGGCTTTGGCACCTCACCGAGGCACCCCATTAAAACCACTTCGCATGATGATTATGGGTGTGCCCAATGTAGGTAAATCTACACTTATGAATGCAATTCTTAATAAAAGAATTGCAAAGGTTGGGGATGAGCCTGCGATAACAAAACAACAACAGCGCCATCAAATTAATGATCATATGATCCTTGTAGATACGCCTGGGATGATGTGGCCGAGAATTGAGCATGAACATGATGGATATTTATTAGCAACAAACAATAATATCGGCAAAAATGCTTACAATGAAGAAGATGTAGCTATTGAACTTGGTGCAATTTTATTAAAGCAATATCCAGAATTGCTTAAAACTCGATATGAAGTAAAAGAGCTTACTTTTGACTCTATCGAATTATTAGAATTTATTGCTAAGAAAAAGAATTTTCCGCTTAGAAACCATCTTCCTGATATAGAAAAAGCAGCAATTATTTTACTTAATGATTATCGCCAAGGCTATTTAGGAAAAATTTCAATAGAATCGCCAGAGTCAAGAAAATTGAAGTTAACCAAATAATTCAAAAAAATCTTTTTCAATCTGCTGTCGATTAATGCCATCAAAGCATAGGCGACTTGGCAAATGACACTCAATCCGAGCACAGGTATTTACCCAATTGATTTTAATCCCATGAAAAGTGTGCTTATCTTGACACTCCAATGGCTCGGTAGCAATTGAACGAGATAATTTAAAATACGGACTCTTCACGCCAAAAAGCTTATTATCACTCTGCCCCATCAAGGAAATATTGGGAACCAAAAATAGTCTTGCCCAATGAATAATGCCAGTGTCTACAGAAACAATACCTTTGGCATTTGAAACTAACTCCAAAAGTTCTTGAAGATTTGTTTGACTCATTAAATTTACAATCTTATTTTTTTGTCTATGCTCATCTACAATTTGATCCAATGCATTTTGATAAGAATCTTCTTGCTTGAATCCAGTTAAAACAATAGTTTTATTGGTAATTTGACATAGAGAAAATAAAAGCTTAATTAAATCTAATGGCCAAAGTCTCGCATGATGACTTGTTCCAATATGAATAATGAGGTACTCACCCAAATCACTAAACCGATTAGAAAGAGAAAGCGAGTTTAAGTGAATATTTTCTGCATCTTTTGAGGATGATTCAAGGAGGTCAAACATAATCATTGAGGCTGGGATAGGCTTTTCAGCAATAGAAATTATTTTACTAATTGCTCTATTTGATCTGGGTTTTCCACCTAAATGACTAATTAATTCTCCATGCGGCAATGCTTCTAATAGTGGGAGCCATTTCCATGAAAAAATATTAATCACTCTTCCATAACCCTCAGGCGAAGCTTTTCTTAATTCACCTAAAATACGCCAATTTAAATAATCAGCGTTAATAACAGTTAATTCAAAAAGATTTGCAGCATCACCTAAATTAAATTTACTTAAAAGTATAATTTTTCTAGATGGGTTTTCTTTCTTAATCTGAATAATAAGCCTTCCTGCCATCGCTAAATCACCAAAAAAAAGATCAGCAACTACTAAAATAGAACCATCACTCTCTTTAATTTTTTTCGCAGGAAACGCTTTCAAAAAGAATAAATAAAGAAGCAAAGACGACTTGTTAAGCCTTCTGAATAATGAATGCATCATTTAGATAAAAAAATCCTAATGGTTTCAGGCATGTGGTTAAAGAAATGAAGTAATGTGATCATTATGAGGTATCTCTGTTAAATATCTAACGAAGCCAGTTTGGGAGCGCTGGGTGAATTATCAGTACAAATCATAGTTTTTAACATGCGCCTTACCAATCAATTGATTAGTATAATGCTACTATTAAATTCCTTAAAAATTACATAATCGTTCACCGAAGCTTAACATATGCGCAATATTGATTTCATAAAACAGCCTTGGCTTAAGTTAGAGCGGTTTATTTTACATTTATGTTACCTAGCCATTCGCAAAAATGTTAAATCAAAAGCTTATCCAAAACACGTTGCGAAAATTCTTATCATAAGAAGAAATCGATTAGGTGACTCAATAAACGTATTGCCTATTATTGAAGCTATAAAGAAAAATTATCCATCCATCAAGATTAGCGTATTAGCCAATCAATACAATGCTGAGATCTTTAATTACTCAACATACATTGATCAAGTCTATTGTATAAATGAAAAATGGGGACTTGGAAGAATCACACTTTACTTAAATCCAGTTATAAGAAAACTCCGCCGTGAAAATTTCGATTTAGTTATAGGACTTGGAGGCTTCGCATCCATGTTGTCTCAGATCAGCTTCTGTATTAAAGGCAAATACAGTGTAGGACCAAAATCATTTGAAGGTAACTTTAACGATCTTTTATTTGACTTTACAGTTAAAAAAATTCAAGGCAAGAACAATCTGCATATCGATGAAATGGCAAATATTGTAAAGGGAGCCAAATTAAAGTTACCGAAAAAACTACCCTTCCCGAAACTTAATGTTTCCATCACAAAGAAAAAAAATTGGCTTGCCATTTGCCCAGATGTAAACAGAAAAGAAAGTCGCTATTCGATAGAAAACTATAAAAAAATTATTGAATACGTAATCTCAAATCAAATAACCAGTAAGGTACTTTTGTTTCTTGGCTCCCCTAACAGTCCTTATATGGCTTTAACTCAATATGGCGCTGAGTTTCAAACAACCAATAATCTAAAAGAATTTATCAAAAAGATAGCAGAATGCAGAATTGCTTTAACAGCAGCGGGCGGAAGTTCTCATATTGCATCTTCTTTAGGCATTAGTGTTGTTGTTATCTCAGGAATAAAAAATCAATCTTTTTGGCGTCCTTATGGAAAAAATATCAAAGTTTTTGAGAATGACATAAATATAAATCTTATTTACCCAGCGGATATTGGAAAAGCATTAAAAATTTTGACTTCGTAGGACGCAGATACAATATAGCGCCCTCGATACGAATCAAACTTAGACAAGCTAAGGAGAGTACTCTAAGCAGTGAGCTCAGTATTTCTGCTTGTAACTTCGAAAATTGATAAACCTTCTACTTTCTCAAATTATCTTTTTTATATAACTTCCATAGAGCTTTAATGCCTTTGATAATAAAAAAAATGATAAAACCTGCGTTGATAATGTAAAAAATAAAAATAGAAATATCAAGCAAATTAATCTTTGAAATCCATTCCAAAAAATCTACTATGATTTGCATAAAAAATTGTACTAACCGACCTTTCGGTCTCCAAGCGTTTTAAATTTTCCTGCAGCATAAGACGCTGCAAATGCATTTGGTTTGACCATTGGGATCACATTACATGTGCCGCGAATATAGCCAATAGCCTCATGAATGACACAATTAGAACCAAACATTTCATCTGGATTGATATCGAGATGAACTTCTACAGCTCTGTCCTCTAATATATCCGCTAATTTAAGGTACAAGTCGGATACTTTATATACTTCGTTCATTAACCTATAGCGAGGTTTATTCTTTTTTTGATCATAGTCTCTCTCACGTGCTACTTCGCCAAAAATTTTGCACCCATTATTACCATTGATATGAACAACAATGGCCATCACATAATCTGCGTACCAATCTTGTCCAATTCTAATTCTTTCAGAATCACAGCCAATATAAATTTTTGACTCGAAAGTTTGCGCCTCAATAAAATCTCGAACTTCTTCTAAATTTATCTTTTTCATTATTTATTCAATAGTATTTAACAAATTAGATCATTCATAACGGTTCTACGTTGGAATTCTTTTTAACGTCTTCGCTTCTTCCAAGTATAATCGGACCCATCGGGACACTTTCCTTCAAGCACAGCATCAACACCAAAGAATCCAATAATTTCAACAGCATCACCTTCAATAGTGACTAGTTCATTCATTTCTTTGGCTAACTTCATCGCCTCATCCAGAGTCACAACTTCACTTATTTTTGTTTTACTCTTAACCTTATACATTCCCACTAAATAGTCTCAAACTTTATAAGAAAAAGTTTAAAAAAATATTTTCCGTGGCAAATCTTCACTTAATTTATGCATGAAGATGGAATACCTTGCTCATGATTTTCCACTCGCCATCCACTTTAAGCAATGTGAAAAAATCTGTAAATTTATGCCCCGTCCAGTTATCTGACTCTAATCTTACTGTTGCGATGGAACCTTCAATATCGACATGTGCAATCTTTGAGATAATATCAGTCGCTGGCCCATTTTCATCATTCCAATCAAAAAGTTTTTGAATCGGTCCTGCAAATAAATCGCTTCCAATGTAACCAAAAATGGTGGCATCTTTATGAAAAGCAGGCTTCATATCATTGCCCTTTCCAGACTTAGCTCCATCAATATAGTGTTGGATTGTGGATTCAATGCGTTTGTAATCATCATTATTCATTTAATCATCCTTTTTTTATCTTTCAAAAGCTTAGTCCTAGGTCACTTCAACCTTTTAGTTTGAATGAATTATACTAAGTACATCATTATTTAATAGGCAATTGATGAAGCTGACTTATTGACGATAGTTTGCTCTATTTCATGCACAGAGTATAGTTATTTTACTTATGAGATATTTCGCTTTTTTCTTTTTTTCGTATCTTTATTTGATAGCAACAAGTGATGCAGCGAGTGATTCACATTGCTTCTCAATCAGAAACTCTGACCAAAAAAATTTATGTCTTGCCCTTGTAAAAAAACAGGGTACCTACTGTTATTCCATACGCGAGCCAGACTCAAAAAACATATGCTTGGCACAAATCAAGAATCAAAAAAGCTATTGTTATAGTATCAAATCTAGTGATATAAAGAATCATTGTCTAGCTATACTAAAATAGGATAAAAATGAAAAACCTAATATTCATTCTTTTGTTATTGCTTTCGCTACTATCATTTGCGGAAGAATTGACGGGGAAAGTGATTAAAGTTTCAGATGGAGATACGATTACTGTGCTTGATAGCAATAATCAGAAATATAAGATACGTTTACAGGGTATTGATGCCCCCGAAACGCAACAAGCGTTTGGTGAAACTTCAAGACAATCACTCGCTAACCTCGTTTATGACAAAGAGGTAATTGTACTTTGGGATAAAAAAGATAAATATGCTCGTATTCTCGGAAAAGTTATAGTTGATGGAAGAGATGCCAATTATGAACAACTTAAAAAAGGCTTGGCTTGGTACTACAAGCAATACGAGAAAGATTTAAGTGATGAAGATAAGCAAAGATATTCAGAAGCAGAAGGATGGGCAAGAAATTATACTGAAGGATTATGGACAGACTCAAAATCAATACCTCCATGGGAATTTAGGCACAAAAGGAAAAATTAATGAATGTTAGATATTGATTTGAAAAAGGAGTATTCAAAAAATGAAAAAACTTACTGAGCATGTAAATACACTAGGAAACGATTTAGTTTTAGGTTTCCACAAACTCGCTCTATTTGCTATTGGAGCAGGAACAGTATGGGCAGCTGGCTGGACATTTTTCGATATGTTTACTAAGCATCACGCCTCGATCGCCGATCTATTATTGATGTTTATCTACTTGGAAATTGGGGCTATGGTTGGTATCTATTTCAACACTAATCACATGCCTGTTAGGTTTTTGTTATACATAGCATTGACGGCTTTGACACGTCACATGGTGGATATTATGAGCCACTCCCCTATAAACATTGATGAAATGTTAGCAGTAGCTGGGGCTATTTTTATCGTATCCGCGAGTGTGCTGATAGTGAGATTTACCAGTGCAAAATTTCCCAGTGATAAAACAGATCAAGTGAAGTGAATTACGACGAGAAATTATTAAAGACTGCCCTCTTATAGCTTTGAAATAGTCTTTTTATCTCTTACAGCTTAATCCTAATTGATTTATCGTAAATCCTAAACTTACATGCGTTGAGACTTTTTGAAGATTACCATTAAATGCCATGTCTTTTCTCCATGCATCAATAATATTGTTATAAGAGGCTTTCCCATCAGAACAATAAAAACCTGATGAGGCCAGGGTATCGATCGTACTAATTAATAAAAGCTCACATTCATTATCTTTATTTACATTGCAAGATTTTGCTTTAGCTAAATCAGCATGTGAAGTCATACTAAAGAAAAGCACAAATACTGGTAAAAGAATTTTCATTTTATTGATAAATACTAGTGAAATTTTAAAACAATGCAAGCTGATCCTTAAAAAAATGTTGAATATGCTTACAATTTGTTACAAAAATAAAATACGAATAAATTTGGAGGATAAAAAGAATCATAACTAATTGATTTAATTGGTGCCCTCGACAGGAGTTGAACCTGTGACCCTCCCCTTAGGAGGGGGATGCTCTATCCACTGAGCTACGAGGGCAAAATTTAAAAATTACTTTTGTAAAACTTTTTTCAAAACCTGAATACCAAAACCTACACCAAAGCCATTCACTTCACTCAACGCCGCACCAAGTCCGCCTTTTCGATTGCTTGATGAAAGGTCGGTATGTAACCAAGGTATATTATTTTCAATAAAACGATTTAAGAAGCGTGCGGCATGAATATGATCAGGGCCGCCTTCAAGCGTGCATTGCTTAATATCTGCAATACCACTGTCAAGATCCTCTTCGTAATCTTCATCAAATGGGAATGCTGCAATGCGTTCCCCTGAATCACTTCCAGCTCCCACGGCTAAACAAGATAATTCAGGTCGATTAGATATCACACCACTATAACGATCGCCTAATGCTGTCGCCATGCTCCCTGTGAGTGTTGCAAAATCCATCATCATGTCAGGCTTCAAACGTGAAGCTATTGTTAACGTGTCGGCTAAGACCATACGACCTTCCGCATCGGTGTGAATGATTTCGATGGAAGTGCCATTAAGAGACTTCACCACATCATTTTGTTTATAAGCTTTAGGTCCAATATGATTTTGCGAAATAGCTAACCAGCAATCAATTTGAACTGGAAGTTTTAAGAGAGTGGTTGCCAATAAAATGCCAAGGGATACTGCAGAGCCATTCATGTCTTCATGCATACCGTACATATAACGTGCTGGTTTTAAATTATGTCCGCCTGTGTCAAAACAAATACCTTTACCAATGACTGCAATATTTTTCTTATATTGCTTAGGCTTGTATGTTAAATGAACGATGGCGGCATCTTGGGGTTCAGAACCTTGACCCACTGCCACAAAAGCACCTGCGCCCATCTTTTTTAATTTCGCCATATCAAACTCTTCGAACTTCCAGCCATGTGACTTCGCGAGTGATTTTATTTTTATGCGATAAATGGATGGCGTTAATTCATTTGGAGGCAACATCGTCAATTCACGTGTCAGTGTATTACCAGCGACAATAGCCATTTCATCTTTAAATTTATCTTTAATTTCAATACCAAATAACTCAATGGACCTGATATTTTTTTTGGTGCTTTCTTTTTTATAACTAGGTAATCTTTGACTGTTCATAAGCGCCACATAGACTGCAGCGCGCGCATTTATCTCTTTTGAATCTTCATCACCAAATACAGCGATATTAAGAACTTCAGGGTTTTCCGCAATTAAAGGCTTGAGTGCTTTTCGAATTAAAGTATGACGCTGAAACGTATTATTTTTTTTGTCTAAGACAACAAAACTTAACAAGCGGCCATCCTGGACCTCAATAGTGACAGGCTCTCTAGTGAGGCTCGACATTTTTTTATGGGCACGTTTTAGTTTTCGATCAAGCTCTGTGATAAAAGGAAATGTCTTTAATGTCGCATCACTTAAAACATAAAGAAAATGAGTGCCTTTGATGTTTTTTTCTGTCGCCACACTTCTTTTTTGTACAATTTGAATTGTCATAAGCCTTAATCCTTAAATATATGTCCTATAAAAAAATATCAATAAAATCAATAGAATATTGCTTTTTTTTAACACTTTTAACTTACTTTTTTACTTGACCCAAACGCTTAAAAACGCCAAACTTGAACCTATATGAGTTCATTCAATGCGTTATCGCTCACAAAATTGGAATACCCTTTAGGCGCTAGGTAAATACAGTCCTTATTATACCGTTAGCGTCCTCATAAAAATTCTGGAGTTATATTAAAACATGGCATCTATACCCGATATCGACAATCAAGAAACGCAAGAGTGGCTTGACGCCCTCAATGCCGTCATTGAAACAGAAGGTATAGAACGCGCCCATTTCTTGATTGAATCCATGATTGATCAAGCACGAAGATCAGGGGCTAATTTACCTTACAAAGCGACCACCGCTTACCTCAATACAATACCTACCCACTTGCAACAACGCCATCCCGGTAACCCCGATATGGAGCGTCGCATCCGTGCGCTCATCAGATGGAATGCCATCATGACGGTATTACGTGCGAATGAAAAATCACCAGGTGTAGGAGGTCATATCGCAAGCTTCCAATCAGCGGCGACTTTATATGATGTCGGCTTCAACCATTTCTTTAGGGCGGCGAATGATAAATTTCAAGGAGATCTTGTGTACTTTCAAGGTCACTCATCCCCTGGTGTGTATGCAAGAGCATTTCTAGAAGGTCGTATCAGCGAAGAACAATTGAGTAACTTCCGCATGGAAACGGGTGGCAAGGGATTATCCAGTTACCCTCATCCATGGCTCATGCCTGACTTCTGGCAGTTCCCAACTGTATCCATGGGATTAGGTCCTATCATGGGTATTTACCAAGCACGTTTTCTAAAATATTTACATGATCGCGGTATTGCAGATACTTCAGATCGTAAGGTTTGGGTCTTCTGTGGTGATGGAGAAATGGATGAGCCTGAGTCGCTCGGTGCTATTTCATTAGCATCTCGAGAAAAACTCGATAACCTTATTTTTGTGGTCAACTGTAACTTACAGCGTCTCGATGGTCCTGTGCGTGGTAACGGTAAAATTATTCAAGAGCTCGAATCAGATTTTAGAGGCTCAGGTTGGAATGTGATTAAAGTGATTTGGGGTTCTTACTGGGATCCTTTAATCGCGATGGATAAAACAGGATTACTCAAAAAACGCATGGAAGAATGTGTCGACGGTGAATACCAAAACTTTAAAGCTAAAGGTGGCGCTTACACGCGTGAACACTTCTTTGGTAAATATCCCGAATTAAAAGAAATGGTGGCTGCGATGTCAGATCAAGATATCTGGCGCTTAAATCGTGGCGGGCATGACCCTCATAAAGTCTTCGCCGCATACGCTGCAGCAACGTCACACAAAGGCCAGCCTTCAGTCGTCTTAGCTAAAACCGTTAAAGGTTACGGTATGGGGGACGCTGGCGAAGGTCAAAATATTACCCATCAACAAAAGAGCATGGATATTGATTCGTTAAAAGCTTTCCGTGATCGTTTTGATTTAGATATTAGTAATGCAGATGTGGAAAAATTATCTTTCTATAAACCTGCATCTGATTCACCTGAAATTAAATACATGATGGAAAGACGCCAAGAATTAGGCGGCTTTGTTCCGCAACGTAAACGTAAAGGCAATCCACTTAAAACACCACTCCTATCCGCTTTTGAAAATATGCTTACAGCGACAGGTGAACGAGAAATTTCTACGACGATGGCGTTTGTGAGAATTTTGTCTACGCTTGTGCGCGATAAAGAGCTCGGTAAATATATTGTGCCGATCGTACCAGATGAAGCACGCACTTTTGGTATGGAGGGTATGTTTAGACAGCTTGGTATTTATTCATCCGTCGGTCAATTGTACGAACCACAAGACTCAGATCAAGTCATGTTTTATAAAGAACAAACAGACGGTCAAATTCTAGAAGAAGGTATCAATGAAGCAGGCTCATTCTCGTCCTGGGTAGCAGCGGCAACTTCATATACCGTTAATGGCATTCAAATGATTCCATTTTATATTTTCTATTCCATGTTTGGTTTCCAACGTATTGGAGATCTTGCTTGGGCAGCCGGTGACTCACGTGCACGTGGATTTTTACTAGGTGCTACGGCAGGTCGAACTACATTGAACGGCGAAGGTTTGCAACACGAAGATGGTCATAGCCAATTAATGGCCGCCATGATTCCTAATTGCGTGTCATACGACCCCACTTTTGCATACGAACTTGCAGTGATTATGCAAGACGGTTTAAAACGCATGATTGAAAATCAGGAAGATGTTTTCTATTACATTACACTTATGAATGAAAATTATAGTCACCCTGAAATGCCTAAAGGAATTGAAGCAGACATCATTAAGGGTATGTACTCATTCTCTACTTCAAAAGCCAAAGGTGAAAAAGTACAGCTCATGGGCAGTGGTGTGATTTTACGTGAAGTGATTGAAGCACAAAAAATCCTAGAGAAAGATTTTGGTGTGTCGGCAGATGTGTGGAGTGTCACAAGCTTTAATGAGCTCCGTAAAGATGCATTAGAAGCGGATCGTTGGAATCGGATGAATCCTGATAAACCACAAAAAGAATCACACGTGGTAAAACTGCTTAAAAAAGTAGAAGGTCCCATCATTGCATCAACCGACTATATGAAATCATTCGCAGAGCAAATCGCGGTCTTCTTGCCGCATAGGTTTGTAGCGCTTGGTACTGATGGTTTTGGACGCTCTGACTCAAGAGAAAAATTACGACACTTCTTTGAAGTGGATCGTCATTATGTGGTGGTGGCAGCGCTTAAAGCATTAAGTGATGAAGGCAAGATTAAATCATCAGTGGTCACTGATGCGATTAAGAAATTTAAGCTTGACCCTAACAAACCGAATCCGGTGACGCATTAATTATGGCTATCGAAAAAATACTCGTTCCTGATATTGGTAACTTCGATAGCGTTGACGTAATTGAAGTTATTGCGAAGATAGGAGATGTCATCAAAAAAGATGACTCGCTCATCACCTTAGAAACAGATAAAGCTTCAATGGATATTCCAGCACCTCATGCAGGTACCGTTAAAGAGATTTTTTTAAAGGTAGGCGACAAGATTAAACAAGGCTCACCTATTCTCATGCTCGATGTTGGGCTTGATGAAAAAAAAGTAGAAACAAAAACTGAAATAAAAGAAACTAAAAAAGAAGAAGCCCCTAAAGCTGCCATACCAGAACCTTCGCGTCCAGCGCCTGAGCCACCACAAAAAATAAAACCACAACATACGCCAGCTCCTATTGGCGATTCTGTCGCGGTTGAGCCTAATAAAAAATCACATGCAAGCCCTTCGGTCAGAAAATTCGCGCGTGAACTTGGTGTTAATTTAGCATTTGTAGAAGGCTCAGGCCCTAAGCATCGCATTCTAGAGTCTGATGTACAAAGTTATGTGAAAGGAGAGTTAGCCCGACCTCGCACAGACAATATGGGCAATGCACCGACCGTCATACCTATGCCAATCATTGACTTTAGTCAGTATGGAGAGATTGAAACGAAGCCACTTTCTAAAATTAAAAAATTATCAGGGGCTAACCTTCATCGCAATTGGGTCACCGCGCCTCACGTCACACAATTTGATGAAGCGGATATTACCGATCTCGAAGCTTTTAGAAAATCAATGCAAGTCGATGCTGAAAAAAAAGGTGTCAAACTAACCCTCCTCGCTTTCCTTATGAAAGCATGTGTCAATGCACTTAAAACTTATCCTAATTTTAATGCGTCTCTCTCAGCAGATGGTGATCAACTCATTTATAAAAGTTATTACAACATCGGTTTCGCATGTGACACACCCGATGGATTAGTTGTGCCTGTTGTGCGTGATGTTCACCAAAAAGATGTACTCGCAATCGCTAAAGATCTCGGTGAGCTTTCCGCCAAAGCGCGTGAGCGTAAACTTAAGATGGAAGAAATGCAAGGTGGATGCTTCACGATTTCAAGTTTAGGCGGTATTGGTGGCACGAAATTTACACCGATTATTAATTGCCCTGAAGTGGCTATCCTTGGCATCTCGAGATCATCGATGGAACCGATATATGATCCTAAAACCAAAACATTTGAAGCAAGACTTATCTTGCCGCTTTCCTTGTCCTACGATCACCGTGTCATTGATGGGGCTGATGGTGCACGTTTTACCAGCCACTTACGCATGATGTTATCTGACGTGCGTCGATTGCTTCTTTAATACTATATGGCTAATACTTTTCAAATTACGGTACCCGATATCGGTAACTTCGACAGCGTTGAAGTCATCGAAGTAATTGTTAAAATTGGTGACATGATCAAGAAGGAAGATTCACTCATCACAGTTGAATCTGATAAAGCATCTATGGATATTCCTTCCACACACGAAGGTAAAGTAACAAAGATTGACTTAAAAGTAGGTGACAAAGTTAAACAAGGATCCAATATTCTTGTGATTGAATTAAGTGGATCGAGTGACAAACCGCAAAAAGTTGAAAATAAAACAGAAACAAAAGAGACAGCAAAAAAAGAAGCTCCTTCTCGGGCACCTTCAGAAACAATCGCAAAAAAACCAGATGTGACATCTACACATGAAACTGAAGTCCTTGTTTTGGGTTCAGGCCCTGGGGGTTACACAGCTGCATTCCGTGCCGCAGATTTAGGTAAAAAAGTAGTACTGATTGAAAGATACTCAACCTTAGGTGGGGTATGTCTTAATGTCGGCTGCATTCCATCGAAAGCACTTTTACATACAGCTAAAGTGATTACTGATGCAGAAGAAACAGCGGCCCACGGTGTCACTTTTGGTAAGCCCAATATTGATTTAGAAAAAATTCGCAACTGGAAATCCAATGATGTTGTCGGTAAATTGACGCAAGGTTTGGGCGCTATGGCTAAACAAAGACAAGTCAGTGTGGTTCAAGGTGAGGGTGAATTTACAACACCCTATCAAATTAAAGTAACAAAGGCTGATGGTGAAATTGAGACGGTAGGTTTTGAGCACTGCATTATTGCGGCTGGCTCACAGTCCACAAAATTTCCTGGTGTCAAAGATGATCCACGCATTATGGATTCCACTGGTGCCCTGGAACTCAAAGACATACCAAAACGTTTACTCATTGTGGGTGGTGGCATTATTGGTTTAGAGATGGGAACCGTTTACGATGCATTAGGCAGTCGTGTCAGTGTCGTTGAATTATCAGACGGACTCATGCAAGGATGTGATCGTGATTTAGTACGTCCATTACAAAAACGTATGGAGCAACGTTTTGAAAAAATTATGCTCAATACTAAAGTCAATACCATCGAACCTAAAGCAGATGGTATTCATGTCAATTTTGAATTTGAAGGTAAATTAGATTCACAAGTGTATGACCGTGTCCTGATTGCAATTGGTCGACGTCCAAATGGTAAAGCAATTAAGGCAGAACTCGCTGGCGTTAATGTCACTGACCAAGGGTTTATTCCGGCAAATAAACAAATGCGTACTAACGTATCCCACATCTTTGCGATTGGCGATATTGTAGGTCAGCCAATGTTAGCTCACAAAGCAACACACGAAGGTAAAGTCGCAGCTGAAGTGATTGCTGGACACAAAGTTGAATTCCAAGCGATTGCTATTCCGTACGTTGCCTATACGGATCCCGAAGTGGCATGGGCAGGGATGACAGAGACGGAAGCCAAAATACAAAATATTGAAATTGAAAAAGCAAGCTTTCCCTGGGCTGCTAGTGGCCGAGCGCTTGCTATGAATCGCTCAGAAGGTACGACGAAACTTATTTTTGATAAAGAAACCCATCGATTGATTGGTGCAGGCATTACAGGGATTAGTGCAGGTGAGCTTATTGCTGAAACAGTGCTAGCAATCGAAATGGGAGCTGATGCACATGATCTTGGTTTAACGATTCATCCGCATCCTACATTATCTGAAACGGTTTGCTTTGCAGCGGAAGTTAAAGAAGGTACGATCACCGATCTTTATATTAAAAAACGCTAAACCGTTTTTTAACTTTTCGCTAATACAAAAAGTCCTTCTAGTACTAAATCTTTTTTGATTGAAACATATTTTCTGAAACCTTCTTCCATATGCTGTTGAATAATTTCAGTATCACCCCCACTTAAAATAATCACGACATCTTTTGATTGATTCGATGCAAGCTCAAAAAAAGATTTGATATTTCCAAGAACACTCAAAATAAATCCAGACTCAATCGCATTGGCTGTATCAATAGGTGGCATTTGAAATATACCCTCGCCATTTTTTAAATCTGCAGTGTCATTGAACAAAGTATTTTTTGTGAGATGAAGTCCTGGCAAAATAACACCGCCTTCGAATGTGTGCCGATTATTTTTTTGATCATAACTCATATAATCAATCGTCACAGCAGTGCCCACTGAAGCAATCACTGCAGCCTTCTTTATATCATGCGATACGCTCAATGCTGATAGCCACCTATCTGAACCTAACCTTGTAGCGTCCTGATAATTATTTAAAAGATCCTTGTAAGTTTTATGTGGCTTAATAAACTCAATCGGACAAGAAAACTTTTTAAGTTTAATTTTTAAAATGGCTTCTTTCTCAAAACCTGCGACGTTTGAAATGAGTATTTTTTTGATCTTCTCACCAAATTCAAAATGATCTTGATCAATATCCTCTGTAAAAAAAGTGTCTTGTTTATAAATGCTCTTATCATCACGGAGCATCCATTTTGTTTTGGTATTACCTATATCAATGAGTAGGAACATATTTATGCTTTTCTTAATGTAATTTCACCAGATGAAAATGTTTCAATACCGTTCGATGGCGTTTCTATCATCAATGCTCCATCCTCAGTGACACCCTGGGCTAAACCTGTCACAGACCTCCCGTCACCTAAAGACAACGTGACTGTCTGATGCTGATACACATGATAGGTCATCCACTCTTCTTTTAACGAACTAAATTTTGAAATATTAAATTGACCCAAAACATCCGCTAAATCTTTTAAGATTTGTCCTAATAGTTCATTAGGGTTAATTTCTTCAACGCTCACACTTGTGAGATCTATCGCTGGCTGATCAATATGACTCAAGCTTTTTTTAGAGAGTTTTAAATTAATGCCAATACCAATGACAGCACTACTCTGCCCTTCCATATCGCCTTGAAGTTCAATGAGAATACCGGCTAATTTTTTATATTGAGACCCATCTTGAATTAATACATCGTTAGGCCATTTCAATAGGGCACCCATCACACCGAATCTATGAAAGCTTCTTATAAGAGCGATGCCAACCGCTAAACTCAGTCCTGAAAGTGTCGCAGCCCCACCATTAAATCGCCATAGAAGTGAAAAAGTTAAACTTTCACCTAGCGCTGATTGCCAACTTCTGCCGCGACGGCCGCGACCTTTCGTTTGAATAAGGGTGGCTGCTACAGAGGCATGGGGATGATCTGCTGAAGCTTTTTCCATAAGGTAACTATTGGTGGACTCCATTACGTCAAAAATTTCTATGTTAAACCAGTGATGAATTTCGCCCATGACTTGTTGGATAGAAGATTTTTTTAAAAGCGTAATGGGTTGAATTAATTTATAACCACGGCCGCGCACAGAATAAATCTCCACACCGAACTCTTCCGCTTTTTTAATTGCATTCCAGATCGAAACACGTGAGATATCGAAAGTTTTAGCAATGGATTCTCCCGAATGAAATTTACCATCGGAGAGCACATCTAAGACTTTAAAAACGAGACTATGCTGCATAAAACTCGTATGACATTAAAAACTTGATCTTATCATATGAGTCTATGTTTTAGCTTTAAGATCAATGGATTGGGGAGAATTAGGCCATCATTTCAGTGTAGAATATTGCCTATATATTATGTCAGATAACAAAACTACATCTCAAGCACCTTCTAATTTTATTCGCGGTGTGATCGAACGCGACTTAACCAATAAAAGTTATGACGGTAAAACCTGGGCAGGATCACCAGGAGACGCATCTCATCATGCAAAAGCACCTATTGATACAGCAAAAATTCGCACTCGCTTCCCTCCTGAGCCTAATGGCTATCTTCATATCGGCCACGCTAAGAGTATTTTCTTAAACTTTGGATTAGCCAAAGATTACGATGGCATTTGTCATTTGCGTTTTGATGACACCAATCCTGAAAAAGAAAATCAGGAATATGTGGATAGCATTAAAAATAATGTGTCGTGGCTAGGTTTTTCATGGGAACAAAATAAAACATCTCACCTTTATTTTGCGAGCCATTATTTTGACTTCATGTATCAAGCCGCTGAATCTCTCATTCAATCAGGTCATGCCTATGTGGATAAACAAACACCAGATGAGATTCGTATACATCGCGGGTCGCTCACCGAGCCTGGTAAAAATTCTCCATGGCGTGATAAATCAACAGAAGAACATCTCGCATGGTTCCGAGAAATGCGTGATGGCAAACACCCTGATGGATCGATGATATTAAGAGCCAAAATTGATATGGCATCTCCTAATATTAATTTGCGTGATCCTGCCATCTATCGAATTAAACGCGCGCATCATCACAACACAGGAGATACATGGTGTATTTATCCTATGTATACTTTTGCACACCCCATTGAAGATGCCTTAGAAAAAATCACACATTCTATTTGTACTTTAGAATTTGAAGATCAACGTCCTTTTTATGATTGGATTTTAGATCGTCTGATTGACAATAGTTTATTATCTAAACCACAACCACGTCAGTATGAATTTGCAAGACTTAATCTCACATACGCTGTTCTTTCAAAAAGAAAACTCATTGAGTTAGTTGAAGGTAAACATGTAACTGGTTGGGATGATCCAAGATTGCCTACACTTGAAGGTGCTCGTCGACGCGGCTATACACCTGAAGGATTTAAACTTTTTATAGATCGCATTGGAGTATCTAAAGCGGATTCCTGGATTGATTACGCAACACTCGAAGAATCCATGCGAGAAGTTTTGAATGTGTCATGCGAAAGGCGAATCGCAGTGCTTGATCCTATTGAGCTTGAAATTACAAATTATCCAGACAATAAAGAGGAGGATTGCTTTGCACCCAATCATCCACTCAAGCCGGAATTAGAAAAGCGAATAGTTAAACTATCTAAGTCACTTTGGATTGAGCGCGAAGATTTTATGGAAGAACCTACCAAACAATTCTTTAGATTATATCCAGGCAATATGGTGAGATTAAGATACGGCTATGTCGTGAAGTGCACATCTTTTGAAAAAGATACAAACGGTAAAGTTACAAAAGTAATATGTGAATACTTACCTGATACTAAATCAGGCACACCCGGAAGTGATAGCATAAAAGTCAAAGGTAATATTCATTGGGTTTCTAATGCACATAGCTATCGAGGCAAAGTTCGTTTGTACGACAAACTTTTTTCAGCCGAACACCCAGGCAGTCATGATACAAATTATCTAGAACAACTAAATCCAAATTCATGTACAGCCATCGAAGCGGAATTGGAAAAAAGTTTAGAGGCTATTCAACCGGGTGATCAATTTCAATTTGAACGTCATGGTTACTTTATTGCAGACGTAAAAGATTCAAAACCTAATCAACCAATTTTCAATCGCACTGCGACGCTTAAAGACACCTCGCAAAAAATATAATCTTATTTTAAAAGCTGTAGACAATAAAAAACCCTAAGCTCAAATCTGAGGTTAGGGTTTTTTAATATAAGAAGCTTGGCAGTGACCTACTTTCGCATGCAAAAAGCATACTATCATTGGCGATAAGTCGTTTCACTGTCCTGTTCGGGATGGGAAGGAGTGGTTCCAACTCTCTATGTCCGCCAAGCAAACTGGTTGAGATAATGATCAAAGATCAATGTCTCGAATTCGGACAAAATTTGAAGAAGTAAAGTTATTGTGTTTCTTGATTACAATGTCAGCTTTAAAAAAATCATATACCTTAAAAAGAACAAGTCTTAAGGTTATAGGATCAAGCCTCACGAGCAATTAGTATCAGTTAGCTTAACGTATTACTACGCTTCCACACCTGACCTATCAACGTCCTGGTCTTGAACGACTCTTTAGTGTGCTTAAAGCACAGGGAAGTATCATCTCGAGGCGAGTTTCGCGCTTAGATGCTTTCAGCGCTTATCTCTTCCAGATTTAGCTACCCGGCTATGCCATTGGCATGACAACCGGTCCACCAGAGATCTGTCCACTCCGGTCCTCTCGTACTAGGAGCAGCCCCCCTCAAACTTCCAACGCCCACGGCAGATAGGGACCAAACTGTCTCACGACGTTTTAAACCCAGCTCACGTACCACTTTAAATGGCGAACAGCCATACCCTTGGGACCGGCTACAGCCCCAGGATGTGATGAGCCGACATCGAGGTGCCAAACTCCCCCGTCGATATGAACTCTTGGGAGGAATCAGCCTGTTATCCCCAGAGTACCTTTTATCCGTTGAGCGATGGCCCTTCCATACAGAACCACCGGATCACTATGACCTGCTTTCGCACCTGCTCGACCTGTCCGTCTCGCAGTCAAGCAACCTTATGCCATTGCACTATCAGTACGATTTCCGACCGTACCTAGGTTACCTTCGCACTCCTCCGTTACTCTTTGGGAGGAGACCGCCCCAGTCAAACTGCCCACCATACACGGTCCCCAACCCCGTTTCGGGGTCTAGGTTAGAACCTCAACAACATCAGGGTGGTATTTCAAGGTTGGCTCCACATGATCTAGCGACCACGCTTCAATGCCTCCCACCTATCCTACACAGATCTTGTCAAAGTCCAATGTAAAGCTACAGTAAAGGTTCATGGGGTCTTTCCGTCTAGCCGCGGGTAGATTGCATCTTCACAAACATTTCAACTTCGCTGAGTCCCAAGAGGAGACAGTGTGGCCATCGTTACGCCATTCGTGCGGGTCGGAACTTACCCGACAAGGAATTTCGCTACCTTAGGACCGTTATAGTTACGGCCGCCGTTTACCGGGGCTTCAATCAAGAGCTTGCACCCCATCATTTAACCTTCCGGCACCGGGCAGGCGTCACACCGTATACGTCCACTTTCGTGTTTGCACAGTGCTGTGTTTTTATTAAACAGTCGCAGCCACCTTTTCACTGCAACCCCATCGGCCTTCGCAAGTAAATTGCTACAACCTACCGGGGCGCACCTTATCCCGAAGTTACGGTGCTAGTTTGCCGAGTTCCTTCTCCTGGGTTCTCTCAAGCGCCTTAGAATTCTCATCCTGCCCACCTGTGTCGGTTTGCGGTACGGTCTCAACTTAACTGAAGCTTAGTGGCTTTTCTTGGAAGCATGGTATCAGTCACTTCATGAGCAAGCTCACTCGTTATCACGCCTTGACATTGACTCTCCGGATTTGCCTAAAGAATCTGTCTACACGCTTGAACCGGGACATCCAACACCCGGCTGACTTAACCTTCTCCGTCCCCACATCGCATTAAATTGAGGTACAGGAATATTAACCTGTTTCCCATCGACTACGCATTTCTGCCTCGCCTTAGGGGCCGACTCACCCTGCACCGATGAACGTTGTGCAGGAAACCTTGGGCTTTCGGCGAGGGTGCTTTTCACACCCTTTATCGCTACTCATGTCAGCATTCGCACTTCTGATACCTCCAGCATCCTTCACAAGACACCTTCGCAGGCTTACAGAACGCTCTCCTACCGTGCATATAAATATGCACCCGAAGCTTCGGTTACGTGCTTAGCCCCGTTACATCTTCCGCGCAGGACGACTCGACTAGTGAGCTATTACGCTTTCTTTAAAGGATGGCTGCTTCTAAGCCAACCTCCTAGCTGTCTATGCCTTCCCACTTCGTTTTCCACTTAGCACGTCATTTGGGACCTTAGCTGTCGGTCTGGGTTGTTTCCCTCTTGACCACGGACGTTAGCACCCATGGTCTGTCTCCCGTAATTGCATTTCTCAGTATTCGGAGTTTGCAATAGTTTGGTAAGGTCTTATGACCCCCCTAGCTATAACAGTGCTCTACCCCCGAGAATGATATACGAGGCACTACCTAAATAGTTTTCGGAGAGAACCAGCTATCTCCAAGTTTGTTTAGCCTTTCACCCCTATCCACAGCTCATCCCCAAATTTTTCAACATTTGTGGGTTCGGACCTCCAGTACGTGTTACCGCACCTTCATCCTGGCCATGAATAGATCACTTGGTTTCGGGTCTACACCCAGCAACTGAATCGCCCTATTAGGACTCGCTTTCGCTGCGCCTCCCCTATCGGTTAAGCTTGCTACTGAATGTAAGTCGCTGACCCATTATACAAAAGGTACGCAGTCACCCTTGCGGGCTCCCACTGTTTGTATGCATACGGTTTCAGGATCTATTTCACTCCCCTTCCGGGGTTCTTTTTACCTTTCCCTCACGGTACTAGTTCACTATCGGTCGATTACGAGTATTTAGCCTTGGAGGATGGTCCCCCCATGTTCAGACAGGATTTCTCGTGTCCCGCCCTACTTGTCGTTACCCTAGTTCCACACGCGGGTTTTCGTATAAGGGGCTATCACCCTCTATGGCCGGACTTTCCATTCCGTTCTACTAACACACGTGCTAAAAATAACAGGCTGCTCCGATTTCGCTCGCCACTACTATCGGAATCTCGGTTGATTTCTTTTCCTCGAGTTACTTAGATGTTTCAGTTCACTCGGTTCGCCTCTTGTCTCCTATGTATTCAGAGACAGATACCCTTGCGGGTGGGTTTCCCCATTCGGACACTTCCGGATCAAAGCTTGTTTGCCAGCTCCCCGAAAATTTTCGTAGACTACCACGTCCTTCATCGCCTGTAATCGCCTAGGCATCCGCCATATGCACTTATTCACTTGACCCTATAACATTAAAACCTGAGCCCTTTTAAACTCAAATTTTGGTGACGCATGAGACGTCTTGTTATAAGTTTTTCTAAAGCAACTTAAGACCCATATTCACATCCTTATAAAAAGCTACATTCATAAGGTATAAACAAAGTCATATGTTGTTTCTGATTTTGCAATCAATTACCCATTTGAATTTATCTGCTCATCACAAGTCAGATAAATTCACTTTACTTCTTCCATTTTGTTAAAGAACATACTTAGCAATAAAGCTAAGCGTTAAAGATTGTGAATCACAACCCTTAAGGCTTGTCTTTAAGTTATCAAAGAATTGGTGGAGGATGACGGGATCGAACCGACGACCCCCTGCTTGCAAAGCAGGTGCTCTCCCAGCTGAGCTAATCCCCCATGTTTCGGAAAAAAAGATTAAATCTGGTGGGTCTGGTTGGGCTCGAACCAACGACCCCCGCCTTATCAAGACGGTGCTCTAACCAGCTGAGCTACAGACCCCTATAAAACGGGCCAATGATTCTTTGATAATGCCTAACAACTGATAAGTGTGAATGCTTGATAGTTCAAGACGTTCTCTAGAAAGGAGGTGATCCAGCCGCACCTTCCGATACGGCTACCTTGTTACGACTTCACCCCAGTCATGAATCCTACCGTGGTAATCGTCTTCCTTGCGGTTAGACTAACTACTTCTGGTAAAACCCACTCCCATGGTGTGACGGGCGGTGTGTACAAGGCCCGGGAACGTATTCACCGCGACATGCTGATCCGCGATTACTAGCGATTCCGACTTCATGCAGTCGAGTTGCAGACTACAATCCGGACTACGATCGGCTTTCTGGGATTGGCTCCCCCTCGCGGGTTGGCAACCCTCTGTACCGACCATTGTATTACGTGTGAAGCCCTGGCCATAAGGGCCATGAGGACTTGACGTCATCCCCACCTTCCTCCGGTTTGTCACCGGCAGTCCCATTAAAGTGCCCAACTAAATGATGGCAATTAATGGCAAGGGTTGCGCTCGTTGCGGGACTTAACCCAACATCTCACGACACGAGCTGACGACAGCCATGCAGCACCTGTGTTACCGTTCTCTTTCGAGCACTTGAACATCTCTGCTCAATTCGGTACATGTCAAGGCCAGGTAAGGTTTTTCGCGTTGCATCGAATTAATCCACATAATCCACCGCTTGTGCGGGCCCCCGTCAATTCCTTTGAGTTTTAATCTTGCGACCGTACTCCCCAGGCGGTCAACTTCACGCGTTAGCTACGTTACTCATAGATTTTACTCTACCAACAACTAGTTGACATCGTTTAGGGCGTGGACTACCAGGGTATCTAATCCTGTTTGCTCCCCACGCTTTCGTGCATGAGCGTCAGTGTTATCCCAGGGGGCTGCCTTCGCCATTGGTATTCCTCCACATCTCTACGCATTTCACTGCTACACGTGGAATTCTACCCCCCTCTGACACACTCTAGCCTTGCAGTTTCGAACGCAGTTCCCAGGTTGAGCCCGGGGATTTCACATCCGACTTACAAAACCGCCTGCGCACGCTTTACGCCCAGTAATTCCGATTAACGCTCGCACCCTACGTATTACCGCGGCTGCTGGCACGTAGTTAGCCGGTGCTTCTTATCAAGGTACCGTCAACCTCATGATTTATTCGATCATAAGTTTTCTTCCCTTGCGAAAGAGCTTTACAACCCGAAGGCCTTCTTCACTCACGCGGAATGGCTGGATCAGGGTTGCCCCCATTGTCCAAAATTCCCCACTGCTGCCTCCCGTAGGAGTCTGGACCGTGTCTCAGTTCCAGTGTGGCTGGTCGTTCTCTCAAACCAGCTACTGATCGTCGCCTTGGTGAGCCTTTACCTCACCAACAAGCTAATCAGATATCGGCCGCTCCATTAACGCAAGGTCTTACGATCCCCTGCTTTCCCCCGTAGGGCGTATGCGGTATTAGCGAATCTTTCGACTCGTTATCCCCCATTATTGGACACGTTCCGATATATTACTCACCCGTTCGCCACTCGCCACCAGAGAGCAAGCTCTCCGTGCTGCCGTTCGACTTGCATGTGTAAAGCATTCCGCCAGCGTTCAATCTGAGCCAGGATCAAACTCTTCAGTTTAATCCAAAACTATTACTTGATCCTTCAATAAAGAAGGATCGGTATATTGCATTTGCTTTATTAAATCTCAAATTCATTGAAAAGGTTATTAGCTCATAAATGAACTAAATGTCTTGTCATAAATTTAAAAAGTGTAAAGCACTTATATTTTGAGATCCTTATGACGAGCAAAGTTTGACCTTTGAAAGCCGTAAGGATTTGTCTTAAAACTATAAGCACCCACACTTATCAGTTGTCTATTTGTTAAAGAACGGTATTTGATCTTGGTTGCGGGGACAGGATTTGAACCTGTGACCTTCGGGTTATGAGCCCGACGAGCTGCCAGACTGCTCCACCCCGCGATCGATCTGCGTACATGACGCAGAGAGGTAAGACTATAGCACTTTTTTTGAAGGGGTGTCAAACATTAAGAGCCCCAAACTACAGGCTATTCGACTAAGAATTGATTAATCTTCTTGACAAAAGCAACGGGGTCTTTGAGCTGGCCGCCCTCAGAAATCAAGGCTTGATCAAAAATCACTTCTGCAAAATCATTGAAACGCCGACTGTCAGTAGTATTTTCAAGTTTCTGAATTAGTTTATGTGATGGATTAATTTCTAAAATCGGTTTTGTGTCTGGTGTTTTTTGGCCTGCAGCTTTGAGTAGGCGCTCTAGATTGCCTGATAAATCATGCTCTCCAGCCACCAAGCATGCTGGTGAATCAGTTAAGCGGTGCGTCACTTTTACTTCTTTAACTTTTTCACCCAATGCTTTTTGAATTTTTTCAATGAGTGATTTTGCATCTTTCTCGATTTTCTTTTTCTCTTCTTTTTCTTTTTCGTCTTCTAACTTTCCTAGGTCAAGATCACCCTTTGCAATGGATTGTAATTTCTTACTTTCAAATTCATTGAAAGTCGAAAGCAGCCATTCATCAACGCGATCACTCAGCAATAAAACTTCAATGCCCTTCTTTTTAAAAATTTCTAAGTGCGGGCTGTGCTTCGCTGCCTCATAGGAGTCAGCCGTGATGAAGTAGATAGCTTCTTGTCCGTCTTTCATGCGACTCACATAATCTTTTAAAGACACCACTTGTGCATCTGTTTCTTCGTGCGTTGAATTAAAGCGAAAAAGTTTTGCAATTTTTTCTCTATTTGCAAAATCCTCGCTGTGTCCTTCTTTCATGACCACACCAAATTCTTTCCAGAAATTTTTATAGTCATCTGGTTTTTTCTCACTCATATCTTCTAAAAGATCGAGGACTTTTTTAGTGGAGCCTGCACGAATTGCTTCGACTTCTTTACTATCTTGTAAAATTTCTCGTGAGACATTTAAAGGAAGGTCGGCACTATCAATTACACCCTTAATAAAGCGTAAGTAATTAGGCATGAGTTTTTCTGATGCTTCCATGATGAAGATACGCTTGACGTACAGCTTCACACCATGATGGCGTTCACGATCAAATAAATCGAAAGGGGCTTTAGTAGGTATATAAAGGAGTGAAATATATTCTTGCTTCCCTTCAATGCGATTATGGGAATAAGTAAGAGGCGGCTCATGATCGTAAGAAAGATTTTTATAAAACTCTTGATACTCTTCTTCCTTGATATCATTTTTATTTCGAGCCCATAATGCTGAAGCTGCATTGACTGTTTCATCTTCATCTGTCGGTACTTCTTCCCCATCTTGCCACTCAGATTTTTTCATGACGATAGGAAGTGTGATGTGATCTGAATATTTCTTGATGATGCTCTTGAGAGTCCAATCACTTAGGAATTCATCCTCGTCTTTTTTAAGATGCAAGATGATGTCAGTGCCGCGGGTATCTTTTTTAACTGCACTAATTGTGTATTCACCCTCACCTTTGGATTCCCACTGAATAGCTTCTTTGCTGCCAGCTCGTCTTGTAATGACAGTGATGAGATCTGCAATAATGAATGAAGAATAAAAGCCCACACCAAACTGGCCAATTAAATTAGCGTCTTTGGCTTCGTCACCAGTTAAGTTATTTAAGAATTCTTTGGTGCCTGATCTTGCAATCGTTCCGATATTGTTAATGACCTCATCTCGATTCATACCAATACCGTTATCTGAGATGGTCAAGGTGCGTGCCTTTTTATCAAAACTTAATCTAATTTTTAATTCAGAATCTTTTTCATAAAGGCTAGCGTCTTTGAGAGCTTCGAAGCGTAATTTATCAGCAGCATCACTTGCATTTGAAATGAGTTCACGAATCACGATCTCTTTATTACTATATAAAGAGTGAATCATGAGATGGAGCAATTGTTTAACTTCCGCTTGAAAGACTAATTTTTCAGATGCATTTTCTTTTGTTGCCATGTTCAATTACCTTTTAAAAAAATATTGGGATGATCTTACAATGGGGGTTGAGTCATGAAATTTCAAGGGCTCTTTTTAGAGTAATTTCCTTAAAGCGACTGATGCTGCCATAAAACCGAAAGTAGCTGTCACCATCACACTAGACCCATACCCACCACAATGAAGACCTGTGAGCGCCTCATCAACTTCACATGCTTCCTCAGGTTTTTTCATGACTTCATCCGTGAAAATAACGTCAATGCCTACTTTTTGCGACTCTTTTAATTGCAGTGCTTTTTTAACGTCATGCCGAATTTTGGCTGTGAGCCTATCGCCATGCGTTAAACTTAAATCAGCTATCTTTATAAATGAGGGATCAATCCGGCCGCCCGCACCGCCCGTCATGACCAGTGGGATTTTTTCATTTAAAGCATGAAGTGCTAAACTTGTTTTAATACCTGCCTGATCAATTGCATCGATCACGACATCAAAATTCTTCTTAATGAGTGCTGCTACATTTTCATTCGAAATAAAGTCATCCACAATATGGACATGACACAGGGGATTAATTTCTTGAATTCTTTCTTTCATAGCTAGCACCTTCGATTTTCCAAGCGTATGACTTAGCGCGTGAATTTGTCGATTGATATTCGATTCGGCAATATGATCCAAATCAATGAGGGTGAGTTGGCCAATCGCATTCCGCGCTAATGCTTCAGCAGCCCATGATCCAACACCGCCAATACCAATGACACAAACATGTGCTTTCTGAAAAAGATCTAAAGCTTTTTTTCCATAAAGCCGTTCGACCCCACTAAAGCGCCGATTAAAATCGATGTCTTCCATTTAATTTTAAGTTTCAAGAACTACAAAGGCAGTCGCAATATTCTTTTCATCTGAAATAGAAATATGCTGACTTAAGATATTTTTTTGTTTTAAGAAGTCTTTTAATTCTTCATCAAATTCTAGAATAGGTTTTCCTAAATCATCATGGCCTACGATGATATATTGAAAACGTACTGGCGATCTAAACCCAGTGCCCAAGGCCTTAGCAAAAGCTTCTTTGGCAGCAAAGCGTTTCGCTAGAAAACGAGATTGAGTTGATGACTTTAAGTAACTTTCAAATTCGGAATCACTTAAAATACGACGCGCAAAAGTATCACCAAATTTTTCAATGGATTCGTGAATGCGTGAAACTTCAACAACGTCAGTACCAATACCAAAGATCATAATAAATTTTTCTTTTTAAAAAATTACTTCGAATACGTACGTAATAGTAATTTCATTTCACGGATCGCATTATCCCACCCTACAAATAATGCGTGCGCCACAATCGCATGTCCAATATTAAGCTCTTCAATGCCAGGAATGGCTGCAATTAAGTTCACATTATGATAATGAAGCCCATGACCAGCATTCACAATAAGCCCTAATGATAACGCATGCGCTGCAGCTTCTTTGACACGTTTTAATTCTTTCTGCTTTGTCACTTCATTTTCTGCATCTGCATAACGACCGGTATGAATTTCAATTACGGGCGCGCCCATCTTTTTCGCTAAATCAATATCTCTTAAATCAGGTGCAATAAAAAGTGATACACGACTACCTTGTTGGGTTAGAGTTTGCGTTGCACGGTGAAGGTGATCATAAGATTCTTTTACATTTAATCCCCCTTCAGTCGTTCGCTCTTCTCGCCTCTCGGGCACGATGCAAACGTCTTGTGGTTTCAAACGGGATGCAATCGCAATCATTTCATCAGTGGCTGCCAGCTCTAAATTCATTTTTGTTTGCAGCAAAGGTCGAATGGCAAAAATGTCTTCATCTTGCATATGACGACGATCTTCGCGAAGATGGAGTGTAATACTATCTGCACCCGCTTGCTCAGCACGAAGCGCTGCCTCGACAACACTTGGATACTTGGTACCACGTGCTTGTCGTAGCGTCGCTACGTGATCAATATTAATTCCGAGCTTTAACATAAAATATCTTATCCTTGTAAATCGACAAAGAGTTGTTTCGAATGTAGTGGTTTATCGCCTAAATAAAAACCTAATAAATAACGCATCAATTGCTTACTTTGTTGTTGTGTTTCTTTGCTTATATATTGGTCACTTGCCATATCAAGTAAGGTCTTGCCTAAGACTTTAATGCCGTGATCGGTTTTCATTAAATCACACGCCCCATATTCAGCCTCATAACGATATATTTTATCAGGGATAATTGGATTTGAATCTTCATCATGATCTAAAGTGACTGCATAGCCTAAGGCTTGTAAAAGCTTGAGTTCAAATCGCCGTAATGTAATAGTGAGCTCACGGCCTTCACTTAAAGCTAAGATAGTTTCATGATAAAAATGAAAGAGGTCGATGTGAGGCTCGTCTCTTTGCAATAAACGCATCATCAACTCGTTAATATAAAATCCGCACATTAATGCGTCACCCTCTAAAATAGTGAGCCTCTCACACCACTCTAATCCATTTAAACTTTTAAGTTCCGACTTGCCTGACCAATTCGCAAGTAAAACCTGAAAAGATTGAAGCATGCCACGAATAGATGATCTTGGACGCCGGGCTCCCTTAGCCACCACTGGAATACGGCCAAATTTTTCAGTGAAAACTTCTGCGATTAAACTTGTCTCTTTGAAAGGGTAAGTGTGCAAAATATACACACGCTGATTTTCTTGACGATGATTGGGAGTCGCCATTTAAAAAATTACAGGCCTAATGATTTTAAAACACGCTGATCTGTCGACCAGCCACTTTTTACTTTAACCCAAGTCTCAAGCCATACTGTACCGCCAAAGAGCTCTTCCATGTCTTGTCTGGACTCAGATGAAATTTGTTTTAATTTCTCACCGTCTTTGCCAATCAACATAGGCTTCTGACTATCTTTGTCAACAATAATGGCGGCAAAAATGCGGCGTAATTTACCTTCGACTTCAAATTTTTCAATTTCAACCGCAATGGAATAAGGCACTTCCTGGCCCGTGAGACGAAAAATTTTTTCTCGAATAATTTCAGACGCAAGGAATCTTTCACTCTTATCGGTAATCTCATCTTCACCATAGATAAAAGGTTGTTCCGGTAAAAAGTCTCGGACGTTAGATAATAAATGATCTAGGTGTTTATTTTTTTTAGCAGACACAGGCACCATGGCTTTAAAAGTATATGTCTCGCTCATGGTTTTGATTTGTTCTAAAAGTGCATTCTTGTCTTTCATTAAATCTACTTTGTTCATGACTAGAATCGTCGGGCGATCTTTTGGAATGAGTTTCATGACCGCATGGTCTTCTTCTGTCATGCCTCGAGACTCAATCACAAAAAGAACCACGTCCACATCGCTTAATACTTGGTGTACGATTTTATTTAAACCCTTATTCATGAGGTTCAAATGTTTAAGCTGAAATCCTGGCGTGTCAATAAATAGAAACTGGGTGTCATCTATCGTTTGAATACCTAACAATTGATAGCGTGTAGTCTGCGCTTTTTTGGAGGTGATACTGATCTTACTACCTACCAAATAATTTAAAAGTGTCGACTTGCCTACATTAGGTCGGCCAACAATTGCAATCGTGCCACAGCGCGTAATTTTTTGTTTGCTCATTAAATTGTCTCCAGCATAAGTTGATAAGCTTTTGATGCAGCCTCTTGTTCTGCAATACGTCGGCTATTACCTATCCCTTGCGTTTTAATATTAGACTTCTTAATGATGCACTCAATCGTAAAGGTTTGGCTGTGTGCCTCCCCTTCAATTGAGACAACTGTATAAATGGGTAAATCACTTTTTTTGCTTTGTAATAATTCTTGCAGTAAAGTTTTTGGATCTTTTTGAATGAGTTTAGGATCAATCTCATTTAACTGCTTTTCAAAAAAACGAAGGATAAATTGATGTGTAGGTTCTATTCCCCCATCAAAATAAATCGCACCAATGATAGCTTCAAAGGTGTCAGCTAAAATAGATGGGCGTCGCCATCCTGCACTTTTTAATTCACCCTCACCTAATCTTATAAAGTCACCTAAACCAATTGATGTTGCTATACCACTCAACGAACTCTCTTTAACAAGTTGCGCGCGTAGACGACTTAAATCACCTTCATCAAGACGTGGAAATCTTTTATAAAGCTCTTCAGCAATAAGGAAACTTAAAACGCTGTCGCCCAAGAATTCGAGACGCTCATTATGTTGTGCTGAATAACTGCGATGTGTGATAGCCATGATCATTAAAGTAGAATCACTAAAGGTATAATGGATGATTCGACTTAACGAGGCTTGACGCTCTTTATCCATTAATGAATGATAGTCCCAATACGTTTTAATTCGCCGAAGTTAAACCAAATAAAAAAAGCACGTCCCACTAAGTTATGTTCAGGCACAAAACCCCATACGCGACTATCGGCACTATTATCTCGATTATCCCCAAACGCTAAGTAATGTCCGTGAGGTACTTCAAATTTAAAATTTTCTCCAGGTAAATCATGAATCAAAATGGAATGATTCACATTACCTAATGCCTCTTTAAATTCCTTGGCTTCAATATGATGACTTTCATTCATCATGTATGGATATTTATCAACGAATGTCTGCTCTATTTTTTTGTCATTGATATAAAGTGTTTTACTTTTATATTCAATTAAATCCCCTGGAAGACCTACCACACGCTTGATATAATCGATCGATGGTTTAGGTGGGTAATGAAAAACAAACACATCACCACGCTTTGGCTTGTCTACTTCTATCATCGTATAGTTCAAAATAGGCACACGAATACCGTAACTAAATTTACTTACTAAAATAAAGTCGCCTGCTAAAAGTGTTGGCATCATTGAACCTGACGGAATCTTAAAAGGTTCTGCCACGAATGAGCGGATAAAGAAGACTAATAAAATGACAGGGAAAAAACTTTTCGAATATTCAACCAGAATAGGCTCTTTTGCATTCGTCGCTCTTTTTTTGCTTAAGATAAAAATATCAAGCAACCAAATCAGTCCTGTGATGGTTAAGACGATGACCATGATTAGCGCAAACATCATTTTTCTTCTACCCTTAAAATGGCTAAGAAGGCTTCTTGAGGAATTTCAACATTACCAACCTGCTTCATACGTTTCTTACCCTCTTTTTGTTTTTCTAATAATTTTTTCTTACGCGAAATGTCACCTCCATAACATTTAGCCAGCACATTTTTGCGCATCGCCTTAACTGTTTCGCGCGCAATCACGTTTGCACCGATAGATGATTGAATCGCCACATCAAACATTTGTCTTGGGATCAATTCACGCATTTTGGACGCCACTTCTCGTCCTCGATAAATACTATTTGAGCGATGTACAATTAATGATAATGCGTCGACACGGTCGCCATTCACCATGATATCAAGCTTCACTAAATCAGCTGCTCTAAATTCTAAGAATTCATAATCCATAGATGCATAGCCTTTAGAAATCGATTTCAATCGGTCAAAGAAATCGAGTACTACTTCATTAAGCGGCATCTCATAGGTGAGCATCACTTGGCGGCCTAGGTATTGCATATTTTTTTGAATACCACGCTTGCCGTTACATAAGGTCATGACAGGGCCTACATAATCTTGTGGCATCAGTAAATTAATTAATATAATCGGCTCACGAATTTCTTCGATACGGGATGTGTCAGGGAGTTTAGAAGGATTTTCAATTTGTGTGACTTCACCATCTCTTTTGAGAAGTTCGTATACAACGGTCGGGGCTGTAGTGATTAGATCCATATCATACTCACGCTCTAAACGCTCTTGCACGATATCCATATGAAGAAGACCTAGAAATCCACAACGAAATCCGAAACCTAAGGCTGTCGAATTCTCTGGCTCAAAACGAAGCGATGAATCATTTAAACTTAATTTTTCTAAGGCCGTTCTTAAAGCTTCGAATTGATTGGATTCCACAGGATATAGCCCTGCAAACACTTGGGGTTTAACTTCTTTAAATCCAGCCAAAGATTCGGATGCGGGTTTATCTGCTGACGTCACCGTATCACCGACCTTAGCACTCGCAAGTTCTTTAATGCCTGCAATAATAAAACCTACCTCACCTGCAGAGAGTGATTCTTTGCTTCTCGATTTTGGTGTGAAGACGCCCACTTGCTCACAAAGATATTGATCACCTGTCGCCATCAGTTTAATTTTATCTTTTGGTTTTAAGCTGCCATCGACTACACGCACTAACATCACAACGCCCACGTAATTATCAAACCAAGCATCAATGATGAGGGCCTTTAATGGCTTAGTTACATCTCCTCTTGGTGGTGGAACACGAGAAACAATTGTTTCCAATACATCTCTGACACCTTCGCCAGTTTTAGCTGAGCAGCGAATCGCATCTGTGGCATCAATGCCAATCACGTCGCCTATTTCTTCGATCACACGATCTGGATCCGCAGATGGTAAATCAATTTTATTTAACACAGGGGTGACTTCAACACCTTGTTCAATTGCGGTGTAACAATTAGCGACTGTCTGCGCTTCAACACCTTGGCTTGCATCAACGACTAAAAGCGCACCCTCACAAGCCGCAAGGGAGCGACTCACTTCATAAGTGAAGTCGACGTGTCCAGGTGTGTCAATGAGGTTAAGGTTATATATTTTGCCGTCAAGTGCTTTATATTGAAGCGCGGCTGTTTGCGCTTTGATGGTAATACCACGTTCGCGCTCAAGATCCATCGAATCTAACACTTGCGCTTCCATCTCGCGATCAGATAAACCACCGCAATATTGAATGATACGATCCGCCAAGGTCGACTTGCCGTGATCGATATGCGCGATGATTGAAAAGTTTCTAATGTTTTCCATGCAGAATTATGATGTCTTTAGTTACCTAATAACAAAGGCGCTTAAAACTCTTTAAGCGCCTTTGATTGAAAGCATGTATTTTACAACAAAGCTCTTATACTAGCTGATTTTATCGCTCATTCGTGATCTTAACCGGCACATAAAGTGTCTCGTCATTTCTTAAAATAAGGAGCGCTACCGTCTTACCGTTAGGAATGGTAGATACATCTTTAGCAAAAGCTTCAGCACTTTCGACTTCGCTATTGTTAAGCGCTAGGACAATATCACCCCTTCGAATACCAGCTGCTGCTGCTGAACCTTGTGCATCAACGACTAGTAGACCTTTTTTACCGTTCATTTTTTTACGTTGTTGTGGTGGCGCTTCTTTTAAAACTAAACCTAAACGATTCACCTCTGCTTTGTCAGGGGCCTTATTACTTGCAATCACTTCAGATTGATCGGATGGCATTTCGCCAACTGTTAAGTTGAGTGTTTTGATACTGCCTTTTCTGAACACTTCAGCGACCACCATTTTACCGGGTTTAGTATTACCCACCGCTTTGGGTAAGTCAGATGAAGACTCAATCAACTTATTATCAAATTTAGTAATAACATCACCCGGTTGAAGGCCACCCTTTTCTGCAGGCGCTCCTTTTTCAATGCCTGCGACTAATGCACCATTGGTATTTTTCATACCAAAGGATTCAGAAAGTTCTTTGGTGATTTCTTGAATCGCAATACCTAACCAACCACGAATCACTTTACCATTAGTCCTAAGTTGACTCATGACGTCCATCGCAACATTGATAGGAATGGCAAATGAGAGTCCCATATAACCCCCGGTGCGGCTATAAATTTGCGAGTTAATCCCTATCACCTCACCTTTTAAATTAAACAAAGGTCCGCCTGAGTTACCTGGATTAATCGCTACATCCGTTTGAATAAAGGGCACAAAATTTTCTTGGGGTAATGCGCGGCCTTTGGCACTCACAATACCGACTGTCATGGTATTTTCTAAACCAAAAGGAGCGCCAATGGCTGCTACCCATTCGCCTACTTTGATCGTGTCAGGATTTCCAATGCTTACTTTCGGTAAGCTATTCGCATTGACTTTTAATACAGCAACATCCGTTCTTAAATCAATCCCAATCACTTTCGCTTTGAATTCGCGCTTATCATTAAGCTTTACCATCACCTCATCTGCGTCTTTGACGACATGCGCATTCGTTAATATGAAACCATCAGTCGTCACAATAAATCCAGACCCTGTGGCAGAAACTTGTTTATCTGGAGCGGGTTGTTGTCCGCGACCATTCTGAGGTGGCATACCCGGCGGCACTGGAATACCAAAACGCTTAAAAAATTCTTGCATCTGCTCATCTTCTGGTGATATTTGACCCATAGCATTTGCACGATTTTTTTGAATAGAGCTGATATTAACCACCACAGGGCTTTGTTTTTCTGCGAGATCAGTAAAGTCCGGAAGTTCTTTTGCAACTAATCCGGTCAGCATTAAAAACTGAAATATGCATACATAAAAAAGACGTCTTATCATGGTCTATATATTCCTTAAATGAATTATTTAAAACGAATTAATTGCGCTTCATTGTAAAACATTTGCATCTTCTCGTTAATGACGCGCTTAATCATCATGACACCTAAAGATAAACCTAAAACTGCACCCATCAACGTATAGAATTCGTTCATATCTTTCGCAAAACTATTGGCAATCATCATACCTAAAAACATTAAAAGAAGCGGGACGCCATAAAGCATGAGCGAACCTTTAAGCATAAACGTTTCATCAATACCTAAGATGACAACATCACCTAACTTCGCATTTAAATCATTTCTTGTTTCAATATAACCTGATCGATGTGAAAAAATTTTTCCCCAAATTGAATTGCCACAACCTCTGACCTGCCCGCATAAACCGCATGGCTTAGTTCGTACCACTTCGAGCGTGACTCGATCTTTTGAAGTTTTAATGACAATGGCTTGTTCTTCGATCATCTAATGCGCTTTCATATCCTGAATCGAATTCGAAATTTTTTGAATAGTTACCTCTGGTACTGAGCCTACCACCATAATTTGATGACCATTCATCACTCTCGCATGAACATGAGATGAGCCCACACGAGTTTCTCCACTGCGAGACTTCTGATCTTTAGGAATGGAATTAACAAATAAAGAGACAAAGGAAAGCCCGTCTGAGAATACCCAGTGATGAACAAGCTGTGGTTTAGTGCCCATGGTTCTTGTGACATGACTCACCTCTTTATAGCCTGCCGGCAAATTAGCAATGGTGCAATATTTTTCGAGGGGTACTTTATTTTCAGGCACCTCATTCATGATATATTTTTTATGTATATCGACATCCGGTTTGAACCAATTTAAATCTTGGCCACTAAATAATCCAATTTGATTAAAGCTTGCTTGTTCAATCATTTTTTGTTGATGGTCTAAAATACTCATCTTCAGAATCAAACCAAATTCTTTATCAAGCCAAAACTTATAAAGGTATCGAAACTGATCTTTAGGCTCCAGATAAACAATTTGTGCTTCGCGACCGCTAATCCTTTCTTGATTAGCAAAACGAAGGGTGTAAATTGCCTTAATACTTTCAATGTCCGCAGGCAAAATAGCAGGAAATAAACTCTGTCCCTGTCTCTGCTGAATGATGACATTGTCTTTATTAGAATTAAACACCGTCATATTATTCCCGCGTGATAACGCTTCACGAGGCTGACCTTCTAAAGTGACCATGCGGGCGAACTCTTCTTCACCATTATTCAGATGGGTGATTTCGATTGAGCGGATATCCTGGGAATTTTGATAGAGAAATATACCTTTGTAACTTAATTTTCTGGCGGCTTGGGAGGCTTTCACTAGATGAAGCCAGGGATCCTCAACACCATGTGCGTTAAAGCTTAAAGCAAGGGTGATTAACCCAATCACTAATCCTTGCATAAAAAAATTACTTAGCTTGTGTTTCAACATAAAACGCGACATTAGTCGGCGCTAACATTTGATGCGCTTCAATATATTCATTCGGAATTTCTTCCGCAATTTCAATGGTATTTGTTGTTTTCATATGAAACGAATTTGGAGTGATCATTGCCCCTACAAAAAGAATAGCAATAAATGATGCCGCAACCGGCCATGACATCCATGAAGATGCTGGGAGTGCAATCGCAGATTGAAGTTTAGATGACTGATTGAACTTTAACTGGATAGGCTCTTTATCAATGGCATCTAAGATCGATTTAGATGAAAAGGTAGCATCACTCAATTCATCTTTAATGGAGTCACGAATCAACTGATAAGTTTCGAAGCGCTCGCGTAAACGGCTATCTTTACTTATCTCTCTTACTGTTTGACTTGAGCTTTTAAGATCGAGCTCATCATCGAGGAGTGTTGAAATTTTTTCATTCATATAACTTTTCCTTTAAAATTAAATTTACCAACGTTTATTATTGTGTTGTGACAAAAGCGGTTTTAATTTTTCCGCAATTGTTTCACGCGCTCTAAAGATGCGAGAGCGCACAGTGCCAATCGGACAATCCATCATCTCTGCAATCTCTTCATAACTTAAGCCTTCAATTTCACGCAATGTAATCGCTACCCTTAATTCTTCTGGTAATGACTCAATCGCGGCATTGACAGTAATACCAATTTCTTTTGTGAGTAATGTGGTCTCTGGATTTTCAAATTCCGCTACTTGGTGTGTCTCTTCAAACTCACCATCTTCATTCTCAAATTCAGTCATGTTGCGCGGGCGTTTGCCCATTGCCACTAAGTGATTTTTTGCGGTGTTGATACCAATACGATAAAGCCAGGTATAAAAAGCGCTATCGCCTCTGAAATTAGGGAGGGCACGATAAGCTTTAATGAATGTTTCTTGAACGATGTCCTCAATTTCGGCTTGATCACGCACCATGCGCGTTAAGATGCGACCGAGTTTGCGATGATATTTTTCAACTAAAAGTCCGAAAGCTTTCTTATCGCCTTGCTGCGCACTTTCGACTAAAACCTGGTCGAGTGCACGATTCGGATTTTCTATTTTCTCACTCACAACGACTGATAGCGAAGATTTTTCATCCACAGGAGTATACACGGACGAATTATTTTCAACGAGTGATAATTTTTTTTGTTCTATGTTATTGTTAAGTCTTGGCATGAGTTATTAGATAAATTTCTTTCGTAAAAAAACATAAACATACTATATATTTACCTAGAGACGCCCTCATTCTAAATTAGTTCATGAAAAATACGCAAATGTTACTTTGTGATGTGCTTATTATAGGTAGCGGTCTAGCTGGGCTTACTTCAGCTTTAAAGTTAGCTGACCATAAAAAAGTACTGATTGTCAGTAAGCGAGAAATTTTAGATAGCTCAAGCCAGTGGGCGCAGGGTGGCGTGGCTGCCGTCATGTCAAATGAGGACTCCATTGACAGTCATGTGAAAGATACCGAATTTGTTGGGGGCGGTTTAACTAACCCTAAGGTCGCGAGCTTTGTCGCGTCTCACGGTAAAGAAGCGATTGACTGGCTTCATGATTTGCATGTGCCTTTTAGCCGGGACGACACAACACACCAATTTCATTTAACTAAAGAAGGTGGTCATAGTCATAGGCGTGTGGTTCACGCTAAAGATGCTACAGGTCGAGCAATTCAGGCGACTTTGAGTGAACAAGTTAAAGCGCACGCCAATATCACGATTTTAGAAAACCATATTGCGGTTGACCTCATTACAGAAAAAAAATCTTTAAAAGTTGATCACATTAAATCCAATCGTTGCTTAGGCGCTTATGTGCTTAATAACAAAACGGGTAACGTCATCACGGTATCTGCACAAGAAACCATACTTGCAGCAGGCGGTGTCAGCAAAGTTTATCTCTACACAACTAACCCTGATGTAAGTACAGGGGATGGTGTAGCCATGGCATGGCGCGCAGGATGCCGTGTGGCCAATATGGAATTTATTCAGTTTCATCCGACGTGTCTTTTCCATCCCAAAGCTAAATCTTTTTTAATCTCTGAAATTGTGAGAGGTGAAGGTGGCCTTTTAAAACTGCCTGATGGATCGCGCTTCATGGATGAGTATGACGGAAGAGGTGAATTAGCTTCCCGCGATATTGTGGCTCGCGCGATTGACTTTGAAATGAAAAAACGTGGGATCGATTGTGTGTATTTAGATATCTCGCACAAATCACCGGACTTTATAAAGTCACATTTTCCGACCATCTATGCCCGGTGCTTAGAACTCGGTATTGATATCACAAAAGAATGGATTCCAGTCGTACCTGCTGCCCACTATAGTTGTGGAGGTGTGATGACGAACCTTGCAGGTCAAACCGATTTAGCGCATCTTTATGCCATTGGCGAAACAGCCTATACAGGACTTCATGGCGCCAATCGTTTAGCAAGTAATTCTCTCCTCGAATGTTTAGTCTTTGGTGAAGCAGTCGCAAAACATATTCTTCAATCAAAAGTTGATTTCACTTCATTTGAATTACCTCACTGGGATGAAAGTCGTGTGACCGATGCGGACGAAGAAATTCTTATCACACATACTTGGAATGAATTAAGACGCTTCATGTGGAATTATGTCGGTATTGTGCGAACCAATAAACGTTTATCACGCGCACTTCATCGTATTCATATGTTGCGCGATGAGGTGCATGAGTTTTATACCAACTTTAAAGTGAGTCACAACCTCATTGAGTTAAGAAATCTTTTACAAGTAGCCGAGCTAATTGTGGAATCAGCCATTGCACGACACGAGAGTCGTGGACTTCATTTTAGTCGTGATTATCCAAAGCAATTAAAAATCGCAAAACCAACGGTCATGACCCCATCTAATTTTTATAGTCTCCTTGATCACAATCACGGACATTAAAATAATTTTAAAAAGTTACACCCTATCTCTTTATATCCTCTATAAAATATTAAAAAAAACATTTGAAGGAATTTTTTATGCAAGTCTCCATGAATACTGTGGTCACGATGACCTACGAACTTAAAGATGCCGACGGCGTTGTTTTAGAATCAAGTGAGCAGCCTGTGGCCTATCTCCATGGAGGCTATGACAATATTTTTCCAAAAGTAGAAGAAGCGATGCACGGAAAAAATATTGGTGACACGATTGAATTAGCATTAGAACCTGCCGATGCTTTTGGTGAATACGATGCTGAACTCGTTCAAATTGAACCGGCTTCAGCTTTCCCTCAAGAAAATTTAAAAGAGGGTTCGCAATTTGAAGGTGAAGATGAGACGGGTGAAGTTATTTTATATACAGTGACGAATGTTGCAGATGGGAAAGTCGTGGTGGATGGTAACCATCCTTGGGCTGGCCAACGTATTATTTTTAAAGCCACGATTAAAGATGTGCGTTCTGCAAATCAAGAAGAAGTGACTCATCAGCACGTGCACGGTGCTGGCGGTCATCACCACTAAACTTTAATATCTTCCGTGAGGTGGGGTGCTAAAGTTTCTAACATGGCATCATAAATTTTAGGTGAGGCTGCCAATACATTTCCAGACTGAAGCCATCCCTCTTTGCCATTTAAGTTTGAAATAATCCCGCCCGCTTCTTGCACTAAAAGTGCACCCGCTGCAATATCCCAGGGTGACAAACCAATCTCCCAAAAAGCATCCAATGACCCATTCGCTACATAAGCCAAATCAAGCGCTGCTGAGCCCGGACGTCTAATGCCTGTGGTTTTTTGCAGCATCGATTTAAACATAGCCAAATAAGTATCAAGATGTTTAAAGTCGCGAAATGGAAAACCTGTCCCAATAAGAGACTCTTTAAGCTTGTCGCATTTTGAAACGCGGATACGCTTATCATTTAAGAATGCACCACGACCCTTGGTCGCCGTATAAAGATCATTTCGATTCGGTTCATAAATAACGGCTTGCGTGATCTCGCCTTTATGCTGAAGCGCTATCGATACACAGTACTGCGGAAAGTTATGCAAGAAATTAGTCGTGCCATCTAAGGGGTCGATGATCCAAATGAAATCACTTGTGTGAGTGGTAGAGCCTGATTCTTCACCCATAAACCCGTGATCTGGATAAACTTCTTTTAAAGTATCAATGATCGCACGCTCAGCGGCTATATCCACCTCACTCACAAAGTCGTTAAAGTTTTTACTCTTCACTGTGAGTGTTCCGATATCTTGCGACGCTCGATTAATAATAGCGCCTGCGCGTCTTGCGGCTTTAACTGCAATGTTTAACATCGGATGCATAAAATGAATTTCTCTCTTTTTAAAAGAACGTGACTATTTATAAGCTTCGTTTTTAAATAGACTTGATAAAATGCTATTTTACATGAAGGAACTCCATGGTCGCCACTTCAGAAGCGTTCGATCGCATCCGCATCATACTCTGTCAAACGAGTCACCCCGGAAATATTGGTGCCACAGCGCGTGCGATGAAGACGATGGGCATTCACACACTCTATTTAGTCAACCCTAAAAAATTTCCACACCCTGAAGCAACAGCGATGTCGTCGGGCGCTGATGATGTTTTAACACATGCGCACGTCGTTCAAAATTTAGAAGAGGCTCTTAAAGGTGTCAAGCTTGCCGTGGGATTATCTGCGAGGCGACGTGAGTTGACACAGCCTTATCTAGAGGTGCGAGAAGTAGCACACGAAATGATGCGTGTCGCAGATCATTCAGATGTCGCTTTTGTCTTTGGAACAGAAATGAGTGGGCTCTCAAATCAAGAGATACACCAATGCCAAGTGTTAAGTTTTATTGATGCAAACCCAAATTATTCATCCCTTAATTTGGCTCAAGCGGTTCAGGTGGTATGTCATGAATTAAGACAGTCGAGTATTTCAAGAAACCCGCCCAAACTCTACACCAAAGACTTAAATCTTTTAGCCGATCACGATAGCTTAATGGGGTTTTTATCGCACTTAGAAGTGGTACTCGAGAAAATAGAATTCTTAGATAAAGTGCAAGGTGAGCGACTGATGCAGCGACTGCATATCCTTTTTGCGAGATCACAACTTGAAGTGGATGAGATCAATATTTTGCGCGGCATCTTAACGCAGATACAAAAAAAATTAAAAGATTGAAGACGGTTTGTATTAACCTAGTAATTTAGTCAAGTTAATCATTTCATGCGATAATTACGCCTATGTTTAAAAAAATTAGAGAAGATATCGCGATTGTTTTTGAGCGTGACCCCGCTGCGAGGTCCACTGTTGAAGTCTTAACGACTTATCCTGGAGTTCATGCCGTACTGATTCATCGGGTGGCGCACGCTTTCTGGGGAATCAAACTTTACTGGCTAGGTCGCTTCATTTCTCATATCGGAAGGTTATTTACTGGGATTGAAATTCACCCAGGAGCGACCATTGGTCGTCGTGTTTTTATTGATCACGGCATGGGTGTTGTGATTGGTGAAACCGCAATTATCGAAGATGATTGCACGCTCTATCATGGCGTGACATTGGGTGGCACTTCTTGGAATAAGGGAAAACGTCATCCGACTTTAAAGCAAGGTGTTGTAGTTGGAGCAGGCGCTAAAATCCTAGGCCCTATTACGATTGGGCGTGGAGCCAAAATCGGATCGAATGCTGTGGTGGTAAAAGATGTGCCAGCTAAAGCTACGGCCGTGGGCATTCCAGCACGTATTGTCGAAGAAGAAGGACAAACTAAACAAAAAAGCGCAGTGCAACTTCCAGCTTTTAACGCTTATGCGGTGGGCCGAGATGAGACTGACCCTATGTATAAACATCTTGATCAATTGATGATAGCCATCAAAAAACAAAATCAAACCATTGAGCGTTTAGAGGGCCAAATTAAATCCTTGAAACCTCCTACCAATGAGGATCTTAAACTCGCCAAAGCCTTCTCGCACAAGAAAAAAGCATCCAAATAATACTTGATTAAATTAATAGGTTATTCTATACTTTAGGCTTCAGAAACTAAATATTTCTTATAAGTCTTAAAGATAAAGGGTCTTATTATGCGTCTTACCACTAAAGGTCGTTTTGCAGTGACTGCTATTTTAGATCTCGCACTGAACGAGACAGAAAAGCCTGTGACCTTAGCTGACATCAGTGATCGACAATCGATCTCTTTGTCCTACCTCGAGCAACTTTTTAGTCGCATGCGTCGCGGAGGCATTGTAAAAAGCATACGTGGGCCTGGTGGCGGGTATCACCTCGCTAAAAAACATCAAGAGATTACCGTGAAAGACATCATCACAGCGGTCGATGAAGAAATTGATGCGACCCAGTGCTCTGGCAAAGAGAATTGTCACGATGGTGGTCGTTGTATTACCCATGATCTTTGGGTGTCCATCAATCATAAAATCTTAGATTATCTTGAAAGTCTAACCTTAGCTCACTTAGTTGAAGCGCAATCTAAAGATAGCAAAAACCGTGAGAGTGCAATTTTTTTCTTAAACGATAAACTCAGTCAAGGTAATTTAGCGAAAGCTGTTTAATAAACATCATGCAAAAAAATTATTTCGACCATAACGCGACGACAGCCTTAGACAAAAAAGTCTTAGGCGTCATGATGCCTTATATTGAGATGCAACAAGGCAATCCTACAAGTCAGCATAGTTTTGGTAGACATGCTAGAACCGCGATTGAAGAAGCGCGCGAACAAGTAGCACTTGCTATTCATGCGCACCCATCTGAAGTGATTTTCACATCAGGGGGTACAGAAGCTAACAACATGATCGTGCATGGGGCTGCTATCAAGGAGAGAGAAAGTACATTGGTCAGAAGTAATATTGAACATCCTTGTATAGCTCGCCCAATGGAAGCTATGAAACATCAGGGCTGGAAGCAGGCATTATTAAATGTAAGTCAAGATGGTGTGGTGACAAAAGAAGCTTACAAGAATATTACGGCTGAGAATGTCAGTCTTGTATCAGTCATGTTAGCGAATAATGAGACAGGTGCTATTCAAGACATGGCGCTCCTACATGATTTCGCAAAAGAAAAAAAAGCACTCTCGCATACAGACGCAGTACAAGCGTTTGGAAAAGTTGATGTACGCTTTGATGAGCTTCACATCGATGCCATGACCCTCTCGAGCCATAAAATATATGGCCCACAAGGTGTAGGTGCATTAATCTTAAATAAACGTAGCGATATTGAACCTTTGATTTACGGTGGTGGGCAGGAAAAGAATTTAAGGAGTGGCACTGAAAATATTGCAGCGATTGTAGGTTTTGGTAAAGCGTGTGAGCTCATTTCAGAATCTGTGAAGACAACTTCAACGCATACACATGAACTTCAAAAAATACTTGAAGTCCATTTAAAAGATTTAGGTGCTGTGATTTTTTCTGAAAAAGTTGCACGTTTAAATAACACGACTTTCTTTGCATTTAAAGATATTGAAGGATCAACATTACTTACTGCTTTAGATAAAAAAGGCTTCGCCATTGCAAGTGGCTCTGCATGTTCAAGTGTGAATAAAGAACCGAGTCATGTGTTGCTTGCGATGGGTATTGATGAAGATTTAGCGCGCGGTGCATTGCGCATTAGTTTTGGACAAAGAAATTCAGTGACTGAAGTCAAAGACTTTATAGAAACATTAAAAAAAGAATTGCAAACCTTAAAACAACTTACAGCGATCGCGGCATAACATATGATAAAAGACAAAGCACGTAAACCGATTTATTTAGATTACTCATCAACGACACCGATAGACGCTCGTGTGGCTGAAAAAATGATTCCATTCATTACAGAACATTTTGGTAATCCCGCATCTCGAAGCCATAGCTTCGGCTGGACTGCAGAAGAAGCTGTTGAAGAAGCGCGCGATGAAGTCGCTAAACTCGTCAATGCGGATCCTAGGGAAATTGTTTGGACATCGGGCGCCACTGAATCGAATAACTTGGCTATCAAAGGTGCAAGTCATTTTTACAGTACGAAGGGTAAACATATTTTAACCGTCGCCACTGAACATAAGTGTGTGATCGATTCATTCCGTGAACTTGAACGTGAAGGATATACAGCGACCTATTTAGAACCAGAGCCGAATGGCTTGGTCGATTTAGAAAAATTTAAAAAAGCGATCCGTCCTGATACGGTGCTAGCCTCTGTCATGTTTGTAAATAACGAGATTGGTGTCATTCAAGATATTGAAGCGCTTGGCAATATCTGTCGTGAACAGAAAGTCATCTTCCATGTTGATGCTGCTCAAGCAACAGGAAAAGTAGATATTGATTTAGAAAAACTGCCTGTCGATCTTATGAGTTTTTCTGCACACAAAACTTACGGGCCTAAAGGTATCGGTGCGCTCTACGTGAGACGTAAACCACGTATTCGTATTGAGGCACAAATGCATGGGGGTGGTCATGAGCGCGGTATGCGTTCAGGCACGTTAGCCACCCATCAAATTGTAGGCATGGGTGAAGCTTTTAGAATTGCGCGTATTGAAATGCAATTAGAAAATGAACGTATCAGAAAATTACGCGATAAATTATTACATGGCCTTCAAGATATGGAAGAAGTCTATGTGAATGGGGACTTGAAACACCGCATTGCACATAACCTTAATATCAGCTTCAACTATGTGGAAGGTGAGTCGCTCATTATGGCGGTAAAAGATATTGCAGTTTCCAGCGGATCTGCTTGTACATCAGCAAGCTTAGAGCCGAGTTATGTGTTGCGTGCTTTAGGGCGCTCAGATGAATTAGCGCATAGCTCTATTCGTTTTTCCATTGGACGATTTACGACAGAAGCTGATGTGGATTTTACGATCCAATTACTTAAAGAAAAGATTTATAAATTAAGAGAACTCTCACCATTGTGGGATATGTTTAAAGACGGTATTGATATTAGTAAAGTTGAGTGGGCTGCCCACTAAAATTTTAAAAGGATATATATGGCTTACAGCGATAAAGTATTAGACCACTACGAAAACCCAAGAAATGTGGGCACACTTGATAAGGATGACCCACATGTAGGGACTGGCATGGTAGGCGCCCCTGCCTGTGGCGACGTCATGAAATTACAAATTAAAGTGAGTGATGATGGCATCATTGAAGATGCAAAATTTAAAACTTACGGCTGCGGATCTGCGATAGCTTCCAGCTCTCTTGTCACTGAGTGGCTCAAAGGTAAAACATTAGATCAGGCCTCTGAAATTAAAAATTCAGCGATTGCCGAAGAACTAGCATTGCCTCCTGTCAAAATTCACTGCTCAGTTTTAGCAGAAGATGCAATTAAATCTGCGATTGCAGACTTAAAGAGTAAACAAGGTAAATTAAACTAAGATGGCAATTTCGTTAACACATAAAGCTGCGGAGCGCGTTGAAAAATATCTCAAGAATCGAGGCAAAGGGTTAGGGCTTAGACTTGGTGTTAAGACAACTGGCTGCTCTGGTATGGCATACACGCTAGAGTTTGTAGACGAAGCTTTGCCTGAAGATCAAGTCTTTGAGTGCTATGGCATAAAGATCATGATAGATCCAAAAAGTTTGGTCTATATTGATGGGACGGAACTTGATTTCGAAAAAGAAGGCTTAAATGAAGGCTTTAAATTTAACAACCCTAACGTCAAAGCAGAATGCGGTTGTGGTGAAAGTTTTACAGTGTGAGCTTAAATTTTTTTACGCTCCTCCAACTTCCGGAAACATTTACTATTGATTTAAAAAAGCTTGATCAGCATTACCAGAGTATCCAAAAAGAAATTCATCCTGACCGTTTTGCTTCCCTTGCTGATGAAGAAAAAATAGCATCTATCAAAAAAACAGCGGAAGTGAATGATGCTTATCAGACTTTAAAATCTCCTATTCGACGTGCCGAATATTTACTGTACTTGTATGACATGAATATTCATGATGAGAAAAATATGGCGGTACCTCAAGATTTCTTAATGCAACAAATGGAATGGCGTGAAGAGCTCGAAACACATAAACAAAATAAAGAAGCGCTTGAAAAGTTAGCGAGTGACATTCAAAAAAATAAAAATGAAATCATGAGTCAGCTCCCAGGATTCTTTGAAAAAAAAAGTAATCTTCATGATGCTATCAAAGTAACGCGTGAACTTAATTTTATTGAGAAAATTGAACAGCATATCAATGATGCTTTAATCGAAATTATTTAAAAATATGGCATTCCTTCAAATCGCAGAACCTGGTCAAAGTTCACTACCCCATCAGCACAAACTCGCAGTGGGTATTGATTTAGGCACAACAAACTCACTTGTAGCTGCTGTACAAAGTGGCTTACCTACAATCTTAAAAGATATGGATGAGCATAAGCTCGTTCCTTCGATCGTCTATTACGGTAAAAATGATACTAAAGTAGGTCATGAGGCATTACCCTATTTATCCACTGAGGCTAAAAATACAATTGTGTCAGTGAAGCGCTTTATGGGTCACGCGCTCTCTGATATTCAATACCGAGAATCACTTCCCTACGAATTTAATGGGGCGAGTTCTGATATTCAGATTAAAACTCCACAAGGATATAAACATCCTATTGAAATTTCATCTGATATCTTAAAAAAGTTAAAAGATACGGCTGAAGTTTCCTTGTGTGGCGAAATTACTGGAGCGGTCATTACGGTCCCCGCCTATTTTGATGATGCGCAGCGGCAAGCCACAAAAGATGCTGCAAAATTAGCAGGGCTTAATGTGTTAAGGCTCATCAATGAACCCACAGCAGCAGCCGTTGCTTATGGTCTCGATCAGAAAAAGGAAGGTACCTTCGTTATTTATGATTTAGGAGGTGGGACATTTGATATCTCTATATTAAAACTTCATAAAGGTGTTTTTGAAGTCCTAGCAACCAATGGTCATCCTCATTTAGGTGGCGATGATTTTGATCAAGCGATAGCCGAGATAATAAGACAAGAGAATCAACTCGATCAGCTTTCGCATGAAGATAAGCGCTCTTTGATCACACATGCTAGAACATTAAAAGAAAAGCTCACAGAAAGTTTCTCTGCCACAGCAATCATTAAGTTTTCAAGCGGTAAGGAAATTACATTCTCACTAGATCAAAATACTTTCTTTAAAACAACTCATGATCTTGTACAAAAAACAATTCAGCCTATCCGTCGTGCTTTAAGTGATGCTAAATTATCAATAGACATGGTTGATGGCGTTGTGATGGTTGGAGGCGCGACGCGGATGCCTCACATACAATCTGAAATTAAAACTTTCTTTAAGAAAGACTTACTTAACGACCTCAACCCAGATGAAGTAGTAGCTTTAGGTGCTGCAAGACAAGCGCATACATTGGCTGGCAATAAATCAGATCAGGATTTACTTCTTCTTGATGTGACTCCTTTATCGTTAGGTATTGAAACTATGGGTGGTTTAGTTGAAAAGATTATCCATAGAAATTCTACAATACCCATTGCTAAAGCACAGGAATTTACGACATATAAAGATGGACAGACAGCAATGTCGATCCACGTATTGCAAGGTGAGCGTGAGCGTGTATCTGATTGCAGATCACTTGCCAACTTTACCTTAACTGGTATTCCGCCTATGGTTGCAGGTGCTGCAAAAATTCGCGTGACTTTTCAGATTGATGCAGATGGATTACTCTCGGTATCAGCCTCTGAGTTATCTACAAACAAAGAAACAACCATGACTGTTAAACCGTCATACGGCTTATCTGAAGAACAAATTACAAGCATGCTAAAACAATCATTTGAAAAGGCTAGTGAAGATAAAGAAATTCGAGCACTTGGTGAGGCTAAAATTGAAGGGGAACAAATTATCACTGCTGTTAAAAATGCATTGAATAAGAATGGAAGTCAATTATTGTCAGATGATGAAATCAAAAAAATTGAATCTGTGATGCTTTTACTTTCATCTTCACTTCAGCTCGATGATCCTGATTTAATCATCAGTCATACAAAGAATTTAAATGCTCTCACAGAATCATTCGCAGCAATGCTCATGAATGAATCAGTGGATAGAGCTCTTAAAGGTCAGTCAATAGATAAGGTAAACTTGTAATATGCCAAAAATTATTATTTTGCCTCATATTGAAATTTGCCCTAACGGTGAAGTTATTGAAGCTAAACCAGGTCTTTCTATTTGTGAGAATTTACTTCAAAACCACATTGACATAGAGCATGCCTGTGATCAAGTGTGTGCTTGTACGACTTGTCACGTGATTGTGCGCGAGGGATTTGATACATTAAATCATGCGGATGATTTAGAAGAAGATCTTCTTGATAAAGCGTGGGGATTAGAACCTAAATCGAGGCTTTCCTGTCAGGCGATTGTCGATCAGCATGACCTCACGATTGAAATTCCTCGCTACACTATCAATATGGCAAAAGAAGGTTAAGTTTTAAGTTTTCTTTTTGCTGGTTGAGCTGCAGCGCTATACTTAAGTAATAAATTCTGTTGGCCCGAGGGCTGGGCATTTTGAGTCAAGATTTTTGATTGCCTATACGTACCATTTGAATTCATAATCCAGGCAGATTTATCTTTCAGAAGCTCATTCAATCCCTCATGAATAGCCTTTTGTTTTAGCGTTTTATCTAACACAGGAAAGGCAACCTCTATGCGTCTAAATAAATTTCTATCCATCCAATCGGCTGAAGATAAATAAAGCGTTTCCTTACCATTAGCATGAAAATAATAAATACGATGATGCTCCAAAAATTGTCCAATAATAGATCTTACATTTATATTTTCAGATAAACCTTTCACTTTTGGCTTAAGAGCGCAAACACCTCTGACAATTAAATCAATTTTGACACCGGCTTGCGAAGCTTTATATAGCTCAGTAATAATAAGCGGCTCTAAAAGAGCATTCACTTTTGCCACAATGCGTGCCGGCTTCCCAGCCTTTGCAGCCTTAGCTTCAGCCCTAATTGACCTCACAATATTATCAAACATCGTAAATGGCGAATTCCATAGCGCTTTTAATTTAATAGAGCGGCTAGTGCCGGTAAGTTGCATAAAGATCTTATGTGCATCTTCACATAAAGATATATTGGAAGTCATTAAGCCAAAGTCTGTATATAGCTTTGCTGTTCTGGGATGGTAGTTTCCAGTGCCTAGGTGGATATATCGCTTTAATATAAATTCAGGTTTTTTTCTTCCTTTAGTTGGTAGCTGCTCTTTACGAACAATCATCATCATTTTGGCATGACACTTATGTTTTACAACACCATACACAACATGTGCACCGACTTCTTCTAGCTTAGCCGCCCAAAAAATATTTGTTTCTTCATCAAAGCGAGCTAAGAGCTCCACTATCACTGTAACTTCCTTACCATTCTTGGCAGCCTCAATGAGAGCATCCATGACTGGTGAGACATTGCCTGTTCGATAAATAGTCTGTTTAATTGCAAGAACATCAGGATCTCTTGATGCCTCTCTTAAAAGATTTAAAACTGGTTCAAAGCTTTCATAAGGATGATGCAAAAGAATATCTTCTTTTTTTAGATGTTCGAAAATAGATCCATTGATAGTGAGTTGTTTAGGAATGTGCGTTGGAAATTTTAGATCTGGTCGTTCCACAATATCAGCCACTTGCATCAGACGATTAAGATTTACAGGACCATCTACGCGGTAACAATCTTCTTGATTAAGCTCGCATGAGCGTCTTAAATATTTCATTAGATGTTCAGGAATATCGGAAGATATTTCAAGTCTCACCGCATCACCTAGGTGCCTTGTAGAGAGCTCGCCTTTTAAAGACTCTCTTAAATCGGAAATATCATCGTCTGATACAAATAAATCAGAGTTACGTGTGACGCGAAATTGATAGCATCCTGTCACGGCCATACCTGGAAACAATTCATGAACAAAAGCTTGCATAAACGTAGATAGGATTACCAAGCTATATGGTGAAGGGCTTATACGTGATGGCATTTGTATCACACGGGGAATAGATCTAGGTGCTTGAACTACAGCTAATTTTGGAGTCCTTCCAAAATCATCTTTTCCCTCTAAAGTTACAAAAAAGTTTAAGCTTTTATTAATCACCTTAGGAAAAGGATGCGCAGGATCTAAAACGATAGGCGTCAATAAAGGCACTAAATCTTTTTGAAAATAAGTTTTAGCCCAGCGAAGTTGGCTTGAAGTCCAATTGTTATGATTAAAATAAAGATGAATGCCTTCATTATTTAATTTAGGAATAATATCTTTTTTAAAGAGAGTATATTTTGTCTCAACTAAAACCTGTGCCTCACTTACAATATCGAGATAAGCATCAGCTAATACTTGGCCATCCACAGTTTTGGATTTAGGATATTTACGAAGTTGCTCTTTAAGAACGGCAATACGAATCTCAAAAAACTCATCTAAGTTACTCGCAACAATACAAATAAATTTTAGACGCTCAAGAATAGGTGCTTTTTGATTTTGCGCTTGCGCTAGCACACGTCGATTAAATTCGATAACGCCTAATTCTCGATTTAATAAATTTAGTTTAGATTTCACGGTATTCATACTATCATTCTGATTAGACAATATGACGATTAAATGACATTTAAAAAAATTGTCATATATACGTCATATATTTACTTTAACTTAACGGCCTACATGATTTTACCAAAACTCAAAACAGAAAAATCTCCAGAACACGTCAACGGCTTATATGCCTCTATTGATCTAGGGTCTAATAGTTTTAGGATGATGATTGCTAAAATCAACCACCTTCCTACAGGTGTTCAATTTCAGACCATCGACACCCTAAGAGACACGGTAAGGCTGGCCGGTGGACTTAATAAAGATAATGAATTAAGTGAAGAATCCATGACTAAGGCACTGGCTGCCATTTTAAGATTTGGTGACCGTCTTCGTAGCTTTAGTCCTAATCAAGTTGTCGCGGTTGCGACCAATACTTTCCGTGTCGCTCGAAATGCCAAAAAATTTGTTGATGAAGCTGAAAAGCTTTTAGGTTTTCCCATCGATGTCATTTCAGGTAATGAAGAGGCAAGGCTTATCTATATTGGAGCTTCTCATATCGCACCGATGTGTGTAGGCAAACGTCTTGTTTTTGATATTGGTGGCGGCTCCACCGAAATCATTATTGGTGATGGCCACGAGCCTAAACTTTTAGAGTCGCTTCCTATTGGATGTGTTTCTTTTAGTCAAAGATTTTTTACGGAAGGTGTCGTTGATGAGGAGAATTTTAAAGCAGCACAAAATGCTGCCTTAAAAGAAATTAAAACGATCGCTCCTTTCTATAGAAAAATGGGTTGGGAGCAAGCTATTGGGTCCTCAGGTACCGCAAGAGCGATTGCAGAACTTATCGCGCTGAATGGTTTAAGTGGAGAGCCCCATGATCTTCCCGTTGAGGAAACGGGCGGTGTCATTACACGTCACGGATTAGATCTGCTCAAAAAAACGTTACTTGAAACAAAACATATCGAACGACTAAGTTTATTAGGATTAAAAGCGGATCGGAAACCTGTGCTTCCTGGGGGTCTTACTATTATGATTTCAGCCTTTGAGGAATTAGGTATTGAGCATATGGAAATTACTGAAGCTGCTCTTCTTTTTGGAGCACTTCATCATTTATATGATCAATCTAAAAATGGGGCACATACCAAGAAAAAAGGCATTCTTAAAACGCTGTTTAACTCATTTGGTAAATTAGAAAATCTAGACAAAAGACACGGGCTAATAGAACAATTAGGTAAGCGCTTTAATGTAGATGAAGCGCAGTTTAAAAGTATTAACGAGACAGCGGATTTTTTTCTAGATCAATTACCTACTTTCAAAAATGAAGATAGGAAAAATAATCGCAAGCTTTTAAGTTGGGCGTCATTCTTGCATGAAATTGGTTTAGCTGTATCTCGCACTGACTATCAAAAACATTCGGCTTATATTATTTCTAATGCTGACCTCCCGGGCTTTTCTAGATTGGACCAAGCAAGGTTAGCTGGGCTTGTGCTGGGTCACAACGGTAAGCTAAATAAACTTCCTATCAGTGCGGGTTATATCGACTGGCATTTATTATTCTGTCTAAGACTTGCCCATGTCGTCTCTAGAAAAAGAGAGAGTGGGGCGTTGCCACTTATAAAAGTGCAACAAAGTGCGAAAGGATTTAAATTAAAAATTTCTAAGACTTGGTTAGATAAAAACCCATTCATTCAATTTGGACTCAATAAAGAGGCGTCGGACTGGAAAAAGATTGAATGGAAATACGAAATCGAACTCTATTAAGTTGATTCTTTAGCGTTACCGATTCTTGTGTCCATGTATCGTGATAAAGAAGACTTTTGATTGATAGTGCTCTTATAAAACTTAGCGACTTTTTTAGCTAAAACACCTGCCCCCCATTTCTCTTGCGCATATTGTCTCCCCTTTTCGCCAATCATCTGACGTTTGGGAGCATCAGAAAGAAGAACACTTACTTTCTCTGCAAAGACATTAATATCATCTTTTGCAATAAGTACGCCCTCACCTTCAATTAAAATAGATTTAGTGCCAAGTTCTGCGATAGCCACGACGGCTGTACCTTGAGCCATTGCTTCTAGGAGGACTAGACCTTGTGTTTCACTTTTTGATGCAAATACAAAAATATCCGCCGCTTTATAACAGGCAATTAATTCATGACTGCGATCAAGATAGCCAATCATTCTGACTTTGTTTGAGATACCTAATTTGTCAATGGAATGTTTAATCGACTCTTCCGCTGGCCCCTCTCCTGTAATGACGAGCAACGCATCAGGATGTTTTTTAATAAGCTCTACATGCATTTCAAGTAGGAACCCAATATTTTTTTCATGTGCCACACGGCCTACAAATAAAAGCATAGGCTGAGTTAAAGGAATGTCATGACTCATACGGAAATGCTCACCATCCACGTTAGCAAAACTCGAGTCATCCAATCCTGTCGCAACTACTTCGGCAGGGGTTTTAATCCCGTACTGTTTTAATACATCTAACATCGGCTTCGAAGGTGAAACAATCCCATCTACCGCATTACATTGTCTTCTTGATATCGTTCTTGCAAGTTTTCTTGAAATGAACCGTGGAATAAAAGGGAGGTAGTGATGGAGATAATCTTCGAAGAACGTATGGTAAGTTTCAACCACAGGGATGTCTAATTTTTTACCAAAGTGAATACCCACGTAATGCGCTGCAAATGGCGTATGAATATGAATGACATCGAAATGTTTGTCCCTGATCCATGGCAGTAATCCTTTTAATTTACCAAAATTCATTAAACGATCTTCGGGATCAAAATAAATCTTACGGGAAGGCACTCTAACAATCCATTCCTCTTGTTTATCTTCATCAGTGTAAGAAGGTGCAATCAGTGTAACTTGATGTCCCAGTGCTTTTAATTCTGTTGCAAAAGTATTAATTGAAGTAGATACCCCGTTGACTCGGGGAAAGAAAACGTCAGAGATAAAAAGTATATTCATTTAAATAATAGAAAAAGAAATAAGTGAGATAAAAATACCAACTAAGGCACCGACCAAAACATCACTTGGATAATGAAGACCTAGGATGGGTCTAGATAATCCAATTAGAATAGTCAATGGAATTAAGCCTACTGAAAGCATTGGATAGTAATGAATAGCAACGAGTGTAAATATCACCGCATGTAATGTGTGGCCTGACGGAAAACTGAATTGGTCTAAAGGAACGCTTCTTAGCGAAATTTGCTGATTAACATTAAAAGGACGAGGACGCAAAGTTCTTGCCTTTAACCACTTATAAATTATAGTGCCTGTAAATCCTGCAACTATCATATGAACCACAGGAGTTACGGCTTGGGCTTGGTCTATAAGCAACATCAAAGCCATGAGGCTGTACCAAAAAACACCGTCGCCAAGTCGGCTCACCGCTTTAAAGAAATTTCTTATGAGAATATTATGGCTGGTTCGATTAAATGTAATGCATAAATGACTATCGACATGATGGAAATGATTCATGTATAACCGAAGCTTATTTGGCATAGTAGTACCCATACATAATAGTTATGCGATAAGAGTAATGTTTAATTGTGAAATTTTTATGACAAATTCTGTGATAAATTTTTATGGATTATTTCTTGTATGTAAACGGCTAATTCTTTCCGGTTTCCCTGAGGTCTTATCGGCTGAAGCACATCTATCTCAACACTGATATCATTTTCATTTTTAATCTTCATAATGGAGTCTACAAGTGACATATCACCCACAAATGCCACCTTATCTGAATAGACGCCCTTCTGTTTATATCTTAGGCACAAAGGTAAAATACTTTTATTTGTGTCAATAGACGACTGAAATAAATTACTTTTAAAAGGTAGTAGATATCGTCCATTTGTCGAAGTACCCTCCGGGAAGATACACACCGACCTCTTCATTAAACGTCGCTTCATTTTCTTTAATGCTTTTTTAATGTCCGACACCTTTTCGCGCTTGATAAATATCGTGCCTGTCATTTGGGCAACCCAGCCAAAGAGCGGCCAAGATGCCACATCAGATTTAGCAACAAAAATTGAGGGTTTAATGGACTGAATCACAATGATATCTATCCATGAAATATGGTTAGCCACCATTAAATATTGCTTTTGGTTGGAGAGGTAACTATCAAGACCTTGTACTTCCAATTTAATTTCAAAAATTGATAAAAGCCTCTTGCACCAAAACTGAATAATTTTTTCTTGTTGTCTTTTTGTGGAAATAAGAATCAGAAAACACAATGGGATGACAAAAAGTATATGTAAAAGTATCTTTAAGGTTTTCATCATCATATATTAATCACCTTCTATGTCATATTTGTGACACTGTTTTGTCACGAAACTTTCACACTCATCATATTTAATGCTCTGTATGAAACGTTATCGTGCGATTTGGATCTCCGATGTACATCTTGGCACCACAGAGTGCAAAGCGGATTATCTCCTCGACTTCCTCAAAAACAACACAGCAGAAACCATATATCTTGTTGGCGACATCATTGATGGATGGGCACTAAAAAAACGCTGGTATTGGCCACAAAAACATAATGATGTCATTCAAAAGCTCCTTCGAAAGGCTCGAAAAGGCTCAAAGGTTATTTATATTCCTGGAAACCATGATGAACTAGGTCGTCAATTTATCAATATGACATTTGGTGATATTGAAATTAAAAATGATTTGATACATACCACGCTCGACGGTCGAAGACTATGGGTCACACATGGCGATTTATTCGACAATATCATTGCATGCGCTAAATGGCTTTCGTTTGTCGGCGACACACTCTACTACGTCATCTTAAGAATAAATCATTTCTCGAATACCCTAAGGCACAAATATGGCTTTCATTACTGGTCTTTTTCGTCTTACATCAAGAATTCAATTAAAAATGTTGTGAAGTATGTTGAGAACTTTGAAGAACTTATGGCTAAGGAAGCTAAACGAAAAAAATGTGATGGCGTCATTTGTGGTCATATTCATAAAGCTGCGATAAAAAAGATTGAAGGTGTTGAGTATTATAACGATGGTGACTGGGTTGAAAGCCTTACAGCACTTGTTGAAACTAGGAAGGGTAAGTTAAAGCTTGTTGATTGGCATAAGAAAACATTGTCATAAAAAATTAAAGCTACCTTCACATAAATGAAATATTGCAGTTTTAAAGTTGTACAAACTTTACAGAGGAACTTGTTATGAGCGAATTAACTTTAGATCCAACATTGCTAAGCGAATTATCAAACCAAAATCAAGAGCAACTTCATTCCCATCACAATCAAAAAGATGCCATACAAATTTCCTGGGCACAAAATGATAACGAGGTTAAAGAAGCTCAACAATTAAGATACAAAGTGTTTGCTGAAGAGATGGGCGCTCACTTAACCTCAAACTATGAAAAAGTAGACAAAGATGTGCTTGATCAATATTGCGATCACCTTCTTATTCGTGATACAGAAACATTAAAAGTGATAGGTACTTACCGCGTTTTACCCCCTCACAAGGCAAGAGAGGCTGGTTTTTATTACTCAGATATGGAGTTTAATTTGGATCGCTTGAGCCATCTCTCAGAAAAAATGGTCGAGGTAGGTCGCTCATGTGTGCATAAAGATTATCGCACAGGTGGGGTCATCATGGCTTTATGGAGCGGATTAGCTCAGTATATGAAAAAACATGGCTATGAAGTGATGATTGGTTGTGCAAGTGTGCCTATGGGTGACGGAGGCCACTATGCGGCTAGCTTAGCTAAAAAAATTAATGCTTCACATCTTTCAAGTCTTGAATATCGCGTGACACCAAAATTACCTTTACCTATTCATGAGCTTGATCAGGATTTAGATGTAGAGCCTCCTGCTTTATTAAAAGGGTACTTACGTATTGGCGCTAAAGTCTGTGGCGATCCAGCGTGGGATCCGGACTTTAATACAGCAGATTTTTTTACAATGTTATTTCTTAAAGATATCAACCCGCGTTACGCTAAGCACTTCTTAAGTTAATTTAATAAATGGCTGTGAAGAATTTTAATGCATTTACTCCATGACCACTGCCGATTTATATTAGACGCAATACTTTTTCGATTAAGTTTTAAACATTTACGAATATTATCCTCCAAATTATTCCCTAGATAACCTGTTTTCCCTTCCTCGACAATGTCTTTAGGCCCTGTAACATTGTATGCTGCAATTGGCAATCCATTTGCCAGCGCTTCAATCATCACAATTCCAAATGTATCTGTTTTACTTGGAAAACAAAATACATCATGCGATTTATAGGTGTCAGCTAATGCTGAGCCAAATCGATAGCCTAAAAAATTAACTTTTGGAAATTTCAATTTTAATTTATTAAGCAAAGGCCCCTCACCTACAATTGTAATTTCAAACTTATCTTGCAACTCACATAAAACTTCTAAATTTTTTTCTTTACTGACCCGGCCCACATAAATAATTTTAGGTGTTTTTGACTTAGGGTAAGATTTTTTACTTATTAAATTTTTTGATACCCCTCTCGTCCATACAAAAACGTGATTAAAGCCCTTTTTATTTAACTCTTCCTTGCATGACTTAGACGGTACCAAGATAGCTTTACTATCATTATGAAAAACTTTTAAGTAGCTGTATGTAATAATAAGTGGGATGTGAGCCAACTTCCAAAGATACTCAGGGAACTTTGTGTGATATCCCGTTGTATAAGGTACCTTATTTAACTTACAGTAAACCCTTGCAGACAATCCTATAGGGCCCTCTGTTCCAATATGTATATGAGTGGGATTTATTTCTTTTATTTTTTTATAGGCCCTAAGAGGCTCTTTACAAATCTGGACTTCAGGATATATGGGGACAGTTTTCCACTTAAATAATCCTGGGTGAATGACGTATGTTTTTTTCCGTGAGTATTTGAGAATATTTCTATAGGTGGTGGAAACACCATTTACTTGATCAAAGGAATCTGTTGCAATGAGAATCTTATGCACAATAGATTATTACAACAAAATATGACATTTTTCTTACAAAATAAGAGATTCATTAAATTAAATTTAATAATGAATAAAGATTGCTTTAGAATTCCTCTTTAAACATTTTAAATTGATAAATTATGAAAAGTCCATATAAGGGTAAAACAGGTCTTCGTCGACTCATGAATGCATTTGGCTATTCGATCTCTGGCACATTTGCAGCATTTAAATATGAGGATGCCTTTAGGCAGGAAGTCTTTTTAAGTTTAGTCCTTATCCCTCTCGCCATTTACTTAGGTGAGAGTGAGATCGAACAAGGCCTTATGATCAGTAGCATCTTACTGATTATTATTGTCGAGTTACTCAACTCATCCATTGAAGCGACTGTGGATCGAATATCGATTAAACGTCATAAGCTTGCTAAACGCGCTAAGGATATTGGAAGTGCGGCTGTGTTTTTTAGTCTTATCAATGCCGCTGTAATTTGGTTCCTGATTCTAGTGAAATAAAAAAATATTTTTACTCTTAACTTTTAAGGTAAAAATGGGAGTGAGATTAATCGTAAGCCAATCGATATATTCTGATCCTCACCCAAATGATTAAAACGATTACCGTAGGTCGTATCAATCTGCACACGATCTTTCTCAATCCAGTAACGTAAACCAAATTGGAAGTAGCTGTACCTTGAAGACTGATTAAAAAGTTCAGTGATGAGTTCAACCTTGTTGCTGTATTTATACTCTGTAGAGATTCCCCAGTTCATCTGCTGTCTCTGCTCATCGGTTAATTGTGTCACCCCTATATTAGTATGAAGCACTAAAAGATCTGAGTACTGATAACTGATAGGGACATTTAAGTACCAATCCTGGACAATTTTTTTATTTATACGTTTCGGGTCACGTCCATTACCTAGTGTTACTCCAAATGCAAGAGGACTCTCCTCTAGAGTTCTTATGAGGGATTTTATTTGATAGGTTTCATTCGCGAAATAGGTATCACCATTCATGCGCTCATAGCTACCACCAATTGTGACCTCAGCATTGGTACCAATATTACACGCAGGATAAGCCCAGAATTCCTTGACCTGCTTTGTATCCTTATACCACGTCTCTAGTTGACAGGCTTTGCTATCAACAATTCTTGCGTCGTCCGTCATCATCGGGCGTGCTGCAAAACTAGGGGTTGCTTTTAATAATACCAAAAACGCGAGAAGTACTCTTTTGTTCATATCTAAAAAAATTTTATTTAGGTCCCGGCAAGAGATAGGGATCTCCTAACTCAATCAAGCCAGAGTCATCTATTTTTTTAGTCATCATTTTTAAAATTTAAGGTTTCAATTACTTTATTTATAGGTGAGCTCCAGTCACCTATATTATCCTGCTCGAAGATCTTCAATGTCGGGTACCACAAACTTGAATCTTGGCAATGGTGCCAATAAAAATGTTTTGCTTTTCCTTTTGCTGACAAAAGATAAGTTGTCTTACCTAAGGCACCTGCTAAATGCGCATTTATATTACTTATAGTGACAATAAAATCACAGGCATCTATTAAAGAACATAATGATTCTATATCATTATAAAGATCTATATCAGGAATGTTTACAATTTCCATTCCCATATTTTTAATTTCTTTTTTTTCTTGCTCGCTAATTTGATACTGCAAATTTATAAATTTAAACTCACTCAATTCTAGGAGAGGTTTTAATTCGCGTAAATCAATACTTTTTAAATTTCCGATCGTTTTATTATTGCTTCTCCATGATAAGCCACAAATTTTTTGCTTTGGATTTGTTTTTATTTTTTTGAATAGCTCTTTAAATTTTTCTTTCTGATTGTCTTCGCTTTTTAAAAAAAAATTTATTTCTTTTTTAAAGGCTTGAATATCTCTTCTTAAATAACCGCCAAGTGAAGCAATAGAAAGCACATGGTCGAATAATTTTTTATCTAGCTGATTTATATTTATTATAAACTTAATTTTTTTAAAAGAGCGTTTCATTAAAGGTAAAATACGCTCATCTGTCTCGACGATTATATTTTTTCCATCCAAGGATAAATCAGAGAGAATACTTGAAAACATAATAAAATCTCCAAGTCCCTGTTCCTTTAATATCAATATGTTTTTAGCGTTTTGGAATTTTTTTTTAGAAAAATCTTGAAATAATTCTGGATTTTGAGTTTTGTATGTCGTATGGCGATATTCATATAGCTTCCAGCCTTCGTTAAAATTTAACATCTTTAGAAGTGCTAATGATTTATTGTAAAGTACCATAAAAAATTTTGGATTGATTTTTAGTGCTAGGTCGTAGAACTTTAGAGCTTTTTTATTTTCATCTATATCAAGATAGATATCCCCTACCGTTCTATAAAAATCTGAGTTTTTATTGTCTATTTGGAGCGCTTTAAAAGCAAAAATAAGTGCTTCAGAATTTTGACCCATCTGATTAAGAGCAATCGCCATACAGTCATAAGGATCTGGAAAGGATTGGTCGAGTTGATTCGCTATTTCGGCCGCTTGGTATGCTTCCTGAAATCTTTTTAATTCATTGAGCGCATAGGCTTTATCAGAATATGCTTCGGCATATTTAGGATTTAGCTTGATTTCTTTATTAAAAGCAATTAGTGCGTCATCAAATTTTTTTATTTTAAAGAATGCCCTCCCAAGAACCTGGTGAGCAAATAAAGCCTCTTGCTGCTGCTCTATAAGGAAATATAATGAATTTATTGTATTTTGGTAATCTTCAAGATTGAAATATGCTATAGCCAAGCGCAGGGATAAGTCACTCTTATCTTTTTTATACTCTCCAGCAAGCTTATAAAGCTCTATCGCTTCTCTATATGCGCCCTGATCAGCGAGTTGATTGGCTGATAAGAACAGCTCATCATAATTATCTAGTCTAGTCATATCTTTCATTGTAAATAAAAAACCCACCATATGAGGTGGGTTTTTTATTTCAACTTTTATTTTAGAACATGTATTGCAATCTTGTCATAAACAAGGATTCTGCACCTACATCAGCTGAGTTAGCGGATCCACTTGATTGCTCAAGGTCAATTGGCGCATAATTATTGCCTAGTTTAGTATAAGCATAATTAACTTTGACAATTGCATTTGGGTTTAAAAGCCAACGAATACCTGCAGTATAAGTTGTTGCCTTAGATGTTACTCCGCTTCCAGTCGGACCAGATAAAGTACCTTGGAATCTACTGCTTGCTGATCCCGAATAGGAAGTGTCGTCAACTCTGTATCCTTCAGCACGGAATGCAAGTTCAATTGCACCTAGACCACCCTTGTCTAAATCAAAGTTATTTTTTGGTTTAAAGCCGCCAAATACACCATTCTTGTAACTATCAGCATACTTTTCACCGGTAAGAAAATAACCAATCTCAACATAACCTGTTTTAGTATCAAAATTCATTTGGCTAACTGTCTGAGATGCTTCGTATTGTCCTCCACTGTACTCGCCCATAACTTTCATAGGGCCTCGGGCAAAAATTCCCTCTAGACCATAGGCTCGTTGTTGGACTTTAGCACCAAATTCTAAGTTACTTGCTAAGCTAGATGCTCCGAGTGATTCACCGTGTATCTGAGCTCTAAAAATATTATTTAAGCCCCGGCCTGCACTCCTAAAGGATTGAATAGTCGCTCGGGCAGTACTAGATAAAGAGGTATCTGTTTGACTTGACGTAGTAGCAGTAGCTGAATAATTATTTTCTAAGCCGGCCACACCTATATGCATCACATTCTCTTTGTCGCCCATGCTCTCAGCAAAGTTAAATGTAAGTCGGCCAGCCCCACTCAAATAACCATCACCATTCAGATCACGCTCATTATCATTATGTTGAAATGTTGATAAGGCATAAGTCAAACCTTTCGCAGGAGATCCCATCACCTGAAGTCCTATTTTTTTACCAGGCACAGTTTGATCGAGATAACTTCTCTCCATCATAGTAATATTATTTGAACTAATAAGCTCTTCTAAACCAAACGGTTGCTTGAACTTACCACCTCGAATTTGGAATGCATCATATTTAGCCCAGTCAAAGTAAGCCACGTCAAGCGTGGCAGTGCCAGGTAAGTTACCCACTATTTCGTATTTGAAATCTTTTGCTATTTTGCCCTTAACACCTAAACGCGCGCGTCTAAGTTCAAACTGATCCGCAACTGATGCTGTGTCTCTGTCATCGGCTCTAGCCATTCCCAAGTCGTCATTGTCAAGACTTGAAGCCCTGAAATCAAGATGCATACGACCTGTGAGTTGAATACTGTTCGCTTCATTAGCGCTTTCCAAAATAAAGGCACCGTCTTTCTCTTTTACTACGGGTACTGCCTTAGTCTTTGATGTATGGCCTTTGTTAATTAACTTACCTTCTTCTTCTGTTAATACACCCTTCATCACTAAAGCATCAACAATATCTGTAGTACTGTCTGCTAAGGCAACTTGACCTGCCATGAGCAAAACCGCGCTTGACACCGCGACTGCTAATTTTTTATTGAAGTTCATTTGTTGCTCCCTTGAGTTTTACTTTAATTTTATTAAATTCGAATTTAGTCAAACTTATAAAGTCTTTTGACATTTGTATCTTACGGATAGAATATGACACTTATGTGACAAACAAATATTACATGTCGTTTTTTTGAATATATTTATGATTTGTTGTAAAAAAACAACAAAAATTCCAACTAAAGCCTACTAAGTCCCTGTTGAAGGGGTTTTCATAGATTATTTTAAATAAAAAATATTATTTAGCAATACCTATATATAAGTATGATTGTGATCAAACTCAACTTCACCCGATGCAAGGTTATACACAGCACCGATCAAACCAATTACTTTTCTATCAATCATCTCAGTTAAAAGCGAGCTTCTTTTTAAGATCCGCTCCATTTGAATCTCGACATTATGAAAGCAAACTTTACCCACAAATACATCGTTCGTGGAATTGCGGTGCTCTGTAATTGTTTTTTCTAAAGTCACAGCGGGATCAATGAGCTCAATAATCTCACCGATATTGCCACCCTTATAATGATCGCATGCCGCTTTGATCGCACCGCAGTTTGAATGCCCCATCACGATCACTAATTTAGAGCCTAAATATTTACAAGAGAGTTCTAGGCTACCAATCGCTTTATTAGATGCAATGTTACCCGCAAGACGCACGCTAAAGATGTCCCCTAAGTTCTGATCAAAAATAAGTTCCACAGTTGTACGCGAATCACTGCAACTTAAGACAGACGCAAAGGGGTGCTGCTTGTCAACAATCTCATCTCGAACACGAAGCATGTCACGCTCTCGCAGTACATTATTTTTGAAACGCTGATTGCCCTCGATTAAAATATCGAGCGCTTGTCTCGGTGTCAATTGATCTCGATCAATGTCTGGATGACGGTACATATCGATCCCCTTTATTGATTCACTTCAGCACGCATGTGCGGAAATAAAATTACATCACGAATCGAAGGGCTGTTAGTGAGGAGCATCACAAGACGATCGATCCCGATACCACATCCACCCGTGGGAGGCATGCCGTATTCAAGTGCGCGAATAAAATCTGCGTCATAGAACATCGCTTCATGGTCACCTCCTTCTTTTGCTTTGGCCTGATTGTGGAAACGTTGCGCTTGATCTTCTGCATCATTCAATTCAGAAAATCCATTTGCAATTTCTCGTCCCGCAATAAAAAGTTCAAAGCGTTCTGTGATGTCTTTATTTTTATCCGATGCACGAGCTAGAGGTGAGACTTCAACTGGGTAATCAACAATATAAGTTGGATTCCAAAGTTGCGCTTCTGCTGTTCCTTCGAAAAGCGCTAACTGCAATGCGCCAAGACCAGCGTGATCGAAAGCTTTGTGATCGTATTTTAAAAGTTCTTCGCGTAAAAATTTTTCATCGTTAAGTTGCGTGTCGATATATTGCGGTGCGTATTTTTTTATAGCGCCCACAATAGAGAGTCGCTCAAATGGGTCTGTGAAATTAATTTCACGGCCTTGATACTCGATGGTAGTTTTTCCTAATGCAATCATCGCTGCATCACGAATACAATCTTCAGTGAATTGCATGAGCCAATGGTAATCGGTATACGCCGCATAAAATTCCATCATCGTGAATTCAGGATTATGTCTCACACTCAATCCTTCGTTTCTAAAGTTACGATTGATTTCAAACACACGATCAAATCCACCAACGACTAATCTTTTTAAATAAAGTTCTGGTGCGATACGCATATACATTTGCATGTCGAGCGCGTTGTGATGTGTGATAAAAGGTTTTGCTGCAGCACCACCTGGAATAGGATGAAGCATGGGTGTCTCAACTTCATTAAAACAATGTTTCACCATGAACGCACGAATGCCACTCATAATTTTTGATCGAGTTATAAATGTTTGTTTTGTTTCATCACTCATGATGAGATCAACATAACGTTGGCGATACTTCACTTCTTGATCAGCTAACCCGTGAAATTTTTCAGGCAAGGGCCGAATCGATTTTGTGAGGAGTCTTAAATGACTTACACGAATAGAAAGTTCACCTGTTTTAGTTTTAAATAAAACACCAGTCGCACCTAAGATGTCACCTAAGTCCCAGTGCTTAAAATTGTCATAAATAGTTTCAGCATTATCACTTTTAATATTTTCTTTTGAAATAAAAAGCTGAATACGTCCTGATCCATCTTGGAGCGTTGCGAAGCTGGCTTTCCCCATGACACGTTTTAGCATCATGCGACCAGCGACTATTACTTCAACAGATCTAGGATCGAGCACTTCATTTTCTAGCGCACCAAATTCTTCGTGAATCGTTTTTGCAAAATGTTTCGGCTTGAAGTCATTCGGAAATGCAACGCCCGCTTCTCTTATTTTTTTTAATTTTTCACGACGTTCTAATATGACGTGATTTTCATTTGGCTCTATCGGTTGATTTTCTTCTGACAACTTTTATACTCCCTGCTTTAAACTTTCACTAATAAATGGATCAAGGTCGCCATCAAGGACGCCTTGCGTATTACCTACTTCAACATTTGTGCGCAAATCTTTGATACGCGATTGATCGAGCACATAACTTCTAATCTGATGTCCCCAGCCTATGTCAGTTTTAGCATCTTCTAATGCCTGCTTTTCTTCGTTACGTTTATTTAACTCTAACGCATAAAGTTGTGCGCGTAACATATTCATGGCCTCTGCCCTGTTGCGATGTTGCGATCGATCGTCCTGACATTGCACGACTGTATTAGTTGGAATATGAGTAATACGAACGGCTGAGTCGGTCTTATTAATATGTTGGCCACCCGCACCCGAAGCTCTATACGTATCAATTCTTAAATCCGCTGGATTAATATCTACTTCAATCGAGTCATCCACTTCAGGATAGACTTGCACACTCGCAAAAGATGTATGACGGCGATTTCCCGAATCAAAGGGGGACTTTCTGACCAAGCGATGCACACCTGTTTCAGTTCTTAAATGCCCGAACGCATAATCGCCTGAAATTTTTAATGTTGCACTTTTAATGCCGGCAATATCCCCATCTGAAATATCGAGCACCTCCACTTTAAATCCTTTTCTTTCTCCATACCTTATATACATACGAAGCAGCATATTTGCCCAATCTTGTGCTTCCGTCCCACCACTGCCTGATTGGAAGTTAATGAAGCAGTTATTCGGATCCATGGGATGAGAAAACATGCGACGGAATTCCATCGCCTCCACACTCTTTTCAAGTGAATGACTTTCGTCTAACAACACTTTAAGTGTCTCATCGTCATTTTCATGACGCGCCAATTCAAATAGCTCACACTGATCTTTTAGGCTCATTGCCAAGTTACTTAAGCCGTTCACGATAAAGTCGAGCTCGCGCTTTTCTTTGCCCAGAATCTGGCTTCTGGCTTGGTCATTCCAAATAGACGGGTCTTCAAGCTCCTTTGAAATTTGGTCTAGACGCGACTTTTTAACGTCAAAGTCAAAGATACCCCCTAAGCGCTTGATGGCGTTCATTTAATCCATCGAGTCGGTGTTGAATCTGGTTAAGGGTTTCTGCGTCCATGGGCTTTTTATCTATGAAAACAACGCATTATACATTTAAATGGCTAGTTAATTTTCTGTCATATATGTGTCACAATTAATCCCTAAACTAGTCCCTGATTCACTTAACTTAAAACAAAACCAGGAGCTTTTATGAAGTCTAACAAAATCAAGAACTTAGGTTTAGCAGCTTTAGTTGCTTCAACCTTTGCTTTTTCATACAACATTTATGCAGCAGATAAAATCATCCCAATTGACGGTTCTTCTACTGTTTACCCAATTACTGAAGCTGTAGCTGAAGACTTCCAAAAGAAAACAGGCACTAAAGTGACTGTAGGTGTTTCAGGTACTGGCGGTGGTTTTAAAAAATTCTGCCGTGGCGAAACAATGATTTCTAATGCATCACGTCCGATCTCTAAAAAAGAAATGGATGCATGTGCTGAGAATGGCATTACTTATATCGAATTAGCAGTTGCCTTCGACGCATTAACTGTAGTGACAAACAAAGGTAACGACTGGGCAAAATCAATGACAGTAGCTGAGCTTAATAAAGTTTGGGCATCAGGTAGCTCTGTAAAAAATTGGAAGGATGTGAATCCAGCTTGGCCTAATCAACCTATGAAATTATTTGGCCCAGGTGCTGACTCAGGAACATTCGACTACTTCACAGAGGCAATTAATGGCCGTGCTAAATCATCACGCTCTGATTACACAGCTTCTGAAGATGACAATGTCTTAGTGACAGGTGTTTCAGGCGACAAAGGTGGCATTGGATACTTTGGTTTAGCTTACTACCTTGAAAACAAAGACAAGCTTAACGCTGTTGCAATCATAGCTAAAGACAAAAAAGACGCTGTCTTACCTTCTGAAGAGACTGTCATGAATGGCACATACCAACCATTAGCGCGTCCTTTATTCATCTATGTCAACGGTAGTAAAGGTGCTTTTGATAAAGATGTGAAAGCCTTTGTGGAATTCTACCTAGCGAACGCACCTAAATTGGTGAAGGAAGTAAAATTCGTTCCGCTGACCACAACTGAGTATGCAGCGGTATCTAAACACTGGCAATCTAAAAAAGCTGGTACTGGCTTTGATGGTAAAAATGAAGTGGGTCTAAAGATCGAAGATCTTATCAAGCGTATTAAAGACTAAGTACTGAAGGGTCTTTAAGAACAAGTAAGTAACGACTAAAAAAGGCGGCACAAAGGCCGCCTTTTTTACCTTTAGTAAAGATACAATCATTAGTAAAGATCCAATCATTTTTAAGCATCTCAATCATAGAAAAAAATAAATTGACAACGACTCAATTAAAAGACCCGCCGATTAGTAAAAGACTCGCTAAAAATATTAAGCGAAACTTTGTTGAGCGCGTCATCGAAATTATTCTGATGTTTGCAGCACTTGCTGCTACTTTTATTACCTTAGGTATTGTTTATATCTTAGTCACTGAAACCTCAGGATTTTTTAAAGAGGTCAGTATTATCGAATTCTTAACGAGTAGGCAATGGAGCCCGCTCTTTGAAGACGCACACTACGGCATTCTTCCCCTCATAGCAGGCACACTCACCACATCATTAATTGCCCTTACTATCGCGATTCCGATTGGAACAGTTGCCGCAATCTACCTTTCTGAATTTGCATCTCACAAGACACGCGAGACTGTGAAGCCTATATTGGAACTTCTAGTGGGTGTGCCTACCGTAGTCTTTGGTTACTTCGCCCTTCTTTTTGTGACCCCTTTACTCCAAAAAATAAATCCTGACTTACCTACCTTTAACATGCTAGGGGCCGGTATCGTCATGGGCGTGATGATTATCCCTTACATTGCATCCGTGGCTGAGGACGCCATGAGGGCAGTGCCTATGAATATGCGCGAAGGCTCTTACGCAATGGGTGCCACCAAATTTCAAACAGCCATTCGTGTCGTGACCCCTGCTGCCACATCCGGTATTATTGCCGCTTATATTTTAGGCATCAGCCGCGCAGTGGGTGAGACCATGGTGGTTGCAATTGCAGCGGGCCAGCAGCCTACTTTTACATTCAACCCATTAGAAGGCGCTGCCACAATCACAGCGTATATTGTGCAAGTAGCTATGGGTGACTTGCCGCATGGAAGCCTGGGTTATCAGAGTATTTTTGCAGCAGGCATGGTGTTATTCGTGATTACCTTTGTGTTTAACATACTAGGTCATATGGCAAGAAAACGATTTGCAGAAAGATATTAATGATGAAAAAAAATTCAGTTTCTGAAGAAAGCCTAATCAAGCCCAAAACGCTCGAAGAAGTGCGTGTCATGATTCGCGCGCATAAGCGGAACGACTTTATTTTTTCATCTATTGGTTTATTGACCATCACGTTCGCACTCCTCACCTTGCTTATTCTGTTTGTGGATCTTGTGATGGATGGCTACCCTAAATTAAATTATCAATTCTTTACCGACTTCCCCTCAAGGCGGGCTGCAAACGCCGGGATCTTGTCGGCATGGGTGGGATCATCCCTTATTATGTTAGTGACCTTTATCACCGCAGTGCCTATGGGGGTTGCAGCAGGCGTATATCTAGAAGAATACGCACCTAAGAATTGGCTCACTGATATTGTTGAGATCAATGTCACCAATCTCGCAGGCGTACCCTCAATCATTTATGGCTTATTAGCGCTTGGATTATTTGTATACACATTCCATCTGGGTCAAACAATTGTTACAGCTGGACTCACACTTGGTCTTTTAATGTTGCCTATTGTGATTGTATCCACACGTGAAGCCATTAGGTCGATTCCTGTTGCGATACGCGAAGCGGCTTACGCTGTGGGTGCCACAAAATGGCAGGTTGTTTTACACCACGTGATTCAATACTCGTTTGGAGGCATCCTCACAGGGATTATTATTGGTATGGCCAGAGCCTTAGGTGAAACAGCGCCTATCATTACCGTAGGGGCTTTAACCTTTATTGCATTTCTCCCGCCAGCCCCTTTAACGAGCGTAGCTCCTTTTATTTCTTTTGAATGGCTCCAATCAGGATTCACGGTATTACCAATTCAAATGTTTAGCTGGCTCTCGAGACCTGAGCATGCATTCCATATTAATGCAGCAGCCGCTGGTGCTGTAATTATCATCCTCACACTTGTGATGAACGGAACAGCAATTTGGCTCCGCTATCGTATTCGCAAAAATATTAAATGGTAAATTTTATCTACAGGAAAAAAAATGGCACAAAATAAACTAAACATCAAAGCTGAAGCAAAGAATCTTAACTTTTTCTATGCAGACGGTACCAAGGCACTAAAAGATGTAAGCCTACCTGTTTATGAGAATAAAATTACAGCGCTTATCGGTCCCTCAGGTTGCGGCAAATCTACATTCCTACGCTGCTTTAACCGAATGCATGATTTATATCCTGGCAACCGCTATGAGGGTCAAATCCTTCTTCATCCAGACAACACAAACGTACTTGCTAAAGGTGTAGATCCGATCGAAGTGCGTATGCGAATCAGTATGGTGTTTCAAAAACCCAATCCATTCCCAAAGTCTATCTATGAGAACGTCGCTTACGGCTTAAGAGTGCGAGGAGAAAGATCAAAATCTGCAGTGGATGACAAAGTTGAGGAGGCATTAAAAGGTGCTTCACTTTGGAATGAAGTTAAAGATCGATTACAGGATTTAGCTTTTAATTTATCGGGTGGCCAACAGCAGCGTCTATGTATTGCGCGCGCACTAGCGACAGATCCTGAAATTATGTTATTCGATGAGCCTACATCAGCGCTCGATCCAATTGCGACGGTTAATATTGAGGAGCTTATGTCAGGCTTAAAAAATAAGCTTTCCATTTTAATCGTGACGCATAATATGCAACAAGCCGCTCGTATTTCTGATTACACAGCCTATATGTATTTAGGTGAAATGATTGAGTTCGATGCCACGGATAAGATTTTCACAAACCCAGGCAGAAAAGAAACAGAAGATTACATTACAGGTAAGTTCGGCTAAGCCTTTTTTAAATTGCTTCAAACTACACAAAAATTCTTCAAAAAAAATCTAAAGTGGTTCGCCACTTTTTTTATTCTGCTAGGACTTCTTCTTACCAACCTGAATCTCTATCCCTACAATATTTTTTCTCATAGCCTAGGTGTTTTGGGTTGGACGTTCACAGGGTATGTCAATAAAGATCGCGCTATCCTGATTAACTTTGGACTTCAAATTCCTTTATTTATGATTGGCTATTTCAAACTCTTTGGAATGAGCTAAGTAGCTTGTTTAACTTTTTCTGCAATAAGGTTAGCGTAACTTTTAACTTCGTCTAAGTCTTGACCCTCTACCATGACACGAATCTTAGGCTCGGTGCCTGAAGCCCTTAAGAGCACACGGCCTTTGGTATTTAATTTTTCTTCTACACTTTTCACTGCATCCTGAATTGATTTATTTTTTTCTAGATCAATTTTTTTATGTGTTTCAACATTAATTAACACTTGAGGATACAGTGGCGAATCTTTAGTGGCCTCATACAGTGATTGATTAAGAAGTCGTAATGATTTTAAAACTTGTAGAGATGCGATGATGGCATCCCCTGTTGAATGCTGATCAAGGGTCAGTATGTGGCCTGAGTTTTCGCCACCAATCGACCAGCCTTTTTCAAGAAGAGCCTCTAGAACATAACGATCCCCTACATGTGTCCTTATAAATTCAATGTCTAGATCATGAAATGCTTTTTCAATCGCCATATTAGTCATTAATGTTCCAACTACGCCACCTTTTAATTGATTTTTTGCTTTTAGGGCTTTTGCGATTACTAAAAGAAGCTGATCGCCATCAACAATATGTCCTAAATGATCAATCATCACGACACGATCTCCATCTCCATCAAAAGCAATACCTAAGTCTGCTTTATTTTTTAAGGTAGCTTCTTTAATCGAGTTGGGATGTGTGGATCCTACATCTAGGTTAATATTAAAACCGTTAGGCTCATTACCTATTGAGATAACTTCTGCACCTAATTCAGAAAATATTTTCGGGGCCACATGATAAGTAGCGCCATGTGCGCAATCCAACAAAATTTTGAGACCTCGAAGGTTAAGTTTTTCTGGAAAAGTACTTTTACAAAATTCGACATAACGACCTTCAGCGTCGTCTATACGCTTTGCTTTTCCAAGCTCACGAGGTAAAACTGTTTTAATAGGTTGGTTCAAAGCTGATTCAACTTCCGCTTCAAATGCATCAGGTAGTTTTTCTCCAGCATCAGAAAATATTTTAATGCCGTTATCAGGAAATGGATTATGTGATGCAGAAATGACAATGCCCGCTTGCGACCTTAATGCTTTTGTAAGGTAAGCAATAGCTGGTGTTGGCATAGGACCCGTTAAATATACATTGACCCCTGCCGCAATAAATCCTGACTCCAGCGCTGACTCCAACATGTAGCCTGAAACTCTTGTATCTTTACCAATGACAACGCTCGGATATTTGATTTTTTCATCTCGATTATTTTTAACTAGGATAGATCCAATCGCAAACCCTAGGCGAATAAAAAAATCAGGTGTAATGGGATCTTGACCCACAACGCCTCGAATACCGTCCGTTCCGAAATAATGTCTTGTCATATTTAAGCCATACTCTGCGCTACTTGAATAATTTTAAAAGCACTTTGTGTTTCTTTTACATCATGAACTCGTAATATTTTAGCCCCTTTTAAGACAGAAAGAATAGCCGCTGAAATACTGCCTGATAGATGATCGTCATAATCACCATTCAAGATTTTTCTAATGAATGATTTTCTAGAAAGTCCGACCAGAATAGGTAAATTTAAAGATTGAAATGATTCAATGTTTTGTAAGAGTTCTATATTATGTTCGAATGTTTTTCCAAAACCAAAGCCTGGATCTAAAATAATACGAGATTTATCGATACCTTCATTCGCAATAAGATTTGCACGCTCCTCTAAAAAAGATCTCACTTCACTCACAACATTTTTATAAGTCGGATTAAGTTGCATTGTTTTAGGCGTTCCTTGCATGTGCATTAAGCAGACGCCTACATTTGATTTTTTAAGTAGATCGATCGCATTTGGTTTTTGTAGGGCAAAAATATCATTGATCATCGCGACATCCATATCAATAACCTCTTTCATAACTTCCGGTTTGTATGTGTCAATTGAGATAGCGATATCAGAGATTTTTTTTATTGCCTCAATAATAGGTACAATTCTTTTTAATTCTTCATCTGTACTTACAGGGTCAGATCCTGGCCGGGTTGATTCTCCACCAATATCAATGATATCAACACCCTCTTCGATCATTTTATCAACGCGTTTTAAAGCCGCATTGGAATCTAAATACATACCGCCATCTGAGAATGAATCGGGTGTGATATTTAAAATACCCATCACGAGTGGGCGCTTTAAATCAAAGGAGTGTTTATTTAACTGGAGCATCATAAAAAACAAAGGCTAGATAAACTAGCCTCGATTTCATTTAGCCCTTGGCGCTCGGCTGGGGAACAACTGCAACCTTTGTGCCTGAAGATCCTTTATCAATCTTCGGAGGATTAGGTGTTTGTTTAGGTTTTGGTGGTCTCGCTTTTTTTCCTGCCATGATGTCATTGATCTGATCGGCATCAATTGTTTCATATTCAAGCAAAGCTTTTGCCATCGCCTCTACTTTGCGGCGATTTTTTTCAATGAGCTTTCTAGCAACACTATATTGTTCATCAAGAATACGGCGAATCTCAGCGTCAACTTTTTGTTGTGTTGCTTCAGAAATTGTTTTTGAAGACATCGCACCAAAGAAAGAATCTTGATCTTGACCCACATAAACCATCGTACCTAATTTATCTGACATACCATAACGCGTCACCATATCACGCGCCAATTTCGTTGCACGCTCAAAATCATTCGATGCGCCCGTTGACATTTGCTTCATGAAAACTTCTTCCGCAATACGTCCGCCAAAGAGAATCGAAATTTCTTCTAGCATCTTATTTTTATAATTACTGATACGATCGAACTCTGGCAGCTGCCATGTAAGTCCCAGCGCCCAGCCACGAGGCATAATCGTCACTTTATGCACAGGATCTGCGTGAGGTAATAGTTTTGCAACCACTGCATGACCTGACTCATGGAATGCTGTATTCATCCGCTCTTCTTCTCTCATCACCATGGATTTTCTTTCAGGGCCCATAAAGATTTTATCTTTGGCATCTTCAAAGTCTTGCATATCGACTGTTCGTTTATTTCTGCGTGCAGCAAACAATGCGGACTCATTCACAAGATTAGCTAAGTCAGCACCTGAAAAACCTGGAGTACCTCTCGCAATGATGCTTGCTTTCACATCAGGATCTGCTGGAATTTTTCTCATGTGCACTAAAAGAATTTCTTCGCGACCTTTAATGTCAGGAAGAGATACCATCACTTGTCGATCAAAACGTCCTGGGCGTAACAAAGCTTTATCGAGGACATCTGCACGATTGGTTGCCGCAATGACGATCACGCCTGAGTTAGGTTCGAAGCCGTCGAGCTCAACTAAAAGCTGATTCAGTGTTTGTTCACGCTCGTCATTACCACCACCTGAACCTTGACCGCGATGACGGCCTACCGCATCAATTTCATCAATAAAAATAATACATGGCGCGCTCTTTTTGGATTGTTCAAACATGTCTCTTACACGAGCAGCACCAACACCTACAAACATTTCTACGAAGTCAGATCCTGAAATGGTATAGAAAGGCACCTTAGCTTCGCCCGCAATTGCACGCGCTAGAAGTGTCTTACCCGTGCCTGGAGGTCCCACCATCAGAACGCCTCTTGGTATGCGACCACCTAATTTATGAAACTTGCTTGGGTCTTTTAAGAATTCAACAATTTCTGTGACCTCTTCTTTTGCTTCATCACACCCCGCTACATCAGCAAATGTTGTTTGATTATTTGTTTGATCAAGCTGTCTAGCTTTACTCTTACCAAATGAAAATGGGCCACCACCTTTGGAGCCGCCCTGCATCTGACGCATAAAGAAAATCCAAACACCTACTAAAAGAATCATTGGAAACCATGAAATAAAGATACTCATCAATACTGACTGCTGCTCTTCAGGCTTCGCTTCAACAATGACATTATTTTTTAGAAGGTCGGATACTAACCAAGGATCCGTTGGAGCATAGGTATTAAATTTCTTACCTTCGCTCGTTGTCCCTTTGATTCTATGATTATCAATCTCAACTTTGGCAATTCTGCCTTCTTTGACCTGCTGCATAAATTGAGAGTAGACAAGTGCTGTGTCAGTTTTCGAAGACCCTGAAAACTGATTAAAAATAGTCATGAGAAGGAGTGCTATCGCAACCCAGATGGCAATACTTTTAAGAGTGTTGTTATTCAATTGGTGGATGACCTCGTATCATCTATTTTCATTAGTTAATTTTAAACCTAATTCCGTGACTATATTATGACTTTTTAAGCTTTTGCAAAGCCCAGCAAATAAACCTCACTACTTCGATCACGTGAAGCTTTAGGCTTTACTGTGATCACTTTTTCAAACTCAGGACGCATCTTTTTCACCAGCTCATCAAAGTCAGCGCCTATAAAAGTTTTGACTAGAAAATGGCCGCTTGGTTTCAACCATTGTAAAGAAAAGTCTAGCGCAAGCTCAGTGAGGTGCATGACACCTGGCTGATCGACTGTCTTTATACCCGTAATATTGGGGGCCATGTCTGAAATTACAAGGTCTATAGCTGAATTATTTAAGTAGGTTTCAAGCTCCTTTAAAGAAGCCTCTTCTCTAAAGTCCCCTTGAATAAAATCGACCCTAGGAATAGGATCCATAGGCAGTAAATCCATAGCGATAATATGGCCTTTACCTTGAAGGAGTTTTGCCACCACCTGAGACCAGCTTCCAGGGCTTGAGCCCAAATCAACGACATTCATACCGGGCTTGATGAGTTTATATTTCTCATGGATCTCCATAAGCTTATAAGCAGCCCGGGATCGAAAGCCATCTTTCTGAGCTTGTCTAACGAAGGCATCATTGACATGCTCTTGCATCCAAGCCTTGCTAGTTCTTGTTCTTTTCATCTGTTAAAATCGATTCTTTAAAGATCTTAAGAAATTTTCTACCTTGAATTCAAAAGCCATTGCATACCTTCGAAGCTTAGCGCACACATTAAATCCAGTGGTGAGAATTGGTAATAAGGGTTTATCGGCATCAGTCATTACGGAAATAGATCTTAATCTTAACGCACATGAGCTTATTAAAATTAAAATTCAAAATAATGATAGATCAGTTCGTGAATCCATGTTAATTGAAATTTGTGGAGCACTTCAGGCAACAGCCGTGCATCATATTGGCTTACAAATTATTGTCTATCGTCAAGCGTCCGAACCTAAGATCGTCATACCCAAATAATTATCTAATTTTTAAGATCACAAAAACGCCTAAGAAACACTCAAGTAAATACGCAATACTTGAAACACCATGCCAAGTTGCAAATCGATCAGCAAATACGCTTTCCATCACATCTTTCGGCATCGCTTCTAATTTGAATTTTTCTAAGAGTGGATTAATCCCTAAATGACTAATCAGAATTAAAACGAACATCAACACAACCAACCAAAAGAAGCTTTGCTTTAGTGCATTCGTGCCAAACTGATACACGCGCTGAATTAATAAATAAATACTAGTGGCCATGCCCACAAAAGCCATCATCCGAAAAAGCTGCCCCGCAATATTACCTGCGAGTTGTGCCTCAGGCATGAGCTTGAATAATTCATAAGCCACAATACCTACCACCCACAATCCACCTATCCAAAAGGTTGCGGCAATCAGTGCTAAATTTTCTAACCATTGTTTCATTATGTTTTTAGTTTAATATAAAAATGGATTGAATTTATAGATACTTGACATCTAATATCTCGTAAGATTTGGCGCCACCTGGTGTATTGACTTCAGCCACATCGCCAACTGCCTTCCCGATAAATGCTTTTGCAATCGGTGAATTGATTGAAATCTTCTTTAGCTTAATATCAGCCTCATCATCGCCCACAATTTGGTAAGTAAAGATATCTTCTGTATCAAGATCTTGTGCTTCAACAGTGGAACCAAATACGCACTCACTCTCACCTACAATTGAAGAAGGGTCAATGACCATAGCGGTAGAAAGTTTGGCTTCAATTTCTGCTATGCGACCTTCAATAAAACTTTGACGCTCTTTCGCAGCTTCATATTCAGCATTCTCAGACAAGTCGCCTTGCGCTCTTGCTTCTGAGATTGCCTGAATGATATGAGGGCGATCAACACTTTTTAAGCGCTGAAGCTCTTCTTTGAGCTGTTCAGCACCTTTAATGGTCATGGGTATTTGTTTAAGCATATTCATTCCTAACAAAACAAAAACCACGCTCTTTAGATGGAGTGTGGTTTATAAAGGTTGAGTGTATTTTAAGTGAGTTCTTTATGCAAGCTTTGGATAGAATTGACCGTAATTTCTTCAACGAAGTTCATGCCAATACATGCGGCTTTAGCGCCTGCAATGGTCGTGTAATAGGTCACCTTGTTTTGTAATGCATATCTTCTGATTTCATAAGAGTCTGAAATAGCACGTTTATCTTCCGTCACATTCACGATAAAAGAAATTTCATTATTCTTAATCATATCCACAATATGAGGCCTTCCTTCTGCTACTTTATTGACCGGCTCAACATTTAAGCCCGCATCCATCAAAGCTTTTGCAGTACCTTTAGTCGCCACAATGGTAAAACCTAATTGATCTAATGATTTTGCAACCTCAACCACTTTAAGATGGTCTTCACGACGCACGCTGATAAATGCTTTCCCGCCTTTAGGTAATTTTGTAGATGAGCCGAGCTGGGATTTAATAAATGCTTCTGCAAATGTTTTACCTAAGCCCATTACTTCACCCGTTGACTTCATCTCAGGCCCCAAAATGGTATCGACTCCCGGAAACTTAATGAATGGAAAGACAGCTTCTTTCACCGAGAAGAATTTCGGCACAATTTCTTTTGTAACTTTTTGTACCTTAAGGCTAGAACCCACCATAGCGCGGGCAGCAATTTTAGCTAACTGTAATCCACATGCTTTAGAAACGAAAGGAACAGTGCGAGATGCTCTCGGGTTCACTTCTAAAACATAAATGACTTCACCTTGGATCGCAAATTGAACATTCATAAGACCTACAACGTTGAGTGCTTTTGCCATCTCAACTGTTTGCTTTCTTAATTGATCTTGAATTTTTTTAGACAAGCTATAAGGAGGAAGTGAGCATGCTGAGTCACCTGAGTGCACCCCGGCTTGTTCAATATGTTCCATAATGCCGCCGATAATGACATCTGTGCCATCTGATAGCGCGTCCACATCAATTTCAAGCGCGTCGTTTAAAAAGCGGTCAAGGAGTACAGGTGAGTCATGCGAAACTTTTACAGCCTCCCTCATATAACGTTCAAGCTGTGCTTGTTCGTGCACGATCTCCATAGCGCGACCGCCTAAAACATAACTAGGCCTCACGACAAGTGGGTAACCAATTTCTTCTGCTAAACGAATGGCATCTTCAGGTGTTCTAGCTGTGCGATTGGGCGGCTGTTTCAGTCCAATCGAATTGAGCATTTTTTGAAAGCGCTCACGGTCCTCCGCCATATCAATAGCGTCTGGAGAAGTGCCAATAATTGGCACGCCTGCTTTTTCTAAATCTTTAGCGAGCTTCAAAGGTGTTTGTCCACCATATTGCACAATGACACCAAGTGGTTTTTCAATAGCAACAATTTCTAAAACATCTTCAAGTGTCACAGGCTCAAAATAAAGTCGGTCTGACGTATCGTAGTCGGTTGATACTGTTTCAGGATTGCAGTTCACCATGATGGTTTCATAACCATCCTCACGCAATGCTAAAGCTGCATGTACACAGCAGTAATCAAACTCGATACCCTGACCAATACGATTAGGTCCACCACCTAAGACAATAATTTTTTTTCTATCCGTGGGTTTTGCTTCGCACTCTTCTTCATATGTGGAATACATATAAGCTGTATTTGTTGAGAATTCTGCAGCACATGTGTCTACACGTTTATATACAGGTCGCACATGATGCTTATGACGATACTGTCTAACGTCCTCTTGTTTAACTTCTAGAAGTGTTGCGAGTCTTCGATCAGAAAAGCCTTTTTGTTTTAAATCAAATAAATTTTTTTTAGATAAATCTTTGAGTGAAGTCCCTGACAAGCTTTCTTCAACATCAATAATATTTTTAATTTGATGGAGGAACCACGGATCAATTTTGGAATGTCCAAATACATCTTCAATCGACATACCCATTCTAAAGGCGTCGCCAACATACCAAATACGCTCGGGTCCCGGCTCTCTCATTTCTTTAATGATGAGATCTTGATCAGTCGTTTTTTCATCTAGTCCATCTACACCAATTTCGAGACCTCTTAATGCTTTTTGAAAAGACTCTTGGAAAGTGCGTCCGATGGCCATAACCTCACCTACAGATTTCATTTGTGTCGTCAGTCTTGAATCTGCTTGTGGAAATTTTTCAAATGCAAATCTTGGTACTTTAGTGACTACGTAATCGACACTCGGTTCAAATGATGCAGGTGTTGCGCCACCTGTAATTTCATTTTTTAATTCATCTAATGTAAAACCTACGGCTAACTTTGCAGCAATTTTTGCAATAGGGAATCCTGTAGCCTTTGACGCTAAGGCTGAAGAACGTGATACACGAGGATTCATTTCAATGACAATCATGCGCCCATCTTCTGGATTGATTGCGAATTGCACGTTCGATCCGCCTGTGTCTACCCCAATTTCTCGAAGCACCGCGATCGATGCATTACGCATGATTTGATATTCTTTATCTGTAAGTGTTTGCGCAGGAGCCACGGTAATGGAGTCGCCTGTGTGCACACCCATTGGATCTAAGTTTTCAATGGAACATATAATAATGCAGTTATCTTTGGAGTCGCGAACCACTTCCATTTCATATTCTTTCCAACCAAGTAAAGACTCTTCTATCAGAAGTTCTTTCGTGGGGGATGCTTCAAGCCCTCTTTCACATATCGCTATAAATTCTTCACGGTTATATCCAATACCACCACCACTACCTCCCATCGTAAATGACGGGCGAATGATCGCTGGATAACCAATGCCTGCTTGAACTTGTATTGCCTCCTCTAAGCTATGCGCAATGGCTGACTTAGCAGATCCTAAGCCAATTTTGTTCATGGCTTCTTTAAATTTTTGCCTATCTTCAGCTTTATCAATGGCTTCTTTTGATGCGCCAATTAATTCGACTTTGTATTTTTTTAATACGCCATACTTGTCTAAATCAAGCGCGCAATTAAGTGCTGTTTGCCCACCCATAGTTGGAAGGAGTGCGTCTGGCTTTTCTTTGGCAATAATTTTTTCGACAATCTGCCAAGTAATTGGCTCGATGTAGGTCGCATCCGCCATCTCAGGATCTGTCATGATAGTTGCAGGATTAGAATTCACGAGAATGACACGATAGCCTTCTTCGCGAAGTGCTTTACATGCCTGCGCACCGGAATAATCAAACTCGCATGCCTGACCTATCACGATAGGACCAGCGCCAATGATGAGTATGGACTTAATATCTTTACGCTTTGGCATAGCTCTTTTTCTTTTTTTCAATGAGATCAATAAAGTGATCAAACAAATAACTCATTTCAGATGGGCCTGGACTCGCTTCAGGGTGTCCCTGGAAACTGAATGCGGGCTGATCAGATCTTTCAATCCCTTGCAAACTGCCATCAAAAAGAGATTGATGTGTAGCTAGTAAATGTTTAGGTAGTGAAGTTTGATCTACAGTGAAGCCATGATTTTGACTGGTAATAAATACGCGTTTTGTTTTTAAATCTTGGACGGGGTGATTGGCACCATGATGTCCAAATTTCATCTTGGATGTTTTAGCGCCACTCGCCAAGGCTAAAAGTTGATGGCCTAAACATATACCAAAGGTTGGGTAGCCATCATCGACTAATTTTTTTATCGCTTGAATAGCATAATCACATGGCTCCGGGTCTCCGGGTCCATTGGATAAAAATACGCCATCGGGTTTTAGGCGAACTACTTCTTCGTAAGAAGTTTCTGCAGGCACAACAGTGACTTTACATCGCCTTGAAACTAGCATCCTTAAAATATTTTTCTTAATACCGTAATCAAATGCAACAACGTGATGATCCGATTCAATCTGATTACTGTAGCCTCTAGATAACGACCACTCGCCTTGATTAAATATATAAGATTTTTTACAGCTCACGACCTTGGCTAAATCCATGCCAGAAAGTCCTGGAAAGGCTTTTGCTTCTTCATGCGCTTTTTTATCGTCTTCTGATTCTGCAATAATGCAACCTGCTTGGGAGCCATGCTCTCTTAAATGTCTTGTGAGTTTTCTTGTATCAATATTTGCGATCGCAACAATATGATTTTCTTTTAAGTAATCTGAAAGGGTTTGTTCGCTTCTAAAATTACTATCAATCATCGCTAAATCACGAATGATTAAACCACTGGTATAGACTTTGTCAGATTCGATATCTGCTTTATTAACTCCTACATTGCCAATATGAGGATAAGTGAGCGTGACTATTTGTTTTGTATAGGAAGGATCAGTCAGAATTTCTTGATAACCCGTCATGGAGGTATTAAAAACAACTTCACCTGCGGTTAAACCTGGAGCCCCAATTGAAATACCTCGAAACTTAGTTCCGTCTGCGAGCACTAACACTGCCGACATATTTCGCGACAAAATGACTCTCCAGTATTTGCGAATTCAAGGGTTTGGGTACTGGATATACAAAACGGGAGAAGTGTTTAGCAGCTCCCGTTTCAAATATCGTAAATATTATAGTCGATTTAGCGCCTTAATTCAACGCACTAAACCTTGATAAATTGTTATTTGTCAGAAAGTCCCAAGACCTGCTGCATGTCAAAAAGACCTGTTTTTTGGCGCGATAAAAATTTAGCAGCCTTTAACGCCCCCTTAGCAAAGGTGGCTCGGCTTGAAGCTTTATGAGTTAATTCAATTCGCTCCCCTGTGCCTGCATACAAAACCGTATGATCACCCACAATATCGCCGCCACGAATTGTTGAAAAGCCAATCGTTGTTTGTTTACGCTCACCTGTATTGCCGAAACGTTCATACTGCGCTTCTTTTTTTAGGTCTCTGCCACTTGCTTTTGCAACAGCTTCACCTAATCTTAAAGCCGTACCTGATGGAGCATCAATTTTATGTCGGTGATGCGCTTCAATAATTTCAATATCAAAATCATCTTTAAGTAATTGCGTTGCTTTTTCAACAAGCGAAATAAGTAAATTAACCCCTACGCTCATATTGGGGGCAAAAACAATAGGTATAGTTTTTGAAGCATCAAGAATCAATTTTTTTTCTTGATCTGAAAATCCTGTTGTACCAATAACATATTTCACTTGATGCGCTTCGCATAATTTCAAATACTCAAGACTTGCTTCAGGCCTCGTAAAATCGATAAGCACATCAGCAGATGAAATTACTTTTACGATGTCATGATCAATGTTAATGCCTGTTGAAATACCAAGAGTCTCTCCTGCATCGCGGCCTAATTTATCACTCGACTTATGATCAATAGCCGCTATAAGTGCTAAGTCTTTATCAGCAGCAATTTCTTGAATAAGGCTCTGGCCCATTCGGCCTGAAGCACCCACGATAAGAATATTTATTTTACTCATACGATTAGAATCCTATTTTTTCTAACATCAAATCAAAATAATTTGGAGTAGTCTTAGATGGCAGTGGTTTCGTATCTTGAACCTTTGGAGCCTCAGGTTTTATATCTACAGGTTCTTTTTTAATGTCTGTTGGAGTGACTTCCGTGACAGGTTTTTTCACATCAGGCTCTATAGCTTTGACTGGCTCTGGCACATCTTTTTTCAGAGTCACGATTTTTTTATCTTCTTCAGGTACTTCTTTTTTAGGTGACATAGCTTTCTCAATTGGTTTTTCATCGTCTTCCCAAAATTTTAATCGATCAAGCATGCTCTTTTCTTTTTGAGCTGGATTTTGTTTGGCCTCATTATTCTTAATTGGCGCTATCTCTTGACGATCTTCATTTCGACTCGCAATAGCCGGCACAACATCGCCTTTTACTTGAGCTAACAAATCTTTTTCAAACATCAAAATGACTCTTCTTTTCTCAATGATTGCACCATCTTTTTCCATCTGATAAAAATAATCCCATTGGTCTTTGTGGAAACTATCTGAAATAAGAGGCGTTCCCATTACAAACCGCACTTGGGTTTTTGTCATGCCTGGCTTTAATTGCATCATCATTTTTGAAGTCACTACATTACCCTGTTGAATTGGCATTTTGTAGGGTTTAATAGAGGGTAATGAAGAAGAGCAGGCAGTGACTAAAAGACTTAAAACTAGAAGAAATATGCGCATTTTTATAACTTTAAACATAATGCGTATTAATATAACATGCTAGACAGTATTCAAAATACTTCCTAAAGCAAATTTTAAGGCGTTTCAATGGCACAAGATCATAAAGATTTAAAAAAATCAGGGCTTAAAGCCACGCTGCCCAGACTTAAAATCTTAAGTCTTTTTGAACACAGCGATGCGAAGCATCTTTCCGCTGAAGATGTCTATAAACTTTTAATTAAATCTGGTGAAGATGTCGGTCTTGCAACGATTTATCGCGTGCTCACTCAATTTGAACAGGCTGGTCTTTTAATTCGCCACCATTTTGAAAGTGATAAAGCTGTCTTTGAATTAAGCGACTCTCAACATCACGATCATCTTGTTTGTATACAATGTGGTCATGTAGAAGAATTTTGTGATGATGAGATTGAAAAAAGACAGAAAATTATTGCGACTAAAAAGGGATTTACTATCCAAGAACATTCGCTTTATATCTATGCTGAATGCAATAAAAACCCCTGCCCCAACAAAGTCTAAGCCTGCAACATTTCTTTCGCGTGCGCCCTTGTTGTATCAGTAATCGATATCCCGCCTAACATCCTCGCAATTTCATCGATTCGCATTTTGTCATCCATCAAATGAATGTGGCTGAGGGTCTGATTATTTTCTTGAGTCTTAGATACTTTGTAATGATGGATAGCCAATGATGCTACTTGCGCTAGATGTGTAATGACTAAAACTTGTCTTTGATCGTGATGACCTAGTTCTTTTAAAAGCTTACCTACAATTTCCGCCACACTTCCTCCAATACCTACATCCACTTCATCAAAAATCATGCAGGGCACATTCGCCTTTGAAATAGATGCAACACGAATCGCAAGACTTAGACGAGAAAGCTCACCACCTGAAGCTGCTTTATGAATTGGTCTTGATTCTGCACCCAAATGAGATGCCACCAAAAATTCAATTTGTTCTAATCCGTGCGCCGTTGGATCTTGAGATGTGAGTTTGACTTCAAAGCTTCCATGGCTGAAGGATAGTTTTTGCATGGCTGCAGTAATATTTTGACTTAAAGTTTCTGATGCGGTCTTTCGTGCCTCACTTAATAATTCTGCGCTTTTGTTAAAAGCTTCAAGGGCTGCTTTTTCTTTGGCATCAACGCCCTCATCTGATTGAAAAGACTCAAGTTCGTCCATACGAGCTTGCCAGGTGAGCAATGTTGATTCAAAATCTTCAGGCTTAATACGATGCTTCCTGCCAAAATTATGAATCGCTTGAATCCGCGCTTCAATATCTTTAAGTCTCTCTGGATCTAAATCGATTTTTTGTAAATATCTATTAAGTGAACGAAGTAGCTCTTCTGTTTGAATATTGATTGAATCAATGAGATCCGAAGATTCTTTTAATTTTTCATCAATACTAAGCGCATGAGAAATTTTCTGCTGCACTAAATGAAGCCTATCAGAAATTGCCGTTTCATCTTTTTCTAAATGCTCGATACAAAGATTAACATCCTCAATGAGTTCATTGCCATGAGACATCATGACATGATCTTGTTGCAAGGTTTCCCAGTCACCCAGGGTGAATGAAAATTGTTTTAATTCTCGTAATTTATCTCTCAATTCTGCAAGTTCATCGCTATAGATTTGCGCATTTTTTTCATACTCAGTTTTTTGCATATAAAGCTTATGCCATGCTTGATAAAGTTGAAAAGTCGTAGCTGCTAAATCTGAGTGGCCACCAAAATTATCTAGAATTTGTCTTTGTGCGCTTAATTTTAAAAGTGAGTGGTGAGAATTTTGACTATAGATATCAACGAGGGATTCGCCTAATTCTTTTAGTTGTTGGAGTGTAGCTACCTTGCCGTTAATAAAAGCCCTTGATTTACCGTCAGCATGAATGACTCTTCTTAAAATAAGTTCAGCGCCATCAGACTCCAGTTCATTTTCCTCTAACCAGTTGATCACTTCTTGATTACGTTTGATATCAAAGATAGCACTGATATCAGCTTTATCTTGATGAAGTCTGACGACTCCACCTTCGTTTCTTTGCCCTAGGGCTAAAGACAAAGCATCAATAAGGATAGACTTTCCAGCGCCTGTTTCGCCAGTTAATGCTGAAAAACCAGATTTAAAATCTAAGCTCATTTTGTCGACAATGACAAAATCAAGGATAGAGAGATTAATTAACATAGCGCTTTATTAACCCCAGTTTAATTTTTTTCTAAGCATCTCAAAATAACAGTAGTCTTTTGGATGAAGAAACGTGATCATTTTTTCTGCACGAATAATTTCCACGCGATCATGAATCTCAAGCGGCACTTTAAGCTGTCCATCAATACTTAAATAAGATTCATCCATGCTCACTACATGAATTTCAATAATACTTTTACTGCTCACTGCAATTGGGCGATTACTTAATGTATGCGGACTAATAGGCACGATAGAAATTGCCTCCAATTCAGGGTGAAGAATCGGTCCTCCAGCTGACAGTGCATAAGCAGTTGTGCCAGTTGGTGTCGTCACAACAAGTCCGTCTGATCTTTGCTTGTGGACAAAACTGCCATTAATAGAAACTTCCAATTCAATTAAGCGGGATCCACTTTTTACTACAACATCATTAAGAGCTAATGATTCATGAATACATTTTGAACCTCTAAAAATTTTAGACTGCAACAGCATTCTTTTGTCTTTATAAGAAGAGCCTTGAAATATTTCATCAATAGATTCAAACATATTGCTTGTATTTAGATCTGCTAAAAACCCAAAACGGCCTTGGTTAATACCTATTAATGGGATGTCAAAATTCACAAGCGATCTTGCAACCCCCAACATCGTCCCATCGCCACCTATAACGATTGCGAGATCAGCTTTTTCCCCAATTTCTTCTAGATCAATAGCCTTAAATGCTTGAAATTTTTCGGACCGGTGTGTTTTAGCCTCAATATAAATATTGATATGCTTATTCGTCAAATATTGAGCGAGCTCTAAAAGCTGAGACTCAATGTCAGAAGATTCACTTCCGCTCGTATATTTTCCGATAATTGCGACTGATTTATAGAGACTTTCCATAATTGAATTAAAGCATACTTAAGATGAAAGAATATATAGCAATTTAATAAAGAAAAACTTAGTATATTAAGCATTCATTTTACAAAAGTACTGCATGCTAGAATGGCTTATTACACTATGAAAACTAGGCTTTATTGACTATTTTAAAGCATATCGATTTATATGAATAACTCTATTTGATGATGCTAGATAAGCGCGCCCAAATTCTTCTAAAAACCCTCATCGAGCAACATATTTATGATGGGCAGCCTGTGGGATCTAGAACCCTCTCTCAATCGTCAGGCCTTGACTTAAGTCCAGCTTCTATTCGTAATACCATGAAAGATCTAGAAGATCTCGGTTTTATCACAAGCCCCCATACTTCAGCAGGAAGAATTCCTACGCAATTAGGTTACAGACTCTTTGTAGATTCTCTTCTAACTGTAAAACCTTTGGACGACAAAGCCATTCGCTCATTAAAAGATCAAATGAATATTGGTGACAATAAAAAAATTATTAGTAATGCTGCGGATATCTTATCAACACTGACTCATTTTGCGGGTGTAGTACTTATTCCTAAGGCTAAGAAAACAACCTTTAAACATTTAGAATTTATAGGCCTATCTGAGAAAAAAATTCTTGTCATCATTGTCACAAATGATGGCAATGTTCAAAACAGAATTGTAATGACAGAAAAGCACTACACTCATGATGACTTAGTTGAGGCTACAAATTATTTTAATCACAACTTTAGTGGCAATACTTTTGCTAAAGTCAAAGATACACTCGTGGACGAATTATCTAAAATGCATGCTGATATGATTAAACTTATGACGGCAGCTATTGAAGTTGGTAATGATGTCATTTCGCCAGAGAGTGAATCGATCGTGATCACGGGTCAAAATAACCTGATCCAATCTGAAGAACTCGCAAAAAATATATCGAGCTTAAGAAAAATTTTTGAGATATTTGAAAAGCGAACAGCGCTTATGAAACTTCTTGATCAAAGCCAGCTTGGGGAAGGCATTCAAATCTTTATTGGAAATGAATCCGGATATTCTTCTCTAGACGAATGTAGTCTTATTACATCGCCATATGAAACAGATGGTGAAATTGTAGGCACCCTTGGTGTGATTGGTCCTACAAGAATGGCTTACGAAAGAGTCATTCCTATTGTCGATATCACAGCAAAACTTCTTTCTAACGCACTGAGTCAACACTAAAAATGAATTACTATACAAAAGAACCACAATATCAACATGGCGATCCGCCAAAAATAGGGATTATCCTCGCAAACTTAGGCACCCCTGATTCTCTTAGCACGCATGCCGTAAGAAAATATTTACAACAGTTTCTTATGGATCGAAGAGTGGTCGAAGTGCCACGATTTATTTGGTGCTGGATACTTCATTTCATTATTTTAGTCTTTAGGCCAGGAAGTTCAGCAAAAAAATATGCAAAAGTTTGGACTAAAAAAGGCTCCCCTCTTTTAGTAAATGCGTCAAATCAAACAAAAGCATTAACCCTAAAAATTAAAAAGTCAGTATCTCAGCCCATTGAGGTTGAATTAGGAATGTCCTACGGCAATCCTTCAATGAAAAATGCGGTCCTCAAATTAAAAGAAAAAAATTGCACTAAAATTCTCTTGCTTCCACTCTATCCCCAGTATGCTGCTTCATCAAGTGCATCTGCAATGGACGCGCTATGGCGCATTCTTCTTAAAACAAGAAATGTGCCTGCAGTGAGAACTATTAGGAATTATCACGACCATCCTCTTTATATTAATGCGCTTAAATTATCTATTCTGCAATTCTGGAAAAAAAATGGAAAGCCTACAAAGTTAGTGATGAGCTTTCATGGGATCCCAAAAAAATCATTAATGCAAGGCGATCCTTATCATTGTGAATGCTATAAAACCGCTCGCTTACTTGCCGAAGCTCTAAAATTAAAAGAGAACGAATATGTGGTCTCATTCCAGTCGCGCTTTGGAAGAGCCGAATGGCTAAAGCCTTATTACGCTGAGATGATGGCTGACCTAGGAAAAAAGAAAGAGAAAAATGTTCATGTTATTTGTCCGGGATTCTCAAGTGACTGCTTAGAAACCTTAGAAGAAATTAATATTGAAGGTAGGCACATTTTCCTAAGTCACGGCGGTAAAAGCTTTAGTTATATACCTGCTCTCAATGACAATTCAGATTGGATTGATGCGATGCAAGGTATAATTCTAGAAAATTTACAAGGTTGGATTGATAAAAACTGGACTGCTAAAAAAGAATCTAACAATTCAGCTATCACTAAAAAAAGAGCTGCGCTTGTTGAAAAGAAACAGCCTTAATTATTTAAAGCCAATCATATTATGATAATACTTACGGGTGGTGCTGGCATGATTGGAAGTGTCATTGCTTGGCATCTTAATAGCATTCTCGATAAAAAAGATATCATCATCGTCGATGATATTCAGCATCCAGATCAACGGAATAATTTAAGCAAGCGAACGTATATTGATTACCTTGATAAAGATGATCTTTTTCCTTGGTTGGAAAAGAAAAAAGAGATTGAAGCAATCATTCATATGGGCGCTATCAGTGCTACAACCGAAACTAATTTTAATAAGCTTTTAAATCAAAATATTCGTTACAGTCAAAATCTATGGCGCTATGCAGCGGATCATGGCGTGCCTTTCCTTTATGCAAGCTCCGCGGCTACCTATGGCGGAGGCGAATTTGGCTATGATGACAATGAATCAGAGCTAAGGAAACTATCGCCTCTTAATGCTTACGGCTATTCAAAACAATTTTTCGACCAATGGGTAGTGCAGCAAGTCACTGCAAAAGAAAAAACACCTCCTCAATGGTGTGGATTTAAATTTTTTAATGTCTATGGTCCAAACGAATATCATAAAGATAGAATGGCAAGCGTTGTATTTCATGCATTTAATCAACTTAAAGCAGAGGGTGAAATTAGACTCTTCAAGAGCGATCGTCCCGATTATAAAGATGGCATGCAATTAAGAGATTTTGTTTATGTAAAAGATGCAGCAGCAGCTGTTTTACATTTTTTAAGTCACAAAAAACATTCAGGTATCTATAATGTAGGTACAGGAAAAGCCTCAAGTTTTAAAGCGCTTGCAGAATCTCTTGTGAAAAGTATTAAGGGCGATCTAAATGCAATTAAATATATTGATATGCCAAATGATCTTAAGGGAAAATATCAATACTTTACTGAGGCTAATATAAAAAAACTAAAGGATGCTGGATATACAAAGCCTTTTCATACGATTGAAGAGGGTATTAAAGATTACGCAATAAATTATTTAACTAAAAGTGATACTTACGCATGAGTAATGAAAATTTAAAAAAAATAGAATCTATTTTTAATGAGCATCAAAAGACGATTCAAAAATTAACCTTGCTCATTCCACAGATAAGTGAAATAGCAGGTCTGATAAAAAAAACACTTCACTCAGGGGGTAAAGTGCTTATTTTTGGAAATGGCGGTAGCGCTTCTGACAGTCAACATATTGCGGCAGAAATTGTAGGCAGATTTGTAAAGGAACGTAAAGGGCTTCCAGCTATTGCACTAACGACAGACACTTCAATTATTACTGCTGTTGCAAATGACTATGGCTATGAGCATATTTTTTCAAGACAAATCGAAGCGCTATGTTTAAAACATGATGTAGTGATTGGCATTTCTACATCAGGTAATAGTAAAAATGTCATTAAAGGACTAGAAAAAGCGAATACATTAGGCGCTATGACGATTGGCCTAACAGGTGGTGATGGCGGTCTCATTAAAAAAATAGCAACACACGCTATTGTTGTAGACTCAAATGAAACAGCAAGAATTCAAGAGGCGCATATTCTCATTGGACATACGATCTGCGAACTCATTGATGAAGGTCAATAGCCCATGAGTGAAATTGATATCATTAAAAATAAATTTAACGCAAAAAATCAGTGGGCTTTAGTGGTTGGTGATTTAATGTTAGATCGCTATTTAATAGGTAGCGTCTCAAGAATCTCTCCCGAAGCTCCAGTGCCAGTTGTCAGATTAAAGGAGTCATTTGATCGCATTGGCGGATCAGGCAATGTCGCAGCTAATCTAGCTCAGTTAGGTATCAAAACAGTTTTAGCTGGCCAAATTGGTGATGATGGTGATGGTAAAAAGTTACTTGATATTCTCAAAAAAAATCATATTGGTGTAGATGGTATTGTCAAAGACAAGAATCCCACAACTACAAAAACACGGATTATTGGCGAACATCAACAAATGATGAGAATTGATCAAGAGGCAACAGCAGATTTGATTGATTCTAAACCACTGATTAAAAGAATATCAACGCTCCTTAATAAAAAGCCTTCTATTGTTATATTGTCAGACTATGCAAAAGGGGTGTTAAGTGAAGCGCTATGTCAGCATGTTATTAAACTCGCAAAATCAAAAAAGATACCTGTGCTAGTAGACCCTAAAGGGATTGACTACAGTAAATATAAAAATGCAACTGCGATAACTCCAAACAAAAAAGAAGCTATCGAAGCTTGCCATATTCATGTCACAAAAAATCCGAACTTTTTAACGCCCCTTCTAAAATTAAAAAAATCTCTTAATTTGCAATTTATTGCCATGACGAAAGGAGAGGATGGTATTGATTTAGTGCAGAAAAATACTATTAAAAATTTGCCTGCCGTCAATCAACAGCAGGTATTTGATGTATCAGGAGCGGGCGACACAGTTATTGCAACGCTTGCAGCGTGCATGATTGCGAGGATGCCTATTGAGAATTGTCTTAATATTGCAAATGTAGCTGCAGGTATAGTAATTGGAAAATTAGGCACTATCCCTATTACGCTTCAAACCCTCATAGAAACTTTAAGTTCTAAGCATTCTGATCAAGAGAAAAAAATTCATTCCCTCTCGCGGCTCATGGAGCAAGTTCTGATTTGGAAAAAACAGAAAAAGAAAATTGTATTCACAAACGGCTGCTTTGATATTCTTCATGCAGGTCACGTGACTTATCTAGAAAAAGCAAAAAAATTAGGTGACATACTTATCTTAGCGCTTAATAGTGACTCGTCAGTCACAAAACTAAAAGGCAAATCAAGGCCTGTGATTCACCAAGAAGATCGAGCGAGAGTTCTTTCAGCCCTCTCTTCTGTAGATAGTATTATCATTTTTAGCGAAACTACACCGCTTCATTTAATAAAAAAAATTCAGCCTGACATTTTAGTTAAAGGTAGTGATTATAAAAAAAATCAAGTTGTAGGCCATAAAGAATTAAAAAAATGGCATGGCAAAGTTGAATTAGTTTCTGTTGTTCCTGGTAGAAGCACGAGTGCTATCATCAAAAAAATCTCTTAAGATTTTGAACCCAAAAAAAATTCTCATCATTGGACCATCATGGCTTGGTGATATGGTTATCGCACAAAAGCTATTTAAGACCATTAAAGATATTTATCCTAATAGCAAGCTTCACGTAGCCTCCCCTGCTTGGACAATTCCCTTAGTATCTAGAATGCCTGAGGTAGATCAATCCATTTCATTACCTTTTTCTCATGGCGAGCTAAATATACTCAAGCGTTATCAGATCGCTAAAGTTTTAAGATTGGAAGGTTATTCGCAAGCTATTGTCTTAACAAATTCATTTAAGTCCGCATTGATTCCATTTTTTGCAGGCATTCCAAAGCGCACTGGTTTTTTGGGAGAAATGCGCTTTGCTTTAATTAATGATTGCATTAAAAAAGATCCTTCACTGTATAGAACAGTTGATCAATTTTTAGCCCTTGCACCAAAATCGAAAAATACGAAAGTTAGTTTGTCTACAAGCTTAATCTCGAAGCCCAGTCAGGGTAAAAGAATTTTGGCAGGTAAATTAAGTAGGTTTAAAAAAGTTCTTGGTATCGCCCCTGGAGCAGAGTACGGTGAATCTAAAAGGTGGCCTATTGAGTATTTTGCAGATGTAGCAAATGAAGCTATACAAAATGGATGGGAAGTTATCTCGTTAGGCTCCGCAAACGATCAAGACTTAGGAAAAACATTAGATCGACTCACAAAAAACAAAGTGATTAATCTCATCGGCAAAACTAAACTCGGAGAAGTAATTGATGTAATAAGTTTGTGCCAATCATTTTTAAGTAATGATTCCGGACTTATGCATGTGGCGGCAAGTTTAAATATTAAACAAGTCGCTATTTTTGGCTCATCTGACCCTAAAAAAACTCCACCATTAAGTCGGCACGCAAAATTAGCTTATCTTGGTCTCTCATGCAGCCCTTGTTTCGAAAGAGTTTGCCCTCTTCAGCATACTAATTGCTTAAAAAATATTAGGCCTAGTGAAATTATTAAAAAACTTATTTAGTGATTCAGATCGTCTAGCTTTTGATGGACTTCAATTTTATTTTCTTCACAGAAATTTTTCCACTCGAAGAAATTTGTCCAGCCACTTAAAAAAATAAAATCTAAATTATTCTTCTTTGCAACTTGGTAATCATATTTTGAATCTCCAATAAACAGAGCGGGCGATTGCCCTGTTGATTTTTTTAATTCACGCGCCACAATTTCTTCTTTTGAATCAGGGCTTCCAAAAATACCAACATCAAAATATTTTAATAATGATTTTCTGGAAAAGAGCCTAATAATTTCTTCTTGATCGCCACCGGATACAATCATCCAGTGAGCCTGTTTTGTTTTTTCTCTGAGCCTTTCAAGGCCTTCAGCAATATCACAATTTTCAAGGAGTCTCTCGACTTCAATGTTCAATTGTTTTAGTAGATGATTCATTGATAACTCATCTACTGGCTTTTTAAGAATGGTTTCTAAGAAATAGGTAAATTTAATATTTCTAGATATGCCGGTATATTCGATGTGATGGTTAACTAACTTCATAACATCTTCTTCAGATGCTCCAAATTCTAATGCGGTTAAGCGATATGCTTCTATTTTTAGGAAGTTTGAATTTAGGACAACCCCATCACAATCAAATAAGATTGTTTTATATTGGGAAATAGGCAGCATTATTTTAAATAATGCTAAAGACGTTTAATCGCACTAGCTTCTTTTGCTAGCTTTGTAATTTCTTCCCAATTTTTATTTGCGACAAGATCTTTTGGGGTCAGCCAGGTTCCGCCACAGACAGGGACATTAGGAAGACTCAAAAAGTCTGATGCTGACTGAACAGTTACACCACCTGTTGGGCAAAACTTAACGTCAGAAAAAGGACCTGCAAATCCCTTTAGAAGATTAATGCCACCCACTGCAACCGCAGGAAAAAGTTTTAAGAAATAATAACCATCATTATTTGCCATCATGACTTCGCTACCTGTAGACACACCAGGCAATAATGGTAATCCAATATCTAAACAATGCTTTCCTAGTTCACTTGTATAGCCTGGGCTCACTGCAAACTGACAACCAATTGATTTTGCAGCTGAAGCATCTGCTTTAGTTCTAACTGTGCCAGCGCCAACAATAGCTTCTGGCAAATGCTTAATAATTCTATCCATGGCATCCATGGCGCATGCAGTTCTTAAGGTTACTTCTAACACTTTGATACCACCTGCAAGAAGAGCCTCTGCCATAGGCACAGCATCTTCAACTTTATCAATCACTATGACCGGTATCACTGGTCCATAATTTGCTAAATCTAATGTCTTCATATTGTCCTTATATTATTAAAGCCATGTGACTGCCCCTTCTTCGGCAGATAGCACATTTTTTCTCATACCAGCAAATAACTCGCGGCCAATATCATGGGCATTATCATTTCTATGTTTGTCTGAGAGTGTTTCATATTCTCTTTCATGCCATGTATCTTCATCAACTAAAACGTTGAGAGTACCTACCAACGCATTCAATCGAATCGTATCGCCATTACGGATTTTCCCAATAGGTCCATTTGCTGAAGCCTCTGGACTTAAATGAATTGCGGCTGGAATTTTTCCTGAAGCGCCACTCATTCTTCCGTCTGTAACTATAGCCACTTTAAACCCTTTGTTTTGAAGCACAGCTAAAGGTGGCGTCAGTTTGTGCAACTCTGGCATTCCATTTGCTTTAGGCCCTTGGAATCTTACGACTGCAACAAAATCTTTTTCGAGCTCTCCTCTATCGAAAGCACTTAGAAGCTCCTCTTGTGTATCAAAAATAATTGCAGGGCCTTCGATAATATATCGATCTTCTGGCACCGCAGAAATTTTAATGACTGATCGTCCAAGATTACCATTTAATAATTTAAGTCCGCCTGACTCGCTGAATGGATGATCTGCAGTTCTGACAATAGTTTCGTCACCACTTTTTTTAGGAAGATCAGTCCAAATAAGTTTGCCCTTTTCTTTACTAGGTTTTTTTGTATATTCTTTCAAGCCGCCTTCGCTGATAGTCATAACATCCGGATACATGCATCCAGTCTCAATGAGTTCACGAATCACAAATGCAGGCCCGCCTGCAGTTTGAAATTCATTTACATCAGCTTTGCCGTTTGGATAAATACTTGCCAATAATGGTGTCGACTTTGCAAGATCATGGAAATCTGTCCAGTCAATAATAATTCCTGCAGCTCTTGCAATCGCAACCCAATGAATAAGATGATTTGTTGATCCACCTGTCGCTAGCAATGCTGCCATTGCATTGACTATGACTCGCTCATCTACCAATTTTCCAATTGGCTTCTTCTGTTTACTTCCAATGATGTTTATTAGAGATCTTACTGACTCTCGAGTAATTTCTTCTCTAATATCTTCACTTGGATGGATAAATGCAGCGCCTGGAATATGAAGTCCCATAGCTTCCATTAACATTTGATTACTGTTCGCGGTACCATAAAATGTACATGTACCCTCCCCGTGATAAGCGGCAGACTCAGAAGCCAGCAGCTCCTCGCGCCCCACTAATCCTTGTGCATATTTTTCCCGTACTTTAGATTTTGAAGTGTTATCAATGCCGGTAGACATTGGTCCTGCGGGTACAAAAATTGTAGGTAAATGGCCAAAATGCAATGCGCCGATTAATAAGCCAGGGACAATTTTGTCGCAAATACCCAACATGAGAGCGCCATCAAATACATCATGTGACAAAGCAATTGCTGATGACATCGCAATGGTATCTCGAGAAAATAAGCTTAACTCCATGCCTGGCTCGCCTTGTGTAATGCCATCACACATAGCGGGCACGCCTCCAGCCACCTGAGCAGTAGCATCGAGCTTATTCGCTTCATCGCGAATAATTGAAGGGTAATTTTCATAAGGCTTATGTGCTGAAAGCATATCGTTATAAGCCGTCACAATCGCAATGTTAGGCTTCTTCTCACTAACAATTCTTAATTTGTCATTTTTAGGTAGAGCAGCGATTGCATGCGCAACGTTAGCGCAGCCGAGGCGATCTGCTCCTCGCTGCCTTTGAAGCATAGCATCTATGCGAGCTAAATAAGCAAGACGTGTTGGTCTACTTTTTTCTTTAATTCTTTCGGTAATTTCGACTATGGAATGTTTCATTAAATAGATTCGTTTAGTTGAATGAATAAAAATTTCTTTCTATAACAGATTATCCTAGAAACACTCAGTAAGCGTCAAACGATTAAATATTAATTAATTATATAAATGATTTATAGGCATTGATTTATATGAGAAAATTCTCTATATGGTTCGTATACTTATCATTAAAACATCCTCACTAGGAGATGTTATTCACTGTTTGCCTGTCATTAATGATATTAAGTATTTTGTCCCTGAGAGCTCTATTGATTGGCTGGTAGAGGAATCCTTCGCAGATGTGCCAAGGCTTCATCCAGGTGTTAACTCTGTCATAACCATCTCTCTTAGATCATGGAAAAAAAATCTTAGAAAAAAATCAACTTGGATTGGACTTTATAAATCAATTAGAGCTATCCGAGAAAATCATTACGATATTATTATTGATTTTCAGGGTCTTTTAAAAAGTGCTTTTTTTACTTTATTTACCCGTGGGGATATTCATGGTTTTGATAAAGCCTCTATCCGAGAAGCTGCTGCCTCTTACTTTTATAAATACACACATCCCGTATCAAAGCAAATTCATGCAGTTGTTCGCAATCGAGAATTAGCTTCCAAATGTTTTCAATACGAATTATTAGATCAGTCAGCTCATTTTGGATTAGAGATTCATAATATCAACAACTTTAATCTTTCTGAGCGCTATGTCGTTCTGATTCATGGATCTAGCAAAAAATCAAAACAATGGCCCATGGAACATTGGCTCAAAGTTATTCAGTTTTTTAATGTCCTAGGCTTAAGAGTTCTTTTACCATGGGGCAATCTTGAGGAATATCATTTCTCTAAATCTCTCCGCAAAGCCTCAACCAATTCTTTGGTGCTGCCTAAAATGAATATTAGTGATCTCGCTAATATTATTTCAGGGGCTAAATGTCTCATAGGCGTTGACTCTGGCCTCACCCATCTTGGCAATGCGTTAGGCATTCCAACTATTGGTCTTTATTTGGACAGCAACCCTTACCTCACTGGAGTTTATCCCAATATTAAGGTGCCATCAGTTAATCTAGGTGAGATAGGTGTGACACCTACCCCCGAATCCACGATTTCTCAAATTGAAGCAATTATTTAACTTCTACCCCTTGAAATTTACTACTTCACCCCCAAATTTATTTTAATACGTAGCATCTTTAAAAGATTTAAAAGGTAAAAATATGAACGCAGAAGAGAAAAACAATTTATCCGCAGACGAATCAGAAAACCATTCAGATCAATCAACTACAAATAATCTAGAAGAAAAACTAAATCTCCTAGAAGAAAAATTAGCTGAAGCTGAAGCACAGGTTCTTTATGTTAAAGCCGAGGGTGAAAACATAATAAAACGTTCTGTTGAAGATATTGATAAAGCTAGAAAATTTGCATTAGAAAGATTTAGTGGCGAATTGCTGTCTGTCAAAGATAGCCTTGATGCTGCCCTTGCTGTTGAAAATGCGAGCCTCGAAAGCTATAAGAATGGTGTTGAAATTACACAAAAACAATTAATTAATGTATTTGAAAAATTTGGAATCAATGAGATTAAAGCATTAGGTGAAAAATTTGATCCTAATCAGCATCAAGCGATTAGCATGGTGGAATCGGAAGAAGAGCCAAATAAAATTTTAACAGTGCTTCAAAAAGGTTATCTATTGAACGAAAGAGTGATAAGACCAGCATTAGTAACCGTTTCTAAAACTAAAAACACATAAGCACTTGAAATATTCAAGATCATCCCAATTATAGATTTAACAAATTAAACAGATTTTTTAAGGAAAAAAAATGGCTAAAATTATCGGAATTGACTTAGGAACAACAAACTCCTGTGTGGCTGTCATGGAAGGCGGAAAGCCTAAGGTGATTGAAAATGTAGAAGGCGCTAGGACTACCCCTTCAATTATTGCCTATCAAGATGATGGCGAAATCTTAGTTGGCGCGCCAGCAAAAAGACAGGCAGTAACAAATCCAAAAAATACACTTTATGCTGTAAAGCGATTAATTGGTCGCCGTTTTGAAGAAAAAGAAGTTCAAAAAGATATTGTTTTAATGCCATATGAAATTTCAAAAGCTGACAATGGTGACGCCTGGGTAACAGTGCGTGATCAAAAAATGGCCCCCCCCCAAATTTCAGCTGAAGTTTTAAGAAAAATGAAAAAAACGGCTGAAGACTATTTAGGTGAAGAAGTCACAGAAGCTGTCATTACAGTGCCTGCTTACTTCAATGATAGTCAACGCCAAGCAACTAAAGATGCCGGCCGAATCGCAGGCCTTGAAGTTAAACGTATTATTAATGAGCCTACCGCAGCCGCACTTGCTTTTGGTTTAGATAAACAAGAGGGTGATCGAAAGATTGCAGTATACGACTTAGGTGGCGGGACCTTTGACGTATCAATTATTGAAATTTCTACTGTTGATGGCGAACATCAATTTGAAGTGCTATCAACAAACGGGGATACATTCCTTGGTGGTGAAGACTTTGACAATCGCTTAATAGATTTCTTGGCAGATGAGTTTAAAAAAGAAAACGGGCTCGATTTAAGAAATGACTTACTTGCTAAGCAACGTCTTAAAGAAGCCGCTGAGAAAGCAAAGATTGAACTTTCAAGCAGTCAACAAACTGAAGTTAATCTTCCCTATATTACAGCTGATGCAAGCGGTCCAAAACATCTTGTCGTAAAAATCACGCGCGCAAAATTTGAATCTCTTGTCGATGATCTTATTGAAAGAACAATTGAGCCCTGCAAAGTTGCAATGAAAGATGCGGGCGTTACTGGTAGCGACATAGCAGATATCATTTTAGTAGGTGGACAAAGCCGTATGCCTAAAGTCCAAGAGAAAGTAAAAGATATTTTTGGCAAAGAGCCTAGAAAAGATGTGAATCCTGATGAAGCGGTAGCTGTAGGCGCTGCAATTCAAGGGGGCGTTCTTCAAGGTGATGTAAAAGATGTATTGCTGCTTGATGTAACTCCTTTAAGTTTAGGGATTGAAACACTAGGAAGTGTCATGACTAAACTTATTAAGAAAAATACAACAATCCCTACGAAAGCATCTCAAGTATTTTCAACAGCGGAAGATAATCAAAATGCTGTGACAATTCATGTGCTTCAAGGTGAGCGTGAGATCGCTTCAGGTAATAAGAGCCTAGGTCAATTTAATTTGACTGATATACCTCCAGCACAAAGAGGTACGCCGCAAATTGAAGTGACATTCGATATTGATGCCAACGGTATCTTGCATGTATCAGCTAAAGATAAAGCTACTGGCAAAGAAAATAAGATCACGATTAAAGCAAATAGTGGACTTAGCGAAGAAGAAATTAAAAAAATGGAAGATGATGCAGTTAAATACGCTGATGAAGACCGTAAAATTAGAGAACTTGTGGATGTTAAAAACGCTGCAGATGGCATGATTCATTCAGTAAAAAAATCAATCACTGACCATGGGGATAAATTAGATGCTGCAGAAAAAGAAAAAATTGAATCTGCTATAAAATCTTTAGAAGAGTCTTTGAAGACTGACAACAAGGAAGAGATTGAGGCTAAAACTAAAGAGCTTATGGAGTCATCGCAAAAACTAGGTGAGAAAATATATGCTGAACAACAAGCCCAACAACCTAACGCTGGCTCAGCACCTCAGGAAGAAAAAACGGTTGATGCTGAAGTTATGGATGCTGAATTTGAAGAAGTAAAACAAGACAAACAAGATAAATAACTTTTAACCACTAAAACAACATCATAAATTCTGATGTTGTTTTGCTTTTTGAAAAAAATATCATGGCGACCAAAAAAGATTATTACGAGACTCTTGGTATATCTCGTGACGCTTCAGAAGATGAAATAAAAAAAGCTTATCGCAAGCTTGCGATGAAATTTCATCCTGATCGCAATCCTGATAATCCAAAAGCTGAAGAAAATTTTAAAGTAGCTAAAGAAGCTTACGAAATACTTTCGGACTCACAAAAAAGATCAAATTATGATCAGTATGGTCATGCAGGTGTAGATCCAAGCATGGGTGGCTCCGGATCTGCAGGGTATTCGAACTTTAATGATGCCTTTGGTGATATTTTTGGTGATATTTTTGGTGGGGGTCGTGGCGGTCAAAAATCTAATGTATATCGTGGAGCTGATCTTCGTTACAACATGGAAATCAGTTTAGAAGATGCGGCAAAGGGCACGGAAACAAAAATACGTATTCCTGTTATGACTTCTTGTGAGCCATGTAAAGGAACTGGCGCTAAACCTGGTACACAACCTGTTTCTTGTGATACATGTAATGGTCATGGCCAAGTTCGAATGCAGCAAGGGTTTTTCTCTGTTCAACAAACATGTCCTAAGTGTCATGGAACAGGAAAAATTATCAAAGAGCCCTGTTCGACTTGTCATGGAGCTAGTCGTGTCAAACAAACTAAAACACTATCCGTTAAAATTCCTTTAGGTGTAGATGAAGGCGATCGAATTCGATTGTCAGGTGAAGGTGAGTCTGGGATTAATGGCGGTCCCCCGGGAGATCTTTACGTTGTAGTTCATCTTAAGAAACATGACTTATTTGAACGTGATGGTGGAAATTTGCATTGCGAAATGCCAATCAGTTTTTCTACTGCAGCCCTTGGTGGCGAAATTGAAGTGCCGACTTTAGACGGACATGCAAAAATGAAAATTCCTGCTGAAACACAAACAGGCGCTGTTTTCAGATTAAAAGGCAAAGGCATTAAGCCATTAAGACAAAATGTGCCTGGCGATCTTCATTGTCATGTTTCTATAGAAACTCCTGTAAAGCTCACAGACAGACAAAAAGAATTATTAAAAGAACTTGAAGAGATTAATCAGTTAGATCGAGGCAAGCACAGCCCAAAATCGAAAGGTTGGCTTGATAAAATGAAAGGTTTGTTTGATTGATTAAAAGGTGCCTGCTTGAATTAATTCAATTTTATAACCATCTGGGTCCTCAATAAAAGCAATGACTGTTGCCCCATGTTGCATCGGGCCGGCTTCTCGAATAACTTTTCCACCCTTACTTTTAATTAGCTCACAACTTTTATACGCGTCTTCAACTTCGATTGCAATATGCCCAAAGGCGTTACCTTTATCATAAGTTGTAACACCCCAATTATAAGTAAGCTCAATGACAGCATGGTCTTTTTCATCCCCGAATCCCACAAAGGCTAATGTAAATTTCCCATCCGGATATTCATGACGCCTTAAGAGTTTCATGCCTAAAATATTAATATAAAAAGCGATTGATTTTTCTAAGTCACTGACACGAATCATAGTATGAAGGACGCGCATTGCTAATTTACTTTGTCTTTTTGCAGGTGATGATATTTGAGCATAAGATCTTCTTTAGACTCCTTATATTCCGGATGGAGAGAAATGCAATCAACGGGACATACCTCCTGACATTGAGGCCTATCAAAATGCCCAACACATTCTGTACATAACTGGGGATTAATTTCGTAAATGTGAATGCCCTGATAAATTGCATTATTTGGACATTCAGGCTCACATACGTCACAGTTAATACATTCGTCCGTAATCATTAAAGCCATGATTAACGTCCAGTTTTTTTCATGGCTTCCTTGACGATTGGAGATACAAATTGCTCTATATTTCCGCCCAAAGTAGCGACTTCCCTCACTAAGCTCGAGGAGACAAAAGTAAATTGCTCGGAAGGTGTTAAAAAAAGCGTTTCAACATTTGGATATAATTTACGATTCATGCCTGCTAATTGAAACTCATATTCAAAATCAGAAACAGCTCTGAGTCCTCTAATTACTACATGTGCATTTTGCGCTTCAACAAAGTCCATTAAAAGCCCGTTAAAACCAATAACTTCAATTGCTTTATGCTCAGAAAATACAGCCTTAACTAAGCCTACCCTCTCCTCAAAAGAGAAAAAACATTTTTTACTTGCATTAGAGGCGACAGCTACGATAATTTTATCGAAAATTCTTGTGGCACGATGGGCAATATTCTCATGACCTAATGTAATCGGGTCAAACGTTCCAGGATAAATGGCAATAGATAGGTTAGATTGAGTCATTATTTTTTAATGTAACAAGATGATAAAAGACATTACCCGCTTTTCTTTTTTTTGCAATATTAAATACGCTATATTCTTTTATGCTAGCTTCTGATTCAAAGTATATTAGCCCATCCTCTGATAAATGGTTAGCTAATTGAGGAAATAATTTATCTTCCCATCTCTCATTAAAAGGTGGATCACAGAAAATAATATCGAACTTAGTAGTATTCTTTTCAAGAAACGTGAGCGCATCCGTGTGGTGAAGAACTGCTCCATCTGCTTGAAGGAGTTTTTGATTTTCTTGAATCATTTTAAAAACTTGAGGAGATTTTTCGATCATAACAACATTTTTAGCTCCCCTAGAGAGAGATTCAAAGCCAATTACACCAGAGCCTGAAAAAAGATCTAAACAAAGTTTACCGGTTAAATCTTGTTCTAACCAATTAAATAAAGTCTCTCTAACTCTTCCTGGGGTAGGCCTTAGTCCGGGGGCGTCAATGAAAGAAACATTTTTTCTTTTCCATGCTCCGCCAATAATTTTGACTTGATTTTTGACTATCTTCAAAAACTATTCTGCACCAACAATAATAGTCGTAAGTTTGTTAGGATCAATCTTATTTTTAAACGCTGTCTTTATTTGACTAATAGTTACTTTTTTAATTTCCTGTATGTAATTATCGATATAAGAAATAGGTAAATCATAAAAAGCAATCATACTTAGATAATCAACAATTTTCGCATTGCTATCTAACCTTAAAGGGAATCCCCCAACCAAATTTTGTTTGGCAGCCATAAGTTCTTTTTCGGATGGTCCCTCATCGATAAATTTTTTAACAGTGCTATTTACAATAGCGAGCGCTTCATCTGCTTGTTCTTTTTTTGTTTGCAACCCAATTTCAAGCGGGCCTTCAGCGTAGAGAGGCATAAAGTAACTATACACACTATAAACTAATCCTTTTTTTTCTCTAACCTCTTCCGTTAGTCTAGATACAAAACCACCGCCACCTAAAATATAATTGCCTACATAAAGAGGAAAATAATCTTTTTCTCCGCGCTTTAATGCAGGCATGCCCATTAAAATATGAGCCTGTTTTGCTGGGTGTTGTATTTTTTTAACGCCAACATAATTTGGGCCTGTCACAGGACTGATATTGTGCTTTGTATTTCCTTGAGGCAATCCTTGACTGATTGATTCACTTACTTTTCTGGCTTCATCAGCGCTAAGATCACCAACAATTACAATCGTAGCTTCAGATGATAAATAATAGTTTTTATAAAATTGTTTCAAATCTTCTTGATTCAGCTTTTGAAGTGTATCTATGCTACCAGCTTCATCATGCGCGTAAGGATGATCACCGTAGATAGATTTCATGAATGTTAAATTAGCAATCGTTTCTGGCTGAGTCATTGATTGCTTAATACTCGCAATAATTCTATTTTTTTCTCTGTCTATGACTGGTAGTGGAAAATCAGGCGAATGAATTATATTTTTAAAAAGAGTAAGCGCTTTATCTTTTTGTGAAGAGGAGCTTAAGGTTCTTAATTTAAAATAGGCTCTGTCAAGATCAACATCCCCTTTAATAACTGCTCCAATATCTGAAATTTGATTGGCTAGTTTTTCCTCATTGATACCTGCAGCTCCCAAACTCATAAGATGGCGAGTTAAGTTAGCAAGACCTTCTTTGCCAACAGGGTCTTGAGCGCTACCTGCAAAAAAATTTATATTGATATCAAGTATAGGAAGATCATGATTCTCAACAAAAAAAACTTTCCCCCCTGCTTGCGTATTCCATGTATCAATTTTTAATGCAGCATAAGAATTTTGCAGAATACATAAGAACAAGAAAGTAATTTGAATAAATTTAATGAACATGAGGCCGCCCTTTCGGTAAGGTGTCTTGGGTCATTGGCTGCGGATCTAGAATGACTATAGATAATTTATCCCGAGTTAAGTATTTCGTAGCTACGTTTTTTATTTGTTCAGAAGTGACACTATTAACTTTTTCAATATAACCATCACTTAAGTGAAATGAATAATCCATTGTTTCAAGCTGACCAATTTCCATCGCCATTCCAAACATTGAGTCTTTTTGGTATACATCGCTTGCGATGACCATAGACTTAACTCTATCTAGCTCTTCCTGAGTTACGCCATCTTTTTTAATTTTCTCAACTTCTTGGAGTAATGCACTTTCAAGCTCATTGATCTTCTTAAAATCATTTGGCGTGCCCTCCAGCTCAAAAAGACTAATTCTTCCTCTCGATGTTGAGTCATATCCAGCGCTCACACTCACTGCCAAACGTTGATTTCTTACAATGTTTTGATTAAGTCTTGATGAGCTATTCCCAGCTAGAATATTAGATAACATCTCTAAAGCGTAAGGCTCCCAAGATGATTCATTATTGCCCAAACGATCCATCAAAGTTGGCGCTTGATAACCCATTAAGAGATAGGATAATTCACTTGGCGCCTTAATAACCGATCTTCTTTCACCAATTTGCTGAGGCTCAACCTGAGGTTTTCTCTCGGGAATTTTTCGTACAGGAATTTTTTCAAAATACTTCTTTGCTAAATTTAGTACATCATTGGCTTGAACATCCCCAACTACAACAAGAATTGCATTGTTGGGTGCATACCAGTTTTGATACCATTCTCTTGCATCTTCTACCGTCATGTTTTCTAAATCATTCATCCATCCAACTACGGGCCTGCTATAAGGGTGGGATTTAAAAACTGTTGACGCAAATTGTTCTTTTACTTGTGAAGTTGGTTTATCGTCGGTCCTCCATCTTCGCTCTTCCATGACAACTTTAATTTCCTTATCGAACTCTTCCTTAGATAAATTAAGGTTTTGCATGCGATCTGCCTCTAATTTAAACGAAAGTTCGAGATTTGATTTCTCAAGTTGCTGGAAATAACACGTGTAGTCGGCGCCTGTAAATGCATTTTCTTTTCCACCTGCCTTAGCTATCAACCTTGAAAATTCACCTGACTTAATTTTCTTGGTCCCTTTAAACATCATGTGCTCAAGAACGTGAGCTACACCAGTTTTACCATTTACCTCATCAAGACTCCCTGCTCGATACCAAACCTGAGACACAACCACAGGTGAGCGATGGTCTTCTCTTACAAAAACTTTTAACCCATTAGAAAGCTTAAATTCTTGAGTTTGTGCTAAGAGCAAACTTGGAAATAACAACAAAAGAAGTAAAATTTTTTTTAACAACGCGTCTCGTCCTTAAATGATTTAGCTATTATAATGAATATCAATGTTTCATAGACTTTTCTTTATCTCATTAAGTTCTTAAAATTTTAAAAAATGTTTGAATTCCTAAAAAAGATCATTAAAAAAAATAGCCCAGAGAAAAAACCTGCGGCAAAAAAAGAAGTTATTAAAAAACCAGAAAAGAAGACTTCCTCAGCACCCAAAAAAATAGTTGCTAAAGCACCTAATCTTCCAAAAAAGAAAAAAGCTTTAAAAACTGAGTCCTCAATTAAGCCCCCTCCAAAAGCTTTAAAAAAGAAACCTCTTGAAATTAAAGAAGAGAAAGCCCCTCCAAAAGAAGAGAAAAAAAGTGGTTTTTTTAGTCTAGCTGACAAGATAAAGAAAGGTCTTACTAAGACTAGAGAAAAATTAACTACCGAACTTACCTCTTTATTTACTGGCAAAAAAATTGACGAAGCGCTTTTTGAAGAGCTAGAGACTATATTACTTACTTCTGATGTAGGTATTTCAGCTACTACCTACCTCCTGGATAGCATTAGGGCCTCCATCAAAAAAAATAAGATTGAAAATGCAGATGAGATTAAAGGCTTACTTAAAGAAAAATTAATCGAACTGTTATCCCCTATTCAAAATCCACTTGTATTAAAAGGCACAAGCCCTTTTGTTATTATGGTGGTTGGAGTCAACGGTGCAGGTAAAACAACCACCATTGGAAAGTTGACTAAAATTTTTCTAGATGAAAATAAATCTGTCCTAATTGCTGCAGGCGACACTTTTCGGGCGGCTGCCACTGAGCAACTTGAGGTTTGGGGCGAAAGAAATAATGTTCACGTTGTTTCGCAAGCTTCTGGCGATCCAAGTGCAGTAATTTTCGATGCGATCAATTCTGCAAAAGCAAAAAATATTGATATTGTTATTGCTGATACAGCAGGTAGATTGCCAACGCAAAAACATTTAATTGATGAAATTACAAAAATTAAACGTGTAATTAATAAATGTCATTTGGAGGCTCCCCATGAAATTCTTCTCGTTTTAGACGCTAATACAGGCCAAAATGCTATCAGTCAACTCAGGATATTTAATGAAGCCTTAGGTATTACAGGTCTTGCTTTAACCAAGCTTGACGGTACAGCCAAAGGCGGTGTAATTGCGGCAATCGCCAAGGAGCAACCCACTCCATTAAGATACATTGGTGTTGGCGAGTCTATAGATGATCTAAGAGTTTTTAATGCCCAAGAATATGTTGATGCACTTTTTTAAAATCGGCTTTTTTCCATGATTAAATTTGACCAGGTCCATAAAAGATATCCAGGAAATTTAGGGGCACTACAAAACATTACTTTTGAAATTAATGCTGGTGAGCTTGTTTTTGTTACCGGTCCATCAGGAGCAGGAAAATCAACGTTATTAAAATTAATCACGGCCATTGAACCCGCTACACATGGAACGATTATTTTCGAGAATCAAAATCTAAGCCAAGTAAAAAGCACTTCTATTCCTTACATTAGGAGAAAGTTTGGTTTAGTTTTTCAGGACCATAAACTTTTATATGATCGCAATTGTTTCGAAAATATTGCTCTGCCATTAGAAATTAATGGTGTAGAAATTAATGATATTAGAGGGCGTGTCCGCGCGGCCTTAGATAAGGTAGGATTGCTAAACAGAGAAAAATCAATGCCAATTAGCTTGTCAGGTGGAGAGCAGCAACGTCTCGCAATTGCAAGAGCTATTGCATGTAGGCCTTCCATTCTGCTTGCTGATGAGCCTACAGGAAATTTAGATAAGAAATATGCGGATGAAATTATGAACCTCTTTTATAGTTTTCAAGAGCTTGGTGTTACCGTGATTATTGCGACACATGAAATGCCAATAATTTCAAAAAAACATAAGCAGCTTTATTTGCAAGACGGCAATCTTATAAAGATGACTGAGCAATAAATGAACTATTTTACTTATCATTATCAGATGTTTCTTAAGGCACTTAAGCGAAGCCATGCGTCATTACTTGCTACCCTTATGATGTTTTTAGTTATAGGTATTACCTTTATATTGCCGAGCATATCTTTTCTTATAGTGCAAAATTTAAAATCTATTTCTGAAAATATTCAGCATGAATCACAAATAAGTATCTTCCTAAAAAAAGACACTTCAGCTGATGCTAAAAATAGAATTGAAAATGAATTAAAAAATCGCTCCGAAATTAATAGCTATCATTTTGTAAAAAAAGAAGAGGCTTGGCCTAAATTGCAAAAATCAATGGGATTTAATGATTCAAACAATGGGCTCTCTGAAAATCCATTACCCGATGCCTTCTTTATCTCTCCCAATACGATGAATCCAAATCAAATCATGGACTTAAAATCATTTGTAGAAAAGCTTGATGGGGTAGATCAAGCAGTTGTTGATACAGGCTGGGTTAAAAAATTGAACTCGGTACTTCACTTGGCAAATAAAGCTATTCTTTTGGCTTCAGTTTTACTTGCTTCCATGCTGACAGTGGTTATTGGAAATACAATTCGCCTTCAAATGACATCTCACCATGAAGAAATTGAACTGAGCAAATTAATTGGCGCTACTGATCAATTTATTAGGCGACCCTTTTTATATAGCGGTTTTATTTATGGGCTTGGAGGTGGATTAACTGCTGTCATCACACTTAAATTAATTGTCATTTTCTTAAATCACACTGTCATTGAGGTTGAAGCTCTCTATGGAGCTCAGTTTAGTATTATTGACTTAAAACCTTTGGAGTATTTATCCATCGTCGGCGGCTCAGTTTTGATCGCTGTTGCAGCATCTTTCATCTCCATTAATCAATCGATTAAGAAATTCTAGCCATATAACCCATTGTATTTATTAGGTTAATTTACTATTTAGGGAACCTTATTGGGCTAGCACTCTCTTACGAAGAGTGCTAAAATTATGTTTATGAACGAACTCTTTACAAAGGTTTTATCAAAATGACTTTAGATTTAAGCTTATCTACATTAGGCTCAATTGATAGCTACGATCGCTATATGCAATCCATTAGAGCTATTCCCTCGCTCACTGCGGAAGAAGAGATGAATCTTGGCATGCGCCTTAAAAAATCAAATGATCTCGAGGCTGCGAAAACACTGATCTTGTCCCACCTAAAATTAGTAGTTAAAGTAGCTAGGGGCTATTCCGGTTACGGACTCCCTCAATCAGACTTGGTTCAAGAAGGCAATATTGGACTAATGAAAGCTGTAAAACGATTCGACCCTGAAAGAGGTGTAAGGCTTGTGTCTTTTGCAATCTACTGGATTAAAGCTGAAATTCAAGAATATATTGTAAAAAACTGGCGTTTAGTTAAAACGGCAACGACAAAAGCGCAACGTAAACTTTTTTTTAATTTACGAAGTATGAAGAAAACTCTTCAGCCTCTTAAATCGGATGAGATTAATTCAATCGCAAAAGAGCTTAATGTCAAACCTGAAGATGTGCGTGAAATGGAATATCGCTTTAATGGTAATGAAATTTCATTAGATTATGGATCTGAAGAATCAGAAGATGACGTTTACAGACCCATTGCTTACCTTAAAGATGAGGCGCCTGAGCCATCAGAACAAATGGAAATAGAACAAGCTGAAAATAATAGTCTATCTTCCCTTAAAAAAGCACTTTTATCGCTCGATGAAAGAAGTCGTCTTATTTTAGAAGAAAGATGGCTTAAGGATAAAGAGGCGTCAACTCTTCACGAGCTTGCAGATAAGCTTGGTGTTTCTGCTGAAAGAATTAGGCAGATCGAACAATCGGCAATGAAAAAAATTAAATCATTACTGCAATCTAACATTCAATAATCTTTTAATTTTTACCAAAAAAGCCAAGAGAACTCCGATAATATAGTTTTTTAGGCTTTCCCACAAAGTGACAACAAGTAACGCTAAAATATACCCTTTAGAAATTAAGCTTCATCAATCATCCAAGCTGTTAGAAATTAAATTTAATAATCTAACCGAATGCATGCTTTCATGCGAATTTCTTAGAGTGTATTCCCCGTCCGCTGAAGTAAGAGGTCACGGACCAGGGCAAGAAACACTTCAAATACATAAAGAAAATGTCGGCATAGAAAATATTGAGCCCATCGGTCAGTACGCTATTAAATTAATATTTTCAGATGGTCATAATACAGGCATCTACTCATGGGATTATCTTTATGAGCTTGCTGCTACTTATGATGTGCTGTGGGAAGAGTATTTAAGAAAATTATCTATCGCAGGTATTCAAAGAACAAAAACAGATGTCGAATAAAAAAACACATTTTGGTTATAGTGAAATAGACGCAAAGGAAAAAGTCAGCAAAGTAGCTTCTGTATTTCATTCTGTGGCATCAAATTATGACCTGATGAATGATCTGATGTCATTCGGCATGCACCATATTTGGAAAAAATTTCTTGTAAATACCTCTAACGTAAAGAAGAATGCACGCATTCTTGATATTGCTGGTGGAACGGCGGACTTGTCTATTCTGCTTGCAAAAAAAATAGGGGTGCAATCAGCTGATTTTAACGGGCAGATAATACATTCTGATATTAATTTGTCTATGCTAAACATTGGCCGTAATAAGTTAATTGACCAAGGTATTTTTATTCCTTCTATTTTATGCGATGCCGAATCACTACCTTTCCCTGATAACTATTTTGACTGTGTCACGATAGGCTTTGGTATTCGCAATATGACAGACAAAAAGAAAGCATTAAAAGAAATTTACCGTGTCTTATCCCCAGGTGGAAAAATTTTAATTCTAGAATTTTCAAAAGTATGGAAGCCATTACAGTTTTTTTATGATCAATTTTCTTTTAAATTACTTCCAAAATTAGGGAAGTTATTTGCAAAAGATGAGTCAAGCTATCAATACCTTGTTGAATCAATAAGGGTGCATCCCGATCAAGAATCATTAAAAACGATGATGGAAGAAGAATCTTTTTTAAAAGTGGAATATCTTAATTTATCTTCAGGTGTAGTTGCTATTCATATGGGGTACAAGTTTTGATCATTGACACAATTAAAACAAAACTCACTAACCATTTATTTCAACAAAATGAGTGGTTAAAAAAAGATCTTATCAAGCACAGATTAAAATCTATCTTATTTAACGTAGGCCCCATTCATTATGTATTAATAGTCAACGATAGCGGTTTGCCAGAATATAGAGATCAGATCGATACATGCGATGCAGAAATTAAATTGTCTATATCGTCAGCAATTGAACTTATGCGTGGAAATAAAAAAGCCGATATTGAAATTAAAGGTGACATCGAGTTCGCCACAGTAATGAGTAACTTACTAAGGGATGTTGAGTGGGATTATGAGGATGATTTAAGTGACATTATTGGTGATATTCCAGCATATCATCTTGTAAAATTTGGCAAAAAAGTTGTAACTACTACAAAAGAAACCTCATTTAATATTGCAGATACTTTTAAAGAGTACTGGCTCGAAGAAAAGCCGCTGATTGCTAAGAAAAGACTGGTGGAGCAATTTAATAATGAGGTGGACCGTTTACGATTCGATGTAGATCGTTTAGAGCTCAGACTTAAAAAGTTATGAAATACTTTAGGCTAATTTACATCATTTATATACTTCTTAAGTATCGCCTTGAGGAGTTCATCACATTTAATCGACAGCTTAATGTTTTTGCTTTTCTTGTCTCGATAATATTTTTCTTTCGATCAGCCAAGGAAAATAGAGGCACAAGGCTCAGGCTTGCGCTCGAAGAATTAGGTCCAATTTTTGTTAAATTTGGTCAAATGTTATCCACCAGAAGGGATCTCATTCCATTAGATATTGCAGATGAGCTAGCTAAACTTCAGGATCAGGTACCCCCTTTCCCTTATAAGAATGTCGAAAAAATTATCACAGCTTCATATGGTATGTCGCCAGATAAAATTTTTAAAACGTTTGACCAAGTGCCTACAGCAAGCGCATCAGTTGCCCAAGTTCATTTTGCAACGCTCCATGACGGCAAAGATGTTGCAGTCAAAATACTAAGGCCTAATATTAAGCGCGTCATTAATAAAGATATAAATTTACTTTATCTCATTGCCTACATGCTTGAATTGACATGGTCAGATGGTAAAAGATTAAGGCCAAGGGAGGTTGTGGCTGAGTTTTCAAGGCATATTCAGTGCGAACTAAACCTTATGCTGGATGCAGCAAATTGCAGTCGTTTAGGTGAGAATTTTAAAGATAAAAAATTACTTATCGTACCGGATGTGTATTGGGATTTCTGTAGTGAGGATGTGATGGTAATGGAAAGAATGTATGGAACTCCTATTAGCCACATCGAAACACTGCGTAAGAAAAAAATTGATATTAAGCAACTCGCGCGCAATGGGGTAGAAATATTTTTTACGCAGGTATTTAGAGATAGTTTTTTTCATGCCGATATGCACCCAGGTAACATTCAGGTAGCTGATGATGGGCGCTATATTGCTATGGATTTTGGCATTATGGGATCCTTAAGTGAGAATGATAAAAATTATCTAGCGCGTAATTTTTTAGCCTTTTTTAAACGCGATTACCATGACGTGGCACTTGCTCATATCGAATCAGGCTGGGTACCTAAGGATACTTCTATAGATGAATTTGAAAATGCAATACGATCAGTATGTGAGCCTATTTTTAATAAGCCCTTAAAAGAAATATCATTTGGTCGTCTTCTTATTAGACTATTTCAAACATCAAGACGATTTAATATGGAAATTCAGCCTCAACTTACCATGCTTCAAAAAACACTTTTAAATGTAGAAGGTCTTGGTCGAAACCTAGATCCTGATTTAGACTTATGGAAAACAGCTGCTCCATTTTTAAAAAAATATATGTCAGAACAAAAAGGTATTAAACATATTCTTAAGAGTTTAAAAAATGAACTTCCACATTGGCTTCATTTAACTCCACAATTACCAAGACTTATTCATGAGTTACTTGAACAAAAAAAACATGAAAATGCTATTCACCAAGAAGACATTGGTCGTTTATTAAAAACTCAAAAAAATCAGAGTCGCTGGTTTAAAATTGTAATTACTTTAATTGGGATTACTTTATTGGTAAATTTAACAGTTTTGTTTTATTTTGTTAAATAAATTTAGGAAGTTTTAATTTGCTTATTTGGTTTGTCTCTCTCTATCTTCTTGTCACAATTGGGATTGGTATTTTTGTATCTTCTCGAGTTAAAACTACCAAAGACTATGCTGTCGCTGGAAGACACCTCCCACTTCCTATTGTAACTGCTACAGTTTTTGCAACTTGGTTTGGTGCAGAAGCAATTTTTGGAGTCTCTTCTACTTTCGTTAAAGAAGGCTTAAATGGGGTTGTGGCCGACCCTTTTGGGTCGAGTCTTTGTTTAATAATTGCGGGTATTTTCTTTTCTTCTAAATTATATAAATTAAATATTATTACTTTAGGGGACTTTTATAGGGCTAGGTACAATAGAACTGTTGAGGTATTAACTACTATTGCAATCGTCATCTCATATTTGGGATGGGTTGCGGCACAGATTAAGGCCCTTGGACTAATATTTAATCTTATAACTCATCAATTTATTAGCGAAGACATGGGCATGGTTATTGGCATTTTAATTGTCCTGACCTTCACTACTTTTGGTGGCATGCTATCTGTTGCGATCCTAGACTTTATTCAAATGATTGTAGTTATTGGTGGGCTTCTTTATATCGCATATGCTATTTCTCACTTAACAGGAGGTATTGTTCCCGTCATTGAGAGTGCCTCAATAAATCATAAGTTAGATTTTTTTCCAAAAGGTAATATCTGGACATGGATAACTTTCTTTGGTACATGGATCTCTATGATGCTGGGATCAGTTCCTCAACAAGACGTTTTTCAGCGCGTAACATCAGCTAAAACTGCAAAGGTTGCCTTATACGGCTCAATACTTGGGGCTACAATTTACTTTATATTTACTTTTGTACCAATGTTTATAGCGTATTCGGCCACCTTAATTGACGCTGAATATTTTAACGGTCTCGTCAATACAAACTCACAGCATGTCCTACCTATGCTTGTGCTTAACTATATGCCCCTCTTCGCTCAAGTAATATTCTTTGGAGCTGTTCTATCAGCAATAATGAGTTGCTCATCAGCAACGCTTCTAGCACCATCCATTTCTTTTGCAGAAAATATTGTTAAAGGTTATTTTCCAACAATTAGTGACAAACATTTACTTAAAATTATGAGAGTCACTCTTGTATGTTTTTCTTCTGTCGTCTTGCTATATGCCCTTAGTTCAAATCTTTCAATTTTTGGTATGGTTGAATCAGCTTATAAAATTACGCTTGCAGGTGCTTTTGTGCCTCTTGTATTTGGTGCATTTTGGAAAAAAGCTAATAGCCAAGGTGCTTTGATGGCGATTATTGGCGGTATAGGATCATGGTTATTCGTAGAATTATTTATAGGTGACAAGGCACTGATCCCTGCCCAATTAATTGGCTTGGGCAATAGTATTATTGGGATGGTTGTAGGGTCTTTGTTACCAAAGATTATTAAAGAAACAAATAAGCTTAGTAATAATTAGCTCTGACACTTAATACAGAAGAAACTTGAGCGCTGTCCAATTTTCTTATTTTCAATAATTGTTTTGCACTTTCGGCAAGGCTTGCCCGTCATTCCATACACATTATAAGTTTGCTGAAAATAACCAGACTGTCCATTCACATTATAAAAATCTTTAAGTGAGCTTCCGCCTAATTCAATCGCTTTTATTAATGTAGTCTTAATATATTTAACAATCTTTGTGCATTCGCTCAGGGAAATATCCTTACCTAGTTTACTTGGCAGCACTCCAGCTTTAAATAATGACTCACTTGCATATATATTGCCAACACCCACAACAATATGGCTATCCATAATGATATTTTTAATAGGTGAATTTTTATTATGCGTTTTTGAAAATAAATAGTCTCTAGTGAATAGGCTTTCCAATGGTTCTGGACCTAGCTTCGAAATTAAAAAATGATTTTTGATATCCCCATCCACCCAGAGTATGGATCCAAATCTTCTTGGGTCTGTATACCTTAAAATATTTTTTGAATTATGAAACGCAATATCAACATGATCATGCTTTTCAGGGGGCGTCTCTTTATCTAAGATTTCAAGTCGACCTGACATGCCTAAATGAATCATGAGGGATGCTTTTTCAAATTGAATAATAATATATTTAGCGCGTCTTTTTATATGTAGTATTTTTTGGTTGGGAAGTGTTTTTTTTAAATGCGAAGGGATTGGCCATCTTAGAGATGGATTTCTAATAATAATATTTGAAATAGATTTTTGAAGTATAGGCTTGAGACCTATGCAGGTAATCTCAACCTCTGGAAGTTCAGGCATAAAAGGATTTATTTTTTAGAATGTTCAATGGGAGGATTCATCATAGTAAATCCAATATCGCTCCCAAAGTGGTAGAGCAAACCTTCATCCACTCTATATAATTTCGTCTCAGGTGATTCTTGCACGCGTAAAAAGGTAATCTTTTTTCCATCTATCGTATGGATATCAAAGCTCTTATATGGAATCCTGAGGTCAATAGATGATTTTTCGACCGACTTTGCTGGATTTTTAACCCATGTCATATCGAACCATTCAGCCATCTCGTTTTGTTTAAATTGACTGCCCTCATTAGCAGACCACTCGTTATTATTACGAGTGACTTTTAATCTTTTAGATTGCCATTGTTCAAGACGAGAAAAATCGAAATATTTAATTTCCTCAGATTTAGTTAAAGGCAACTTATCAATAAGCTCAATAGGCTGGGTAGCAGCAGCTTCCGAATAAGACCCGCTAATAAGGTACACATTTTCTTTATATAAAAGGTATTGGTCTTCTGTTACGGAATTGTATGTGCCAAAAATAAACTCCTCTTCCTGCCCCTTATGAATCAATTTTAATTTCATCGTAGGTTTATCTAAACCGTATTTGGCTAGATCGTTTGAAGGTAATTTTTCGCTGCTTGATGTTGCTACGATGGAAATAATTTTCTGTACTGAAAATTGATCTGCTCTACCTTTTACGGGCTCAATCATATCCCATGACTCAGTAGATTTTTTAAAGATTACTGATGCTCTGGATGGAAAGTCTATCTTTATTGAATCAAAATCACTTAAATTAAATGCACTAATTGAAAATTGTTTTGTTTGCTTTATCTTGGTAGGCTTAAGAAATAAGAAAAGTGATATCGATAAGACCATCACCAACAAGATAATATTAATTAACCACCTATTTTTCATAGTTACAAACTAAGCTTTTCTTCGTTTGAACCAGAACAATATACCTAAAGCAAAAAAACCAATCGGTATGAAGTATTCAAAACTGTGAAATACGGTCCATGCAATAATGAATGACATTTGATTGTCAGGAATGGTGACATTCACATCTTTTAAGGGCATTGGCTGTATTGAAATTAAATTATCATCACCTGATAACCAGTTAATCATATTGATCCCAAGATCTAAATTACCGCCATTTGTAATAAATGTATTAGATAAGAAATTACCATTACCTACCACCACAACTCTCTGGCCTTTTTTCCCGTACACCCTTTGAAGTGCTACTGCTATATTAATTGGGCCAGCCTTATCTTTGCTTTTATCGAAAGTAGGTTTCTGGTTTGTCATTACTTGGGAAGATTCCAGCCATCCATTGGGAGACACTTCTATCAATTTACTAACTTCCCAACCATTATCTAAAGTTCCCTTAGCATTAACTTCGTGTGCATTAGAAAATCGCGTTCCTAGCATAAAGTTTCTAGTAATAGCATGTTCCCCATATGAGGAAGCAGAAGCAATATTTTCATTAACCCCTTCAACCTTCTCTGCTGGATCTATAACTTGTCCGCTTGAAACACTTAATCCAAGATAGGCAGCAATTTCATCTAAGCCACGGAAGTTATTATCATCAAGAAGCCAAAGGAGATTTCCACCCGACTCTAGGAATTTTTTAATTTTTTTCGCTTCAATAGGAGAAATAGTTTTTTGCGGGCTTGCAATCACTAGCATTGAACCATTAAGAGGCACTTCTGATTCAATAGTTAAATTTAAATTAGCAAATTTCAACCCTTTAGATTCTAATTGCTTGCCAAACTCACCCACGTCGTTATTTTTAAGCCCAATTAAGTTTCTTTCGCCATGTCCATCTAAATACATAACGGCCCGTTGGCTTGTTCTTGATAAGCGCATAAAAAGATTTGTCATCTCTTGCTCTGCAAAAGGGGGTTTAATATGCTCAGATCTTTTTTGATATTCAACCACAACTTCGCCGTCTTCTTTAATACCGTTTTCCTGTGCTAACTTCGGCTCTTTTATTGGGCTAATAAATTTAACGTTAATATCAGGTTTCGTTCTCTGATATCTCGCCATAAAATTAATGATGCCCTGTCTAAATGTGTCTCCATTATTCACGTCATCTTCCGAAGCAAAGACAGTAAGAGTTATAGGGCCTTGCATTTGCTTTAATACATTAATACTTCCGATTGTTAATGTATTTCTATTGGCTTGTGTTATGTCTTTAGAAAACTTGTATTGATTTGCAAGGAAGCCTAATAAAAATATTAAAGCAATGAATAAAACTACAAAAAAACTATTTTGTATAAGAATCTGCAATCTTAGTTTTGGATTAACTTTCATAATTATCCACGAAGCCTTTCTGCATCAAGACGTCTTATAGTTAATGTCAAAAATGTTGAAATGAATAAAAAGAAATAAATTAGATCTGAGGTATCAATCAGTCCCCTTGAAAAGCTTTGGAAGTGTTTCATTAAGGATATGTATGCAAACCAGTGATTAGGGTCGCTTGCAAACATACTTTCAAGAAAAATTAAGGCAAATAATGAAATAAAACTTAAGATTGCAGCAATAATAGGCTGCTTTGTTAAGCTTGAAAAATAAATTCCTAAAGCAGAAAAACTTCCTAGGAGAAGCCAAAGGCCAAATGAATTTGCGAGTAGATAGCCGAAATCTATATCCGACCAAATATTAAGCGTTATGAGCATCATAAAAATATAAACAATAAGAATGCTTAAGAAAATAATCAACCCAACAAATTTACCTAAAACAATTTCAGTTAAGGAAATCGGTGCGCTAAATAAAAATGGTAATGTTTGATTACGCCTTTCTTCACTAATAAGACGCATCGTCAAAAGAGGGACGGCGAAAAGCATAATATAGCGCGCTATGCCAAAAACTGTCTGGCCAACAAAAATCGTGACTCCAACTCTTTCAGCAGGTCTTACTGCGCCTGACATCACTTCAAAATATTTATTAACTCCAGTAAGATAAAAGTTACCAAGCAAAGCCATAAGAAGAGCCAATATAGTCCACCCCATTGGTGAAGCAAATAAACTTTTAAGCTCTTTTCTTGCGATATTTATAATCATATTAGCGCTCACTCATATTCATTTAATTTTTCTGTTTCATCTGGGTTAATTGAACAAAGACATCTTCAAGACTCGTTTGATCAGGGGCTATTTGATAAAGTCCCCAGCTATTTTTTACTGATAACTTTACGATAGCCTCTGCAGGAGATTGTTTATTTTTAAAGTGAATACGATACATACGATCCTCTACCTTTTCAACTTTTGTAACTCCTTCAATATCATTAAGTGCTGAGATTGTAGGTGCTTTTGCAAAGCCCACCATAAGCTTGTTACCTTGTCGATGCTGTTTTAATTCATCAATTGACCCATGAAATACTAAATTACCTTTATCAATAATTTGAACGCGGTCACATACCATTTCAACTTCAGGAAGAATATGTGTAGATAAAATTACACTGTGTTTTTGACCAATTTCCCTAATAAGAGCTCTAATTTCTCTAATTTGAATCGGATCAAGACCTACTGTGGGTTCGTCAAGAATCAAAACCAATGGGTTATGAATTATTGCCTGAGCAATTGCTACGCGCTGCTGATAACCATTCGATAAGTTTTCAATTAATCGTTTGCTCATATGGCTTAGCCCACATTTTTGTTTCGCAATTTCTACAGCTTTCTTAATTTGCTTGCTTGGGACTTTATGAAGACGCGCAGCAATGGTTAAAAATTCGTCTACTGTAAGTTCTTTATATATAGGGCGCATCTCAGGTAAATACCCAATTAATGCTTTTGCTTCCTTCGGATTTTCCATCATATCAATACCACAAATTTTTACGGTTCCTATCGAGGGGGCTAAATTTCCCGTAAGCATTCGCATCGTGGTCGACTTGCCAGCACCATTAGGTCCCAAAAAGCCCAAAACCTCACCTTTTTCCAGTTGAAAACTTACATTTTTAACGGCCTCGCGACCCCCAAAAAGGCGCGTCAGCTCTATAGCTTCTAAGGTTAAATTTGACATAGATGTTTTTTTGAATTTTTATTGAAAAAATGAATCATAATTATACATATTAAAATATCTTGTTTTACTTTAATTAAGCTCCGGATCATGGCTGACAGCTAAATTATTAGTCAAGATAGTTTAAACTATTGTAGAAATCAAATCTCAGGAATCTTTATGCATCTGCTTAGAATATTTACCTTTATTATTTTTTTCTTATTCAGTATTTTAACCAATGCAAAGCCTGACACATCCAGTTCGATTAATAATTATACCAATCCTGATCTCGTTTTTAGGCTCTTATTAGCTGAAATTGCTTCTCAACGTGGGGAGCTTAATCTTGCAAGCGAACTCTTTTTAGATTTAGCTAAGCAAACTGATAACGGTTTTTTTGCCGAACGCGCGACAAAACTGACTGGCTACACAAGGAATGCTGCATTGGCTCTAGAAGCTTCCAAAGTTTGGAATGAGCTTAATAAGGATTCTGCTGATGCTCAACAAGCCTTAAGTGAAATACTTATAGCTAACAATAAACTTAGTGAAGCAAAGCCAATTTTACAAAAGCTACTCCTCAAAGAAAAAACAAGAGCGAGTGGCTTTTTATATTTAAATAGCATGCTTTCACGAGTTCCGGATAAGAAAGCTGTATTGACTTTAGTGACCGAGCTCGCTCAACCCTATCCTAGATTAGCAGAAGCGCATTTTGCGGTTGTACATGCAGCTTGGATTAATAAAGATCAAAAAGCTTACGAAAAAGAATTGGCTGCTATCACACAAATTAAACCAGATTGGGAAATGCCAATTTTATTTAAAGGGCAAATCTTGGCTCAAGATAGTCCTGAAAAGGCCCTTAATTTCTACAGCAGTTTCTTAAATAAATATCCAAAATCAAACGACGTAAGGCTTGAATATGCAAAGCTACTAACAAATGGTCGGAAATTTAATGAAGCAAAAAATGAATTTATAAAACTTGTAAACACAGCAAATAGTTCTGCAGAGATTACACTTGCAGTAGGTTTATTGTCAGTTGAACTTGAAGATTACGATCTTGCTGAAAAGTATTTTTTACAAAGCCTTAAAAGAAAGCCAAAAGACAAAGATCAAGTCTTTATCTATCTTGCAAAGATTGCGGATAAAAAGAATCTAAGTGATGTGGCAATTACTTGGCTTAATAAAGTAGGCAATGGAAATCATTTTATTGAATCAAAACTAATTACAGCAGAAATCATTGCTAAAAAAGAATCTGTCGATAAAGCGTTAGAATTTTTAAATGCGATAAAATCTAATTCGCCGGATGAAAAATTAAGCGTCGTTCAGTTAAAAACCTCTTTACTTTCCCGATTCAATCGACATCAAGAAGCATTTGAGCTCATGCAGAATGAAGCATCTAATTTCGCTCAATCTGCTGAATTTAAATTTGACTATGCGCTCCTTGCAGATAAGTTAAATAAATATGATTTAATGGAAAAGCTTTTAAGGGAAGCTATTAAAATTAAACCTGACTACGCTGTAGCTTATAACGCACTGGGCTATTCATTTGTTGATAGAAACATTAATTTAGATGATGCAAAGAAATATATTGAGGTTGCCTTATCAATCTCGCCTAATAATCATTACATTTTAGACAGTATGGGTTGGTTATATTTCAGGCTCGGCAAATTAGATTCTGCTCTTTCTTTCATTCAGAAAGCTTATGACGTTCAAGCAGATCCAGAGATCGCAGCGCATCTTGGTGAAATTTTGTGGGCGCAAGGAAAGAAGAAGGAAGCTGGTGATGTTCTTGAATTGTCGCTTCAATCATTTCCCGATAATGAAGTTCTGAAAGAAACATTTAAAAGACTACGTTAATTCTTAACAGAGCTTTTATTTAATTGAATTTTTTTAGCGCCCTTCTTCTTTTAGCAGCATTTTTTTTCTCAGGCTGCTCAACATTGAATGATCCATTTGAGATATTTAAATCCCACTCACCCGCTATTGAAACCTTACAAGCGATTGACGAAAATCGTTTTATCGAAAAATTTTCCATAAAAGCTAAATTTGCTTACTCGGTCGATTCCAAAGGAGGCTCGGGTCGACTGATTTGGCGATATGAAAACAACCAAGATGAAATTGATATCTTTTCGCCCTTTAATAGCCAAGTCGCAAAAATTATTTATTCATCTAATGACAAACGTATTATTGATGCCAATGGGAAAGTTTTGTCGGGTGATGACTTTGATCGCTACATACAATCTTTGTTTGGTAAAAATATTTCGCCAGATCTTTTTAGACATCTAATTACAAATCATGTTGATCAAATTAAAAATTTACATAAAGACGAAAATCAACTTAATCGTACAACTCATTTTTATAATGATGAGTGGAATATCTTAATCAATGCTTTTAAAACTCAGGATGGCTTGACCATCCCCTCTAAAATATCGATTACCCAAGGTACATTTAGTTTTAATTTTATTGTGGAAGAGATTATTAACATTGCAGGCAAATGAACTTAAAGAAAATGGTTATAAAGAATTTTTGGCGCCAGCAAAATTAAATTTATTTCTTCATGTAATAAATAAAAGGCTTGATGGTTATCACAATATTCAAACAGTCTTTCAGCTCATTGATCTTTATGACAATCTTTTTATTAAAATAAACGAGTCTGGACTTATACGTCGGACTTCTCAGCACGCGAATATTCAAGAAAGTGACGATTTAAGCATTAAAGCGGCTCACTTATTAAAGCCATTTGCAGATAACCAATCAGGTGCAGATATCTTCATTAAAAAATCCATCCCGATGGGCGGCGGTCTTGGGGGAGGTAGCTCGGATGCTGCAACAACACTTATTGCCCTGAATTTATTATGGCAATGCCAATTAACACAGAAAGAATTACAAGGATTGGCTCTAAAGCTAGGCGCAGACGTCCCGTTCTTTATTTTTGGCCAAAATGCCTGGGCTGAAGGTATAGGTGAAAACCTCACCCCTTTCCAGACCCCGCCACAAGATTACCTTGTCATAGCCCCTAAGGAGAAGGTTTCCACGAGAGAGGTTTTTGAGTCACTTGAATTGACAAAAGACCGGATTCCATTGAAAATAGCAGGCTTTTCCAGTGAATTAGGCACTAAAAATTTAGCTAACGATTTGCAAAAAGGCGTCTTAAAAAAATTTAAAGGAATTACCCTTGTTTTTGACTGGTTAAACCAGTTTGGCCACGCAAAAATGACAGGCTCAGGATCATGTTTTTTTATATCTTTGAGTTCGGCAGATGAAGGTAAAAAAATAGCAGAGAAAAGGCCAGAACATACACTAGGCTTTGTAGTTAAAGGGTTAAATAACCACCCTCATTTTAATTTAATGTTGGGAACATAATAATAATAGGGGAGTCGCCAAGCTGGTTAAGGCACTGGATTTTGATTCCAGCATGCGAAGGTTCGAATCCTTCCTCCCCTGCCATTTTAGAGACTGACCATTTATAACCAGGACCGAGACTTTGGATAATAACAGCGTCATGATATTCACGGGCAATGCCAATCCTATTCTTGCTGAGCAGGTTGCAAAGAATCTAGGCATTCACCTTGGACGCGCTGACGTAGGTCGTTTTAGTGATGGGGAGGTCATGGTTGAGCTCCTTGAAAATGTTCGCGGTAGAGATGTATTTGTTCTTCAATCTACAAGCCATCCAACCAACGATAACTTAATGGAAATTATGGTGATTGTAGATGCATTAAGAAGATCATCTGCATCGAGAATTACAGCTGCGATCCCTTATCTTGGCTACTCAAGACAAGATAGAAGACCCAGATCAGCTCGGGTTGCGATTACAGCTAAAGTTGTGGCTAATATGCTTACAAGCGTTGGTGTGAATAGATTACTTACTATGGATCTTCACTCTGACCAAATTCAGGGATTTTTTGATATTCCTGTTGATAATATATATGCAACACCTGTGCTTCTTAAAGATTTGCTTGAACAAAATCATAAAAATCTTGTAGTGGTGTCGCCGGATGTTGGTGGTGTTGTTAGAGCAAGAGCGTGCGCTAAACAACTAGGATCAGATCTTGCGATCATAGATAAACGTAGACCAAAACCGAATGTGTCTAAAGTGATGAATATTATTGGTGAAGTAGAAAATAGAACCTGCGTCATTATTGATGACATGGTCGACACTGCAAACACACTTTGCGAAGCTGCTGCTGCTTTAAAAAAGAATGGCGCTACTAAAGTAGTAGCTTATGCTACACATCCAATTCTTTCAGGGGATGCAGCAAAAATTATTACTGATTCAGCATTAGATGAATTAGTAGTAACAAATACAATTCCACTTAATGAAGTGGCAATGGCATGTAAAAAAATTAGGCAGCTTAGCGTTGCTGAACTCCTAGCAGAAACGATTCGTCGTATCAGCCAAGGTGATTCCGTAAGTTCTCTTTTTATGGAATAAAAAATTTGGTCATGTTGACCAATAAACTGCTGCAGTCTGGTCGCGGAATGCAGATTTAATTTAAGGAGTAGTAAATGAAAATCGAAATTAATGCAACAAAACGTGGTGTGAAAGGTACGGGTGCGAGCCGCCGTCTTCGCCACGCTGGAATTGTTCCTGGAATCTTATATGGTGGAGGCAAAGAACCTGTCTCGCTTGACCTAGAACATAAATCTTTATTTTTACAATTTAGACATGAAGCATTTCATGCATCTATCTTGACGCTCAACTTAGAAGGCGGCAAAGAGTCTGTCTTGTTAAGAGATTATCAAATGCATCCTGTAAGAAACACCATTCAGCATATTGATTTTCAACGCGTCAATGAAAATGAAAAAATTCACGTGAAAGTCCCGTTCCACTTCGCTAATGCCGAAGTATCGCCAGGCGTTAAACTTAACGGTGGTATTGTGGCTCACATTATGACTGAAGCAAATATCTCCTGCTTACCAAAAGATCTGCCTGAATTTATTGAGGTTGATTTGGCAGCGCTTGATATTGGCCAATCGGTTCACTTATCACAAATTAAAGTGGCTGAAGGTGTTGAATTCGTTCAGCTTTCTCATGGTAACGATGCAGCAGTTGCATCTGTAGCTAAACCAAGAGCAGTGGTTGAAGAAGTCGTAGCTAAACCAGTTGAAGGTGCTGCTGATGCAGCTGCTCCAGCAGCTGATGGTGCTAAGCCAGCTGAAGGTGCAGCCCCAGCTGATGAAGCTAAATCAGACAAAGCTAAGTAATTTAACTTTTGATACAAATAAGGCGCGCTTAATTTAAAAAAGTGCGCCTTATTTTTTCATATGAACCTAATTAAATTATTTGTAGGCCTTGGAAATCCTGGCGAAAAGTACTCAGATACTAGACATAATGCTGGTTTTTGGTGGATTGATCTCGTCGCTGATCAACATAATATCAATCTACAAAATAGTGATAAGTTTTCTTCAAGTATTGGAAAGTTATCCAATTCGGATGAAATTTATTTTGCTAAGCCTAGTACTTACATGAATGATAGTGGAAAAGCACTTGCAGCAATCATAAAGTTTTATAAGATAAATCCCGAAGAAATCTTAGTCGTTCACGATGATCTTGATATTGACGTCGGTCAAGCCAAGCTCAAATTTGGTGGAAGTCATGGCGGACATAATGGACTTAAAAGTATATTTGTATCCATCGGCTCTCAGAATTTTTGGCGTTTAAAAATTGGTATTGGTCATCCAGGAGATAAGCATTTAGTCGTTGATTATGTTTTAAAAAATCCTTCATCTAAAGAGAGAAGTCTCATTGATGAATCTATAGAAGAGAGCAGTCAGCTTTTTAATGAAATTACATCAGGGCAATTTGAAAAAGCTATGCTCAATCTTCACACTAACAAATAAAGAAAATATATTATGAAATGTGGCATTGTCGGATTACCTAACGTCGGAAAATCAACGCTATTCAATGCGATTACTAAGGCAAGTATAGCCGCGGAAAATTATCCCTTCTGTACCATCGAACCCAATATTGGGATTGTAGAAGTTCCAGACCTTAGAATCGAAAAGCTAATAGCAATAGTTAATCCAGAAAAAACTCAGCCAGCCATTGTTGAGTTTGTTGATATCGCAGGTCTTGTTGCGGGAGCCTCTAAGGGAGAAGGTCTTGGTAATAAATTTTTAGCTAACATTAGAGAAACAGATGCCATTGTGCACGTAGTGCGCTGTTTTCAAGATGACAACATCGTTCACGTTTCCGGCAAAGTAGATCCTCTATCTGATATTGAAGTCATTAATACAGAACTTATCTTAGCGGATATGGAAACTGTGGACAAAACACTTCACCGCGAAAATAAAAAAGCAAAATCAGGAGATAAAGAAGCTATTCAACTAGTTTCAATCCTGACAAAAGTTGCATCACACCTTGATCAGGGGAAATTAGTTAAAAATTTAAATTTAGATCAGGACGAGCTTAAACTTATTAAGCCTCTTTGCTTAATCACTGTGAAGCCTGTCATGTTTGTTGCTAATGTGAATGAAACAGGATTCACTAATAATCCTATATTGGACTCACTTAAAGCATTGGCTCAAAAAGACAATCTTCCTGTAATTTCTATTTGCGCAAAAATTGAAGCTGAAATTGCTGATCTAGAAGACGAGGATAAAGCAATATTTCTTAGTGAGCTCGGTTTAGAAGAGCCAGGTCTCGATAAAGTTATTAGATCAGCTTATACGCTATTAGGTTTGCAAACCTACTTCACAGCAGGTGTCAAAGAAGTAAGAGCTTGGACTGTAAAAAAAGGTGCAACTGCTCCTGAAGCTGCCGGTGTTATTCATACAGACTTTGAAAAAGGCTTTATTCGTGCAGAAGTTATTTCTTACAATGATTTTATTACTTACAATGGCGAGCAAAAATCTAAAGAGGCAGGAAAAATGCGCTTAGAGGGTAAGGAATATATTGTTCAAGATGGGGATGTGATGCATTTCAGGTTTAACGTTTAACGATCAATCTTTGACTTTAAGTGCTTAAAAAAATATAATTCAACGCTTCGTTTGTTTCAAAAAGGGTGATGTAGCTCAGCTGGTTAGAGCGCAGGATTCATAATCCTGAGGTCGAGGGATCGTGACCCTCCATCACCACCATCTTTTAAATATTTAATTCAGTTTTATACGGTACTCTTTCATTAAGTTCGTTTGTGTATTGATCAATGCCATTCTTTTCTCTTCTTAAAAAATCCTTGATTGCGTGCTCAAATTTTTCATCGAAGATTCTATGAAATGAAAATGTGTTGAAAGGCTCAAACCCCCTTGCCATTTTATGCTCGCCTTGTGCACCGCCTTCAAATATAGAAACCTTATTTTCAATACAAAATTCTTGGCCCTGGTAGTAAGAAAGTTCAAAATGCAAACCAGGATAAAAAGATTTTGAGCCCCAATATCTCCCATACAATTTTTTATCATCATAAATAAAAAATGATCCTGCAATAGGAAGGTCACCTTCGTATGCCAATATTAATAATAAGTTCTCAGGCATACTTTCTCTGATAAGGCTAAAAAAATCTCGTGTGAGGTAGGGGTGTGAATGATGCTCTTGATAGGTATTGCAGTAACAAGCATAAAAAAAATCTAAGTCTGTTTCTGTAATTTCTGGGCCTTTTATTTTTTTGATTTCGAATCCAAGATCTTTGATCTTTTTTCTTTCTTGCTTTATTTTTTTTCGCTTGTCATGAGAAAGTTGAGATAAGAATTCTTCAAAATTATTGTACTGCTTGTTTTGCCATTTGAACTGAACGCCCTCCCTTGGCATCCATTTCGAATCTTTATGCATGTCTCGCTCGCTCTCATCACAAAATAAAATATGAATTGATGACATTTTATTTTTATAAGCCAAATCTTCTAATTGTGTGACTATATTTTTTTTAATAGATTGGTCTAATCCAAAAATTCTAGGCCCTGTAGCTGGAGTAAACGGGATAGATGAAACGATCTTTGGGTAGTAGTTTTTCCCATATTTTTGATAGGCCTCTGCCCAAGACCAATCAAATACATATTCTCCATAAGAGTGTTCTTTTAAAAATATAGGTGAAGCGCCAACGAGCCTGCCGTGATCAGTCATGGTTACAGGAAAAGGCTGCCATCCTGTCCCCTCTCCGATTGACTTTGATGCTTCGAGTGATTGAAAAAATTCAAGCCTTAAAAAAGGATTGGATTTTGTAAGGTCATTCCATTCTTTTTGATTGATATTTTTAAAGCTAGATTGAAATTCTAAAGCCGCCATAGTGATCTATTTTAACGAAGATTCACTAAGGATTAATTTATGGGTGTTTTGTTATTTGAAGAGGCTTGATTGTTTTTACGTTTGTTGGGTTCTGAGTAGGATCTTTCAAATTCTTTTGCTAATAAAGCCAGCTCATCTAATGATATAACTTCATTTTCATCGAGATCAAGGCGGTTAAATTGACGAGCGACTTGGGGTAAACAGCGAGTTGTTTCTGCTAAATCGAGCGTATTGTCATTATCTTCATCGCAAGCAATAAAGCGAGATTCTAGGTTCTTTAACATCTCCCTCTGTTTTTCTTCAATAAAGCTACTTTCTTTACCTGAGGATTTTGCATACTCTGCAAGAGCACGTCTAATTCTTGCGCGTTCTTCTGGGGACAATAAGCTACTGTCCTTTAGCTTATTAAGCGCGCCTGCTACAGAGGTATTAGTTTCTGATTCAACTTTTGGAGATTGGTTGTTTGGTCCGCCCAAAGCCTGGAAAGATATGCCCAGAAACCCAGCGAAACAAAACAAAAAATATCTTAAGAAATTATGCAATTGGTTGATTTTTATTGAGGAAGGAAGGTTATATTCAAGCTTAAATGTAAATAGTTTATTACAAGAAAATGCCAAATTGTTACCAATTGTAACAATAGATCATTTTTAATTTGATGTAAACTAATAAATTAACTTCAAGATGAACCCAGCAATCTAGACTAATGCCATGGCAACCAATTCAGAATCTATTTTAATAGTTGATGATGATCCAAAAATTAGGGATCTTACGACTAAATATCTCATTGATCAGGGTTTAAATGTTCACGCAGCCAGTGGTGGCAAAGAGATGGATAACTTTATTGTGAGCCATCCTGTGAGCCTCATCATTCTTGATCTTATGATGCCTGAGGAAAGTGGGCTTGCTATATGTCAAAGACTGAGGGGGTCTGGAAACTTTACCCCAATTATTATTCTCACCGCGAAAGGGGATGAGATTGATCGCATTGTGGGCCTGGAAATGGGAGCAGATGATTATGTATCAAAGCCATTTAATCCTCGTGAACTTTTGGCCCGCATTAATGCAGTCTTAAGACGAAATGATTTAAAACAAGCGCAGGCCTCAAATTCTGAAAATTTAGCGTTTGGCCCTTTTATATTTAGTTCAGATACAAGAAGTCTCACAAAAAATGGTGTGCCTATCAGTATTACATCTGGTGAATTCGAGTTATTAAAGGTATTTATTGATCGCCCTCGCCAGCCCTTGTCCCGAGATCAGATTATGCAATTAGCAAAAGGGCGTGAACTTGATGTTTTTGACAGAAGTATCGATGTTCAAATTTCAAGATTAAGAAAAATTTTAGAAGAAGATCATACGAGCCCTAAATTTCTTCAAACAATGTGGGGGTTTGGATATATATTTGTTCCAGATGGTGATGCTGTAGATTGAAATTCATTCCAAATACACTTCTCGCTAGATTTCTTATTCTTATCGCAACAGTTCTTATCATTGCGCAGGTTGTGTCAATTCGAATATTTGACTATTTTGAAAGAGGTCCCAGAGCAGAAGCAATCGCTCAGGAAATTGAAACAGTTATTAATTTCACAAGAGCTTCTCTGATATCTTCAAGAGAAGATAAGAGACTTGCACTTATATCCGAGTTATCGTCTAAGGGTGAGATAAGAATTTATCCAGCCTATTATTTTGAAGATATTGAACCCTTACCCCCAGATCCTTTTTTAAAAGTTGTTGCAGGTAAAATTAAAGAAAGGCTTGGTGAAAAGACTATCGTGACTAGTAATCACTATGGCGTGCCAGGTCTTTGGGTCAGTTTCTCTATTGATCAAGATGAATTTTGGGCGGTAATTCCAACCCCAGGTGACAGAGCGTTCCCATGGCATTGGATCGGCTGGGGCATTATTGTTGCAGGGCTTTCAATTATCGGCGCCTATGCAACCGCAACAAGAATAAATCGCCCACTTAATCTTTTAATTCAGGCCACTGAAAAACTTAAAAAGGGTGAAATACCCGAAAAACTTCCTTTGGATAGCGTGACTGAATTCCGCACTATGAGCCAAACCTTTAATGAAATGGCTACGAGCTTGGGTAAGGTAGATCAAGAGAGAAAAGTCCTTTTAGCAGGTGTGTCTCATGACATAAGGACCCCCCTTACGAGGCTCAGGATTGCTATTGAAATGTTGCCTAAAAAAATTGAGAGTGGGCTTAAAAAAAGCATGGAAGAGGATATCTTAGAGATAGATAATATTCTTAATCAATTTATAGATTATGTTCGAGGTTTTAATCAAGAGGCAACAGTTACAACTAATCTCAATGATTTTTTTAGTCATATGAAAAATCAACATCAAATACTTAACCGTCATATTGTTCTTGTGAGTAATTTAAAAATACCAATCTTCTATGACATAAAACCAATCTCATTTAGAAGGTTATTTGATAATCTTATTAATAACGCTTTTTCCTACTCCTCGGGTGAAGTAGTAATCACTATTAGAAAATATAAAGAAAGTATCTCAATTTCTGTTCTCGATGATGGCCCAGGTATTCCGCCAGATCATATCCAAAGACTTCTAAAACCCTTTGAAAGGTTTGATGTGATATCAATAAATAAAAAACAAGTAGATAATAATCGAGAGGGTTGTGGGCTTGGATTAGCAATCGTTGACAAAATTACTGAAGCTCATAATGGTAAATTGGTAATCTCAAATCGCGCTAAAAAAGGTTTAGAAGTGAAAATCATACTGCCTTTAATTAGTGAGGGCTAATTAAACCAATTTAATTTTTTTCGAAGTTTGACTACATTTCCAATAATAATAAGAGAGGGTGATTTTAATTTTTCTCTCTTCACCTTTTGCACAATATTAGAAAGAGCTCCCGTTATCACTCTCTGTTGCGAGGTTGTGCCTTGTTCAACCACGGCGATTGGTAAATCTTTAGGGGCACCATGTTTTACTAATTCAACACATATTTGTGAAAGCGCCAAAAGGCCCATATAAATCACAATAGTTTGATTTGGTTTAGCTAGCGAATCCCACTCAAGTGTCAATCTTTCATCTTTCATATGCCCTGTAACAAATGTGCAAGACTGCGCATAATCTCTATGCGTTAAGGGAATACCTGCATAACTTGAGACGCCATTGGCAGCAGAAATGCCTGGCACAACTTGAAATGGAATTTTATGCTCCATGAGCATTTCTATTTCTTCGCCGCCTCTGCCAAAAATAAAAGGGTCGCCACCCTTTAAACGCAAAACACGCATGCCTTTTTTTGCTAACTTTACGAGTAATTGATTAATTTTGTCTTGTGGCAAGGTATGTCTATCTCTCTCCTTGCCAACGTAAATTAATTCTGCATCACGTCTCACAAGATTTAACACATCTTTACTGACAAGCTTGTCATAAACACATACATCTGATCGCTGCATTAAATGGAGAGCTCTAAATGTAAGCAAATCTGGGTCCCCAGGTCCACCACCAACCAAGAAAACTTCTCCCTGTTTTTTTTGTATGCCATTCTTTTTTACCAATGCTATTAATTGCTGAGTACTCATTTTTTTAGTTTGGTTGAGAAACTGCCTCACTAAAGGATGATCAATAAAATTTTCCCAGAAGATTCTTCTCGATTGCGTAGTTTCATATCTCCCTTTGATGCTATCTCTCATGGAACCCATGATAGATGCAAGCTTACTAAAGTTATGAGGAATTAAGGCTTCAATTTTTTCACGAACAAATTTAGCTAATACAGGGGCATTGCCCTCGCTAGAAATTGCAATTAATAATGGTGATCGATCTATAATCGACCCCATTGTAAATGAACAAAGCGCGGGCTCATCAACTACGTTGACTGGAATATTAAGGGCTTGAGCAGTTTTAGAGACTAGAGAATTAACTTTTTTATTATCAGTCGCTGCAACAACAAGTACCGAATGAGTTATATCATTTTTCTCAAAAGGCTTTATTTTGACTTGAATTTTTTTTAACTTTTGATAATGCTTTAATTCAGTACATAATTTAGAAGCGATGACAGTAATCTTTGCATCAGCCTTAAGAAGCATATCAATCTTTCTTAAAGCAACATCCCCTCCCCCAATAACCAAAACCGGCTTATGTATTAAATTAATAAAAATCGGGAAACTTTTCATAGCATCATTTTACATGTTCATTGAAAGGTAAATCTTATCTAAAATGCAATAATTTACCTGTATTCTTAATCACTTAAAGCCACTATACTTAAAATATTCTAATTTTGATCCACCATCTATTCCTCTAGCTTTATGCTTAAAAAAGTTTTTATTAAAACATTCGGCTGTCAAATGAATGAGTATGACTCATCAAAAATGCAAGATATATTAAATCAGGCCCACGCAAGCTCTAAAACTGAAAATCCCGAAGAAGCAGATCTTATTATTTTAAATACATGTTCCGTAAGAGAAAAAGCTGAAGAAAAAATATACAGCCATCTTGGCGAGTATGAAGCCCTTAAGAAAATTAATCCAAACCTACTGATTGCAATTGGTGGTTGTGTTGGAAGCCAGGAAGGAGAAAATATTCTTAAGCGAGCCCCTTTTGTGGATCTTATTTTTGGCCCACAAACGCTTCATCGATTACCAGATTTAGTAAGCAAAAGAAGATCGGCTGGCTTGTCACAAGTTGATATTTCTTTCCCTGAGATAGAAAAGTTTGATTATTTACCTCCTCCTAGTTTTACCGGTGCTTCAGCCATGGTTTCAATTATTGAAGGCTGCAGTAAATATTGTTCGTTCTGTGTTGTCCCTTACACGAGAGGTGAAGAAATCTCGAGGCCGTTTGAGGATGTATTAGCCGAAGTTGTTCATCTAGCTTCCTTGGGCGCAAAAGAAATAACTTTGCTAGGACAAAATGTGAATGCCTATCGATCACTTACTAAGAATGGAACGCCTGCTGATCTAGCTTTACTTATAGAATATATATCTGAGATTGATGAAATTAAGCGTATTAAATTCACAACAAGCCATCCTAATGAAATGAATGACAGCCTTCTTGAATGTTTTGGAAAGTTTCCAAAACTTGCAACGCACCTTCATTTGCCAATTCAATCTGGCTCAGATCGCATATTGTCAGCCATGAAAAGAAATTACACGGCGTTGGAGTATAAAAATATTGTAAGAAAGTTAAAAAAGAATTGCTCTCAAATCTCAATAAGCTCTGATTTTATTATCGGATTCCCCAATGAAACAGACGCAGATTTTCAGCTGACAAAAAAAATTATGGAAGAAGTGCAATTTGACTTTAGTTTTAGTTTTTTATACAGTCCAAGACCTGGAACTCCAGCCTCATATATTCATGATGAAATTCCACATGAGATAAAATTAAAAAGATTGAATGAATTACAATTAATAAACGAAGCTCAAGGCAAGGCGATTAGCCACCTTATGTTAGGGACTAAGCAGCGCATTCTAATTGATGGTCAGTCATGGAAAAATCCAGCTGAAATGGCTGGTAAAACAGATAATAATAGAGTGGTTGACATTAAAACTGATAAATCATTTATCAATCAATTTGTAGATGTAATAATTACTGAGGTAACTTCGAAAAGACTTCGTGGAGATATTATTTAATATGGGCATGGAATTCAATTTACCTTCTGACAGTAATAGGCAGCTATCTAATTTATGTGGTGCATTGGATCAAAACCTAAAGCAAATTGAAGCGGCTATGGAAGTCGATATTGTAAGACGCGGATCAAATTTCATTGTCAACGGTTCTTCAAAAAATGTAAAAGCTGCGGCCATGCTTATTCAAAAATTTTATAAACAAGCAGGCGATCCTATTGAATTGGAAGATATTCAATTAGGCCTTGTCGAAATAAATAAATTTGAAGAAGTGATAAAAGCAACTGCAAAAATTAATGAGCTCAAAACAAAACGAAGTGACCTAAGAGGTAGAACACCAAGACAAAATGCATATTTAAATAATATACAAGATTTTGATATTACTTTTGGAATTGGGCCCGCAGGCACAGGCAAAACATATCTTGCTGTTGCAAGTGCTGTGGATGCTATTAACCGAGATAAAATTAAACGCATCGTCTTGGTCAGGCCTGCTGTAGAAGCTGGGGAGAGATTAGGTTTTCTTCCAGGCGACCTAGCACAAAAAGTAAACCCTTATCTAAGGCCTCTGTACGATGCGCTTTATGATCTAGCAGGTTACGATAATGTGCATAAAATGATTGATAAAAGTATTATCGAAATTGCCCCATTAGCTTATATGAGGGGGCGTACACTAAACCAAAGTTTTATTATTTTAGACGAGGCTCAGAACACAACCCCTGAACAAATGAAGATGTTTTTGACGCGGATTGGCTTTGGTTCAAAAGCTGTCATTACAGGGGATATTACACAAATTGATTTAGCAAAAGGTCAAAAAAGTGGGCTGATTGAAGCAAAGAAAATTTTATCTAAAGTTAAGGGTATTGCATTCACTCACTTCTTATCTGAAGATGTGGTCAGGCATCCACTTGTCCAAAAAATTATCAATGCTTATGAAAACTTCGAGAAAAAAGAAAGTAAGTAATTAACTTCAAATGGAATCAAAACCGATCATTGCGATACAAGATATGGTGCATACAAAACCGATCTTAAAAAAAACACAATGCCTAAAATGGCTTACGTCTGTCGTTGATAAAAATGCTGAGATAACGATTCGAATCGTAGATAACGATGAGTCACAAAACCTAAACAATATATATCGTAAAAAAAAATATCCTACAAGTGTACTTTCTTTTCTTGTGGATGATGAGGTTCGTTTAATTGGAGATATTGTTCTTTGCGCCCCAGTCATCGAAAAAGAGGCGCTTGAACAATCTAAAAAACTTGAGGCCCATTACGCTCATCTTATTATTCATGGCGCACTTCATTTATATGGTTACGACCATGAAAACAAAAAAGATGCTGATATTATGGAAGCTAAGGAAATAAAAATTTTAACTGGCTTAGGCTATAAAAATCCTTATCTTATAGAAGAGAGTAAATCGTAATGAGTGAATTAAAGAAGTCAAAATTAATCGAACGCCTCAGCCACTTCCTTTTAAGAGGGCCTGAGGATCGCGAACAGCTTTTTGAGTTGCTTAAATCATCATATGAAAAAAATTTAATGGATGCTGATTCGCTTTCAATGATAGAGGGCGTGCTCCAAGTTTCCGAAATGCAAGTAAGAGATATTATGATTCCAAGATCTCAGATAGATGTAATTGATATCTCGCATTCACCGGAAAAATTTATCCCTTTTGTTATGGAAACAGCTCACTCTCGCTTCCCTGTTATTGAAGATGATAAAAATGATGTAATAGGCATTTTGCTTGCTAAAGATCTTCTTAAATATTATGCAGGTGATGACTTTGACATTAGAGACATGTTACGCCCTGCTGTATTTATTCCCGAATCTAAAAGACTTAATGTCCTTCTTAAAGAGTTTAGAGGAAGTAGAAATCACATTGCTATCGTCGTAGATGAATATGGGGGTGTTTCAGGTATGGTCACGATCGAGGATGTATTAGAGCAAATCGTTGGTGAAATTGAAGATGAATTTGATTTTGATGAAACTGAAGATAATATTATTCAAGATAAAAATGGTCACTACAGAGTAAAGGCATCGACAGAAATTGAAGATTTCAATGAATACTTTAATGTCAGCTTTAGTAATGATGAGTTTTCAACCATTGGTGGATTAATTATTCAAGCGTTTGGTCACCTCCCGAAGCGAGATGAAAAAATCACTTTTCAGGGATTTAAGATCACAATACTAAGGGCTGATAGTCGTAAACTCTATTCTGTCCTTCTTGAAATTGACAACCCCATTAATAGCGTGTAATTTTTTGAACTAATCGACTTATTTTTTTTCCAAAAGAATTAGGAGTGTTCCATGAAAAAACTATTTTTAGCTATATGTTTAATCTCATCGCCATATTTATGCGCTTTGGAGATTAATACGGATAGAAGCATGCTCCCGGTAGACGAAAAATCTTTTATTGAAGCTATCAGTCGTTTTAATAAGGATGAAATTCTTAAGGCGCTTGGGGAGCCGGCTTCCAAAGAAGATATTAAGGTGAAATCTTCTGAGCAGATTGTAGGGTCCGTTTGGCGATATCACAATATCAATACTGCAGAAGATGGGCGCTTTTATCCTGTAACTGAGTTAGACTTTCTAGATGAGTTTGTCGAGACTGTTGTTTTTCAAAATAGTACTGAAAAGTCTTCATCAACCCCTTCTCAAACTTATCAAATTCAAAAGCCTTAGTTACTTTTAAGGCTTTATTCTTGATAATTCAGTACAATTGCCCTAAACGGCTTTTGTATATTGAATAAACTTTATCCTCTCTTCTATTTAGTTATTTCTTTTTGGCTCGGAGCTCTTTCAGTTCTGAGCTTTGCTCCCTTTAACCATCATTTCATTTCTCTTATTTCTTTAAGTGGTCTTTTTTTCATCTGGCATAAACTAAAGAATGCCAGGCAAGGATTTTTCTCAGGTCTCTTTTTTGGTCTGGGCTTATTTGGCTTCGGTATTTCATGGATTTATATAAGTCTCAATACATATGGCGGTATGCCCTCATGGCTGTCCTGTTTGAGTACTTTTTTATTTTGCTTTTTCTGTGCTTCTTTTATTGGGATTATTGGATGGTTTTCTTTGCATCGAAAATCGAGCCTTTTTTTAATCCCATTTTTTTGGACATTCATTGAATGGATTAAAGGCTGGCTCTTCACTGGCTTTCCATGGCTCACCATGGGATATTCACAAGTACCTTCGAGCCCTCTAGTGGGGTTCCTCCCTATTATTGGTATTTACGGGCTGACTCTCATACTAACTTCTCTAGCACTGCTGCTCAGCCTTACATTACTTAATCAAGATAAACGCTCAAAGCTTTTAAAGGTTGGTTTAGTTGCTGCTGTATTGGCATCGGGCCAAATTTTAAAATATATTGAATGGACTGAGCCTACAGGCGAGCCCATATCTATATCGCTTGTTCAAGGCAATATTGCTCAGGATATTAAATGGCAAAAAGAAACTGTTATACAAACGCTTCAAACTTATCAAAAGCTTATTCAAAAAACAAAAGGTCAAATTATTCTTCTGCCAGAAACTGCTTTGCCACTCCTTGTAGAATATATTCCGGAAACATTTAAAAAATCTACCTTACTTCATGCCGCAAAACAACGAGGTCACGTTCTTATTGGTGCGATTGAACGCCAAGATACAAAATACTTTAATGTAGTATTAAATTTAGGCAATGATTCATCTCAGGTTTATCGAAAATCACATTTAGTGCCATTTGGCGAATTCATACCATTAAAATTTATCTTTACATATATTTATACGCATTATCTTAATATGCCTATGAATGACTTATCGAGGGGCGGTAATCGTCAAGAGCTCATAGCAATTGAAAATCAGAAAATTGCTTTTAATATTTGTTATGAGGATGTTTTTGGCGAAGAAATTATTCAAGCACTTCCTTCTGCAACAATTTTAGCCAATGTCAGTAACGATGCATGGTATGGAAGATCTATTGCCGCCTATCAACACTTGCAATTTTCTCAAGCAAGGGCGATCGAAACAGGAAGAATGGTAATTCGCTCAACAAATACAGGTGCCACGGCGATTATTGATGAACATGGTATTGTTAAGAAAATATTGCCCGCATTTACTGAAGGCATCCTCGAAGGTTATGTACAAGGATTTAAAAATACAACGCCTTATGTTTTTTGTGGCAATTGGCCTGTCATTATTTTGTGTTTCATTGTGCTTCTTGGATGGTTCATGAGGCATTCAAAGCTTTTATGGGTATTGAAAAAGAAGTAGAATGCTTGAATTAAAGATCAACTCATTATGCAACTAACCTTTCAAGACATTATTCTCAAACTCCAACATTATTGGGCTAACCAAGGATGTGCCATTCTCCAGCCTTATGATATGGAAGTGGGTGCAGGTACTTCACATACTGCAACTTTTTTAAGGTCACTTGGGCCGGAGCCATGGAAGGCAACTTACGTTCAACCAAGTCGACGTCCAAAAGATGGGCGCTATGGTAAAAATCCAAATAGACTTCAACATTACTATCAGTTACAAGTTGTTCTCAAGCCTTCTCCATTAAATATTCTTGAGCTTTATTTAGGCTCACTCAAAGCCCTCGGCTTTAATCTTAAAGAAAATGATATTCGCTTTGTAGAAGATGACTGGGAAAATCCAACGCTTGGGGCTTGGGGTTTAGGATGGGAAGTTTGGCTCAATGGAATGGAAATTACACAATTCACTTACTTTCAACAAGTAGGTGGCATTGACTGCAAACCGATCACAGGAGAAATCACATACGGACTCGAACGGCTGGCTATGTATATCCAAGGGGTTAATAATGTCTACGATCTCACATGGACTAATAATTTAAAGTATGGAGATGTATATCTTCAAAATGAAATTGAACAAAGTGCATATAACTTTGAACATAGTGATGCTGATTTTTTATTTCAAGCGTTTACTGCCCATGAAAAACAAGCCAATCATCTCATAAGCAAGCATTTAGCTCTTCCTGCTTACGAACAAGTATTAAAGGCAGCACACTCTTTTAATCTTCTAGATGCAAGAGGGTCTATTAGTATCACTGAGAGAGCAGAATATATTGGTCGTATTAGAAATTTGGCTCGTAATGTTGCTAGCAGCTACCTACTAAGTCGGGCAAATTTAGGCTTTCCCTTAGCTGATAAAAATCATGCGAAAGAAATTATTGACCAACTCAATACAAAAAAGATGGTTAAATCGTGAAGTTAGATAATTTACTTATTGAGCTTTTAACCGAAGAGCTTCCTCCAAAATCACAAAAGCAGCTCGGCATTGCGTTCGCAAAGAATATAAAAGAATTTCTTACAAAACATCATCTCGTAAATGAAATATCTGAAGATTTAATCTTTTCAACGCCAAGAAGAATCGGCTTACATTTAAAAAATGTTAAAGATGAAGCAGATAACGAGAATGTATCAATCAAACTAATGCCTGCATCAGTTGGATTTGATGCCTCAGAAAAACCAACTGATGCATTATTCAAAAAATTACATGTTATTGGCTTAAACGAAAAAGCCTTGAGTGGCATCGTTAAAAAAAATGAAAATAATGCTGAAATTTTATACATCAATAAAAATGTAGAAGGCGCAAAGCTAAAAGATATTATTGCTGAATGTATTTCTTCAAGCCTCGCGCGTTTACCCATAAAAAAGATGATGTCCTATCAACTTGCGGATGGATGGACGACTGTTAATTTTGTGCGACCAGCTCATGGATTGATAATTCTTCATGGCGCTAATATCATCGACGCAAATGTTCTAGGTATTTCATCGAACAGAACTACATTCGGTCATCGATTCGAATCGAAAAAAGAAATAATTGAGATTCAACATGCAGACCAGTACGAAAAGCAAATGAAAGCCGAAGGTGCTGTGATCGTCTCTTTTGACGAGAGAAAAGCACTAATTAAAAACGCCTTAAATGAAAAAGCAAATCATCTTTCAAATCAACTTACCCCTATTGACGACGAAGATCTTCTTGATGAAGTGACAGCACTAGTTGAATATCCGAATGTTTTAGCAGGAGAATTTGAATCTAAATTTCTTGACGTTCCTCAAGAATGTCTTATTTTAAGCATGAAAGCCAACCAGAAATACTTTCCTTTGATTGATAAAAATAACAAACTAGCTAATCAATTTTTGATTGTTTCAAATATATCGCCAAAAAATTCAGATCTCATTACTCAGGGCAATGAAAAAGTTATCAGGCCAAGATTATCAGACGCAGAATTTTTTTATTCGCAAGACAAGAAAAAGCCACTTAAGGAATATCTCTCGCAACTTGCACATATTGTGTACCACAATAAACTTGGATCACAGGCTGAAAGATCCAAGAGAGTCAAAACTATTGCATCTCTGATTGTAAAAAATTTAAATCAATCCAAATTACTCGATGCTGTAATTCTTGCGTGCGATTTATCAAAGGCAGATTTATCTTCAAATATGGTCGGTGAGTTCCCTGAGCTTCAAGGCATTATGGGAAGATATTATGCGCTTAATGAAAAAATTTCTGATGAAATAGCTTTTGCAATTGAAGATCATTACAAGCCACGATTTTCTGGTGACACACTTCCTAGAAGCACTGTTGGCGATATCGTTGCCATTGCTGACAAAATTGAAACTTTAATAGGTTTATTTAGTATTGGTGAGAAGCCTACAGGTGACAAAGATCCTTTTGCACTTAGGCGTCAAGTTATTGGAATCATTCGTATTCTTACTGAAAAAAATATTGATCTAAATTTAAATACAGTGATCTCCGAATCGATTCAGGCAACTAAATTAGCTGAGTCTAAAGATCTTAATTCTTTCATTTACGATCGCCTCTCCAATTTCTTCAAAGATCAGGGTTATGCTGCTCTTGATATCGAAGCCGTGCTTGCAATTGAATCAGGTTTAATTAATGAAATACCTAAAAGATTAAATGCAATTAAAGAATTTTTATTGCTCCCCGAGTCAGAAGACTTAGCATCAGCCAATAAAAGAGTTGGCAATATTCTTAAAAAAGCTGATGTTAAATCAAGCTTAAAAGTTAACCAATCTTTACTTACAGACGAAGCCGAAATTAATTTATATAACACATTAGATTTTGTAGATGCTGAGTCTAGAAAAGAATATGTGGGAAAAAATTATTCGGGTTCGTTAAAATTACTATGCAAACTTAAAAATCCGATTGATCAGTTTTTTAAAGATGTTATGGTAAACGATAAAGATGAATCACTCAAAATGAATCGGCTCGCCCTCCTCGAAAAACTTTATTCGGCTATGAATTTAGTTGCTGATTTATCTAAACTTTCTTCTTAAATTATGAAATTAGTCATTCTAGATAGAGATGGCGTAATCAATGAAGATAGCGTAAATTTTATTAAAACGCCTAATGAATGGATACCCATCCAAGATAGCCTAGAGTCAATTGCACTCTTAAACCAATCTGGCTTCAAAGTAGTGATAGCGACCAATCAATCAGGAATTGGCCGGGGTCTTTTTGACGTATCAACACTTAATCTCATTCATGAAAAGATGTTTAAATTACTTTCCCAACAAGGCGGGCATATCGATGCCATTTTCTTTTGTCCCCATAGAGCAGAAGAAGATTGTGAATGCCGCAAACCAAAACCAGGTATGTTAAAAGAAATTGCTCATCGATTTTCTATCAATTTAATAAAGGTTCCAGCCGTCGGAGACTCTTTAAGAGATTTACAAGCCTTCGATGCGGCAGGGGCTCAGCCTATCCTTGTCAAAACCGGCAAAGGAGAAGAGACGCTTGCAAAAGGTGGGCTACCCAAAAATACCTGGATTTGTGAAAACCTGGCAGAGGCGGCACAAAGAATTATTACGGAGTATGTTTAACTTAAAATAATGCTTTATTTAAGATCCATTATTTTTTTAATTGGTATGTGGATTTTTACTATTCCATTTACCTTGGTATCCCTTCTTACATTTACGTTTCCAGCCATTACAAGATATAAATTTATTTCAATTTGGGCAAAAACAATGCTATATTGGCTTCGAATTTCCTGTAATCTAAATTTTGTTGTCAAAGGGGAGCAAAACATAGGTTCAACTGCATCGATTGTACTTTCCAAACATCAATCAGCATGGGAAACACTTGCTTTTCAAAAAATATTTCCTCCGCAAGTTTGGGTACTTAAAAAAGAATTATTATGGGTTCCGTTTTTCGGATGGGGCCTAGCCATGACATCTCCAATCGCCATTAATCGTAAAGCAGGACGAAAATCTCTAGAACAAATTCTTACTCAAGGTCTTGATCGACTCAAAAAAGGTTTTTGGATTGTCATGTTTCCTGAAGGCACGCGAACTCATCCAGGACAAAAAGGTAAATATCATATTGGCGGTGCTTGGGTTGCTTCAAAAACAAATACGCAGGTCATTCCTGTTGCTCATAATGCAGGCTTATTTTGGCCAAAAAATTCAATTCTTAAAAAACCAGGAACCATTCAAGTAAGTATCGGCGAAGCTATAGATGTAAAAAATAAAAACCCTGATGAAATTATTAGGCTTACCGAAAATTGGATTGAAAAAGAGGTTTTACATTTAAATGATTAATTTAAAACCTACCAATCTTGAGTTATTTTTACCTAGCGGTAAAAAAATTAAATACCTTCTAAAAAGAAGAAATCGAAGAACCATTGGTTTGAAAGTAGATCACGACGGCCTTGTTATTCATGCGCCTATTCTTATTCCCAGGTCTCGTATTGAAGAACTTATTGCGCCAAAACTTGATTGGATTCAAGAGAAGCTCTCCCTTCAATTAAACAAGAAAAAGAAAATCAATTGGAAAACAGGTGAATTAATTCACATTTTGGGCAATAAAGTTATCCTTAGTCTCAAGGCGAGCAAAACAAACTCAGTTCTGCAAGATAAAGACATACTCCATGTCGATACGAATCGTGTGAATGATCAAATCCATTCGGCTAAGCTCGTATCAAAATGGTTAAAAGAAAAAGCATTGAAAGACTTTGTTCGAAGAGTAGAAGTATTTAGCGTTAAACTTAATGTTCATCCTTCTAACGTTTACCTTTCAAATGCAAAATCTCGATGGGGAAGCTGTAACTCTAAAAAAGAAATTAGACTTAATTGGAGGTTAATCCAAGCACCTCCGCATATTATTAATTATGTGATTTGTCATGAATTAGCTCACCTCAAGGAAATGAATCATTCAAATCGTTTTTGGGAAGAAGTAGAAAAAGTCCTTCCTGAATATCGCTCATCAGAAAAAGAACTCAAAACGCTCTCAAGCGATTTGTATCTTATTGGTTAAATAAGCTTTGCGAGGTCGCTCGCCAAGTCTTCAGGTTTTTGTCCGTGACTTGTATGAAGCTTAATGCTTCCCTTCTTATCAAGCACATATAAACCTGCGCTGTGATCAATCGTATAGCCAGATTTACTTCCATCATTCACTTTTTGATAAAAAATCTTAAATTGACTTATGACTTTATTAATGTCGCTCTCTGATCCAGTAAGCCCGAGAAAAGAACTATTAAATGTAGGAATAAATTTCTTCAAAACATCCTCGGTATCTCGAGCTGGGTCTAAAGTGATAAAGATAACTTGTACGTCTGAAGCCTTATCTTTGAGAAGGGTCATTGTTTTTTTAAGATCGGTCAAAGTTGTAGGGCAAATATCAGGGCAGTGCGTAAATCCAAAAAAAATCACCACTACTTTGCCCTTGAAATCTTCTAATGTTCTTATCTGCCCATTAAAGTCTTTTAACCTAAAAGTCGTGTCAATAGGAACTGAGCTTATATCTGTGCCTACAAAAGTCTGATCATGAGAGTTTTGACAAGAAATAAGACAAATGAGGGTTAAAAATAAAAGTACAATTTTTTTCATAATATATTTCTCAATAAAAGCGATTCATTTTATCATGTTAATAAATGGTAATAAATCTAGAAGAAACATAACAAAGCTTCACCAATTTTAAGGAAAACTATGGCAATCCCAACATCAATGGAAGACCGTGACGGACACATTTGGTTCGATAACAAAATGACGCCTTGGCGCGATGCCAAAACTCACGTGCTCACTCACACGCTTCACTATGGTTTGGGTGTCTTTGAGGGAGTAAGAGCCTATAAAACCAATGAAGGTACTGCCATTTTTAGGCTTAAGGAACATACAGATCGATTCTTTAATTCTGCGCATATTCTTGGAATGAAAATGCCTTATGACAAAAATGTCATTATGGATGCTCACAAAAAAGCCGTTAAAGAAAATAAATTGGAATCTGCTTATATTCGACCTATGGCGTTTTATGGGGCTGAAGCCATGGGAATTTCTGCAAAAGCTTTATCAACGCATGTCATTGTTGCAGCATGGCAATGGGGTGCTTATATGGGCAAAGAAGCACTTGAAAATGGTATTCGTGTAAAAACGTCCTCTTTTTCAAGGCATCATGTCAACGTCACCATGTGTAAAGCTAAAGCAAATGGTAACTATATGAATTCAATTCTAGCTCATCAAGAAGCAATTCAAGATGGCTATGAGGAAGCATTATTGCTTGATGTAAATGGTTTAGTAACTGAGGGTTCAGGTGAGAATATATTTATCATCAAACATAACAAACTGTTTACGCCCGATCTGACTAGCGCACTAGAAGGTATTACCCGCGATACGATCATTCAAATTGCAAATGATTTAAAAATACCAGTGATTGAAAAAAGAATCACACGAGATGAAGTCTATACTGCCGATGAAGCTTTCTTTACAGGCACAGCTGCTGAAGTAACGCCCATTAGAGAACTGGATAGAAGAATGATTGGCAAAGGTGGTCGCGGAGAAATAACCAAAGAATTACAAAGTATTTATTTTGATGCTGTTACAGGAAAATCAAAAAAATATGCAGAGTGGCTCACTCACGTTTAAACCATGAATAATCAAGTGATAAGTGTAGATAAAAAAAGTCTCCCATTGTTTTGTCCTACGGAAAAAGAAAATCTATTTTCATCTCACCCAAGAGTGTTTTTAGATATTACGCAAACGGGCATGGTGTCATGTCCTTATTGCGGCACAACTTATAAACTAAAATAAATTAATCCCAAAGGCCTCTGTAATTATAGCTTTCCGGGTTTTCTCCCCAAAGATCGGCCATAACCTTATCTGCATTTTTATCCAAACTATTTGTCCAGAAATTAGTTGTCCCTGAAGCTATATTTTGGTTTAGTAAATCTTTTTCTACTAAGACATGTTTTAAATAATTTGCTACTGCATTACCTGTATCTACAATCTTAATATGGTCTGGTATTAATGTTTGAATTGCGGGTTTCAAAAAAGAATAATGTGTACACCCCAAAACTAGGGTGTCAATTTTTTCTTTTAAAAGAGGATCAATGTATTTTTTTAAAAGCGCAATAAGCGCTGGACTAACGAGATCACCATGCTCAACAAGCTCAACTAATCCAAAACATGGCTGTGTAATAAAATGAATATCATTACTATGATGCTCGAGAAGTGCTGAAAATTTTGCACTTAACAAAGTGCCTGATGTTGCCAATATGCCAACTATTTTATTTTTAGACATTAATGAGGCGGGCTTAACTGCTGGCTCCATACCTATTATTGGATAACTAAAGCGATCTCTAAGTATCTGAATTGATGCAGCTGTGGAGGTATTACAGGCTATTACAACAGACTTAACATTTTTTTTATTTAAAAAATCAAAAGCAGTTAAGACGCGATGAGTAATTTCTTCGCTTGATTTTTCACCATAAGGCGCAAATTTAGAATCTGCAACATAAATGAGATTCTCATGAAATAAATGCTCTCTTATACACTTAAGTACTGAAATACCGCCTACTCCGGAATCAATCACACCAATAGGATTATTTTGAAATGGAGACATGAGATTAATCTAAAGTTTTGTTCAAATCTAAATATAGATGATAGTAAGCTTAATGTACAATGATTGAAAAGGAAAATCATGGCTAACCGTTTAACAAAAATATTCACGAGGGGTGGGGACAAAGGATCCACAGGCCTTGGCGATGGATCAAGAACTAATAAATTTAGCGATCGAATCGTAGCGCTCGGTGCGATAGATGAGCTTAATTCAATGATTGGGCTTATGCTTACAGAAAGTCTGCCACCCAAAATCATTAAAATGTTAACTGTTATACAGCATCACTTATTCAATCTAGGTGGCGAGATATCAATGCCAGGATATAAAATCATCCAAAAAAATGATGTCCTTGAATTAGAAGAAATCATAACCTCTTATAATAAGGACTTACCTCCCCTGAAAGAATTTATCCTGCCAGGAGGCTCTAAAGCTGCAGCATTTTGTCATATGGCGAGAACGATTTGCAGAAGAACCGAACAGGCTATATTTAAACTCAACTCAAAAGATGCGATTAACGCATACTCCCTGCAGTATATTAATAGGCTCTCAGATCTTTTATTTGTTCTTGCTAGAGTTATCAATAAACATAAAAAAGTTAAAGATGTTTTCTGGAAAAAAGATATTAGTTAATACAGATCTTCATTGATGTCAGCGACCCCTCCCATACTAAAAGCCTTTTTTAAAAAATTTAAAAAAACTAAAAAATCTAATTTTGAAATTGATTTCGAAAAAATTGATATCAGTCTTATCAGCGTTCATGCAATAAAAACTATAGAAGTTCTAGAAGACAATGGCTTTGAGGCCTATCTTGTGGGTGGGGCAGTAAGAGATCTTTTATTTGGGATTAAGCCGAAAGACTTTGACGTAGTTACAAACGCTACTCCTGATCAAATCCATCATTTATTTAGGCGCTCTAGAATGATTGGGCGACGTTTCAAATTAGTCCATGTGATATACGGACGAGAGGTCATCGAAGTCTCCACATACCGCTCTCAACAAAAAGAAATTCCTCAGTCTGATGGTTCCGTGATTAAAGATGATAACCATTACGGCACAATAGAAGAGGACGCAATGCGCCGTGACTTCACTATTAATGCAATGTTTTACAGCCCAACGAATCATAAGCTTGTTGATTTTCATGAGGGGTTAGAAGACCTTAAACATGGGATTATTCGTATGATTGGTGATCCAGAAAAGCGCTATCAAGAAGACCCTATTCGTATATTGAGAGCTTTCCGTGTGTGTGCAAAACTTAATATGACTCTGCATACCCCCTCAAGAAGCCCTATAAAAAAAATTATCCCTCTACTTCATGACATTCCCCATTCAAGACTGTTTGATGAAGTTATTAAATTTTTCTTAACAGGGCATGCATTAAGTAGCTATAAAGTCATGCAAGATGAAAGTATCTTCGCGCAGTTTTTCTTATCACCAGAATTTAAGTCAGAAGAAATTGATCTTTTTATTTCGAATGGTCTTAAAAATACTGACTTAAGAATTAACCAAGACAAGTCATGTAACCCGAGCTTCTTATTTTCATTTTTGTTATGGCATCAAGTTTATGTATTGTGGGACCAATACAAAGCTGAGATTAAACATTCTATAGCGGGTCTTAACCAAGCGATTGATGAAGTGATCGAAAAACAAATTAAACTTTTCCCTATTCATAAACGCTTCACAATTACTATGAAAGAAATATGGCGATTGCAACCGCGATTCGAAAATCAATCTCCAAAAAAAATATACAGGTTATTACTCCATCCAAGATTTAGAGCTGCATATGACTTTATGCTATTGCGATGTCAATCTAACCAGCTCGACCAGAGTATTGGTATATGGTGGACAAATTTTATTGATGCTGATAACCATGAAAAATCGTTAATGGTCAAACAACTTACCCGTAAATAGTCAAAGATGGGCATCTTAGCTTACATTGCAGTAGGAAGTAATCTTGCAAATCCACTAAATCAAGTGACTACCGCATTTAATGAAATTGGAAATATGCCTAAAAGTAAGCTAATAAAAAAATCGAGTTGCTATTCCAGCTCGCCTTTAGGTTATAAAGACCAGCCTGACTTTGTCAACGCTGTGGTTTCGATTGAAACCGAACTTAGCCCTCATGAGCTCTTATTGGAGCTGCAAATGATAGAAAGCTCACATAAAAGAGAGCGTTCATTCCCTAATGCACCTAGAACCCTTGATTTAGATATTCTTCTTTATGGGGACTTAAGAATAGATGAACCTAAACTCACCATACCGCATCCTAGAATGCATGAGCGCACTTTTGTTATTTTTCCTCTTCAAGAAATTAATGAAAATATTTCTGTCCCCCCTTTCGGAGATATCGCTAAAATAGCCAAAGGATTAGATCCAGAAAATACCAAACGCATAACTTTATGAATATTTTTGATAGATTTCCTTACATTGTAGTTGAAGGGCCCATTGGCTCAGGAAAGTCCACGCTAGCAAAAATTTTAGCTGATCGATTTGGGGTAAATTTTATAAGCGAAAAAGCCGAAAAAAATCCTTTTCTGCCAAAATTTTATGAGGACATGAAGCGCTACGCCTTATCGACTCAGTTATTTTTTCTTTTTCAAAGAGCAGACCAGATTCAAAAAATTTCACAGATAGATATGTTTAAAGAATCAACGATTGCTGACTTTTTTCTTGAAAAAGATCCTATCTTTGCAAAAAATAATTTAGATGAGGAGGAGTTTAATCTCTACCATCAAATCTTTTCTCACTTACAATTAAAAGCACCAAAACCAGATCTCATTATTTATATTCAGACATCTATAGAAACTTTAGAAAAAAGAATTAAAGATAGAAGCATTGATTTTGAAACGGATATTTCAACTGAATATTTAGAAGCAATTTCTGAATCATATAGCCAATTTTTTCACAGTTATGATCGCTCGCCTGTTTTAATTCTTAATAACGAAAATTTAAATATCCTCAAAGATAAAAATGCCATTGATCTCTTAATTAGTCGAATTATGAATATCAAAAGTAATCGCGAGTTTTTTAATCCCCAACTGCTATGAATTTAACTTCTCTTAAATCTATGAAAAAAAGTGGTAAGAAAATTACCATTCTCACTTGCTACGACGCATCATTTGCAAGACTCTTAGAGTCAATTGAAGTTGATGCTATTTTAGTGGGCGATTCTCTGGGTATGTTTATTAAGGGTGAAGCTAATACACACGATGTTTCTCTAAACGATATGATTTATCACACTAAATCCGTGTCGCGCGGCGCTCAATCTTCATTTATTATCAGCGATCTACCTATTCACACTTATGAGACGAATGACCTTGCATATAAAAATGCACTAGCACTTATTGAGGCGGGGGCACATATGGTCAAGCTCGAAGGTGGTGCATCACTAACTTCTATCGTTACGCACTTGAAAACAAAAGATATTAAAGTATGTGGGCATATAGGGTATATGCCACAAAGTATAAAAAATATGAATAGCAATGAAATTCAACACGCTCTACAAAAAACGCTGGGCACTATTATTGAGGATGCAAAGGCGCTTGAAAAATCTGGGGCTGATATGCTAGTGCTCTCATCTGTCCCTGAGGATATAGCTAAGCATATTACGCAAGAAATATCTATTCCAACTATTGGATTTCATTCAGGTGGAACATGCGACGGTGAGGTTTTTATTTTGTATGACTTATTAATGAATTCAAATACATCTCAAGATCTTTATTTGGATAATACTGCGTCATCAAATAAAAATACCGACATAAAAAATCTTCTTTTAGAATTTATAAAAAATCGTTCTTAAGTATGCATGTCATTCATATTCAAAACGAATTAATTAAAACTTTAAAGACATTACCCCATATTGCTTTTGTCCCTACTATGGGGAATCTTCATGAAGGGCATATTAAACTTATTCAGGAAGCCTTAAAAAAAACAAAACATATTGTAGTGAGCATTTTTATCAATCCACTCCAATTTAACTCAAAAGAAGATTTTAAAAACTATCCGCGGACATTAGAAAAAGACTTATCTATACTTAAAGGATTGAACGTACCTTACGTATTTGTTCCATCCGAAGAAGATATTCTTGATCAACTAGAAAAAACCGAAATTCATCTACCTCCCATTGCAAATGATTTGTGTGGGAAATTTAGGCCAGGCCATTTTAATGGTGTCGCCACTATTGTATGTAAATTATTTACCCTCATTCAGCCCGATATAGCCTTTTTTGGAAAAAAGGATTTTCAACAGCTCTTTTTAATTAAAGCATTAGTCAAACAACTCAATTATCCTATTGAGATTGTGGGAATCGATACAGTTCGAGACCATGACGGCTTAGCAAAAAGCTCAAGAAACAATTTACTCTCCGAAGAGAATAGAAAAAAAGCACCTCAATTATTACAACAATTGAATGCTATGAAGGAAAAGGTTATACAAAAAACTTCGTCACTTGAGGAAATTGAAGCGCAATCAGTGAGCGCCTTAAATACATCGGGATGGATGGTCGATTATCTATCAATTCGCTCAGCTCAATCACTTGAAAATGCCCTTCATGATGAAAATCAGATAGTTATTTTAGGAGCCGCTACCCTAGGTTCTGTTCGCCTCATTGATAATATTGAATTTTGCATCCAGGATTGAACTGGCTATAATAGGACATCCTTTAAACCTAGTTTTATAGTCAAAAATATGCAAAGAATGATGCTCAAATCTAAACTTCATCGCGTTCAAGTTACGCATTCCGAGCTTGAATATGAAGGCTCATGTGCGATTGACGAAACATTGCTTGAGGCAGCTCACATTAGAGAATATGAGCAAATTGCTATCTACAACATTACAAACGGCGAACGTTTTACTACCTACGCTATTAGGGCACAAAGAAATTCTGGGGTTATTTCGATTAATGGAGCAGCCGCTCACAAAGCTAACCCTGGTGATTTTATTATTATTGCAACCTATGCAAATTATTCTGAGCTAGAACTAGAAAAATACAAACCAGCACTTATTTACGTTAATGAAAAAAACCAAATTATTGCAAAAAAAGATTTTATTCAGATACAGGCTGCTTAGTCGTCAATGACCTTGAATGATATTAAAAAAGCAGTAGTTGAGGCACTTGAAGACATCAAGGCTTTTGATATTGAGGTGATTGATGTAAGAAAAATTACAACGGTTACAAGCTATATGGTGATTGCAAGCGCTAACTCATCGAGACAAACAAAAGCACTCGCTCACAATGTTTGTGAAAAAATGAAATCCCTAAATGTTCACGTTAATGGAGTTGAAGGAGAAAAAGAAGGTGAGTGGGTTCTTGTAGACGTCGATGATGTGATTGTTCATATTATGCTCCCTACCACTCGTGCCTATTATAACCTTGAGGAATTATGGATAGAGCCGGCAAAAAAACAAACTCCAAAAAAAATTAATTCGCTTCGTTGAAAATTAAAATCATCTCAATTGGTAATAAAATGCCAGGCTGGATTAAAGAAGCTTTTGATGGTTATATTTCAAAGCTCAATCATGATTTTTCTCCTCAACTTGTAGAAATAAAACCTGAAAAAAAATTTGATTCGATAGAGCAGAAAAAAATAAGTGAATCTGAAAAAATTTTATCTCATCTTGATAAAGAGTTTTTAATTGTGCTTGATGAAAAGGGAGGCCAGTTCACATCTCAAGAGTTGGCTCTAAAATTAAATCATTGGTCAGAACATTTCAAAGATATTGCTTTTGTGATTGGTGGTGCAGATGGCATTCATGAAAACATTCTTCGCAAGGCCAATCTCACATGGAGCCTCTCTAAATCGACATTTCCCCATGCAATTGTGAGAGTGCTAGTAGCGGAACAGTTATATCGAGCTCACTCGATTTTAGAAAATCATCCTTATCATCGTGAATAAAAAATATAACAACTCACTTGTTTGGTTTAGAAGAGACTTACGTGATTACGATCATGCAGCTCTTTCCCATGCGCTTCAAGAATCTAAGCAAGTTTTTTGTATTTTTATTTTTGACAAAGAAATTTTAGATGTCTTAAAAAATAAAGAAGATAGGCGAGTCGAATTTATTTGGGAAAGTATTAAAGAGCTTAAAGAAAGTCTCATCAAAAAAAAATCTGATTTAATTGTAATACATAGCTTGGCTTCGGAGGCTATTACCCGTGTCATTGATACATTTAAGATCGATGCAATCTATATCAACAGAGATTATGAACCGCACGCGATTAAACGAGATGAAGAAATAAGAAATATTGCGATTAAAAAAAATGTCGATTTTTATGATTTTAAAGATCAGGTAGTTTTTGAAAAAGATGAGATTCTTACAGCGCTAGAAAAACCCTATACTGTTTTTACCCCTTACAAAAATAATTACTTAAAAAAACTTAGCCAAACTTTTCTACCTCGCTTCGATATTGAGCCTTTTATCGAAAATCTTGCTCAATTTAAATCCGATCCGTTACTGAGTCTTGAAGATATGGGATTTAAAAAAACCAACCTTCATCAAATTAAAATTCATACAGGCATGACTGGAGGAAAATTACTCGTTGAAGATTTTAAGGAAAGAATAGCGCTTTACAAAAAAACGCGCGATTTTCCAGCGATTAAAGGTGTTTCTTACCTATCTGTTCATTTGCGATTTGGTACGCTTTCTATAAGGCAACTTTTTCGTTTAACGCAAGAGTCTTTCAGTGAAGGCGCTGAAACGTGGCTTAATGAATTGATTTGGCGGGAATTTTATTTTCAAATTTTATTCCATCGTCCCGACGTGGCACTGGGCAGAGCTTTCAAAAAAGACTATGAATCGATCGCTTTTGAAAACAACCCTGATTACTTTAAAGCATGGACAGATGGCCAAACTGGGTTCCCTATTGTGGATGCTGCAATGAGGCAACTCAATCAAACAGGCTTTATGCATAATCGACTTAGAATGATTGCCGCCTCTTTTTTAGTCAAAGATCTACTTGTCGATTGGCGCTGGGGCGAAGCGTATTTTGCAGAAAAACTTATTGATTTTGACTTAAGTGCTAATAATGGTGGCTGGCAATGGGCTGCTTCTACCGGTTGTGACGCTCAGCCATGGTTTAGGATTTTTAACCCAATTACGCAATCTTTAAGATTCGACCCCCAAGGTAAATTTATTAAAAAATATGTCCCTGAGCTAGATAAGTTTAGTGAGGGTGAGATTCACTCACCATGGCTCAGTCAAAACACCAATAAAATCGACTACCCAAAGCCTATCGTTGACCATGCTGCACAGAGGATTAAAGCTCTAGCCCTCTATAAGTCTGTTAAAAACTAGGATGTTGTTTTGAAGCAACACCAGAGGCCTCTAGGCTTTAATTTCCAATAAGTTATAGACAAAAAAACAACATTAATAGATAATTTTGCTAATCTAATGAATCTTTTTGACATGACAAAACACATAAGTAAATTCCTCGTAGCAATCTTAGTCACTTTCGTCATGTTTGGTTGTGCTTCACAACAAAACAAAGATCCTCTCGAAGGTCTTAATCGTTCAGTGTACAAATTTAATGAAGTCGTCGATAAAGTAGCATTAAAACCAGTGGCTCAGGGATACCAAGCGATTACACCAACCCCTGTTCAAACGGGTGTGAATAACTTCTTTAAAAATATTCGTGACGTAGTCACACTTGTAAACGAATTATTCCAATTTAAATTTAAGCAAGCTGCTAATACAACAGGTCGAATTGCTGTTAATACGACTGTGGGTGTGCTTGGTCTATTTGATGTGCATTCAAAAGCAGGTGGCGCTCGTACAATAGAAGATTTTGGTCAAACGCTTGGTTACTATGGTTTAGATAGTGGCGCGTATTTAGTTCTTCCTATTCTTGGCCCATCAAGCACTAGAGATGGTATTGGTTTTGCGACTGACGCATTCTTCTTCAATCCAATTGGTTATATCGAGGACGACACAACTCGATGGGTGACTATTGCTGCTGCTGTCATTGACAAACGTGCAGAGCTTATGGCTGATTTCGATATTCGAGACAAATCTTTCGATCCCTATGCTTACATGCGAGATAGTTATTTGCAAAACAGAGAAAATTTAGTTAAAGACGGTGTTGAAGATCCGAAAGGCGTTAGTCCTTATAACGTTCCTTTTGGTAATTAATTAGATTTTTATCAACTAGACGCAATACTCATTGTTTCTAGTAAGATCGAACCTGTATGTTTCGATCCGTTTCTGTAAACATCATTTCCAATAGCTAAAATCTGTTTCAACATATCTTTCATATTGCCTGCAATCGTAATCTCCTCCACTGGATAAGCAATCACCCCGTCTTCAACCCAGAAGCCTGCAGCACCTCTAGAATAATCACCTGTCACCATATTTATGCCGTGACCAAGTAGCTCTGTTACAAACAGACCTTTATGCATTTGTTTAATAAGGTCTTGTAGATTTTGATTGCCGGTCTTCACAATGAGATTATGCGCACCACCAGCATTACCTGTTGATTGCATGCCAAGCTTTCTGGCAGAGTATGAAGATAGAAGATATCCATTGATGGTACCTTGATCAACTAACAGTCTCGAATTGGTCGCCACCCCTTCATCGTCAAACATAGAGCTTGCGTCTCCGCGTAAAAGGAAAGGGTCTTCTTCAATCGTTAATTGCTCACTTGCTACTTTTTCTCCAAGCGAGTTTAGAAGAAATGAGGATTGACGATATAAATTACCGCCTGAGATGGCTGAGATAAGAGATGAGATAAGTCCACTTGCTATCGGCGCTTCAAAAATAACTGGCGCATGGCACGTATGAATTTTTTTCGCGCCTAATCGAGAGACTGTTCGTGTGCCTGCTAATTTTCCTACCGATTCAACAGACTCTAAATCTTCAACATGCCTTGCGGACGAATACCAATAATCTCTTTGCATCATCGACTTTTCTTCTGCAATCACAGAGCAACCAATCGAATGCCTAGATGTGGGATAGCCGCCCATAAAACCATGGCTATTAGCATAAATAAAAATGCCCTCAGAAGATGAAACGCTAGCACCTTCAGAATTTGTAATTTTTTGATTTACACCAAGCGCTGAAGCCTCACATGTTTTTGCAAGGTCAATCATATGGTCTATAGAAATATCCCATGCATTATGCAAATCAAGGTCTTGCATGTTTGTCGCCATAAGATTTTTATCAGCCAAGTCAAAGAAAGGATCTGGAGCTGTATAACGAGCAATATTAAAAGCAGCTTCAACAGTATCTTCAATACTTTGTATTGACAGATCAGATGAGCTAGAGCTACCTTTTCGCTGCCCATTATAAAGGGTGACAGAAAATCCTTTGTCGCTATTGATTTCAAGCGTTTCAAGGCTACCTAAACGTACAGAAACATTTTTACCTGTACCATAACTTACCTCAACTTCAGATGCAGTAGCGCCTTTGCTTTTTGCATAATGCATTGTGTGTTCAGCAATTTTTTTTAAATGCTCTAAATCAAATTGATTTTTTTTCATGTCTCTATAGGTGGGAAAGTAAACCCTGTTATCATAACTTAGAAATAGTCACTCTATAAGCTCACTTATATTCATATGGCAAAAGATAAAGATCTCGAAAATACTACCGTCAGCAGAACGCAGCTTAAACTTGAAGCTGAAAAACTTCAATCACTTGGATTGAAATTGTGTGAGTTATCAGTATCCAAATTAAAGGCTTTGACTTTGCCACCCGATTTATTCGAAGCCATTTTAGCTATGCAAAAGATTAAAAGTAATGGCGCCAAAAGGCGTCAAAGTCAATATATCGGGAAGCTCATGAGAAAATTTGATGCAACTGAATTAAATACGATTATGACTTTTTGGGATCAGCAAGAAATCAAAGAAAAGCAACATTTTCATAATATAGAATTATGGCGAAAAAAATTAGTTGAAGAGCCTGGAAGTGTTAATGACTTCTTAATTAAGTTTCCCACTGAAGAAAAATTAATTTTATTAAATACAATCAAAGAAGCGGTTGAAGAAAAGAGTAAAGATAAAGCGCCTAAATATAATCGAGAATTATTTAAGCTTATAAAAAAAATTATAGAGAACTAAAATTATCTACGGTTAAGTTCGGTGAATACGACCTTTTCCTCATCGTCTCTTAAATATTTAATTTTTACTTTGCTGCCTTGCTGTTTAAATACTGATTTAGAAAATTCTTCAGGCGACTCGGTATTCACATCATTTAATACAAGTATTACATCCCCTTTTTGAATGCCTGATTTAAAAGCAGGTGAATCTTTAATCACTGCTACAACTTTCAAGCCCACCTCTTCTTTTTTCTCTTTGGTTTCTGAATTTGTTTTAATTAACTTAATCACATGCAATCCTAAAATCGGCTGAGGTAGCTTTGCCCAATAGGTTGCATAAAAGTCAAATTTACTATTTTTATCTTGTAAGTCTGCTTCACTCACCTCAATCACACTATTTTTTTCACCCGTACTGTTTTTTTTCATTTCAGCATGAAGCTGTCTTAAACGCTCTGGCCTTGTCATTTCATTAATTTTACGATCGTATACTAAAACCACATCTGCCTCGATTGATTGAGCATGCTTAAGCGCTTGATTAGGTTCCGTAAAAGGCCCTTGAAATGCTGAGGTGCCCATGAGGTCATAACCGTCTTCTAACATTCTAATTTTATCTTTTTCTTTATTCATGCCAGCGTATATTTTTGTATCTGGCTTTTTTTGCAAGGAATGAAACTTAGTTGTACTTTGAGTAAGATAATTTTCTTGGAATAAATTAGTTTCTTCAGCAAAAGCCAGCATGCTGAATAAATTAAGGATGATAAAAATAAGTTTAAATTGCATAGAATTCCTTTAAAGCGATAATGTTATGATCGAACTTTCACTAATTATGACTCATCATGAAAAATAAGTTCACTAAAATTGGACTCATTTCAATTAGCGACCGAGCTTCAAAAGGCGAATATGAGGATCAAGGCATTCCTCACCTAAAGGCTTGGCTGCAAAAAGCGCTCATCTCGCCCTTCGAAACCATAGAAAAAATTATCCCTGATGAAAGACCGCTGATTGAATCTTCGTTGATTCATTTTGTAGATGTCGAATTATGCGATCTTATTCTTACCACAGGCGGAACAGGGCCTGCTTTAAGGGACGTAACGCCTGATGCTACCCTAGCCATTGCGGATCGAGAGATGCCTGGCTTTGGCGAGCAAATGCGTCAAATCAGTTTACATTTTGTCCCCACAGCTATTCTATCTAGGCAGGTTGCAGTTGTGCGTAAAAATACACTTATTATTAATTTGCCTGGCCAGCCTAAATCTATTGCCCAAACACTTGAAGGATTGAAAAATGATCAAGGGGAAGTAATAGTGCATGGTATTTTTGCTGGGGTACCTTATTGTATTGATCTTTTAAATGGCTCTTTTATTGAAACACATCAAGATGTTGTGACGGCTTTTAGGCCTAAAACTAAATAATTATGTCCTCAGAATTCGAAATTATTGATCGGTACTTTAAGAAAAAAATGAAACAAACTGCCCTCGGTGTGGGTGATGATGCGGCAATTATTAATATTAAAAAAAATCGTGAAATCGTTATTTCTTCAGACATGCTTGTAGAAAATGTTCACTTTCTAAAAAATACCAATCCAGCTCGTTTAGGCTGGAAATCTCTAGCAGTTAATTTATCTGATATTGCAGCGATGGGTGCTACACCTAGATGGGCAACTTTATCGATATCACTACCTAAAATAAATCATGGCTGGCTAAAAGAATTCTCAAAGGGCTTTTTTAAATGTGCTGATCAATTTGGCATTGATCTTATTGGTGGTGATACCACAAAAGGTCCTTTGACTATTTCAATCACTACCATGGGCGATATTAAAAAAAATAAAAGTCTATTGAGATCTGGCGCAAAAATAAATGACGATATATGGGTGACAGGCCAATTAGGTATGGCCTCCATGGGCTTGGCGAGCCTTCAGGGGACATTAAAACTCGCGCCTAGTTTAAAAGTAAAATGTATAAAAGCACTTGAAACACCCACACCTAAAGTTTTAATCGGCTCACATTTATCTCGCTATGCGAATAGCTGTATTGATATTTCTGATGGTCTCGTTCAAGACTTAAAGCATGTCTTAAAAGCTTCCACAGTTGGCGCTTCTCTTTTGCTCAATGAAATACCGTGTGATCCATTTATTCATGCATCAAAAAAATATCAATTCGCATTAAATGGTGGCGATGACTATGAATTACTATTTACAGCTCAAAAAAAACATAGACTCGCTATAGAAAAAATTGCAAAGAAAACAGATACGGCAATCAACATCATTGGTGTGATTACGAAGAACAAAAACCTAAAGATCATGGATCAAAAAGGCAAATCCATATCATTCAACAAAAGAGGATTTGATCACTTTGCCTAATCTTAAATTTCTAATAAAGCATCCCTCGCATTTTTTAGCGCTAGGTTTTGGTGCGGGACTTTCAAAAAAAGCACCAGGTACTATAGGCACCCTGGTCGGGATTCCAATTTATTTATTGATATCGTCCTATAGTTTTTCCATACAGATGATGATGGCCTTACTTTTTACAATTGTAGGTATCTTTATTTGCAATCAAACAGCGCAAGCACTAAAAGTTAAAGATCCTAGCGCTATTGTGTGGGATGAAATTTCGGCTTTCTTTTTAATGTTAGTCATCGCTCACCCTCTTTTAAATCCCCTTAAAATTTTTGAGTTATTTGTGCTCTTTAGGATTTTTGATATTTGGAAGCCCTTTCCAATCAATTATCTAGATAAGCATGTAGGGGGTGGATTGGGTATTATGCTTGACGATTATGTGGCTGCATTTTTTGCGCTACTTATTTATTTCTCAATTCAATGACGCAATCAATCATTCAAGATATAAGCATTCAGCTCGGCAATGCGCTCATTAAAAATCATTTGCGGATTGCACTTGCTGAGTCATGCACTGGTGGGTTAGTTTGCCAGCATCTCACAAATATTCCTGGGAGCTCCGCCTGGTTCGACCGAGGATTCATCACCTATAGCAATGAAGCAAAAATTGAATTACTTAAGGTCGATCAAACGACACTTTTAAAATTTGGTGCGGTGAGTCAAGAAGTGGCTTCCGAAATGGCCTTGGGCGCCCTTAAAGAGAGTCATGCTCAAATAGCTTTATCAATTACCGGCATTGCAGGCCCCTCCGGGGGGTCAACTGAAAAGCCTGTAGGTAAGGTTTTCTTTGCTATTGCTCAACACAATAAGATCATTTTTAATGCTTCAAAAGTCTTCCCTGGATCAAGGGAAAATATACGTGAATCTTCCTGTCTATTTGCACTAAATCAGGTCTTAGCGCTTACTTTAAACTCCCAAGTATGAAATAATTATTAGTGATAAAAACACTTTAATTAAAGGCAAATTTAGATGGATGACAATAAAAGTAAGGCACTCGCTGCCGCATTAGCGCAGATCGAAAAACAATTCGGAAAAGGTTCTGTCATGAGGATGGATGATTCCGAAGTCATCCAAGATATCCAATCAGTTTCAACAGGTTCCTTAGGTCTTGATATTGCGCTTGGCATAGGTGGTCTTCCTAGAGGGCGTGTTGTTGAAGTATATGGCCCAGAATCCTCAGGCAAGACATCTTTAACGCTATCCGTCATAGCTCAAATGCAAAAGCTTGGTGGTGTGGCTGCTTTTATTGATGCTGAACATGCGCTTGATCCTCAATATGCTGCCAAATTAGGTGTCGTAGTTCCAGACTTACTCATTTCTCAACCTGATACAGGCGAACAAGCCCTTGAAATTGCAGATATGCTTGTACGAAGTGGTTCAGTAGATATTGTCGTCATAGACTCTGTAGCAGCTCTGACGCCACGTGCAGAAATTGAAGGTGAAATGGGTGACTCTCATATGGGTCTTCAAGCTCGCCTGATGTCACAAGCCTTAAGAAAATTAACAGGCAATATTAAAAAAACAAATACGCTTGTCATATTCATTAACCAAATTCGTATGAAGATTGGGGTCATGTTTGGCAACCCAGAAACAACCACGGGCGGCAATGCTTTGAAATTTTACGCTTCCGTGAGACTTGATATTCGACGTATTGGTGCAATCAAAAAAGGTGATGAAGTCGTGGGCGCTGAAACAAGAGTTAAAGTGGTGAAAAATAAAGTGGCACCTCCGTTTAGACAAGCTGAATTTGATGTGCTGTATGGTGAAGGCATTTCAAGAGAAGGTGAAATCATTGAAATTGGTGCTCAATTAAATTTCGTTGAAAAAGCAGGGTCATGGTATAGCTATAACGGCGAGAAAATTGGCCAAGGCAAAGACAATGCAAGAGAATTTCTAAAAGAAAATCCAAAAATTGCTCAAGAAATTGAAGATAAAATTAGGGCAAACTCATCAACTCTAAGTGAAGCGATGACTGCACCTCAGGAAACAGACGAAACTGAGTAACACAAAAAACAATCCATTAGTTTTACTTAAAAAAAAAGCGCTGTATTACCTAGCAAAAAGAGAGTATTCACATCTCGAATTGAAATTGAAATTAAGTGAGTACGCTCATACGCTCGAATTTGATGAAGACGCACTAGATCTTTTTATATCATCTCTAGTGTCAGATGGATGGCTGTCTAATGAGCGGTATTGTGAACAATTTATTCATGCAAAAAAAAATAAATTCGGGCGATATAAGATCATTCGAGAACTTGAAGAAAAAGGAATAGAACAGGCTCTTATAGAGGAGTACATGGGCCCTCTTAAAAACCAAGAATTATTATATGCAAAACAAGTATGGCAAAAGAAATTTAAACTCCCTCCCTCTTCTAAAGAAGAATGGTCAAAACAAGCGCGCTTTTTACAAAGCCGCGGGTTTGATGTTTCGCTTATAAAAAAAATATTGAATGCCAAGGAAGAATAGCTAGCGTATGTCAACTGCATTAAATCATCCCATTATTTCTAGTGAGGAAATTAGAAATATTTTCTTAGATTTTTTCAAGAATAAACAACATCAGATTGTAGCTTCAAGCTCTTTAGTGCCAGGAGAAGATCCTACTTTATTATTTACAAATGCTGGGATGAATCAATTCAAAGATGTGTTCTTAGGATTTGATAAACGTCACTATGCTAGAGCGACTTCAAGTCAAAAGTGTGTCAGAGCGGGTGGCAAACATAACGACTTAGAAAATGTAGGCTATACAGCAAGACATCACACTTTTTTTGAAATGCTCGGCAATTTCAGCTTCGGTGATTATTTTAAAAAAGATGCCATTCAATATGCTTGGGAACTTCTCACTGAAATTTATAAAATTCCTAAAGAAAAACTCCTGGTCACTATCTATAGTGAAGATGATGAAGCATATGATATCTGGGCTAAATCAATCGGTATTCATCCAGACAAAATTATTCGTATTGGCGACAACAAGGGTGCCAAGTATGCATCAGATAATTTTTGGATGATGGGTGACACAGGTCCATGTGGTCCATGTACTGAAATTTTTTATGACCACGGAAGCCATATCCCTGGCGGCCTGCCTGGATCTAAAGATGAAGATGGTGATCGATTCATTGAAATTTGGAATATTGTTTTTATGCAATATAACCGCGATGAAAAAGGCGTCATGCATGTATTACCAAAACCATCAGTCGATACAGGTATGGGCTTGGAAAGAATATGTGCAGTCCTTCAAGGCGTTCATGCAAATTACGAAACTGATTTATTTGTGCCGCTGATTCAATCAGCTGCAAATATTACAAAAACATCAGACATCCATCACCCTTCATTAAAAGTATTGTCAGACCATATTCGTGCTTGTACATTCTTAATTTCAGATGGTGTGATTCCAGGTAACGAAGGCCGCGGTTATGTTTTAAGAAGAATTATCCGTAGAGCCATTAGACATGGCTATAAACTAGGATGTAGACAACCTTTCTTTCATAAATTAGTTGATGATGTTGTGCGTATGTTAGGCAAAGCTTATCCTGACATTGAAAGAAATAAACAAAATATTGCTTTATCACTAAAGCAAGAAGAAGAGCGATTCTTTGAAACCATTGAAAATGGTATGAATATATTAGAAGAATCCATTCAAACACTTATTAAAAAAAATCAAAAAACTTTTGACGGTCAGATTGCTTTTAAGCTCCACGACACTTTTGGATTTCCACTTGATCTCACCGCTGACATTTGTCGCGAGAAAAATATCTCCATCGATCAAAAAGGTTTTGATGAGGCGATGGAAGCTCAAAAATCTATGGCTCGGTCTTCTAATAAATTCAAAATGAAGATAGATGTCGACTATACCGGTGACGCTACACATTTTAGTGGATATGAGGCCATGGAATGTAAGGCAAAAGTTTTAGCTTTATTTCAAGACGATATGTCTAAGAAGGAACTTCTTAAAGGTGAATCTGGCATTGTCATTCTTGACACCACACCCTTCTATGCAGAATCGGGTGGCCAGGTAGGTGACAAAGGTATGATTAAAACTTCTAATAGCTCTTTTAAAGTTGAAGACACCATAAAAATCAAAGCAAAAATTTATGCTCACTTTGGTGTAGTTGAAACGAACAGCTTAAAAGTATCTGATGAAGTCATGGCATCCGTTGAAAATGATTCCCGGAAAAATATTATGCGAAATCATTCAGCAACCCATTTATTACATAAGGGTCTTAAGAACACCTTAGGCTCTCATGTTGAACAAAAAGGTTCGCTTGTTGACGAATCAAAAACGCGTTTTGACTTTTCACACCCCAAGGCTTTAACTTCAGATGAAATTAAATCTGTTGAAATGTTTGTGAACCAAGAAATACTAAACAATACAGATACGGAAGCCAAAACTATGCATCTAGATGACGCCAAAAAAAGTGGCGCCATGATGCTCTTTGGTGAGAAATATGCTGACGAGGTAAGAGTGCTTAGTATTGGATCAAGTAAAGAACTATGCGGCGGCACGCATGTGAAAAGAACGGGGGATATTGGCGCCTTCAAAATTATTTCTGAAACAGGTATCTCCTCCGGTATTCGACGCATTGAAGCGACAACGGGATTTAATGTCATTCATTATATGAACGAGCATGTTTCAATCATTGATCGTTTAGCACATGATCTAAAAGTCCCCTCCTCCGAACTTTTAAGCAAAATTGATCAAATCCAAGATCTCATGAAAGAACAGGAAAAAAATATTCAGCAACTGAAATCAAAAATTGCTTCTTCTGAAAGTGGTAACTTATCTAAAAAAGCGATCTCCATAGGAGACGTTAAAGTTGTGATGGAAAAATTGGGTGCTGCCGATGCGCAGGCATTGAGAGAGACCATTGATAAACTTAAAGCAGAACTCAAAAGTGCAGTTATAATTTTAAGTGGTGTTGATCAAGATAAAGTCACTCTAGCGGTCGGCGTGACGCATGATCTTGTGAACAAAATAAAAGCAGGTGAAATCGCAAATGAACTAGCCCTTGCGATTGGGGGTAAAGGTGGTGGTAAGCCTGATCTTGCAATGGCTGGAGGATCAAAACCAGAACTTCTTGATCAAGCTTTTAGTGATTGCTTAACTCAATTAAAGAAAATAATACTTAACTAAATATCTATGAGTTTAATTGTACAAAAATACGGTGGTACATCAGTTGGAACGCCAGAAAGAATTCGGGCTGTTGCAAGACGTGTAGCTCGATATAAATCGCTCGGACACCAAATCGTTGTGGTGGTGTCTGCCATGTCTGGTGAAACTAATCGACTCATTGGGCTTGCTAGAGAGATTATGATGGAACCTAATCCACGTGAGTTAGATGTCATAGTGTCTACAGGCGAACAAGTTACTATTGGTATGACAACACTTGCTTTAATTGAGCTTGGTATTAAGGCTAAAAGCTATACCGGCTCCCAAGTCAAAATTCTAACGGATGATGCTCACACTAAAGCTAGAATTTTAAAAATTGACCATCACAATATTCAAGAAGATTTAGATCAAGGTTATGTTGTGGTCGTTGCTGGATTCCAAGGTGAGGATGAACAAGGCAATATTACGACCCTTGGACGTGGTGGCTCAGATACAACAGGAGTTGCGCTAGCTGCAGCGCTTAAAGCTGATGAATGCCAAATTTATACAGATGTGGATGGTATTTATACAACCGATCCTAGAGTGGTGCCTGAAGCTAAGAAATTAGATTCAATTACTTTTGAAGAGATGTTAGAAATGGCAAGTCTAGGATCAAAAGTACTTCAAATTAGAGCAGTCGAATTCGCAGGTAAATACAAGGTTAAATTAAGAGTGTTATCAAGCTTTGAAGAAGAAGGTGACGGCACTCTCATTACATTTGAGGAAAAAAATAAAATGGAAGATCCCATTATTTCAGGTATTGCTTTTAATCGTGATGAAGCCAAGGTAAGTATTCTTGGTGTGCCAGATAAGCCAGGTATTGCTTATCAAATATTAGGCCCCATTGCAGATGCCAATATCGATGTTGATATGATTATTCAAAATGTAGGCGCTGTTGGAACAACTGACTTTACATTTACCGTGCATAGAATTGATTTAAATAAAGCCTTAGGCATTCTTAATGAAAAAGTTAAGGGTCACGTGAACGCTAGAGAAGTAAATGGAAACGATAAAATTGCAAAAGTATCCATCGTAGGTGTTGGTATGCGCTCTCACGTTGGCGTTGCAAGCCAAATGTTTAGAACATTGTCCGAAGAAGGCATTAATATCGACATGATCTCAACAAGCGAAATTAAAATTTCAGTACTTATTGACGAGAAATATCTAGAGCTTGCGGTCAGAGCCCTTCACAAAGCTTTTGGACTTGACGCATAAGCACTAGAAATTGATTTTTAAAGCAATTTAGCGTATTGTTCGCGCTTCTGGAGAGCTGGCCGAGAGGTCGAAGGCACTTCCCTGCTAAGGAAGCATACGGGCTTAAACCTGTATCGAGGGTTCGAATCCCTCGCTCTCCGCCATTATTCAATATCATTAAGTTATAATGTCACAACGCGCCCGTAGCTCAGCTGGATAGAGTACTTGGCTACGAACCAAGGGGTCAGGAGTTCGAATCTCTTCGGGCGCGCCACTTTTGTCATCTCTAGTATTTATGCGCCCGTAGCTCAGCTGGATAGAGTACTTGGCTTCGAACCAAGGGGTCAGGAGTTCGAATCTCTTCGGGCGCACCACTTTAATAAAAAGCTAAACAAGAAGTAATTAAAAATAGCGCAAAACGAAATAACAAAAGAGCAAAATATTTTTTTAATTTCTAATCAAATTTAAGTTTAATAAAATTAAAACTATTAGAAACGAAGTGTCTATGAAAATACTAATGCCACTGATTTTATTGTGCAGTCTATACGAAGTTTAAGATGTAATTTGAATTGGACTTTTGAAGGTTAATGCTCCAAAGTCCTTGATATAAATGGTGGGTCGGGCGGGGGTCGAACCCGCGACAAACGGATTAAAAGTCCGCTGCTCTACCAACTGAGCTACCAACCCAGAATAAACAAAACATGGAATTATCCGTTATTGGGCCTGATTGGTCAATAATGATTACGGAAGATTAAGGTCTTAAACTAGGTATTTTGCCCGCCATGCCGCGCATAAGCTTACCCAACCCACCTTTTGAGAACATTTTCATCATCTTTTGCATCTCTTCAAACTGATTAAGGACGCGATTCACATCTTGGACTTGTACACCAGATCCCATAGCAATTCTTTTCTTTCTTGTAGCTTTAATCAATTCAGGCTTTCTTCTTTCAAGAGGCGTCATTGAGCTAATGATCGCTTCTATTTGACGAAGTGATTTATCGCCATCTTCAGGATTAACTTTAGATGCAGCGCTCGTAAATTGAGCTGGCATCTTATCCATCATGGCACTTACGCCACCCATTTTTTTCATCTGCGCTATTTGATTTTTGAAATCTTCTAGATCGAAATTTTTTCCTGATTTAACTTTTTCTGCTAACTTCTCAGCCTCTTTAACATCTAATGTTTTCTGCGCATCTTCGACAAGACTTACAATGTCACCCATGCCAAGAATTCTTGACGCCATTCTTTCAGGATGGAAAGGTTCTAGGCCATTAATTTTTTCACTTGTCCCAATATACTTGATAGGCTTACCTGTAACTTGACGCACAGATAAAGCAGCACCTCCGCGTGTATCACTATCTAGCTTAGTTAAAATAACACCTGTTAAAGGTAATGCGTCACCAAAAGCTTTTGCAGTATTCACTGCATCTTGTCCTTGCATGGCATCGACCACAAATAAAGTTTCTACTGGATTTAATTTTTTATAAAGCGCTGTGATTTCATCCATCATTTCAACATCAATACCTAAGCGACCAGCGGTATCAAAAATCACCACATCAAAAAAATGCTTTTTTGCGTAATCGATCGTTTCTGTTGCAATCTTTAATGGCTTCTGGGAAGGGTTTGAATCAAAGCACTCAATATTAAGACTTTTGGCGAGAACTTTAAGTTGATCAATCGCTGCAGGGCGATATACATCAGCACTCGCAAGTAACACTTTTTTCTTTTTTTCAATAAGCAATTTTGCAAGCTTGGCAGAAGTGGTTGTTTTACCCGAGCCCTGCAGACCTGCCATGAGAATAATAGCTGGGGGAGCAACATTCAGATCTAGAGAAACATTTTGAGCACCCATGAGAACTGTAAGCTCATCTTGGACAATTTTAATAATCGCTTGTCCTGGAGATAGGCTTTGCAATACTTCGACACCGAGCGCTTTAGTTTTAACGCGATCGATAAAATCTTTTACAACAGCTAGGGCAACGTCTGCTTCAATTAAAGCGATTCTAACTTCGCGCATAGCATCACTAATATTTTGCTCAGTAAACCTGGCTTGCCCGCGAATTGTTTTAATGACACTTTGTAGTCGGTCAGTAAGATTTTCTAACATGCGTTCATCCTGTTTTAGGTTAACTCTTCTTAATGTACATGGTATATTAAACCTTTAATTACCAATTAAAAATTATGGAAATTTGGCTACCTATTTTAATCACGTCTTTGTGTTACCTCACACCAAGCCTGTTGCTATTTAAAAAACAAATACCAGACAAAAATCTCACTAATTTAAATGCACTATTGATTGGTATCGGCTTATTAGCTCATTTTACAATTCTTAAAGCCAGCATTTCTTTTAATCCAATTAATCTGGGTTTTTCTAACGCCCTTATTGTCACTTCATTCTTTAGTATTTTGATTTTTTGGATACTTAATTTTAATAAAAATTTTAATTATCTGCAGCCGTTTTTGCTTATTCCATCAGCGTTTTTACTGATCATACATCCCTTATTTGTATCAAATCATTTCCTCACAACTGATTTATCGCCATTATTTATGACCCATATTGCCATTGCTTTACTGGCATATAGTCTATTTACTTTTTCAGCTTACGTGGCCATTTTCATTTTAATTTTTGAAAAAAAATTACATCAGAAAAAGAAAATAGACATGATCTTAAGTGGCTTCCAGCCCCTCATTGAAATGGAAAATTTCCTGTTTAATATTAATAAGATTGGGTTTATTTTACTGACCATCACACTTATCAGCGGCATTCTATTTTCAGAGCAGCTTTTTGGAACCCCGCTTCAGTTTAACCACAAATCAGTTTTCTCAATATTAGCTTGGCTGATTTATGGGCTTCTTTTAGTAGGCAAAAGACTTTATGGTTGGCGTGGTAGAAATTCTATCTATATCTCACTCACCGCTTTTGTATTTCTTTTGTTGTCTTATCTTGGTAGCAAATTCGTTTTAGAAATTATTCTTCATAGATAAGAAATCATCTCAAAGAAATTTGAGGCCAGCCTTTAGATGTTGCATATTCACTTAATATATCGTCGGAATCAACCGCTACAGGGTGTGTGACTTTTTCCATTAAAGGTAAGTCATTATGAGAGTCGCTATAGAAATATGACTTTTCAAAACTAGCTAATGATAAATGTTTACTTTTAAGCCATGCTTCAAGACGTGTGACCTTCCCCTCTTTAAAAGACGGAGTCCCCGAAACTTTTCCAGTAAATTCACCCTCTTTTTCTTCAGGGTCAGTACCTATCAAATTTTCAATACCAAATAATGCGGCGATTGGTTTTGTAATAAAGCTATTGGTCGCTGTAATTACAATAATAAGATCACCTGCTTCTTGATGCTTTTTGACGAGCGCACGAGCCTTTTCAGTAATCATAGGTTTAATCACTTCTTCTACATATTTTTTAAGGAGTTGATTAAGAACACTTCTAGGATTCCTAGCAAGCGGTTTGAATTGAAACTCAACGAATGCAAATATATCTAATGTTCCATCTTTATACTCAGCGTAGAATTTCTCATTTTTTTCAGCATGAATTGCGCCATCTAGATAGCCTTCTTGAATAAGAAATCGGCTCCAGTTGTAGTCACTGTCGCCCGCTAAAATAGTATTGTCTAAATCGAAGAGTGCTAAATTCAAATTAAGCTCTAAACCTGAGGATGGGCACGTTCTAATTTGGAATGGAGTTTATTTAGTCCATTGATGTACGCTTTAGCAGATGCAATCACAATATCGATATCCGCACCTTGACCATTCACAATACGACCGCCCTTGGCTAATCTCACAGTCACTTCACCTTGAGCGTCTGTGCCGCTTGTGATGTTATTTACAGAATACAGTTGAAGTTCTGCGCCTGAGTTTGCAATTTTTTCGATGGCTTTAAATGTGGCATCTACAGGTCCGCCGCCAGAAGATTCGGCCATAACCTCTTTTCCATTTTCGGAAATTTTAATAACCGCATGAGGAGTTGTGCCTGTTTCTGACATGGCCTTTAAATGAATTAATTTGTAATGCTCTATCGCTTCAGAAGTATATTCTTCACTCATAAGCGCATGGATATCTTCATCAAAAATTTCTGATTTTTTATCCGCTAAATCTTTAAATCTTGCAAATGAGGCATTGATAATATCTTCTGACTGAATGTCGATACCCAATTCTTGGAGCCTTGTTTTAAATGCATTACGACCTGACAATTTTCCAAGTGAAATCTTATTTGCACCCCAACCCACATCTTGCGCGCGCATAATTTCATAGGTTTCTCTATGTTTTAAAACGCCATCTTGATGGATACCAGATTCATGCGCAAAAGCATTTGCCCCTACAATCGCCTTATTGGGCTGGACGGGGTAGCCTGTAATTGTGGACACCAATTTTGAAGTCGGGACAATTTGTGTGGTATCAATACCTGTCGTTAAATTAAATAAATCTTTTCTTGTTTTAACGGCCATCACAATTTCTTCTAGGCTTGCATTACCCGCTCTTTCGCCTAATCCATTAATCGTGCATTCAACTTGCCTAGCGCCATTCATCACTGCTGCAAGGGAATTTGCAACTGCCATACCTAAATCATTATGACAATGCGTTGACCATACTACTTTTGAAGAATTTTCAACTTGACTAATAAGGGCCTTCATACGTTCACCCCAAACACCTGGGATCGAATATCCAACTGTATCGGGCACATTGATTGTTTTAGCACCCACTTTAATCACGGCGTTAAACACTTTTACAAGAAAATCCATTTCGGATCGCACCGCATCTTCAGCAGAAAACTCGACATCGTCGGTATATTCCAAAGACCATTTCACGGCTTGAATGGCTCGATCTAATACTTCATCCTCTGACATGCGAAGTTTATTTTCCATGTGAATTTTGCTAGTCGCAATGAAGGTATGGATACGTCCTTTTTTTGCATGTTGGATAGCCTCGCCAGCTTTGCGAATATCGTTTTCAACGGCACGTGCTAGTGAGCAAACAGTTGACTCTTTAATATTTTTCGCAACAGCGCTTATAGAATTAAAGTCTCCAGGGCTTGCTGCTGCAAAGCCTGCCTCAATGACATCGACACCAAGTTTCTCAAGCTGCCTTGCAATGCGCAACTTTTCTTCCTGTGTCATCGATGCACCAGGACTTTGCTCCCCATCCCTTAAGGTGGTATCAAAAATGATGAGTTTGTTATTTTTTATTTCTTGTTGCATTCGCTACTGCCTTATTTTTAAATGTAAAATTTCTAATGAAATTGAAATAGCCTGACAGGAAGTAACAACCCACCACAATAAAAATGGCTTCAGGCGGGCTATAAGAAACTAATACAAATGCCAAAATGACTAATAGAATAGCGACGGATGGAACACTATTTCTTAGATTAATATCTTTGCCACTATAAAATCTAATTTCACTGACCATTGAGAGTGCAATCACTATGGTGAGTGACCAAGAAACCCATTTCATTTTAATCATATTGAAAAAAATCTCGTTGCCACTAAAGCCGTTTTCATTTGATACCCAGACAAAACTTACAAGCAAAGCTGCTGCTGCCGGGCTTGGTAATCCAAAAAAATATTTTTTTTCATCTCGGTCTAGCTTAACGTTGAAGCGAGCGAGTCTAAAGGCTGCACAACAGCAATAAATAAAAGCCGCGATCCAACCCAGCTTACCTAAGGGCTTTAATGTCCATACATATAAGATGAGGGCCGGCGCTACACCAAATGAAACCATATCGGAAAGACTGTCGTATTCGGCTCCAAAAGCACTTTCTGTATGCGTGAGTCGCGCGATACGTCCATCTAATCCATCCAAAATAATGGCAATAAAAATTGCAATAGCAGAGAGCTCATAGTTACCATTCATAGCTTGAACGATGGAATAAAATCCGGAGAATAAAGCAGCAGTGGTAATAAAATTGGGTAGCAAATAAAAAGTATGCTGACCTATTTTATTTCTTAACAAATCTTCTTTATTTTTTCCCATACTTTTTAACTTTTTCATGTGTTATTTTTAGTTGGAAACTCAATCTTTTAGTATAACAAAGCTTTAACGATTTCATTAATTCTAATTTATACTCATTGACTTACCGCTATCGAGAACTAAAAATCAAAGATGCAATTTAAGCTCATTCAAAAAGATGGTGAAGCTAGACGAGGTGAACTCAAGCTTCAACATGGCACTGTCCAAACACCGGTATTTATGCCTGTGGGCACCTATGGCGCTGTGAAGTCTTTAAGCCCTCAAGATCTAGAATCAATTGGTTTTGAAATTATCCTTGGCAATACTTTTCACCTCTGGCTCCGACCAGGGTTAGATACAATTTCAGCCTTTAAAGGGTTGCATGATTTTATCCAATGGCATCGATCGATGCTCACAGACTCTGGTGGTTTTCAGGTATGGAGTCTTGGCAAAATGAGAAAAATTACTGAGGAAGGTGTTGAGTTTAAATCGCCTATTAACGGTGATACTTGTTTCTTAAGCCCTGAAGAATCCATGCGAATTCAAAGAACACTTAACTCAGACATCGTCATGATCTTTGACGAATGCACCCCCTATCCAGCCTCGCATGAGGAAGCAAAAGCTTCTATGGAGCTAAGTTTAAAGTGGGCCTATAGAAGTAAAGTGGCTCACGTAACAAATAAGAATGCTTTGTTCGGAATCATTCAAGGAGGCATGTTCGAAGATCTGAGGGAACATTCACTTGATGAATTAAAAAAAATCAATTTCGATGGCTATGCCATTGGTGGATTATCTGTCGGCGAACCTAAAGAAGAGATGCGCAAAGTGATTGATTTTATCGCGCCTAAAATGCCAGAAGACAAGCCTCGCTATTTAATGGGGGTAGGTACCCCAGAAGACATTATTGAAGCCATTGCTCATGGTATTGATATGTTCGATTGTGTCATGCCAACAAGGAATGCCAGGAATGGTTGGCTATTTACTAAGTATGGTGATCTAAAGCTTAAAAATACGCAGTATAAAAATGATACAAATCCAATCGATAGCGATTGCGGATGTTATACATGCCAAAACTATTCTCGCGCTTATCTTCACCATCTTTTTAGGATTGGGGAAATGCTGGGCTCTCGATTAAATACGATCCATAACTTGTCCTATTATCAAAAAATAATACAAGAAGCTAGGCTTGCTATTGAAAATGGAACATTTGAAACTTATAGAAAAATATTCCATCAAAACCGTCAACGCGGCATTCAATAAATGTCTGCTGTGTTAAAATTAACCTTTAAAATTAATTACCTGTAGGAATATAAATGTTTATAAGTTACGCATATGCCGCTGAAGCGGTACCCACTGATCTCATGAGCTTTTTGCCATTTATCATCATTTTTGTGCTTTTTTACTTCATGTTAATTCGCCCACAAATGAAACAAGCAAAAGCCCATAAGCTCATGATTGACTCACTCAAAAAAGATGACGAAATTGTGACCAATGGAGGCTTCCTTGGTAAAGTGGTCAAAATCAAAGATCAGTATGTAACCATAGAAATTGCAGCTGGCACTCAAATTCATATTCAGAAACAATCCGTCATAACCTTGCTAACTAAAGGCACCATCAAATCTATCTAATTTCTGAAGTGATAGCTTAAGTTCATCATGAATCAATATCCTAAATGGAAGTATGGTCTTGTCTTAGTTGCAATTTTTATTGGCCTTATCTACTCAATTCCTAATTTTTTTGGGGAATCGCCTGCAGTTCAAATCATGCCAACCAAGTCATCAGATAAATTAGATTTATCTATATTGGCGTCGATTGAAGGTAGTTTAAAAGAAGCAAATCTTCCTTTCGATGGCATCGTTCAAGAACCCAATGGCATTAAAATTAAATTTGCAAATCCTGATAACCAGCTTAAAGCAAAAGATATTCTTCAAAATGCTCTGGGCGCTAACTATGTAATCGCACTTAACCTGGTTTCTAAATCGCCTTCATGGCTATCTAAAATTGGTGCTATCCCAATGTATTTGGGTTTGGATTTAAGAGGCGGCGTGCACTTTCTTCTTCAGGTAGATATGAAAGCTGCATCGGAACAAGCAGCTGAAAGTAACCTTAATGATTTTCGCATGGCGCTCAGGAAAGAACGTATTTCTTATATTGGTGCTTCTAGATTAAATGAAATTGTAAAACTTCAGTTCGACAGCCAAGAAGATCTCGAAAAAGCTAAAAAAATTATCAAAGTAAATTATCCAGATTTAATGGTCAATGAATCATCGGTTGGTAAAGATAAAGCGCTTGACATTAGTATGAGTGAAATGGGCAAGAAAAAAATTCAAGAATTTGCGCTTAAACAAAACTTACAAACACTTCATAACCGAATTAACGAACTTGGCGTTGCAGAGCCTATCATTCAACAACAAGGTTTAGACCGAATCGTGGTGCAACTCCCCGGTGTTCAAGACACAGCAAAAGCCAAAGAAATTCTTGGCCGAACAGCGACACTCGAAATCAGATTAGTCGATGAAGATAAAACAGATATCGCTACATTAGAAAGCGCTCAAAAAGGGAATACACCTTTTGGTGACGATCTTTTTAAAGACAGAGACGGTAGACCCATTCTCGTTAAGAAAAACGTATTACTGACAGGTGAAAGAATCACAGATGCTGGGCCTGGTGTTGATCAACAATCAGGAAGATCTGTTGTACATGTCACGCTAGACGGAAGAGGCTCAAACATATTTAAACAAGTCACGCGAGAAAATGTAGGTAAGCGTTTAGCTATTCTTCTTGTAGAAAAAGGACAAACGGAAGTGGTTACAGCGCCTGTCATCCAACAGGAAATTGGTGGTGGTCGAGTACAAATTTCTGGTATGAATAGTCCTCAAGAGGCTACTGATATATCTCTTTTATTAAGGGCCGGGGCTTTGGCAGCACCAATGCAAATTATTGAAGAGCGAACAGTGGGTCCTAGCATGGGGGAAGAAAATATTAAACGCGGTGTTCACTCGACTTTATGGGGTTTTGCAGCTATTTCAATCATGATGATTATTTACTACATGGCCTTTGGTGGCGTTTCTATTTTTGCGCTTGCTGTAAATTTATTATTACTCGTCGCTTTATTATCTATTATTCAAGCGACCCTAACACTTCCTGGACTAGCAGCGATTGCCTTAGCATTAGGTATGGCGATTGATGCAAATGTACTCATTAATGAAAGAATCAGGGAAGAACTTAGAAATGGCAATACGCCGCAAGCAAGTATTCATGCTGGTTATGATCGGGCTTTTGATACTATTCTAGACTCTAATGTCACGACATTAATTGCAGGTCTCGCCTTATTCATGTTTGGTACAGGTCCTATTAAAGGGTTTGCTGTTGTTCACGTATTAGGTATTTTAACTTCTATGTTCAGTGCTATTTTAGTATCAAGAGCGATTGTCAATATTATGTATGGTTATCGTCGCAAAATTGATAAATTGTCTATTGGTCAAATCTATAGGCCAAAAGAAGATTAATTATGGAATTATTTAGAATAAAAAAAGATATTCCTTTTATGAGTTACGGTCGATTAACCACGACCATTTCTCTCATTACGTTTATTATTGCTGTCCTCTTTTTAAGCATTAAAGGCCTTAATCTTGGTGTAGATTTTACTGGTGGCACACTTATGGAAGTAAGTTATAGCCACCCAGCAGATATCGATAAGATTCGTCAAGTCATGGATAAAATTGATCTTAAAGACACGACAGTACAAAACTTTGGTACAAGTAAGGATGTATTAATCCGCTTACCTATTCGACAAGATTTATCTATCGCTCAATTATCAGAAAAAGTATCGGCAGCACTTATTGAAAGTGATAAAGATACAAAAATACAAAGGGTAGAGTCTGTCGGATCGCAAGTTGGGGAAGAGCTCTATGCAAATGGTGCGCTCGCTCTGCTTCTTGTATGTTTTGGAATTATTGCTTATCTTGCATTAAGATTTGAATGGCGTTTTGCAGTTGCTGCAATCATTGCCAATATGCATGATGTCATAATTATTTTAGGCTTCTTTGCATTTTTCCAATGGGAATTTAACCTCACTGTCCTCGCAGCTATCCTTGCTGTATTAGGTTATTCTGTAAATGAATCGGTTGTGGTTTTTGATCGCGTCAGAGAAAACTTTAAAAAAATGAGAAAAGCTAATGTGGTTGAAGTAATTGACAATGCAATCACAAGAACAATGTCTCGCACTATCATCACGCATTTGATGACTCAAACAATGGTGTGCTCGATGTTATTTTTTGGCGGAGAAACGCTTCATAACTTTGCTCTTGCATTAACTATTGGTATTTTATTCGGCATCTATTCATCAGTACTTGTCGCATGTCCAGTTGCAATGTGGCTTGGCGTATCTCAGCGCAATCTCGTTCCAGATCAATCCAAAGAAGATACGTCAAAAGAAATTAATCCATAAGTTTTTTTAAACTTTGAATACCCTTTCTATTAGTTATCAATTTGTCATTCTTATAGCTTTGCTGGCTATTGCTGCTTTTTTCTCGCTTGCTGAAACAAGCTTAATGACACTCAACCGCTATCGATTAAAACATTTAGTCTCTCAGGGCAATCATGCCGCAATACTCACAAATAAATTACTCTCTTCGCCTGCAAAGCTTTTAGGCGTCATTCTCCTTTGTAAAGAATTTGCAAGTGCAGCGTCTGCAATGATTGTGACTATTATTACAGTGCGCCTCTATGGAGAAGGACAAATAGCACTTATGGCTGGAACCTTAGTGACCACATTCTTAATTCTCATTTTTGGTGAAGTATCTCCAAAAGTTATTGCAGCTTCCAAGCCAGAACGATTTGCATTTTTCTGCGGCTATATCCTCTACCCTCTTTTAAAAATTCTTTATCCAATTGTGGCAGTAGTAAACTTTTTTGTATTAAGTTTTGTAAAAATATTTAATGTCAAACTTGATTTGAATAACAATCTTCATGCAATATCAATGGATGAATTAAGAAGTATTATTTCTGAAGCAGGTCAATTCATTCCGAATCAGCATCGCAAAATACTACTTAATGTATTTGAGCTCGAGCGTATCACGGTAGACGACATTATGATTCCGCATACTTTTGTTGAAACAATTGATTTTGACTTAATGGATGAAGAAATTATTCAGAAATTACTTACTTTCCAGCACAGCAGAATACTGGTAAAAACAAATTCGCCTGACAGTATCTTAGGGTTACTTAATACTCAAAAAATTATTAAGCAACTTAATATGCATGATGCTTTAAATAAAATTACAAAGGATGATTTAAAAGAGCTTATTTCAGAACCTTACTTTATTCCATCTGGTACACCTTTATACAATCAAATGCAGCACTTTCAGGACAGGCAAGAAAGAATTGGTTTAATTGTAAATGAGCATGGCGAATTTATTGGCCTTATAAGCCTTGAGGATATTTTAGAGGAAATTGTGGGTGAATTTAACTTAGATTTTCTTTCGAAATCATCTAAATTTACTCAAGACGAAGATGGGGGGTGGATTGTAGATGGCAGTGTAACGATTCGAACACTTAATAAAAAATTGGATCTTCAATTCCCAATTGACGGGCCTAAGACATTGAATGGCTTGGTGTTAGAATACTTTGAAGATATCCCAGAACCGAATACAAGTTTCAAAATTGCCAACCATACTATGGAAGTTCTTCAGTCTCACGACCGAATTGTAAAGAGCATAAAAATCTATCCTCTGTCGTAATTTTTTTAAAATTCTCCTGAAGAATTGCTTGAGTTTTTATTTTTTTTAATCACAATAATAAATAGGGATTAACTCATGCCAAAAGTAAATGCAACTGAAGACCTAAAGCTTAGTCCAAAGAAAGCTAAGACTAAACTTCCTAGCATGTATAAAGTTATTATACTGAATGATGACTTTACGCCTATGGAATTCGTTGTGAATACAATTCAGCGTTTTTTTAATAAAAGTGTTGATGAGGCTACTCGTATAATGTTAAAAATACATACAGAGGGCTTGGGTGTATGTGGAATATTTCCTATAGATATTGCAGAAACAAAAATGAATCAAGTGCTAAACTATGCTAAAGAACACCAACATCCTTTGCAATGTATTATTGAAAGAATTGATTAAATTTAAATTATGATAGCTCAAGAACTCGAAGTAAGCCTGCATATGGCATTTATGGATGCAAGACAAAAGCGTCACGAACTTATTACGGTTGAACATTTGCTTCTTGCTATGCTTGATAATCCTTCTGCAGCAGAAGTACTTAAAGCCTGCGGCTCAAATGTTGAAATTCTCAGAAATGAATTAACTCAATATATCGACGAACATACGCCAACTATATCTGGCGAGGATGAAGTTGATACACAGCCCACGCTTGGATTTCAAAGAGTCATTCAAAGAGCAATGCTTCATGTGCAATCCTCTGGCAAAAAAGAAGTCAATGGAGCAAATGTATTAGTTGCAATTTATGGCGAAAAAGATTCACATGCAGTTTACTTTCTTCATCAGCAAGGTGTAACACGCCTTGATGTCGTTAATTTTATTGCGCATGGAGTATCTAAATTAAATGAGGGTGAAACTCCTAAACCATCTACAGAACAAGAAAGTGATCAAGAATCATCCAGTAGCAAAGCTCTAGAAACTTACACGGTTAATCTTAATAAGATGGTTTTAGCCGGGAAAATTGACCCTCTGATTGGTCGAGATTCAGAAATTGAGCGAGTCATCCAAACTCTCTGCAGAAGAAGAAAAAACAATCCTCTTTTGGTAGGTGAAGCCGGTGTTGGAAAGACTGCAATTGCTGAAGGACTTGCAAAAAGAATTGTAGACAAGGAAGTGCCTACCATCCTAGAAGGGACAACCATATTCTCGCTCGATATGGGCACATTGTTAGCAGGCACGAAATACCGGGGAGATTTTGAGCAAAGACTCAAATCTGTGATGAAGCAACTCAATGAACATAAAGATGCTATTTTATTTATTGATGAAATTCACACGCTCATAGGGGCTGGATCTGCAAGCGGAGGAACGCTCGATGCATCTAACCTACTTAAACCAGCATTATCAAACGGAACTATTAAATGTATTGGTGCGACGACTTATCAAGAATATAGAATGGTTTTCGAAAAAGATCATGCGCTCGCAAGAAGATTTCAAAAAATTGATGTTAATGAGCCAAGCATTCTTGATACGATTAATATTCTTAAAGGCCTTAAAACTAGGTTTGAAAAACATCACAACGTAAAGTATTCTGTTGCAGCAATTCATAGTGCAGCCGAACTTTCTGCAAAATATATTAATGATAGGCATCTTCCTGATAAAGCGATTGATGTCATTGATGAGGCAGGTGCTGCTCAGAGAATACTTCCAAAAAATAAACAGAAGAAAGTAATCACTAATAAAGAAATTGAAGAAGTCGTAGCTAAGATTGCTAAGATCCCTCCAAAAAATATTTCCAATGACGATAAGCATGCTCTAAAAAATCTCGAGCGCGATCTTAAAGCAGTTATTTTTGGTCAAGATAAAGCGATTGAAAATTTATCTAGCGCTATAAAAATGACAAGAAGTGGATTGGGCGTTCCAAATAAGCCTATAGGTAATTTCCTTTTTAGCGGACCAACAGGTGTTGGAAAAACAGAGGTAGCTCGCCAACTGGCTTACATCCTAGGGATTGAACTCGTTCGTATCGATATGAGTGAGTATATGGAAAGGCATGCAGTATCAAGACTTATTGGGGCTCCACCAGGTTATGTTGGATTCGAGCAAGGTGGCTTAATGACGGAAGCTGTCAATAAACAACCTTATTGCGTTCTTCTTCTTGATGAGATTGAAAAAGCGCACCCTGATATCTTTAATATTCTCCTACAAGTGATGGATCATGGATCTTTAACAGACAGTAACGGTAGAAAAACAGACTTTAGAAACGTTACCCTGATTATGACAACCAATGCTGGTGCAGAGTCTTTATCAAAAACTTCTATGGGATTTACACAGTCTAAAAAAATGGGTGACGAGCAAGCGGAAATCAAACGCTTATTTACCCCTGAATTTAGAAATAGACTTGATGCAACTGTATCATTCGCGCCTCTCAGTCATGATGTCATTTTAAAAGTTGTCGACAAATTCCTGATGCAGCTTGAAGATCAGTTACATGAGAAAAAAGTAGACGCAACTTTCACGGAGTCTCTCAAATCATACCTAGCCAAAAACGGCTTTGATCCGAGTATGGGAGCAAGACCCATGTCTCGCCTCATTCAAGATACAATCAGAAAGGCCCTTGCAGATGAACTACTCTTTGGTAAGCTCACTAATGGTGGCAATGTAATCATTGATATTGATAGCAATGACAAAGTGAAATTAATTTTCGAAGAAGAAAATAAAGCCATTCTTCAAGAGTCTTAATTTTTCTTCATCACCTCTTGAAACATTTCGGTGTTTTTAAAATCGTTTAGCCATTTTTTTAATTCTTGATACTTAGAATTTAAAAACCAATCCTCATCTACCAATGCAAATTGTCTTATAAATGGAAAGATTGCTACATCAGCAAAAGTTATTCTTTCTGCCATTAAGTAATGATTAGTTTGTAATTTATCGTTTAATAAATTCAGAAAAATTTCACATTGAGAGCGATAGTGCTCTTTCGAATGCTCTGGAAAACGATCGGCATATTTATATCTATCTAAATTTTTCTTAAAATTAAGATCATTTTCATCAATGAGTTTACGGCTAATATTCTCATCATTTAAAAGCCAACATGCTGGATCGTTTTGGTTTAGAGCCCATAACATAATCTCAAGACTCTCTTCGATGACTTCGCCATTTACATCTACCAATACGGGAACTGTTCCTTTAGGGCTTAATGCTAAGAATTCGCTTGATTTATCTTTGAGTGAAATTTCTATAGATTCATAATCAATATTAGCTTGATGCAAGGCCATTCTTGATCGAATGGCATAAGGGCAGCGCCTATAGGTATATAACCTTGGTTTAATCAATATCATTAACCAATGGAATGGCAAGCATCAAGAATGAGCTTTCTTCCTTGGTAAATTAGGCCTGAATACATTTGAACAAGCTCAGCACCTGCATTTATTTTTTCTGCTGCATCTTCTCCAGAAGATATACCACCCACACCAATAATTGGAACTTCTCCTTGAAGCCTTAAATAAAGCTCGCGAATAATTGAGTTGGACATATTAAATAAAGGCTTGCCTGACATACCACCAGCTTCTTTTCCATTAGAAAGATCACTTACTGAATCTCTATTAATAGTTGTATTAGTTGCTATGACTCCATCAATTCTATTTTTGATGATGCTTTTCGATATTGCATCTAAATGCTTAGATGTTAAGTCAGGTGAAATTTTTAAAGCAATAGGTACATAGCGCCCATAATAATCATTCAATCTAGTTTGCTCTTGTTTAAGTTGGCCTAATAAAATATTAAGCGCTTTGGTTTCCTGGAGATCTCTTAAATTTTTTGTATTAGGTGAGGAAATATTGACTGCAATATAATTTGCGTACTGATATACCTTTTTCATACATAAAATATAATCCTCAGCAGCTCTTTCTATAGGGGTATTAAAATTCTTACCGATATTAATTCCAAGTACGCCTTTATATTTACTCAATCTTATATTTTCAACTGCAGCATCTACACCTATGTTGTTAAAGCCAAAACGGTTAATAATGCCCTGAACCTCGGGCAACCTAAATAATCGAGGTCTTGGATTACCTGGTTGAGGTCTTGGGGTGATGGTTCCAACTTCAATAAAGCCAAAACCTAATTTACCTAAGGCATCAATATGGCTTGCATTCTTATCTAGGCCTGCAGCAAGTCCCACAGGGTTTTGAAAGGGAATCCCCATGACAGTTCTAAGCCTCGAAGGATGAGGGGCTTTTAAGAAACTCAGCAAACCCATTTTATTAGAAAGAGATAGTGCCTTAAGGGTTAAGTCATGCGAAAATTCTGCATCAAACTTAAATAATAGCGAACGAATTAATTGGTGGCTCATAACACTGTTATTTTAACTTAGGAAGTTATAAGGCTAAATAAATATTATGCGATTAGATCGTAAAAATCATATTCTAGGAAAAATATCTAACGATGTCTTCCTAAAAAAATATTGGCAAAAAAAACCTCTTTTAATTAGGGATGCAATTAAGAATTTCAAATCCCCAATTACAGAAAAAGATCTTTTTAGAATAGCGCAAAACGAAAATGCAATATCTCGTCTGATTGAATTCAAACGGGGTATTTGGCAAGTCAAGTATGGTCCTTTTAAAAAATCAGATGTCCCTAAAAAAATTAACACGCCCTGGACGATACTTGTTCAAAATATTAATCATCATCTTCCTTTTGCTGAGTCATTTTTAAATCTTTTCAAATTTATACCTTATGCTCGTCTTGATGATTTGATGGTGAGCTTTGCTACAAAAAAAGGCAGTGTCGGCCCTCACTATGACTCTTATGATGTATTTCTATTTCAAGCGCATGGCGAAAGAGAATGGAAAATTAGTGATCAAAAGAAATTTTCTTTAGATAAAAAATCAGCTATTAAGATCATTACTAATTTTAAGACTAAAAATTCATGGGTACTTAAGCCAGGTGACATGCTGTATTTGCCTCCCAATGTAGGTCACTGGGGTATATCTCAAAGTGATGATTGCCTAACTTATTCAATTGGATTCAGAGCGCCTGGGACATTTGAGATCCAATCTAAATTTTTAGATTTTATTCAAGATAACCTCATTACAAATCAAAATGATCTTTATAAAGATCCGAATTTAAATCTTCAAAAAAATCCTGCTGAAATCAATTCAAATATGATAAAAAAAATTCAGCAGATTGTGAATCAATTGCGCTGGAATGCGAAATCAATTAATACTTTTATTGGTCAACTACTCACAGAGCCAATCGAAGGTGCTATTTTCGAGACTTCTAAATCTATGACAGTTGAAATTTTAATAAAAGATCTTGAAAAAAAACCCCTAAAACTTAATCCAAAAACAAGAATGCTTTTTATAAAAAATAATTTTTACATTAATGGTGAACTGATTGAGGCTGATAAGAAGAGCATCGTGTATCTAAAACAACTTGCAAATGACAGAGAAATCTCAATCAAGTCTAGTTTGAACAAAAAGGATTTGAACGCTTTGGGGATGGTCTTGCTACCCCTCTATCTCTCGGGATTTATTGATTTTATTCAATAATATTAACTTTCTCGCTTATTTTGTTGTAGAATATTTTGTAGGGAGTCGTTTATAGGCCCCGAATTCAACATTAATTTTAAGGATTAAAAATGACACGTTCACTACTTATCGCTTTACTATTAGCTATTGGTTTAACTGCTTGCGGCAAAAAAGAAGAAGCTGCTCCTGCTGCTGATGCAGCTCCAGCTGCTGAAGCTGCTCCAGCTGCTGAAGCTAAATAATAGATAATTAATCTATTGTTTTAATAAAAAAGCCGGTTTCTAACCGGCTTTTTTTATATTACTTGCCACGAAGTCCCATCGGCTTGCGTTGCAATCTTTATCCAATCCCGTTCGCATCCTATTTTTCCTACAATAGCTTCTTTCACTAAATCCTCAGTATTGTTTTTCTCGCTAAGATGAGCTGCCACGAGATGCTTTAATTGTTTGAATTGAATTTTTCCCAAAATATTCGCTGCTGTTTGATTGTCTAAATGGCCCAATTTGCCACTTATTCTCTTCTTAAGGCTAAATGTATATTCGCTTGATTCAAGCAAATTAAGGTCGTGATTAAATTCAATAATGAGAGCGTCGAGGTGCTGGAGCATATTTTCAATGTGAGGCGTTGAAGAGCCTGTATCCGTTAGAATGCCTAATTTACGATTGCCGTCGCTCAATGTAAATTGAGTAGGCTCTCTTGCATCATGAGGAACTGGAAAGGGCTGAACTGTAAAGTCTTCTATTTCAAATGCATTGTGGCTATCAATCATATGAAAATCAATTTCATAAGATTTAATCATATGTTTTTCACACATTTTATATGTGCCATAGGAAAGCCAAATGGGGATCTTAAATTTGTTTGCTAGTTTAAAAGCGCCTTTGACGTGATCTTCATGCTCATGAGTTAAGAGAATGCCTGTAATACTTTCAGGAGTCTCATTAAGTCGATCTAATCTAGATACGACATCTTGAATTGCAAAACCGCAATCCACCATTAATAGTGATTTGTTTTGCTTAACTACAAATGAATTGCCAGCACTTCCGCTACCTAAAGATGCGAATTGCATCTTTATTTTAATTGATCATAAAGAAGCGAGATGATTCGATTTGCGGTAGAAGACGTATTTTTCTTACCGTCCTGGTACTCAATCACAACTTGAGAGCCACCGTTATCTATAGAGATAATTTTAATGCGATATTGTTTTTCTGGATTAGTTTTTTCTTTGTCACTACCACCCCAGAATTTCAGCCTTTCAGATAAAGGCTTTTCTTTGATTTGACTTGTATCTTTAGCTTGCTTATCTTTTTTATCGTCGTCACTCCAGAACATAAGAGAGTCTAGAACGCCTTTTTTCTTCTTAGGACTGTCATCAATATCAACATCAGCATATTTTACAAAATAGATTCCGTTTGATCTGTCTTTATCTTCGATCACAAATCCAATGATATCTAATGCCAAGCCAACTCTGCGCCACGCGCGGTCAAATGGATCTTGAATTTCGACTGAGGAGCTTCCATCTGCCTCTTTTTTAATTTCAGCTCTCTTTTGGCTGATAGGTGCGGCAATAATTTCTTTTGCTCGCTTATCTGCGAGGCCGAGTTTCACCATGAGTCTTCGTAAAAGTTCAGCATCTAACTCATCAGATCTAGAATCGACTTTTGAATCTTCTTTGGATTTTGAGTCATTTTTATAGCCCATATCCACAACTCCGTAGGGCGTCCGAATTTTTTCTTTACCGTCATCTGGAGCAGTATCAATACTTCGGTGTGTCATATAAATTTCAGTTGTCCCATCTTGAAGACCGCGCTCAAGCCGAGTTCTAAACTTTTTACGGTTAGCCGTTCCTGATGCAAGTGAATCAAGCCATGCGTCAAATTTATCAAGTGTTCCCTTATTATCATTGGTCATAAGATCACCTTCTTTAATCCACTCAGTTTCCATGACACCTACTTCTGGATTTTCTTTTTTTACGGCAAATCCCATGTCTATCCAAAAGTCACGAATTAATGGCCAAATTTTCTCAGCAGGCGCATTAACGACGAGCCATCTTTGAGCCCCCGCTTTTACAATCTTCATCCCCTCTGGATTAGGTAAAATTTTTGGCTGGCCATTATCTTGTTGCTGACCATTTTTAAAATCTGAATAACTTGTGGAACCAGGGATTGCGTATGCATCATTTGTTGTAGCTGAAGTTAAATCAGGAGGCACTTCTAGTGGGCGAGATCTACCAGTCGCTTTATAGTCAGGCGCTGTGACTCGCTCTACAAAAGGAATATTTTCGCAGCCATTCAAGAGTAAAAATAACGGTAATGCATAGAACCATTTGCTTTGCGCGAGTAATTTCATTGAATATGAGCTTCCTTCATAGCAGTTTGAATAATTTTGTGATGCTCTTGATTAAGTTCCACTAAAGGTAATCGAATGCCTTCTTTAATAAGACCCATTATTTTAAGTGCCCATTTTACAGGGATTGGATTCGACTCTATAAACAGATTTGTATGAAGGGAAAACAATTGCTGGTTGATTTCGATAGCTTTTTCGTTCTGTTTAGACATGGCACATGCGTACATTTCATGCATTAATTTAGGGGCGACATTTGCTGTGACAGAAATAACACCCTTGCCACCAAGAAGCATAAAGGACAAAGCGGTAGCATCATCCCCACTTAATATTGAAAAATGAGATGGTAATCTCTTAATCAGATCTATACCCCGAGTCATATCTCCTGTTGCATCTTTAACGCCAACAATATTCGGAATTTCGCTCAATTTTAATACTGTATCGTTTTGTAAATCACAGCCTGTTCTGGAAGGAACGTTATAAAGAATTTGATCAATAGCAACCTCATTAGCAATCTTAGTAAAGTGTTGCAAAAGTCCTGCTTGATTCGGCTTGTTGTAATAAGGTGTGACTAACAAACAAGCATCCGCACCTAGGCGTTTCGCTTCTTTTGTAAGGTCTATGGCTTCCTGTGTAGAGTTAGCGCCTGTACCCGCTATGACTGGAATCCTTTTATTAGCGTACTTAACCGTCGTTTCAATAAGCTGGCAATGTTCTTCATAATTCACTGTGGGTGATTCGCCTGTTGTACCCACAATAACAATACCATCTGTACCTTCATTAATATGAAAGTCAATTAACCCATGAAGCGCATCGATATCAAGACTTTCGTCAGGAAACATAGGGGTAACAATTGCAACAATACTGCCTTGAGGTGACATGAGATTGGCTATTAATTAGTAAAGTCGCTATTTTAACTTAAATAGCTAAACACCAAAAAAATTGATCATTTACTATATATAAAATAGTTATATTACTATAAAACTTTATTCTTTGAAGTAATATAGAATTATTGGTATATTTAAGCTATTAAAAAGATCCTAAACTTCCAAAGGACTTAACAGTCAGAGAAATGACCTATCAATATTTTAAGCAATTTTAAACGTATAATTTATCTTTATGATCCAACACTATTTCTTAATTATCATTAGCACGGTATTGGTCAACAATATCGTGTTAGTGAAAATATTAGGGCTTTGCCCTTTTATGGGGGTATCTAAGAAACTAGAAACATCAATCAGCATGTCTGCTGCCACTGCTTTTGTATTAACTATAGGCTCAATGACTAGCTGGGCAATTAATCACTATCTTCTTGAACCTAACGATCTTATCTACTTAAGAACCATTTCATTTATTGTAGTCATTGCAGGCGTTGTTCAGTTTACTGAAATGCTTATGGAAAAAAACTTCCCCTTACTCTATCAAGTGTTAGGTATTTTTCTCCCTCTTATCACCACTAATTGTGCTGTATTAGGCATTCCTCTTTTGAACGCGCAATCAAGTCAGACACTTATAGAGTCAGCATTATTTGGCTTTGGGGGTGCGATTGGTTTTTCAATAGTACTCATTCTATTTGCATCATTAAGAGAGCGCCTAGATGGTGCTGAAATACCAACTGCCTTCAAAGGCACTGCCGTAGCTCTTGTCACAGCGTCCATTATGAGTCTGGCATTTATGGGTTTTGCAGGTTTGGATCGCTAATGTTTACCGCACTTCTTGTTATGATTTTTCTTGCTGTCCTTTTGGGATTGGTCTTAGGTTATTCAGCGATTAAATTTAAGGTAGATGGCGACCCCATGGTCGCAAGAATTGACGCGATACTTCCACAAACACAATGTGGTCAATGTGGCTACCCTGGCTGTAAACCCTATGCAACTGCTATTGCTAAAGGTGAGGCTGATATTAATCAATGTCCTCCAGGGGGCGACACCGGCGCTAAAGCATTAGCAGAGCTGATGGGTGTTGAATTTAAACCGCTCAATCAAGAGCATGGTGTACAAAAACCAAAATCAGTTGCCTTGATTGATGAATCAACTTGTATTGGTTGTACTCTTTGTATTCAAGCGTGTCCGGTTGATGCTATTTTAGGTGCTGCGAAACAAATGCATACCATCATTGCGAGCGAGTGCACAGGATGCGAATTATGTTTACCTCCTTGTCCGGTCGATTGCATCACCATGGAGCCTGTCCTTGAAAATTCTCAATCATGGAAATGGAAATACCCTGTCTATAACATTCAAAACGCTAATGGAGCTTAAGCTATATGCAATTTAAAAATATTTTTAAATTTAACGGTGGCGTTCACCCCAATGAAAATAAATCGCTATCAACAAATTTACCTATTGGAAGATTGCCTATTCCAAAAAAATTAGTACTTCCATTAAGACAGCATGTAGGTCGTGTTGCGAAGCTTAAAGTTAAACCCGGCGATCAAGTCCTTAAAGGTCAAATTATTGCTGAAGCTGATGGTAATATTTCTGCCTCGATCCATGCACCCACATCTGGGAAGATCTTAAAGATTAGCGAAGAAATACTCCCCCATCCATCGGGCCTGCCTGATTTTTGTATCACAATCGAACCGGATTTTAAAGATACATGGGTTGAAAAGAAGCCTATCTCATGGAAAAAACTAGACCGCACTAAATTAATCGAAGCACTTTCTCAGTCAGGGATTGTAGGTTTAGGTGGTGCAGTATTTCCAACCCACATGAAATTAAAAATAAATCAAAGTCAACCCATCAATACTTTGCTCATCAATGCTGCCGAGTGTGAGCCATTTATCACTTGTGACGATATGTTAATGAGAGAAAGAGCTGATGAAATTATTCAAGGAGCATTAATTGCCCAAACTATCCTTGATGCAAAAGAGTGTGTAGTCGGTATCGAAAATAACAAGATTGAAGCCTATGAAGCGCTAAAAAAAGCTGCCCAAAAAACGACTATTGAAATTAAAGTGGTTCCAACTGTTTATCCAAGCGGGGATGCAAAAAGACTCATTTACCTCTTAATGGGTATTGAGGTTCCGAAAGAAAAGCGTTCTATAGATTTAGGTATTCAAGTATTTAACGTAGCTACAGTAGCAGCTATCTATAGATATCTTGAATTAGGAGAGCCATCGATCAGTCGCGTTGTAACAATTACAGGGGCTGTTAAAGCACCTCAAAATTACGAGGTATTATTCGGAACACCTTTATCAGAATTAATAGCTGCTGCAGGTGGTTCTTCTAATAAAACCAAAAAATTTATTATGGGTGGCCCTATGATGGGATTTGATTTGCCATCGATTCATGTGCCTGTGACAAAAGCAATGAATTGTGTCATCGAAAGTTCGCCAGAATTATTCCCTGCTCCAAAACCTGTGATGCCTTGTATTCGATGTGCTCGATGTGCAGACGCCTGCCCGGTAAACTTACAACCTCAAGAACTATATTGGTTTTCAAAATCTTCTCAGCTTGAAAAAGCCAGAGATTACAATTTATTCGACTGTATTGAATGTGGCTGCTGCACTTATGTATGTCCAAGCAACATTCCTCTTGTTCAGTTTTATAGATATGCAAAAAGTGAGATTATTGCTCAAGACAAATCAAAAGAAGCTGCAAACACTGCTAGAGAGAGAAATGACTTTAGGCTTGCAAGAATAGAAAGGGAGAAAAAAGAACGTGCTGAAAGAAATGCACAAAAAGCTTTAGGGGCTAATGAGAAGCAAGCTGATGATGAGAAAAAATCAACAATTGCAGCGGCCATGGAAAGAGTTAAACAAAACCAACAAGAAAATATAAAAAATTAATATGGATAATAGATCGCCTTATATTGTAGATGCTCCCTCAGTAAGCGTCATTATGTTCAAAGTTTTACTCGCCTTAATTCCTGGTATCGCTTTATATGTTTATGCATTTGGGCTTGGCGTCATTTTAAATATTTTTCTAGCGTCACTCACTGTGATATTGACTGAAAGCGCTATTCTTGCAATTAGAAAACTTCCGATCAAGGTATTTATTTTGGACGGCAGTGGTCTCGTAGCTGCGTGGCTTCTTGCCCTGTCTATTCCATCGATCGCCCCTTGGTGGATTATCGTGTTAGGCACGCTTCTTTGCATCACCTTCGGCAAACATGTTTATGGTGGACTTGGCTATAACTTATTTAACCCAGCTATGTTGGGATATGCAATTTTACTTATTTCTTTTCCTTTAATTATGAGTCAATGGCAAATACCCAACTCTTTCATTGAAAATAATATTGAGTGGTTTGATCAAATCAAAATTATTATGAATAGCAGTTTATTATCTAAAGAAACAATTGATGCTATGAGCTCTGCAACGCCTCTTGATTACATTAAGACCCAGCTCACCTTAAACCAACCATTAAGTGTCATTCAGCAAAACAAAATATTTGGCTTTCTTGGGGGTAAGGGTTTGGAATTGATCAGTCTAGGATATCTTGCAGGAGGACTTTATTTGCTTAAAGAGAAAATTATTTCATGGCATTTACCAGTTTCATTCTTAGCAAGTTTATTTATCATAGCGTCAATATTTTATAGTATTGCCCCCGATACCTATGCCTCACCATTATTTCATGTTATGAGTGGTGGAAGTATTCTCTGTGCCTTTTTTATTATTACGGATCCTGTAAGCGGTCCTACAACTCCTAAAGGGAAAATATATTTTGGTATTGCAATAGGGTTATTGGTCTTTATTATTCGAATTTTTGGTGGCTATCCAGAAGGTGTTGCTTTTGCTGTATTGATTATGAATATTTTTGTGCCCCTAATAGACAGCCTAACTCAACCTCGAATTTTCGGTCATAAATAACTTTATGTTTAAAGACTCCTTTAAAAAAGTTTCAATAACTGCATCAGCTATGATTATATTTTCTTTGGTTACTTCAGCAGCTTTGAGTATTTCTTATTTCCTCACAAAAACTCCTATTGAAGAAAGTGATGCAAGAGCAAAGCGTATGTTTTTAAATCAAGTGGTTCCGTCTAATCTTTATGATAATAATTTAGTGAAGGATACAATTTCTGTTGAGCCTAATCCGCTAATCGGAAATAAAAAAAATATTGATATATATCGTGCAAAAAAAAATAATCAGGTTATTGCAGTGATTATTGAAACGATAGCTCCCGATGGTTATAGTGGCGAAATAAAAACCCTTGTGGGTGTTGACCAAAAAGATAAAATATTAGGTGTAAGAGTGATTACACATAAAGAAACGCCTGGTTTAGGGGATTATATTGAAATTGACAAAAGTCATTGGATTAAAAATTTTAATCTTAAATCTCTAGATGAAATGGGAGAAAAAGAATGGGCAGTAAAAAAGGATGGTGGTGATTTTGACTATGTGTCCGGGGCAACCATTACTTCCAGAGCTGTCATTAAATCTACCTATAAAAGTCTTCTTTATGTCAAAGAAAATAAAAAAAGGCTATTTGCATCATGAGTGATATTAAAAAAATTGCAATAGATGGATTATGGAAACAAAATCCCGGATTAGTTCAACTCCTTGGATTATGCCCAACACTAGCAGTGACCACCTCTGTGGTGAATGGCTTGAGCCTTGGTATTGCGACTGCCCTTGTCATGGCTTTATCTAATGGTTCTATATCTCCTATTAGAAAATTTGTACCCACAGAAATTCGAGTTCCTGTTTTTATTCTCATCATAGCGGCGCTTGTAACAATCATTGATTTTAGTATTCACGCTTTTATAGAGCCACTCTATAAAGCTTTAGGCATTTTTATCCCTCTTATTGTAACTAATTGTATTGTGTTAGCTCGCGTTGAATCTTTTGCAGCAAAAAATGATACAGCCCCTTCTTTTTTCGATGGTCTTTATATGGGACTTGGTTTAGCAATGGTACTAGCCGTGCTTGGTGCTTTGAGAGAAATTTTTGGCAAAGGTACTTTGTTATCTGGCATTGACCTTATCTTCGGATCTTCAGCAAGCGGTCTTGTCATTCATTTTTTTAGTGACTACCCAGGATTTCTTTTGGCAATTCTTCCCCCAGGAGCTTTTATTAGTTTAGCTTGTCTCATTGCAGTAAAAAATCATATCGAAGCACGCTAGTAGCTTTCCTCATGAACCCTCAAAAGCGATTTAAGATTTTTGAGTTGCTATCTAAAGCCACACCCCATCCTACGACAGAGCTTATTTATCAGACACCCTTCCAGCTTCTAATCTCAGTCATATTATCTGCCCAAGCTACTGACAAATCAGTCAATAAAGCAACTTTGTTGTTGTTCAATAAAGCACCTAACGCAAAACGACTTGCTCAAATGCAATTAAAGGATATTGAGCTTTGTATAAAAACAATTGGGCTATATAAAACAAAAGCTAAGAACATACTTGAAACTGCAAAGATTATCGATGCCGAATTTGAAGGTCTAGTCCCTCAGGATCGATTAGCACTAGAAGCGCTTCCTGGTGTAGGAAGAAAAACTGCGAACGTAATTTTAAATACTATTTTCCACGAGCCAACTATTGCAGTAGACACCCATATTTTTAGGATCGCAAATCGCATTAATTTAGCACCGGGAGAAAATGTACTTCAGGTAGAAAAAAAATTAATTAAATTAACCCCGAAAGAATTTTTGCAAGATGCGCATCATCTTTTGATACTTCATGGAAGATATACGTGCATTGCAAGACAACCTAAATGCAATGTTTGTGTTATTTATGATTTATGCGAGTATAAGAAAAAACTTAAAAATTAAAACGAAATAAGCTTAATTTGTCTTTCAGACGCCAATTCATTAATCTCTTTTTTTTGATCATCGCTTAACGCTAGCCACTGAGCAATTTCATCTTGGCTTCTGAAGCACCCTTCGCAAAAGTGGTGCTCTTTATTGATGAGACAAACGCCGATACAAGGTGATTCAGTCATCACAATAGTCTTTCTCTAACTATTCTAAAGTGCCGTGGCAATGTTTATATTTTTTATTGCTTCCACATGGGCATGGATCGTTTCTACCCACCTTAGGCAAACCATCTTCTAAGTCGGCTTTTTTGCTTGATGACTTTTTAACTTCATCTTTATTTTTTTTGTCAATCTCATTGACTTCAGCTTCGTCCTTAATCTTTACGACCATCGTAATACGAGTGACCTCAGACTTCACTGTGTCTAGAAGATATCCAAATAATTCAAAGGCCTCTTTCTTATATTCTTGTTTGGGATTTTTTTGCGCATAAGAACGTAAATGTATACCTTGCCTTAAATGATCAAGAGATGATAAATGCTCTCTCCAATGGTGATCTATGCTTTGTAACATAACCGTTTTTTCAAAATGTCTAATAACATCCTGACCCACTAAAGATTCTTTTTCTTGATATTGCTTATTCGCGAGAGTAATGACTCTTTCATAAATTTCCTCAATAGCAATCTGAGGTTCTTTTTCAATCCATCCTTGGATAGAAAGACTTAATCCGTAGTCTAAAAATAAAACTTTTTCTAAGGAAGGGATATCCCACATATCTTCCATACTGCCTTGTGGAATATGACTCTGGGAAAGATTCCGAAGAACATCAGATCTCATTGCTGCAATTGTTTCAGCGGTTTGGTCAGAATCAATCAATTCATTTCTTTGCTCGTAAATCACTTTTCTTTGATCATTCGCAACATCATCATATTCAAGCAACTGTTTCCTAATATCGAAATTACGGCCCTCAACTTTTCTTTGCGCATTTTCAATGGCTTTTGTTACCCATGAATGCTCTATCGCTTCTCCTTCTGGCATTTTTAACTTTTCCATAATGGCTGATACTCGATCAGATGCAAATATTCTTAACAACGAATCTTCTAACGATAGATAGAAGCGACTGGATCCAGGATCCCCCTGTCTTCCTGCGCGGCCTCTTAATTGATTATCTACACGTCTTGACTCATGTCTTTCAGTGCCAATAATATGAAGACCACCTGCTTTAACGACTAAGCTATTTTGTTTTTTCCATGTGTCCTTAATTTCTTTAATTTCTTTTTCTTTTTTACTGTCAGTTAATTTATCGCTTAACTTAATTTCATGAATATCAGCTTCAATACTGCCGCCAAGCACAATGTCTGTTCCTCGACCTGCCATATTCGTCGCGATAGTAATCATCCCCGGACGACCTGCTTGCGCAATAATGTGCGCTTCTTTTTCATGATGTTTTGCATTCAATACTTGATGTTTTAATTTTACTTTTGTAAGTAACGCTGAAATAAGCTCTGAATTTTCAATCGAAGTGGTACCTACTAATACTGGCTGATCAATTTTTTGACATTCTTTAATATCTTCAATTACCGCAGCATATCTCTCTTGTGAAGTGCGATACACTTTATCCATCATATCTTTTCTTTGCGTGGTTCGATGTGGCGGAATAATGATGGTTTCAAGCCCGTAGATTTGATTGAACTCAAAAGCCTCAGTATCAGCCGTACCTGTCATACCAGATAATTTCTCATACATCCTAAAATAATTTTGGAATGTAATAGAGGCTAGCGTTTGATTCTCTTTTTGTATCTCAACGCCTTCTTTAGCTTCAACAGCTTGATGGATACCCTCTGACCATCTGCGGCCAGGCATCATTCTTCCGCTAAATTCATCGACAATAATAATGCCATTGTCTTTCACGACATAATGTTGATCTTTATTGAAAAGGTTTCTTGCTTTTAATGATGCGTTAACATGGTGAACGAGTGAGATATTAGTTGCATCATATAAGCTCGATTGCTCAGATAATAGACCTGCCTTAATTAATAGCTTCTCTACATTCTCATGGCCACTCTCGGATAGAATCACTTGATGTGCTTTTTCATCTATCCAATAATCACCGCTTTCCTCTTCGGTTTTTTGTTTTGAAAGCTTTGCCACAACTAAATTAATTTTAATATAAAGATCTACATTATCTTCGGCCTGCCCAGAAATGATTAAAGGCGTTCTTGCCTCATCAATTAATATCGAGTCAACTTCATCCACTAAACCGTAATGTAGCTTTCTTTGAACACGCTCTTCTTTAGAGAAGACCATGTTATCTCTTAGATAATCAAAACCAAATTCATTGTTTGTACCATAAGTAATGTCGGCCTCATAAGCTTTTTTCTTCTCTTCGCTCGAAATATTAGATAAATTAATACCTACTTCAAGACCTAAGAATCTATAAATTTGGCCCATCCATTCCGCATCTCTTTTTGCAAGATAATCATTAACGGTAATTACATGAACGCCCTTGCCCAAAAGCGCATTAAGATATATTGGTAAGGTTGCAACAAGCGTCTTGCCTTCGCCTGTTCGCATTTCTGAAATTTTTCCATCGTGAAGTGCCATGCCACCGATGAGCTGAACATCAAAGTGACGCATTTCTAATACGCGTCGACTTACTTCTCTCACAACAGCAAAAGCCTCAACTAATAAATCATCTAACTTTTGTCCTTCGTTAAGTCGTTTTTTAAATTCAGTAGTTTTAGCTTTTAAAGCTGCATCACTAAGTTTTTTAGTTGCATCTTCTAATAAATTTATTTGCTGGGCTTTTTTGCCGTAGTCTTTAAGAAGCCTATCGTTTCTGCTTCCAAATAAATTCTTAACAATGGTCTTTAACATAATGTGAATATTCTTAGTCGAAATAATTTGAAATTATTAATATTGAAGATATTTTCGAGGATCTAAGGACTCGCCATTCATTCTGATTTCATAATGAAGATGAGGACCTGTCGACCTTCCAGTATTACCTACTAACGCTACAACTTGATTCTTTTTAATGCGATCACCTTCTTTAACTAATAATTTAGCCGCATGCGCATATCGTGTTTCAAGCCCAGATCCATGAGAAATTCTTACCATATTGCCATACTCAGGCGTTACTTCAGCTGATATCACTATACCTGCAGCAGTAGCTTTAATAGGCTGGCCAGCATCTGCACTAAAATCTAATCCTTCATGAAACGCTTTCACACCTAAAAAAGGGTCCACTCTCCAACCATAACTTGATGAATTAAAAGGTGCGTTGACTGGAGAAGCATTTGGCAAAGTATCTTTAAACACACTTTGTTTTAGATAAATGGCTTCTAAATTATTGTAGTACTCTTCATGCCTTTCAATATCAAGTGTTAACTTATCAATAAATGACTGAAGTTCGGCTTCGGTAAAATTCTTTTCAGGAACAAAAGGACCGCCTTGGCCAGATGATTTTATTGGTGCTGGCTTAGGAATTTTTTCATTTGTTTTTAATTTTTCTTTAGCAAAGTCTTGAAGTCTCTGAGATTGATTATCTATACGCATCAATCGGGCTTGGAGCTCACCAATTTGGGTTGCATAAATATCTAAATTCTTTTGAAAGCTTCCCAAATTAAGGTCAAGCTTCAGGTTAATTAATGATTTTTTTTCTTCCACGTCGCCGTTATATTTTGAATCAAGCCAGCTAATCCCTTGAATAAACCCAATAAAGCACAGAAATAGTATGGCAATAAAAGTTGCTAAATGGACACTTTTTGGCTTTGATGTACTATTTGTTACAAAGATAATTCGCATTGAAATCTAAAATTTAGCTTAAATAATAGATAATTATAACTTATGAAGCCCGTGAACAAGCTTTTGGAAAGTGAAGTATTTTCCTTAATTAGAGAGAAAAATCGCTCTATTTATGGCTATCAAAAGCTATGGTCTAACAAAGCCCCAAGCAAATTAACCCCTTTATCTCATGTCGGCGGGATTCAAGACGACATTTTGACCATTTACGTTGAAAACAGTGGTATTGCGAGCAAATTAAAATTTATTGAGTCCACGCTACTTAAGGACTTGAATGAAGGGATTCAAAAAGAGATACCCTTTGCTAATCCGATTAAATCCTTAAAAATTAAATTAGTAATTAAAAATTCCAAAGTCACTCCTCCTCGATCTAAAAGCTTTCCTGCTCAAGCTAAATTTGCTTTGGAAAATTTATTAAATAACCTCGAAGATTCACCTTTAAGACACCGACTGATTAGATTAATTAAACATCATACAAATGCTGACTGAAGCAATCATCCTCATCCTTGCTGGAAGCGTCATCGGGACTTTATCAGGACTTCTAGGTATTGGCGGGGGCCTTATCATCGTACCTATTCTCACATTTGTCTTAGTCCATTTTCATCAAATTACCTTTGATCAATCGATATTAATGGCCATTGGGACATCGCTTGCTTCTATTGTTTTTGCAGGGGGGGTGTCAAGCTTCTATCATACAAAACGAAATAATATGGACTGGTCGATTGCTACTCAATATATTCCTGGGGTTTTATTAGGTTCAACGATGATGGCTTTTGTTATACCCCATTTAAATATCGCATTCATTAAACATGCTTTTATTGTCTATACTTTTCTTGCTGCCTATGAGATTTTAAAGGCACCTACAATCAAAAGTGTTGTTCAATTACCAGCAGTTTTTTTTGCTAATATTTATGGATTTGCCATCGCTTCTATCTCGACCGTTATTGGAATTGGGGGTGGAACAATGTTTGTCCCTTATTTTATTTATCATAAAGTTAAACCGCGACTTGCGGTCGGACTCTCAAGCTCATTAGGAATATTTATTGGCTTAGGCGCTTCATTCGGATTTATCAAAAATGGCTTACATGTCAGTCAACTCCCTCAATTTAGTATCGGTTACATCTATCTACCTGGGCTTATATTGATAACATCCTCAAGTCTCATTTTTGCTAGATTGGCAACAAAATGGATTCATCAAATTTCTGTTTTGTCATTAAAAAAAATATTTGCTTGTTTATTATTTTTAATCGGCTTGTCAATGCTTTTCGCAGGATAATTTGTAATTAAAATATGTAGTTTTCTAGTCACAAAGTTATTGAATGTGATAATTTATTACATAAGTTTTTCATTTTAAGATTTCAAAATTTAGGAGCATGTATGTCAGAACTTAACCTTATTATTGGCGCAGCGCTATTGGCAATTCTTTATGGTGCAGTGATGAGCGCTTGGATATTTAAACTACCTGCTGGCAATGCAAAAATGCAAGAAATTGCCCTTGCTATCCAAGAAGGGGCAAAAGCCTACCTCACAAGACAATACAAAGCGATATCGATCGTAGGTGTGGTGCTAGCCATTTTAATTGGTTTGTTTATATCCAAAGATACTGCGATAGGGTTTGTCGTTGGTGCTTTTCTATCCGGCGCTTGCGGTTTTATTGGTATGAATGTCTCAGTGAAAGCTAATGTTAGAACTGCACAAGCTGCTACAAAAGGCATCGTTCCAGCACTTGATGTAGCTTTTAAAGGTGGGGCTATTACAGGTTTATTAGTGGTTGGACTTGGGCTTCTTGGTGTCACCGGGTTTTATATGTATCTAGGTGGAGCTGATGCAACTGATTTAAATCCTCTTATTGGGCTCGCTTTTGGTTCCTCACTTATTTCAATTTTTGCCCGTTTAGGCGGTGGTATCTTTACTAAGGGGGCGGATGTAGGTGCCGACTTAGTAGGTAAAGTTGAGGCTGGTATTCCAGAAGATGACCCAAGAAATCCTGCTGTGATTGCAGATAACGTCGGTGATAATGTTGGTGATTGCGCAGGTATGGCAGCAGACTTATTTGAAACCTATGCGGTAACTTTAATTGCAACTATGCTCCTTGGTGGGCTAGTTATTACAAATAATGGTGCAAGCGGAATTATTTATCCACTTCTATTAGGTGCGTCATCTATCGTAACATCGATTGTTGGATGTTTCTTTGTAAGAGCTACACCTAAAATGAAAAATGTAATGCCTGCTTTATATAAAGGCCTCATCGTAGCCGGCGGACTTTCACTTATAGCTTTCTACTATGTAACAAACTTTGTATTTCCTGAAGGCGTTTCAATCCAAAATGTAAACGTTTCCTCTATGGCTTTATTCCAAGCATGTATCGTAGGCCTTGTATTAACAGCAGCCTTGGTATGGATTACGGAATATTATACGGGTACAGATTATGAGCCTGTAAGGCACGTTGCGCGTGCTTCCAAAACAGGTCACGCAACAAACATTATTGCTGGCATTGGCATTTCAATGAAATCAACAGCCTTGCCTGTAATATCTGTTTGTATTGCAATTTTCGTATCTCATCATCTTGCAGGTCTTTATGGTATTGCAGTTGCGGCTACATCGATGTTAAGTATGGCTGGCATTATTGTCGCATTAGATGCTTATGGTCCAATTACCGATAATGCAGGCGGCATTGCTGAAATGGCTGGATTACCTAAGAGCGTTCGTGATGTAACTGATCCATTAGATGCAGTTGGAAATACAACTAAAGCAGTCACTAAAGGTTATGCGATTGGATCAGCCGGCCTTGCAGCGCTTGTTCTTTTTGCAGACTACACACATAAACTAGAGTCTGTCGGTATTGCAACCACATTTGATCTAAGTGACCCACTAGTTATTATTGGATTAATTATTGGTGGTCTTATTCCTTACCTTTTTGCTGCGATGGCCATGGAAGCTGTTGGAAGAGCTGCAGGTGCGGTGGTTGAAGAAGTAAGACGTCAATTCAAAACTATCAAAGGTATTATGACTGGTAAAGGCAAACCTGATTATGCTCGCGCCGTTGATATGCTAACGACAGCAGCTATTAAAGAAATGATCGTGCCTTCATTGCTTCCTGTTGCAGTTCCAATTATTGTGGGCTTAACTTTAGGACCTAAAGCATTAGGCGGTCTTCTTATGGGAACGATTGTTACCGGTTTATTTGTAGCTATCTCAATGTGCACAGGTGGTGGTGCTTGGGATAATGCAAAAAAATATATTGAAGATGGTAATCATGGCGGTAAAGGTTCAGAAGCGCACAAAGCAGCTATCACAGGAGACACTGTAGGTGATCCTTACAAAGATACTGCTGGCCCTGCTATTAACCCGCTTATTAAAATTATTAATATTGTGGCTCTTCTCATCGTGCCACTTCTTTAATTGATGAATAAAAAAAGGCGCCTTGATTAAGGCGCCTTTTTTATTTTATTTAATTTAATTTACTTTTTAATGTCTTGACCTGTAAGTTTTTTAAAGGCTTCCAAATATTTTTCACTTGTTTTTCTAATCACATCTTCTGGTAATGAAGGCGGCGGTGGCGTTTTATTCCATCCACTATTTTCTAGCCAGTCTCTAATAAATTGCTTATCAAAGCTTGGTTGCGAGGCCCCTTCATGATATTGATCTAGTGGCCAAAACCGAGAAGAGTCTGGCGTTAATATTTCATCAATAAGTACTAAATGATTTTCATCATCTAAACCGAATTCAAATTTAGTATCTGCAATAATAATGCCCTTTGTGAGAGCAAAAGTTGAAGCTTCTTGGTATAGCTTAATACTAATTTCTTTAATGCTGGATGCAACATCTTTGCCGACGCGAGCTTCACATTCTTCATATGAAATATTTTCATCGTGCCTGCCAACTGCCTCTTTACTCGAAGGTGTAAATATAGGCTCACTTAATTTTGCAGACTCTTTTAAACCTTGTGGAAGTTTTATGCCACATAGTGATTGTGTTTTTTGATAATCTTTCCAGCCACTGCCTGATAAATAACCTCGAACAATTGCTTCAATAGGTAAGGCCTTTAATTTTCTTGCGACAATGGCACGATTTTTTACCTGAATTACTTCATTTTCAGCTACAACGCTTTCTGGTGAAATTCCAGACAAATGATTGGCGACTACAAAGGAAAGCTTATTAAACCAAAAGTCAGCCATTTGCGTCAGAACAAAGCCCTTAAATGGAATAGGCTCTGCCATCACAACGTCAAACGCAGATAATCGATCTGTTGTAACAATCAATAGATGTTTATCATCAATCGCATAAATATCTCTCACTTTTCCTTTATGAAGCAAAGGAAGACTCTTAATTGATGTTGCTATTAATTGATTTTCGGCCATTTAAAATCTTCTTTCTAGGATTTCAATTGCAGGAAGTTTTTTTCCTTCTGCAAACTCTAGAAATGCACCACCTGCAGTTGAGACGTATGAAATATCATTTGCAACATTAAATTTTTCAATCGCAGCAATAGTGTCGCCGCCTCCTGCCAATGAAAATGCAGACGCATCTGCAATTGCTTTCGTCATTGTTTCAGTGCCTTTTGCGAACTGATCAAACTCAAATACACCGATGGGACCGTTCCAAATAATAGTTTTAGCATTGTGAATACATTTCACAATTTCATCCACCGAGTCCTTGCCTAGATCAAAGATCATGTCATCTTGGCTGACGTCTTTAATATTCTTTGTTATCGCTCTTTCATTTGCATCTAATTTTTTACCACAAACTACATCTGAAATAACAGGTAAAGATGCGCCTCGCTTAGATAGTTTATCTATAATTTTTTTTGCTGCAGGGACTAACTCTTCTTCATACATAGAGCTACCTACTTCAAAACCCATTGCCTTGATGAAAGTATTTGCAATTCCGCCACCAACAATAAGCTGATCAACTTTGTCAGACAATGTATCTAATATACTTAACTTAGATGAAACTTTGCTACCACCTACAATAGCAATCATAGGTCTTGAAGGATTTAGTAAGGCTTTTTCAAGAGCCTCTAGCTCAGCCAAAAATAAAATACCTGCACATGCAATATCTATGTATTCCGCAATACCATAGGTTGATGCCTCTTTGCGATGCGCCGTTCCGAATGCATCCATGACAAAAATATCTGCGAGTGAAGCATATTTTTTTGCTAAAACTTCTTCATTACGTTTTTCACCAATATTAAATCTACAATTCTCTAAAACTATTAGTTGGCCTGGAGTTATATCAAAGGGCTTACTATCCCAATCCGAAACAAGGCGTACAGGATAATCAAGATGATTTTTTAGGAACTCTACTACGAGTTTTAATGAGTCATTGTCATTAAATTTTCCTTCTTCAGGTCTGCCTAAATGAGACGTCACCATAACACTGGCACCTTTTTGAAGGGCAAAGGTAATACTCGGAATGGAAGCTAGAATTCTTTTAGGAGAAGTAATTTTTCCATCTTGAATAGGGACATTTAAGTCAGAGCGAATAAAAACTCTTTTATCTTTAAGATTTAAATCGACTAGTCTTTTGATGTTCATTAATCAAATATTATTTGGCAGCTATCATAGCTAAAGCTGTATCAATCATGCGACAGCTAAAACCCCACTCATTGTCATACCAGCCAAAAACTTTTACGAGTAATCCGTCTTCACTTACTTTAGTGAGATTAGCATCAAAATGAGATGAAGCTTCTGTATGATTAAAATCAACGGATACCAAAGGCTCATCATTGTAAATTAATATGCCTTTTAATATACCTTGGTTAGCCGCTTCTTTCATAATGCGATTTACTTCTTCTTTTGTTGTTGCTTTTTTAGGGGTAAAAGTAAGCTCTACTAATGATACATTTAATGTTGGCACTCTAATCGCAATACCATCAAGTTTACCTTTTAATTCAGGTATCACTAATGCAACACTCTCTGCAGCACCTGTTTTGGTGGGAATCATAGAAACTCCAGCAGAGCGAGCTCTTCTAAGATCTTTATGTTGATTGTCGTTTAAATATTGATCGTTTGTATATGAGTGGATGGTTGTCATAAGTCCTGTGACAATTCCTAGTTTTTCATGCAATGGTTTTACCATTGGCGCCAGACCATGCGTTGTGCAAGAAGCATTAGAGACAATAAGGTCAGAAGCTTTTAAAGTTTGATGATTTACGCCGTAAACAATAGTAGCATCGACATCCTTATCCCCCGGTGAAGAAATCAATACTTTCTTAGCGCCTTGTTTCACATGTATGATCGATTTTTCTTTGCTAGTAAAAGCACCGGTGCATTCCATGACTACGTCTACATTTAATTTACCCCAAGGCAAGCCCTCAGGATTTCTTGTGCTATAAAATTTGATAATATCGCCATTGATAATAATTTCATGATCATTCGTTTTGATATCAGCATTAAATTTTCCATGCGCGCTATCGTATTTTAACAAATGTGCATTAGATGCTGCATCACCGCGACTAGCATTAATGGCAACTACTTTAATATCCTGATGATTTAATTCGTAAATCGCTCTTAATATTAAACGCCCTATTCTTCCAAATCCTGTGATTGCTATCTTAACTGCCATAAAGATTTCCTTTGGTAAAAAATAAGGCATCTCAAGTTTGAGATGCCTTATTAAACTTACTCAATAAAAATTACAGAATTGATTTAACAGTTGAAACGACATTTTCTACTGTAAATCCAAAGTGTTTAAATAATGCGCCACCAGGTGCTGACTCACCAAATGTATCAATACCAACAGCTGCGCCATCTAGACCAATATACTTTCTCCAGAAATCGGTAATACCGGCTTCAATCGATACACGTTTTACACCTTTAGTTAATACGCTATCTTTATATGCCTGATCTTGACGATCAAATACATTTGTTGATGGCATAGAAACAATACGCGCTTTAATATTTTGCTCTTTTAGTGCGACTTGTGACTTCAATGCAAGATCGACTTCTGAGCCAGTTGCTATCAGAATGACATCTGCCTTACCGCCTTCCGCTTCTGCTAATACATAAGCACCCTTGCGAATTAAATCAATTTGCGCATCAGTTCTTTTTGTAAATGAAGTATTTTGTCGGCTTAAAACTAAGCTCGTTGGGTTGTGGATACTTTCAACAGCAACTACCCATGCTACTGCTGTTTCAGTTGAGTCTGCTGGTCTCCATACATCCATTCTAGGAATGTAACGAAGGCCTGATGTAGTTTCGATCGGTTGATGTGTTGGGCCATCTTCGCCTTGACCAATTGAGTCATGTGTTAAAACATAGATTACCCTCTGTTTCATAAGCGCTGCCATTCTCATACCATTCTTCATGTAATCTGTGAATATGTGGAAAGTGCCGCCGAATGGAAGCACGCCACCATGAAGCGCCATACCATTCATAATAGCTGCCATACCAAACTCACGTACACCATAAGAAATATAATTACCTGGTGTTTTGCCGCTTACGTGTTGGAATGACGAACAGCTTGTTAAGTTAGATCCTGTTAAGTCTGCTGAACCACCCACAAATTCTGGCAATATTGGCGCCAGCGCAGCAATAGCGTTTTGTGAAGCTTTACGTGTCGCTAATACTTCACCTTTTTCATTTACTGATTTAATCATGGCATCAGTGGATGCCTTCCAATTTTTTGGAAGATCACCCTTCATACGACGTTTAAATTCAGCGGCTAAATCTGGGAATTCTTTTTCATAAGCTGCGAATTTATCGTTCCATTCTGCTTCAGCTTTAGCGCCTTTATCTTTACCGCTCCATCCTGCATATACGTCTTCAGGAATTACAAAAGGATCGTGCTTCCAACCAATAGCTTCTCTTGTAGCAGCTACTTCAGCATCACCTAATGCTGACCCATGACAATCATGCGATCCAGATTTGTTAGGCGAGCCTTTACCGATAATAGTTTTACAACAAATTAATGATGGTTTATCTGTGATTTTCTTGGCCGCTTCAACTGCTTTGTTAATAGCTTCAAAATCATGGCCATCTACATTTGGAATTACATGCCAACCATAGGATTCAAACCGTTTAGCTGTATCGTCTGTATACCAACCTTCGATATGACCATCGATAGAAATACCGTTGTCATCCCAGAATGCAATTAAATTTCCAAGGCCCCATGTGCCTGCAAGAGCAGAAGCTTCATGAGAAACACCTTCCATCATGCAACCGTCACCCAAAAATACATATGTATGATGATCTACAATTTTATGATTAGGTTTATTAAATTGGTTAGCGAGTAATTTTTCTGCCATTGCAAAACCTACTGCATTACTTATGCCCTGACCTAAAGGTCCTGTGGTTGTTTCTACGCCTGGTGCATAACCGTATTCGGGGTGACCTGCACATTTAGAATGAAGTTGACGGAATGTTTTGATTTCGTCCATCGGCAAATCGTAACCTGTGAGATGAAGCAATGAATAAATCAACATCGATCCATGGCCATTTGAAAGAATAAAACGATCACGATTAGCCCAGTTTGGATTAGAAGGGTTATGTTGTAAATGATGATTCCATAAAACCTCAGCAATTTCAGCCATTCCCATAGGTGCGCCTGGGTGTCCTGAGTTTGCTTTTTGAACTGCATCCATTGATAACGCACGAATCGCGTTAGCTAAATCTTGACGTGTTGCCATTATTGCCTCCCGAAATTGACAGCATTACAAATATTTTTAAATATCTGCGTACTAAATGTAAAGTTAAAAAATTAGTGTAATTTTTAGCTAAATTATTGCTTAAATAGCCCTTTTCAGCAAGGTGAATAGGGTCTTTTTGCCCCTTGATTATTTGAGCTAAATGCTTTTCATTCTCGCCATTTGATTGAGCAACCTATACTCGACTTTTGATCGACAGGGCCCTTCTGAGTCTTAGCAACAAGAAGCATTGCCTCATATAAATCACGCGTATTATTAGGGGGTGGCTCTCCTCGCCCTGTGGCATCGAAGCGTCCACGATATTGCAGCTCTAAATTGCGATTAAAGCCAAAAAAATCAGGTGTACAAATAGCATTATAAAAATGTGCGATTTCTTGACTGTCATCAATTACGTAAGGAAAAGGAAAGTTAAATTGATTTGCAATGAGTTTCATGTTCTCAAATGAATCCTCAGGGTAATTCTCAGAATTATTACTCTGAATGGCAATCGTTTCAATACCTAGATCTTTTAGCGCCAGAACATCACTCACAAGTCTTGGTAAAATTGCTTTCACGTAAGGACAGTGATTACATATAAACATGACGAGTAAGCCATTAGCCCCTTTTGATTTTTCCAGAGTCCAAATGTTATCGTCGACCCCCGGTAAATTAAAATCGATCGCTTTCCAACCAAAATCGCAAAGTGGAGTATTTAAACTAACCATGTTTTATGCCTTAATATAGCTTACCTATTTAATAGAATTGACTATGGAAGAAAATCGATTTTACCACTCCGAAAACCTAGAACTCAAACATGTCGTTGAGTTAGGCGCTCAAACAAATATTCACGCTACAAAAGTTTTAAGGTTAAAGGTGGGGGATCAATTTGCGCTCTTTAATGGTGATGGTTTTGATTACGTCGCAAGAGTAATTGAATTATCCAAACATAAAACCTCTGTTGAGATTATCGATAGGTATGAAGTGAATCATGAGTCGCCCTTAAAAATAACCCTCGCGCAAGGTCTTGCAGCTGGCGACAAAATGGACTGGATTATTCAAAAAGCGGTTGAGCTTGGTATCCAATCCATACAGCCACTATTGACTGAACGATCTATTATTAAGCTGGATCGTGAAAGAGCAGTTAAAAAAATTGAGCACTGGAGAACGGTTGCTATTTCTGCTTGCGAACAAACTGGGCGAAGCTTTATTCCGGATATCTCAAGCCCGACTCATTTAACCCAATGGCTTAGCAATCAAAACCAAACAACTGACAGTTTGAAATTAATCCTTACGCCAGCGAAAGCTCAAAATCTTAATCATTTAGAAAAACCTTCTTCCCCTGTTGTTTTTATGGTGGGGCCTGAGGGCGGTTTTTCAGAAAAAGAAATGGATTTGGCTTTAAGGAGCGGCTTTGTTCCAGTAAATTTTGGTAAGAGAATTCTAAGAACGGAAACAGCCTCCATCGTAGCGCTCTCTATTATGCAAAATTTATGGGGAGATTTTGCATAAAACGCAAAAATTTTGATATTTTTATAAAAATACATGTAAAATATGTATTTTAAACAAATTAGTCACCTATGTCTCTTGGCGAAGCAATCAGAAAAAGAAGGAGGTCTTTAGGGCTAACCCTGCAGACCTTAGCAAAAAAAATTGCGAGCGACCCCGGAAATCTTTCTAGAATAGAAAGGGGCGAGCAAAACATCGGTGAGGCGCAATTATTAAAAATATGTGAAGCACTTAATTGCGCGCCCTCTAGTCTTTTTCAAAATAACGCTCCTGCAAATCCCATTCAAAAACTGGACAGCCAAACATTTGCAAGATGGTTTAGATTAGCAGCTCCGTATATCAACACTTTTAGCAATAAAACATTTGTCATCGCTTTCGGCGGAGAGCTTCTCGATGAGGATCAATTTACGGCACTCTCCCATGACATTAATTTATTAACTTGCTTAAACGTCAAAATTATTCTCGTTCATGGCGCAAGACCTCAAATTGATCAAAGACTTAAAGAGAAAAAAATTTCAACCCAACTTGTAAGAAATGTTCGGGTCACTGACGATTTAAGTATGGAAGCAGTTAAAGAAGCTAATGGCCTCATTAAAATCAATATTGAATCTACACTTTCATCAAGTCTTTTAAACTCGCCTATGGCAGGGAGTGATATTAAAGTCTCTAGCGGAAATTTTATTACTGCAAAACCTTTAGGTGTAATCGATGGTATCGACATGCAACATACAGGGGAGGTAAGGAAAATTGACAGCGCTGCCATCAAGAAAAAATTGGATAATAAAGAGTTGGTAGTGATCTCACCGATTGGTTATTCACCTACAGGTGAAGTATTTAATCTGACAATGGAAGATGTGGCGCTTAAAACCTCTATCGCTTTAGAAGCGGATAAACTTATTCTTCTCATAGATTCTGATGGTATTTTTAATCTAAGAAATGAACTTCTGCACGAGATGACGTTAGAAAAGGCAATTAATCTTTATAAAAGCATTTCAAAAAACTATCCAAAAAAACATGAGCTCATTAACATTAACTCTAATGACCTAGATCTTCTAGATATTGCTATTAAAGCTTCTGAAGCAGGTATAAATAAAATTCATCTCATTAATAGGCATATTGATGGTGCAATTCTACAAGAATTATTTACAGATGATGGTGTAGGAACAGTTATCACCGAAAAAGCCCTGGACGCTATTAGGCCTGCTTCACATAACGACGTTAAAGGCATCCATAAACTTATTAATCCGCTGGAGGCTGGGGGGTATCTTATTAAAAGAGGTAAGGAGAGAATTGATCATGAGATAGAAAACTTTTTCGTGATCGAGCATGATAATAAAATTATCGGGTGTGCAGCTTTATATCCTTATGACGACCATGTTGAATTTGCATGTTTTGCTATTAACAAAAATTACCAGTCTAAAGGTTTTGGCTCAAAGCTATATAATTACTGCGAAGAAATTGCGCAAGAGAAAAATTACAAATATCTCTTTGCCTTAACAACAAGAACTGAACATTGGTTCGTTGAGAAGGGCTTTAAAGAAGAAAATATTCGAAAGCTTCCTAAAAAAAGAATAGAGTCTTATTTGCCACAAAGAAATTCAAAATTTTTTATTAAAAAGCTTTAAAATCTTTAAAAAACTATAGGCATAAAAATGAGTCAAAATATTCAACCAGAACACAAAGCCAAAATATTAAGTGAGGCTTTGCCGTACATCAAAAAATTCTTTGGTAAAACTATCGTTATTAAGTACGGCGGTAATGCCATGATCGACGAAAATTTAAAACAATCATTTGCTAGCGACGTTGTACTTTTAAAATTAGTTGGTATGAACCCTGTTGTTATTCATGGTGGTGGTCCACAAATAAATGAGCACCTGGATAAACTTGGTAAAAAAGGTGAGTTTATACAAGGCATGAGGGTAACCGACACTGAAACCATGGATATTGTAGAAATGGTTTTAGGTGGCCAGGTGAATAAGGAGATTGTAAATCTCATTAATAGACATGGTGGAAAAGCTGTGGGCCTCACAGGCCAAGATGGAAACTTTATTCACGCTAAAAAACTCCTAGTGCAAGATGAGACAGACCCCAAAAAAACAATCGATCTTGGTCACGTAGGTGAAATAGCATCCATCAACCCTAGTATTATTAATTTTTTAGATGATGGAGATTTTATTCCTGTCATAGCCCCGATTGGTGTAGGAGCTAATGGTGAAACTTACAATATTAATGCCGATCTAGTCGCGGGAAAATTATCTGAAGTACTAAATGCTGAAAAATTAATCTTACTAACAAATACACCTGGCGTACTAGACAAAAAAGGTTCACTCCTCACAGGACTAACACCAAATGAGATAGATAAGCTTGTAGAAGATGGGACACTATCAGGTGGTATGCTACCTAAAATAAGTTCAGCACTTGATGCTGCAAGAAGCGGTGTTAGAAGTGTGCATATTATTGATGGGAGAGTGCAACACGCACTTTTATTAGAGGTATTAACTGACGACGGTGTGGGAACTTTAATTAAGGCAAAATAATTGTCCAAAATTTGGATTTTCGATCTAGACGATACGCTTCACGACGCAAGTTCTAAAATATTTCCATACATTAATCAATCTATGACTGCTTATGTAAGTCAAAAGCTTAATATTAGCAATGATGCTGCGCATGAACTACGCGACCAATACTGGAAAGTCTATGGTGCTACATTAAAGGGGCTCATGAAAAATCATGATGTAGATCCAAAAGAATTTTTACTCAAAACACACGATGTGCATGAGCTTTCTAAATTCGTCAAGCAATCTCACGCCTTAAAAAATACTTTAAAAAAACTCAAGGGGAAAAAAATAGTTTTTACAAATGCACCACTTCATTATGCGATCGCAATTATTAAATCTCTAAAAATTGAAAGGTATTTTTCGGCAGTCTACAGTATTGAATCAACGAAATATAATCCAAAACCTTCTCTCTATGCTTTTAGGAAAATTTTAAGGCACCTCGGGGAGAAGCCTCATCAATGCACTATGGTAGAAGATGATCTAGCTAATTTAAAAACAGCTCACAAGATCGGTATGAAGACTGTCTTAGTCTCAAGACAAAATAAAAAAACAGTTTTTGTAAATAAACGAATTACAAAAATTACTCATCTTAACCAGCAAACTAGATAAGCTTGGCTAGTAATTTGAGTCGCGCCTCATAAATAGCAGCCTTAATATCGACACCTCGTTTATTTTGGCTAATTGCACTAAGATTTAATTTGTTAAGATGTTTTAAATACTTTTGAAAGGCTTTTAAAGTAGTTTGGGCATTTTTCCGGCCTAGCTGACCTTCAATATAAGCCTCAAAAATTCGCATTATGTCTGGGAGGATTTCCGGATTCCTAAATAAATCCATTTTATAGATCAAATCTAAAACTTGTTGTGGCTTAAGTTTTTTAAATTGCCTTAAGTCGGATAGATTAAATACTAACTTCTCTGCTATTTTTTTAACAGCATTAGGTACAGAAAGTCTTATGTAAATTTTCTCATTGCATTTAATACCTACTTTTAAAGGGTAAGTATGCATAAAAAATATAGCCGCTCTAATATTGGTCGAGTATTTGTATTTGGCTGCATATTCTAAACTTCTTTTAATAGAGTTTTTATTTTTTGGATAATCTAATTCTGGTAGTAATAATTTAAGCGCACCGCATCGATTAAGCACTTCAAACATCAAATAGGATTTTTTTTCTGTAAATCCCACTGAAAGTTCATGCCAGACTCTCTCGGAGGCAACAGTTTCGATTTCTTTATTTTTTACAATCTGCTTGAGAAGAGCTTCTGTCTTAGGGTGAATTTTAAACTTGTGAAATCGAGCAGAAAATCGAGCAATGCGAAACACTCGAATTGGATCTTCTACAAATGCAGAGCTCACATGTCGTAGAACTTTATTTTTAATATCTTTTATGCCGCCAAAGGGATCAAAAATTTTTCCTTTTTTATCTTTTGCTATTGCATTGATTGTAAGATCTCTTCGTTGCAGATCTTCTTCTAGCGTTACTTCTTTGGAGGCGTAAACTTTAAAACCCTTATACCCTTTTGAAACCTTACGCTCTGTTCTGGCCAGAGCGAACTCTTGATGTGTTTTTGGATGAAGAAAAACTGGAAAATCTTTACCTACAGGTTTATAGCCTAATTTCAGCATTTCTTCAGAAGAAGAGCCTACGACTACATAGTCCTTATCTTTAACTGATAAACCCATGATTTGATCTCGAACTGCGCCGCCTACGAGATATATTTTCATTTATCTGCCAGATTTGGTTCTATAAAAATCATACTTGGAGCGCACTGGAGATATACTTTTCTTACTAGATAGGTAATGCTCTAGACGCTCGAGGGAATATCGGTGGGAGATTTCACGTTGTGTATTCACTACATTATCAACTTCCATAGATCTCCAATTATCGCGAGTTAATATCTTAATTGGCATCATTTCCATAATGAAAGCGAATAGATATGAAAGACTTCTGTTAAGTGGGATGATTATCCGTGTTAACTTTTCTGATCGAATAATAAGCCGAATGATATCTTTGAGCGAATAAACATCGGGCCCTCCTAGATCGTACATTTTTCCATATGTAGTTTTATCAAAAAGTGTCTTAATTAAAATCTTTGACACATCATCAATAAAAATGGGTTGAAATTTAGAATTAGGGGACAGGAGAACTATTGCTGGCAGCCATTTAACTAGAATTTTAAACATATTAATAAAGTTATCTTTTGCTCCAAAGATAATAGAAGGCCTTAATATAGTTAAGTCTAAATCTATTTGTTTGAGTAATTCAGACTCCCCTAGAGCTTTAGATTTAAGATACAAACTAGGAGCCTTGACACTTGCACCTAGCGCGCTTACATGAAGCAATCGCTTAATACCTAAATCTTTCATTACTTTAGCCAAATGACTTGGCCAAATATGATGAATGTTGTCAAAAGACTCTTTTTTAGTCTGATGAAGTATGCCTAAGAGATTAATTATGACATCTGTCTTTTTTAAATCTTTTTTTATTTGTGTAAGATTATTAAGATCTAAGTTAAATATTTGAACGTGTGGATTGACTGTCCATAATTTAATTTTTTCTTTGTTTCGGGAAAACAATTTTAGATTGTGATTAGATTGGCTAAGAGCTAAAACAATGCTAGATCCTAAAAATCCTGATGCTCCAAAAATTGCAATCGTTTTTTTAGATTTAGTCACTTGGAAATTAGAGCAATCTTAAAATAAATATAAGGATTAGAACTAATGTGATATTTGTAGTAAGTTTTAAATACTTTATATATTTTTTATTCTTTGTGTTTAGATATAAAAATGTAAATGCAACTAATACTGCAAGCAATATGAATATCAAAAGCCTTAAAATGTTCATTGGTAAACTCCCGCCATTTCTTGATTTAAAATTCCATTCTTAGAATTGGTATAACGTGTTGCTAAATTAGAGGTCTTAGGATCATGGATATCTAATGTTGTTAATCTCCAACATTTCTTATTGGCAAGTAGTGCAAGCAATAATTTGTTATTTAATTCATGGCCAGATTTGTATGCTTTGAAATTACCTATAATTGAATAACCTAGCATATATAGATCACCTACGGCATCGAGTATTTTATGTCGCACAAATTCATCGTTGTAACGTAATCCGTCTTTATTAATAATTTTGTACTCATCTAAGACAATCGCATTATCGAGTGACCCACCTCTAGCTAAACCATTAGATCTTAAGTACTCAACTTCCTGCATAAATCCAAATGTGCGTGCACGACTAATTTCTGTGATATAGGATTCATCATAAAAATCCAAAGCAACTTTATTAGTCGATGCGTCAAAAACAGGATGAGGAAAATCGATTGTAAAATCAACTTTAAATCCATCGTAAGGCTCAAACCTCGCCCACTTATCTTTATCTTTTACTTCAATTACATCATTAATTAAAACAAATTTTTTCGCGGCATCTTGCTCTTTGATCTTCGCTTTTTGAAGAAGGTAGATAAATGGTATGGAGCTTCCGTCCATAATAGGCACTTCGGATCCATTCAGTTCAATAATAATATTATCGATACCAGTTGCTGATAATGCAGACATTAAATGCTCAACGGTAGCTACACGCGAAGTATCTTGACCAATAGCTGAACACATTTTGGTATCTTTAATAGCCTCAGGACTTACTTTAACCTCATAAATTTTCTTTTGATCAACCCTTCTAAAGACAATCCCTTTATCCACTTCGGCGGGCTTTAAAGTCATGGTCACTTTTTCACCATTATGAAGACCGACACCAGAAGTCTGCACTGACTTTTGAATAGTTCTTTGTTTAATCATTGAGCGCTTACTCGCCTTTTTTTCTTAAGAATGCAGGAATATCATATTCCTCCATACCTGACATTTTCATAATTTCAACTTGGGCCCTATTTTCATTAGAGCTGAATACATCTGGTTCATCATCTAGAGAGGGCTCTTCTTGGGCTGGGCTTTGTTTATTTTGCATGATAGATCTGGGTTCAATACGGGGCATTCTTTGTTTTACGTTTTGAGCTAGTCCTGTCGCTACAACAGTCACTCGAATAGAATCACCCATTGCTTCGTCAATAACGTTACCAACGATCACTGTGGAATCGATAGCAGCAAACTGCTTAATCGTTTCCATAACTTCATGGTACTCCTTAAGTGTAAATTTACTACTTGCAGAGATATTTACTAGTACACCTCGGGCATTTACTAAATTCACATCTTCTAAAAGAGGACTTGCAACTGCAGCTTGAGATGCTTTATATGCACGATGATCGCCTTGTGCAACTCCAGAACCAATCATCGCCATTCCCATTTCACCCATAACAGTCTTAACGTCAGCGAAGTCAACATTCACCAACCCTGGGCTATTAATAATTTCTGAAATACCTGAAACTGCATTATGTAGAACATCATTTGCTGCATTAAAGGCTTCTAAGAATGGTATGTTCTCCCCTAAAACTTCCATTAATTTTTCATTTGGAATGACAATTAGGGAATCTACATGCTGAACTAATTCATTAATACCGTCAGTAGCAATAGCTGTTCTTTTACCTTCAAATAAAAAAGGTTTAGTCACAACTGCAATAGTTAAAATACCTAATTCTTTTGCAATCTGAGCAATTACAGGTGCAGCCCCTGTCCCAGTTCCCCCTCCCATCCCTGCTGTGATAAACAACATATCAGCACCTTTAATAGAGCTAATAATTTTTTCTTTATCATCAATAGCAGCTTGCTTTCCAATTTCAGGCTTGGCACCAGCGCCTAAGCCTTTGGTCATCTCCTGACCAATCTGCAATATATGGCTTGCCCGACTTTTTTTCAGAGCTTGCATATCAGTATTGGCACAGATAAATTCAACACCTGTTAAATTCTTATCGATCATATGATCAATAGCATTTCCGCCGCAGCCACCGACACCAATGACTTTTATGATGGCATTTTGCGACTTGCTATCAACAACTTCAAACATATCCTATCTCCAAGATTTAAAAGTTACCTTGAAACCAATTCTTCATTTTCATAAAGATTTGATTTATTGAATTACCGTCAATTTGATTCATCATTTCTTTCTCTAGCTGTCCTTTGCCCATCAGCAACAATCCAATGCCCGTTGAATACCTAGGATTGTCCACGACTTCAGACAAACCACCTACATTTCTTGGTGTTCCAATTCTGACTGGCATCCTGAATACACTTTCCCCAAGATTGACCATGCCTTTCATCAGTGATGATCCACCTGTAATTACAATTCCAGAAGCTATCATATCTTCCATACCACTTCGTTTCAACTCGTGCGCAACAAGTTCGTAAAGCTCAACTAACCGAGCTTCAATGACCTCTGCTAATGAGAGTGTTGAGATAGTTTTAGACTCTTTCCCGTCTACCACAGGAATTTCAATTTGCTCTGAAGCTGAAGCTAAACTTCTTGCAGCATATCCATGTTTAATTTTTATCTCTTCTGCTGATGGTAAAGGCGTTCTAAATGCCACCGCGATATCATTATTGATCTGATCACCAGCAATCGGGATTACAGCCGTATGTCGAATAGAGCCATGTCTTAGTACAGCAATATCAGTTGTCCCGCCACCAATATCCACCAAACAGACACCCAATTCTTTTTCATCATCCGTGAGGACTGCCATGCTTGAAGCTAGAGGTTGCAGCACTAATTCAGACACTTCAAGTCCGCAACGCTTGATACATTTCACAATATTTTGCGCAGCGGCAATAGCGCCAGTAACAATATGAACCTTAACCTCTAATTTCATACCGCTCATGCCAAGCGGTTGCCTAACATCTTCCTGCCCATCAATCACATATTCTTGCGTCAAAATATGTAGAACTTGCTGATCATTTGGGAGTGTAATGGCGCAAGCAGTTTCAATTACTTTATCAACGTCTAATTGTGAGACTTCGGCATCTTTAATTTTGACCATTCCGTGAGAATTGATACTTTTAATATGGCTACCTGCAATGCCAGTATAAACATCGGTAATCTTACAATTCGCCATCAATTCAGCTTCTTCAATTGCTCTTTGAATTGCCTCCATAGTGGAGTCAATATTAATGACTACACCTTTTCTTAAACCTTTTGAGCTATGTTGACCTAATCCGATCACATTCAATAAACCATCTGGTTGTAATTCAGCAACAATAGCCACAATTTTGGACGTTCCAATATCAAGCCCTACGATGAGATTTTTTTCTTCTTTTTGCTTAATCATATAAGCGGCCTCTCACCACTATCAATTTTTTGGTTTGGTTCAGTAGATTTCTTAATAGCAAAACCATTTGGATATCTTAAGTCGGCAGAGCCAATTCGTTTAACTGAGGCCAAAATATTGTCGTACTGAGCCATAAAGCGAGACAGACTTTCTTCGATGTTATCTTTACTTAAGATAATTTTCATATTGTTAGTGGTTCTAATGTCCCAAGTGTACCTAGGAGATAGGGAAACTTGCGCAATTTTTAATTGTTTTTTATCCAAAATACTTTGCATTTTTTTATACTCCAGTGCTATATAAGTCTCGGTACCTTCTGGACCAAAAAATAATGGGAGATCTTCATCAGATGCTCCATGAAAAATTTCACCATTCTCATTCACCAAAGCAATAGCGCCCCACCTTCCTATGACTTGATGCTCCTCGACAAACACTTCCAATCGATCCGGCCAGACTCTTTTTAAACTTACTTTTCTTATCCAAGGCAGCTTTGTAAAAGCCTCCTTGGCACTATATAAATCTAACGAAAAAAAATTGCCTTTAACAAATCGATCGGAAATCATACCCACTTGATCTGCATCAAGATGCTGATATTGACCCACTACCTTAATCTCTCTAATAGGAAATTTAGCAAAATGCATAAATTGATAACTCAATAAAAAAAGTAATAAAATAATATTAAGTAAAAAAACTAAATTACCTAACCAATAAACTTTTAAATAGTTATTTAACATTTGCAGTTTTTAATATCTCTAAAACTAATTGGTCGAAATTGGTACCCATCTCTTTCGCGGCCATGGGGACCAAACTATGACTTGTCATACCTGGTGACGTATTCACTTCTATAAAATAGTGATCGTTTTTTTTATCCATCATAAAATCAACACGTCCCCAGCTAGAACATCCGATCGAGTTAAAAGCCTCCAGAGCTTCTTGAGCTATTAATGCTTCTTTATTTTTTTCTATCCCTGAAGGACAAATATATTGCGTATCATCTTTAAGATATTTAGCTTCATAATCATAAAACTCGTTAGTTGGCTTTATTTTAATGACTGGCAAGAACTTGCCGTTCACAATACCTACTGTAAATTCCTCACCATCCACAAATTTTTCAACAATCACATTTGGATCAATCTTCGACGTTTTTAAAAAAGCCTCTTTATATTGTTGTTCGTTTTTGATTTTATCAATACCAATACTTGACCCTTCGTTAGATGGTTTAATAAAAAATGGCGATCCAATTAAATTTACGATATCTGCATATGACGTTTTCTCAGTGACTTGATGAAAATCTGGCGTTGCAATATTTAATGCGCGCCATAACAATTTTGTTTTAAGTTTATCTATTGCAATGGCAGAACTGAAAGAATCGCTTCCGGTGTATGCCACATTTTTAGACTTTAAAAAGGCTTGCATGGATCCATCTTCACCGCCCCTACCGTGCAAGGCAATAAAAACCCTGTCGTAACTTTTAATGTCTTCAATATTTCTAAAAGAGGGATCAAAAGCTTCGGCATTTATGCCTAATCGGTTTAGGGCATGAAATACAGCGTCACCACTTAGAAGTGAAACAGCCCTCTCATTGGAGTCGCCACCCATAAGCACTGCAACTTTTCCAAAATCATCCATCAACTTAGAAAATCCCCTAAAATTTTGACTTCTCTTTCGAGCTTAATACCTTTTCTTTTAAATACTTCGGATTCAACATGGTCAATAATATTTTCAATGTCTTTTGCAGAGGCATCACCTAAATTAATAATAAAATTGGCATGTTTGTCTGAAACCTCAGCATTGCCAACTCTAAAACCTTTTAAACCGCAATCTTCAATGAGTTTTGCTGCAAAGGTATCTTTTGGATTTCTAAATGTTGAGCCTGCCGTTGGCCAATTAAGAGGTTGCGTATTTTTTCTATGGTTAAGATATTCTTTTATCTTACTCTCTGGATCAGCTGCCATATCTTTCTTAAAATTAAACCACGCACCTACAAACCATTCTTTTAAATTAGGCTTAATTACTTCGCGATAAGAAATTTTAAATTCATCTTTTAATCTCGTAACTATATTGCCACCTTCATCGATCATATTGACCTTGGTAACAAAATTCCATGTTTCAGAGCCATAACAACCTGCATTCATTGCCAAAGCGCCTCCAACTGTCCCTGGAATACCTGCAAAAAATTCTCCTTCTACATAATGTTCTTTAGCTAGATTTTTGGCAATTTTTGCACATGTATTACCCGCTTCTGAATATACGCCTTGATCAGTCATTTGAATTTCATTTAAAGCAGCATGCATAACAATCACAGTGCCGCGAATTCCGCCATCTCTCACTAAAATATTAGATCCCAATCCAATAAAAGTAAGAGGCTTTAAATATGACTCATGCTTTAAAAAAGATTTTAAGTCTTCTAAATTTTTAGGTGAAAATAAAGCATCAGCTGTCCCACCTACACGCCAACTGTTGTATTTATTTAATGATTTATTTTTTAAAAATAATGCTTTCTTCATGAATTCACAATATTTAAAATATCCTTAGTCACCCTTCCTACCGACCCTGCACCCATCACAATTAAAATTGAATTTTGATTGATATTTTGAAGTGCTGTTTTAGCTAGTTTAGTAATATCCTTCTCAAATGAAACTTTGTTTGTGATCTTATTAATACTATCCATCATTGCTGATGAACTTACCCCTGGAATCATTTTTTCTCCTGCCGAATAAATATCGGTAAGAAGGACTTGATCTGCCTTATGAAGCACCCTTACAAACTCATTAAAATAGTCTCGCGACCTTGTATAGCGGTGAGGCTGAAATATTAGATAAATAGATCTATTTGGATAAGCGTCTCCTGCCGCATCAAGAACTGCTTCGATTTCTACAGGATGATGGCCATAGTCGTCGACTAGGATAAAAGTTTTATCGTTAAAAATTAGATCTTTATATGTTTCAAATCTACGACCCACCCCTTTAAAATTCTTTAGAGCGTCGATTGTTTTTGAAATGGGAATTTCAAGTTCATCAGCAAGCGCTATTGCTGCTAATGCATTTCTTACATAGTGCTTACCTGGAAGGTTTAAGGTGATATCTTTTTTAACTACATCAGAATGTTTAATGGTAACTTTAAAATGCATTTTACCTGCATCTGCATTAACTTCCTCTGCGTGAACGTCAGCATTTTCTGATAAGCCATATGTGATAATAGGTCTAGAAATCTCAGAGATAATTGATTTAATAACAGGATCATCAATGCATAGAATCACCACGCCATAAAATGGTAGTCGATGAATGAATTCAATGTAGGTTTTTTTGAGTTTATCAAAATCATTATCATAAGTTTCCATATGATCTTGATCAATATTTGTCACAATTGAATATACGGGGGTTAGATGCAAGAAAGATGCATCTGACTCATCAGCCTCAACTACAATATACTCACCATTTCCTAATTTTGCATTCGCATTTAAAGAAGAAAGTCTTCCGCCGATCACATATGTTGGATCCATTGAAGCTTCAGCCAAAATAGAAGCGATTAAACTTGTAGTTGTTGTTTTGCCGTGGGTACCTGCTACTGCAATACCTTTTTTAAAACGCATTAATTCTGAAAGCATTTCTGCCCTAGGCATAATTGGTATTTTATTTTTAATAGCTGCTTTTAGTTCTGGATTATCTTGATCAATTGCAGAGGAAATCACAACAACATCAACATCTCGAATATTGTCAGATGAATGGTTAATAAAAATTTTAATGCCGAGATCTTTTAGGCGAGAAGTCACAGGCGATTCTTGAATATCTGAACCAGAAATAAAGTAGCCTAGGTTATGCATCACTTCTGCAATACCGCTCATACCAGAGCCACCTATTCCTATAAAATGAATTCTATTTATATTGTGTTTCATTTTTTAATTAATCGCTCGCATGCTTGAAAAATGACTTCCTCAGGCTTTGTCGCCACATTTTCGAGTGCTGCTTTTGCCATAATCAAACATTTTTTTCTTGTCATTTCTTGAAGTAATCCACTTAATACGTCTGCTGTAAATTCCTCTTGAATTATAAGTCGCGCAGCCTTCTTGTCACTTAAGTATTTTGCGTTATAAAACTGATGGTTATCAACTGCAAAAGGAAAAGGCACTAATAAGCTAGGAATACCAGCTGCCGAAAATTCAGACACTGTCAGGGCGCCGGATCTGGCTATAACAAAATCTGCCCATTCATAAACTTTTTCAATATTGTCTAAATAAGCTCTGCAGTCTACTTTGATATCACTCTTCTTGTATGCTGCTTTCAATTCTTGAAAATGTTTCTCGCCTGACTGATGAATAATCGTTGGTCTATTTTTAGGATGTATTTTTTTTATACTTAATGGAATCGTATCATTAAAAAATTTAGCGCCCAGACTGCCCCCGACTACAAGCAATCTTAACGGTCCCTTTCTATTTTTAAATCTTTTAATTGGTGGCACAATTTGTCTAATAGCATTTCTCACTGGATTCCCAATTTTTTTAGAGGAACGTATAAACTTAATTGGAAATGCAGAATATATTTCTGTAGCAATCATCGCCAATAATTTATTAGTAAGTCCTGGGATAGAGTTTTGTTCATGCACAATCAGTTCCTTACCCATGAGTCTTGCCATAACCCCGGCAGGAAATGAAACATAACCCCCCATAGCAATTACCACATCTGGCTTTTCATTTTTAATTGTTATTGCGCATTGTATTAAAGCAATTAAAAGTGTAAATGGCAGTTTTAACCAACTTAAAATACTTTTGCCTCTGACGCCTGAAATATCAATCATTGCTTTTTGATAAGGCTTTTTTTCTATTAACCTATTTTCCATGCCATTTTTTGTGCCAAGCCAAGTGATCAACCAACCTTTAGCTTTTAAATAATCAGCAATTGCGATACCTGGATAGATGTGCCCTCCAGTTCCTCCTGCAACAATCAATATTTTTTTATTGGGTCTCATTAAACTAAATTCCCCTTAGCCCTCTTCGATTTTCCCAATCAATTCGCAGTAATATTGCAAGTGCAATCATATTAGCCAAAATACCGCTACCGCCGTAAGAAAGAAGTGGCAGGGTTAAACCTTTTGTAGGAAGAAGTCCCATATTCACACCCATATTGATAATACCTTGCGTACCAAACCAAATACCAATGCCTTGAGATAATAGGGCTGAGTAATAATTTTCATTAATAATAGCTTCTTTAGCAATTCCAAAAGCCCTGATTACCAACCATGAAAACAATCCAATAACTATAAGTACGCCAAAGAAACCAAACTCTTCAGCTAATACAGCCAAAATAAAATCAGTGTGAGCTTCTGGTAAGTAAAGTAATTTTTCGACACTGCCACCTAGCCCTACTCCAAAAAATTCACCTCGTCCAAAGGCTATAAGTGCGTGTGATAATTGATAACCTTTTCCATAAGGGTCGGCCCATGGATTAAAAAAACCTATCAACCTTTGGTATCTATAATCAGAGCTGTAAATTAATGCTGTCATACCAATAGGTGCAACAATAGTAAGACCCATCAGTATTTTTTTGTCTATGCCACCTAAAATTAATGTACACATTGCAATGACTAAGATTACTGCAAATGCGCCAAAATCTGGTTCAAGCAATAGCAATGCACCTAACAACATAATTACTGATGCCATCGGAAGAAAACCTTTTAGAAAACTACCAATTTCTTTTGATTTTCTTAAAACATAATCTGAGGCATACATGGCTGTAAATAATTTCATAAATTCCGAGGGCTGCATATTCAATACAAATAATGAAATCCAACGCCTACTTCCATTCACAACATGGCCAATACCAGGAATGAGAACAAGGATAAGTGAGACCATGCCTGCCATAAATAAATAAGGGGACATCTTTTGCCACCAGCGAATTGGGATTTGGAAAATAATAAATCCGACAATAAATCCCAGTGAAATATAAATTGATTGCCTTACTAAGAAAAAGTAATTTTGATGTTTAGTTAATTTACTAGATTCAGCAAAAGAAATAGAGGATGAATACACCATGATAAGGCCAATTGCAATTAATATTAGCGAAACCCAAAACAGGCCTTGATCAAAAGAAGGCTTATCTATTGTCGATTTATTAGAAAATTTATCAATCATGATTTATTTTTTAACTTACTCACACAATCTTTAAAAACTTCTCCGCGATGTACATAATTTTTAAACATATCTGTACTTGCACATGCTGGGGAAAGGAGAACTACATCTCCTGCTTCAGCTAACTCATACGATTTGATAATTGCTGATTCAAGATTTTTTTCAACATTTGTCGGAATGGCACTGCCGCTAAATACCTCTTGCATTATTTTTGCGTCTTTACCAATCAATGTAATATTTTTAACTTTACCTTTAGACGGGCCAATTAGTGGTTTAAAATTCTGACTTTTTCCATCTCCTCCGGCAATAAGTAGGATTGGTTTAGTCATGCTTTGAATTGCGGCAATTGTAGCTCCAACGTTGGTGCCTTTTGAATCATTATAAAAATCAATTCCTGATATAGAGTTAATAAATTCAACTCGATGAGGCGGTGCCTTAAATTGACTTAGTACTTTTTTAATCACATCTTTTGAAATCATAAATGGCTCACAAAGCGCTAAAGCAGCCATTATATTTAGAATATTATGTGCGCCCTTTAGTTTAATTTCATCTAAGGAAATAATTTCAGCATTGCCTTTTGCGATGAAATATTGATTCCCATTTTTTTTAATACCATAATTTTTCTCGTCCAAATGATTTCCAAATGTCACCGAGCTTTCATTAATTTTAGATTTAAGATAATCATCATCTCTATTTATGATCGTATTTTTAGCATGATTAAATATTCTATATTTTGCTTTGGCATACTCTTCGATTGATCCGTATCGATCCATATGATCTTCCGAAATATTTAAGACTACTGCTGCTTCAAGCGCTAATGAATATGTCGTTTCTAGTTGATAACTAGAAAGTTCAAGAACATATGCCTCTGGCGCTTTTTGATTTAAGGTATTTAATATGGGGATCCCAATATTTCCCCCGACAATAGCTGATATACCAGCTGCTTTCAATAAATCTCCCACAAGAGATGTAACGGTCGTTTTACCATTTGATCCTGTAATACCAATCACTTTTGAACTCACCGGTTTGGCTAGCGCAAAGATTTCAATATCGCCAATTACAGGTATGCCTCGATTCAGAGCCGTTTGTATATAACTTTCTCTCAATGACACGCCTGGGCTAATAATAATTAATTCAACATCATTAATGATGCCATCGTTAAATTTTTCTCCAATAGAAAATTTAACATCTTTAAATTTTTCTTTTATTTCATCAAAATTATCAATAGCTAGTCTTGTATCAATAGCTTGAATATCACATTCTTTGTTCGCTAAAAAATGTAAGACAGATTGGCCTGTGTCTCCAAGACCAACTACCAGAATTTTCTTTTTATTAAAATTGATGCTCATCTAATCTTCAGTGATGAGATCCCTATTAATACAAGCATCATTGTTATGATCCAAAATCTAACAACGACCTGGGTTTCTTTCCATCCTTTTTTCTCATAATGATGGTGAAGAGGTGCCATAAGGAAAATTCGCTTACCAATTCCATATTTAAATTTTGTGTATTTAAAATATATGACTTGGATGGCAACAGAAAAAGTCTCGATCACAAAAATACCACCCATAATAAATAAAACGATCTCTTGTCTCACAATTACTGCGACTGTGCCAATAGCAGCACCCAGAGCAAGTGCGCCTAAATCACCCATGAATACTTCCGCAGGATAAGTGTTGAACCATAAAAACCCCAAGCCGGCACCAGCCATTGCAGTACAAAATATAGCTAACTCACCAGCGCCACTGATATAAGGAATGCCTAAATATTTAGCTATGACATAATTACCTGCGACATAAGCAAAAACACCCAATGCACTTGCAACCAATACAGCTGGCATAATGGCAAGGCCATCTAGCCCATCTGTAAGATTGACTGCATTACTGCTCCCTACAATGACGATATAACTTAAAAGTATAAAAGTAGGCCCACTCATCGTAAAACTTACATTCTTAAAGAATGGAAGAATAAGCGAAGTCTGTTCAGGAGTTACAGCGTTGGACCAAAGATATATAGATGCCCCAAGACCTATGATTGATTGCAATAAATATTTTTGCCCCGCACTCATACCATTAGGATCCTTATAAATCACTTTTTTTAAATCATCCATAAATCCAATAAGGCCAAAACCAAGCGTGACAATCAACAATAGCCAAATATAGTTATTACTTATATCCGCCCACAATAAGGTCGACATAATAATCGATACCAATATTAAGCCACCGCCCATTGTGGGTGTGCCTATTTTAATTAAATGATCTTTAGGGCCATCTGATCTTACAGCCTGTCCTATATTGAACTGATTAAGTTTCTTAATTAGCCAAGGGCCAAAAGCGAAAGAAATAACTAATGATGTGATAGTCGCCATCACGGCTCTTAATGTAATGTAATTAAATACATTAAACCCATGGATCTCTTTTGCTAAAAACTTAAATAATTCGAGCAACATAATTTTTATCTTTCTTAAAAATTTTAGGAAAGTGCCTCTACAACCTCTTCCATTTTCATAAATCGAGAGCCTTTAATAAGCACACATGAATTCTTTTTTATCTTAGTTTTGACGTACCTAATAAGTGCTTTTTTATCTTCAAACCATTTTGCATTACCTTTACAATGATCTATCAAATGCTTGGTTAATTTCCCCGTTCCAACTACGTCTTGTATTTTGTTTTTTTTAATATAAGCCCCTATTGATTTATGGTACTCAACCTCCTTTTTGCCTAGCTCGCCCATATCGCCAATAATTAATATTTTTTCACAATCCTGGTTTGCAAGAACATCAATTGCAGCGCGCATCGAAGCAGGATTTGCATTGTAGGTATCATCAATCAAGACACAGTTATGAAGTCCTTTTTTGAGTTCTAGTCTTCCATGCACTGACTTAATAGATTCGATACCACGTTTAATAGCTTTGAATGGTATTTTTAGCGCGATAGAAGCGGCAATAGCTGCTAATGCATTTTTTAAATTATGCTCGCCCTTTAATTTGACTTTAATTTCTAGGATTCCTTTTGGCGTTTTAATTTGAGAAATGCCTTGAACTGTCTTCTTTACATATACATCAGATTTTGCAGTTAATCCAAATGTAATAACTTTTTTACGGAGTGCAGCAGTCTTTAATAGACTATAAAAGTCATCCTCTCTATTAATAACCGCAATACCATTACTCTTTAGCCCTGAAAATATTTCTGATTTCGCTTTTGCAATACCTTCTTTTGAGCCAAAAAATTCAATATGAGCCTCTCCTATATTTGTAATCACTGCGACATCTGGTTTTGCAATCTCACTTAAATATTTAATTTCGCCCTTATGATTCATGCCCATCTCAACTACAGCAAATTTTTGAGTTTTTTTAATATTTAATAAGGAAAGAGGGAGTCCTATATCATTATTGAAATTTCCTTGGCTCATCAGGACTTTTAATTTGCTGTTAACATGGCAAGAAAGAATACTGCCAATCATTTCCTTTGTTGTTGTTTTACCATTGCTGCCGGTAATAGCAATAAGAGGCAGCCTAGATTGAGCTTTCCAATACTGAGCTATCTTACCTAAAGCCTCTCTCCCATTTTTAACGATTATTTTATTTTCTAAATTTTTAATGTCTCTAGAGACTACTGCGACTAATGCACCTTTTTTAATAGCACTTATTGCAAAATTATCTCCGTCAAATTTTTCACCCTTGATACCTAAAAATAAATCATTCTTTTGAATATCTTTACTATTAATTGAAATATTCTTAATGGTTTTTTGAAGTAAAGAAGTATCACCATAGTATTTACCAGAAACAATTTTTTTAATCTTATTTAAAGTAATTTGCATTCAGATCGCCTTATAAGCTTTGAGTGCTTTTCTTGCAAATAGTTGATCGCTAAATGGATATTTAACGCCTTTAATTTCCTGATAGGTTTCATGTCCTTTTCCAGCGATAAGAATGACATCATTTTTTTTGGCACTTTTAATTGCTTTTTGTATTGCCTTATGTCGATCAATTTCTACACGATAATGCCCTTCCATATACTTGCTAATTTCTTTAATAATTTTTCCAGGGCTTTCATTCCTTGGATTGTCTGACGTAATAAAATTAATGTCAGCTATATTAGAAGCTACTTCTGCCATATCTTTTCTTTTTCCATTGTCTCTGTCTCCTCCGCACCCAAATACACAGATGAGATTCCCATCAGTTTGTTTCTTAAGAGTTTGAAGCGCTTTTTTTAAGGCGTCTGGCGTATGAGCATAATCAATAAAGATCTTGGGAGTATTTTTAGATCCTAGTCTTTCCATTCTCCCTGGAACCTGGGATATAAAACTTATTTGTTTTACTATTTTTTGTATTGAATAGCCAGATGCTATCAATGAAGCAATGACTGCTAGTAAGTTATATACGTTAAACTCACCTACTACTGGTGCTTTAACTTTGTATGTTTCTTTTTTATATGCAATTTGGAAATATGTGTGCGAATTTGAATATTCAATATGGGTCGCTCTAATATCGCCATTTTTTATTCCATAACTTAAAACTTTAGTTTCATTCTTTGTAAGAAAAGTAATAAGTTTTTTTCCATAAGGATCATCAATATTTATAACTGCAACTTTTAACGATGGAAATTGAAATAACTTCTTTTTTTCATTGAAATAATTCTGCAAGTTAAGATGGTAATCTAGATGATCTCTAGATAAATTCGTAAAAACAGCAACATCAAAAAGAATTCCATTCACTCTTCCCTGAGACAATGCATGAGATGAAACTTCCATTACAACTGATTCTATTTTTTTATTTTTAAATTGTCTTAAAATACGATGATTTGATATCGCATCAGGGGTTGTGTACGAATGAGATTTCAATTTTTTGTATCCAAATCCTAGAGTGCCTATTACTCCTGATTTTTTACCTAAGAGATTTTGTATTTCGGCTGCCCAGTATGCACATGATGTTTTTCCATTGGTTCCAGTAATACCTATAGTGAGCATTTGCTTCGAAGGCTCTTTAAAAAAAGAGTGGGCAATTTCACCTTCTTTATTTTTTAATTCTGCTACAGCATAATGGTTTGTACTCCATGTTTTTTTCCAAACAAAATTTTTCTTTTCATAAAGAATTGCTTTGGCTCCTTTTTTAATAGCCGCTTCAATATAAGCTCTTCCATCATCATGTATACCGGGATAGGCTAAAAATAAAGAATCTTTTTTTATATTTCTACTATCGTTTGATATATCAGAGATGTGATGTCCAATTTTTTTTAACACACTCTTCATATCGTTTCTTTAGAGTCTTTGTTATCTTGCGGCATAACTTTATTTTTAGTTTTTATGTCTTGAGGAATTTTTAATATCTTCATGACGTCAGCCATCACGCTGCTAAAAACTGGTGCTGCAACCGCTCCACCGTAATGACTCCCAAGACTTGGCTCATCTATCATCACTGCCATAATAATTCTTGGATTCGAAACTGGGGCAAGACCTACAAATGAACCGATATTTTTATTTTTTTCATAAACTCCATTTGCTCCAATTTTCTCAGCGGTACCTGTTTTGCCTGCAACTCTATATCCTATAATTTTTGCATTGCCTCCCGTACCTTCCTCAACAACTTGCTCCATCATTTCTACCATTAATCTTGCTGTTTGCTTTGAAAATACTTTAGTACCCATTGAAATTTCATCTTTTTTGAATAATGTAACAGGCTTCATTTCTCCGTCATTAGCGAACACTGTATAAGATTGAGCCAATTGAAGAAGAGTTAAATTAATCCCATGTCCGAAGGATATGGTTGCCTGATCTACTTTCCCCCAGTTTTTATAATCTCGAAGTCTTCCAGATGCTTCTCCCGGAAATCCAGCCTCTGTTTGCATTCCAAATCCTACTTTATTTAAGGTAGACCATAAATTCTTAGGTGTTTGCATCAATCCAATTCTTGCTGCACCCACATTTGAAGATTTTGCAATCACTTCTGAGACAGTCATAAAAGGTTTACTTCCATCAGTATGTGCATCATGAATGGTGGCTGATCCAATTTTCATCAATCCTGATGAAATTTCTACCAATGAACTTGGATTAAGGATTCCAGCCTCTAATGCTGAAGATACCGTAAATGGCTTGATCGTAGATCCAGGCTCAAATACATCTGTCACTGCTCGATTTCTTGTAGGGCCGCCTCCTTCCCTAAAATTATTGGGGTTATAAGAAGGTAGATTTGCCATAGCTAGCACCTCTCCCGTTTTTGCATCGAGCACAATAGCCGACCCTGCTTTAGCTTTATGAATATCAATTGATTTAGCTAATTCCCTATACGTTAAATATTGAATTCTTGCATCAATTGAAAGTTTTATGTCATGCCCGTCTTGAGGCAATTTCACTTCCTGGAGATCATCAACAATCTTGCCAGCACGGTCTTTAATAACTTTTTTACTGCCAAGCTTACCGGAAAGAAATTTATTTTGAGAAAGCTCAATACCTTCTTGCCCTATATTATCTAGATTAGTAAACCCAACTAAATTAGCTGCGATATCAGCGGCCGGATAAAATCTTTTAAACTCTTTCTGAAAAAATACTCCTGGTATTTTCAGGGCTTGTAATCTTCTTGCATCTTCAGGAGAGATTTGTCTTTTGAGATATATAAATTCTTTTTTATTGTTTAGTAATTTTTGATCAACCTCATTTGCACTTAACTTAAGAATATCTTCTAGTTCTAATTTTTGATCTTTTGTTATTTTGACATTTGGTGGGTTTACCCAAACTGACTCTACCGGGCTACTGATTGCTAAGATATCTCCATTCCTATCGGTAATTTTTCCCCTATCTGCGTAAAGAGAAATTACTCGAGTGCTTGTAGCATTTCCTTTCGATTGTAAAAATTTTTTATCTAAACTTTGTAAATAGAATGCTCTTAAAATAAGCGTTACGAATCCAGCTAAAAATAGAAGTAAAATTAGTCTTCTTCGAATACCCGAGAGCTCAAAAAATGTTTTCTCGACTTTGTTGTTAATAAATAAACTCAAGGCCGCTCCAATAAAATAATTTTTTTTGGTTCGGGAGTTTTCATCTTTAACAATTTTTTTGCAACTTCTTCGATTCTTCCGTGCATTGCCCAAGTGCTTTGCTCAAGCTGCAATTGGCTATACTCAGAATTTAGCTTTTGGCTAATCTCTTTTTGTTGATCAAGTTCAAAATAAAGCTTTCTTGATTGATGCTGTGAGTTTATTTTTGCAAGAGCCATAAGTAGGATTACAAAGAATAAAATAAAATTCACTTTTGTCATTTAATGCGCAGTCCTTTCAGCAACTCTCATAATTCCGCTTCTTGCTCTTGGATTACGCTTTACTTCAGCCTCGCTAGGCCTTATAGGTTTTGTCACAATATTCAATCGGGGTTTTGGTAACTCATCACTTCTAATAGGAAAATTAGAGGGTAAAGTATCTCTATTTTTCTCATCGTTAATAAATTGCTTCACAATTCTGTCTTCGAGCGAGTGGAAACTAATCGCTACCAAGATGCCGTCTTTTTTTAATAGCTTTAAAATTTTAGGCAACACTTCTTTCAACTCTTCCAGTTCTCGATTTATATAGATTCTTAATGCTTGAAATGTTCTTGTCGAAGGGTCTTGTCCAATTTCTTTTTTGGGCATATGGTCTGCGACAATTTTTGCAAGTTGTTTTGTCGTTTCAATCGAACCTACTTCATCTCTCTCTTTAATAATCGCAGTCGAAATTCTTCGTGCAAATTTTTCTTCGCCATATTCCTTTAAAATCTTTTCTAATTCTTTTTGTTCAATTTTTTTTAAAAGTTCAGCCGCTGTCACGCCCTTTGATTGATCCATACGCATATCTAGGTATGCATCAAATCTAAAACTAAAACCACGATCACCCTCGTCAATTTGTGGTGATGAAATACCCAAATCAAGCAGTACACCATCTACTTTTGAAATACCTTTTGCCTCTAAAACTTCATCAATTTCAGAAAAATGTGCACGCACAATTTCAAATCTCATATCTTTAATTTTCAAACCTTCTTCGTACGCAGATTTATCTCGATCAATTGCAATTAATCTGCCTTCTCGGTTTAATTTTTCTAAAATTAACTTACTATGCCCACCTCGCCCAAAGGTGCAATCCACATAAATGCCATCTTTTTTTAAAACTAAATGTTCAACTGCTTCGCTTAAAAGGACAGTAATGTGCTCATGTTTAAAATTAGGTTGCGCTTGATTCATGAGGTATTAAATTAAATTGCATCTTTAAAGAGAGAATCCTTCTAGTTCAATTGGCATAGTTGAGGCTTCTTGTTTTGTAGCTTGCTGCATCTGCTGATCCCAAGCTTCTTTATCCCAAAGTTCAAAATGACTTCCCTGTCCGACTAACATGGCTTGCTTATCTACCTTTGCAAATTCTCTTAATACTTGAGATAGGAGTAATCGGCCTGCTGTATCTAGAGATATGTCTTCTGCATAACCCACGAGTAATCTTTGTAATGCACTCGATTTTTTATCAAAACTTGAAAGCGCCATAATCTTGGACTGGATAGGCTCCCAAGCCATTTGGGGATAAATGAGTAAACATCCATGGGGGTGCGCTGTAATGACTAAATCGCCTGAAGATTGGGTGAGCAAATCCTCTCTATGTTTTGTCGGCATTGCCATTCTGCCTTTAGCATCAATATTCAAGAGATTAGCGCCTCTAAACATAATTCCCGACCTAGTTATTTAATTCAAAAAAAGTGGGAAATTACTAAATACCCTTAGTTCTACTTAGAAATTTCCCACAAAAAACCACTTTTTTCCACTAATGACACTATAGATAATAAAAAAGAGCTCTGCAAGCTCTTTTTTGAAGGTTTTTTCATATATGACAAGGGTTTGGACGGATAAAACTAGAAGATTTTTAAGAAAAAGTTGAAGCCAACCGATAAGCCGGGTTCTGTCGTGGACAGTCATTCATCTAGGCACATGATTACTCATGCACTCAAGCAGTCTACCCGGTAGCAGCACGAGCCGTGCTATTACTACCCTATTTGACTTTGCTCCGAGTGGAGGTTACCGCGTTTCACCGTAACTAAATACGCTCGTCTCTGTGGCCCTATTCCTCGTTTCGCAACGTACGGCCGTTAGCCGTCACTCCGCTCTGTGGAGCCCGGACTTTCCTCTCCTTGAGTTAACAAGCAGCGACTGTCTAGTCAGCTTCGCATAGATTTTAACACACCTATCAAATATCACTTTTTGATGGATTTAACTGAAGAAGAATTCAACACATAATCAAACTTTTCTAATACATTAAACGCCAAGAAATTTTTCTTCCAGCATATAGCGGAACAATAGCTTCATCACCTACAGTAATTTTTTCAGGAACAATCCAATCCTCTTTAACAAGTTTAATTGATGATTTATTTCTTTCTAGCCCGTAGAAATCTGCGCCATAGAAACTTGCAAAACCTTCAAGTTTATCCAGTGCATCGAGCTCATCAAACACAGCAGCATAAAGTTCAATAGCGCTTGCTGCAGAAAAAATACCTGCACAACCACAAGCATTTTCTTTTGTTGATTTTAAGTGAGGCGCACTGTCGGTACCTAAAAAGAATTTCGTATTGCCCGATGACACTGCATTTAAGAGGGCTTGTCGATGTGTCTCTCTTTTTAAAACAGGAAGGCAATAATGGTGAGGATTGATGCCACCTATAAACATATGATTTCTATTTAATAAAAGATGTTGTGGTGTAATCGTAGCTGCCACTTTTTTGGAGCTACTTAAAATAAAATCAGCGGCATCTTTTGTAGTGATATGCTCCAACACAATTCTCAAATTGGGAAATGTTTTATGTAGCTTTAATAAATGTTGATCAATGAATACTTTTTCACGATCAAAAATATCAATTGCTGGATCGACGACTTCGCCATGAAGTAAAAGTGGCACGTCTAATTTTTCCATGAGCTCAAATACATCGTAACGATTATCAATATTTTTAACACCTGAATCTGAATTAGTTGTGGCGCCTGCTGGGTAATATTTAATGCCTATAATGTCTTTATGTTCAGGAATCTTTTTAATTTCTTCAAGTGAAGTTTTATCTGTGAGATACAAAGTCATCAGAGGCTGGAGGTGGTTACCGCCTTTCAAAGCTTTTTTAATTCTGGATTCATATTGAATTGCTTGATCTGCAGTTGTAATTGGTGGTTTTAAATTGGGCATCACAAGCGCTCTCGCAAATTGCTTTGCGGTATAAGGCACAACAGATGCCATAAGCGCGTCATCTCTTAAGTGCACGTGAAAATCATCCGGAGTAGTAATCGTTAAAGTTTTAGTCATCTTTTTTTATTTTCAAAGCTTCATCATATAAATAATTTTTGTTGATACTTAATATTTCTACACCTAATTTCACAGCGGCATTGGTTGGCATATGCTTGAGTAATATTTTTAATATTCTATGCTGATCTTCGCTCAGTAATTCATTTTTTTCATGATGCATAGGAGATACTAAAATCACAAATTCACCTTTTTGAAAATTACTATCACTTTCAATAATCTCTCTAACCTTTGAAACTTCACCTCGGTAAATGCTTTCGAAAGTTTTGGTGAGTTCTCGTGCCACTACAATATGATGTTTGTCCCCAAAAAAATCAGCCATATCATTCAAAGTTTTGATGATGCGGTGCGGTGCTTCGTAAAAAAGTATAGGGCATGATTGCGTTTGAAGATTTTCAAACGCCTTAATTCTTTGACTACTCGTCGTCGGCAAAAATCCGTAAAAATGAAAGCTTGTATGTTCCATCCCTGAAACTGAATAAGCTGCTGTGACCGCAGAAACCCCTGGAATAGGCACGACTTCAAAACCAGCAGCTGCTACATCTTTGACAATAAGACCTCCAGGGTCGCTAATATTAGGGGTACCTGCATCTGATACCAACGCAATATGTTTGCCGTCTTTTAAATATTCAATGATTTTTTGTGCGGAAGCTTTTTCGTTATGCTGATGAACTGCAAACTGTTTTTTTTCAATAGAGAAATGAGACAAAAGTCCTTGGGTATGTCTTGTATCTTCTGAAGCAATGAGATCTACTGATTTGAAAGTTTCAAGCGCTCTAAAAGTAATGTCATTTAAATTGCCTATAGGAGTTGCAACTACATACAATATTCCACTCATCATCAAAGGCCCAATTATTTTTCAAGCACTTAAAATCTCTTTTAAGTCGCTTACTCAATACCTCTTTAAAAGAGATATAATCATTTTGTCATATATCAATGCTAAGTTAATAAAACTTTAGAGGAAAATATGCTTAAACATCTCAAATTATTTTTTATTTCATTTGTCTTATTGCAACTCTTAGGATGCCCTGCTGCCATTATTGGCGGAGGCGCTATAGGCATTGATACTATTGCAGATCGCAGAACGCCAGGCGTCATTCTTGAAGATTCTAATATTGAATTAAAAGCTTTTGCTGGCATTCAAAAACTCCAAGGTGACATTCATACGAATGTCACAAGTTATAACGCGCATGTGCTTGTTTTAGGTCAAGTACCAAGCGAGGAAATTAAATCAACTATTACCAATCAGATTAAAGCGTTAGCTAACGTCAAATCCGTGATGAATGATCTCACGATTGAGCCTGTAAATTCACTATCAGCAAGAGCTGAAGATACTTTAATAACCTCCAGTGTGAAGGCACGCTTTTTTAAAGAAAATAAGGTTTCGCCTTTTTTCGTCAAAGTCATAACTGAAAATAAGGTGGTCTACCTTATGGGTATTTTGAACGAAAAAGAGGCCAAAGAAGCTGAAGAGATTGCCAAAAATACAAATAAAGTTGCAAAAGTAGTGAAGCTTTTTGAATATATCAAAAACTAGATTAAGTATTTCCTTCTTAAGTTGTTGAAAATAAAAGACTATTAAATAGCTGGAGACTATCTTAACCGCGGCCTCACACGCCATTTGATTTAATTAAAGATGTTGTTATAATGTTTTTCATAGTTTTTTCAAAAAATTCAAGTTAGTTCTAAATCCCAAATTAAATTGCCGTAACACTAGCTAGCTTAATTACAGAATTAATCCATTAAAGGTCATCATGAGTAAAAATATTATCCATTTATCAGACGCATCATTCGAAACTGAAGTACTTCAATCCACTGTTCCTGTTCTTGTTGACTACTGGGCAGAGTGGTGTGGCCCTTGCAAGATGATTGCACCTATTCTTGATGAAATATGCAAAGACTACGATGGTAAGTTAAAGATTGCTAAACTTAATATCGATGAAAATGCGCAAACACCAGCTAAGTTTGGCATCAGAGGCATTCCTACCTTAATGATTTTTAAAAATGGCAATGTCGAAGCAACTAAAGTCGGCGCCTTATCAAAGTCCCAATTAACAACATTTATCGATAGCAACATCTAAAGTTAACCCCTCCCCTTAAAGCCCCTCAACGTAACACTAATCGGAAAACCCCAAACATGCATTTATCTGAATTAAAACACCTCCCCATTGCACAACTAGTAGAAATGGCGATCACAGACGAAATCGAAAATGCGAGCCGTATGAGGAAGCAAGATTTAATCTTCGCAATCTTAAAAAACAAAGCAAAAAAAGGGGATAGTATTTACGGGGATGGCACCTTAGAGGTCTTGCAAGATGGGTTTGGATTCTTAAGATCGCCTGATACTTCCTACCTTGCAGGGCCTGATGATATTTATGTGTCACCTTCACAAATTCGTCGTTTCAATCTTCATACTGGCGACACTATTCAAGGTGAAATCAGAACGCCTAAGGATGGGGAGCGTTACTTTGCACTTGTAAAAGTAGATGAAGTTAACAATGAAGCGCCAGAAAATACAAAGAATAAAATTCTTTTTGAAAACTTAACGCCCCTATTTCCAACGATACCTCTCACGCTAGAAAGAGATATTAACGGCGAAGAAAATATTACAAGTCGTGTCATTGATATGATTGCTCCGATTGGGAGAGGTCAGCGCGGCTTGATTGTAGCGAGTCCTAAAAGTGGCAAGACTGTCATGATGCAAAATATCGCACATGCCATCACATCAAATCATCCTGACGTATCTTTAATTGTGCTTCTCATTGATGAGAGACCAGAAGAAGTAACTGAAATGACGAGGTCTGTAAAAGGTGAAGTTGTTGCATCAACATTCGATGAACCTGCAACACGTCACGTTCAAGTGGCTGAAATGGTTCTTGAAAAAGCGAAGCGTCTTGTTGAACATAAAAAAGATGTAGTGATTCTCTTGGATTCCATTACACGATTGGCAAGAGCTTACAACACAGTCATCCCTTCATCCGGTAAAGTGCTTACCGGTGGTGTCGATGCCAATGCCCTTCAAAAACCAAAGCGTTTCTTTGGGGCAGCCCGTAATATTGAAGAAGGTGGCTCGCTTACAATCCTTGCAACAGCTTTGATTGATACAGGCTCACGCATGGATGACGTGATTTACGAAGAATTTAAAGGTACTGGTAATATGGAAATTCACCTAGATCGTAAAATGGCTGAAAAAAGACTCTATCCAGCAATTAATGTGAATAAATCAGGCACCCGTAAGGAAGAGCTTCTTATCCCTAAAGATAATTTACAAAAAATATGGGTACTTAGAAAACTTCTACACCCTATGGATGACTTGGAAGCGATGGAATTCTTGCTAGACAAGATTAAAGCCACTAAAAATAATAATGACTTCTTTGACAGTATGCGAAGGGGTTAAGACGTAAAATTGATTGATTTTTGGTCCTCAATCATTGATAATACGCATCTATTGAATCAAAGTTGGAAAAATTATGAAAGCTGATACACACCCAAATTACTCTGAAATTAATATCACATGTAGCTGTGGTAATAAATTCAAAACACAATCAACAGTTGGAAAAGACATGAACATTGAAGTTTGCTCACAATGCCATCCTTTCTATACAGGTAAACAAAAGATTTTAGATACTGCAGGCCGTGTTGAGAAATTCAAACAAAAATATGGCATGTAAGGATTCATTCTTATATCAAAAGGCAGCATAGGCTGCCTTTTTTTTTAAATATGCGATTTCAACTTGAACACGACTGGCAAGATAATATGGCTACCCCTAGAAGTCGTTTGGGTGAGCGTGCCAAAATTCATTCTTTTGTCGTTTTATGTATTATTTGGGTATTTGCAGGGCTCTTCGGCCATGCGCCTTGGAAGGGCTATGAAACACAAAGTATCAGTGCGATTCATGCAGTACTGAATGGTCATTTATTGGCACCTCTGGCTGCCAGTGAAGATACACTTATCAATCCACCCCTTTACTACTGGACAGGGGCCATCTTTGGCAAACTTTTCACACCTTTAATTTCCCTTCATGACGCGAGCAGGATGATCAATGCTTTGTGGATGGGGCTTACCATTCTGATGATAGGTATGCTGAATCGAGAGTTATGGGGCATCGGCTTTGGAAGACAAGCGGCTCTCATTTTTATAGGGTCAGTGGGCCTCATATTTAATGTGCATACGCTCATGCCTGGTATTGCAACATTAACAGGCCTCACCATGGCATTTTATGGCTTAGCCCTTTCTAAAAGACGCCCTTTTAGATCCGCCATACTTTTAGGTTTTGGTTTGGGTGTGAGCTTTTTATCAGGCGGGATTGTACCACTTCTTATTCCTATACTTTCAGCCCTTCTCTTACCTACATTTTTTCAATTATGGCGAACACGTCGCTATGCTCTAGTTCTAAGTTTAAGTCTTCTTGTGAGTCTACCTTTTTTAATTATATGGCCAACACTTCTATGGTGGTATCAACACGACATATTTATGAAATGGATTAACCATTTCAAATTATTTCCAGTGCAAAATTATATTTTTTATATGAAAAATCTTTCCTGGTTTGCTTGGCCAGCTCTCCCTCTTGCAATCTGGGGCCTATGGAAATTTAGAGGCAAGATATGGTCTCAACCTAAATTTCAATTGCCAATTATCTTTTTTGTATCTACATTTATTCTTACTGCTTCTTGTGGGAAAACAAACCAAGCTTTTTTAATGCCATTTCTAATTCCGCTATCAACAATTGCAGCAGGTAGTATTGAAAATTTAAGAAGAGGTGCTGCAAGCGCACTTAACTGGTTTGGCATCATTTTATTTTCAACCATTCTTTTTCTCATTTGGCTCGGCTGGAATGCCATGCTCACAGGCTTTCCTAAAAAAACATATGAGCGTATGCAATTTTTAGCACAAACCAACGAGTCACATTTCAACATTTTTATTTTAATTATTGCGATACTTTTGACGCTGGTTTGGATTTTTTCTTTGGTTAAAACAAGAATTACAAATCGCTCATGTACCACGAATTGGTCTATTGGCCTCACTGTGAGTTGGGCGCTTCTTATGGCTTTATGGCTTCCCTGGATTAATCATAAGAAAGATTTCAGTCCACTTTTTTTATCCATGGGAAAAGTAATGCAAGATAAAACTTGTCTCACGACACACAACATCAATAACGCACAAATTGATTTGATTGATTATTATTTAAATATAAAGTCGACCAGAGATGGTGACCGAGGCAATTGTAATTATTTACTTATTTATCAATTGCACAAAAAAGATCTACCGCCGATTGGAGAAAATTGGAAATTGGTTTGGAATAAGAGACAGCCGGGCGATAAAAATAATTACAAATTATTTTATAAAGAGTAAAAACTCAAAGATGCTTTTGGATTGCATCAATCACAATCACTTCTAGCCCTTTTCCCGCATTTTTTGAGACATGCTCTTTAATTTGATTACGCATAGGTGGGGCCCAAAATTTAGTTAGATGATTTGCAATCTCTTCTTTCGCTTTTCCTTGGTCCGGATAGGATTTAAAAAAAGAACCAATTTGGTTAGCCATCGTGACAAGTTGATCAATATTCATAATTAATTTTTTGTAACTCTTTCAGTATAAGTATAAATCACATAATGAGGAGCTCTTGCAAAGCCAATCAAACATAGCCCATATTTTAATGCAGATCGAATCGCAAGTCCCGTGGGGGCTGATATGGCAATCAGAGTTGATGCGCCTAGCATCACTGTTTTTTGAACCATCTCATAACTCGCACGACTTGTAGTAATCACAAAGCCTTTATCATTAAAGCTTTTCTTTTGAAGGGCTCCAATTAGCTTATCTAGAGCATTATGTCGGCCTACATCTTCACGTACCAATTGAATTTCGCCCTGCTCATTTGCCCATGCGCATGCATGAGTGGCACCTGTTTTTTTTTGGAGCGATTGAGTTGCATGAAGCGTGTCGAGTGCTTTTATTATTGCACTCTCTTTAATGGTTAAAGTGTTATCTATCTTTTTTTGAGGGAGTCTTAAGGCTTGATCTAAATTTTCAGCACCACATAAACCACACCCAGTTCGACCAAGAAGATTTCTACGTTTATCTTTTAGTGATTGGAAACGCGCTGATGCAATTTCAATTTGAAGTTCAATACCCTTTGGCTGATGAATGACTTCAATACCATAAATATCACTTTTATTTTCAACAATGCCTTCTGAAAAAGAAAATCCTAAAGCAAAATCTTCAAGGTCTGAGGGAGAGGCTAGCATCACGGCATGTGATATGCCGTTATAGACGAATGCAATCGGCACTTCTTCTGCAATGTCATCTTTTTCCATTGCTTTTGCATTACTTTTTAAGACTTCATATGTCTTAAAACTATGTTCTGTGTCAATAAAAAGATCTTGTGCCACTTGTTAAATCTAATGAATTTTTAATTCTTTAGATTTACCTGCAAATTCAATTTGCTCTTCACTAAAATGTTGGTATTGTTTTTGCCAATCAGATAATTGTGTCACTTTATTTACCTGCACAGCTGTCACTTTAAATTCAGGGCAGTTTGTTGCCCAATCTGAATTATCAGTCGTGATGACGTTAGCACCTGATTCAGGATGATGGAATGTAGTGTAAATCACGCCAGGTTGAACACGGTCTGTAATTTGAGCCCTTAATACAGTCTCGCCTGATCGACTCACAACACCAACCCAATCGCCTGATTTAATAGCTCTTTCTTCAGCATCATGTGGGTGAATTTCAACTAAATCTTCTTCATGCCACGCTGTATTTTTTGTTCTTCTCGTCTGAGCACCTACATTATATTGAGAGAGTATTCTGCCCGTCGTTAGAATAAGTGGATATTTTGGTGTCACTTTTTCTGAAGTGGGCACATATTCAGTAATAATAAATTTACCTTTGCCGCGCACAAATTCATCAATATGCATTGTCGGTGTACCGAGAGGATGCTCATCATTACAAGGCCATTGAATACTTCCTAATTCATCTAACTTCTTATAACTCACACCGCTAAATGTCGGCGTGAGATTTGCAATCTCATCCATGATGTCTGATGCGTGGCTATAGTCCATTTTGTAACCTAGCGCATTAGAAAGCATCTGTGTGATCTCCCAATCTTCATATCCATTCTTAGGGGACATTACTTTTCTCACTCTAGAAATACGTCTTTCAGCATTTGTAAATGTGCCATTCTTTTCTAGGAATGAAGAGCCTGGTAAGAATACGTGCGCATACATCGCAGTTTCATTTAAAAATAAATCTTGCACAATGACACACTCCATCGACTCCAATGCATGTGTTACATGCTGCGTATTAGGATCTGATTGTGCGATGTCTTCGCCTTCACAATAGAGCGCTTTAAATTGTCCTTCGATCGCGACATCTAACATATTAGGAATTCTTAAACCGGGTTCATTTTGTAATTTAACATCCCAAGCTTTTTCAAATAGAGCCAAAGTCGCTTTATCAGATATATGTCGGTAACCTGGGAATTCATGAGGAAACGATCCCATGTCGCAAGCGCCTTGTACATTATTTTGTCCTCTTAAAGGGTTAACTCCTACACCCTCTCGGCCAATGTTACCTGTCAACATAGCAAGATTAGCAATGCCCATGACCATCGTTGAACCTTGGCTATGTTCAGTCACGCCTAATCCATAATAAATCGCAGCATTACCACCTTTAGCAAAAAGTTTTGCAGCAGCCCTTACATCTTTAGCATCCACACCAGTAAATTCACTCATCGCTTCAGGTGAATTTTCAGGCTTAATAATAAAATCTTTCCATGCTTTAAATGCATCGTCTTCACAACGCGATTTAATGAAAGAATCATCCATGAGTTTTTCAGTGACAATCGTGTGAGCTAATGCATTCACGATAGCAACGTTGGAGCCAGGCTTAAGTTTTAAATGATAATCAGCTTTAATGTGAGGCGAGCTATCGACAAGATCAATAGCGCGAGGATCAACAATGATAAGCTTGGCACCTTCTCTTAAGCGTCTTTTCATTTGTGATGCAAATACAGGATGGCCATCTGTTGGGTTAGCCCCAATAATCATAATCACATCCGAATGCATAACTGAATCAAAATTTTGCGTACCTGCAGACTCGCCAAGTGTTTGCTTAAGTCCGTAACCTGTAGGTGAATGGCATACACGTGCGCAAGTATCAATATTATTATTACCTAATGCTGCACGGACTAATTTTTGCACTACATAAACTTCTTCATTCGTACAACGTGAAGATGAGATAGCACCTACTGAATCACGTCCATATTTCTTTTGGATACGCTGCATTTCACTTGCTGCATAATTTATAGCTACATCCCATGTGACTTTTTCCCAAGGATCATGAATACTTTTACGAATCATAGGTGTCGTAATGCGATCTTTATGTGTCGCGTATCCCCAAGCAAATCTTCCCTTAACACACGAATGTCCATGATTAGCACCGCCATCTTTATTGGGTGTCATACGAACTACTTCTTCGCCTTTCATTTCAGCATGAAATGAGCAGCCTACACCGCAGTATGCACAAGTTGTTGTGACGCTATGTTCTGGAACGCCTGCTTCGATAATCGTATTTTCAATAAGGGTTGCCGTTGGGCACGCTTGCACACATGCGCCGCATGAGACGCATTCTGAATCTTTAAAATCTTTATTACCGGCTGATACTTTGGAATCAAAACCTCGACCTTGAATGGTGAGGGCATAAGTACCTTGAACTTCTTCACATGCTCTAACACATCTTGAACATACAATGCATTTAGACGGATCAAAAGTAAAATATGGATTCGAAGTATCTTTTTCACTCTTTAAATGATTTTTACCTTCGTAGCCATAACGTACATCTCTTAAACCGACAGCGCCAGCCATGTCTTGAAGTTCACAGTCACCATTTGTTGCACAAGTTAAACAATCCAAGGGATGGTCTGAAATATAGAGCTCCATAACACCGCGTCTAATATCAGCAAGTTTAGGCGTTTGTGTACGTACCCTAATACCTTCAGCAACAGGCGTAGTGCATGAGGCTGGATAACCGCGACGACCTTCAATTTCGACCAAGCAAAGACGACATGAGCCAAAGGGTTCCAGGTTGTCTGTAGCACATAACTTAGGCACAGTGACCCCTGAAATAGAGGCTGCATGCATGATGGACGTCCCTTCAGGCACCGAGACAGATACGCCATCAATGGTTAACTGAATAGTCTTGTCTGAAGTTCTTTTGGGCGTTCCAAAATCTTTTACATCATCCATATATTGTCTCGAAATAAATCATTAAATCAACCTGTTAGTCTATGCCTTGGTCTGTTTTACATCAACCCCAAAGTCTTTAGGGAAATGATTTAAAGCACTTAACACAGGGTAAGGCGTCATCCCGCCTAACCCACATAAAGAGCCATTAAACATCGTGTCTGAAAGGTCTCGAATTAATGTAGTATGTTTTTCAACATCTTTACCCGCGAGGATATGGTCCATCACTTCCACGCCACGAGTGGAACCTACGCGACAAGGGGTACATTTTCCGCAAGATTCAATTGCACAAAAATCAAAGGCATAACGCGCCATCTTTGCCATATTGACTGTCTCGTCAAACGCCACAATACCGCCATGGCCTAAAATGGCCCAAATTTCAGAAAATTTTTCATAGTCGAGTGGCGTATCAAATTGAGACTCGGGCAAATAAGCGCCCAAAGGTCCGCCAACTTGCACTGCTTTAATTGGCTTGCCTGATAAAGACCCCCCACCAAAATCATATAAAAGTTCTCTTAAGGTGACACCAAAAGCTTTTTCAACAAGCCCTGTCCTTTTTAAATTACCGGCGAGCTGAATAGGAAGTGTGCCTCGAGATTTGCCCATACCAAAATCTTGGTAATACTTAGCACCCTTCGCCAAAATAATCGGAATAGTGGCTAATGAAATCACGTTATTGACTGCGGTAGGCTTACCGAATAAACCTTCGATTGCAGGGAGGGGTGGTTTAAATCTAACCAGTCCTCTTTTGCCTTCCAAACTTTCTAGCAGCGAAGTTTCTTCGCCACAAATATATGCGCCTGCTGCTCGTCTGACTTCTAAATGAAATACATGGCCACTCTTTAAAATATCATCACCTAAATAACCTGCGCTTTTAGCTTTTTCTATAGCTTCATTTAAAGTTTTTAATGCGTGAGGATATTCAGAACGTAAATAGATATAACCTTGTGAAGCACCTACAGCGAGGCCTGCAATGATCATCCCTTCAATGAGCACGAAAGGATCGCCTTCCATAATCATCCGATCTGAATAGGTTCCAGAATCACCTTCATCTGCATTACAGACAATATATTTTTGTGTCGCTTTGGTATCTAAGACTGTTTTCCATTTAATACCCGTCGGAAAAGCAGCGCCACCTCGGCCTCGCAAACCAGAATCTGTCACTGTTTGAACAATCGCTTGTGGATCTAAATTCAGTGCATTTTTTAAACCTTCAAATCCGTCATGCTCAATGTATTGATCAATACTGGTGGGTTCAGTAATACCCATGCGTGCAAAAGTTAAGCGTTCTTGTTTTTTTAACCAATCGATTTCTGATACAAGACCTAATGCAAGAGGATGCTTACCACCTTTAATAAAATCTGCGTCAAATAATGATTTCACTTCATTTGGATTGATAGGGCCAAAACCTATGCGACCTTGAACTGTTTCTAATTCAACCAATGTTTCTAACCAAAATAATCCACGTGAACTATTTCGTACGATTTGAATATCTAGTTTTCTAGCTTGGGCTTCTTTTGCTATCTCTGCTGCAACTTGATCTGCGCCAAGAGATAATGCTGCGGAATCTTTCGATACGAAAATTTTAATGCTCATGATGCGCGCTTTAAATCTGAAATAAGTTGATCTATTTTTTTACTATCTACACGTCCATAAACCTCTTCATCGATCATCACTGAAGGAGAACATGCACAGTTCCCTAAACAATAAATGGGTTCTAAGGTAATTGCGCCATCAGATGTGGTTTCATGAAAATCAATGCCAAGATGCTTTTTAATATGTAATTCAAGGATCTCACTACCCATTGCCTGGCAAGATTCTGCGCGACAAACTTGCAGGATATGGCGGCCGGGTTTGTTCGATCTAAAATGATGGTAAAAAGTCACAACACCATGGACTTCTGCAACTGACAAACTAAGTGCGCTGGAAATTAAAGGGTAGGCGATTTCTGGCACAAACCCTAGGTCGTCCTGGATAGAGTGTAAAAGAGGTAATAAGGCGCCAGGCATAGATTGATACTGCAAAATATGCTGATTAATGATTTTATAGTCCTGAGGATTTAAGACAAAGTCTTCCAAAGATATCTCCAGATTTTTCCTGAACGCTTGCTTCAATAGCTAAAACTAGTATTATAAATTACCAAGATGTTTTTCACTTAAGTAATTTCATGATTGAGGAGCTGAAAGATGGAAACACAAAAAGAAAGCAAATATTTTCATGGGGGCTGTCCTCATGATTGTCCTGACACTTGCTCAATGGTTTATGAGGTACAAGACAGTAAACTCATAGGCGTCAAGGGCAATGTGGATCATCCAATGACGCGTGGCGGACTGTGTGTGAAGCTTCAAGATTATGAAAAACGTCACTACCATCCAGATCGCCTTCTATACCCTATGAAACGAATTGGTCCAAAGGGAACAAAACAATTTCAAAGAATTTCCTGGGATGAAGCGCTTGATACCATAACTGATAAATGGCAATCCATTATCAAAGAATTTGGTTCGGAAGCTATTATGCCCAACAGCTACTTAGGCAATCAAGGTTTGGTGCATGGCATGAACGGAGGGGACTCTTTCTTTGCCCGATTAGGAGCAACTGTGACTGAAAGAACATTCTGTGGTGAGGGCTCGGCCACGGCTTGGTTGCTAACTCTTGGCCCCACTGCAGGGGTAGACCCAGAGAGCTTTATTCATTCTAAATTTATTATTATTTGGGCTTGTAATTCAGTAAGCACCAATATCCATCATTGGCATATTGTCAAAGAAGCGCAAAAAAAAGGCTCGAAGGTTGTAGTAATTGACGCTTATGCTTCAAGAACTGCTAAAGAAGCAGATTGGCATATCTGTCCTAAGCCCGGCACTGACGGTGCTTTGGCGATGGCAATGATGCATGTCATTATTGAAGAAGGATTGGTTGATCAGGATTATGTAGATAAATACACAGTGGGCTTCCCTGAATTAGCAGAACTGGCAAAAAAAAGGAGCCCTGAGTGGGCAGAAGAAATCACAGGCGTCTTAGCGAATGATATTCGAAAATTAGCCAGAGAATATGCATCGACCCAACCATCCGCTATCAGAATTGGTGTAGCTCTTGAAAAAAGCTGGGGTGGCGGTCAGGCTATTAGGGCCGTTGCATCCCTTCCAGCTCTAACTGGAGCTTGGCGTCATGTCGGTGGAGGCATCCTTCAATTCCCAGTATGGGAACAGCCTTACAAATTTGATGTAATTTGCAGGCCTGACTTAATTCCTGAAGGAACACAGGTGGTTAATAATCTTCAGCTAGGACGCGTTTTAACAGGTGAGCAAAAACTCAAAGTGCCTATCAAGTCAATGATGTGTTGGAACACAAACCCTGTGACGCAATCAACAGAAAGCGAAAAAATATTAGAGGGCTTGAAGCGCGAAGATTTATTTCTTGTCTCTGCAGAGCATTTTATTTCTGATACTGCTGCCTATGCCGATATTCTTCTTCCCGCATCCATGGGGGCAGAACAAGAAGATATCATTTTATCTTGGGGTCATTTATACCTCACCTACAATACAAAATGTATTGAGTCCCCAGGTGAAGCATTACCAAATTATGAAATTTTTAGACGTCTTGCTAAAAAATTTGGTTTTAAAGAAGAATGTTTTAAATGGTCTGACAGTGAATGTCTTGAACATTATATTGATTGGAATTCACCAGCCTGCAAGGGTATTGATTTAGACTATTTGAAAAAAAATGGTTATGCGAGAATTAATGTCGGAACAAAAGATAATCGAGCGCCTCATAAAGAAGGAAAATTTCCAACACCATCCGGTAAATGTGAATTTAGAATAGTTGGGGCTAAGAATTTTGTTGCTGGGCCGTTCAGACAAATGTACGAGGCTTTTCAGCCAGGCGATGATATTCCTGAATTACCTGATTATGTTCCCTCAAAAGAAACAGCATCAGCAAATCCTGCCTTAGCTAAAAAGTATCCATTAAATATTTTGGCGCCAAAAAGTCATGGCTTCATTAATTCGAGTTATGCCAATATTGAAAATAAACTTAAGGCTCAAGGAGAACAGTTTGTGATGATTCATCCACTGGATGCCGAAGAAAGAGGTATTAAACATGGTGATCGAGCCAAAATCTTTAATGATCGAGGCTTTTTTGAAGCTGTATCGAAAGTAACGACTGACGTTAATAAAGGTATCGTAGTGACAACCTTAGGTTACTGGAGACAGTTAAATAATGGGGTTGTCAATTCAGTGAGTTCCAATGCTTTTGGTGACATGGGAAACTCACCAACTTCTCATGATTGTTTAGTCGAAGTTCAGTTGGCCTGATTAAATTGTCGGCGCAGAATCCTCCTCCTCTTACATTAATAGATCAATTTAATCGAAAGATTAATTATCTTCGGTTATCCATTACCGATCGATGCGATTTTCGATGTGTGTATTGTATGAGCGAAGATATGAAATTTTTGCCTCGCGATGAAGTTCTCTCACTAGAAGAGTCTGCAAGAATTATAAGAATTTTCGCTTCTCTTGGCGTCACAAAAGTAAGGATCACGGGCGGAGAGCCCTTAGTTAGAAAAAATATTTCCTGGCTTTTTCATGAAATATCAACTATTCAACCTCTAAAAGAAATTGTCATAACAACTAATGGCAGTCAGCTAGCACAGCATGCGCATATGCTCAAAATGTCTCAGGTTAAACGTATCAATATTAGCCTTGATAGTCTTGACCCCGTTCTTTTCAAAAAAATCACACGCACGGGCGACTTAAATAAAGTGATGCTTGGTATCGATGAGGCTATCAAAGAAGGTTTTTCGAATCTCAAACTTAATACCGTTTTAATGAAAGGTATCAATGATCACGAAGCAATCGATTTAGTTAACTTTGCGTTACATAAAAAGATGGGTATTTCTTTTATTGAAGAAATGCCTTTGGGTGATATTGACCATAAAAGAAAAGATACTTTCGTAAGCAATAACGAAGTCTTAAAAAAATTACAGGTTCATTTTAATTTAATCCCCACCACTTTCTCCTCTGGTGGCCCTGCTAAATATTGGCAAATTGCAAATCAATCCACTAAGATTGGTTTTATTTCTCCTCACAGCCATAATTTTTGCGACACGTGTAATCGCGTTAGGGTTTCATCTAAAGGCGAATTATTTTTATGCTTAGGACAGGAAGAAAAGATTGAGCTCATGCCTCTTTTACGTCAGTATCCAGATGAAGACTGGCCTATTCAAAAAGCCATTATAGAAAGCATGACCATCAAACCAGAAGCACACGACTTTAATCTTGATACAACCAAACCTGCTGTAGTGCGATTTATGTCGCATACCGGAGGGTAAATTCACGTGAATCACTCTGTCACTGTGGTCATTTTAGCCGGTGGCCAATCAAAACGTATGCAGGTTCAAAATAAAGCAACTGTTTTACTTGAAGGTAAACCTTTAATAACTCATGTCATTGATCGCATGAAGACTCAGGCAAAACATACCGTCATCAACACGCATCGAAATCAAAAAGATTTTGAAATATTTCATTTACCTCTCATTGATGACATATTAGATATTCAGGAGGGTCCACTTTTGGGAATCTTAACCAGCCTTCAGGCAATCAAAACTGATTGGATACAATTTGTACCTTGCGATACGCCGAATCTGCCAAACGATCTCATTGCAATCTTAATGAAAGAAGTCGAAGCTGAAAAAACTTTAGTTGCGGTGCCTGAAACTTCTGATGGCTTACAATCAACTTGTCTTTTATGTCACTCATCAACATTAAATAATCTTCAGATTTTTTTTAATCAAGGGGGTCGGAAAATTGAAGACTGGATTCGTCAGTTAGCTTTTTCAATTGTGCAGTTTAATGATGAGTCGCAATTTTTAAATGTAAATACTCAAGAAGAATTGAAAAAAGCATATTCATGAAAAAAGATATTCATTTAAGTGATTTAATTTCGGACTCCAGCATGGTGGATGATTACGATCCTAATGCGATGTCTGTTGAAAACACCAAAGCTTGGATTGCTAATTTTTTAAATCCGATCGATCAAAAAGAAACGATACATATTAAAGATGCGCTCAATCGTATAGTTGCTGAACCTATCATAGCAACAATGAATGTGCCTAATCATGACAATTCAGCAATGGATGGCTATGCCATAAATATAGATTTGCTTACCGATCATGGGCCCTTCAAACTCAAGGTTACGGGCAAACTTTTTGCAGGGAACGCACTAGACGGAAATATAGAAGGAGCTGTGCGCATTATGACCGGAGCAACAATTCCCTCTGGATTAAATGCTGTCATTCCTCAAGAGCATGTTGAACTCTATGAAGGCGTCATTACATTTAAAACAAAACCTCTTACAAATCAAAACATTCGCCGCACGGGTGAAGATATTAAAAGGGGGCAAACAGTATTTCAAAATGGCCGATCCCTAGAGCCTTGCGATTTAGGCCTACTTGCCTCGTTAGGTATAGATTCGATTAAAGTTTACCGAAAAATTAAAGTAGCTTTTTTTTCTACGGGCGACGAAATTATTTCACTCGGCAAATCTTTACTCCCTGGCCAAGTGTATGACAGCAATCGCTATAGCCTCATTGGTTTATTAAAACGTCTTGATGTAAACATGCTCGATCTTGGGGTTATCCCTGACGATAAAAAAGCTATTGAAGATACATTGCTCAAGGCCAGCAATATCGCTGATATTGTAGTTACCACAGGAGGTGTTTCTGTGGGTGAAGCTGACTACATGAAAGACATCTTAAAAAAAATAGGTGAAATTTTATTTTGGAAAATCTCCATGAAGCCAGGCAAGCCGCTAGCTTATGGAAAAATTGGTCAGTGCCATTATTTTGGGCTTCCGGGAAATCCTGTATCGACGATGGTTACTTTTTATCAATTTGTAAGAGAGGCTATTCTGACTTTATCTGGCCAAACTCCCATCCCTAAAATACCACTCATTAAAGCAAAGCTTCTAGGGCCCATTAAAAAAATTCCCGGTCGAACAGAATTTCAAAGAGGCGTTTATGAGCAAGATGATCAAGGTACATTTAAAGTAAATCCTTTAAAAGATCAAGGGTCAGGTATTTTAAGATCCATGAGCGAAGCTAATTGCTTTATTTTACTTCACGAAGATCTCGCTCATTTAGAAAAAGATATGTGGGTCGATATTCAATTATTTGATAGTCTCTTTTAAGTTTTTATCACTGCAATTTTATTCACACGAAAGTTCCTTAAACGTTTAAATATTTTTCTAAAATCCCATCACTTTTTTATTAAAAATCGCTTAATATAGGTACGTGGAAATCAATAAAAAAGTACCCTTACTTAAGCTTCCTGGCACCAGTGATCTTCAATTTAATCTATCGGATTACAAAGGTCGTTTTCTCGTTATTTATTTTTACCCTAAAGATGCAACCCCAGGCTGTACCGCGCAAGGCGTTGACTTTAGAGATGCTTATAAAAAATTTCAGGCACTTGATACGGAGATATTTGGTATTTCTCGTGACACATTAAAGTCCCACGAAAACTTCAAGGCAAAATTTACATTTCCCTTTGAGCTTCTAAGTGATGAAGAAGAAAAAGCATGTGAATTATTCGGTGTCATAAAAATGAAAAATATGTATGGTAAACAGGTAAGAGGTATCGAACGAAGTACATTTGTAATTGATCCAGATGGTAAATTGATTAAGGCTTGGCGAGGCGTCAAAGTCGAAGGTCACATCAAAGAAGTTTTGCAATTTATTAAACAACACAACTCTTAAGTAACTATGGCCAAAAAAAATAGTACGACCAAACTTTTTGTATTAGATACCAATGTATTAATGCACGACCCCTCAAGTATTTTCCGATTTGAAGAACATGATATTTACCTTCCTATGGTGACCTTGGAAGAGTTAGACAATAATAAAAAAGGTGTTAGTGAAGTTGCCCGTAACGCAAGACAAACGAGTCGCAATTTAGAAGAGATTATAGGCACCAAAGAAGAAAGTTTAGAAAAGGGCCGTTCACTAGGTATCAAAGGCAACACACATGTCACAGGTAAACTTTTCTTACAAACAACAGCTCTCCCCCATGATTTACCGATGCTCGCAGGTAGCAAAGCCGACAATCAAATTTTAGGGATCGTTGCATATCTCAAAAAAGAACACGCTGATCGCCAAGTCATTCTCGTCAGTAAAGATATCAATATTCGAATTAAAGCGAGAGCCCTAGGCATCGCTGCCGAAGATTATTTTAATGATAAGGTGCTTGAAGATACCGAGATGCTCTACACCGGCATCACTGAACTTCCAGAAGATTTTTGGGAGAAGCACAGTAAAGATATGGAATCATGGCAAGAACATGGAAAAATGTTTTATCGACTGACAGGGCCTATGTGTCTTAATTTCTCAGTCAATGAATTTATTTTTTACGAATTCGATAAACCCTTCCACGCTATAGTTAGAAAAATTACCGGTAAAACAGCGACACTCGAAGTCATTAAAGATTTTATTAATGGCAAACATAATATCTGGGGCATTAACGCTAGAAATCGAGAACAAAATTTTGCATTAAATCTCCTCATGGATCCTGATATTGATTTTGTGACCCTTCTGGGTCAGGCAGGTACAGGCAAGACGCTCCTTACGCTTGCTGCAGGTTTAGCGCAAACACTTGATAAAAAAATCTACAATGAAATTATTATGACGCGTGTCACGGTTCCTGTAGGCGAAGATATTGGCTTCTTGCCGGGTACTGAGGAAGAAAAGATGACACCATGGATGGGCGCACTAGAAGATAACTTAGATGTACTTAATAAAACAGATGAAGAAGCAGGCGAATGGGGAAGGGCTGCGACACAGGATCTTATTCGCTCACGTATCAAAGTAAAATCACTTAATTTTATGCGAGGCAGGACATTCCTTCATAAATATCTCATTATTGATGAAGCACAAAATTTAACACCTAAACAAATGAAAACGCTTATTACGCGCGCAGGTCCGGGGACTAAGGTTGTATGCCTGGGCAATATTGCGCAAATTGATACACCCTATTTAACTGAAGGTAGCTCAGGCTTAACTTATGTCGTCGATCGCTTTAAAGGTTGGGATCATAACGGTCACATTACACTTGTGCGCGGTGAACGCTCTCGCTTAGCTGATTATGCTGCTGAAACACTTTAAGCTAAATGTTTCAAAAGGTTTTGTTCCTTTACTGATTGCACAGTTTTTATCAGCACTTGCTGACAATGCGCTTTTATTTGCAGCTATTGCATTACTCGCGCAACTCAATTCCCCTCATTGGCACCAGCCTCTTCTGCTTCAATTTTTTGTGATCTCTTATATTATTTTAGCGCCCTTCGTAGGTGGCATCGCAGACGCTTATCCTAAAGGTCGTGTCATGTTTTATTCCAATGCTATTAAATTTATTGGGAGCTTATCTATGTTGCTAGGTATGCAGCCCCTTTATGCATATGCGATTGTAGGCGTAGGGGCTGCAGCTTACTCTCCTGCAAAATATGGTATTTTGACTGAACTTCTGCCGCCTAAAGAACTTGTCATGGCAAATGGATGGATGGAAGGTTCAACAGTCTTCGCAATTATTTTAGGGTCTATTATTGGGGGTGCGCTCGCTCAATTTGATCCTCTTGTTGCCATCATTATAATTACAGGACTTTATTTGCTTGCGGCTGTTTTTAATCGTTACATTCCATTATTTCCTATCGATCATAAACTGACAAAAAAGAATCCTCTATTTATGATAAAAGATTTCTGGCATGCATTTAAAGTATTATGGAATGATCCTCAAGGTCAGTTATCACTTGCAGTGACCACCCTCTTCTGGGGTGCTGGTGCTTCATTAAGATTGATTGTCATTGCATGGGCAAGCTATGCATTGCAATTTAATTTAGAAGAGGCAACACGCTTAACAGCTATGGTTGCTTTTGGTATTGCCATTGGATCAGTCATAGCAGCTCGCTATATCAGTCTTAAGGATTCAGTGAGGGTTCTTCCAGCCGGCATTCTTATGGGTGGCTTTGTGATGACTATGGTTGTGATCCATGATTGGCATATTGCGGCTCTTATCTTTTTACTGATTGGCGCATTAAGTGGATTCTTTATTGTTCCATTGAATGCACTCCTTCAACATCGAGGCCATTTACTTATTGGTGCAGGCCACTCTATTGCAGTACAAAACTTTAATGAAAATATTGGAATTCTTTTATTAAGTGGCACTTACACTTGGATGGTAAGAGAAGAATTTTCTATTAATACTATTATTATTCTTTTAGGTTTATTTGTGAGTATCACGATGCTTGCAATCTATAAGCATTATAAAAAAATAATATAAAACTCACAGGCTTAATCTATTGCTTTAACAATATCATCAGTAACTTTTTTTGCGTCTCCAAATACCATTATAGTTTTATCTAAATAAAATAATTCATTATCCAGTCCTGCATAACCTGGAGACATTGAACGTTTATTTACAATGATAGTCTTCGCTTTAAATGCTTCTAGAATAGGCATGCCATAAATAGGGCTTCCAGGTTTTTTCGCTTGTGGATTAACGACATCATTCGCTCCAATCACAAGGACAACATCTGTTTCAGCAAACTCATTATTAATATCTTCCATTTCGACAATCATCTCGTAAGGAACATCTGCTTCGGCCAAAAGCACATTCATGTGCCCAGGCATTCTCCCTGCAACTGGATGAATTGCGTATTTAACCTTAATACCTTTACTGATAAGTTTTGTAGTTAATTCTTGTAAGGCATGCTGAGCTCTTGCCACGGCTAAGCCATACCCAGGTACAATAATTACTGAATCTGCATTCGATAATAAAAATGCAACATCCTCAACCGAGCCTGATTTTGATATTTTTTGACTTTGAGAAGCATCGTCTACAGCAGCAGTGTCTGAACCAAAACCTCCTAACAACACAGAAACAATAGAACGATTCATTGCTTTACACATAATATAAGAAAGAATTGCGCCTGAAGCCCCCACACACGCGCCTGCGATGATTAAAACAGAGTTGTTAAGAGAAAACCCGATACCTGCCGCAGCCCATCCTGAATAACTATTCAGCATCGAGACTACAACCGGCATATCTGCACCACCGATTGGAATAATAAGGGTTACTCCAAGTGCAAATGCAATAAAGCACATCAAAAGAAATATAGAAGTATTGTGTGTACTATAAAAGAAGATTCCTGCTGAAATCATTGCAATAAATAAGAATAGATTTAAAAGATGCTGACCTTTAAATTGAATCATTTTTGCACTGAATTTTCCAGAAAGCTTTCCAAATGCAACGACTGAAGCTGAAAACGTAATAGCGCCAATAAAAGCGCCAATACATAACTCAACTCTCTGAGCATCACTATGAACATCGCTTGTATTAAAAACTGCAGCAATTGCAATAAGCACCGCTGCTAAACCTACAAAGGAATGCATTAAAGCCACAAGCTCAGGCATGCTCGTCATCTCAACTTTTTTGGCTGCAAAAATTCCAATCAAGGCACCAATCAATATTGCAATACCTACCATAGGAACAATTAAGTTATGCCCAATATTAAATGTAGTTAAAATTGCAACTGCCATTCCAATCATACCGAGTGTATTTCCTAATCTCGATGTTTTAGGTGAAGAGAGTCCTTTAAGAGAAAAGATAAATAATACTGCTGAAAATAAATATAATAATGAAGCCATGATTTAATCTTTGTTGGTACGTTCTTTCTTTTTAAACATATCTAACATTCTTTTTGTCACCATAAAACCCCCAAAAATGTTCACTGACGTAAGTAATATCGCAGTGAATGCTAATACACTCGTTAGGTTAATTTCATGATCATCGATAGGGACAGCTTGTAAAATTGCACCTACAATCACAATGCCAGAAATAGCATTAGTTACAGACATAAGAGGTGTATGTAAAGCAGGTGTGACATTCCACACAACGTGATAGCCAACAAATATAGCTAATACAAAAATTGAAATATTTTGGATGGTCATTAAATCCATTATGAGTTTACCTTTCTTTCATTAAATAGCTTACCTTCACGAGTCATTAACGATGCGCTCAGTAATTCATCATCATAATTAATCTCTAACTTTCCATCGGTATTGATTAATAATTTTAAAAATTCATATACATTCTTTGCAAAAAGCACTGATGCATCATGGCTCACTAAACTTGGAAGATTTGTATAGCCCACAATAGTAACGCCTTTATGTTCAATGACTTGATCTGCTTGAGTTAATGGACAATTTCCACAACCACCTTGTCCTGTTCCTGCAGCAAGGTCAATAATGACGGAACCTTGCTTCATACCCTCTACAGTATCCTTAGAAATGAGCTCTGGGGGAAACATGCCAGGGATAAGTGCTGATGTAATGACAATATCTGCTTTCATTGCATGTTCTGATACAACACCTGCCTGCCTTTTTAACCATGTTGCAGGCATTTTTTGAGCATACCCACCTTGTCCTGACGCAATATTTTTTTCTTCTTCTGTTTCAAATGGAACATCGATAAATTTTGCACCTAGTGATTCGATTTGTTCTTTCACTGCAGGCCTCACATCAGAGGCTTCCACAATAGCGCCTAATCTTTTTGCGGTTGCAATCGCTTGAAGTCCAGCAACACCTGCACCTAAAACCAATACTCGGGCTGCTTTCACTGTGCCTGCTGCTGTCATAAGCATAGGCATAAATTTTTTATAAAATTGGGTAGCTAATAATATAGATTTATAACCAGAGATATTTGCTTGTGAAGATAAGACATCCATGCTTTGAGCTCTCGAGTTTCTTGGAAGTGCTTCGAGCGCAAAACATGTTAAGCCTTGATTAGCCATGATTTCTTTAAGTGGGTAATTAAAAGGCTCTAGTAAACCAATAATTATAGTGTCTTTTTTTAGAGATTTAATTTCATCGTGACTTGGTGCGCGTACCTTAAGAATAATTTCTGTGTCGGTGACCTTGCTCTTAGATTCCACGATTGCACCTTCATTTATAAAGGCCTGATCTGAAATATGAGCTTTTACTCCTGCATCTTTTTCAATAAACACTTGGCATTTCATTTGAATTAATTTCTTAACAATTTCAGGCGTGATAGCTACACGATTTTCTCCATCAACTATTTCTTTAAGAATACCAATTTTCATTTATGACTTCTTTTATAAATTAACTAATGAAGTTTTACTTGGGCTTCTGATCTACGCGTAATCATTCGAGCCAATGACTGCAATGCCATACTCGTAAATCCATGTAAGGCCATTAAATGCATTTTGTAAAGTGATTGATACATCAATCGTGCAATTATACCTTCAATAAACATAGAATCTCCTATGAGAGAGCCCATTAAATTACCAACGGTTGAATATGTCCCCAGGTTGACAAGTGAGCCATAGTCTTTATAAACGTAGCGAGGTAAATGTGTTTTTCCTTTAACACGTAACTTCATACTTTTAAAAAGAAGATTTGCTTGTTGATGGGCAGCCTGCGCTCTTGGCGGAACATATTGATCAGTACCATCGATCGGACATGCAGCACAGTCTCCAAAAGCAAAAATTGAATCATCCTTAGTTGTTTGTAATGAACTATTCACCATTAATTGATTGATACGATTAGTTTCTAACCCATCAATATTCTTTAAGAAATCTGGTGCCTTCACTCCTGCTGCCCAAACCACAAGGCCTGAAGAAATAATTTTTTTAGTGTGTGTCTTAATACCTTTTGCAGAAACTTCAGTCACACGCTCACCCAAATAAAGATGTACATTTAACTTACGTAATTCCAACGCTACAGAGTTAGATAATTTTTTTGGTAGCGCTGGAAGTAAGCGAGAACTTGCTTCAATGATAGATATTTTTATGTCACGATCAGGATTGACGCGATCAATACCGTATACAGTCATTTCGCGTGTGGCTTTATGAAGTTCTGCTGCAAGTTCAACGCCTGTAGCTCCTGCGCCTACAATCACCACTTCAAGCTGACCTGGCTGAATCGATTTCTTTTGTGTTTGTGCTTTTAAAATAGCATGATGTAATTTTTGATGAAATACTTCGGCTTGCTCTTGTGTATCTAATGCAATCGAGTGTTCTGCTGCACCTTTAATACCAAAATCGTTCGTAGTGCTGCCTACAGATATAACTAATGTGTCGTAATGAAAACTTCTTCTTGGAATAATTTCTTTACCATCTTCATCTATATATGATGCGATCGATATTTCTTTCTTACGACGGTTGAGTCGATCCATACGGCCTAAGCGGAAACGAAAGTGGTGCCAATGAGCTTGAGCCATGTATTCCAATTCATGCTTATCAGGGTTCATACTCCCTGCAGCAATTTCGTGAAGGAGTGGCTTCCATACATGTGTCTTCGTGCAATCAATCAAAGTGATTTCGGCTTTTTTATTTTTACCTAATGTATCGCCTAATTTAGTGGCAAGCTCTAAGCCGCCTGCACCCCCACCTACTATCACAATCTTATGCATTTCACTTCCTTAAATACAGACAATAAAAAAACCACTACAGCAATTATACAGGAGTGGTTTTTTATTATTTTCCAGAAACTATCTAGATGATTTCAAATTACTCGTTACCTGTAAGTCCTTTTCCTTGCGTACGAACCCAGGCAATAACCTTTAAAAGTTCATCCACCTTAAGTCCGTTTGTAGGATCCGTAGCATCCATAATACCTAAACCTTTTCCACCCATACCACCGTTTGTCCCATGCCATAAAGTTTCAAACATACCTTTGTTTGTTGCATCTTTAGGATAGCGGAATGTAGGGCCTACTAGACCCGGGCCTACTTGACCCTTTGCATCTCCACCATGGCACTGAGTGCATGAGTAAAGTCCGAAAAGCTTTTTACCTTTTGCTTCTGCTTCTGCATTACCAACATATGAATTTTTACCAGTAGCTAAAAATTCTTTTGCTGCTGGCGTATCAAAGAGAGCTGCGTCAAGTTTAAACGTACTTCCATCTGTTGTTTTTACAAACGTAACATCAGCAGATGCCACACTTACAATTGTCATCATAGAAACTAAAAGTGATGACATGAGTACTTTTTTTACTAACATAATTTCTCCTAAAAATTGCGTTAACCTTTAAGGCTGTTCGCTCCTAAATATAAATTCTACAAAGCTGTTTTATTTTCCAAAAATTCTAAGAAAACATACAATAATATTACTCATTTTTTGTTATAAAGTCACCCTTTTGGAGTGACTTTTTTTTGAACTTTACTTGCCTGTCTTGTCGCCCATCACCACTGGCACATGAGGGATGCCGTAATCATCTAAAATCTTCATAATTTTAGATTGGTTTCGATCAAGGGCACCTTGAATCATTTCCATTCGGTCTTTATCTTTCTTTCTTACTGCGAGAGAAACATTAAATTCTGATTTGCCTTTTTGAGTATCAAATGAATTTCGTTCAGATTTAAATTCAGGAAGTGGGACAATTACTAAAGGCTCCTTGGCGGCTTTTGCATAGTAGCCTCCTATAGGTCCCCATATAATAGCAACATCAATTTTTCCCGCGACTAAATCATCGATCATATGACCTGGTGGTAAATTTAGATCTCTTTGTAATCGGTAAGGACGAGCATTCCCCATAAGATCATGATCGCGCAATGCAATGGTGGGTGGGCTTTCACCTACAATACCAATAATACCTTTTCTTAAATCTTCTGAATCCCAATCTTTAATATTGTAGTTACTTGATTTTCGATACACGAATACATAACCGGAGCGATAATAAGGCTTTGAAGTGCGCAATGAATCGACATCTGATCCCATCCCAATAATCACATCACAGCGTTGCGCATTAATCGTGTTTCTTAAATAGCCCTGACGATCAAGCCAAAATTCATAACCCAGCTCCTTGCCTAAATCTTTTGCTAAAACTTCTGCAATTTTATTTTCAAAGCCCTCACCTTTTTGATTTGAGTAAGGTAAATTTTCTGGGTCAGCACACACTCTAAATTCTTTATCTACAGGGGTTCGATATGGCATACCAGGTAAACCATCTTCACGCTCCTGTCCTGCAGCAAAAGCATTCCCCATAAAAGCTATATTCATTACATACAAAAACATCATTATTTTTTTAAACATTTTTTTCCTTACCAGTTAAATATCATGGGCCCTATAAAAAAACACCCCACTCGAAAGTGGGGTGCTTATAGGACATACTAACTAACAGTTAGTTCTATAAAAAATCTTTCGATTAATTATAGGCTAAATACTGTTAAAGCACCGCCGCCAGGAGCAGCATTGTACTTAGTAAGTTCAGCATAACCACCAGCAGCGCCAAGAGCGTCTGTTGGGTTAGTTAAGCCAAGGTTCATTGCAACGCCAGCCCAACCACCGATGCCTGATAAAACGCCAACGTGTTGTTTGCCACCGTTTGTGTATGTGAATGCATTACCAATCACACCTGAACCAACTTGGAATTTCCAAAGTTCTTTACCTGTCTTAGCGTCAAGAGCTTTGAACCAACGATCAAGAGTTCCGTAGAACACTAAGTCTGTAGCAGTATTTAAAGAACCGCCCCAAGCTGAGAACTTCTCTTTGTTGTACCAAACTTTTTTGTTAGTCATTGGATCATAAGCGCCGAAGCCACCCATTACACCGTCTGGACCAGCAAACATAGTTAATGTTGCACCAACCCATGGTTGACCTGCTACATACTTAGACTCAACTGGTTCGTATGTCATACAAACGTGGTTAAGTGGTGAGTAGATAAGGCCAGTCTTAGGTGAGTAAGAAGCTGGTTGTTGATCTTTTGTACCCAATGCAGCTGGGCATACACCCTTAGCATTGTAGTCTTGGTGCGTAGAAGCTGTAGCTAACTTGTTAGGTACACCAGATTTCATGTCAACGTCAGTTGCCCAGTTAACAAATGGATGTACTTTTTCTGCAGCAACTAAGACGCCGTTGTCAGCTTGCCATGTATAAGCAAAACCGTTACGGTCATGGTGCCATGCGTATGTCTTGCCACCATTGTCAAATAAGATCACTTCGTTAATACCGTCGTAATCCCACTCATCATGTGGTGTCATTTGCATACCCCAGCGTGCCATACCAGTGTTTAAGTCACGTGCGAAAACAGTCATAGACCATTTATTGTCGCCTGGACGTACATCTGGATTCCAAACTGATGGGTTACCTGTACCGTAGTACACTAAGTTTGTTTTTGGATCGTACGGATACCAACCCCATACAGAGCCTCCACCATGTTGCCAACCATCTTTAACTGCTTGTGGTTTCAACCATGTTTTAAGACCTAGATCTTTTTCGCCACCTTTTAACTTAGCAGTATCAATTTTCTTGAATGAACCGCCTTGTTTGTTACCACCATTAACGTCTTCATAGACTGATAATGCTGAGTAAAGTGGTGTGTCTTTATTGAAGTCTTTGCCGATTAATACTTCAGCATCAGGACCTGTTGAGTATGCTTTCCAAGCTAATGAACCGTCTTTAAGGTTGTAAGCTGCCATAAAGCAACGTACACCAAATTCAGCACCAGAACAGCCTGTTAAGATTTTATCTTTAATCACGTGCGGAGCGTTTGTATTTGTAGCACCAACTTTTGGATCTACGTTTCTAACGTCCCAGATTTTTTTGCCGGTTTTAGCATCTAAAGCAACTACCATACCGTCATTTTGATTTAGGATAATTTTACCGTCACCGTAACCAAGACCACGGTTCACGTTATCGCAGCAAAGAACTGCTTGAACTGAAGGATCTTGTTTTGGGAAGTAAGACCAAACGATTTTTTGATTGTCGTTTAAGTCAAGCGCGTAAACGTTGTTTGGGAATGCTGTATGTACATACATCATGTTACCAACAACAACTGGAGAACCTTCGTGACCACGGTTTACACCGGTTGCGAATGTCCAAGCTGCTTTAAGGTTTTTTACGTTACCTTGGTTGATTTGAGATAATGTGCTGTAAGCTTGATTTGAGTAGTTACCGCGAGGTGCTGCCCAGTTATCAGCATTAGCCATTGCTTTTTCTTGATCAGCAGCTGCTGAAGCAATCATTGGCATTGCCACTGATAGACCAGCTACTAAACCAAGAGCTAACTTGATTTTGTTAATTTTCATATAAATCTCCATAGTTTTTACTAAGGGTTTTAAAAGAAGTAAACTCTCTTGTCACTTTAAAATTTAAAGTGTTTCGCTTTAAAGACTTTTAAGGTGCTTCGAAGGCTTACTTTCAGCACAATTTGACTCGTGCTTGAGTAGTAATATATGCCTCTTTTTTTTAAATTGCAACACTTTCGTTACAATTTGTTAACATTTTTTTAGGGCTTTTTTGACAAAAAACCTGATTTCAGTAATTTTTGTTAAAATAGTCAATAAAATCAATAAGAAAGACAATTATTTCCTATGCCTAGTAACTCTTTATATACCTTATACCCAGAGATTTCACCGTATCATGCCACCTGGATAGATAGGCCTCATGGACACAAAGTTTATGTCGAGATTTCCGGAAACCCCCATGGAAAACCGATTATTTTCCTTCATGGCGGGCCTGGTGGAGGCACTAATCCTAAACAGCGTCAGTTTTTTGACCCCAAACACTACCAAATCATTCTTTTTGATCAAAGGGGTTGTGGTCAAAGTAAACCTTTAGGTGAAGTCAATGGTAATACAACGGCAGATCTTATATCTGACATGGAAGCCATTCGAGAACATCTTCATATTAAGCACTGGATTATTTTTGGTGGCTCCTGGGGTAGCGCCTTAGCGCTAGCTTACGCCAATCAATACCCACAAACTATCAAAGCACTTATATTGCGAGGTATTTTCTTAAGTCGCGAAACTGAACTTAATTGGTTTCTAGATGAGGTCAAAGCTTTTTTCCCGGAAGCGCATCGAACTCTTCTTCATTACTTGCCAGAAGATAAACGTGACGATCTTATAAAAAATTATAGTGCGCTTGTATTTTCAAACGATTTAAAAATCAGCGGGCCGGCTTCCATTGCATGGAATCAATTCGAAGGCGGTCTTTTAAAATTACTACCTCAAGTCGAAGAAAATAAGACGCTCACAGATGACGATATACAAAATGAAATTGCGCGCGCACGCGTTCAGCTTCATTACATCAAAGATAAATGTTTTATTGATGGAAAGAAGATATTAGAAGAAGTGAAAAAATTAAAAGATGTTCCTACAACGATCATTCAGGGACGTTACGATATGGTCTGTCCGCCGATCACGGCTTATGAGCTTCACCAACATATGCTTCATGCCGATTTTATTATGGTGCCTGATGCAGGACACTCTGCATCTGAACCATCAATGACGCATGAACTCATAAAAGCTACAAATAATTACAGAATATTATCGTGATAATAAAACTTCATCCTCTTTTTAAAAATCTTTATCAAAAAAAAGATGAGTCTCTTCCTATTTTCATGATGAAAGAAACATTGGCAGGATGTAAACGCCATAATGTGTTTGGTTTAACTGCGTCTCTTTCTTTTTTCTCTCTTTTTGCTTTAATACCAATGATTCTTCTCATTTTCTTTTTCTTGAGTCATTGGTTAGTCAATTCAGAATTTGCCTTAGGGAAATTAGCACTTCTCACGAGCAATCTTTTACCGCAAATTAGTAAAAAAATTATGCTTGAAGTCTTCAAGATATCAAGCCACACGAAAGCATGGGGCATCTTAGGCACCCTTATTTTATTATGGGCAGCAACGCCGCTTACCAGCTCGCTGCGCGCCAGTCTGCTTATTATCTCAGCCACTGAAGAAAATCCATCATTCTTAAAAAGTAAGATTCGAGATATCGTCTCTATCATTGGGATTCTTTTTCTTTTCTTTCTTTTCACTCTGTCAGGCATGGTCATACAAAAAACCGCTGTCTTTTTTAGTGAGTATTTAAGTTTTTTTAATTCACAAATGATTTATTTTATAAGCTCATTTTCGTTTGTTGTTTTATCACTCACACTTTTTAATCGATTTTTCTTTCCAATCAAGGTAGATGTAAAACATATTATTTTAGGTTCACTACTGACAGCATTCTTGTGGCTTATGCTCCGCTCAACGTTTGACATCTTTCTATCTTTAAGTCATTCATACGGAACCTTCTTTGGCGGGATGCGAAATCTTTTCATTTCGCTCATTTGGCTATATTTGAATATTGCTTCTTATTTAGTTGGGGTAGAACTGATGGCGACACTTCACAAAAAAGATATGTTGTTATTAAAAAAATTATTTGACGACTCCATTCCGCTTTCAAGCTCTTTCATTCATTATCTTGCTTCACGTTACGGAAAAATATACCGACAAAATGAAATGATTTTTGAGCAAGGTAATCGCGAACATAATGTATATTTTATTGTTCAAGGCTCAGTGGATTTAATTCAAGATAGTCGCGTGATAAGGTCTTTAAAGGCTCATGAATACTTTGGTGAAATGGCAGTCTTAAATGAAACACCAACGATTGCTTCAGCGATGTCAACTGCTAACGAATCTGAGATCATTGCGATTCCAAAAGTGCATCTTGAAATGATGTTGGCTGATGAACCTAAAGTAGCGATGAAATTTTTAAGGAAAATGTCTTTGCGATTGCAGCAACGTTAAAAGTTAGCAGGTTTTAAATCAAAAGCAATACAAATCCTTTCTTCATTAGAGCTAAAAGGTATCGTTCGGTGAAAAACGGAGGATGGGAAGAAAACAACATCCCCGACCTGCGGTAAGTATAGTTTTTTTTCAAAGTCATCATGCATTCTCGGATAATCATCACCATCGATACTTAATTCAATACCACCTTCATCAGGATGTTTTTTTTGTTGCGGAATTGACAAATAAACAGCGCCACTGATCCAACCTTCCTCATGAATATGTGATGCAAGATGCCCGCCTGTTTGCATTTTGACAAACCATGAACTACTAAACTCAATCGTTTTTGGAAAAGCTTTAATAAACATCGAATCTTCATGCTTATAGTGGTCATAGTATTTTTTAATAAGCAGTGTAATTTCTTGCGACAATCTTTTAAATGATGGATCTTTACGTTTAAAAAGATTGCCAGATGATTGAATGCCATTGACTAAGCGACTTTGCATACGCTCAGAAATATCAGCTTCAGTAATATCACTTAAGAGTGATTGCAATAAATTATCCTTAGGATCTTTTAATGCATCCACTTGACCATGAAACACAAAATGAAGTGGGTCTGGACAAAAATTGTAGCGATCTTTTTTAGCAAAGTTTTTTGCATAATGTGTTGAAAGCGTTGCTAAAAGAGGTGAGGTATTCTTTTTACCCATCGCCACACTTAATTCTTTGTCGAAGATATCGAATTGCTTTGTCTTATATAGGCAGTAAAGCGATCGCTCTTCCCAGTCGTTTAATTGAGAGGCTTTATAAAACTCATAAGCATCTTGAAATTTTTTGTTGTCATGAAGAAATGTTGCAAGATTGTAATTAGCGATTGGGTTTTCTGGGTTGATTGATACAGCTTCTCTTAACCAACGATTAGCTTGCACAATTTCACCTTGGTGCCATAACGCATCACCGATGACTGAACAAACTTCAGCATCTTGCGGATTCTTCTCTAACGCTTTTCGGTAAGATTGGATAGCCTCTTCTAAATGTCCCTGATTACGATATGCATTACCTAAATTAAAATGACCTCGGGCGTGATCTTGAATTTTGAGTGATTGCTTAAAAGCCTGAATAGCTTCATCAAATTCACCTTGTAGCAAATAGACAGCCCCTAAACTGCCATGTGCCTCATAAAAGCCTGGCTCCAATTCAATCGCTTTTTTATAAGCACTTAGAGCTTTGTCAAATTGTGATTGACTTTGAAAAGCTATGCCAAGATTAAAATAAGCCACTACTAAATCTGGTTTAATCTGAATTGCTTTTTGATAATTTAGAATTGCGCCTTCGCTATCGCCCATCTGATATAAGACTGAACCTAAATTAAATTGTATTTCTGCAAATTGTGGTTGAATCTTTAAAATATTTCGATAGCTATCTGCGGCCTCTTTAAATTTGTTTTGTGCCTCTAAAGATACACCTAAGACATTATGCAAAATTAGTTCTTTTGGAAAATCTTCTAATAAAGCTTTCGCTTTTTTTTCCGCTAAAGCGAATTGATTAGATTGATGAAGTTGAATTAAATCATTAGCATCTGATGATTTGAATACCTTCATATCAATCTTGTTTAATGATGCGGTGTATCTTCTGCAATTTTATCCATAATCGCAAAAAGAACGCCTGAAACAATAAAGGTCAAATGTATGCCCACCATCCATGCCATTTGTGTATTCGTTAATATTTGTCCTGGTGTAGATGCATGCATAAAAGCTTTTAAAAGATCAATCGCTGAAATAGCTACAATCGAACCAATTAATTTAAGTTTTAACCCTGAGTAATCCACTTTCCCCATCCAATGGGGTTTATCTTCGTGGTTGTCCACATCAATTTTAGACACAAAATTTTCATAGCCACTAAAAATAACCATAATGAGAAGATTGGCCACAAGCGTCATGTCAACTAAAGCAAGTATAGATAAAACGATTTCTCGTTCTGGAGTGTCAACCACGGTCATAACTATATGAAAAAATTCTTGCCCAAATTTTACAAACAAACATAAGAGACCACCCACTAAACCCAAGTACATAGGCGCTAGAATCCAGCGACTCTTAAATACGACTTTCTCTAGAATTTCTTCAATTTTCATGCAAGCTCCATTGGCTATCGTTAATTGGATAAATCATATCATTACTCAGTCTTCTATATATTTGAGTAATGATTGAAAAAAACTACTATTAGGATACTATTTTATCTTTACTTTCGTAAGTCATGTGATGTCGAACGATTCAATTATTATCCATGGTCATCTTTTAAAAGAAGCGCGGGAAGATTTAAATCTTTCTCTTGAAGATGTCGCTCGCCATTTAACCTTAAACGTTAAACACATTACCTCGATGGAAGAAAATAAGAAAGATGGGTTTGTATCTACCTCAATTAAACTGATTTCTATTAGAAAATATATAGCCTTTCTTGAACTAGATATTGATACGGTTATTGAACATAAGAAAAATAAAGCAAAGTCTTTGTTACTGCCTGAGCCGGAAATTGAAAAAGATGTTGGTGTGGCGGAGCATCCGTCGAATAAACAAATACTTTTTCTATCATCAAAAATAAAATTATTCTTTTTGTGGGCAAAAACACACATTAGAGTACGGTATATTTTTTACTTCATTACTTTCCTTTTTATTTCTAACTTTTTGATTGGCGTATATCAAAAATATGCTGTCGCTCACAAAAACTTTGAAGGGCGAGAAGTCGATTTGCCCAATATTGAATCACTCCCAAACGATATTGCCACTTATGAAATTAAACCCGGTGAACAAACATCAGAAGCGCACGAATCACTGCCCATTCAAATCAAAAAGGCTGAAGAAAATAAAAGGGAGATGAAAGATGTTGCAATTAAAATGTGTGGACAAACAGTTTCAAAACCACTTACACAAATCTCATCCCCTACAGACCCTCTGAAGCCTAGCGATTACTTCCATATCATCTCAAAAGGCCAGCAAACGATTTGTATATTAGATAGCCAGGGCAAAGAGGATAAGTATCTGATGACTGAAGGTCAAAAATTAACTTACCGAGGTGGAAAGGCTCCTTTTAAACTTTTGATTAATCCCGAACTTAGTGAAATTTTTTATGAAGGCTGGCTAGTTAAACTCAAACTTGATCAAAGCTATATTCAACTGAATCCTAAAACCTATAATTGAATTAAGCTTATTTAAATTTTCTCACAGCGCCTGTTACTACACCCCATATTTGAAACTGAACCCCTTCTAAAACTTCAATAGGGCTGAATGCTTCGTTTGCAGGAATTAAGCGAGGAGAGCCATTTTTATTTTTAGCTAAAGTCTTGACCGTAAACTCACCATCTAACGATGCCAATACAATATCGCCAATAGAAGCTTCCTGAGATCGATCTACAATCACTACATCGTTGTCATGGATACCAGCGTTATCCATCGAATTTCCTTTAATGCGTACAAAAAAGGTCGTATCAGCTTCTCGAATAAGATAATCATTAAGATCCATTCTTTTCTCAACATGATCATCTGCTTGGGACGGAAGCCCTGCGGGCACCTTGTGTTCAAATAAAGGAATCTTAGCTTTAGTCATCACCTCATTCACTAAATCAATCGATACCACATTTGAAATTTCTTGGATCTTCCTTTTGGCGTAAGCCTCTAGGATATTTGAAATTACAGCAGTTTGGCTTTCTGGCACTCTGACTAAAGTTGTCTTCTCACCAAATTTTCCGGTGCCTAATTTTCGTCCAGCGCCTGCTCTTTTACCGCCTCGAATAGGAACAATTTTTTTCATTTGAATATTGTAACAAGAATCAAATGAAAAGAAAGCTTTATTTTTAATTAAGTAGATATCGATAGAACCCTTATCTATTGCGAAAAAAATTGAATATGACTGTTGACAAGGCTTAAAAATCAATGCAAAGTACGCCTAGACCTTCTATGACGCTGTCATTTCAATGGTCTTACATATCTTAATTTACATTTGGAGGAATTATGAATAAAGGCGAACTAATCGAAGCAGTTGCAAAAGCAGCAGGTTCAACAAAAGCAGACGCTGGTCGTGCGATTGATGCAACACTTGCAGCTATCACTAAAGCACTTAAAAAAGGTGACGTAGTAACGCTCATCGGTTTTGGTACTTTTAAAGTTTCTAAACGCGCTGCACGAGTTGGTCGTAACCCACAAACTGGTAAAGAACTTAAAATACCAGCACGTAAGGCTCCAACATTCAAAGCGGGTGCTGCACTTAAAGCGGCAGTTAACTAAGCTTAGAATTAGTTATTCATTTAAAAGCGCTTGGGTTTAAACCCAAGCGCTTTTTTTATGGCTTAAAATAAAGCGCTATGCCTTATTACATCAAAGGAAATAAGATTGAATTGCTTAAAAACGGTAAAGATTATTTTGCTGCCGTTATTCAATCTATCAAAAAAGCCCGAAAAAGTATTTTTATAGAAGCCTATATATTTAGTCATGATATGACGGGCAAGAAAATACTAACCGTACTTAAAGAGGCTAGTCAAAAAGGTATAAAGGTCTATTTATTACTGGATGGATTTGGAAGTCGCGATCTTTCACTAAAAGTGATTAATGAAATTAAAGCTTCAAAAATCTACTTCCTTTTTTATCACCCAAAAATTGCGCCCTATCAAATGAAGCGCATTTCATTAAGACGACTTCATCGCAAAATGATTTTAATCGACCATGAAATTGCTTATATCGGTGGCATCAACATTATTGACGATATGCATGTACCTAATGGAAAAGCGCCACGTATTGACTATGCAGCTCAAATAAAAGGGCCTGTCGTTCATCTTATCAGCCGAAGCATGGTAAAACTTTGGAAAAGAGTGTCATGGTCACATTTCGAAAAATCATTTATTCCAAAAGATTTCTACAAGCAAATAGTAGAGTATCCGAATGGCACAAAACTAAATTTTATAGAGCGCGATAATTTCCGCCATAGAAGAGATATTGAAAAAGCTTATTTAGATGCCATCGAAAATGCTCAAGATGAAATACTTATTGCAAATGCTTACTTCATTCCAGGCAAAAGATTTGAGAGAGCTCTAATTGCAGCAGCTCATCGAGGAGTATCGGTAACACTTCTCTTAAAGGGTGAAATAGATTATTTCTTATCGAATGCTACACGAGCTTTTTATGGGAAATTTTTAAAAGAGGGTATTACCATCTTTGAATACACTAAAAGTTTTATGCATAGCAAGGTGGCAGTGATTGATGATACTTGGTCGACTGTAGGGTCTTCTAATATCGACCCTTTCAGCCTTTTGCTGGCTAGAGAAGCAAATATTTTTATATGGGATAAATCTTTTGCGACTCAACTTAAGAAAAATATCAAAGAAGATATTCGATTAGGGGGCACTGAGATTCTCTTAAAAGACTGGGATAAATCACACTTAGTTAAAAGAATAAAATCCCGTATTGCATATTTTATTATTCGTATAAGTTTAGGTGTCGCTAATATTTAAGGCATTCCACAATCGAAGCATTTACCTTTGACTGTTGAAAATCCTTTTACCGTTGACAACCCTTTAACATTGGTAAAAATGGCACCATCTACAATAGCATCCGTTAAATTTGCATTTGTAAGATCAGCGCCTGTTAAATCTGCTTGACTCAGGTCAGCACGATACATATTCGTATTTTTTAAATTTGCTTCCCTTAAATCACCAAATAAAAAACTCGCAATATTTAAATCAGCGCCTTCAAAATTTGTTTTATAAAATTTACCGCCCACTGAATCAAATTTCATTTGTCCCATCGGCTGATTGCCGACGTCTAAACCAAATTGACCATATTTGATGGTAGCGCCTGACATATTGACCGCGCCTAATGTGCCAATCATACGAGCCCTTGTTAAATTAGCACCCTTAAAATTAGTATCACCAAAAATCGCTTGAAAGATGGTTGCTTCAGTTAAGTTAGCGCCTGAAAAGTTTGCTTTTTCAAGACGCGCTAAATTCAAATAGGCTCTCTGCATATTACTGTTTGCTAAATTAGCACCTATTAGATTGGCTCCAAAGACACTCGTATTAAGCATGTTACAGTGGCTCAAATCTAAGCCATTCATATCTAGATAGCCTAAATCTTTATTCGAAAAGTCACAGTCAGGACTCTGGATTTGTTTCAGGACGTCCTCTTGAGATATTTTTTTACGGCCTACTTCTTTATTTTTTTCGTAAAAAACTTCAGCTTTTTTAATAAGCTCATCTGGTGTTTTTAAAAAGATGTCTTTACTCATCTCACTCCCAAAGCAATAAACCTTACCTTGATAATTTGCATTGACTGAGCAATCAGTTTTAAGGAAATTCCCTTCAGACAAACTTAAGAGGCAGTAATTACCAGACTCGCCTGCGAAAGCTAAATTGGCAATAAGGAGTAGAAATAATATCCAATACCTTTTTAATAACATGACAATACATCCTAAAGATTTTGATTTATTATAAACCTTTATCATTTCATATTTTTTATTATGTCTAACAACAAATATACAGTTCTTATCACTGGGGCGAATAGGGGATTAGGCCTTGAGTTCGTCAAACAGTATGCTTTAGATAATTATGAAGTCATCGCTTGCACCAGAAAGATAAATAAAAAAGATGCTCTTCATCGACTTCAAGCCTCTTTTGAAAATATCTCTATTCACACTCTCGATGTTGAAAATTTTCTATCAATTGATCAATTTGCTAAAACGTTAACAAAACCTATTGATATTTTGATTAATAATGCAGGTCTTTATCCCAATAGCTCATTCGATGATATTAACTATGAAGCGTGGCTTAACGCTTTCAAAATCAATACACTTGCCGCTTTTAAAATGACAAAAGCTTTTCTACCCCACCTTAAAAAGGGCGAATTAAAAAAGATAGCATCACTCACAAGCAAGATGGGAAGTATTGATGACAATTCGGGTGGCGGTGCATATCTTTATCGATCCAGCAAAACTGCACTTAATATGGTGATGAAAAGTTTATCCATTGATTTAAAGCCTCACGACATGAGTCTTATTACGCTTCATCCAGGATGGGTGAGAACTGACATGGGAGGACCCAACGGACTTATTGATGTGGATGAGAGTGTGACTGGTATGAAACGTCAAATTGGTAAGCTTTCAATTAAGACTACGGGTCAATTTATTGCTTACGATGGCAAAAAAATTCCTTGGTGATAGAAACGCTTTCAATTCATCACGCTAAAAGATCTGTCGAGTTTTTATCTAACCTCGATAGAAACTAAAAAGCCACTTACAAAGTGGCTTTTTAGTGATGAAAAATTAATCTTTATTTATACTATCCTCAATGACTGCACCTGATTCTGCGTCACATTCAATTTCCCAATATTTACCGTCAGCACCTTGAATATCAATATCAAATATAGGTCGACCATCCTCTGTTTCCATTTGAATTCCTATAATCGCACCAGGATGTTTTGCTAACGCTGTTTTCATACAACCGCTCATTACCTCATTATGTTTTTTAAAGTCCACAATCACTGGCTTATCCTTATCCTTATAATCGTTGCCATAGAATAAAACTGCACCAACCAGAACCCCCACAATTACAAGGGCTAATATAGCTAAATATTTTCTCAAAATAATCTCCTTAATTTAAATGTATTATAACAATAGGCTAAAATTAAGATTTCATTTAAAAAAGTAGTCTTTTAAAAAAACTCAGGCTTAATTTTTATCTGTCTTATTTTTTTAAATGGGTTTATGAAGAAATTTTCTACCCTGCGTATCAACTGCCATGACTTTTAACTTGCCTGTAATTTTTGGTGAATCAAAAGTAAAAAATGGATTTTCAGAAGTACTGCCTCCACCAAATTCAGCACTCCAAATTTCTTTCTCATTATCTGTGACACTTATATAACTCAAATGCCACTCTTGCAATATAAAAAGGCCTGTATGATTACTCAAATTAGCTTGGAATCCGTTATGCTGGGGGTGTCTAATAGATATAGAGGCTCTATTATATGTTTGCAACACTTTCATGGCCCCAATTTCTTTATTAACTGCTTCGACGTCATAAATAGTCCCCGCAGAACAGCCACCTGCTGATCGAATTGCTACTTGATTGTAAAAGAATTTACCATTTTCATCTTCTGCGATCACATCCACATAACTGTCTTGCTCCATGCGAATATGAGTTTTAAAAGTAAATGGCGCAGTTTTAGGGTACATCGTCAATGCAAGAGATCCGATGCCAGGTAATTGATGTGGATTACCTTCAACGACTACTGAAATTTTTTTATATTTATTCTTCACTGTAAAATTAAAAGGGACTTGAGTTCCATCTAGGGCCCTTTTAGAGACGTTAAATGTGATGTCATCTGTTTTAGTTAAAGATTTACCTTTGAAGTATTTATCTATAACACCATTTAAATGATTAGGCGTTTCGGCCTGAGCATTAAAAGCTGCGAAACTGCTGATAATGAACATAGAAATTAAAAAAACTACTTTTTTCATCATTTTGCTTTCCTTAAGATTTTCATTAAGCGACCAAATATAATGCTCTCAAATGTCTAAAAGTTCAAGAAAATAGACCTTTTATTTTATTAATTACGATATCCGGGCTTTACCAATTTAAGATGAATATCACTGATAACTTTTTCTTTGAAACCCCCTTCGCAATAAGCCAGGTAAAAGTGCCACATTCTAATAAATACGTCATCAAATCCTAAAGCCCTGACCTCTTTTATATGGGCAAAAAAAGCCTCTCTCCACAAGGCCAACGTTCTAGCGTAATGATCACCAATATCTTCCACATTATAAATTTTCAAATCAGAAGACTCCACAATACTATTTTGTAGAGCAGTCAGAGAAGGAATACAGCTCCCAGGGAAAATATACCTTTGAATAAAATCAACTGATCTTTTAGCTTTTTCGTAGCGTTGATCAGCAATTGTAATAGTTTGTATGAATGCAATGCCATGAGGTTTTAATAAATCAGCACACACCTCAAAATAGGTGTCGAAATACTGATAGCCGACAGCCTCTAACATCTCAATAGAGACTAATTTGTCATAACGACCTTTTAAATGCCGATAATCTGAAAGTAACACCTTAATCTTATGCGTTAATTTTAATTCTTTAATTTTTTGTTTTACATAAAGGAACTGTTGTTTTGAAATAGTTGTAGTAGTGACTTTGCATCCATAATTTTGCGCGGCATAAATGGCAAAGCCTCCCCAGCCAGAGCCAATTTCAATAACATGGTCTCGCGCGGACAACTCAAGCCCTTGACATACTTTTTCTAATTTATGAATAGACCCTTTATAAAGAGAGTCTTGAGGATTTTTAAACACCGCAGACGAATACATCATGGTTGCATCTAAAAATAGTGAGAAAAAATTATTACCTAAATCATAATGCTTAGAAATGTTAACGCGGCTTCCTTTAACCGAATTTTGATTTAGAAAGTGCAAACATTTAAGAATGGGTTTCAGAAAAACATTAAATAAGCCTTCTAACTGATCCATTGCATTTTGATTGATCGCCATAATACGAATGAGCTTAGTTAAATCATTTGCAGACCAAAACTTTTGCATAAAAGCCTCACTAACACCAATAGAGCCACCAAAAGCGAGCGCCCCATAAAATCTTGGATCGTGGACAGTTATATGAGCACTTAAACTTCCCTTGCTTCCGAAAGAAAATTTTTTACCCCCCTCTTCGATAGAGATGTGGCCTATATCTATTTTCTTTAACTGATTGAAAACAAGTGATCTCGCAAAATGATGTAAAAGATTTTTCATAGTCATAATTAAAATTTTAGGGATGTGAAAAAAAAGCAATGCCTTTTATCTTCAAGCATAAAGCTTGCCAATAAATTGAAAAAATTGTCTTAAAAGTTTCAGGGGGGAATTTCAAAAGTAAAAAAGTAAGTGATTGCGTCGTTAATGGTTTTTTTTGAAGTCTCATGGATGCATTGAAAATATGTTGTTTATCATGAATGTTGTTCATAGACACTGCTATCTCTTGCCCTGGCTCTTTAAAGCTCCACTGATATTGAATATCCATAGGCATGAAAGGTGATACATGAAAACTCTTACTAAATTCGAAAGTTTTGATCGGACGCTTTATATTTCTACAGTCATGAACATAAGCATGATTTTCATTCCAAGGCGTATTGGTAATATGCGACACAATAGCTTCTAACTTGTTTTTTGTATTAAAGCAGTAATAAAAACTCACCGGATTAAAACAATACCCAAAATAACGTGGACTTGTAAGTAAATATATCTTGCCCTGATGATTGAAATGAAGCTCTTTTCTAATTTCATCTTGTATAGATTTTTTTAAGTTAGTTTTTTTGTTCCCAAAATAATCTGATCTCAAAAAGCAGCCAAAATTAAAACGGTTATAACTCCAAAAAAAATTATCTGAAAATACACCTTTTAAATTGTCTAAATCAAGATAAAGCAAGCGGATCTGGTACTCGAAGGCATGCTTTTTAGGCTTTGTCCGCGTATGTTTGAGTGTACCTTCATAAATGGCATTCATTCTATAGTCCATGCAAGTCATTAAACTGCTGAATCGCATCTAAGGCACTTTTGACGCCATCCTCATGAAATCCGTTGCCCCAATAAGCCCCCGCAAAAGAGGTGCGATTCATGCCAGAAGTAAGATGATAATTTGATTGGGCCACTATACTTTGTAAACTATATTGTGGGTGGGCATAGGAGAGCTTCTTAATAATTTTCTTCTTATTAATTTTTTCCTGCGGATTTAATGTCACTAATATCGGCACAGTTGTTACTAAATTTTGCAAAATATTCATATTGTATGTAAGAGATACAGGTGAATGAATGTTTTGATTAATATGATAATTCCATGCCGCCCATGCAAGCTTCCTTTTTGGCATAAAGCTCTCGTCATAGTGCAAAATGACTTCATTATCTGTATAGGGTATTGCTCTTAAAGTATTTTTTTCATCTTGAGTAGGGCTTTTAATTAACTTTAATGCTTCATCGCTATGGCATGCAAAAAATACCCAATCAAATTTTTCAGCACGATCGTGAAATTGAATTACCACATGATCACTTTTTCTATCAATCGACTGAATTTTTTCATTGAGTTTAATTTTACTCGCAAAAGATGCAATCAACTTTTGCACATAATTCACTGAACCACCGCTTATGGTTAGCCACTGCGGCCTATCATTAACATTCAACATGCCATGATTATCGAAAAAACGTATAAAAAATTTTGCAGGGAACTCCATCATAGTTTTATAGTTTGATGACCATATAGCAGAACCCATAGGCAATATATAGTATTTTTTAAAAAAATCTGAGTAAGCTTCTTGATCAAGATACTCACCTAAACTTATTTCTTCATTACTATTTAAAAGTAATTTTGAGCTTTTATTAAATCGAAGGATTTCTTTGATCATCTTATAAAAGATTGGGCTTATAAGATTTTTTCTTTGCGCAAAAAGTGTATTCAAATTTGTTCCGTTATATTCAAAATCTTTTTGGCTATCTTTGACACTAAAACTCATAGCGCTATTTTCATATGGCACTTTAAGTTCATCTAAGAGATTTAAAAAATGAGGGTATGTTTTTTTATTGAAGACAATAAAACCTGTATCTACATGAAACTTATTGCTAAACAACTCGACTTCATGGGTGTGGGAGTGTCCACCCACTCTTGAGTTGGATTCAAATAGTGTAATTTGATGATGCGGGTTTAAGTGATAAGCAAGTGTATTACCAGAAATACCTGATCCTATAATTGCTATCTTCATAACTAATGATGAAGATGTTCTATCTTTTTAGATTCTCGGATATTGTCAGAAATAGTGCGAACATCCCATATCACACCCATCATTGATAGAAATTTCAAAATATAATAAGTTAAATCTACTTCCCACCAATAAAAACCTTGTCTTGCAGAGCCTGGGTAGTGGTGGTGGTTATTATGCCAACCTTCGCCGAAGGTCAAAATTGCAATAATAAAATTGTTGCGACTCGTGTCTAGAGTTTCATATCTCTTTTTCCCCCATTGGTGCGCCACAGAATTCACTAGAAAAGTAGCGTGATAAAGCATCACTGTAGAGAGTGAAAATCCCCAAATTAATAATTGGAATCCATTCGTATTTAATTGTGGCTCATATTGATTCAAATAATAGCCAATCACAAATAAGCCGATAGATAATGCTAAAGGCATTAAAAGATCAAACCGATCAATGATTCGTAATTCTGGAAATCTTATGAGTTCTCGAATAAATTTTGTATTGGTCACAAAATTTGATTTGGTTAGAAACCATCCCATATGACTCCACAAAAATCCATGCTCTTTAGGAGAGTGCTTATCCTCCGGCGTATCTGAGTGCATATGATGACCCCTGTGATGAGCCGCCCACCAGAGAGGGCCTCTTTGCACCGCAGTAGCGCCAATCATGGCGAAAATAAGCTGAACGAAACGAGAGGTCTTAAAAGTTTTGTGAGAAAAGTAGCGATGATAGAAACCTGTGATCGCAAACATGCGAATGGCAAATAGAAATATACATACTGTAAAGGCAGTCCAACTAAATCCTACGATCACAATTAGTAAACAAGACAAATGAAGAAGAATGAATGGAATCACTCTCATCCAATCAATTTCCCTGCCAGATGTGATTGATGCATACTTTTCTTCAAGAAAAGAATTATCAAACCAGTAAAATAATTTTTTAAAAAATTTACGCATCATTAATTTGAATGCTCAATCCAGCGTATTTTGTTAATATCATAACCGTCATCTTCGATTTTTTTTACTAAGTTTTTTAATGTATCTTGATCTATCTTTTTTTGGCGTGACATGATCCACACATAATCACGATCATCTCTTGCAATAATAGTATTTTGATAATCTTGATCTAAATAGACGATTTTATACTGTGCTTTGATAGGCCATATAAATTGCATGCCCCATAAAGCATTGCCAGAACCTTTCACCACAAAACCTTTTGGATGGTATGTTTTAATGGGTCCAGTCAAAGATCCTTCATTGAAAGTGAAAGTCGTACCGATCGTGCCATCTTCATTTAACTCATAAGACTCAATGGCATTAAATGCATTTTTTTCAATAAAGGTTGGAATATGGCCAATAACAAACCATGGCCCCATAAATGACTTTAAATTAACTTCGGAAACCGTTTTGATGGGAGCTTGAGTCATACATCCATTCAATAATAGAAAAAATGCTACTAATAGGGTAAATTTATATCGCATATTATGCCTTCCAGAATCGAGGAATTAAAGTATTTACTTTTTTCTTGTAAGTTTGGTACTCATCAAATTTTTTCATGAGATTAGCCTCAAGAAGAGTCACGCCTGAAAACCTTAATATTAAAAAGGTCATAAAAAGTGGCGCTACCAAATTTAAATGAACCCCTGTCACAAGGGTTGTCATAAAAAACCCCCACCATACCAAAAGCTCACCAAAATAGTTTGGATGGCGACTAAATTTCCATAACCCTGATTGTAGGAGCTTTCCACGATTTTTTATGTCGTTCTTAAATAGCATTAATTGATAATCAGCAATTGATTCATACACAATTCCAAATAGCGTCAATGAAAAACCTAATATATCCAACCCAGTTAAAGGATGATCATTTTTTATGGCAATAAAGAGAATCGATCCTACAATCCATGAAAGAATGGATTGAAGTCCAAAAATAATATATACACTTTTATATCTAAAATTAGGTTCGTTATTTTGTCTAATTTTCAAGTAACGCGCATCTTCTGATTTTCCCCAATTTCTTATCGTCAGATAAACCGCAAGACGGGCCCCCCACAAAAAAACTAATAAAAGAACTAAAGCAGACCTTAATGATGGTGCAAATGCTGTATAAAAATAAAGCGCATTGAATACAAAAAATAAACTCCACATAATATCAACATGATTAACATTATTTTTTTTAAGACTGATAAGCCAGCCAAAGTAAGCAAATAAGATATTAATAAATAATGCATTTAAATATATCATGTGCGAAATCCATTCCATTTTTGGGCAATGTATAAACAAACCGGGGTCAGGATCGCCCAACCAAGCGCTAGAGCATATATTGAAAAAGGATTCGTAAGTTGAACAGCATTTAATTGCTCTGCCGCAAAATAAGCTGCAGGGCCGCCGATAAACCCAAATAAAACAGCTAGCACTCTATTAGATTTAAGCCAGCTCAATGAGAGATTAAGCGTGGTTGCGAATAATCCCCACATAGCAACTATCCAAATGGGTACAAGATAATCAATGAATTGATTCTCATAAGTCACTAAATTTGTAATTAATAGTAACTGATCAAATATTGAGCCTAATAGCATGATAATAAATAGCAGAATCGTGGCTTCTTTTTTCTGCGACGCTTGCATGATATGAACTAATAAAATCAAAGCAACAACTGTCATAGATAAAGGGAGTTTTTGCTGAGCAGCTCCCCATACCGAAACAAACCAGCCGAACTGAAAAAGTACAAAATTAATTAATTTCATTTATTTCTTTGGTCTCTCAAATTGATAATGAGCGACCCACCACTCTTGGCCATGTCGGTATCCAAACAATTCAGCACAGGCCATATAAAAAATACGCCATCGATTAAACCATTGCGTCGCATGTTGATTGCCGTAAGTTTTTTTGAGGATAGGATAAATATGTGACTTCTTTTGATCCATATTGTCTAACCAAGCATTTGCTGTCTTTTCATAATGCGTTCCATCCCAGCACCATTTTTGATTCAATTTTAAATGCTCTTGAAAATGTAACGGCAGATCATCGCTTGGCATCATTCCCCCTGAAAAGAAAAATTTGCTCATCCAGTCATCCTTATCTTTTACTTCAAAAGGGTAAGGGGTATGTTGATGCACGAAAATATGCATAAAGAATTTACCACCTGGCTTTAGCCAATCATGAAGCATTCGATAAAGTTTTCTATGATTTCGCATGTGCTCGAACATTTCAATTGAGACAATGCGATCAAAAACTTTTGGAATCTTAAAGTTTTTAGGTTGGAATCGATTCATATCGCATGTGATGACATGAATATTGTTAAGCCTTCTTTTTTTGGCCTCAGTTTCAATAAAAACTCTTTGGCTATTTGAATTAGATACTGCAAATATTCGACTTTTCGGATATTTTTTTGCCATAAAAAGCGTTAATGAGCCCCAACCACATCCAAGCTCTAAAATAGTTTGTCCATTTTTTAAATCAGCATGTTCAGCGCTGATGTTAAGCGCATTAAATTCTGCATCATCTAAATGATTTGTGTTGCTGTCCCAATAGCAACTACTATATTTTTTATGTTTGCCTAAACAAAAATCAAAAAAAGAAGATGGCACTTCATAGTGTTGTTTGTTTGCAAGGTGCGGCACGAGAGCGATAGGCGATTGATCCATGCTTTTTAAAAAGATACTTTTAAAATCTTGTGATGTTTCTGTATCTTGATAGCTGATTTCATCAAGGCGTTTCTTTAAAAGCTGTCTAATTCCGAAACGGATAAGTGAATCTGGAAGCAACCCTTTTTCAGCAAGTAATAGAGCTTGTTTTAACATAGTGAAATATTTTTTTAAAGTTGTAGGTGATAAATCTTACTTTAACTTATCTAGTTTATTCAAAATAACTTCTGCGAGACTTGTATTTAATTGATTGACCTTTTTTTGAATATTTTGTAGGGCAGCTAAATCTTTTTCAGATTCGGCTATTTCTGCTAACCCCATCATGGCATCCGCATGTCTAGGGTTTATTTTTTCAGCCTTCGAAAATGCTTCTTTTGCAGCTTTCAGATCTTTTTTCCCTTGGCTAGCTAACCCCAAAAAATACCAAGCATCAGATGAATTTGGCTCTTCTTTGATCCACAAGTCTGAAATGGACTTCAGCGTATCCCATTCTTTATTCTGGTAGGGAATTACTACTTTCATAAAATAAGGCTTTTGTTCGAATGGCATAGCCCAAAAAGGAATATCTAAAGTTTTAAGTGATTTAGTATTGGGCTCCTTCATAAGCTTTTTAATCCATTCCACTGGCAAGCTGTAAAAAAATCCCTGTGGTCCTGGACTTTTAAATGTTGTAATCCCAATTAGATTATATTTTTCATCGAATAGGCCGCCGCCACTTGAACCAAGAGAAAAGGCAGCATCTGACCTAATAATGACACTGCTATCTAAGCGATGCATCGCCTTAACGGACCCATAAGATGGCTGTGGCACACTAGTTCCATTAGGATAACTAATACTAAATACATCTTCTTCATATTGCAGTGTTTGACTGTCGCGAAGAGGCACTGGCGTAAATGGTAACTCTTCAAACTTTAATAAACATAAATCATGTTTCCAATCTGCCTTAAATGCGATTGGCTTATATGTATCATCATATTTAGAAATATTAGCGCCCAATGTATTCGCAATCACATGGCAGTCAGTTGCAACATATTCCTTACTCACAACAACACCTGTTCCAGTGCCTGAGGAGCCATCGGGAAAATCAACATTAACGACAACAATTGAATTATTAAGCTCTAATAATTTTGCAAAAGTGGGGATTGCTTGTGCTTGTGTCGCAATAAGCAATAAAAATAAACTTATAGTGTTTTTCATGGTCTTACTGACTCTTAGATTTAAATATCGTTCACAGTGGTGTCTTAGAAAATGGCAATTAAAAATGTTCTCGGAACAAAATTAGAACTTTGTAACCTTAACCCTATCACAGGATTCACTCGAAGTGGATGCTGTGAAACAGGCCCCGAAGATGTTGGCCAGCATACAGTATGCGCAGAAGTCACCGAAGAATTCCTCCAATTCTCTAAATTAAAAGGCAATGACTTAACGACTCCAAGACCTGAGTATGAGTTTGTGGGACTTAAAAAGGGAGATCGTTGGTGTTTATGCGCCAACCGATGGCTAGAAGCCTTAGAAGATGGTGTTGCACCTCCTGTCGTTTTAGAGGCGACACATGAAAAAGCTTTAGAAATTATTGATCTTGCAGAACTTAAATACCACCAACTAAGGTAATCCATGGCTTATAACGCAAAAGAAATAGAAGAAAAATTAAAACATAAGTGTACATTTTGGTCTTATATTTTTCCTTCGATTGAAAGAAAATTCTTCACACAGAATTTTGATGATTCGATTCGAATAGCAAATGAAATTGCAAAAATTGCGAATCAACTAAATCACCATCCGGAACTCGTATTTAAGCATAATGCCCTGATCATCAGAATTCATACCCATAGCGCGTCAGGGATTACAGATAAAGATTTTGAATTAGCTGAAAAAATCGATCAATTACTACTAGCTTAAATTTGTTGTTTAAGCGTTTTTAAATCCTCAATAATTTCTTGGCTATGTTTTGAGGTATCTATACTGAGATAAATTTTTGCAATCTTGCCTTGAGGATTAATCAGATAGGTGTATCTCTTCGCAAGCTTTATCACTAAAAAGTTATTCAATGCTCCGTAGCGACTTGCAACCTCGCCTGAACTATCTGACAGTAGAGGGAAGGGTAAATTATATTTTTCAGCAAATTTCTTATGTGAAAAACTATCATCAATACTCACGCCGACCACTTTGGCACCCAAGCTCTCTAGAAATTTAAAATCATCCCGAAAGTGGCAGGCCTCAGTAGTGCAGCCAGGCGTGTCATCTTTTGGATAAAAATACAGAACAAGCCATTTGCCTTTATAGTCAGTTAAATTAACTTGATTGCCTTGGCTATCTGGAAGTGTAAAAGTTGGTGCGTCATCGCCTATCTTTAAAATAGGCGCTGCCATAACATTTGCTCTAAGCAAATAAAACACTATAGCGATACCAATTAAAATAAAAATCTTCATATAAATATATTTATCTGTAAATGAACGAATCTTCCAAATAAGCTGGATTTATAAGGGTCTTACAACATCTACTTCAAAGCATGTCGTCTAAGAATGACAGAATTAATTTTTTAAATACTGCATAGTAGCTATGTGAACAAACTTTCAAAAATAGATAGCACCTTCGGTACAGTTCTTCGAAAAAAAAGGCTTACTAAAAAACTCACACAAGAAGCCTTGTCAATTGAATCCAGTCTTTCGCGAGCTTATATCAGTGAATTAGAAATGGGTCATAAAGACCCGAGTCTCTTCACGATATTTAAGTTAGCTACCGCTTTAAAAATTAAGCCTTCCACTATGATCGACGAAGTCGAGCGTCAGATTTAATTTAAATTACTGAGGCGGTGCTGCAGGTGCTTTTCTGCCTGGCGCTGCTGGCGGTGTATAGCCTGCGATACGACACTGAATACCTTCAACGAGTTTACCTTTAGCGCCATGTTGAATAATGGTACATGTCTGAATTAAATTCTTGCTTTGTAATTCTGAAATCGTTTTTCTTAACTCTTTTAAATCAATCCCCGTATCTTTGACGATCTCGTGATCAATTTTTTGTCCGTGTTTTTGTAAATATTTTAATACTACTTCTTTTGTCATATTATTACCTTCCTTTTTGCTTACTTTTTAATTCTAATTTGGTGGGCCCACCTGGACTCGAACCAGGGACCAAAGGATTATGAGTCCTCTGCTCTAACCAACTGAGCTATAGGCCCTCTGATAGATTGGTTTACTCTTTTCCGTTTTCTAAAAAGCTACGTAATCTTTCGGAGCGTGTTGGATGTCTTAATTTTCTCAAAGCCTTCGCTTCAATTTGTCGAATACGTTCACGTGTCACATCAAACTGCTTACCCACTTCTTCTAATGTATGGTCTGTATTCATTTCGATACCAAAACGCATACGCAAAACTTTAGCTTCCCGCGGTGTAAGAGACTCTAAAATTTCTGCTGTCACATCACGAAGTGATCCATAGACGGCGGCATCAATCGGTGTCAATGTCGCTGCATCCTCAATAAAGTCACCAAGATGAGAATCTTCATCATCACCAATCGGTGTTTCCATCGAAATAGGCTCTTTGGAAATTTTTAAAATCTTACGAATCTTATCTTCAGGCATTTCCATTTTTTCAGCGAGTACTGATGGGTCAGGTTCAGCACCTGTGGATTGTAAAATTTGTCGTGAGATACGATTCATCTTATTAATCGTTTCAATCATATGCACTGGAATACGAATTGTTCTTGCTTGGTCGGCAATCGAGCGTGTAATCGCTTGTCGAATCCACCAAGTCGCATACGTTGAAAATTTATAGCCACGACGATATTCAAATTTGTCGACTGCTTTCATTAAACCGATATTGCCTTCTTGAATGAGATCTAGGAATTGAAGTCCACGGTTGGTGTATTTTTTTGCAATCGAAATCACAAGGCGTAAGTTAGCTTCAATCATTTCACGTTTAGCACGGCGAGCTCTGGCTTCACCTGTTGTCATTTGCTTATTGATTTCTTTTAAATCTTTAATTGATAAGCCCGCTTCTTTTTCAATCGCAATCAATTGATCTTGCTGGTCTACAATGGAATGCTTAAAGCGTTCTAATTTTGCGTTATAAGCTTTGTCTAGCTTTAATTCATCGGTAAGCCAATTGAGATTTGTTTCATTGCCTGGAAAACTCTTAATAAAATGTGTGCGAGGCATACCTGATTTTTCTACACTGAAGTCCATCAATTTTCTTTCGTGTATACGAATTTGATTCACGCGATTTCTAACGGAGTCACAAAGGGCTTCCACTTGTTTCGCCGAGAATCTAAATTCCATAAGTTCTTTTAAAACAGATTCATGAAGTTTTTTGTACGCAGGAGCGTCAATGCCTTTTTTAATACGAATATCATTCATCTTCTGATTGGTTTTTCGAATCTTAGCAAAGCGGGTTAAAACTTCTTCACGCAACTTGGCAAGTGCTTCAGCTGAAATTGCAGCGGCCTTGGCGCCATCTGCATCATCATCTTCTTCTACATCAATCTCTTCTTCGACTTCCTCTTCGGCTTCGGCAGCCACGATCGGAGCTTCGACTTCTACATCGATTAAGCCATCTACCACTTCATCCACACTTAATTCATTAGCTTCAACTTTATCTACCATCGCAAGAAGTTCAGTGATAGTCGTAGGACATGCCGCAATCGCTTGCACCATGTGTTTTAAACCGTCTTCAATACGTTTTGCAATTTCGATTTCACCTTCACGGGTCAATAGATCTACAGTACCCATTTCGCGCATATACATTCTTACAGGATCTGTTGTTCTTCCAAATTCAGAATCTACAGTCGCAAGCGCTTGCTCAGCTTCTTCAGCTGCTTCTTCGTCTGTGACAGGAGGTGGCACATCTGCCATGAGGAGCGCTTCTGCATCAGGCGCTTGTTCATAAACCATGATCCCCATGTCGTTGATCATGCTGACAATACCTTCGATTTGTTCTGACTCTTGAATTTCGTCAGGTAAGTGGTCGTTGATTTCAGCGAAAGTCACATAGCCTCGCTCTTTACCAAGGACGATTAAGGTTTTAAGACGGGCACGTCGCTCTTCAACAGCTTGCGGATTTGCGTCATTCGCATTTCCGTAGAAATCTTTCATTTTGGGGTTCTTTTTTTGCGACGGGTCTTTTTTTGGTCTGGCCATGCTTTACCTCTTCTTGTTAGGGCTTATTTTGCCTTATAAATCAACAAAATATAAATAAACACGTAACCTTCAAGTGTACCAAAAAGGGTCTTTTTGGTCAATGAAAGGCTTAAGTTTTAGGGGGCGTTTTGGGTCTTTGGGTCAGGGTTTTAAGGTGCTCTTTTTCTTCATTTGTTAAGCTACTTAAAGGCTTGTCTTTTAAAGCGCTAAAATGGGCCTTCGTTTTAGACGCTTTACCTTGCTCAAGCAGGGTTTTTCTTGCCCCCTCAATTTCAGACTCAAAATGGATCTGGTCATCAAAGTGGGTCAGCTCTTCATTGACCAAATCCATCACCATATTATCTACCTGTGACCTTAGACCATGAAGGATTGAAGAAGGTTTCGATTCAGGTTGATTTAAGGCAATCTCTAAGACTTTTTTAAGTAAATCGTCTTCAAAAGATTCTGTTTGGGCCAAAACCAAGTCTTCGCTGATGGCGAGCTTAGGCTTTAGGATGAGAAGTAAAATAAATTGCCGTTTAACTGATGAAGGCAGTTTTCCCTTCGTTTTAAATTGTGCTTTATTAGATTGAAATTGAGGTTGCGCCACATGAAGTAATTGATCTATTTCTTTATCATTTAAATGTAGTAATTCCGCAAAGCGTTTTCGTAAAAGTAAGCTTAATTTAGGGGCCGTGATTTCTTTTAAGATAGGTTCTGCTTCATTTAAAAATTTTACTTTGTCTTCTTGGGTCGCTAAATGATTTTTTTCAGTTAAGTGCTGCATTAAGTATTGTGATAAAGGCATTGCATCCTGCATCATTGATTCAAAAGCTTCCTTGCTATGCAATCTAATAAAACTATCAGGATCATGTTCTTCAGGTAAAAATAAAAATTTCAAAACAACTTTATCATTAAGGCTCGGTAGTGCATTTATCATGGCGCGCCACGCTGCTGCCTTACCTGCATTATCGCCATCAAAACAAAAAATAATCGTATCAGTTTGACGCATTAATTTTTTAATATGGAATGCAGATGTGGCGGTACCCAATGTGGCAACCGCATGCATCACACCAAATTGCGCGAGACCTACGACATCCATATAACCTTCAACTACAAGCACACAGCCTTTTTCACGAATCGCTCGACGCGCTGCAAAAAGACCATAGAGCTCTTGGCTCTTTTGAAAGAGCGGTGTTTCAGGTGAGTTGTAATATTTAGGTGTATCTTCAGGATTAATCACACGCCCACCGAATCCAATAATTTCACCCTTCATATTATGAATAGGGAACATGATGCGATCTCGGAATCGATCATAGCGTTTTCCTTGATCATTTTTTAAAACAAGACCTGCAATATTTAGCGCCTCATCATCATATTTTTTAAATACACTTTCTAAGTTTTGCCAACCTTCGGGGGCATATCCTAACTGAAATGTTTTAGCAATTTGTCCTGTAAGCCCACGTTTTTTTAAATACTCAATCGCGCGTTCTGATTTTTTTAACGCACTTTGATAATACTGAGATGCAAGCTCTAAGGCTTCACCAAGCGCTAAATTTTTTTCTTTAACCTCGGGTGAAATTTTTTGTGAATCTTGCGGTACAGTGAGACCCACTGATTTAGCGAGATCTTCTACCGCATCTACAAAGCTCATACCTTGATATTCGATTAAGAAACTTAAAACTGATCCATGCGCGCCGCAACCAAAGCAATGGTAAAACTGTTTTGAAGGGCTGACTGTAAATGAGGGTGACTTTTCTTGATGAAAAGGGCAACAAGCCACATAGTTACTACCGGCTTTTTTTAAAGGCACACTTTTATCAATCACATCAATCACATCGACGCGATTTAAAAGTTCTTGGATGAATGACTCTGGAATCATATGCGTTTAATCATAGCTTAAAAATAAAAAGGAGCCTTAAGCCCCTTCATCATTTTTTTAAATTTTTATATTGAGTTTTTCGAAGGTTTATTGACCGAGCTTTTGTTTGATGAGGGCTGATAATTTACCCATATCTGCTCGACCGACTACTTGCGGTTTAACGATCGCCATCACTTGACCCATCTCTTTAATGCTTGTGGCGTTTGCAGATTTAATCGCGGCATCTAAAATGGCACTCACCTCCTCGTCACTAAGGGCTTGGGGAAGATAGCTTTGTAAGATCACCCCTTCAGCTTTTTCAACATCAGCTAAATCTTGTCTTTTTGCAGATTCATAGGCTTCAATGGAATCACGACGTTGCTTTAACATTTTTTCAATAACAGCCATGACATCTTGATCAGTCAATTCAATACGCTCATCGACTTCACGTTGTTTAATAGCTGATTGAAGAAGTCTAATCGTGCCAAGACGAACGACATCTTTAGCGCGCATAGCATCCTTCATGTCCTCAGTAATTTTTACTTTTAAGGACATCTTGAAAAAATTAGAATAATTTGGGGGGGAGCATTTGATTGCGAAGACGACGGTACTGACGCTTCACTGCGGCGGCAGCTTTACGTTTACGTTCCCACGTTGGCTTCTCATAGAACTCACGCGCACGTAAGTCGTTGATAAGACCGGTTTTCTCAATTAAGCGCTTGAAACGACGAAGTGCTACGTCGAATGGCTCGTTTTCTTTTACACGTACTGTTGACATTAAACTCTCTTATTTTAAATAATGCGTTTTTGTGTGTGTTTTCCCAAATAGAATTTCGGAAAAGCCCGTTATTTTAATGCTAATCTACTCATTTATCAATCTTTTTTGAGCCTTAAACCCATGTTGGTACTTGGTATTGAAACTTCCTGTGACGAGACTGGACTCGCCCTTTTTGATAATGAAAAAGGTCTTTTAGGTCATGTCCTTCACTCTCAGGTCGACCTTCATGAAGCTTATGGTGGGGTAGTTCCCGAATTGGCGTCGCGAGACCATATTAGGCTTATTTTACCCCTACTTGAAAGTCTTTTTAAAAAGACGGGAGTTAAAAAAGAGGATGTGGATGCGATTGCTTATACGCAAGGACCAGGTCTATCTGGGGCTTTATTGGTCGGAAGTTCGCTCGCTGAAGCGCTAGCTTTTTCACTTCAAATCCCTACGATCCCGATCCATCATCTAGAGGGTCATTTATTAGCCCCCTTATTAGAAGGAGATCCACCCACTTTTCCTTTTTTAGCCCTTTTAGTTTCTGGCGGTCACACACAAATTATCCATGTGAAAAAAATCGGACAATACGAAATTATTGGCGACACTTTGGATGATGCCGCAGGGGAAGCTTTTGATAAAACAGCGCAATTATTAGGCTTAGGTTATCCAGGCGGATTAGCCTTGTCACTTTTAGCTGAAAAAGGAAAGCCTCGTTTTGATTTACCAAGACCGCTCATGCATAGCAAAGATTTAAATTTTAGTTTTAGTGGATTAAAGACGGCAGTGTTACATTTAATCCGCGCACAGGAATATCTAACAGATGAAATCAAAGCTGATATTGCTTTTGCATTCCAGGAAGCGATCACTGATGTCTTAACTAAAAAATGTCTCATAGGGCTCGATCAAACACACTTAAAAAATCTGATCGTATCAGGCGGTGTTGGAGCTAATAAGCAATTGCGACAAAAATTAAAAACTGAATTATCTAAAAAAAATTATGAAGTCTTTTTTCCGCGCTTAGAATTTTGCACAGACAATGGCGCCATGATTGCATTTACAGGTGCGATGCGATTAAAAACTTCTTTAAAATCTGATCTTAGATTTGCAGTGAAACCAAGGTGGCAACTCGCTTAAAAAAATTATTTCTTATCCTTAAAGCTTGATTCGGTGCCATTGATTAAGCGTTTAAGATTATCAATATGACGAAGAATTAAAATGAGAGCAATGATGGATGAAGCAATCAATTGATAAAAATCAATCTCATAAAAAAAGCCAATCACAGGGGATAAGCTTCCAGCAATGATGGCCGCCAAAGACGAATAACGCCAGATCATAAACACACCGAACCATATAGCCAAGACAGTGAATCCCATTACCCACGAAAACATAAAGAGAATACCTGCAGCCGTTGCTACACCCTTGCCACCTTTGAAACCATAATAGATAGGAAAAATATGTCCTAGGAGTGTGGCAATCGCAACGAGCGCTACCATCAGCGGAGATAATTCAAAATATTGCGCTAAGCCAACTGTCAATGTGCCTTTAAGCGCATCGCCTAATAGAGTTAATAAAGCGGCTAATTTTTTCCCTGTTCTTAAGACATTCGTCGCTCCTGGATTTTTAGAGCCTATGGTTCGAGGATCAGGTAGAGAAAATAAATGACTCATCACGATGCCAAATGAAATGGCGCCGATCAGATAACTAAAAAGAATGTAAATCACGTTCATCATTTGAAAATCACTTTATAATGAAAGCTCTATTTTACAATTTTTTGAAGCACTCATGACGGCCCCACTTATTTTTATAGAAGAGATGAAAGTTGAAACTATTATTGGCGTTTCGGATTGGGAACGCGCACTCCCTCAAATACTGTTGGTCGATCTTGAAATGGCGCTACCACAAATCACTTCAACGACTTCCGATTTAGTTGGAGATACCATTGATTACGCAATGGTTGCTGAGCGCATTAAATCTATCACATCAAGTCACACGTTTAAACTTCTAGAGCCTTTAGCTCATCTCATTATTGAAACATTAGAAAAAGAATTTAAGTCGCCTTGGTTGAAACTGAAAATTTCAAAACCGCACATCTTGCCTCAAGTGAAAGCGCTGGGCGTGATCTTTGAAAAAGGGAGTCGCCCTTAACCCCTCGGGTGATGTGTTTCGTGAAGTTTCTTTAAGCGCTCGCGTGCCACATGGGTATAAATTTGTGTCGTTGAAATATCTGCATGTCCCAATAGCATTTGAACGACTCTTAAATCTGCGCCATGATTAAGTAAGTGTGTAGCAAATGCATGTCGCAACACATGCGGAGACAATGTTTTTTGAATGCCTGCGATCAATGCGTAGCGTTTAATTAAATGCCAAAACGATTGGCGCGTCATACATTCTCCGCGATGTGTGACAAACAAATCATCCGACATATGTTGATTAAGAATATGAGATCTTCCTTCTTTTAAATAGCGATCAATCCATTCGACAGCCACTTCGCCCATGGGAACTAGTCTTGTTTTACTACCCTTCCCTGTGACGCGAATCACGCCATCACTTAAACTCACTTCAGTCACTCTTAAGCTAATGAGTTCTGTGACGCGTAAACCGCACGCATAAAGAAGTTCTAACATCGCACGATCACGAAGACCCAAAGGTGTTTCAATCTCAGGCGCTTTTAAAAGAGATTCCACCTCAGTTTCATTCAAACTTTTAGGTAGTGATTTCGGTAATTTCGGCGCTTCAATATGAAGGGTAGGATCTTCATTTATATGAAACTCACGTAAGTGGAAACGATAGAAACGTCTAAGTGTTGCGATCAATCTTGAAATGCTTCTCGCTTTGACATGACTAAATTTATTGGCAAGATAAGCTTGAATATCACTTTGATTAGCCTCCAATAATATTTTTTTAATATTTCCATTTAAAAATTCGGAGAACTGCATTAAATCAAAACGATAACTCTCTAAAGTATTTTTAGCTAAACCGTCTTCAAGCCATAGATGATCAATGAATTGATCGATGACTTTTTTTTCGTCATCAGAAATAACAATGGGATCTCGTGTCTTTTTCATGAATATAAAAAGATTAGCACAAATAAAAAAGCCCCGCTTTAACGGGGCTTTTTAAATTACTCAGCTGCCTTATCGGGAGCTGCCTCAGGCGCTGCCGCCTTAGGTGTTTCTGTTTTTGGAATATCTTGAATAATTTCTTTTTCGCGTGCATCTAATTTTTCACGGATACGCGCAGATTTACCTGAACGTTCACGTAAGTAATAAAGTTTTGCACGGCGTACATCACCGCGACGCTTTAATTCGATCGATGCGATGAGTGGAGAATAAGTTTGGAATGTGCGCTCAACACCTTCACCTGATGAAATCTTTCTCACAGTGAATGCTGAATTAAGCCCGCGATTTCTTTTTGAAATCACAACACCTTCGTAAAGCTGTACACGTTTTCTTGTACCTTCAACTACATTTACACCCACTACGACTGTGTCGCCTGGTGCAAAGTTGGGGATGGTTTTACCTAGACGAGCAATTTCTTCTTGCTCTAATAATTGAATAATATCTGCCATAATCCGTTCCTTTTAGTTATATAGAGTCTTGTTCCTGCTTATCAATTTCTTGAAGCAGCCGAGTCTCTTCTTTAGTCAACAGCCTTGCGGCTAACAAATCAGGTCGTTTGACCTTGGTTAACGCTAACGATTGCTGTAATCGCCAGGCGCTAATTCTAGCATGGTTACCCGACAATAATACATCCGGAACCCTGGATCCTTCATACACCTCAGGTCTCGTATAGTGAGGGCAATCAAGTAAGCCATTCACAAACGAATCCTCAATAGCTGAGTTATCATCACCTAACACCCCTGGTAGCTGCCTAATAATGGCATCCATCACCACCATGGTGGGCAATTCTCCCCCACTTAATACGTAGTCCCCAATTGAAATTTCTTCATCAACACTACTTTCAATCAGTCGCTCATCAACCCCTTCATAACGACTCGCTAAAAAAATGAGCCCTGAAGCTTTTGACAATTCCATTACTTTTTGATGTGTGAGTGGCAATCCTCTTGGGGATAAATGAATCACTCGCACATCTTGAATACCTTTATTCATTTGCGCTTTTTTAGCCGCATCGATCGCCTTCTTTAAAGGCTCAATCATCATCAGCATGCCAGGGCCGCCGCCATAAGGCCTATCATCCACTGTACGATGTGTATCACTCGTAAAATCTCTTGGATTCCATAACGTTAAATCTACAAACGCTTCATGAAATGCGCGAGAGGTAATACCGAAATCCTTTAATGCTTGAAACATCTCAGGAAAAAGTGTCACCACATCAAAAGATAAAGGTTTCATTTAAAAATCTTTATCCCAGTCGACTTCAATTTCTTTTTTTTCCATATCCACATTTAAAATTACATGAGGAATAAAAGGGATTAAATACTCTTTGTCGCCCTTAACGACTAAGACATCGTTCGCTCCTGTTTCCAGAAAAGTTTGAACAACACCTAAATGTTCTTGTTTCTGGTTGATGACGGCATGTCCCATCAAATCATTCCAGTAATATTCGCCTTTTTCTAAGGCGGGTAACTCATGCTTGGGTATTAAAATTGTTTTATTTCTTAACCCAAATGCTGCATCTCGATCATCGATATTTACTAACTTAGCAACGATACTATTGCCGTGTATTTTTGATGTTTCGATCGGATAACTTATGGATGATTTTTCATCCCCAATAAGCCACTCTTTTTTGTTCAGAAGTTGATTGATATCTACCGTGAAGGGCTGGATCTTGATCCAACCTTTGACACCATATGGCCCACTGATGCGTGCCATGATAAATTTTTCACTCTCAGTCATATCACTTGTATCAACAAGTGAATCAAAACATTAAGCGCTTTCAGCTGGTGGTTCAGTCGCCTCTGCTGGAGCTTCTTCAGGAGCTACTGCTTCTGTTGGAGTTGCTTCAGGAGCTGCTGCTTCTGGGGCTGCCTCAACTGGAGCTGCATCTGTGGTTACTTCAGGAGCTGCTGCTTCTGCAGGAGCCGCCTCAGGTGCAGGTGCAGCTGCTGCTGCCTTAGCTTTTTCTTCCGCTTCTTTAGCGTCCATCGCTACTTTTAATTCTTCAGCTTTCTTAGCAGCTTCTTTAGCTTTTCTCACCTCTACTTTATCTGCATCTTTTTTCTTTAAAGCCACAATTGCCTCTGGGCCTTTTGCATGAAGCTTAACTAAACGATTCACTGAATCTGAAAGGAGTGCGCCATGACCTTTCCAATGCGTCACACGTTCGTTATCAATACGAAGTGCTTCGGTGCCAATCTTAGCCATTGGGTTATAAAAACCAATACGCTCAATAAAGCGTCCGTCGCGGCGATTTCTTGAATCTGCCACTACTACATTGTAAAAAGGGGTCTTTTTTGAACCGCCTCTAGAAAGTCGAATAATTACCATAATTTACACTCTTCAATTAGTTAAAAATTTTCTTAAGAAAGGGGCGGATTTTACGCTATTTTTGGCATATTTGGCAAGCACAATCACTTTAAAGACAAGAATTTAAAGTCTCTTTTAGTCTATTGGTAAGAGGTGGGATCATCAACCCCAGCCGCTTTAAAGCCGTTTTGTCTTAAGCGACAAGAATCGCAGACGCCACATGCATAGCCATCTTGATCAGCCTGATAGCACGAAACAGTTAACCCGTAATCCACACCTAATTTCATGCCCTGAAGAATAATGGCTTCTTTGGATAGATGAATCAACGGGGTGTGAAGATGAATATTTTGGCCTTCTACACCCGATTTAGTCCCTAAATTAGCCATTTTCTGAAATTGTGCAATGTATTCCGGCCTGCAATCAGGGTAACCTGAATAATCGACGGCATTAACCCCTATAAAAATATCATGCGCACCAATGACCTCTGCCCAACCTAGCGCCAAGGTGAGCATTAAAGTATTCCGCGCAGGCACATAAGTAATCGGGATATGAGAAGTTAATTCAGTTGGCATTTTTAAATCAGGATTAGTAAGAGCAGAAGTGAGCATCCAACTTAAATCCATCTCCACCGTTTTATGATCTTTCACTTTAAACAGCAAAGCGATTTTTTTAGCAGCATCGAGTTCTGCAATATGGCGCTGGTGATAATTAACACTCAAGGCATAACATTCATAACCTTCGCTTTTCGCAATCGCTAAGGTAGTGGCTGAATCAAGGCCCCCTGATAAGAGAACTACGGCTTTAGACACCAGGTTTTTCTCCCCAGAGGAGTTTATGTAATTGAATTTGCATACGCACATGAAGCTGATCTTTTAAAATCCAATCTCCTAAATCAGTGACATCTAATTTTTGATAGACAGGGGAAAACAAAACGCTACATTTTTGAGTGAGTTTATATTGATCAAGTATTTTTTTAGCCCAGTCATAATCTTCACGACTACAAAGCACAAATTTAATTTCATCTTTTGAACTAATCATATCTAAATTTTCCCAATGATTTTTTTTCTCCTCACCTGACTCGGGCGTTTTGATATCTAAAATAATTTTAATGCGCGGATCAACTTCTTTAATAGAAAGCCCGCCGCCAGTTTCAATTGACACTTCGTAATTGCTATCAGCCAAGATTTTGAGAAGATGGATTACTTCTTTTTGTGCAAGCGGCTCGCCACCTGTCACTGTGACATAGTGCGTGTCATATTTTTTGATGGATGCCATGATGTCCTCGATATCCATCATAGATCCTCCTTGAAAAGCATAAGCCGTGTCGCAATAATGGCAACGCATCGGACAACCACTTAAGCGAATAAAAATCGTAGGCAATCCCATACGAGAAGATTCACCTTGCAGCGAATAAAAAATTTCAAAGATTTTAAGTTGTGTCACGTTAAGAATTTAAGGCTAAAGAAATTAAGATGTAAAAATTTTAGGGCTTGATACTCTCTAAAACTTTTAAGCGCTTTTGTGCATTTTGAATCACATCGCTCTTAGGATATTTTTTAATTAAATCCTTCAAGCTTTTTTTAGCTTCAGGGATAAGCGCTAATTGAATTTGTGCATTAGCTAAACCTAATAAAGCTTCTGGATTTTTTGAAAAATCAGGGTGCTGATCGAGTAATTTTTGATAGGTACCAATCGTTGCTTTGTAATTTTTTAAATTAAATTGCGCATTGGCTAAAGCATATTTAGCATCAGGCAATAATGCGCTATTAGGGAATTGTTTAATAAAATCAGTAAAGGCCTGGAAAGCTTCTTTATTTTTTAAGCCATCTAAAAGAACACTTGCTTGATCAAAAACCTCTTGATCTGAAGGTGCTTTTATCTCAGGCGTTGGAGGTGTTTCTGTAACCTTGTTAGTTGTTGCAGGCGAGTCTGCAGTTGATTTTTCTTCAATCTTTCGAAGTCTGCCATCCAAATCTTGATAAAGATCTTTTTGGCGTTGTTCAACCGTAGCATCCAAATGGCGTAAGGTTTCTATATCACCACGCAATTTGGAAACATCTTGTTTCATTAATTCGATTTGATTCAACATGTCATTGAGGCTGCCACTTTTTACGACAGCCTCAAGATTGACAATACGTGTTTCTAACTCTATTTCTTTTAATTGCATCTCTTGAAGTTTTTTTCTAGCATCCGTATCTTCAAAGAGTGCCGCATGTAAAGGTGTAACAAATAAACATGCTAAAAGAATAAGTTTTTTCATTAAAACTTAACTATTTACTCTTTTTCGTAAGAGATATCGACGCGACGATCTTTTCCATAACATGCGTCATCTTTACAATTTGTATCCGCACGCTCTTCACCGAAACTCACTGTTTCGATTTGTCCATCTTGCGCACCTAATACATTCATAGATTTCTTAACCGACACAGAACGTTTTTGTCCAAGTGAGACATTGTATTCACGTGAGCCTCGATCATCCGTATTGCCAGTTAAAGTCATTTTAGCTTTTGGATGTGACGCTACATATTTAGCATGCGCTGCTAAGAGGTCTTTATATTCAGCTTTAACGACATCTTTATCATAGTCAAAGTAGATGCTACGTTTAGACAAGATATTATTTGGATCACGTAAGCTTGCTAAATCGAGATCTTTTTCATCGCTTTCATCTTTCGATGCAGAAGGGCCAGCAGGTTTTGATACATCAACAATTGGTGTTGAGCTACAGCCTATCAAAAGTAATGAGAGTAATGATGCAAGTAATAGTGATTTTTTCATTTTCCAAATCTCCAGTGAAGTTAATTTATTTTACAAAAGGTGCCCATGCGGGCTCTCTAATATCATCGGCGTTAATATTAAATGATTGACGAACCACGCCATCAATCGATACGGTAGAAAGTTCGCCCGATCCGTTGATCTTATGTGCATATAGTATCACATGCCCATTCGGGGAAAACGTAGGCGCTTCATCAAAAGGACCATCGGTAATTTTCGTAATTTGTCCTGTTTGAAGATCGTGAAGCACCACTCTAAAGCGACCTTCATCTTGCGTTACATAAGAAAGTATTTTGGCATCGGGTGACACGTTAGGATTTAAATTTTGGTTCCCTTCAAACGACACACGCTGTGGCTCACCTCCACTTGATGAGACTTTGTAAATTTGTGGGCGACCCCCGCGATCGGATGTGAAATAAATCAATCGACCGTCAGGCGACCAGACGGGCTCCGTATCAATATGCGCACTCTGGATAAGGGGTTTTAAATTAGATCCATCAGCATCAATGAGATAAATTTGTGAGTTTGCGTTATACGTTAAAACAATCGCTAGACGTCTCCCGTCAGGCGACCATGAGGGTGAGCTATTATTACCTTTAAAATTAGCTAAGACCGTTCTTTGTCCTGTCACTAAAGACTGAATATAGATAATAGGTTTTTTCTTTTCAAAAGATACGTAGGCAATTTTTGTGGCATCTGGTGACCATCTCGCAGAGATAATAGGCTGAGGAGAGCCCACTATCGACTGTACATTAAATCCATCTGCATCGGCCACATTTATAGAGTAGCGGCCTTTATTTTTTGTGATGTAAGAAATTTTGGTACTGAAGACCCCTGGAATACCAGTTAATTTTTCATAAATGGTGTCAGAAATTTTATGAGCAATTGCACGGTATTGTGCGACTGGACCTGAGTATTCCATAGTGGTTAAAATCGTTTTTTTATTGGTGTCGACTAAAAACCAATTCACCTTCATACGGTTATTACTGATCGCCACCTGACCTAGGGTCATAACTTGTGCCTCAATAGCACTCATTTCTGAATAATTTATTTCGCTTAAAGCTGATGGCTTATTCACTAATCCATTCACTTCTAAAGGCCTAAAAAAACCTGAACGATAAAGATCCGCTGCAATGATTTGATGCATACGACTATTGGCTTTATCACTCACTATTTCTTTGTAAGGCATAACTGCAATATTGATTTGCTTGGTACCGCCTCCAGAAATCTCAATCGTTTCAGTTGCAAATGCATGAATAGATATCAAAAAAAGTAAGCATAGGGAAGTAAATGTTTTTAACATATGTACATTATATTTTTTCATTGGGTCTAAAGTTAAGTTTTAAATTTTTAAATTTCGAAAATAAATCGGTATCTGTTGGCACTGGCAATGGTTGTGATTGAAAAATAGCACGCTCTACCGATTCATCACATACCGGAATACCACTTGATTTTAACATTTTAGGGTTACCAATCAATTCTCCTGTAGGCATTAATCCAATTTCAAACTGAAGCTCCACAGGACTCGTGCCACATAACTGCTTATTCACATTCTGTTGAATTTTTCTTTGAATCAATAATTTATATTTATCTATTTCACCTAATTTAGCACCTCCTTGGGTAGGATTAGCATTTGATTGTTTCACGTCTTCATGACGATTTAATGAAGGCTTTGATTTGTCTTGTAATAATTCTTGTTGAAGTTTAGCCAATTGATCTTGCTTTAAAAGTTCTTCCTGAATTTTTTTCAAATCATCTTTCTTTTTTTGATCTTCTAATTTTTTACGATCCTCTTCTTCTTTTTTTTGTTTCAAGCTAATTTCGGCCTTATCACTAGTCAGTGATTTAATAATTTCTTCTACCTTAGATGGTTTAGGCTCAGGCTTTGGCGGTTCTGGCTCAATCTTCTTTTCAACAGGCGGTGTGTCAACTGCTTTAACACTTGCCGCAGGAATCGAATCCCATAATTCCACTTCAGCTACTTGGGGTAACTTTACTCTCCATTCAAAACTGACAATCATGATCACGATTAAAATAATATGCACACTCGCTGCATAGATCGCAGCTCTTGTTGCTATGATTTTTTCTTGAGGTCTAATCACGTCTAAAGTTATTTTTGTGGCTTAAGAAGTAAGCCCACTTTAGAAACGTTATTTTGTTTTAAGAGATCCATGACACTTATCACTTCATCGTATTTCACATTCTTGTCAGCCGCAATCACAAGCGCTCGATCAGGGGTTGTTTTAATTAAAGACTGCACATGGCTTAATAATCGATCGCGCGTATAACTCTCACCCTCAATCTCAATGGTGCTATTAAGTTTTATGGTAATCACGATAGGCGCTCCTGTTTGTTTTAAAGTTTCACCCACCTCAGGTAACTCCACGACACCAGGATTCGTCATGGGGGCTGTCACCATAAAAATAACAAGTAAAACTAAAGTCACATCAATGTAAGGCACCACATTGATCTGATTCATTAAGCGACGTTTACGCATCACTTATCCTTTTCTTTGTAAGATATTAACGAACTCTTCCATGAAGCTTTCATACCTCACCGATAAACGATCAACTGAAGTTGCAAAACGGTTATAGGCAATAACCGCTGGAATCGCTGCAAATAAACCAATGGCAGTTGCGATTAATGCCTCTGCAATGCCAGGAGCCACTTGAGTTAAAGTCGCTTGTGCCACATTGGCTAATCCTCTAAAGGCATTCATGATGCCCCATACTGTTCCAAATAAACCAATGTAAGGACTTACAGATCCCACTGATGCTAGAAAAGGTAGATGCGCATCTAAGAAATCAAGTTCACGATTGTAAGTGGCTCGCATGGCTCGCCGCACTCCTTCAATCACATCACTCATGTCACTTTTTGATGTTTTATGACGATTAAATTCTTTATAGCCTGCTTCAAAAATAGTCGCTAAGCCCTGGTTCTTGATGCGGCCACTATGAATGCTGTCATGAAGCTTATTAAGATCCCCACTTGTCCAGAATGTATTTTCAAATTCATCCACTGCAAGTTCTGCACTCTTTAATACAGAGACTTTAATAAAGATATACCACCAAGAAAAACCAGAAGCAGCTAATAAAATTACCATGACAAGCTGAACAGGAATGGTCGCCCCTGTAATTAAACTTAAAAAAGATAAATCATTCACTACATTCATAAAGACTCCATAATTTCTTTAACGGTGGATGGGATTCTGACAGGTTTAAATTTTTCACTATCAATACAAGCAATATCGACAGTTGCATCAATCAACATTTCATTTTCACGATAAATCATTTGTCTAAACTCAATTTTGCTAGAGCCTATATCTTTAAGCTCACTCTTGACGATTAAATCATCATTAAAACGTGCAGGAAGTTTGTATTGAATATTAATGCGATGGACCACAAACATAATATGGTCATGACATTTTAAATGATGTTGATCAATGCCAACACTTCTCAACCATTCCGTTCTCGCGCGCTCCATAAATTTTAAGTAGTTAGAGTGGTATACAACACCACCACTATCGGTGTCTTCGAAATAAATACGCACAGGTAACGAAAAAATTTTTAATCCTGCCATAAGGTATCAGTCGGCTCTTGTGAAGGTGGCTTCATACCAAAATGAAGATATGTCGCTTGTGTCACAACACGTCCTCGCGGAGTGCGCATGAGATAACCTTGTTGAATAAGATAGGGCTCTAATACATCTTCAATGGTTTCCCGCTCTTCACCAATCGCTGCAGCTAAATTATCAATACCCACGGGACCACCATTAAATTTTTCTAGAATCGCTTGGAGTAGTTTTCGGTCCATGACGTCTAGCCCTAATAAATCCACATCCAACATTTTGAGTGCGTCGTCTGCAATTGACGCGGTAATTTTTCCATTTGATTTTACTTGTGCGTAATCACGTACACGTCTTAATAAACGGTTTGCAATGCGAGGCGTGCCTCGTGAACGTTTTGCAATTTCTAATGAGCCTGAGGGATCAATATCAGCTTCTAAAAGACTGGATGATCGATCCACAATTTTTGCTAATTCGATTTCGCTATAAAATTCTAATCGGGAGACAATACCAAAACGATCACGGAGTGGATTGGTGAGCATACCTGCTCGTGTGGTAGCACCCACTAATGTAAAAGGTGGCAAATCAAGTCGCACTGATCTAGCCGATGGGCCCTCACCAATCATAATATCAAGACGGTAATCTTCCATGGCAGGGTATAAAATTTCTTCAATGACGGGTGATAAACGATGAATCTCATCAATAAATAAAACGTCATTAGGCTCTAGATTAGTAAGAAGTGCTGCGAGGTCACCTGCTTTTTCTAAAACAGGGCCTGATGTTTGGCGAAGATTGACACCCATCTCTTTTGCAATGATGTGAGCTAAAGTCGTTTTGCCTAAACCAGGTGGGCCAAAAAGTAATACATGGTCTAACGCTTCGTTTCTATTTTTAGCCGCCGAAATAAAAATCTCTAATTGGCTTCTGACTTTTTCTTGACCGACATATTCTTGAAGTTCTTTAGGGCGAAGTGCGCGCTCAATAGATTCCTCAACAGGCTCATTCACCGTACTTGCTACAAAACGATCAGATTCAATCATGCGTCTTCATTAGCCTTTAGATAAATATTTTAAAGCTTGTTTAATACCATCATTCACAGTGAGATTCATATCTAAACTTTTGACTGCATTTAAAGATTCGCGTTCATTGTAGCCTAATGCAATGAGCGCATTGAGAACATCTTGGCTGATCGATGTGATACCAGAACCCTTAATACTTAGCGCTGAATCAAGCGTGAATTTATCTTTAAGCTCTAGAAGCAATCGTTCGGCTGTTTTTTTGCCGATACCGGGTACACGGGTTAGGAGCCCTGCTTCTTGCAATGACACCGCTTGAATCAATTCATCAATCGATAAACCGCTTAAAATCGCGAGTGCGGACTTAGCTCCAATACCGTTTACTTTCAAAAGCTGTCGAAACATTAAACGTTCTTGGTTGGTACCAAAACCAAATAAAAGCTGTGCATCTTCACGAACGACAAAGTGCGTGAGTAATGTGACTTTATCTCCCACCTGAGGAAGTAAATAAAAAGTACTCATAGGGACTTCGCATTCATAGCCCACTCCATTGCAGTCAATTAAAGCCAAAGGTGGCGTTTTATCTAAAAGAATGCCGGAAATTCTTCCAATCATACAAGCCTACCTTTTTTCATACGGTAACTTAAAGCATCCATGCTTTGCAATTGGTTATAAGCATGCGCGTGACACATCGCACATGCAAGAGCATCTGCAGAATCGGCTTGCGGTAATTCGGGTAATTTTAAAAAACGTTTGACCATTTCTTGCACCTGCTCTTTTTTGGCATGTCCTGAACCTACCACTGATTTTTTAACTTGTAAGGCTGTATATTCATACACAGGTAATTTTTTGATCACAGCAGCGCTGATAGCAGCACCTCTTGCTTGACCTAATAAAAGAGTGGATTGCGGATTTACATTCACAAAGACTTTCTCAATAGCAACTTGTTTTGGCTCATATTGATCGATCACTTCAAAGAGTCCTTCTAAAATAATTTGAATGCGCTCAGACAAACTATCACGCGCTTCTACTTTAGCGCTGACAGTTTTTATTACGCCACTTCCAAGATAAAGAATCTTGTCACCACTTTTTTCCAAGACACCGAATCCAGTCATTCTTAAACCAGGATCAATACCAAGGATGATAATAGGATCACTCAATGATAAATTTAATCTTCAATCACTGCGGTGGTATAAACTTCCTGAACATCATCTAAGTCATCAAGCGTATCTAGAATTTTTTGCATTCTAATACCATCATCTCCACTCAAAGCATTTTCTAATTTAGGACGCATCGCGACTTCTGCTAATTCTATTTTTAAACCTGCATTTAAAAGCGCTTCTTTAATATGAATAAATTCTTGAGTGGGAGTGATCACTTCAATACTGCCATCTTCGTCATTGATGATATCTTCAGCACCTGCCTCTAAAGCCAGTTCCATCACTTTATTTTCATCTGTGCCGGGAGCAAAAAAGATGCGTCCACAATGCTTAAATAAAAAAGCGACGGATCCATCGGTGCCTAAATTGCCGCCATTTTTAGTGAGCGCATGTCTTACGTCAGCAACAGCTCTTTGTTTATTATCCGTTAAGCAATCAATAATAATGGCAGCCCCACCAATGCCGTAACCTTCGTATCTTACTTCCTCGTAACTCACGCCCTCCAATTCTCCCGTACCTTTTTTAATTGCACGCGTGATATTGTCTTGTGGCATATTTTCTTCTTTGGCGAGTGCCACAGCAGCTCTCAATCTGGGATTGAAGTTGACTTCTCCGCCACCGAGTCTTGCTGAAACCGTAATTTCTTTAATGATTTTTGTGAATACTTTTCCGCGCTTGGCGTCTTGGCGACCTTTGCGGTGTTGGATATTTGCCCATTTGGAATGTCCTGCCATGCTTAGCCCTTTCTATACTTTGATTTTATCATGGGTTCTTTTCTAAGCCACGGCTGGACAAGCTCTTCTTTGTGTTTTTTAATACGATCGTAAGAAATCATCAGAAGAGAGACTCCAATGAAAGACATACCCAATAACTCAAAAGATTTAATGACTTCATGAAGTTCTATCGATGATGCAATGACCGCTATAACAGGACAAACCGTTGTGGTCATGGTCGCTATGCCTGCGGATAAATGTCTTAATGCATAAAGCCATAATAGCCATGCAATCGCATTCCCAAAGACTGCGTTATAAATGAGCGCTCCTATAAAATAACTATCCCATTCAATCGAGACTGTATGTGTCATGAAAGCCAATGCCACAATAGGTATGGAGCCAAAAAGCATTTGCCATGCGGTTAAGGAAATCAAATCAAGATTAGGAGAACGAGCTTGAAGTTTTTTAGCTAAAATCACAGCCAACGCCCATGAAATGCCAGACACAATGGCTAATATCATGCTGAATACATCGGTGCCCAAATGAAGGGGATCCAAAATAAATAAAATGCCCATCAATGAAAAAAAAGCTGCGGGCCATTGCCATCCTCGCAATTTTTCCCCTAAAAGTGGCCAGGCCAAAAGCATGGTCCAAAAAGGCATGGTATAGGTAAGTACCGCTGTTTTACCAGCACCACCTTCAACCAAAGCCCATACTAAAAGCCCTGTAAAGCCAGCAGTTTGAAGAAGACCTAAAGCAATCAGACTTGGAATTTCTTTGATGCTAAAAGGTTTTTTTAAGATAAGCATCACAATGAATAAACAAAGTGCCCCTAAAATAGTGCGAAGAGCCGCAAAATCAAAAGGACCAGCAAAATGAAGGGCATTTTTCATAACGACCCAGTTATAACCCCAAATCAGACATAAGAGCATAAGGGCTAAAAAAGCCATCAGGCTTTGATTTTTTTTAAGAAGCATTTTTATACTTGTTTAATGTAGAGTCATTATTATAAAGTGTATATTTAGATTCTAAGATTTCAAAAAAGGTACCTTATGAAAACAGCTGCTCAACTTATTGCTGATAAAAAGCATAAAGAATTAATTACTATTGCCCCAAATCGTCCCGTGATTGATGCGCTCATTATCTTAGCCGAATATAAAATTGGCGCGCTCATTGTGATGGACAAAGACAAAATGGTCGGTATTTTTTCTGAGCGCGATTACGCGCGTGAAGTTGTTCTAAAAGGTAAGTCATCTAAAGTCACTTTAATTGAGGAAGTGATGACTAAAAATGTACTCGTGGGGCACGGTAAAGATACTTTTGAAAAAGCAATGTTGCTTATGACCGAAAAGCATATTCGTCACTTACCCATTATTGATGGCACCAAAGTCATTGGTATGTTGTCCTTAGGTGATGTGGCTAAAGAAATGATTGTGTATCAAAAAAACCTAATCAAGGAGCTAGAAGCTTACGTTAAGCAATAATTGCCTTTAAAAATTGGGTTCGTTTTGTAAAATGGCTATTTTACAAATTTTGAATTAAACTCAGTTCCATGAAAAAACTCCTATCTCTTTTAGCTTTTCTTCTCGTCACTGGCTGTGCCACTACTGATAATCTAGGCGACTTAAGTAAGCGCTTTGATGATATTAAAAAGATAGAAAGTTTATTTTTTAATCAAATGCCTCTTCCTAAAGATGCGCGCATCTCACCAGATAAATCTTTAATTTTAGGTGAGGGTGATAATTGGGCGGGTCGCATTGAATTGTCATCAAGTATGGAGTCTTTGGAGGCAAGTGCTTTTTTTGTGAAGGAATACCCAAAACATAATTGGCAGCTTATTTCATCAACTAAAGCTAGATTAAGTATTTTAGTATTTACGGGTAGCACACGAACACTCACCATAGAAATAACTGAAGGTGGTCCATTGGCAGCTAAATCTATGATTGTAATGACCGTTGCACCTAAGGTACAAAATCAAGCAACACCTGATTCAAAAAAATAAATTTATTTTTCGATATTTAATTCTTTGACTTTTCGGGTTAAGGTATTTCTTCCTAAGCCTAACATTTCTGCTGCCTCAATGCGTCTTCCTTTTGTGAACGAAAGCGCTTCTTCGATTAAAATCTTCTCAAATGTTTGATTGAGATCGGTCAAAATATCTTTTTGATTTTTATTTAAAGCTAATTGCACTTCTTGCTTTAATGCATCTTTCCAATTAGCTAATACTTCTTTATGCACATCATGATTTTTCAATTCAGGTGGCAAATCTTTAATGTCGATATTTTGACCTGGTGCCATGACGGTTAACCAATGACACACATTTTCAAGTTGGCGGACATTGCCACTCCAATGAAGGTGCGATAAATAACTTAAGGTATCTTCAGATAGAATTTTTGCTTCAACCCCTAATTGCTGTGCACTTTGTTGCAAGAAGTGGCGTGCTAAATCTGGAACGTCTTCTGCGCGCTCACGTAATGCTGGTAAACGTAAGCGAATGACATTAAGTCTATGAAACAAATCTTCACGAAAGAGTCCTGCTTTAACTCGTTCTTCCATATCTTGATGAGTCGCTGCAATCACACGTACATTAACTTTAATTGGATTATGCCCACCGACACGATAAAACTGACCATCACTTAAAACACGTAAAAGTCTTGTTTGAAGGTCCGCTGGCATATCACCAATCTCATCTAAAAAAAGTGTACCGCCATCCGCTTGTTCAAAACGGCCTTTGCGCAAAGCTTGCGCTCCTGTAAATGCACCGCGCTCATGGCCAAAAAGTTCAGACTCTAATAAATCTTTTGGAATAGCGGCTGTATTAATCGCGATAAAAGGTTTATCTGCACGAGGGGAATGCTTATGAAGTGCACTTGCAACCAACTCTTTACCACTACCTGATTCACCATTAATAAGAACCGTGGCGTGAGAACGGCTCAGTCGTCCGATCGCACGAAAAACTTCTTGCATCGATGGCGCATGTCCAATCATTTCGGTTGAGTTTTCAAATAAGACTTCTTGATTCGTTTGCTTTAAAGATTCATCAATCGCACGATGAATAATTTCAATCGCTTGATCGACATCAAAAGGTTTAGCTAAATACTCAAACGCTCCTCCTTGAAATGCGGCGACCGCACTTTCCAAATCAGAATAAGCTGTCATGATGATGACAGGAATATGTGCATACTTTTCTTTGATGACCTGAAGGAGTTCTAAACCGGAACCTTGTGGCATTCTAATATCACTCACAATCACTTGCGGCTCTTCATCTTTGATGGCGGCAAGTGCCTCCTTATTCGAACTAAATGTTTTAAAATTTAAATCAGTTCGTGCGAGTGCTTTTTCAAATACCCATCGAATGGATTTGTCATCATCGATAATCCAAATTGCTTTCATAGTTAAGATCCTTGTGATTCTTGATTGTGAATAGAAACGTCTTTTACATCTAAATCTTTAATCGGTAATAAAATCGTAAAAGTTGTTTGTCCCGGCTCACTCTTACACTCAATCATGCCCTGATGCTGACTTAAATAGGTTTGCGCTAAAGATAAGCCGAGCCCTGAGCCGCCTTCACGACCAGAGACAAGTGGATAAAATATTTTGTCGCGAATGCCTGCAGGTATTCCAGGTCCGTTATCAATGATGTCGAGTTTAATACCGACACGGTAACGTTTTTTGGCGAGCATAATTTGTCGCTCTGCTCTTGTTTTAAAAATAATTAAACCTTGCTGTTGTGTCTCATGCATCGCTTGTACGGCATTCCGCGCAATATTAAGAACCGCTTGAATCAATTTTTCTCGGTCGCCAATAATGTCAGGCAGGCTCGTATCGTAATCACGTTGAATTTTTATTTCATCAGGGGATTCTGCCAATAATAAACTTCTAACGCGCTCCAAAACCTCATGAATATTTGTCGGTTCATATTTGGGTTTTTGATGAGGAACGAGCAGTCGATCCATAAGAGACTGCAGACGGTCTGCTTCTTTAATGATAACTTGTGTATATTCTTTTAGAGAAACATCTGGGAGCTCATGCTCTAAAAGTTGTGCTGCCCCTCTTAATCCTCCCAATGGGTTTCTAATTTCATGCGCTAAATTACGAATCAATTCTGAGTTCGCTTGTTGTTGAATCAACATGCGTTCTTCTTTTGCAATTCTTAATTGCTGATCCATTTGTTGGAACTCAAGAATGTATCGCATCGATCCAGTTTGAATGGGTGTAATGGTGCATGTCACAGAATAGGACTGATGTTTTAAAGTGGTAATTAAAAACTCATGCTCACGATAAGGTGTATCGTTATTTAAAGCTTGGCTGATGGCTAATTTTAAAATGTCAGAATGAGGAAATGCATCATCCAGCTTCATCTTGTAAATATGTTTAGCGCTGAGTCCAAATAGAATCTCTGCCGATGGGTTCATATACAAAATATGGCCCTCAATATCACATAGCAATACCGCACTTGCTAAGTGTTCAATTCCCTTAAGCTCTGGGGATAAGGATGGCATCGTGGTTTTTTTCATGAATTTTCCATTTTCATTTATATAGCAAGCAAAACTTGAGCCAACTTTGACAGATGGTCTTAAGGCCTATTTACTAGGGTGTATAAGGATATTGTAAGGAATATTAAGCGGTAATGCACTAAAAGAGTGCACATATGTATTAGCCCGAAATGAAGGCATAAAAAAAGACGGCTATAAAAGCCGTCTTTTTAATTGTTTAAACGAATTAGCAGCTGTAATACATGCTGAATTCGATTGGATGAGGCGTCATACGCATCTTAGTCACTTCTTCCATCTTAAGATCGATATAACTATTGATCCAGTCATCGGTAAAGACACCACCGCGCGTTAAGAACTCGCGATCTTTATCTAAATACTCAAGCGCTTGCTCGAGAGATGAACATACAGTTGGCACTTGTGCATCTTCTTCAGGTGTTAAATGGTACAAGTCTTTTGTCGCTGGTTCACCTGGGTGAATCTTGTTTTGAATGCCATCTAAACCTGCCATCATCAATGCGCTGAATGCAAGATATGGGTTTGCTATTGGATCAGGGAATCGCGCCTCAATACGACGCGCTTTATCACCTTCCACGAATGGAATGCGAATCGATGCTGAGCGGTTTTTCGCAGAGTAAGCTAATTTCACTGGTGCCTCATAGCCTGGCACTAAACGTTTATAAGAATTCGTACCCGGATTAGTAATCGCATTGAGTGCGCGTGCGTGTTTAATCACACCGCCAATGTAGAACAACGCGAGTTCACTTAAACCCGCATAACCTGAACCTGCAAATAAATTTTTACCATCTTTCCAAATGGATTGATGCACGTGCATACCTGAACCGTTATCGCCTAGGATTGGTTTTGGCATGAATGTCGCTGTTTTGCCATAGTTATGTGCCGTGTTTAATACCACGTATTTAAGAAGTTGCGTCCAATCGGCACGTTGTGTGAGCGTACTAAATTTAGTACCGATTTCACATTGGCCTGCAGTGGCGACTTCATGGTGATGCACTTCAACTGGAACACCCATTGCTTCTAGTGTAATCGACATTGCTGAACGCACATCTTGAAGTGAGTCCACGGGTGGTACTGGAAAGTAACCGCCCTTAACCCCTGGACGGTGGCCAGTATTGCCGCCTTCGTGTTGTGTTGCAGAATCCCACGCACCTTCTTCTGAATTAATTTTAACGTGACATCCATCCATACCTTGAGACCAAGTGATGGAATCAAAAATAAAGAATTCTGGCTCCGGGCCAAAGTAAGCTGTGTCACCTATCCCTGTTGATTTTAAATAAGCTTCTGCACGACGCGCTAAGCTTCGAGGGCAACGCTCATAACCTTTACCGTCCGTTGGATCTACGACATCGCATGTCAGGATCAAGGTTGGCTCTTCCATAAATGGATCGATATTAGCCGTATCTGGATCTGGCATCAGCAACATGTCGGATGCTTGAATGCCTTTCCAACCTGCAATCGATGAACCATCGAATGCGTGACCTTGTTTAAATTTATCTTCATCAAAAGCTGAGACAGGCACGCTGACGTGCTGTTCTTTGCCTCGTGTATCCGTGAATCTAAAGTCCACGAACTTAACATTGTTATCTTTGATCTTTTTCATTACATCAGCGATTGCCATTTCATTCTCCTAAAAGCTTCAATTGTGATTCAAACTGTTGTTCATTAATGCATTTCAACATATTAATAGTAAGCATAAATTGTGCCAATCAAATAATGTTGTAAGGCTCTGTTATTACTTGAGATTTAAAAGAGAAATGTCAATAATTGCACCAAAAAAATGCATATATGAGTTTTATGCACTTAATAAGTGCATAAATGAGTTTGATGGCAGTTTTTACAAAAACACTTATACTCAAAACCTTAATCAAATCGATGTGATAGTGGTCCATGACTGAACTTGAAAAACATTTTGCCGTGATTGGTAATCCAATTCATCACAGCCTATCTCCTCAAATCCATAGTGCGTTTGCTAAAGAAGTTGGACTCCATATTGATTACGAAGCCATCCTTTCTCCTCTCGATGAATTTAAAAATACAATTCATCAACTCATCGCACAAAAAGTAAGTGGGGCTAATGTCACATTACCCTTTAAAAAAGAAGCTTATGAATTAGCTAGCCAGCATTCCAATCACGCTAGAATCGCTGAAGCTGTCAACACGCTCGAATTTAAAAACGATGAAATCATTGGTCACAATACAGATGGCATAGGATTAGTAAGAGATCTCGAACAAAACTTAAATGTAGATTTAAAAAGTAAGAAAATTTTACTCATCGGTGCAGGTGGTGCGGCAGAAGGTGTGATTTATTCTATGCTAGAAAAAAAACCATCTGAATTGATACTTACCAATCGTACGATTGAAAAATCAAACGTGATTCAAAATAAAATGGATGTGCATGCAAAAAGTTTTGATGTGAATTTAAACGTCATTGAAATTGCAAAATGTCCGCATCAATATTTTGATGTCATCATCAATGCAACCTCAGCCGGTTTAAATAATACTGAACTTGGAATAGATCATAAAGTTTTTCATGAAGGATCTTTAGCGTATGAAATGGTGTATGGCAAAGAAACGTTCTTTATTGAGCAAGCTCAATCACAAGGGTCTAAAACATCAGATGGTCTAGGCATGTTAGTTGAACAAGCGGCGGAAGCTTTTTTTATTTGGCATCTTATTAAGCCTCAAACAAAATCTGTCATTGAATCTTTAAAAGGGTTTTAATTGCAAGCACGATTAAAAAATCTATGTTGGAGTCATCGATCCTTCAAAGGAAAAGTTTTATCTGTTTCGTTTCTTTTGTTCTTTTTCTATCAGCTCTGGATTTTACTTCACATTATTTTATGGACGGTTGTCAATCCAGGTGAAAGTGCTTTCATGGAATCGAGACTCGAACATCTTCAAGAGAAAGATGAAAAAGCAACGCTGCGTCATCAATGGGTGAATTACAACCAAATCTCGATTCATATTAAACAAGCCGTGATTGCGGCCGAAGATGCCAAGTTTATTGACCATGAAGGTTTTGATTGGGAGGGTATTGAAAAAGCTTATGAAAAAAATAAGCGGCGTAAAAAAATTGTGGCGGGAGGATCTACTATTAGTCAGCAGCTTGCTAAAAATTTATTCTTATCCAACCAAAGAACACCTTGGCGAAAAGCAGAAGAGACGATTATCACGCTCATGCTTGAAACAATTTTAAGCAAACAAAGAATCTTAGAAATTTATTTGAATGTGATTGAGTGGGGCAATAATGTGTATGGAATTGAATCTGCATCCCTTCGTTATTTTTCATCACATGCAAGAGATTTAAATAGTTTTCAGTCGGCTAAGTTAGCCTCCATGATTCCTAATCCTAAATATTATGAGCGTCATCAAGATGCTTCAGGATTGATTGAGCGAAGTGGAATCATCCTATCTCGAATGAATTCGGCTCAAGTGCCGTAATTTATTTTAGGTAAGGTTTTAGGTATTTACCCGTATAACTCTTCTTATTGTTGGCAACTTCTTCAGGTGTGCCTTCCGCAATAATTTCACCACCACCGTCACCACCTTCAGGGCCTAAATCGATCACCCAGTCTGCGGTTTTAATCACATCTAAATTATGTTCAATGATGACAATGGTATTTCCAGCATCACGAAGCTTATGGATCACGTCAAGCAATAACTGAATATCGGCAAAATGAAGTCCAGTGGTTGGCTCATCTAAAATATAAAGTGTTGTGCCTGTATCGCGCTTTGAAAGCTCTAACGCCAATTTAACACGCTGCGCTTCACCGCCCGAGAGTGTCGTCGCATTTTGACCTAGAGTGATATAACCTAAGCCCACTTCAATGAGGGTACGTAATTTTTTTTCAACCGCAGGAATGGCATTAAAAAATTGGTGGGCTTGTTCAACGGTCATCGATAAAACTTCATGGATATTTTTACCTTTAAATTGAATCTCTAAAGTTTCACGGTTATAACGTTTCCCTTGGCAAATATCACAGGGGACATATACATCTGGTAAGAAATGCATTTCAACTTTTATAACACCATCTCCCTCACACGCTTCGCATCGACCGCCTTTAACGTTAAATGAGAAACGGCCTGGCCCATAACCTCGGTTTCGGCTTTCATTAAGCTGTGCAAAAAGTTCTCGCGTGGGGGTAAATAGTCCTGTGTATGTTGCAGGATTGGATCTAGGTGTTCTTCCAATCGGACTTTGATCAACATCGACGACTTTATCAAAAAAGTCTAGGCCTTTAATCGATGCATGCTCAGCAGGCTCAGTATGGCTGCCGTATAAATGATGCGCGACGGCACGATAGAGCGTATCGTTAATGAGGGATGACTTGCCACTGCCTGACACACCGGTAACACATGTGAGAAGGCCAATCGGTAATTTTAAATGTACATTTTTTAAATTATTTCCCTTGGCACCTTTTAACTCTAACCATTTCAAAGTGCGTGGCAATAGGCGTTTATTTTTATATTTGATTTCTTTACGACCACTAATATAGTGACCTGTCAGTGACTTAGGATGTTTGGCAATCATCTTAGGTGTGCCTTCAGCCACTATATAACCCCCATGTTCACCTGCACCTGGGCCAATATCGACCACATGATCAGCGCTCATAATCGCATCTTGATCGTGCTCAACGACGATCACGGTATTACCTAAATCGCGCAATCTCTTTAAGGTTTCAAGTAAACGATCGTTATCACGTTGATGGAGTCCAATCGATGGTTCATCGAGCACATACATGACGCCCGTTAAACCACTGCCAATCTGTGAAGCTAGACGAATACGTTGTGCCTCACCACCGGATAAAGTTTCAGCTGATCGGGAAAGTGACAAATAATCTAAACCGACATTCACTAAAAATTTTAAGCGGCTCGTAATTTCATATATGATTTTTTCAGCAATGGTTTTTTTAGCTCCTTTAAGTTTAAGCGACTCAAAAAAATGTACCGTTTCTTTTAAAGGGGTATTGCATATTTCATGGATATTTTTTTTACCCACTTTGACATGTCTTGCTTCAATGCGTAAGCGTGAACCTTGGCATGCAGGGCAGGTTTGCATATTCAAATATTTTGCGAGCTCATCTCGCACAGTGCCTGAATCGGTTTCGTGATAACGACGTTTTAAATTATTTAAGATGCCTTCAAAGCTATGCATCTTTTTGTTAATTTGGCCGCGCTCATTGAGATAAGAAAAACTAATCTGCTCACTCCCGCTGCCATTCAAAATGACGTCTTGAATTTTTTCAGGAATCTCTTCAAAAGCAATTTCTAAATCAAATTTATAATGCTCACTTAATGATTGAAGGAGTTGAAAATAAAATTGATTGCGCTTGTCCCAACCTTTAATAGCACCAGATGCAAGAGACAAATGTGGGAAAGCCACCACGCGTTTTGGATCAAAGAAATTAATATTACCAAGTCCATCACACTCAGGGCAGGCTCCCATTGGATTATTAAATGAGAAAATACGCGGCTCTAATTCCTCCAAAGAATAATCGCAAAGCGGACATGCAAATTTCGCTGAGAAGAGATGAGATTTATTGGTATCCATTTCAATCGCAATCATCTTGCCATCAGCAAGCCTTAATGCAGTTTCGGTCGACTCTGTAATGCGCTGTTTAATTTCTGGGTTAATTTTAATGCGATCAACCACCACATCAACTTGATGTTTTTTTGTCTTCGTGAGTTTTGGTAGGGCATCAATTTCATAAATCTCACCATCGATGCGCAAACGAATAAATCCTTGCGCTTTTAAATCTTCAAATAAATCTTGTTGCTCACCCTTTCGACTATTGACGATAGGAGCCAACAACATAATTTTTGTATCATTGGGGAGGGCTAATAATGTATCCACCATTTCGGATACCGTTTGTGATTCCAAAGTATGTTCGTGTGTGGGACATTCAGGCTCGCCTGCTCTTGCATAAAGAAGCCTTAAGTAATCATGAATTTCAGTGACCGTACCTACAGTGGAGCGAGGATTATGTGAAGTCGATTTTTGTTCAATGGAAATGGCAGGAGATAAACCTTCGATTAAATCAACATCTGGTTTATTCATGCGCTCTAAGAATTGACGTGCATAAGCCGATAAAGACTCCACGTATCTTCGCTGTCCTTCAGCATATAGCGTATCAAAAGCTAAAGATGATTTGCCGGAACCAGATAGGCCTGTAATCACAATCAATTTATTACGTGGTAAATCGAGTGAAATATTTTTTAAATTATGGGTTCTAGCCCCGCGAATCTTAATCGTATCCATGCAACTTAAGCTTTTTAAAGGTAACCTGCTAATATACGAAATTATTCGAAAATAAGAAATATCTAATTCAAGTTTATGAAGATAGAACAAGGTATGACCCCGCTCGAAATTCGATCCAGCTTAAGCCTGGCATCGATCTTCGGCTTAAGAATGTTAGGCATGTTTTTAATCCTACCTATTTTTGCTATTTACGCGGAAAGCTTACCCGGAAGCCCCTCGGCTTTCCAAGTGGGACTTGCATTAGGGTCTTACGGCCTCACTCAGGCTTTATTTCAATTACCTTTCGGTATGTTGTCTGACCGTTATGGACGGAAAAACATTATCTATATTGGCCTGCTTTTATTTGCTTTAGGCTCATTTGTTTCAGGATACTCAGACGATATCAATATCATTATTTTAGGCCGTGCGATTCAAGGGGCGGGGGCGATTTCCGCGGCGATTACAGCGCTTGTAGCAGATTTAACAAGGGATGAACATCGCACCAAAGCGATGGCCATGATTGGAGCGACAATTGGTATTACTTTTGCCTTATCTTTAATGGGCGCTCCGGTATTAAATCACCTCATAGGTGTGCCTGGTATTTTTATGCTGACAGGTTTTTTATCATTGTCAGCTATTTTAGTCGTACGTTTTGTAGTCCCCACCCCTTTAAATATAAATACTTCCAAAACATTAAAAGAGCCTGCCCCCTCATTTAAATCCATTTTAAAAAATAAAGAACTCTCTCGCTTAAATTTTGGGATCTTTGCACTTCATGCGGCTCAAATGGCGATGTTTATTGTGGTTCCCATAGCACTAGCCACTTCAGGTGGTATGGATGTCAATCAGCACTGGAAAGTTTATCTACCTGTACTTCTAAGTTCTTTCGTCTTTATGGTTCCTATCATTATCCTGAGCGAAAAATTTAATAGAGCGAAGCTTGTATTTATTAGCTCTATTTTTCTGATGCTCATTGCCCAACTGATGTTTGGCATTTTAATTAATGTTTTTTGGGGTCTAGTGGCATCTCTTTTTGTCTACTTCGTAGCTTTTAATGTTTTAGAGGCAAGCTTGCCGAGTTTGATCAGTAAAATTGCCCCGCCAAGCGCTAAAGGGACGGCGATTGGGGTGTATAATACCTGTCAGTCATTAGGTGTTTTTTTTGGCGGTTTATTAGGTGGTTTATTAGCGGATGTTGGTGGTAGTTTTTCAGTATTTTCGTTTTGTGCCATTTTGATGACGTTGTGGGTAGGTTTTGCGTTATCGATGAAAGCACCTCCCGCAATTAAAACCTTAATGTTTATGATTCAAAATAAATCATTACTCAAAAGCCCTAAACAATTAGCAACAGTGCAACAAAAATTAAAAAAAATAAAAGGTGTGCGTGACGTCTTGATCTTGCTTGAAGAGGGCAAGGTGATGGTCAAAGTCAACAAGCACGAAACGATTCATGAAGCATCAATTATTCGGTTACTAGGAGGAAAACATGGCGTCAGTGAATAAAGTGATTTTAATGGGTAATTTAGGCAAGGATCCTGAAGTGCGATTTATGCCCAATGGGGACGCGGTGTGCAATTTTAGTATTGCAACGACAGACAACTGGAAAGATAAGAACGGTGAAAAGCAAGAGCGTACCGAGTGGCATAATATTGTCATGTATCGAAAGTTAGCCGAGATCGCAGGTGAATATTTAAAAAAAGGTCGTCCTGTATTTATTGAAGGCAGACTTCAAACACGCAAATGGCAAACAAAAGAAGGTCAAGATCGCTACACTACAGAAATCATCGCAGATAGCATGCAAATGTTAGGCAGTCGGGATAGCGGCGGTGCTTCAAGTGGCTCATCAAGTGCACCTAGTCAACCAGCATCACAAGGTAATGATGAGTTTAATCAAGCCCCTCAAAGAACAAGTGGCGCACCTCAGGCAGCGGCTGCAACAAACTTTGATGATTTCGAAGACGACATTCCTTTTTAATTCATGCCTATTTTTGATTTCACATGTCAAGCTTGCGGATGTTCTAAAGAATTGCTTCGCAAAATTTCAGATCCGATTTTGATGGCATGTCCTGAGTGCCATAAAAAGACTTTCAAAAAACAAGTCTCAGCACCAAGCTTTCAATTGACCGGCTCTGGATGGTATGTCACAGATTTTAAAAATAAAGCAAAAGAGAGTTCAGCAAAAGCTGATACAAAAACTGAAACCAAAAAAGATGCGAGCGCATCTTCAACCTCGAGTTAATTTTAAATATGTTTAAACGTTATTTTTTAACAGGCTTACTTGTCCTTGTTCCCTTAGCGATTACGATATGGGTGCTTACTTCACTCATTCATTTCCTAGACCAAACACTTATTTGGTTGCCTTACGATTACCAGCCAAAAAACTTTTTTGGATTTGATGTTCCAGGCTTAGGTGTTCTTTTAACGGTCGGTGTGATTCTAGGTATTGGACTCTTAGCGTCTAATTTATTTGGCCGTCAATTTTTAAAGCTATGGGAATTATTGCTTTCAAGACTTCCATTTGTAAATTCTATTTACTCTAGTATCAAGCAAGTATCCGATACTTTATTTTCAGAATCAGGTCGTGCATTTAATAAAGCCGTGCTCATTCATTATCCCAATCGCGATACTCGGACGATTGCATTTTTGACAGGCGAACCTAGCCCTGATATTGCAAAACATTTAAAAGGCAAACACGTGAGTGTCTATGTGCCTACAACACCTAATCCCACCTCAGGATTTTTTCTGATGGTCGCTAAAAAAGATATTGTGGAGCTTGATATTAGTGTCGATCAGGCATTGAAATATGTCATCTCCATGGGAGTTGTTCCTCCTAAGCAAAAAAAACAAAAAATTAATTAATAATTTACTAAAGAGACTTTAAGAATGATGCGCACGCATTACTGTGGTGATTTAAATAAAACACATATTGGAGAGACCGTCACGGTATGTGGCTGGGCTCATCGTCGACGTGATCATGGTGGTGTTATCTTCATTGATCTTCGTGATCGCGAAGGAATCGCACAAATTGTGATCGATCCTGATACAAAAGAAACATTTGCCACTGCAGAGTCAATTCGTAATGAATTCGTATTAAAAGTTATATGTAAAGTAAGATCTCGTCCAGAAGGCACAGTTAATTTAAATATCCCAACAGGTGAAGTTGAATTGCTAGCTTCCGCCATTGAAATTTTAAATCCTTCATTAACACCCCCATTTATGCTCGATGACGATTCCATTTCAGAAATGATTCGTCTTGAATATCGCTTTATGGATCTTCGTCGTCCGATGATGCAAAATAATTTACGTCTTCGCTATCGAGTAGCTAAAGTCTTACGAGATTTTTTAGATGAAAACGGATTTATGGAAATTGAAACACCCATGTTGACTCGAAGCACACCTGAAGGTGCTCGTGATTATTTAGTACCTTCTCGCATTCATGCAGGTGAATTTTTTGCACTCCCTCAGTCTCCTCAATTATTTAAGCAATTGTTAATGGTGTCAGGTTTTGATCGTTACTTCCAAATCACTAAGTGTTTTCGCGATGAAGATTTAAGGGCCGATCGTCAGCCTGAATTTACACAAGTCGATATTGAAACTTCATTTATGAATGAAGAAGACATTATGGCCATGGTCGAAAAAATGATTCGTGAGATGTATAAGAAAGTCGCATCCATTGATTTGCCAACTCGATTCCAGCGTATGACATACCTTGAAGCGATGTATAAATATGGCTCAGATAAACCTGATATGCGTGTGACTCTAGAAATTACTGAGTTGACTGATGTGATGAAGGATGTCGACTTTAAAGTTTTTTCAAGTGCAGCCACTATGAAAGGTGGTCGCGTCGTGGCATTAAGAGTTCCAAACGGATCCGCGATCACACGTTCTGAAATTGATGCTTATACTGAATTTGTCAAAATCTATGGCGCTAAGGGTTTAGCTTATATCAAGATTAACGACGTCAATGAATTAAACGAGACGGGCCTTCAAAGCCCCATTGTTAAAAATATTCATGTGAATGCATTAAAAGCGATCATTGAAAAAACAGGAGCCGCAAATGGCGATATTATTTTCTTTGGTGCAGATAAAGAAAAAGTTGTGAATGAAGCTCTAGGTGCATTACGTCTTAAAGTTGGTCATGAAAAAAATCATGTGGATGGAAGGCTATGGGCACCGCTATGGGTGGTTGATTTCCCCATGTTTGAACATGATGAAGAAACCGATCGATGGGTCGCTATCCATCACCCATTTACGGCCCCTAAAGAAGGTCATGAAGATTTGTTAGTGACTGACCCAGGTAAATGCCTATCTAAAGCTTACGACATGGTGATCAATGGTTGGGAAGTTGGCGGTGGATCGATTCGTATTCACGAAGAAAAGGTCCAGTCTAAAGTATTCGATGCATTAAAGATTTCAAAAGAAGAGGCTAAAGAAAAATTTGGATTCCTGCTTGATGCTCTCCAATACGGAGCTCCTCCGCATGGTGGCCTAGCCTTTGGTCTTGATCGACTTGTGACTTTATTAGCAGGGGCAGAATCAATTCGTGATGTGATTGCGTTTCCTAAAACACAGCGCGCTCAATGTCTTCTTACTAAAGCACCAAATGCGGTCGATGAAAAACAATTACGTGAGCTCCATATTCGTCTTCGCACCCCGCAACCCACTACCTAAAAAAATAGCGGCATGATTTTATCTATCAATCATATTCAGCTTGTCGCAGAAAAAGATTTAGTCATTCAACTTAAAGATTTCTACTGTAATGTGGTAGGACTCACCGAGGGCTTTCGACCCGCATTTGAACGCTTTGGTTTTTGGTTATATATTGGCGACAAAGATGTTTTACATCTCATCACACCTAAAGAGGGTGATGGTCGCTCTCCTCAAAAATCCTCATTCGACCATGTGGCTTTTAAGACAGATCACTATCAAGACGTATTAAAAAAACTTAAAAGGCTTAATATTCCTTTCGATGAAAAACCTATCCCAGGGATGTCTGCACACCAAATTTTTTTAAAAGACCCAGCAGGCAATCGAGTCGAACTAAATTTCGAATCATAAAAATTTTTTAAAATTAATTATGATCAAAATAAGTGCTATAAAAATTCAAAGGCTTCTAAAAGAGTCTTTATTTTTATGTCGCCAAGGAAAAATAGTTGAGGCAAAAAAAATTTATTATAGTCTTCTGGATTCAATACCAAATCACCCTGAAGTACTTGGTAATCTCGGAACGATAGAGTTGCAAGAAGGCAATACTGTCCTTGGTATTTTATATCTTCAAAAGGCAATAATTTCTAGTCCTAATGAAATAAATTTCATTCTCAATCTTGCTAATGGACTCATAGAGACTGGAAGGGCTAATGAGGCTTTAAATTACCTTGAGACGGCAGAAAACCTTAATCCGAATTTAATAAATGTGTTATACAACAAAGCGCGCGCTTTAAAAGCTTTAAACAAATTTACTGATGCAATAGTATGTCTTGATAAATGCTTACAAAAAGAACCAAAAAATTATTTAGCATTAGTTGATCATGGATTTCTGCATAATTTAATTAATAATTATCACTTTGCAATAGAGTCCTATTCTAAAGCTATTCAAGTTAATCCTAATCACTTTATGACATATTATAATCGTGGAATTGCTTATGAAAATTTAAATGATCTTAATGATGCGCTTAAAGATTATAATCTTGCCATTCAAAAAAATCCTCAATTTGAACTTGCAATGTTCAATAAATGCGGGGTTTTTATCAAACAAAAAAAATTCATTGAAGCATTAGATTTAATTAATGATCTAATACATGGTAATAAATTTAATGAACACTATTTCATAAAAAAATCTTTCATTTATGAAGAAATTAAAGATTTTGATAAAGCAATTGATAATTATGACTATGCAATTAAACTTAATACAGAATCAAAAGAAGCCAAAGCAAAAAAAAGTTATCTTTACCTAGCATTGGATTTATTTAAAGATGGCTGGATACTCTATGAAAACAGATTTTGGGATAAAGCTATAAAATCTCAAATTAAACCATTGCTTAGGGAATTTAATACATCAGATAAAACAATCTTTATTTGGGCAGAACAAGGTATTGGTGATCAAATCATTTATGCTAGTTTATTATTCGATGCTTTCAAAACGAAAAAATAAATTTTACGTTTCCGTAGACTCCAGACTTATTAGTCTTTTTTAAACGATCTTTCTCTCAATTTGATAATGTCACTTTTATTTCAGCAGATGAAAAACTATTAGAGTCAAAATATGATTTTCATTTACCCATGGGTAGTTTAGGTAAATTTTTCAGAAATTCAATCCAAGATTTTGATACGCATCCCTTAGCTTATTTAAAAGCAGATCAAAGAGAAGTTGATTCTCTCAAAAAAGAATTAAAAAAAGAGGGTTTTAAAGTATGTGGTATTTCATGGAAAAGTAATAATAAAGAGATTGGGGAAGCTAAAACTTTATCTCTAACACAGCTTCTACCAATACTTTCAATACCAAATACTATTTTTATAGATTTACAATATGATGATAATTTAGAAGAAAAAGAAAAATTTTTTAAATGAATATGGCATTGAAATAAAATCTATCAATGAAATTGATAACTATAATAATTTAGATGGATTAACTTCATTAATCGATGCATGTGATTATATAGTCACAATAAGCAATGCTACTGCACATATTGCAGGTGCATTGCATAAGGAAACTTATTTGCTTTTACCTTATGCTTTTGGAAAAATTTGGTATTGGGGTGAGTCTCGCGATTACTCATTATGGTATCCTGCTGTAAAAATATATCGAAATACTAAATCCCATTCATGGGATGAAACAATTGATGATTTATCAAAAAAAATAAGGGCAAGATAATGGGTGAGTTATCACTTGCTATTCAATATCATCGATCAAATAACCTCTCATTAGCAGAAGAGATTTATCACTCGTTTCTCGAAAGGAATCCGGAGCACCCCCTAGCCCTCTCATTATTAGGGACTGTATATATTCAAAAAAAATTCCCAAAAAAAGCAATTCCCTTATTTAATAAATCAATAGAACTTGATCCTAGCCAGCCTTTCTCTTTTTGTAATTTAGGGATTGCTGAATATGAGTTAAAACGTTATGAGTCGTCATGTAACAATTTAAGTAAGGCTATCTTATTAAAGGTAGATTATTTTGAGGCATTTAACGCACTAGGTAAGACGCATATAAAACTTGGTTTTAATGAAAAGGCTTTTGAAAACTTTACAATGGCACTTAATATCAACCCAAGGTTCTGCGAGGCATATCTCAATAGAGCTGATTTATATAATTCTTTGGAAAATTTTAATAAGGCTCTGGATGACTATAAAAATGCGATTAATATAGATCCGTCAGAGCCATTCTTAATTCAAAAGTATGGGGCCTTTTTAATAAAACTTCACCTATATGACCAAGCTATTTCTGAGTTTGAAAATATATTAGAAATTTATCCAAATAATAAATCTGTACTTTTAAATCTTGGTATTTGCCTCCAAAAGAAAAGAAATTTTTTTAGAGCTTCTGAAATTTATAATACCCTCTTACAGTTGGATAGAAATAATTTGGAAGCACTTAATAATAAGGCTTATATATACCAATGTCTTGGCGAGTATGATGAGGCAATAAATTTATATAAAAAAATTATTAAAATTGATAAGCATTTTCCCTATGCCCATCTCAACACGGCTGTAATTATGCTAAATAAGGAAGAGTTTTTAGATGGCTGGAAATTTTACGAATATAGGACAAAATGTGAGGATATGTTTCGTCTCCTAAAATCTTCAAAACCAGAAGTTCAAAGCTTTAATACATCAGATAAAACAATCTTTATTTGGGCAGAACAAGGTATTGGTGATCAAATCATTTATGCTAGTTTATTATTCGATGCTTTCAAAACGAAAAATAAATTTTACGTTTCCGTAGACTCCAGACTTATTAGTCTTTTTAAACGATCTTTCTCTCAATTTGATAATGTCACTTTTATTTCAGCAGATGAAAAACTATTAGAGTCAAAATATGATTTTCATTTACCCATGGGTAGTTTAGGTAAATTTTTCAGAAATTCAATCCAAGATTTTGATACGCATCCCTTAGCTTATTTAAAAGCAGATCAAAGAGAAGTTGATTCTCTCAAAAAAGAATTAAAAAAAGAGGGTTTTAAAGTATGTGGTATTTCATGGAAAAGTAATAATAAAGAGATTGGGGAAGCTAAAACTTTATCTCTAACACAGCTTCTACCAATACTTTCAATACCAAATACTATTTTTATAGATTTACAATATGATGATAATTTAGAAGAAAAAGAAAAATTTTTAAATGAATATGGCATTGAAATAAAATCTATCAATGAAATTGATAACTATAATAATTTAGATGGATTAACTTCATTAATCGATGCATGTGATTATATAGTCACAATAAGCAATGCTACTGCACATATTGCAGGTGCATTGCATAAGGAAACTTATTTGCTTTTACCTTATGCTTTTGGAAAAATTTGGTATTGGGGTGAGTCTCGCGATTACTCATTATGGTATCCTGCTGTAAAAATATATCGAAATACTAAATCCCATTCATGGGATGAAACAATTGATGATTTATCAAAAAAAATAAGGGCAAGATAATGGGTGAGAAAATTAATGTTGTTGTTGGTTTTGATCAAAAAGAAGCGATTGCTTTTCATACCTTTACACAAAGTGTTATTGAGAAATCCTCACTACCAGTTACTTTTACACCTTTAGCAGTTAATACCTTGAAAGATTATAAAGAGGAGCATACTGATGGGAGTAATGCTTTTATTTACTCAAGATTCTTAACGCCATATCTAAATGACTTTAAAGGCTGGGCTATATTTGCTGATGGCGATATGATTTGTCAGGCTGATATCAAGGAGCTTTGGGATTTAAGAGATGAATCTAAGGCACTTCTTGTTGTGAAACATAATTATAAAACCAAGGCCTCGCAAAAATATCTTGGTAACATCAATGAAAACTATCCTAGAAAAAACTGGTCAAGTGTTGTTCTCTGGAATTGTAGCCATCCGAGTCATAAAATACTTACCCCTGATTTTATTGCTAAGCAAACTGGTAAATATCTCCACCGTTTCTCATGGCTTAATGATAACGATATTGGAGAGCTCCCTATGGAATGGAATTGGCTTGCCATTGAGTATCCTATCAATATAAAAGCTAAACTAATCCACTTTACGCTTGGCACTCCATGTTTTATGAACTACAGAAATACAGAGATGGCAAATTACTGGCTTGAGGCAAACAAACGATCACTTCAAGGTTTTGAATAAATTTTTTATAGAAAATGTTTGCTATGAAAACTTACCGAAAAGAACTTTGGTTCAACGCTCCAGCCAGAATGCACTTTACAAACATCACTCCAGACGTGAGAGAGTGCCTGTTAGCGAGCGGTATCAAAGAGGGGCTAATTCTTGTGAATGCGATGCATATAACTGCGAGTGTATTTATTAACGATGACGAGTCGGGATTGCATCATGATTATAAGGTATGGTTAGAAGCTTTAGCTCCTCATGAGCCCCTGAGCCATTACCACCATAACAATACCGGTGAAGACAATGCTGATGCACACATCAAACGCCAGATCATGGGTCGTGAGGTGGTAGTTGCTGTCACCTCTGGAAAGCTCGACTTTGGTCCTTGGGAACAAATTTTCTACGGTGAATTTGATGGGCGACGAAAAAAAAGGGTGCTTGTTAAGATTATCGGGGAATAGTAAACCACTTTAATAGTAACTTTATTATGGTTGCTAAGTTTTACACTGAAATTTGATCTGACGATGCACACCTGAACTATCAAATTTTTCCTCTAAGACAATATAGCCCTTATCACAAGTATTTTGAGCTTTTTGGTAACAGGAGCCTATTGTTTCTGCCAATCCGCTGCACGTAGTCATATAAATATTATTTTTACGATCGACCAAATTGACAGGCTGTTCTTGCGGATTCATTAAAGACTTGCAGGAAAGAATAGGGATCATTAAAAGTAATACACTAATTTTCTTCAATTATATTTCCTTAAAGAAAAAAACGGCATCCGAAGATGCCGTTTTTATTTTTATACTATTAAGAACTTAGAGATCTTAGAAGAATAAAATAGCACCAAGTGAGCCTGTTGTATTCTCGTTCTTTAGGCCACCGTGTGCTTTAGTTTCAACCTGATTCCATTCAGCCACTAAATTTAAGTGCTTAGTGAGTGGGTGATATAGACCAGCTGTTATTCTTTCATTGCTATCAACTAAAGTATTACTTGCTGAAGACTCACCAGAAGCTAAATCTAGATTAGATCTTCCGAAAGCAAGGCCAAACTTAGTTGCTGTAGGTAACTTATATGTAAGTTGAACATAGCCACCATCAGAGTCTCTCTTACCGCTACCAGTTTTGTAACCTTGAGAGAGGAATGTTGTAGTTCCTAGACCTTCGCCTGAGTAGTAGTAACCTGTAAGACCCACATTTCCAGCATTAACGTTTGCTCCGATATCAGCTGCAGTTGCAGAATATTCGTAAGCTGTTCCGCTTGGAACACCAGCATTGTTGTCAGCTGTCTTTACTTTCATAGAAGCGCCACCAACCCAAATTTTGCCTGAGAAATTATCTGCAGCAAATGAGTAAGAAGCTTTACCTTCTATACCAAAACGATCTTGAAACAATAATGAAGAAGCACTTGCTACTCCAGTTGAAGTTAAGCCTTGATTTGGATTAGTAATACCAACTGTTGCTTGGAAACCATTGAAGTTAGGAGTCGTATAAGCTACTTGACCTTTCCATGCAGCATAAACATAACCAGTACCAATACCACCAAGTGTTGTAGCGCCACCTGAATTAAGTGCACCAGCGCCAACACCTAATAATGTCATGTCATTTAGGATTGCATCGCTAGCAAAAATACCGATATCTTTACCAAGCTTTACGCTACCCCATGATTTGTCACCGAATGTAAGATAAGATTGGCGGAATAAAGGCGTAGCTGTATCACCTGCTGCACCGTTATCTGAAACGTTTGGTTGCATTGAGATTGTAAAAGATACATCTGTATCATTTTGACGTGTTGTACCAGTAAAGCCTAACCATGATGGAAGAAGACCTGTGTTAATACCTTGAGTCTGATCTTCGTTTTGCGAGTCTTTGCCTGCAGCTATACCACCAGTGATAGAAGCTGCATGATCAGTTTTCGTCCAGTTTGCAAAAGCGTTCACGTTACCGTTAACGTCTAGCGTCCATTCACCAGCTGGAATGATGATACCAGCATTAGAAGCATGTGAGCTAAGTGCTAAAACTGCACCCGCTACCGCTAATTTAATATTCTTGTTCATATATTTCTCCTGTTGTTTTTAAAACCTCATCAATTTCTTGATGAGAAAGTTCGCGAACTTTCCCAATGAATAAAAGCTTCAATAAGAAGGTTAAGTGAATTATGCGGTATCAAACTGGGCAATCGCAAGTATTTTTAGTGTTTTTTACGACATTTGTGAAGTTTTATAGATTTTTGTTGTAGATTTACAACAAAACTAATTTAAGCTATGATTTATATGTAATTTTTTATACTCACGAATTGCGAAGCGATCCGTCATTCCAGCAATATAGTCCGCAATCACGCGCGGTTTTTCCTCTTTCCCGATAGATTGATAGTCAGAAGGTATTAGATTGAGATCATCCATGTATACCTTAAACAGACCCTCAATGGTCTTCGCTGCCTTATCTGTCATCTCGGTCACCTTGGGGTGAAGATATAAAGACTTCCTTAAGAACTGTTTTAACTCAAGCTGCTTTTCTGCCATCTCGATCGAAAAATCAATCATGGGGCCATTAAGTCTGACCTCATCGACATTTTTAGGTTTTGATACCTTTATATAGGAGAGGCTAGTTCGACATAAATCATCCACTAAACTATGGATCATTCGGCGGATCGTTTCATGGACAAGTCTTTTTTGAGATAAATCAGGATAAAGGCCTTTGACTTTTAGAGCATGCTCTTTAAAAAGAGAAACTTCCATCAATTGATCGATCGTTAAAAGTCCTGAACGAATGCCGTCATCAATATCGTGATTGTTATAAGCAATCTCATCAGCAAAATTGGCAATCTGTCCCTCGAGCGTTGTTTCGGTTTTATCCAAAAATCTTTGTCCGACATCGCCTAACTTTTGAGCATTTTTAATGGAACAGTGTTTTAGGATGCCTTCTCTTGTTTCAAAGGTCAGATTAAGTCCATCAAATTCAGCATACCTTTGTTCCAAAAGATCCACGACCCGAAGTGACTGAAGATTATGTTCGAATCCTCCATAATCTTTCATGCAACGGTTTAAGGCGTCCTGCCCTGCGTGGCCAAAAGGGGTGTGGCCTAAGTCGTGAGCTAATGCTATAGCCTCGGCTAAATCCTCATGAAGATTTAAAGTGCGCGCAATGCTTCTTGCAATTTGCGCGACTTCCAAGCTATGCGTTAAACGCGTTCTAAATAAATCACCTTCGTGATTAACGAACACTTGCGTTTTATATTCAAGGCGTCGAAAGGCGGTGGAATGAATCACGCGATCTCGATCGCGCTGAAAATCATTTCTTAAAGCTGAGGTTTCTTCTTTTAAACGTCGGCCGCGAGATTGTTCTGGATGTGCAGCATAAGGTGCCAACTTCATCATACTGAAAAGTTTGAATTTTGAAGTGTGGTCTTTAAATGTTTTGAATCGTAATCACTTGTAATAACAGAATCGCCAATCCCTTTTTGAAGAACTAATCTAATTTTTCCATCGACGACTTTTTTATCCATGCTCATGAGTGCCATATATTGATCTTCAGTAATCTTTGGAGGATCAATAGGAAGCTTAGCTTCTTTTAAAAGTTTAACGATACGATTAAATTCATTATCTTTTACCCAGCCCATGAGTTTTGATAAATGCGCTGCCATCACCATACCGGTTGCCACAGCTTCACCATGAAGCCAAACACCATAGCCCATGGCATTTTCAATGGCGTGCCCAAAAGTATGTCCAAGATTTAATGTAGCTCTCACACCTGATTCATGTTCATCCATCTCTACTACATCTGCCTTGTTTTGACATGAGCGCTGGATCGCTTCAATAAGGAGCGATGGATTTAATTTTATTAAACCTTCAATATTTTTTTCAAGCCAATTAAAAAAAGCCTCATCACGAATGAGTCCATATTTAATGACTTCTGCCATGCCTGCTGAAAATTCTCTCTGAGGCAAGGTTTTTAAAGTATCAATATCTGCGATCACACATTGGGGCTGATAAAAAGCACCGATCATATTTTTACCCATGGGGTGATTAATCCCTGTTTTACCACCGACGGATGAGTCCACTTGTGATAAAAGTGTGGTAGGGATTTGTATAAAAGGAACACCTCTTAAATAAGTCGCTGCGGCATAGCCTGTCATGTCGCCTATGACACCACCCCCTAATGCAATAAGTGTGACAGTGCGTTCACATTTTTCTTTTAACAGTACGTCGTAAATAAGATTTAAGGTTTCTTGATTTTTATAAGATTCGCCATCGGGCAAGATAATTGGAAACGCTTTAATACCATGCTCTTTTAAAAGAGTTAGTAATGGATCGAGATATAAAGGTGCGACAGTCGTATTAGTTACAATCGCAACATGCTTTTGTTTTAAATGGGGCTCAATCAATTTGATTTGAGACAGCAAGCCCTCTCCAATATAAATTGGATAAGATCGATTCTCTAGTTGGATATGGAGTGTTTGCATGTGCCTAACTTAATAATGACTCAATTTTATGAATAATCGTTTGTGTTTTTTGTTGCCCTGTATCGACGACGAATGACGCCACATTTAAATACAAAGGGTGCCTATCTTTATACAACTGATTTAAGGTATCCAACATATTGCCTTGTTGTAAAAGTGGGCGATCTTTATCGTAAGCCATACGCTTAGCTAAGTGCTGAGGTTTGGCATTTAAATAAATGACCTTACCTCTTTCTTTTAGAAGTGCTCGATTCTCTGCACTTAATACCGCACCCCCGCCTGTCGCTAAAATAATATCTTTTTTACTCGATAACTCATCAATCATCTGCGTTTCTCTTTTGCGAAAACCTTCTTCACCCTCGAGCTCAAAAATGACCGCCACTTTAACGCCCAATTTTTTTTCAATTTCATGATCAGTATCATAAAAAGTTTTTTTGAGTTTTTTGGCTAACAATTTACCTATGGTCGTTTTCCCAGCGCCCATGAGTCCTACAAAAAAAATATTGTCATTAATCGTTGCCATGACGAACTAGCTTTATATTCAAGAATACTGATTATTTTAAGGGATTAATGAGGTAATGGCTCGAATTGCCTACAAATAATCCTCAACACCTTTTATAATGTGGGCTCATATAAAAATTCAGAGTCATTATTCATTTTAGTTATGGCAAAACCCACTTTTTTTAAACGCCTCATGTTGTGGTTTTTCATAAGCTTAAGTGCGATCGGGGCCTTGGTGGCTTTAACCATAGCACTTGTCATTCCCTCATTACCCTCGCTTGAATCACTGACAGAATATCGCCCTAAACTCCCTTTAAGAGTCTATAGCTCGGATGGTTTTCTCATGGCTGAATTCGGAGAAGAACGCCGCGCCTTCATTAAAATTCAACAAGTGCCCAAAAAAATGAAGAACGCTATTTTAGCTATCGAAGACCGTCGTTTTTATCAACACAAAGGGGTTGATGCCGTGGGTGTTGGGCGTGCGATTGTCAAAAATTTAGCTGGGGCTTCTCATGAGGGGGCAAGTACGATTACGATGCAAGTCGCACGTAATTTTTTTCTTTCATCCGATAAAACTTTAAGACGAAAAATTAGTGAAGTTTTTCTTTCCTATAAAATTGAAAAGAATTTAAATAAGGATCAAATTTTAGAGCTTTATATTAACCAAATTTATTTGGGTCAACGTGCCTACGGTTTTGGTGCAGCAGCTCTCGTCTATTATGGCAAGCCTCTAGAAAAACTCACTTTAGCTGAATGTGCACTTTTAGCAGGCCTGCCAAAAGCGCCTTCGAATTACAATCCATTCACCAATCCAAAACGTGCTATTCAACGCCAACGTGAAGTGTTAAAAAATATGTTGCGTTACGAATTTATTGATCAAAAAGCTTTTGAAGAAGCGATGAATCAAACGCTTCATTTCAAAGAGTCCAGACAATCCAGAGATTTAATGGCTGATCATGCATCTGAAATGGTAAGACAAACACTTTATGATCAATATAAAGAGGATATCTATACGAGCGGCATCAAAGTCTATACCACGATTAAAAAAGCAAACCAAGAAGCAGCTAATGAAGCGGTATTAAGAGGGATCTTAGATTACGATCGTCGTCATGAGTATCGAGGCCCAGAAAAAATCATCGATTTAGAAGGTAAAAAATTTGAAGATCAAAAAGCTAAGATTACAGATACGCTTGATGGCATAGAGGAATACAACGGATTTATTCCAGCCGTGGTGATTAAAGCTGAATCTAAATATGTTCAAGCGTTCACTAAAAAAGGTGACATGGTTGATATTAAAAATGATGGTTTAGCCCTCATTCAAAAAACTTTGATTGACAAAGACCCTAAAAATAGAAAAGTTAAACCAGGCGCTATTATTCGTGTCATTCAAAAAAATAAACAATGGGAGGTGGTACAACTTCCTAAAGTAGAAGCGTCATTAGTCTCAATGGATCCTCAAACGGGAGCGATTACGGCCCTCGTTGGTGGCTTTGATTTCAATCGAAATAAATATAACCATGTCACGCAAGCGAAACGCCAGCCTGGCTCTACTTTCAAGCCCTTCATTTATTCAGCAGCCTTGGAAAAAGGTATCACACCTGCCACCATTGTGAATGATGCACCACTTCATTTCTCAGCAGCTGAAACGGGAAGTGGTATGGATTGGGATCCACAAAATTATGATAATGATTTTGATGGGCATATCAGGCTTCGAAATGGTTTAGCAAAATCTAAAAATTTAGTTGCTATTCGCGTGCTAAAAGCAATTGGTGCGCCTTATGCGCAAGACTATGCATCACGCTTTGGTTTTGACCCTGCAAATCATCCTGCTTACTTATCCATGGGCTTGGGAGTTGGCTCTGCCACACTTATCGAAATGGTAACTGCATATGGTGTATTTGCAAACGGAGGTTATCTCAAAAAACCTTATCTTATTGAAAAGATGGTTGATAGTCAGGGTCAAGTCATCGATCAAACATATACGATGTTCCAAAACGAAGAAATACCGCGTGTCATTGATCCTAGAAATGCGTTTATCATGACGACCCTTTTACAAGACGTAGTCAATAAAGGAACAGCTCAAAAAGCTAAGGCATTAGGTCGATCAGATATTGCAGGCAAAACAGGCACCACAAATAATCAAGTCGATGCATGGTTCGCAGGTTATGCGCCCTCACAGGTCGCCATTGCATGGATTGGATTTGATCAGCCTAAGTCATTAGGTAAAGATGAAACAGGCTCTCAAGCTGCTCTTCCTATATGGATTAAATATATGCAGACCGCTCTCAAAGATACGCCTATACAAAATTTTGTGATGCCTGATGGTGTCATGATTCATAAAATTAAATCAGATACAGGTACGCCGGCTAATGAAAATGAAGAGGGCGTGAATGAATATTTCTATTCGGAATTTCCACCGCACAATGAGATACATCTCCTCAATTAATTTTTAAAAAAGTGTTTTATATGGCAAGACAAAGTAAACACATTCGATTCCAAGTTGCACATAAAGCCGCTCAAATGATGGCCGAAGAAGGTATCAGCGACTACGCATTTGCAAAACGTAAAGCCGCTAAATTTTTTGGGCTTGATGATGGGGACGCTTTACCTTCGAATGAAGAAATTAATGATGCCATTAAAGAACATCAAGCTATTTTTTTTGATGAAGAACATGAGGAGCGTCTTAAAGTATTAAGGCTTGAAGCATTAAGTCTCATGAAAAAATTAAATGCTTTTAATCCACATTTAACAGGTGGTGCATTAGATGGCACTGCTGGTCGATACCCCACACTTCATATTCAACTTTATGCTGACTCCATGAAAGAAGTAGAATTTTTTTTACTGAATCACAATATTGCATACGCAACTCGCGATCGAAAATCTCGCACCAAAGATCCAATGCAAGATAAAAAAAATATTCCAGTGTTAAAACTTGAAGGCTCAATGGGGCCTATTGAACTTTTGATTTATCACATTGATGATTTAAAGATTAACAAAGTAAAAGCCTCTATTAATGAAACTCAAGAGTTAATTGACAGGAATTAATTATGGTTAATAATTTAAAGCTGCAATTTGCTTTTTTTTGGGTGGGTCAAGATATTTTGATTCCTCAGGCTCTTGTAGACTCAATAAGATATGTTTATGGTAATGAAGCTTATATTTATCAATTAAGTGATAATAAAACTGCATCCATAAATGATGTGAATGAAGTTTTGAGAGATGAGTTACCGAATGACATCATGTTAGCTCGCTTGAGGGCATATAGTCTTGTTGTCACTCAAAATACTACTCTTTTTTTAGACGCAGACTCACTCGTAATCCAAAAACTAAAATTACCAGATTTCAATAAATTTATAGCATGTTTAGTAAAGCGTGATGATCAAACATCTATCATTAACCATAACTATCCTGAATATTATCCTGAGTTCGTTAATCAAAAATTTATTGATATCATGCCAATATTTTTTGGCTTAATAATAACTCCTGATGGAGGAAAACTTTTCAATGGTCTCTTTGAGATTGCTCTGAAGCTACCCGAAAGATTTCACAGATGGTATGGCGATCAAATGGTGATAGCTGAAGAATACAAAAAAAATAAAGAAAAATATTTCTTACTTCCACAAAAAGAGTATCTTTTTATTACAAGAAACTCTTTTAATCGAGACGAGTTAGTAGATTTAATAAGAATTGGGGTAAAAATTATAACTTTCAAGGGCCCATACTCAAAAGAATTCATACCACAAACATTGAAGGAGCTATTAGGTGAATGATTTAGAAAAATTAAATTTAGTTGCAAAAGCTAAAAGGAGCCAATTGCCAATAGAAAATAATTTTAATATTAACGATCTATCACTTATGCCGGAGTTCTTTAATTGGGTAAATTGTGATGTAGGATTGAAAGAGCAATTTCAAATGTTTTTGGGTGGTAAAGATGATGGTGTTGCCTTAAGATTTTTTTGGAATGGTTTCTACGAAAAATTTACCTTAAGAACATGGTCAAGGATAGCAAAAAATACTAGTGGATTCGTGCTTGATATTGGTGCTCATACAGGGTCTTATTCACTAGCAGCTCTTACTGCAAATAGAAATCTGAGCCTTTTAAGTTTTGAACCTCATTACATGAACTTTGCAAGGTTAATACTAAATTTTAACGCAAATAAGTTTAACACTAATAATATCTTTATGTGTTGCGTTGGTGATGAAAACAAATTTGTCCCCTTCTCAACTTCTACAAGTGTAAGCTATTTAACATCAGGAGGTTCTGTTGGACAAAAGTCAGGAGCAAAGGTAAATTCTGTTCAACAAGTTGCTTTAGACTCTTTTCTAATTGATGAGGTTATTCAAAATATTCGTTTAATAAAAATTGACGTAGAGGGATATGAGGCAAATGTACTTAAAGGTATGAAGAAAATACTAAATTACAAACCAACTATTTTTTTTGAGTGCATAGAAAAAAATTCTGCAAAATTAGTTCAAGAAATCTTATTTAGTTATGGGTATAATTTTTACGAAATAGACGACTTAACTGAAAAAATAACAAAAGTTAAAAAACTTGAGCCTCAGTTTGATGATGACAATAAATTAGTTATGCATAAGTTAAATCGTATTGCCAGCATTAATGAAACTTTTTAAGTTTCTTTTTTGATCCATCGCGCCACTTCCATGGCGTAGTAACTTAAGATCCCATCAGCCCCTGCGCGTTTAAATGCCAAGAGAGACTCCATCACAACCGCTTTTTCATCAAGCCAGCCGTTTTGTGAAGCTGCTTTAAGCATCGCATATTCACCACTCACTTGATAAGCGTAAGTTGGCACACCAAAAGTGGATTTCACACGATACACAATATCGCATACGAAACACGCGATCGAAAATCTCGTACCAAAGATCCGATGCAAGACAAAAGAGTTACTCCGATATTAAAGCTTGAAGGTTCCATGGGACCTATTGAACTTCTTATTTATCACATCGATGATTTAAAAATAAACAAATTAAAAGCATCAATTGAAGAAATAGAAAAACTTTTAGCAGCTTAAATTATTTTTTTAAATTTCCTTTGAAGTGTTTCATAAACTTTGAGAGTTCGGTAGAAGGCCAAACATTTAGTCCATAAACCCCTTTTGATAAATTATTTTCAGTAAGGCCATTAAATTCTCGTCTTACTACATCAAATACATATGCGTCATGCCATTCTGCAAGGGAAAATACCCTTCCGGAATCAAAGTACCAAAACCATCTTCGAATAAAACTTTTGCCATTATCATTTAAAAAGAATGCAACAAAACCAGATTCTGAATGATGCCAACTTGATCTACCCAGGTAAGTGACATCAAATCCCTCGACTATAGGCAATATATCCTGTTGTGTAATTTTTTTAAAAAATAACACATCTGCATCTATCCAAATTCTGTACCCTTCGTTGGGAAGGATATCATTGTTCATCGCTAAAACTTTTTGGCAAAATTTACTAGCTTGAAATCTATAATCATTTTTAACAGAATCAGGAAAATTAACTAACTCGGACTGCAAAAAATCTTGGACATCTGAGGACAATTTAAAATAAACAACATTTTTTCTTTGTGGATAATTTGAAGGGTCATCTTCTACGCCTATAAATAAATTAATATCATCCGAATCAAATGACTCTATGAAATTTTTTCCATACTCTACAAAACCATTTGGGCTAAAAGAAGAAACAAAAGAAATATTTTTATTGCTCATTTAATTAAATTTTTTGATTAAGCCAATTGGCTACTTCCATAGAGTAGTAGCTTAAAATACCATCAGCCCCTGCACGTTTAAAGGCTAAAAGTGATTCCATTACAACTGCTCTCTCGTCGAGCCAGCCATTTTGTGAAGCTGCTTTTAACATGGCATATTCGCCACTCACTTGATAAGCGTATGTCGGCACACCAAAAGTAGCTTTCACACGATAGACAATATCAAGATAAGGCAGTCCCGGTTTCACCAAAACCATGTCTGCACCTTCATTAATATCAAGCTCGACTTCAGTTAAAGCTTCGTCGGTATTTGCAGGATCCATTTGGTAACTATTCTTATCGCTCTTACCTAAATTTTTTGATGACCCTATCGCATCTCTAAACGGACCATAGAATGAGGAGGCATATTTAGCGGAATACGCTAGAATTTTTGTGTGAACAAATCCTTCTTTTTCTAATGCCTCACGAATTTTTCCAATGCGGCCATCCATCATATCTGACGGTGCCACAATATCAGCCCCAGCTTTAGCATGACTTAAAGCCTGTTTGATTAAGACTTTCACTGTTTCATCGTTGAGGACATAACCTGACGCATCAACCAAACCGTCTTGGCCATGACTTGTATAAGGATCGAGTGCTACATCTGTAATGACGCCAAGTTGGGGTACATGTTGTTTTAATAGCGCTACCACTCTTGGAATAAGGCCTTTTGGGTTATAAGCTTCTTTCGCATCTTCTGTTTTTAGGTTCGCATCAATCACTGGAAATAATGCAATCGCAGGGATACCTAATTTGAAACATTCTTTTGCGGTATCAATAATGAGATCAGCACTTTGACGTTTAATGCCTGGCATGGATGGAATCGCTTCTTCTTTTTGGTGTCCCTCCATGATAAACATAGGGTAAATTAAATCATCTGTTCGCAAATGATGTTCACGCATCAATCGACGCGAGAATTCATCTTTACGCATTCGTCTGGGTCTATTTGAATTTTCCATAATATTTAAAATTGAAATAAATTTTTTAAAGAGTGTCCTGGATCAGATTCTCGCATAAAAGCTTCACCGATGAGAAAGGTATTCACATGATAATCTTGCATCAACTTCACATCATCTGATGTAAAGATTCCTGACTCAGTCACAATAATTTTGTCAGCATTGATATGCTTTAATAAATCAAAAGTGGTGTTAAGCGAAACATCGAACGTTTTTAAATTACGGTTGTTAATACCTAGAAGTCTTGTCTTTAATTGCAATGCCAGATCAAGCTCCTCTTGATTATGCACTTCAACTAATACATTCATGCCTAAAGTGTGTGTAATTTCCTCGAGCTCTTGCATAAGGTCTAAAGAAAGTGCTGCTACAATAAGTAAAATACAATCAGCACCCATAGCATGCGCTTCATAAATTTGATAGGGATCTACCATAAAATCTTTGCGCAGTATGGGAAGGCTACATGCAGCTTTTGCTTCTTTTAAAAAATTGGCATGGCCTTGAAAATATTTTTGGTCAGTGAGCACAGATAAACAAGTCGCCCCACCTTTTTCATAAGAAACCGCAATCTCTTTCGGATTAAAATTTTCTCGGATGACACCTTTAGATGGGCTCGCTTTTTTAATTTCAGCAATGACAGCCGCTTTATTTTTTGAGAGTTGTGATTCAATGGCTTTTATAAAGCCTCTCGGTTGAGGAGTATTTTTTACTTCATCTTTGAGCTGATTCAGTGATTTAATTTTTTGTGATTCTTTAATTTCTTCAAATTTAGTGGCAATGATCGTATCAAGAATATTAGCCATGGGACGCCACCTTGAGTGCTTCTAATTTTTTTAATGCCAAACCTTGGTCAATCACTGATGCAGCTTTCTCAATACCTTCTTTTAAGGAAGACGAAATGCCACTGACATAAATAGCCGCCCCTGCGTTAAGGATTGTGATGTTGCGATGTGAGCCTAGACTACCATTTAGCACATCAAGCATCATAGTCTTCGATGCATCCGCATTTTCCACTTGAATCGTTTTAAGATCTGCTACGTCCAATCCAAAATCATCAGGCTGAATAGTGTAGGTTGTGATTGTTTTGTTTTTTAACTCTGTCACAGTGGTTGGGCTTGAGATAGAAATTTCATCCATACCATCTTCACCATGCACCACCATGACATGCTCACTTCCTAATTTTGATAACACCTCTGCCATGGTTTGTGTGAGCAACTTATCATAAACACCCAATACTTGACGCGTTGCCAATGCTGGATTTGCTAGGGGGCCTAAAACATTAAAAATGGTTCTGATACCTAATTTTTTTCGAACCGGTGCTGCATATCGCATCGCTGGATGAAAGTTAGGGGCAAACATAAACGCAATACCAATCTCATTCACAAGCGATGCCACTTTGTCTGCTGTTAAATTGACATTCACACCTAGAGCTTCTAATACATCAGCACTTCCACATTTAGATGATACTGAGCGACCGCCATGTTTCGCTACTTTCACACCGGCACTTGCGGCTACAATCGCACTCAAGGTCGACACATTAAATGTTTGAATGCCATCCCCTCCTGTGCCGCAGGTATCCACTAAATGTGTTTTATCCTGAATCACCACTTGTTTTGAAAATTGACGCATCACGGTTGCTGCGTCAAAAATATTGTCTGCAGTCACTCCTTTTTCATTGAGAGCTAACACATAAGATTCAATAATGTCGTCACTTAGGACACCTGACATTAAAGACTGCATAAAGTCTTTCACAGATAATTCTTTTGAGCCCATGTTAGCCATATGCTTTTAAAAAATTATTTAATAGATCGTGTCCATGTTCGGTGAGGACAGATTCAGGATGAAATTGAACACCTTCAATCGGAAGTGTCTTATGACGAACCCCCATAATTTCTTCATCATCGGTCCATGCCGTCACTTCTAAGCAATGAGGTAATGTTGCACGCTCAATCACCAGCGAATGATAACGTGTCGCTGTAAATGGATTTTTTATGTCTTTAAATACCCCTTGATCTGTATGATGAATTTTTGAAGTTTTGCCATGCATCAATGTTTTAGCATGAATAATTTTCCCCCCAAATGCTTGGCCAATGGTTTGATGGCCTAAGCAAACGCCTAGAATGGGAATGTCCCCTTTGAATGTATTCACAATTTCTACAGAAACCCCTGCCTCGTTGGGCGTGCATGGGCCAGGAGACAACACAATATACTGAGGATTCTTTTTTTTGATTTCATCAATCGTGATCTCATCATTACGATACACTTCAACCTCTTGTTTGAGCTCAGCCAAATACTGAACAAGGTTATAAGTAAATGAATCGTAGTTATCAATCATGAGCAACATAATTTATTTTCCTGATTGCACAATTTCTGCGGCACGTAATACGGCTTTCGCTTTGTTTTGTGTTTCAACCCATTCGTTATGTGGAATAGAATCGGCCACAATACCTGCGCCCGCTTGTACGTAAAGCATTTTATTTTTTATGACCCCTGTTCTAATGGCGATGGCCACATCCATATCACCATCAAAACCTAAATAACCTACAGCGCCAGCATAAATACCACGCTTGCTAGGTTCTAGTTCATGAATAATTTCCATCGCACGAACTTTAGGTGCACCACTGACCGTCCCTGCTGGGAAAGTGGCTTTCAAAACATCCATGGCATGCATATGGGGTTTTAATGTGCCTTCTACATTAGACACAATGTGCATGACATGTGAATAACGTTCAATGGTCATATTGTCCGTCACTTTCACAGAGCCTGATTGAGAAACACGTCCAATATCATTTCGACCTAAATCCATGAGTTGCACATGTTCTGCACATTCTTTAGGGTCGGCTAATAATTCTTTTTCTAATTTCAAATCTTCTTCTTCAGTTTTGCCGCGAGGTCGCGTGCCTGCAATGGGTCTTACCGTCACCGTTTCATCTTCAAGTCTCACTAAAATTTCAGGGGACGCACCCACTACATGATGATCATCCATATGGTAATAAAACATATAAGGGGAGGGATTTAACGTGCGAAGCGATTCGTAAAGAGCCACTGGGGGAGATTCAAATTTTTGCGACATCCTTTGCGATAACACAACTTGCATAATGTCGCCTTCAAAAATATAAGACTTTGCTTTTTCAACAGCTTTTTTAAATGCTTCTTCGCCAAATTCTGAATGCGCTTCTGTGAGATTTGATGTTTGAAGTGGCTCTGTCTTCATTGACTGATGGAGCTGATCATAAAGTTTATCTAATCTTGCAACACCTAAAACATAAGCATCTTTAATAGATGGATCTGCATAGCTCACAATAAAAATCTTTTTTGCTACATTGTCGACCACAATCAGCTCGTCAGACAGCATCAATAAAATATCAGGTACGCCTAAAATGTCTTTTGTTTTTTTATGTTTTAAACGAGATTCAATATATTGAATCGTCTCATATCCGAAATAACCCGCTAACCCACCTGCAAACCTGGGTAGCTCTATATCGTGAGGCACTTTAAATTGGCTCAAATAATTTTGAATAAAATCGAATGGATTTTGTGTGTTCTCTTTTTTAATCACTTTATTTTGATCAATCACTTCAATCACATCATCACGAATGACAATTCTTTTTTTAGAGGGGAGCCCAATAATCGAATAACGACCAAAGCGTTCGCCACCTTCCACCGATTCCAAAAGATATGAAAAGGGAAGATTAGCTAACTTCTGATAAATCGATAAAGGTGTTTCATGGCCCACATCAAAAGATTTGACTAAAGGAATGAAGTTAAAACCTTCAGCCTTGTAGGTATTAAATTTGTCTGATGTGATTAAAGTAGTCATGTTAGAAACGCACAAACATTTGTTGGTGCGTTTTTAAATTAAACAGTTGCGAGTGATGCGCGTAATGACTTTACCACGGTATCATAATGATTAGGGTCAGTATCTTTACCAGCACCAAAAATAGCAGAGCCCGCAACAAAAGTATCTGCTCCGGCTTTTGCAATTTCTGCGATGTTATTAGCGTTCACGCCTCCGTCCACTTCTAACCAAATTTGACGGCCCGTTTTTTCATAATAGGCATCAATTTTTTGACGAGCGATTCTAAGTTTATTAAGTGTTTCAGGAATGAATTTTTGACCGCCGAACCCTGGATTCACAGACATTAAAAGTATCATATCGATTTTATCCATCACGTGATCAAGGTAATCAAGTGGGGTCGCTGGATTAAATACCAAGCCTGATTTACATCCTGAGTCACGCACCAATGAAAGACTTCGATCAATATGATCTGAACCTTCAGGATGAAAAGTAATGATATTGGCCCCTGCTTTTGCAAAGTCAGGAATAATACGGTCTACGGGTTTTACCATCAAATGCACATCAATAATGGCATCTGTCACTGGGCGAATGGCTTCGCAAACTAAAGGGCCAATCGTTAAATTAGGTACGTAATGATTGTCCATCACATCAAAGTGAACAATATCAGTTCCTGACTTAATGACGTCGGCAATTTCTTGGCCAAGTTTCGCGAAATTCGCTGAAAGAATACTGGGGGCAATTCTAAATGTTTTATCCATATTTCTAGTGATCCCAAATGAAAGTTGAGTGAGATATTGTAAAATAGCTATTTTAACTCTTAAATGGCGTGAAGCTAAAGCGTCGGATTAAGAATATTCACATGCAGCTTTATACCGTAGGCATTAACCACACCACAGCCCCCATTGCGATCCGTGAAAAAGTCGCTTTTGATCCCGATCATTTAAGCCAAGCCTTGCTCGAACTCATGGAACATAAAGTGAGCGAAGCGGCTATTTTATCTACCTGTAACCGCAGTGAAATCTACGCCACAGCGCGGGACCCGAAAATCATCATCGATTGGCTTTGTAAGTATCACGGTATCAAATTAAAAACCATTGAATCCCATCTTTATGTCTATGAAAACCAAGAAGCCGTCCAACATGCATTTCGTGTAGCTTCAGGTTTAGATAGCATGGTGTTAGGAGAGCCACAAATTTTAGGCCAAATGAAACAAGCCATTAAAACCGCTGAAAATACCGGAACCTTAGGCGCTCTCCTCAATAAGCTTTTTCAAAAGACATTCTCTGTGGCCAAAGAAGTCCGAACCAAAACAGATATAGGCATGAGCTCAATTTCGATGGCAGCGGCTTCTATAAAGCTGGCCGAAAGTATTTTTGGGGATTTAAAAACTTCAAAAGTACTTCTTATTGGTGCAGGTGAAATGATTGAACTTTGCGCCGAACATATTAAAAATAGACAACCTAAATCCATGACGGTGGCTAATCGTTCCCTTGATCGGGGACTGAGTTTAGCTAAAAAAATTAAGGGTGATGCCTGTCTTATTTCAGAACTCTCTGATCGCCTTCATGAGTTCGATATTGTTTTAAGCTCTACTGCAAGCCAATTACCTATTGTAGGCTTAGGCATGGTGGAGCGCGCACTCAAAACAAGACGAAATCGCCCTATGTTTATGGTTGATCTTGCGGTACCGCGTGACATTGAACCTGAGGTAGGAAAACTCAGTGATGTTTATCTTTATACCGTCGATGATTTATCTCACCTCATTGAAGAAGGCTTAACCAATCGTCAGTCTGCAGCTATTGAAGCTCAAAAAATCATTGATCATCACGTAAAAGATTTCACGCATTGGCTTAAAACGCGTACTATCGTGCCTACAATTAAAGCGCTTCGCGACCATGCTGAAAGTTATCGCGTCACTGAGCTTAAAAAAGCACAAAAACTTCTAAATCAAGGCATGAAGCCAGAAGAAGTTTTGGAAGTGTTAAGTAAGGCTTTAGCTAATAAGTTTGTCCATCATCCAAGCCAAGCTCTCAATGAAGCTAAGGGTGAAGAGCATGAACTACTCACCAAAACATTAAAGAAAATTTACCCACTTAAAGATTAAATGTCATGAAGCCTTCCATGCAAAAAAAATTAGCAGGATTAAGTGATCGCATTCAGGAGCTTAATACCTTATTAGGTTCTGCAACGATTACTAATGACATGGATTATTATCGCAAAATTACTAAAGAACATTCAGATATCACACCTATTGTGGATGAATATCACGCCTACAAAAAAAATGAAGCTAATTTAAACGAAGCACAAAGTATGCTTTCTGACCCTGAGATGAAAGAATTTGCGCAAGAAGAAATTGAGCAATGTAAATTAAAACTTGTCACGATTGAAGATAATTTACAAAAATTATTACTGCCAAAAGATCCAAGTGATGAAAAAAATATTTTTCTAGAAATTCGTGCTGGTACGGGTGGTGACGAATCGGCTTTATTCGCAGGTGATTTATTCAGAATGTATTCAAGATATACAGAACGCCAAGGCTGGAAAATGGAAATTGTGTCATCGAGCGAATCTGAAGTCGGTGGTTACAAAGAAATCATTATGAAAATAATTGGGCAGGGGGCTTATTCAAAGTTGAAATTTGAATCAGGTGGTCATCGCGTGCAGCGAGTGCCTGATACAGAAACACAAGGCCGTATTCACACCTCGGCTTGCACCGTTGCCGTATTACCTGAAGCTGATGAAATTAGTGATGTCATTATTAATCCAGCCGAAATTAGACTTGATACCTACCGCGCATCAGGTGCAGGTGGTCAACATATTAATAAAACTGATTCAGCTGTTCGTATTACACACTTACCTACAGGGATTGTGGTGGAATGCCAAGACGACAGGTCGCAGCATCGAAATAAAGCGCAAGCCATGAGTGTTTTAGCAGCGCGTATTCGTGATGCACAAATTCGCGAACAACAATCTAAATTAGCATCAGATCGCAGATCTCTCATCGGGAGTGGGGATAGAAGTGAACGAATTCGTACCTACAATTATCCTCAAGGCCGCATTACTGATCATCGTATTAATTTAACGCTTTATAAAATAGAAGCCATTACGGATGGTGATATGGAAGAACTTATTAATGCATTATCCAATGAGCATCAAGCTGATCTTCTTGCAGGCTTTGCAGAGGATTAAAATGTGGCGACCATTCGCGACACATTAAAAAATACTCAAAATAAACTTTATCTAAGCATAGGCTATTCATCAGATGAAGCAAAACTTGAAGCCCGTTTTATTCTAGAGTATGTCTTAAAGATCACTCAAAAAGAAATCATCCAAAAAAGCGATGAAGATATTCATAAAGATAACCAAACTCAGATTAAATACATCACAGAAAAAAGAATGGGTGGCACGCCTCTTCCCTATCTTCTGGGTGAATGGGCTTTTTATGGAAGAGCGTTTAAAGTAAATCCTCATGTACTTATTCCAAGGGCTGACACAGAAACTCTCATTGAAACAGCGCTCTCAAAAATAAATGCGGGAGATCATTTTGACATTTTGGATCTCGGATGTGGTACCGGGATTATCGGCATCACCATAGCCCTTGAAAGATCGCTTTCAAAAGTGACGCTCGTTGATCAATCTGAAGATGCCATACAAAATACAAAAGAAAATCAAATGCTTCATCAAGTAAGCAATATCATGATTCAAAAAAGTGATTGGTTTAGTGCATTAGATCAAACAAGATTTGATGTCATCTTAAGTAACCCACCTTATTTAGAGGATAAAGATCCTCACCTATCACAAGGCTTAGAAAATGAGCCCCTTGATGCTCTCGTTTCAGGTCCCACTGGAATAGAAGCTATACAATATATTATCGAAAATGCTAAAAATCACATCAAACCGTTAGGTTGGCTTTTTATTGAGCATGGTTACAATCAAGCAAAAATATTACAAGATTTATTCGAAAAAAATGGCTATCAGTATATTGAAAATGCCAAAGATATTCATGGTGTTGATCGTGTTACTTTCGCGCAATATTCAATAGTATAATCGTCATCATGAGTGAAAAAAATTCAGTGGGCCTTGTTAAAGCAAAGCTAGTCAAAATTACAAAACCACTTAAGTTAACGAGCGGTAAAAAATTACCGAACTATGAACTCGCCTATGAAACCTATGGCAAATTAAATGCTAAAAAAAATAATGCAGTACTTGTATGCCATGCATTGTCAGGAAATCATCATGTTGCAGGACGTTATAAAAAAGACGATAAATATCCTGGTTGGTGGGATAACCTCATAGGCCCTGGGAGGCCACTTGATACAGATCGCTTCTTTGTCATCGGTGTAAATAATTTAGGTGGCTGCCACGGCACGAGTGGATCTATGAGTATTAATCCAAAAACAAAAAAACGATGGGGTTCTGATTTTCCTATTGTGACTGTGGAAGACTGGGTAAATACTCAAGCGGCTCTCATAGATCAATTAGGGATCGAAAGTTTAGCGGCTGTCATTGGTGGAAGCATAGGTGGCATGCAAGCTATGCAATGGGCACTTTCTTATCCAAAGCGCGTTCGTCACGCCATTGTGATTGCTGCAGCCCCAAATCTCACGGCACAAAATGTCGCTTTTAATGAAGTCGCGAGACAAGCGATTATCACTGACCCTGATTTTTATAATGGGGATTATTACCGTTTTAAAAAGAAACCTAAACGTGGGCTCCGGGTTGCAAGAATGCTAGGTCATATTACTTATCTATCGGATGACGCCATGGATTTGAAATTTGGTCGCAAACTTAAAAATAAAAATATTGAATATTCTTTTGATGTGAATTTTGAAATGGAGTCTTATTTACACCATCAAGGTGATAAATTTGCTGAAGAATTTGATGCAAATACTTATTTAAGAATGACACGTGCATTAGATTATTTTGATCCTGCAAAAGATTACCAAGGTAATTTATCTAAAGCTTTCAAAAAAGTGGAGGCTGATTTTTTAGTAGTTTCATTTACGAGCGATTGGCGATTTTCCCCTCAGCGCTCAAAAGAAATTGTCAAAGCGCTTTTAGATAATGAATTGACTGTCAGCTATGCCGAGGTCACAGCGCAGCATGGACATGATGCTTTTCTGATGTCTGATCCCCATTATCACGGCATACTCACGACTTACTTTAAAAAGATCGCAAATCAATTATGAGTTCTCAATTTAGACAAGACTTTGCCGTCATTGCCAATTGGATCCCGTTCGGTGCCAAAGTCCTCGACTTAGGCTGTGCAGATGGATCTCTTTTAAAGTTTTTAGAAGGCTCTTTAGAAGTAAAGGGATATGGTATTGAAAAAGATGATGCGCATTGGCTTAACACTTTAAAACACGGCCTCAATGTCATTCAAATGGATTTGGAATCAGGGTTATCAGGTTTTGAATCTCAATCATTTGATGTCGTTATTTTATCTCAAACGTTACAAGCCATCCATAACATCGAAAAAATTGCGCATGAAATGTTACGTGTTGGAAAAGAAGTGATCGTGACGTTTCCTAATTTTGGTTATTGGCGACATAGAATACAACTCATTCAAGGTCAAATGCCTAAATCTAAAGCCTTACCTTATGAATGGTATAACACGCCCAATATCCACTTATGCACGGTCAAAGATTTTGATGAATTTTGTATTAAAAATAAAATTGGTATTAAAGAGCGCCTCATTCTGACTCATGGCAAGCCGGTTCATTTCATGCCCAATCTCATGGGCGAATTAGCGATGTATCGTCTCGTTTCCAAATAACTTTTGATGCAAATTAGGAAAAGATTCTGGCAAGATATCCTTTCCAAAAAAATGTTGGTATGTATTTTTACTGGCTTTACTTCAGGGCTCCCTCTTTTTATTCTGATCAGCTTATTACCTGCATGGTTGAGATCGAATCAATTAGATCTTAAAGCGATTGGTCTTTTTGCATTAATCCAACTACCCTATACATGGAAATTTTTATGGGCGCCTTTCTTTGATCGCTTCAGTTGGCCCATGGGTCGCCGTCGTGGCTGGTTATTATTTTTTCAATCGCTTCTTTTAATCAGTATTCCCCTATTGGGTTTTTATAACCCTCAGACTGATCTCACAATGATTGTGATCATTGCCATACTCATTGCATTTTTAAGTGCAAGTCAGGATATTGTGATTGATGCATATCGTCGAGAACTTTTATTAGATAAAGAATTGGGTTTAGGTAATGCAGTCCATGTGAATGCTTATAAGATTGCGAGTCTTATTCCAGGCTCTTTATCCCTTATCTTAGCCGACCATTTTGATTGGAAAACTGTATTTATAGTCACAAGTCTTTTTATGCTGCCGGGTCTTGTTTTAACTTTTGTAATGAAAGAGCCTAAAGTGCCTAAAATGAAAAAGCGTGATTTAGTATCATCACTGCTGCTGCCATTCCAAGAATTCATGCATCGACATGGTTTAAAAAGTGCTTTAACCATTCTTCTTTTTATCTTTTTTTACAAATTAGGTGACAGCATGGCGACTGCATTAGCTACGCCTTTTTATTTGGATCTAGGGTTTAGTAAAACTGAAATTGGTTTGATTGCAAAAAATGCTGGTCTTTGGCCAAGTGTCATAGGTGGACTCGTGGGGGGTATTTGGATGATGAAATTAGGTATCAACCGCGCCTTATGGATCTTTGGCTTTCTTCAGATGATCAGTATTTTAGGTTTCGCGTGGTTAGCGCACATTGGCTATAGCCCGGAATGGCTCGCCATTGCCGTAGGATTTGAGGCTTTCGGGGTAGGTTTAGGTACCACAGCTTTTGTGGCTTTTATTGCAAAAACCACTCATCCACTTTATACCGCCACACAATTCGCACTCTTCACAAGCTTAGCAGCTGTGCCTCGAACACTTGTAAATGCTTCTACCGGCTACCTTCAAAGTCTTTTTGGCTGGGAGAATTTCTTTATTCTTTGTTTTCTACTCGCTATTCCTGGCATGGCATTGCTTTATAAAATCGCACCGATTAAAAATTAAATCGTATAGTCAATGATCAGTGGTGCGTGATCGCTAAATTTTTCTGACTTGTAAATGGAAGCTTTAGCAATCTTATCTTTTATAGATGGGTGAGCAATTTGATAATCAAGACGCCATCCCACATTTTTAGCATACGCTTGCCCTCGATTGCTCCACCAGGTATAAGAAGCATCAGTTGCATCAGGATGAAGCGTGCGATAAGTATCTACCCAACCCACACCTTCAAATAAATCAGTCATCCATTGACGCTCTTCAGGTAAAAAACCTGAATTTTTTTTATTGCCTTTGTAATTTTTTAAATCAATTTCTTTGTGTGCAATATTGATATCTCCACAAAGAATCATCGGCAAATTTTCTTCCCTACGTTTTTTTAAATAAGGGAGTAAATAATCTAAGACTTCAAATTTAAATATTTGTCGCTCTTCACCGCTTGAACCTGAGGGTAGGTAGATTGAAACAATACTTAAATTGTCATACATAAGTTCGAGATAGCGACCTTCGCTATCAAAAAGCGGGAGCCCTATCTCGCGAATAATTTTATTAGGTTTTCTTCTGGCGTAAATACCTACACCGCTATAGCCTTTTTTCTCTGCAAAACTAAAATAGCTCATGTAATTACGATAGTTTTTCATGTCATGGCTTAAATCACTTTCATGCGCTTTCACTTCTTGCATACAAATGAAATCTGCTCCTTGTGAATCAAGCCAAGTGAAAGCGCCTTTATTCGATGCAGATCGAATTCCATTCATGTTTAGCGTTATAATTCTCATAATTCATCTCTACCGATTTATCTATGGATCATTCAAGTCAAGAGTTTATCGAATTTGCCTTAAAAAAACAGGTTTTACAGTTTGGTCAATTCAAAACTAAAGCCGGTCGTCTAAGTCCTTATTTTTTTAATACAGGCCTTTTTAACGACGGTGAAAGCTTAATGAAGCTCGGAATGTTTTATGCTAAATCTATTGAGGCCTCTAAGATTCCATTTGATATGCTCTATGGTCCAGCTTATAAAGGCATTCCGTTAGTCACCTCGATTGTCATTGCATTTGCGAGCCTAGGCCGCAATGTACCTTTTGCATTCAACCGTAAAGAAAAAAAAGATCATGGTGAAGGGGGCATTATTATTGGCGCTCCTTTAAAAGGGCGTGTTCTGATTGTCGATGATGTGATCTCTGCAGGTACATCTGTAAATGAGTCTGTGAATATTATTCTAGAAGAGGGTGCCAAGCCTTCTGGCGTTGCCATTTCCATTGATCGAGAGGAAAAAGGTGCTGGATCGCTCTCAGCTGTCGAAGAAATAAAAGAGATACATCATTTGCCTGTCTGTCATCTCACTTCTTTACAAGAAATTATGCGCTATATTGAACGTCACGAAGAGTTCGCATCTCATATGGGCGCCATGCGCGTCTATCAAAAAGAATACGGTATTACAGCTTAGCTTAATTTTTTCTTGAGCAAGTCATTGACCTGACCTGGGTTTGCCTTACCTTTAGATACTTTCATAATTTGACCTACAAGTGCATTAAAGGCTTTTTCTTTGCCTGATCTATATTCATCTACCATGGCTTGATTATTTTTTAAGACTTCATCGATCATCGTTTCAATGAGGCCGCTGTCTGAAACTTGTTTTAATCCTTCTGACTCAATTAATACATCAATTTGAAGATCAGGGCTTAACCATAACTTTTCAAAAAGTTGTTTAGCGCCGTTATTCGAAATCGTACCATCTTGAATGCGTTTTAAAAGTAAGCTCAATACTTCAGGCTTAATCGGTGAATGTTCAATCGATAAATTATGTTCATTCAGTTTAGAAAATAATTGTCCTAAAATCCAATTGGCAATTTGTTTAGGCTCAGCAGCTTCTTTTAAGGTCGCAAAGAAATAATCTGCGACATGCTTATCACGCGTAATGCCTGCAGCATCATACGATGACAATTGGTAATCACTTTCTAATCTGACTTTCATGAGATGAGGGAGTTCAGTCATGCCCGCTTTAATTTGACTAATTTTCTCATCCGAAATTTCTAATGGTAAAAGATCAGGATCTGGAAAGTAACGATAGTCATTCGCTTCTTCTTTGGAGCGCATCGCTTTAGTTTCTCCTGTTTCAGGATTAAAAAGCACAGTAGCTTGTTGAATCGCTTTTCCTTCTTCTAACATCTCAATCTGCCATTGCGTTTCATAATGAATGGCTTGCTCAATAAATTTAAATGAATTCAAATTTTTAATTTCGCGACGTGTGCCTAATTTTTCTGCGCCCTTTCGCTTTACGGAAACATTAATGTCACATCGGAAACTTCCTTCTTGCATATTGCCATCGCAAATACCAATCCATTGGACGAGCTCATGTAATTTTTTTGCATACGCCACAGCTTCTTCTGCTGAATTCATATCAGGCTCAGACACAATTTCTAGAAGTGGTGTTCCTGCACGATTTAAATCAATACCTGTACCATTTTCAACAGCGCCATGAGATGATTTCCCTGCATCTTCCTCTAGGTGTGCACGCGTAATACGCACTGTTTTTTTAATCTCGCCTACTTCAATTTCAAGCGATCCTTTGCCGACCACAGGTAATTCATATTGGCTAATTTGATAACCTTTAGGCAAGTCTGGATAAAAGTAATTTTTACGAGCAAAAATAGATCTCGACGCTATTTCAGCATTAGTTGCCAATCCAAATTTAATTGCACATTGAACTGCCTCATAATTTAAGACTGGGAGTGTGCCTGGAAGTGCAATTGATAATAAGCATGCTTGTGTATTAGGTTCTGCTCCAAATGCAGTCGATGCACCTGAAAAAATTTTAGTTTTGGTTTGAAGTTGTACATGCGTTTCAATACCAATCACGACATCCCAACTCATGAAAGCGCTCCTTCTGGCATAGCTTTATGCCAATCAGTTGCTTTTTGAAATTGATGCGCCACATTCAACATACGTGCTTCATCAAAATAATTACCAATAATTTGCAAACCTACTGGCAATTTATTAACGAACCCTGCAGGAATGCTCATGCCTGGGAGTCCTGCAAGATTAGTTGCAATAGTATAAATATCTTGCAGATACATAGTGACTGGATCATCAATTTTTTCATTTGCTTTAAAAGCAGTGGATGGTGCCGTAGGTCCCATGATCACATCGCATAACTGAAAGGCTTTTTTAAAGTCTTCAGAAATAAGATGGCGTATTTGTTGTGCCTTTAAATAATAAGCATCGTAATAACCAGCACTTAATACATAAGTGCCAATTAAGATACGACGTTTCACTTCTTCCCCAAATCCTTCTTGGCGAGTTTTAGAATACATATCCATAAGATCATCATATTGACTTGTACGATGGCCATATCGCACACCATCGTAGCGGGACAAATTACTTGATGCTTCAGCTGGCGCTAAAACATAATAAACAGGAATTGATAGATTGGTATTAGGTAAACTCACATCGACAATCGTGGCACCTAATTTTTTGTATTGATTAATCGCAGCTTCAATCAACTTTGCAACGTCGCCATCTAAACCTTCTGCAAAATATTCTTTAGGCAATCCAATTTTTAAGCCCTCAATCGGCTGATCAATATTTTTTGTGTAATCTTCTTTTTTGTGGTCAATCGATGTGGAGTCTTTGGGGTCAAAGCCTGCCATCACATTCAACATCATGGCGCAGTCCTCGGATGATTTTGCCATCGGGCCTGCTTGGTCTAGGCTTGATGCAAAGGCAATCATACCGAAGCGAGAGACTAATCCATAAGTTGGTTTTAAACCTGTGAGTCCGCATAAGGAAGCTGGCTGCCTAATAGAGCCCCCTGTATCTGTTGCCGTAGCTCCAGGGCACATGCGAGCCGCAATCGCTGCCGCACTCCCTCCTGAACTTCCGCCAGGCACACGTGTAAGATCCCAAGGGTTTTTAACAGCGCCAAAATAAGATGTCTCATTCGATGAACCCATAGCGAATTCATCCATATTAGTTTTGCCTAGATTAACAGCGCCCGCCTCGTTAAATTTCTTCACGACTGTTGCATCATAAGGCGCTATAAAATTATGAAGCATCTTGGAGCCGCAAGTAGTAAGCCAATCTTCTGCACAAAAAATATCTTTTTGCGCTATAGGGACACCTGTGAGAGCATCGCCTTCGCCTTTTTCAATTCTTTCATCTGCAAGCTTAGCCTGAGCTATTGACCGATTTTCATCGACTGTAATAAACGCATTAATCTCGGGGTTCTTTTTTTTAATACTGGCAAGATAGTCTGTCGTGATTTCGACACTTGATGTTTTCTTCTCTCTCAATAGGGTTGAGAGTTCTTTAATACCCCAGTCTTGCATGATTATTCAATCACCTGAGGCACAATATATAAGCCACCACTCACTTCTGGCGCTATTTTTTGTAATTTTTCTCTTTGGTTTGTTTCTGTGACAATATCTTCACGGAGTCTTTGTGTGACCGATTGGCTATGAGACATAGGGGAAATGTTAGTCGTGTCCACCTTTTTCATATCTTTAATAAGGTTTAATATGCCAGATAATTTTTCAATTGTCGCATCCGCCTCTTCTTCTGTAATTTTGATGCGTGCTAAATGGGCAATTTTTTTGATTTCGTCATGTGTAATCGACATACAAATAGAATTCCTGTTTCTCTAGAGAAAAGCTGTTAATTTATTGATCAATATCATGTATTATACCCTGATTCTATTGACCTTTCTTGGGTTTGAAGCACCACTTTTTTAAAGAAATTCTAACGGCAAATATGCTTAAAAAAATATTCAATTTTGATCAATTTATGGCGAATGATATTGCCATCGATTTGGGCACTGCAAACACACTGATCTATATTCGAGGCAAAGGTATTGTCCTAGACGAGCCCTCTGTTGTAGCGATTCGTCATGAAGATGGTCCTAATGGTCCCTATAGTAAAAAATCTTTATTGGCGGTCGGCATCGAAGCTAAAACGATGCTAGGTCGATCACCTCAAAATATTCAAGCGATTCGTCCAATGAAAGATGGCGTGATTGCTGACTTCAATATCACTGAAGACATGATTAAGTTTTTTATTGCAAAAGTTCATGACACAAGATGGTTTGTACCCAGCCCTCGTATTATTATTTGCGTGCCCTATGGTGCCACTCAAGTGGAGCGAAGAGCTATTAGAGAATCTGCCGAAAGAGCTGGTGCTAAGCAAGTATTTCTGATTGAAGAACCTATGGCGGCGGCAATTGGTGCAGGACTTCCTATTAGTGAAGCTACAGGATCCATGGTCATTGACGTAGGTGGTGGTACGACTGAAGTCGGTATTATTTCATTGGGTGGTATTGTGTACGCCAAATCTGAACGTGTCGGTGGTGACAAAATTGATCAGGCCATTATTGATTATTTAAGACGAAACTACGGCACATTGATTTCTGATCCGACGGCTGAAATGATTAAGAAAAAAATTGGCACTGCATTCCCAATGTCTGAAATTTTAGAACTCGAAGTGACGGGTCGAAATCTTGCTGAAGGACTCCCTCGTCGACTCAAAATTAATAGCAATGAAATTCTAGAAGCCCTGCAAGAGCCTTTAAATCAAATTGTTAGTGCTGTGAAATCTGCACTCGAACAAACGCCGCCTGAATTGGGTGCTGATATTGCCGATAATGGCATGGTATTAACTGGTGGCGGTGCCCTATTAAGAAATCTCGATCGCTTACTTATGGAAGAAACCGGCATTCCTGTTGTGACTGCGGATGACCCTCTCACTTGTGTTGCGCGAGGCTGTGGCAAGGCACTTGAATCACTCGATCAATTCTCGACCGTATTTGCTCACGAATAAATTCTTGTTTTTTGCTACTTCATTAATAGTTAAAGCTTAATGATTAAATCTTATCAACGTTCATCTAAGCTTTTTAATAAAGGCCCTTCGCTTTTATCCAAATTATTGTTGCTCATATTCATATCGATTGTATTAATGGGTGCGGATTATCGTTTTCATTATTTAAAAAATATTAGGCAGGTAACGAATGTATTCACCAAGCCTTTTCATACATTACTGAACTTGCCAAGGGATATATTCAATTTCACAACAGAATACTTCTCTAATCAATCTCGTTTGATTGATGAAAATGAAACATTAAAACTTAATATAGACAGCCTTAAAGCTGATCTTCAACGCTTAGATTTTATAGATCAGGAAAATAATCAATTAAAAAATTTACTTGAAGTAAAAAATGCACATAAATTTAAAACTGAGGCTGTCAGTATTATTTATTCACGCTTTGATCCTTTTAATCAAAAAATTATTATTGATGGCGGTCAAAATAAAGATTTTCAAGCAGGGCAGCCTGTCATTAATGCATTGGGCCTTGTAGGACAAATCAGCAGTGTTTATCCAGAAACAAGTGAAGTGACACTCATTATTGATAAAAAAATGTCTGTGCCTATTCAAATACAAAGAAATGGTTTAAGAGCGATTACAAATGGCAATGGCCAAAACGAAACAATTTTGCTCTCGTACTTACCCACTAGTGTCGATGTAATCATAGGCGATGTTTTAAAAACATCAGGTATAGATATGATCTACCCAGAGGGCATTCCCGTTGCTGAAGTATTAGAGATTAACAACAATCCTAATCTACCTTTTGCAAAAATTATTTGTAAACCTACCTCAGCGATTCGTAATCACACCCATGTCCTTGTGGTGATGCCTATCAACAAAATTGCAAATAATGTAGCGCCTATAAAAAATGATCAAAAAAAATAAATTATTTATTATTTCTTTAATCATCGCAGCAATGATTAATCTGATTCACATTAATATTTTTAATGCTGATTTAACCCCTGATTTTATTTTGCTGACACTCATATTTTGGTTCTTTAAAAATCCAAATGCGGTATCTATCTCAACATTTTGGTTTGTAGGCCTCATCAATGATTTCTTTATGGGGGATCTTTTAGGACAACATGCCCTCACTTATGCGTCTTGTTATTTTATTGCGCAATATTTTATAAATAAAATCATGCTTAATAATAAGCATCAGAAATTACTTTATATATTTTTAATATTTTTAAGTGCTCAAATGATTATATTGATCATTAATCTGACACACGATCTTCATTATCCAGGGCTTGGCTATTACCTTCAAAGTATTACCGCCGTTTTTATATGGCATGTATTTTCTAAATTTAAATTTTTTAAATTAGATCGCTAGAGAAATAAGGCTATCTTAAGATGTCTTATACTAAAAATAGTCAAAGTATCTATAAGTCGCGCTTTTTCTTTAAGAAAAGATTAGCACTCCTTACAGCCTTAATATCCATTGCTTTTTTAGTCATCATCGGACGTTTTTTTTTCCTGCAAATTTTTAAATACGATTTTTACAAAGGCTTATCCGAAAATAATCGTATCGCTGTGATTCCAAATATCCCAAATCGAGGAGTGATATTGGATCGCAATGGCATCATCATGGCAGATAACAAGTTTGTTTATAGTTTAGAAATTACGCCTTCAAAACTCACTAATCTCAATAAAACTATTGACGACTTAAAACCTATTGTCGAATTTAGTGCTAGTGATTTAAAACAATTTAGTAGAATTTTAAAAGAAAGTTCTTCCCTAGATAGCATTCCTATCAAAACAAATTTATCAGAAATTGAAGCGGCAAGATTCGCAGCAAATAAATTACGGTTTGAAGGGGTGGAAATTAAATCTAGGCTTCTTAGGCGCTATCCTAAAGGGGCTTTTGCTTCGCATCTTATAGGTCATATTAATCGGATTAATGAAGAGGATAAAAAGGCTATTAAAAAATTAGGCTGGCAACAAAACTATACAGGCACAGAGACTATAGGGAAGCTAGGCATTGAAAAATATTATGAGGCTAGGCTTCATGGGACCACTGGATTTCAAGGAGTAGAAATTGATGCTAATGGTAATTCAGTCCGTATTTTAAATAGCGTTCCTTCTGTTGAGGGAGATACCATTACATTATCGATCGATTCAAACCTACAAGAAATTGCTGAAAATGCTTTCAATAAATATCGAGGTGCGCTCGTCGCTTTAAATCCAAAAAATGGTGAAGTACTTGCATTTGTAAGTCGTCCTAATTTTGATCCCAATCAATTTGTTGGTGGCATTGATGTAGATGAATGGAAGTTACTAAATGAGTCATTAGATAAGCCCATGCTTAATCGTGCCATAAATGGTTTATATCCCCCGGGGTCTACCATCAAACCTTTTGTCGCATTAGCTGCGTTGGAAAATGATATTCGTAAACCACCGTTTAATATTAAGGACCCTGGTTTTTTTACGCTACCTAACTCTGGCCATACTTACAAAGACTGGAAACCCTATGGGCACGGTGTTGTCGATATAGTGATGGCAATTACTATCTCGTGCGATACATTTTTTTATGGGCTCGGTATCGAATTAGGTATTAAAAAATTATCTGAATTTCTATCTCGCTTTGGCTTTGGTGAGGCTACCCACATTGATATGTTTGGTGAAAATGCAGGCTTATTACCTTCACCTGAATGGAAACAGAAACGATATAAACAACCTTGGTATTTAGGTGAAACTGTCATTACCAGTATTGGTCAAGGCTATTTGCTCGTCACTCCAATACAGCTAGCCCAAGCAGTGGCAACAATCGCCAACGGTGGATTAATGATCCAGCCAAGGCTTATCCAATCGATTAAAAATAATCAAACTGGCAAAATAGAAACGTTTAAAAATAAAACAGTTCGAGAGCTACATTTCAAACCTGAGAATTTAGCGCTCGTCAAAGAAGGTATGATGAACGTAACGCAACCCGGTGGAACTGCTGCAAGCGTGGGTGCTGGGGCGTCATATAAAATAGCAGCTAAAACAGGTACCGCCCAAGTTGTTGAGATGAAGCGAAATCAAAAATATGACCCTAATCGTATGAATGAAAGACATCGAGACCATGCACTTTTTATCGCATATGCGCCTGCAGAAGACCCTACTATTGCTATTGCAATCATTGTTGAAAATGGTGGCCATGGTGGATCGACAGCGGGGCCGATTGCAAGAAAATTGATGGATTATCATTTGCTTAAAAAAATAACTTTAAGCAAAGAAGATAATAAAGCAGGCTCTCTTGAATCTGAATATCGTGATTAAAATACAATCATTATGTTAGAACGTTTATTTCTTGGCCTACAAAAAAATATTGATTCTACTTTAATGGTCTTTATTAGCTCGGCATTAGTGGTTGGTCTTTTTACACTTTATAGCGCTTCGGGGCGAAATATTATTTTGGTGCTTAATCAGCTTTTTTATATTGGGCTGGGTTTTATTTTGCTTTGGATCACAGCGAAAATTCATCCTAAATATTATGAGAAATTAGCGCTGCCTATTTATATCCTAGGTTTGTTGCTTCTTCTTGGAGTCATGTTTTTTGGGCAATCGAGTCATGGGGCTAAACGCTGGTTAAATGTAGGTTTATTTAAAATGCAGCCTTCTGAAATTATGCGTATTGCTGTGCCTATTGCTATGGCTTGGTATCTTTCTAAACGAGAAAGTAAACGTCACGCGATCGATTATGTTGTCGCCTCGCTCTTTTTTATTTTGCCCGTCATCCTGATTATCAATCAGCCTGATTTAGGAACAGGGCTCTTAATTGCCTCATCAGGTTTTTATATTCTTTTTTTAGCAGGCTTAAATTGGAAATTTATTGTAGGGGGTAGCATCGGTCTTTTTTCCTTAGCACCCATCATTTGGTCGCATTTACATGATTACCAAAAAAATCGAGTGCTCATTTTATTAGATCCAAGCCAAGACCCTTTAGGCTCAGGCTATCACACGATTCAATCTTCTATTGCAATGGGATCAGGCGGGCTTATTGGTAAAGGCTGGCTTAATGGCTCACAAGGCCAGCTTGATTTCTTACCTGAACGCACAACTGATTTTATTTTTGCAGTCTTTAGTGAGGAGTTTGGTCTTTTAGGAAATTTATTACTTTTAGGACTTTTTGCGCTCATAGTTGGTCGGAGCCTGATGATTGCTTCACAAGCCAAAAATACATTTACACGCCTTCTAGCCGCTAATATTGGGCTTACATTCTTTACCTATATCTTTATTAATATTGCGATGGTAAGTGGCATCATGCCTGTAGTTGGCGTGCCTTTACCTCTTATTAGTTTTGGTGGTACATCGATGACGATTATTTTAATTAGCTTTGGTATATTAATGAGTGTGCATACACATAAAGAACTTGTAGGGTCATCTTAATGTTGAGAGTCAGTTTTCTTGGTTTTCTGCTCCTTTCTGTCTTAACAGGTTGTGCAAGCGGTCCTTCTTCCAAAAAAGATAGTGTATCTGCGCCTGCAAAAAAAGGTGGGGGCTATTACCTCGATGACGGTCCAGGCGATCATCCTCCTGGAGATATGGATGCAATTCCCGATGCAATACCTAAAGTAGAGCCCTTTCATTCACGCGCGAATCAGTCTTATATTGCACTCGATACCAAGTATGTCCCAATGACTTCTTTCTATCCTTATAAAGAGCAAGGTGTCGCTTCGTGGTATGGCAAGCGCTATCACGGAAAAAAAACATCGATCGGTGAAGTCTATGACATGTATAGCATGACGGGCGCTCACACTAAACTTCCTATTCCCTGTTATGTGCGAGTGACAAACACTGAAAACAATAAAAGTGTTATTGTCAGAATTAATGATCGCGGTCCATTTAAAAAAAACCGTATCATCGATTTATCATATGCTGCAGCTTACAAATTAAGATTATCTGATAAGGGAAGTGGTCCAGTAGAAGTGGAGCTTATTGACCCAAGACAATTTAGTGCGCTCAAAAAAACAGCTGATGTCATTAGTGAAAAAATAAAAGAAAAAGATGAGTTACCAACTCAAGCGAAGCTAGCTGAAGTCGTAATATCAAACGAGCATCTTTATATTCAAGCAGGGGCTTTTAAAAATGAAAAGAATGCAGACCTTTTATTAAAACAACTGTCAGACATGGGACTAGAAAATTCGCCATCATTTAAAAAACAATTTTCAGAGGATTTATTCCATGTGGTGATTGGCCCTTTTAATTCGAAAGATGAAGCAAATAACATCGCAAATCTTATTAAATCAAAAATAAAAATTAGTATTTTTGTAGTCACTAAAGAAAAAAATTAAATGTCCGATCATAATATGCCTCCAGAAACCCTGATTGAGTTTCCATGTCATTTTCCGATTAAAGTGATGGGCGAAGTCCATGATGAATTTACATCTACCGTTATTGAAATCATTAAACATAAAAACGATAGTTTTGATCCGAGTACAATCGAGATGAAAGGAAGTCGTGAAGGTCGTTATATCAGTCTTACATGCTTTGTTTATGTCACAAGTAAGCCAGAATTAGATGACATCTATCGATCGCTTTCAACGCACCCGATGATTAAAGTCGTTCTATAAATTTATGTCAATCGATGTGAAATATCTCGGTATCACACCTTACGAATCTACATGGAATAAAATGAAAGTTTTTACTTCCAACAGAGCTGCCTCTACGCAAGATGAAATATGGATTACAGAACATGAGGCTATTTATACAGTAGGTTTAAATCGAAAAGATTTTAACAAACCCTTAAGAACTGATATTGCAGTTCTCCCTGTTGATCGAGGTGGAAAAATTACTTATCACGGCAGAGGTCAGCTCATTATCTACCCCCTTATCGATCTTGAACGTTACCAACTCACAATCAGAACCTTTGTGACTTTAATCGAAAAAAGTATTGTGAGTTTTTTATCCCGTCGCGATATCAAAGCCAGTGCTAAAATAGAAGCTCCTGGAGTCTATATTGAAAATAAAAAAATTGCCTCATTGGGATTGCGTATCAAAAATCATGCTTCATATCATGGTTTGAGCATGAATATTGATATGGATTTGTCGCCTTTTGAAGCGATTGATCCTTGTGGTTTTAAAAACTTACAAATGACACAATTAAAAACATTTACAAATGATGTATCGGTTGAAGCGATAGGTTTCGAAATTGCGAACGATATTAAACATCAGCTACTCAATTTAAAATGATAAAACCTCATACTTCAAAACCCATAGGTGTCAAAGAAATTAATTTTGAGAAAACGTCTAAAAACCCTATCAAAATTATTGAAGCTCCTCTCAAAGCCAAACCGCATTGGATCAAAATGCAGCTGCCTCAAAGTCAGCGATTTAATGAAATTAAATCAATTTTAAGAAAAAATAATCTTCATAGCGTATGCGAAGAAGCCAGTTGCCCCAATATCGGCGAATGCTTTAGTCAAGGTACTGCTACATTTATGATTCTCGGCGATCTTTGCACAAGACGCTGCCCATTTTGTGATGTCGGCCATGGAAGACCATTGCCACCTGATCCGGATGAGCCCAAAAAATTAGCCCAAACCATTCAAGAGCTCAATTTGAAATATGTAGTGATTACCAGTGTAGATCGTGATGATTTACGAGATGGCGGAGCACAACATTTTGTCGATTGCATTAAAGAGATTCGTAGCATTTCTCCCAACACTAAAATAGAAATTTTAGTACCTGACTTTCGAGGCCGCCTTGATAAAGCGCTTGATATTTTAAGCTTGATGCCACCTGATGTGTTTAATCACAACCTTGAGACCATTCCACGGCTGTATAAAAAAGCACGCCCAGGCTCAGATTATCAGCACTCACTTAATTTGCTATTAAATTTTAAAATAAAGTTTCCTGACATACCAACGAAGTCAGGTCTTATGCTAGGGCTGGGTGAAACAAATACTGAAATCATTGAAGTGATGAAGGATTTGCGAGCTCACAAAGTTGAAATGCTAACCCTTGGGCAATATTTACAACCAAGCGTTCATCATCTGCCTGTTGATCGTTACGTCGATCCAAAAGAATTTGATGCTTTAAAAGAAGAAGCGGAACGCATGGTATTTTTATCGGTAGCAAGTGCCCCTATGGTGAGAAGTAGCTATCACGCAGATCTGCAAGCGCATGAGGCCCACAACTAAATGGTTCCTCATTTAAAAACCGCACTCACAGGACCACTTCTTTCATTAGAAAAACATCTCATTCATGAAATGGCAAACATTGAACATTGGTTTCGCATTCAATGGTTAGAGCACGCAGCTCCCTTTTATGCATCTATTGACTTAAGAAATGCAGGATTTAAATTAGCGCCTGTGGACACTAATCTTTTCCCAGGGGGTTTTAATAATTTAAATCCAGATTTTTTATCACTTTCTGTTCAAGCAGCGATGGTGGCAATTGAAAAAGTATGCCCTGAAGCTCATCGCCTTTTAATTATTCCTGAAAATCACACACGCAATATTTATTATTTAAAAAATTTATTTGAATTACAAAATATATTAAGAAAATCAGGTCTTGATGTACGCATTGGTAGTCTAGATACAACAATTTCTGAACCAACAACAATTGCAGTTGAAAATAATAGGTCTTTACTTATTGAGCCTTTAAAACGCATCAAAAATAGGCTAGTACTTGAAAATAAGACGCTCGGTAATTTCGATGCATGTGCCATATTATTAAATAATGATTTGTCTGCCGGTATTCCTGATGTATTAAAAAATATTGAACAAAATTTAATACCCCCTCTTCATGCAGGATGGTCATCACGCAGAAAATCTCAGCATTTTAAAGCTTACGATGAGGTCGTGAAATCATTTGCTGAATTTATTAAGGTAGATCCCTGGCTCATAAACCCTTATTTTGATCAAGCAAGTGGTATTGATTTTCATGCAAGACAAGGCGAAGATGAGCTTGCGATAAAAGTAGAGCAAATTTTAAATAAAATACAATCAAAATATAAAGAATACAAAATTGAGCATGAGCCATTTGTGATTGTTAAGGCGGATGCTGGCACTTATGGTATGGGCATCATGACAGTGAAACATGGGGACGAATTAAGAAATTTAAATCGAAAATCCCGTAATAAAATGTCTGTTGTGAAAGAGGGCTTGGAAGTTTCAGAAGTGATTATTCAAGAAGGCGTCTATTCTGAAGAATGTATTAACGAAGCTGTCGCAGAGCCTGTCGTCTATATGATAGACCATTTTGTTATTGGTGGTTTTTATCGTGTGCATACCACACGAGGCAAAGATGAAAATCTTAATGCACCTGGTATGCATTTCGTCCCTTTAGCCTTTGAAACTTCGTGCTCGACGCCTGAGATAGATGAGTCGCCCCTTTCAACGCCCAATCGATTTTATGCTTATGGTGTAATCGCAAGATTAGCGCTTCTTGCAGCGTCCATTGAACTCGAAACTCATGATCCAATAAATCAGTAATGTTGCCTATTCTCTTTATCATCGACCCACCACAGTCTCTTCATTTAAAGAAGGATTCAACCTTTGCCTTAATGAAAGAGGCTGTTAAACAAAATCATGAAGTTTATTTTTGTTTGCAACATGACTTATATATTGATGCCAACCAATTATTCTGTAGAACGCATCACTTTGATGTAAATATTTTTCCGAATCATGCAAAAACTTATGAAACTCATCCTGTTTCATTTTTTAATGCGCTCTTTATGAGAAAAGATCCGCCAGTTGACCAGGCTTATCTTCATACGACTTTCTTGTTAGATATTGCTAAAAAATCAAATGTGAAGGTATTTAATAACCCTTCTTCTATTAGAAGTTGGAATGAAAAAATATCTATACTCCAGTTTGGTGATCTCATACCTAAAACTTTAGTCACAGCCAATTCAGAGATTGTGAAGCAGTTTTTTAAAGATCATGGCGATATCATTTTAAAACCCCTTGACGGCATGGGTGGCAAAAATATTTTCCGCGTCAGTGAGTTTGAAAAAAATCTTAATGTAATTTTAGAAATCATGACCAACCATGGCCATCAAATGATTATGGCCCAGCAATATATTCCAGAAATTAAATTAGGTGATAAACGTATCGTCATTATTGAAGGAAAACCTTTCCCTTATGCATTGGCTCGAATTCCTATGGAAGGCGAAACACGCGGTAATTTAGCATCAGGGGGCCAAGGCGTCGCACAAGCTTTATCAAAAAGAGATGAAGAAATTGCCATGATTGTAGGTAAAAAACTATTAAGCGAGGGGCTTCATTTTGTGGGGATTGATGTTATTGGTGATTTTTTAACAGAAATCAATGTAACAAGCCCTACCGGTATTGTGGAACTTTTTGAACAGACAAAACAAAATCCTGCAGAACTTATTATTAATGCGCTTCATTAAGTTTTTTTTTATAGTTTTAGGCTTTTCTTTTCTTCAGTCTTGTTCTAATCCATCCTTATACCAATCTAAACATTATGTATTTGGAACCATTGTAGACATTTCTATTTACGGTGAAGATGAAAAAAAAGCAGAAAAAGTCACCAAAGCTGTTCTTGAGGAATTTACAAGGCTTCATAACTCTCTTCATGCTTGGGAAAAAAGTGATCTTACTGATCTCAACGAGTCTATCTCAAAAAATAAGCCTTACAAAAATGCCTCTTCAGAACTTATTGAAATCATCAAAAATGCGAGAGAACTAGAAAGGGCTTCAAACCATCTCTTTAATCCAGCCATAGGTGAGCTCATCAATTATTGGGGATTTCATCAAAATGAATTTAATTCAATGCATCCTAATCAATTGAAAATAAAAAACCTTGTTGCAAGAGGTCCCTCGCTAGACCAACTTCACATTTCAGGATCAACCATTAAGAGCACAAATCCTCACGTAAAAATTGATCTTGGTGGATATGCAAAAGGATATGCGCTTGACCAAGCAAGTAAAATTATTCATGAGCATCATATTAAAAATGCGCTTATAAATATTGGTGGCAATATTATGGCAATTGGCCAACATGGTAATAAACCTTGGCGTGTTGGCATTCAAGACCCTAGAGGCGCGCAAGCGATTGCAAAAGTTGATTTACTTGACGGGTGGGCTATCGGGACATCAGGCGACTATCAACGGTATTTTATAAATGATGGCAAACGCTATTGTCACCTTATCCACCCATTTACAGGGTACCCGGTCCAAGGTGTTTATTCTGCGACAGTCCTGATAGAGCCCTCTCAAAATGCTGGTACTTTATCGGATGTATTATCTAAACCACTATTTATCAGTAAAAAAGAAGATAGAAAAGATATAGCAAAAAAACTTCGAATCTATCACTACTTAATTATTGAAGATAAACACATATCAATGACAAAGGCGATGGCAGATAAAATTCAATTCTTAAATCCCAATACTCAAAAAAATAATCAAATTGAAATTACGCTCTAAATTTTTTCTTGGCGATAGTCTTGTTATTTTAGTAAGTCTTGTCTTTATTATTTTTGCATTTAAGACTTTCTGGCATTTTGAAACAGGCAGTGTTGTGCAAGTGAACTTTCAAGGGAAAACATATGGAAACTTCAGTCTATTTCAAGATAAAAAAATTAGCCTAGCAGGTAGGGAAGGTGAAAGCATGATTGAAATTAAAAATGGTCAGGCTCGCTTTAAGTCTGCTCCATGTAAAAATCAATATTGTGTTCAACAAGGCTGGATTCGTTTCACAGGACAAATACTGATTTGTATCCCGAATGAAATAAGCATTGAAATTTTAGGCAAAACGAAAGCTTATGACTCGCTCAATTATTAAAATTAAAACGACTTTGCTTGATCATCAAATTGCTCAACTAAGTGCGATTGCCATTGGTCTTAGCCTGATTGAATCGGTATTGCCATCCCCCATGCCAGGTGTAAAGCCAGGCATAGCTAATATCATCACGCTTTATGCCTTATATCGTTTTAGTTTTAAAACAGCGATGTGGGTCAGTATCATAAGAGTCTTTGCAACAAGTCTCATATTAGGACAGTTTTTAAGTCCTACCTTTATGTTGAGCCTAACTGGATCAATCCTTAGTCTTTTGACTTTATATTTTGGTATTAAATTACCCTCTAAAATTTTCAGTCCCCTAAGCCTTTCCATTCTCTCTTCTTTTGCTCACATTGCAGGTCAGCTTATTCTTGTTCGTTTATGGCTTATCCCCCATGCCAGCATCTATTATTTGATCCCTATTTATAGTGCAGCTGCACTTTTATTTGGATTCATCAATGGATGGATTACATGCCACTTACTTAAACAGCACAATTCCATATAACACATCTAGAAAATGCTAAAATAAACAAAGTCAAAAAAGGTATAGTCATCATGAAAAAATATCTATGTATTTATATAAGCATCTTCATGCTTCTAAACTTAGTCGGATGTGGCACCAAAGGAGGTTTATATATTCCTGAGAAAAAATATCCGCAAGATACAGCGCCTGAGAAAAAATAAATAATGGGCCAAACGTCATTCATTCATCCTGCCCAAGGTGTCCTTTTTGCAGAGGGCATTTCACTTGAAGCCATTGCGAAAGAATTTGGTACGCCCACTTATGTTTATTCCAAAAATACGCTGATTCAAACTTTTGAGTCTTTTAAAAAAGGCCTTCTCAAGACGGATCATCTTATATGTTTTGCAGTGAAAGCTAACTCTAATATCGCGATTCTTAATCTCTTTGCAAGCTTAGGTGCAGGCTTTGATATTGTGTCGGGCGGTGAACTTGAGCGCGTCATTTATGCTGGTGGTGATCCACAAAAAATTGTTTTCTCAGGTGTAGGCAAAACTGAATCTGAAATTGTTGCCGCTTTAAAAGCGAATATATTATGTTTCAATGTGGAATCTAGAAGCGAACTTATTCGCATTCAAGAAGTTGCAGAGAAAATAAATATCAGGGCATCTATCTCTATTCGTGTCAATCCGGATGTGGATGCCAAAACTCACCCTTACATTTCAACAGGATTAAAAGACAACAAATTTGGTGTCGATTTTAATCAAGCGCTTTCACTCTATCTTGATGCAAAAAGTATGAGTTATATTGATATTAAAGGCATTGATTGTCATATTGGCTCACAGATTATAGAACTTAACCCTTTTATAGATGCACTGGATCGCGTACTTTCTCTTGTAGATCAACTTAAAAAAAATAATATTCATTTAAGTCATATTGATATTGGCGGCGGTATTGGGATTTGTTACCAAGATGAATCTCCTCCTGACTTTGAAATTTATATAAAAGAAATCTTAAATAAGATTAAAGACCTTAATGTCAAAATTATTTTCGAACCTGGTCGAGCGCTTGTGGGTAACGCAGGTGTACTTTTATCTAAAGTAGAATATTTAAAACAAAATGATATCAAACACTTTGCCATCATTGACGCTGCCATGAATGATCTCATGAGGCCTACTTTATATGACGCTTATCATGCAATTAAATTGGTTCGCGAACATGATGCGAAACCTCAATTGTTTGATGTTGTAGGTCCAGTTTGTGAAAGTGGTGACTTTATTGCAAAAAATCGATCTTTGACATTAAAAGAAAATGATCTTATTTGTATAATGTCGGCTGGAGCTTATGGCATGAGTATGAGTTCAAATTACAATTCACGTGGGCGCGCAGCGGAAGTCATGGTAGATCAAGATAAGCTTTATGAAATTAGAACACGTGAAAAATCGAGCGACTTATTTAAGCTCGAAAAGAAGCTACCGCTTTAATCAAAAATAACAGTTTTGTTCCCGTAAATAAGAATACGATTCTCTATATGCCAACGCACTGCTTTATATAAAACGATACGCTCTAAATCTCTGCCTTTTTGAATGAGATCTTCTACTTGGTCGCGATGTGAGATGCGATCGATATCTTGCTCAATGATCGGTCCCTCATCTAAGACTTCGGTCACATAGTGACTCGTGGCCCCAATTAATTTAACCCCCCGCTCAAAAGCTCGATGATAAGGTTTGGCACCAATAAAAGCAGGTAAGAAAGAATGGTGAATGTTAATCACGCATTGTGGGTAACGTTTTACAAAATCTTCACTTAAGATTTGCATATAACGAGCAAGGACTATGAAGTCGACTTGATATTCATCAAATAATGCAAATTGCTCCGCTTCAGCTTCTTTCTTTTTATCTTTTTCAAAAGGGATATGAAAAAAGGGAATGTCATAAAATTCAGCGAGCTTTTGTGCATTTAAATGATTACTAATAATGAGGGGGATATCACATTGAAGCTCATTATTTTTATAGCGATGAAGTAAGTCTGCTAAACAATGATCGTATTGTGACACCATAATCGCCATGCGCGGTTTGTCTGCGGATAGCTTTAATTCCCATGTCATTTTATAAGTTTTAGCGATAACCTCAAAAGCTTGCGCAAAAGAGGCTTCATCTAGAGAAAAATCTTTTAAATCCCATTCAACCCGCATAAGGAAAAGACTATTTTCAGCATCTTGATGTTGGTCAGCATGCAAAATATTTGCATTATGTTGATATAAAAAATCTGCGATAGCTGCCACAATACCTTTAGCATCTGGGCAAGTAATTAATAAGGTCGCTGAATTTTTCATAGGATTATGTGTCTATTTTGAATAAAACGAATTATACATGGACAATCAGGAATAAAATAATAGGCCGTCACTATCAAAACCCCTAAAATATAAACCTATGACAGATAAAATTAATATTCTTTTAGCTAACCCCCGTGGCTTTTGTGCGGGTGTTGAACGTGCCATACAAATCGTAGAAGAAGCGCTTATACAATATGGGAAGCCTATCTATGTGAGGCACGAGGTCGTTCATAATCAATATGTCATCAATGATTTGAAAATAAAGGGTGCTATTTTTGTAGAAGATATTAATGATGTACCGAAGGGTGCACATGTGATTTTTAGTGCGCATGGTATTTCAAAGGTCATTCGCGAGGAAGCGAAGTTACGTGAACTAATTCCTATCGATGCGACCTGCCCATTAGTTACTAAAGTCCATGTAGAAGTAAACAAAATGCTTAATCAAGGTATGGATATTATTATGGTTGGGCACGAAGGCCATCCTGAAGTGGAAGGTACGATGGGTCAAGTCGAAAAACATCAAGCAAACCGAAAAATGTATTTAATCGAAACCATTGAAGATGTCTCGAGTTTGATTGTTGATCGTCCCGATAAACTGGCCTATGTCACTCAAACTACACTTTCAATTGACGATACAAAAATAATAATCGACGCATTAAAAATCAAATACCCAAATATTCAGGGACCTAAAAGTGATGACATTTGTTATGCCACACAGAATAGGCAAGATGCAGTCAAGAAAATAAGTGGCCTTTGCGATCTTATTATTATTGTAGGCTCCAATAATAGTTCTAATTCAAGTCGCCTTAAAGAGTTGGCCCAAAGAGAAGGGGTAGAATCTTATCTGATTGATCATGAAGATTCACTTCAATCATCTTGGCTTCTCAATAAAAAAAATATTGGTATTTCTGCTGGGGCTTCCGCACCTGAGGAAAGCGTTAAAAATATTGTAAATAAAATTGAAAAACTTACAAAAGCATCTATTACTGAACTTTCAGGTATTGAAGAAAATATTATTTTTAAATTGCCTAAGATTTAAACATGTCTTTCAAAAAACCTATTTCATCTCTTGTGCTAATTTATACAGAGGATTTTAAAGTACTTCTTATGGAGCGCGCTGACAAGAGAGCCTTCTGGCAATCTGTGACAGGAAGTTTGGAAGAAAATGAAACACCAATAGAGGCTGCAGCAAGAGAGGTTTTTGAAGAAACTGGTGTCAATACAAATCAATACTTGCTCGAAGATTGGCACCTATCTCACGTCTATGAAATTTATGCCCATTGGCGATATCGTTATGCCCCAGATATCACGCACAATACAGAACATATTTTTGGTCTTAAACTTCCATCTGTCATTCCAATTAAACTATCAGAGCATGAGCATGTTCAATACCTATGGGTAGATTGGAAAGAAGCTATGGATAAAGTTTTCTCTTGGACTAATGTTGAGGCCATTAAAAAATTAGCCGAAATTCATCAACTAAAACTGTAAAATAGATGGCCTATGCAACTTGCTCAAATAAAATTTAATACGTTTGAATCTATCAGCGATGAAGATTGCCAACAAAGAATTATTACAGCTAAAAATAAACTTGGCAAAAATTTAGTTATTTTAGGTCATCACTATCAGCATGAGTCTGTTTATAGACATGCAGACTATACGGGTGACTCCCTTAAACTTTCTCGTGTTGTTGAGTCGCTTGACGCTAAATATATTGTGTTTTTAGGTGTGCACTTTATGGCAGAAGTCGCTAATATTTTATCAAGACCTGACCAATTGACGATTCTTCCAGACTTAGCTGCAGGTTGCTCAATGGCAGACATGGCAAATTTAAGCAAAGTAGAAAGAAGCTACCGAGAGCTTTCAAAAGTACTTTCATTTGACGAGGTTGTCACTCCTGTCACTTATATTAATTCTGCAGCCGACCTTAAAGCTTTTTGTGGTGAACATGGGGGTATCGTTTGTACTTCAACGAATGCAACAAAAATTATTGAATGGTCATTTAAACAACGTGCAAAAGTTTTATTTTTTCCAGATCAAAATCTAGGTCGTTGGAGTGGTCACAAAATGGGTATCCCCTTAGATGAGATGCCTGTATGGGATCCAGATCTCCCACTTGGAGGTCTCACTGAGGCAGAGATTAAAAAAGCTAAGATCTTTTTATGGAAAGGTCATTGTGCAGTGCATCAAATGTTTCGCCTTCAAAACATTGAGCGCTTTAGACAAGAGCATCCGGATGGCAAAGTAATCTCTCACCCTGAATGCCCCTTTGAAGTTTGTGCTCATTCGGATTATGTGGGATCGACTGAATATATTTTAAAAACTGTCACAGAGTCTCCTAAGGGTACTAAATGGTTGGTAGGTACTGAACTTAATTTAGTCAATCGCCTTGCAAATCAAATGAAAGCTGAAGACAAACTTGTGCAATTCATGTCGCATGTCATTTGTGAATGTTCAACTATGGCGCGAATTGACCCTCAACATCTTGCATGGTGTTTAGAAAATATTGTAAATAATGAGCCGGTTAATATTATTAAGGTGCCTGAAGATGAGGCGAAGTTAGCTAAACTTACCCTCGATCGTATGCTTCAGGTGTCATAAATGACCTCATGTACGATTTGTAATCTTATTGAGGGTGAAATCATCTGGAGCGACAACATCATTCGCGTTGTTCTTTTAGACCATCAAGATTACAGAGGTTACTGTCGTGTTGAATTGATTAGTCATACAAAAGAAATGACAGATTTGGATGAGGCGCTTCAATTTAAAGTCATGCGCTGCGTATTTAAAGTAGAAGAGGTTTTAAAAAAAATCTTTAGCCCTGAAAAAATTAACTTAGCAAGCTTAGGCAATAAAACGCCCCACATTCACTGGCATGTTATTCCTCGATTTAAAGAGGACCCGCACTTTCCAAATTCACATTGGGGAGAAAAGTTAAGAGAAGGCATGCATCAAGCTATATCAACAAAAGAAAAAAAAGACTTGATTCAATTATTAAGCCAATCCTTAGGCCAATAAGCGCGTTACTATTTTCCCTTGCTGAATGTGGCTTTTGATAATTTCGTCGATATCTTCCTCATCTATAAAGCGATACCAAGTAGCTTCCGGGTAAATTACAAGCAAAGGTCCTTCACCACATCTATCAAAACAGCCTGCTCGATTAATTCTCACTTTTGATTCACCATTAAGATCAAACGATTTAATTTTTGCTTTCATATACATGAACATATTTTCAGCCCCTTTGTCAGAGCAACACGCCTCACCATCCTCGCGCTGATTTAGACAAAAGAAAATATGATATTTGTAATAATTCATTTATTGGGATGACAAATGTTCATCTTTCGTGAAAGTCCATGTTCTTGTAATGCTAAGTATATCAACTTCTTTTCGAATATCTTCAGGAAATGTTGCATAGGGAGCACCTAGTTCCACAATTTTTTTAGCGGCTTCATCTAGAATTTTAAATCCTGAACTTTGATTAATCTCAATATTATCAATTCTTCCATCAGGCTTTAAAGAAACCGTCATCCTTAGTTGGCCTGAAAATTTCTTTTCACGAGCCTCTTCTGGATAATTCATATTACCTAAAGTTTCTACTTTTTGCCTCCATGCTTCGGCATAAAGCGCATATTTATATTCTTTGGTACGAGCACCAATATATTTTCGTCTAGGTTGTTTTTCAAAATTAGAGATTTGATTTGAAAGTGCTGCATCTGATGCACTAATTTCACTCGCACTTGCTAGAACATCTTCCTTGCTAATTGATTTATTGATAACTTTTGACTCTTTAGGCTGCTGAACTGCTTTAGGCTCATTCAATACTTGAACGTCTTTTTTTACAATTTTTTCTTGTGACAAACTTGAAGCTCTTCCTTCAACTGCTTGATTGCCACGATTATTTAACTGAAAAGTATTTTTATTTTCAGTGACAGTTGGTAGTGGTGTTTTTTTATGAATATCTTTTTCTGTGTTACCCCCCTTATCAGAATTACTTTGCGCTAGAACATCTGCATCTGTTTGATAGTTATCTTTAGAGTTTGTTAAAATAACTTCAATCTGAGAAAACTTATTTTGAAATGGTTTTATAGGCTTAAAATGTATGAGTTGGATCGCAAGGAAATGGAGCATAAAGGATAAAAGAATTGAAAGCTTAAGAATATTATTCTTATAGATACTTTCATCCATAGACATAGATTAAAACAATCCCTTTAATAGGGTTTGATGAATATCGTTAAAACTGCCATTACTCATCACAAGTATATGGTCTCCTGGTTTAGTCTCTTTTAAAATAGCTTCAACAAAAATTTGCATGTCTTGTCCTACAAATGATTTATTTTTTATAGGTGCTAAAGCTTCTTCGGCATTCCAAGTTAATTTCTCACCATAACAAAATACTTGATCTGCATCTTTTAAACTTTCGGGTAGCGCGCTTTTCATCGTGCCTAATTTCATTGTATTAGATCTTGGCTCTAGGACTGCAATAATTCTCGCTTTGCCAACTTTAGCTCGTAATCCTGCGAGGGTTGTTGATATCGCTGCTGGATGATGAGCAAAATCATCATAAATTGTAATACCATTTTTTTTACCGATACATTCCATTCTACGTTTTACATTTTTAAATGTTTGTAACGCTTCTATCGCATCTTCTAACGAAACACCGACGTGGTGAGAAGCCGCAATCGCGGCTAATGCATTCATACGATTATGATGGCCTAAAAGATCCCAAGATAAAGCACCTATCAATTTACCAAGATTTAAGACTTCAAAAGACTGATCTTGATTAACTTTACCAACTGATAAGCCTTGCTTACTCCCGATATAAACTTTTTCAGACCAGCAACCTTTTTCAATCACTCTTTTTAAACTGTCTTCTTCATCATTAATAATGACGCGTCCGATACCGGGTACCATACGCACCATATGATGAAATTGAGTTTCAATCGCATGAAGATCAGGAAAAATATCTGCATGATCATATTCAAGATTATTTAATATCGCAGTCTTTGGGTGATAATGAACAAACTTAGAGCGTTTATCAAAAAAAGCTGTGTCATATTCATCTGCTTCAATCACAAAGAAGGGTGAGGTTTCATTCGATTTATTTTTTTGCGGTAAACGAGCTGAACCATCAAAATTGAGTGGTACGCCACCAATAAGAAATCCTGGTGCATAACCATTAAATTCTAAAATCCAGGCAAGCATGGATGTTGTGGTTGTTTTACCATGTGTCCCTGCAACTGCAAGTACCCATTTGTCCTTTAGAATCGCCTCATAAAGCCATTGCGGTCCTGATATATAAGGCAAGCCTTGATTCATAATTTCTTCCATCAAAGGATTGCCACGTGATACCACATTACCAATTACATAGAGATCTGGCTTTAATGCAGTTTGTTTTTTATCAAAACCTTCGATGAGTTCAATGCCAATACTTTGTAATTGAGTGCTCATAGGTGGATAGACATTCGTATCGCAACCTGTTACTCGATACCCTGAAGCTTTGGCTAAGGATGCTATACCACCCATAAATGTTCCGCAAATACCTAGGATATGAATGTGCATTTTTTTTATGATAAATTAGGTGCCAACCATTTTTTTAAATATTCAATCGATACATCGCGACGCTTAGCCATATCTTTTAATTGGTCATCCCCAATTTTATCAACGCTAAAATATTGCGCTTCTGGATGTGCAAAATAAAAACCTGACACGGAAGCAGCAGGTGTCATCGCGAATGAATCGGTAAGATGCATATCGATTTCATCTAATCTTAGATGCGTAAAAATGTCTTTTTTAACCGTATGATCTGGACATGAAGGATAACCAGGTGCAGGACGAATACCCTTATAAGCTTCTTTAACAAGGCCTTCTTTATCTAAATTTTCTTCTGCTGCATAACCCCACAAATCTTTTCTTACTCGCTCATGCATATACTCAGCAAATGCTTCAGCTAAACGGTCAGCTAAGGATTTAAACATAATACTACTGTAATCATCATTTTTAGTTTGAAATTCTTTTTCATATTTTTCCATGCCTAACCCACTCGTCACTGCGAAGACACCGATGTAATCTTTTATACCTGAGGATTTAGGCGCAATAAAATCTGATAAGCACTGATTGGGTTTTTGTTCATTATTTACTGTGGGTTTTTCAGATTGCTGTCTTAAGCCATAGTATGTAAATAAATTTTTAGTGCGTGACTCATCTTCATAAATTTCGATGTCATCATCAACACTATTAGCTGGATAAAAAGCCACCACACCATTAGCCATGAGCGCTCGATTATTGATGAGTTTTGTGAGCATAGTTTGTGCTTCATTGAAAACTTGTGTCGCACTTTTCCCCACAATAGGATCATTTAATATCGCCGGATAAAAGCCAACCAAATCCCAAGTCTGAAAGAATGGGCTCCAATCGATATAAGGTGCAATTAAATTGAGATCAATATTTTTAAATGCACGTTTACCAATAAATTTTGGTACTTTAGGTGTATATGTTTTATCAAATTGAAGTTTTGATTTATTAAGTCTTGCTTCTTCAAGCGATAATAATTTCACACCTTTTTTATTGGCATGTTGTTCGCGTGCGCGTGCATAATCTTTTTCAATATCAAGAATATATTGATCTTTTTGTTCAGGCGTTAAAAGAGATTGCATGATTGCTACAGATCTTGATGCATCAGGCACGTAAATGACTGGGCCATCATAATGAGGCGCAATCTTTACCGCGGTGTGAGCTCGTGAGGTTGTAGCACCCCCTATAAGAAGTGGCGTTTTTAACCCTCTAAAGTGAGGGTCTCGCTGCATTTCTTTTGCGACATGTGTCATTTCTTCCAATGATGGCGTAATAAGTCCAGACAAACCAATAATGTCAACATTCTCTTTTTTAGCCATCTCTAAAATTTCTGTGCATGGCACCATCACACCCATATTAATGACTTCGAAGTTATTACATTGCAAAACTACTGATACAATATTTTTACCGATGTCATGCACGTCACCTTTCACTGTGGCAATGAGCATTTTGCCTTTAGGTTTTGAAACGACTCCGGTTCTTTTTTCTTCTAATTTTTTTTCTTCTTCAATAAAAGGCACTAAATGAGCGACGGCTTGCTTCATCACTCTCGCAGATTTAACCACTTGCGGTAAAAACATTTTACCTTGGGCAAACAAATCGCCAACCACATTCATACCATCCATTAATGGGCCTTCAATGACATGAATAGGTCTCCCTTCTTTTTGTATTGTTTCTAATCGCGCTTCTTCAGTATCCTCTAAAATAAAATCAGTAATGCCGTGGACCAGCGCATATTCAAGTCTTTTATGGTTACTCATTGGTTCAGTATCTGTCCCTCGCCAGTTGAGTGTTTGAACTTCTTTTTTACCCCCTTTTAAGGTGCCGGCAATTTCGATCATTCTATCTGTAGCATCGAGTCTTCGATTAAGCACAACGTCCTCAACACGCTCTTTAAGTTCAGGATCTAGATCGTCATAGACACCCATCATGCCTGCATTGACAATCCCCATAGATAACCCAGCTTTGATTGCATGATATAAGAAAACTGTGTGAATCGCCTCGCGAGCTGCATCATTCCCTCTAAAGCTAAAACTGACGTTGGATACACCGCCTGAAATTTTTGCATGTGGAAGATTTTCTTTAATCCATCTCGTAGCGTTAATAAAATCAACCGCATAATTATTATGTTCCTCAATGCCTGTTGCAACAGCGAAGATATTGGGATCAAAAATTATATCCTCAGGAAGAAAATGTATCTTTGATGTTAATAAGTCATAACCATGTTTACAAATTTCTATCTTTCTTTGGTATGTATCAGCCTGACCTTTTTCATCAAATGCCATAACGATCACTGCCGCACCGTAGCGTTGACATAATTGTGCTTGACGAATAAATTCAGTCTCACCTTCTTTTAGTGAAATTGAATTAACAATTGCTTTGCCTTGTACACAACGCAATCCTGCTTCAATGACTTCCCACTTGGATGAATCAATCATGATGGGAATCCTGGCTATGTCAGGTTCAGAGGCGACCAAATTTAAAAAATACCTCATGGCTTTTAATGCATCAAGCATGCCCTCATCCATATTGATATCAATGATTTGTGCACCATTTTCCACTTGCTGTCGCGCTACTGATAGCGCCTCATCATATTTTTCATTAATGATTAAATTTGCAAATACCTTTGAGCCTGTCACATTCGTTCGTTCACCCACATTCACAAATAAGGAATCATCTCTAATTAAGAATGATTCGAGCCCTGAAAGTCTAGTCACACTTTCCACGTTTGGAATTTCGCGAGGTTTGATATTTTGTATTTCATCCACAATTGCCTTGATATGCTCAGGCGTTGTGCCGCAACATCCTCCTGCAATATTGACAAAACCACTCATCGCAAAATCTTTAAGTAAGGATGAAGTATCTTTGGGGGTTTCATCAAAACCTGTATCTGACATAGGATTGGGTAAGCCTGCATTGGGATAAATACAAGTATAAGTGTCTGCAATTTTAGACAATTCTTCAGCGTATGGCCGCATGAGTGCCGCCCCTAACGCGCAGTTTAAACCGATCGTCAAAGGCTTTGCATGTCGCACTGAATTCCAAAAAGCTTCCACTGTTTGTCCTGATAAAATACGACCTGACGCATCTGTTACTGTGCCAGATAACATAATCGGCAAACGTAATTTGTTTTCTTCAAAATATGTTTCGATTGCAAAAAGAGCAGCTTTGCAATTCAAGGTATCAAAAATCGTTTCAACTAAAAGAATGTCAACGCCACCTTCAACCAAGGCTTTCACTTGATTAAGATAACTATTTTTTAATTCTTCAAATGTAATATTACGCACTCCAGGATCATTTACATCGGGTGAGATCGATGCAGTTTTAGGGGTAGGGCCAACAGCACCTGCTACAAATCTCGGTCTATCTTGAGTTGAAAATTTTTCCACCGCTTGGCGCGCTAATTTGGCTGATGCCACATTCATTTCATAGGCTAAATCTGACATTGAATAATCGTCTTGCGCTATTTCTGTTGCACCAAAAGTATTAGTTTCAATAATGTCAGAGCCTGCTTCTAAATAAGCTTCGTGAATACTTTGAATGATTTGAGGTTGAGTGAGGCTCAATAACTCGTTGTTGCCTTTAAGGAATAATTCTCGCTGTCCTTTTGGCGCTGAAAATTTTGCAAAACGACCATCACTACCCCCGCGATAATCCTCTTCCGTGAGTTTATGTTGTTGAATCATGGTCCCCATGGCACCATCCATAAATAGAATTCGCTCAGCCAAAAGCTTTCTTAATATTTTTTCTTGATCAGTCATGAAGTCCTGTGACATTAATTTTTTAAAGATGTGTTACGCATATCTGATATGCATAGAGTGTAACAAGAACCCAAAAGGTCATTATTTTTTACGCGCCTCAATCTCGTATAGTTTCTTTTCTAACTCTTCTAATTTTTGACGGGTACGCTTTAAGACTTCCGTTTGAACATCAAACTCTTCTCGAGTTACAAGCTCCATTTTAGTGAACATGCCCTTTAATAGTGCATCGATATTCTTTTCAATATCAGGCAAGGGTGAATCTTTCACTATCTCTCTGATTTTATTAGATATTTCGTTTAATTTTTCATTATTTAGCATGATAAATTTCCTTATGATTCAAGAGTTTATCAGATTTAAAGGCACATTAAGTGCATACAGACCTATTGCTATCTAAGGTGGTATTTACTAACTCATTGATTTTAATATAATAAGTAAGTTGGCACGGTAATTGCTTATATTATTGTGTGAATATAAAAATAACTAATCACATTATTTTCAGGAAATTTTTACTTAAGGGAGTTTTAAAATGCGTAAATGGCTTATTACAACAGCAGTCTTAGGGGCTCTTGCAGCGCCTTCATTTGTTTTTGCAGCTGACGCTGCACCTGCATCTGATTTTACGGCTTCATATAATGTAGGACTTTTTAGTCAATACATTTTCCGTGGCTTAACCCAAACAAATAACAAACCAGCGCTTCAAGGTGGTTTTGATGTAAGTCATAAAAGCGGTCTCTATATTGGTGGCTGGGCTTCCAACGTCAGCTGGCTCAGAGATAATGCGGGAACAAGTTTAGCCCCAGTTTACAGCTCAGGTGGGAGCTTAGAAATTGATCTCTATGGTGGATTTAAAACTGAGGTTCAAGGGATTGGTATTGATTTAGGTGCACTTCAGTATTATTACCCTGGCGCAAGAAATGTTGGTTTTGATAAGGCCAATACGACAGAGTTATATGGCGCTCTTAGCTATGGTTGGCTTCAAGCAAAAATTTCTGGTGTAGTTTCAAAAGATGCCTGGGGATTTGGCAAAAAATATAACGCTGGAACGAATGGGGATGATGAGAGAGGAACTTATTACGCTGAACTTAATGCAAATATCCCGCTTGCAGATACTGGAATTACAGCCCTCCTTCATGTAGGTCGTCAAGAATTTAATCAAGCCAGAGCCAGTTACTCAAGTCCTGATGCAAGTTATACGGACTGGAAAGTTGGGCTCACAAAAGGATTTGATGGGGGCGTAAATATCGGTGCTTTCTATACTGATACAAATATAAGTACCGCAAATGCTGCAGCCAATTGGACTTATGCTAATAAAAATATTGGCGATAGTACTGGCACAGTCTTTGTTCAAAAAACGTTCTAAAAGTAATTGTTAAGACAAAGACCTAAGGCCAAGGCCCTTTCTTAATTTTTTTAAACCTCAAGGGGAATTAACATGAAATTTGTAACAGCAATCATCAAGCCGTTTAAGCTAGATGAAGTTCGTGAAGCTCTCTCCTCCATTGGAGTTCAGGGAATCACAGTGACCGAAGTCAAAGGATTTGGTCGTCAAAAAGGCCATACGGAACTTTATCGCGGCGCCGAATACGTCATCGACTTTTTACCTAAAGTAAAAATCGAAGCAGCTATCCCAAATAAATTACTCAAACGCGCAGTTGAAGCGATTCAAAAATCAGCACTTACCGGCAAAATTGGTGACGGCAAAATTTTTGTGATGGAACTCGAAGAAGTTTATCGCATACGAACCGGTGAAGCCGGGGAGGACGCTCTTTAATCAGAGGAAACAATTATGAAAAAAATATTATTAATATTATCGTTTATGAGCATTCTATGCTTAAGCCTATTAAATTTAAATGTGGGTTTTGCCGCTGAAAATTTAGATGCTACGTCTACTTTTTCTGCAGCCGAGCCAATAATGCTTGCAGAAACATCGCCAGATGTAACTCCTGCTGCTGCAGGTGAAGCCTCCGAACCTGCGCCTGTATTAAGTGAGGGCAATACGGCTTGGATGATCGTCGCAACCGTCCTTGTGATCATGATGTCCATTCCAGGCATTGCTTTATTTTATGGTGGCCTCGTTCGATCAAAAAATATGTTGTCTGTTTTGATGCAAGTGTTTGTTACATTCTCGTTAATCTCTATTATTTGGGTGGTTTATGGTTACTCTTTAGCCTTTTCAGATGGTGGGGCTTATAACGATTACATTGGTGGCTTAAGTAAAATATTTCTAAAAGGGATTGGAACAGACACATTATCTGGAACCATTCCAGAATTTATTTTCTCTACTTTCCAATTAACTTTTGCCGCACTTACACCCGCGTTGATCGTGGGTGCATTTGCAGAGCGCATTAAATTTTCTTCATTACTCGTCTTTATGGTGTTATGGGTCACAGTAGTTTATCTGCCCGTTGCTCATATGGTTTGGGGTGGTGGTGTTCTTGCAACGCTTGGTGCAAAAGACTTTGCCGGTGGTACTGTCGTTCATATCAATGCGGGTATAGCCGCGCTTGTCGGTGCTATCGTTATTGGCAAAAGAATTGGCTACGGAAAAGAAGCAATGCCCCCTCATAACTTGGTAATGACTATGATTGGCGCGTCATTACTTTGGGTGGGTTGGTTTGGCTTTAACGTAGGCAGTGAACTCGCAGCTGATGGCACAGCAGGTTTAGTTTTAATTAATACTCAAATTGCTACCGCAGCAGCTGTGCTTGGTTGGGTCTTTATTGAATGGTTAACTCGAGGAAAGCCATCAATGCTTGGTGGTGCATCAGGTGCCATAGCTGGACTGGTAGCGATCACCCCAGCATGCGCTTTCGTGGGTCCTATGGGGGCAATTGCACTCGGCTTTATTGCAAGTATTGTCTGTTTCTATGCCGTCACATGGCTTAAAAATGCATTAGGCTACGATGACTCACTCGACGTATTTGGCGTTCACGGTGTAGGTGGAATCGTAGGTGCAATCGGCACAGGCATTTTTATGTCACCTGATCTAGGTGGTGTTGGATTTGCCGAAGGTATAACCATGTCAGATCAAGTATATATCCAGGCTATCGCGGTCGGCGTTACAGTTCTCTGGTCAGGGATTGTAAGTTATATACTTTTTAAAGTTATCGATGCGACCATGGGATTGCGAGTCAAACCTGACGCTGAAAGAGAAGGTTTAGATACATCAAGTCATGGCGAAACGGCTTACCATAACTAAAATATCCTGGAAGTAGTGACTTCTCAAGGGCGCTTTATAGCGCCCTTTTTTTATCCATAAAATTTAATCGCTTAAAGTTATAATAGAGCCCATGTTTAAAAAGTTTTCTTTTTTCAATCACGCATTTCTTAGAAATGCTTGTTTACTTATTTTAAGCCCCAAGCTTTTTTTTAATCACGGGCACATTCCACCAAAAAACCATAAAATCCCGAATCGCTTTTTTGGATTAAGCCTTACCATTGAAGATTTAATTGAAGACCCCATAGGTGCTGTTGAAATGTGTCGTCAGCATAAAATAAGAGATGTGACACTTCTTATTCCATCCAATCGTATCAGTGAATTTAGTGCGACGTTTATGGATGACCTCATTGGAAATGATATTAAATTTAATCTCAAACTGGTACTAATAAACGAGGAAGATATCTATCTAGAATGGCGGGAGCTTTTAGACCTTACATTATTAGGCTATCAAGCTCATATTGCATCGATTGAAATTGAGATGACGAGCTTTACTCGGAAAGCATTACATATGTTCTTAAATATTTGGACCATGACGTTTAATATTGCGAGACTAAAAAAGATTAAAGTCGCAGGCCCTTCCATCCCCTCGTTTAGCCCTTTCTTTAATGACATGGTATTTAAGCTTTTAAAAGACAAATATCAACTACCTGATATTCACACGATTAATTTAACCAACGAAATGGATAAAGAGCCTGAGCTTATTTATTCAAATTTCTTAATCCCCAAATTAGGTAAACTTTTTAGATTCAATCTCATAAAAAAATTAGCGCTCATTCAAAGAATTGCGGAAAGTTTTAACATCAAAACCATTTATGGAACAATTGAATTAAAGCGTCATGAAATTACTTCTTACACACTGCGAGCGATTTCTTTACTGACTGCCTCAGGCCGACTCACTAAGCTATACGTGCCCTACAAAAATGCCGAAGGTATTCTATTTCTAGTGGATCGTATGGAGGGCATGACTTATCTGGGTTCTTTATTTCATGATGCATCTTTTGAAATTCATCACTTTAAAAATGAGAGAGAGCAAATGCATGCGATATGGGCGCGAGATGATAAAACTTTAAATCCAGAAAATTTTTATCATATTGAAGATATCTTCTCTGCTAAGATATTCGATAGTCATGGTGACATCATTGATCGTAATGAATTCAAAATTACAGATACCCCCATCTACCTTGTCTGGAGATCGATGAACCCTATTACCTTCATTGATACACCAAAAGCCCTAGATATTAATGTCGCCAATATCATGGCCCTATCATGAAAATCATGAGGTCTAATTCATTACCTGTTCCGTGTATTTAATATAGATGCAGCCTATAGTTTCTCTAATGCATCTTGAATGCAGATCGTTTAACTCTTATAGGAGAAATATTATGTGGACAACTCCAGCAGCTACAGAAATGCGTTTTGGCTTTGAAGTAACTATGTACGTAATGAACAAGTAATTGTTCGTAAACTACGGTTACATAAAAAAGGAAGCTTAGCTTCCTTTTTTTTATTTGGAAGATTCCTCAATACGATTGCGTTTCACGGCAAATTCTTGAGTCGCGATTGGAAATACATAATCCTTAGGGAGTAATGCCCAAATTTTTCCCTGTTGTTTCATCGATCCCGCTTTTCTTCCCGCCTCTTCCCCAGTGCCCCAATAGAAATCTGCGCGAACACCGCCTCGAATTGCCCCGCCTGTATCTTGAGCAACCACTAAGCGATCGAGAGAATCATTGGTATTAGGTTGGGTTGTAGATAAGAAAATAGGCGCCCCTAATGGAATAAATTTAGGATCGATCGCAACACTTCGCTCGGCTTCAATCGATACCCCTAAAGCACCAATCGGACCTGGTAAATCATCTGGTAATTTTCTAAAAAATACATAGCTAGTATTCATGTTTAAAAATGCTTTAAGTTTCACAATATTTTTTCTAGCCCAATCTTTGATGCCTTCCATCGAAGCTTCAGCCATGGTGATTTCTTTTTTCTGAATGAGTGCTGAACCGATCGCTTTAAATGGATGGCCATTTTGATCGGCATACCCAATTTGCATAGTTTCTCCATTATCAAAATGAATAATGCCTGATCCTTGAATCTCTAAAAAGAAAGCCTCTACAGGATCTTCTACCCAAACAATTTCATTTCCTGCCAAAGGGGTGCCTTGCCCATCAATCTCGGCTCTTGATAAGTAGGGGACTAATTTGTTTCCCACTACTTTCCCACGCAAACGTTTTGATTTAAGTTCTGGATAAACTTCACTTAAATCCACAGTAATCAAATCTTTGGGCGTTGTGTAAAGCGGGATTTTGTAATGCGACGTTTTAACCTTACTACCTTTTAAGATAGGCTGATAATAACCAGTAATGATACCGGTTTCAGAGCCATCAATATTACTTGCGATATACACATTAAAATAGTTTTTAAAATAGTTTTTAATATTTTCATCACTTGGCTCTTTAATGTCATCTGCAACATCACATACTTTTTTCCAAGCTTCTTTTTGTTTTAAAGCAGAACAGCTTCTAAGCCATGCTGTCCAAGCAGGAATAAGATTGTCACTTTCAAATGAGGATTCAATCGCGCCCCAGTCTGATTTTTTTAGAAGGCCGTAATCAGGAATTTTTGCTATATCTTCTTTTTCTGTTTTAATTTTTGGGCAATCACAATTAGGTTTTGTAACAGAAACTTTTTCTCCCTTATTGGGAACATCTACGCATGAGACAAGAAATAAAGTAAGTAAGAATACAATGAAATGTCTCATTTAATGGAGCGTCCTTGGCATCGATAAAATAAACATAGGAATTTCTGCATCAAATGATGTGCCATCTTCGGACACCATCTGATAACTGCCGTGCATGGAGCCTACAGGTGTGTTAATTTCAGTCCCGCTAGTATAAGTATACGACTCATGCGGTTGAATCAGAGGCTGTTCACCCACTACCCCTAAACCTTTCACTTCAAAAGATTCTTCATTAGCGTCTGTAATAATCCAATGACGGCTCACAAGCTGCGCTGGAATCAATCCATCATTGCTGATCGTAACGGTGTAATTGAAAAAATAACGGTTATGCTCAATGCTAGATTTTTCTTCTACAAAATGAGTTTCAACATTAATACGAATCGCATGTAATTTTGAAGATCCCATAATATTAGGAAATCATGCCTTGTGTGGGGGAGGTGGGTGATGCTGAATATAATTTCTTAGCCATTCGTCCTGCAAGGTATGCTTCGCGCCCAGCCTCAATGGCTTTTTTCATAGCACTTGCCATCATGATTGGATCATTTGCACTTGCAATTGCTGTATTCATGAGGACACCTTCGCAACCTAATTCCATAGCAATCGCAGCATCTGAAGCGGTACCCACACCTGCGTCTACTAAAACAGGAACTTTTGCATGTTCAATAATAATTTGTAAATTCCATGGATTTAAAATACCCATGCCAGAGCCAATGAGAGAAGCCAAAGGCATGATGGCACAGCAACCAATGTTTTCAAGTTCTTTTGCCACAATCGGATCATCTGATGTGTACACCATCACATCAAAACCTTCTTTAATTAAAATTTCTGCGGCTTTTAAAGTTTCCATCACGTTGGGATAAAGTGTTTTAGGGTCACCTAAGACTTCTAATTTGACAAGCGTATGGCCATCTAATAATTCTCGGGCCAAACGAAGTGTTCTCACCGCATCATCGGCTGAATAACAACCTGCCGTATTAGGAAGATAAGTAAAACGATTGGGTGGCACAAAATCAAGAAGAGATGGCTCACCTTCATTTTGACCAATATTAGTTCGGCGAATCGCAACTGTAATAATTTCTGCACCACTCGCATCAATCGCGAGTCTTGTTTCCTGAAAATCTTTATATTTACCAGTACCTACCAATAGTCTTGATTGGTAACTTTTACCTGCGATGATAAGTGAATCTTTTTTTTGTGCCATCTTAACCACCACCAACTGCGCCAACAATTTCTAATTGGTCGCCATCTTGGAGCAAGATATTTTGGAATTCAGATTTTGAAATAATCATGCCGTTCTTTTCGATTGCAATTCGCTTACCTAAAAGATTAAGTTGTATGACTAATCCTTCGATTGTCATCGAAGTGTCATCAAAAGATTTTATATTACCGTTAATTTTAAGATTCATGGATGTGGCTTTATTCGTCAAACATTGAATTTTTTAATAAATTTAGAGTCGTAATTCAATGGAACACAATTCCATAGAGTTAAATACAATCCCAAAAGGAAAAGCTATATGCAAAATTATAATACAGATTCGCTGAATACATTGCCTCAGAGCAAAGACGAGACAGATCATTTAATTCCGTTGGAAAAGAAAACCACGCCGATTGAATTAACTACCGATGAAAAGCTTCGCCGTAAACGCTGGCTCGAGTCAATCTCAGATTGCGTTTAAGCAAGCTTGCGTTGGAAAAGTTTTAAAGCTAAGTCGTAACCTAAAAGTGCCAACTCAGGATCATAGCGCTCACCTTCGTCACGCATAAAGGCATGTTGGCCATTAAACTCATGCCACGTAAATGCTAATTGAGCATCAAGCATTTTTTCATAAACGACTTTACGGCCTTGTTCTGGAATATGGTTGTCTTGTTTGCCCCAAATCATTAGGAGCTCACCCTTGATATCTTTTAAGCGATTCATGGAATGCTGATTAGGTTTGTTTGGAATCACATTGGTATGTAAATCTGTCGCATAAAAACATGCGGTGGCTTCAATCTCGGGTTGAAGTGCTGCTCTAAAAGCTAAGTGCCCGCCAATACAAAATCCCATAGCCCCGATATGGCCTGAAAACCAAGGTTGTTTTTTGATCCATGCAATCATTGCTTGATTGTCAGCGTCATAACCCTCAACGTCTTTTGCAGACTTATCCGCATTACCTTTATCACGTCCTGCGTCATCGTAAGCTAAGACTGTGCCAATTGGATTTAACTCGTGAAAGACTTCAGGCACTAACACAGTGAATCCATGACCCGCAATGATTTTGGCTGCACGTTCAATCGGACCTGTTTGCTGAAAAATTTCTGAATAAAAAAGAATTGCGGGGGTCTTTTTATGCGTGAGAGGCTTATGCACATAAGTACGCATAATGCCTGTAGGGGTATTTAAATCAACGAATTCTGACTGAATTAACATGCTTCATCCTAAGCTTAATAAGGGGTTAATAGAAAAACGGAATCCCTTATTTTACTTGATTCGAAGCGAGTTTAAAGTGAATTTTAGTAGTCTGAACTGCGGCCTGTAGAGTAATTTAAAGGAGCGTCATTTTGCCACTCACCACAATCGACACACTGGTGATCTTCCATGGTCGGGCAATATTGCAAATGAGTTGCCTGGCACTTATAACAGCTCGCGGCTTTCTCATGGTGATCATGAATCTCCGCAGATACTTTGTCACTTCCAAGACCATACTTATTATCCATAAGACCCTCCCTTAAAAAATCAAATGGTGATGAACCTTTAATGTACGCCTCGTTTTTATGAAGCGCAAGTGGCTATTTTAACTTTTGTATCTGACATTTTTGATAAGTTAAAACATCGCCCTCTTTAATGGATGTCTCAGGGTCATTGATCTCTAATGTGGTCGACTCATTAGTATAAGTATTTTTTAAGGCGTCTACTTGTTTTAAACCAAATTCACGATCCGGGAAAGTCATCCACATCTCTTTACCGCCCTCGAGAGCTTTTATATAAAACTTCTTATTTTTTTCACACTTGTACAAGGAAGCCCCTAGAGGAGCAGTCGAGAGTTCACGATAATCACCGTTAAGCATAGGTAAATTTACTTCGGGCATCTTCACACTCCCACAACTTGAAATGAGAAATGGCATACTTAACAATATCAATTGTTTAAAACTTAGTTTCATTGTGCTTCCTGCAATAGGGATTCATCTAACTGACTTAACAATGTCTCAATCGCCAGAATTTGATTGGTATCATTATTAACTTTTGCAATCTTTAATAAGTAAAACTGTGCACGTGCATGACGAGAATTTTTCTTGACAACCTCGTCTAATACTTTCTTTGCTCCCACATAATCTTTTAGTTCAAATTGAGATAAAGCTTTAGTAAAAATTGCTTCGAGAGATTGAGGTTCACTTTTAAGCCAAAGGCTTGAAATCTCAAATAAACGGCCCCATTGCTTCTCTCGCTCAGCATCATAAGTTTGCATAAAATAAGGACGTTTATCTAAGGGCGCATCCCAGAAAGGCAATTCAGTTTGAGCAGTCAATTCTATATCTTTACCTTGCTGCAATAATTTTTTTACCCACTCCACAGGAATACTATAAAAATAAGCAAAGCGTCCTGGGCTTTTAAAAGTAGTCACTCCAATCAGCTGCCCCTCGTCGTCAAAAAGCCCTCCACCAGAAGCTCCCATAGCAAAGCCAGTTGAGGAGTGAATGATATTTTCATTATCTAGAGAATATAAAGCTTTAATTTGCCCATACGACACAACTGGTTTAACAGCATTGCCACTATAACTTTTTGAAAAAACTGATTGCTCGTATATGAGTTTTTTAGTGTCGCCCAAAACAACCGGCTTAATATTTAAAAACTTAAATTGGAGTATGCATAAATCATGGCGCCAGTCTGCTTTCATGCTGACAGGTGCAAATCGCTCACCATATTTTGCAATTTGTACCCCTTGAGAGTTAGCTATAACATGACAATTAGTTGCAACTTGATCTTCAGCTACAACAATGCCTGAACCAACTCCATGGCCCCCTTTTGAATCAAGCACATGAACCTTCACGATTGAAGGTGAAACAGCAAAAGTAACCTCACTTGAAGCCATTGCAAAGACTATTTGAGGAATAAAAAATAGTAGGGTTAAAAATCGATACATAACGAAAAAAATTTAACTAAGGAAATGATAGATAGCGAACTAAAAAGCTTAGTTCCATAAAAATTCAAAACTTAACCACATTTACTGTCACCACAACTTAAGCATGTGAGACATCCGTCCATCATAATGACTGCTTTCGTTTGGCATTTGCTACAAAGTTGTGAGCCTTTTGGGTATCCTGTACTATCAATTTCTTCAGAATGTTTTTCCATATATTCAGCACGCTTTTCTTCCATCAATTTTTTTTGATGTTCATCAGGTAAGGCTTTTTTAAGCATACCAATATCAATTAAATGTTGCTCAACGACTTCACCGATTTCAGCCACTAGACTCGGCACGTACTTACCGCCTTTTTTAAAGTAGCCACCATTAGGATCAAATACGCTATGAAGTTCTTCGACCAAGAATGTCAAATCGCCACCTTTTCTGAATACAGCAGACATCACGCGCGTCAAAGCTACAATCCATTGGAAGTGATCCATGTTTTTTGAATTAATAAAAATTTCAAAAGGTCTGCGATGTTCTTGCGGCGTACCTTCGTTCATGATGATGTCATTGATCGTGATATAAAGTGCGTGCTCAGTCACAGGTGTTTTCACTTTATAAGTGGAACCTGTAATTTTTTCAGGGCGGCCTAAAGGCTCACCTAATTGCACGACATTTTGATTTTCTCTCTGAGCTAGCGCATTCGCTTTATCTTCTTCAGAAACGACGTTATAACCTACGATCTTTTTTTCAATTTTAATTGCCATTATTTTCCTTTAATTTCTTAAGTCTTAGAACTTACCGTAATAACCTTCTTTGAGTGCGTCATAAAGATTCGCTGCTGAGTGGGTTTCACCATCATATTCAATTTCTTCGTTACCCTTTACTTCAACTTGAGAGCCATCTTCTAAAGTAAATTTATAAGTGGTGTTCTCTAAATCTTTTTCTGTCACCAATACACCTTGGAAAGCCTCTGGGTTGAATCTAAAAGTTGTACAACCTTTAAGGCCTTTGTCATATGCGTATAAATAAATATTTTTAAAGTCTTCGTAATCGTAATCCGTTGGCACGTTGATGGTTTTAGAAATCGAACTATCAATCCACTTTTGTGAAGCCGCTTGAATATCGACGTGTGCTTTCGCTTGAATTGTTGAAGAATCTAAAAAATAATCCGGTAATTTTTCATCTTCTTTTTCTGAGAACGGCATCGCATTTGAATTAATCAATTCGCGATACGCTAATAATTCGTATGAGTAGACATCCACTTTTTCTTTTGATTTCTTACCTTCACGAATCACGTTACGACTATAGTGATGTGCAAAAGAAGGTTCAATCCCGTTACTTGCATTATTAGCTAAAGACAATGAAATCGTGCCTGTCGGTGCAATTGAACTATGGTGTGTGAAACGCACACCTTGTTTAGCAATCTTATTACGAAGTCCCTCAGGGAATTGCTGCATATAGCGACTATATTTACCGAGCAATACTTTGCCTTTAACTTTAGCACCCACTTTAATACCATCGGCTGCCATCTCAGGACGCTTAGCTAACATGTCGGCAGTCACTACAAACTCTTCGTCCATAATGGGAGCGGCACCTTTTTCATCGGCTAAATCAATCCCTGCTTCCCAACCCACCTCGGCCAAAATACGGCTCACTTCGTCAGTGAATTTTAAAGAAGCATCATCACCATATTGCATCTTAAGCATCGTGAGTGATGAACCTAAACCTAAGTAACCCATGCCGTGACGACGTTTACGTACAATTTCTTTGCGTTGCTCTTCTAAAGGTAGGCCATTAATTTCAACCACGTTATCTAACATACGTGTAAAGATCGCAATCACTTCTTTATATTCAGCCCAATCAAAAAATGCTTCATCGGTGAAAGGTTTTTTAACAAATTTTGTTAAGTTCACGGAACCTAATAAACAAGCACCGTAAGGTGGGAGAGGTTGCTCGCCACATGGGTTGGTAGCGCGAATGTTTTCGCAGAACCAGTTGTTGTTCATTTCGTTCACGCGATCAATCAAAATAAAACCAGGCTCAGCAAAATCGTAAGTTGATGACATGATGATGTCCCACAAACGTCTTGCTTTAATAGTTTTGTAAACGCGGCATGCAACTTTACCAGCGTCAATACCTTCCGCCTTAGTGAGGTATTTCCCTTTAACAGGCCACTCTCTCCAAACTACTTGGCTTTCGTCATTCACATTTAAACCATCAACGATGGATTCTTTTTCCGTGACAGGGAATGCTACTTTCCAATCGCTGTCAGCCTTGACCGCCTCCATAAATTCTTTAGTGATCAAGCATGAAAGATTAAATTGACGGAGTCGACCGTTTTCACGTTTTGCTTTAATAAAGTCAGTAACATCTGGGTGGGCAATATCGAAAGTTGCCATTTGTGCGCCACGGCGGCCGCCAGCAGATGACACGGTGAAACACATCTTGTCGTAGATATCCATAAATGAAAGTGGGCCACTTGTATAAGCGCCTGCGCCTGCCACAAAAGCACCTTTAGGTCTTAAGGTCGAAAATTCATAGCCAATACCGCAACCTGCTTTTAAGGTGAGCCCTGCTTCATGCACTTTATCTAAAATGCCAGACATGCTGTCCTCCACGATGCCTGATACTGTGCAGTTAATCGTCGAGGTCGCTGGCTTATGTTCTAGGGCACCCGCATTCGAAGTAATACGACCTGCTGGGATAGCGCCGTGTCTTAATGCCCATAAGAATTTTTCATACCATTCTTCTCTTTTAGCTGGAATTTCAACATCCGCTAAAGCTCTAGCCACACGCTTAAAAGAATCATCGATATTTTTATCAACATGCTCGCCCTGTTTTGATTTCAAACGATACTTTTTGTCCCAGATATCTAGTGAAACATCTTGAATTGGTATTTCGTGGTCTTGATGGTCACTTAATGCGGACTTTGGACGAACAGCTTTGAGCATGGATTTCCCCTGAATTATTCTTTACTTATGTATATTTACTAAATTTGGTGTTACATGGTATTTTTGCTTAAAACCACAATATATAGTGGTTTTGTAGATATATTATCCATGACCTAGTAGTCCGTCAATTGAAATATATGCACAAATTTAGGGAAAAAGTTAACCTCTATTTTTCGAGCTTAACTTTTAAAACTTAAGCAAGGCCTTTCTTTAAAAATAAATTAAACACAAGTTCATCAAGATGGTTTATGCGAAAATATCCGCATGATTCGCTTTTTCTATAGTCTTTTAGTCTATTTTCTTCTCCCATTCACCTGCTTTAAGTTGATTTACCGGGGTTTTAGACAGCCTGACTATCTAAAACATTGGAGTGAGCGCTATGGTTTTTATAGTGCTTCTACAAAAAAAATCTGGGGCAAACGAAAAATACTTTGGATTCATGCTGTTTCTGTGGGCGAAACAAAAGCTGCGATTCCATTCATTAAACTTTTTTTAAAAAAATATCCGCGTCATAATTTACTCATCACACATGGCACACCTACCGGGCGAGTGACTTCAATTGACATTAAACATTCTCGTATCCACCGCATCTATCTTCCTTTTGATACCCCCGATGCGACAAACAGATTTTTAAATACCTTTAAACCAGAAATCGGTCTCTTACTTGAAACAGAGCTTTGGTTTAATTTAATTCATCAAGCTTTTCAAAAATCTATCCCACTTTATTTAGTGAATGCGCGTTTGTCTGAAAAATCCTTCCAGCTTTATAAAAGAATTTCGCTCCTTGTGAAACCATCGCTTCAAGAACTAACAGGCGTGCTAGCGCAAACAAGAAACGATGCGAAACGCTTTGAAGCGCTTGGTGCAAGAAACCTTGAAGTGATGGGCAATTTAAAATTTGATGTGGGCCCTCCACGTGATACAAATAAACAAAGTACAGCACTCAAAAAACATTTACATTTAAAAAATCAGTTGGTACTTTTGATTGCGAGCTCAAGACAAGATGAAGAAGAAATTATTTTGCAGCGCTTATTAAAGCTGCAATATAAAAACCTCGTCACAATTTTTGTCCCACGACATCCGCAACGTTTTAAAGAAGTTGAACTGATGTTAAAAAAATATCGTGCGTCATTTATTAAACGCAGTGATAAAAAAATAAAGGTTAAACCTTACCAATTTATTTTAGGCGACTCTATGGGTGAGATGTACAGTTATTACAACTTAGCGAATATTGCACTCATGGGTGGCACGATATTGCCTTATGGCGGACAGAATCTTATTGAATCTATGGCCATGAACGTGCCAGTGATTTTAGGTCCTCATACTTATAACTTTCATGATGTATCGAATGAAGCCATCCGCACAGGTGCAGGATTGAGAATTCAAACATTAGATGAATTAGAAAAAGTGTTACCTCAGATGCTTCACTCATCTTCTCAGTTAAAAATGAAGAAAGCTTGCAGCGAAATGATGCATTCCCATCAGGGTGCTACATTAAGAATCTTAAATAAAATAAAACCTACGCTTTAATGAGTTTTGCGATCGCTTTAAAGTGATCACCTTCGGCCACGCGTAACCATTCAAAAATCACGGACTCTATATTCGTGATTACAATACCTTCGGATCTTAATCTTGCGATCGCATTTTGATGATGAAGGCTCGATCTTGAGAGAGTTGCATCTTCTACGACAAAGACTGCTTTGCCCGCTTCTTTTAAAGCTAATGCTGTTTGCAAAATACAAATATGTGTTTCTAATCCGCATAAAATAATTTGTGGTCTTGATTTTACTAAGGCACTTTTAAATTTAGATTCATCAAGACATGAGAATGCCTTTTTTTCAATGGCACTGTGAGGCAGTAGCGTTTGTAATTTTTTGACTGTTGTGCCCAGACCTTTTGGATATTGCTCCGTATAAAGGCAAGGGACTTCTAAAATTTTTGCTGCTTGAATGAGCATGCTTGATACGTCGACGACTTTTTCAATGTCACTTTTAGGCATCACATCCACAAGCTTGTCTTGGATATCAATGATCACAACCTGACTTAAAAGTTGATCATTTATCATAAGAAGTTAAAACACAAATGTATTTTCATGTTTCACGTACAAAGAGGGTACAACTGTTTCAAATAAAATTTCTTCTTCAAAATCTTGATGGCTTGATCTTGTAATTAAAGTTGCATGCATCGAGGGTGCTTCGCCCAAAATGACTAAGAGTCTTCCATTCACATTTAGTTGATTTCTAACACCTTCTGGAAGATGAGGTAAAGAACCCGCAAATAAAATAGCATCGTAAGGTTGATTTTTTAACCAGCCTAATGAACCATCACCTGTCACAAATTCAATATTGTTAAGTTTTATTTTTTGACAGTTTTGTTTAGCGAGATTTGTGAAATAAGGATTGATGTCTACTGACACCACGTTTTTAACTAAACTTGCCGTGAGCGCAGTGAGATAACCACTTCCAGAGCCTACCACTAAGACATGATCTTTTTTTTGAAGTGATAAGGATTGAATGAGTCTTGCTTCTAATTTAGGCGCCAACATGCTCACATCATCATGCAAAGGAATTTCAGTATCTGCGAAAGCTATCCCCTGATATTCAGTCGGTACAAATTTTTCACGCGGTACTTGATGAAGCAAATTAAGCACTTCGGGATCTAAAACTTCCCAAGTGCGGATTTGCTGCTCAATCATATTAAAACGATGTTGTTCAATGGCATTCATTGTCATGTGCCCATTATAACCAAAGAAAAGTTCATCATTTTGATATAGTTTAAATATAAATCTAACTTGCATTTCATGGGGGTTTCGCGTAATTTTATGGGGTGCTAGGGGTCCGCTTTACAAGGTGGTGAGAAAAACCCTTTGAACCTGATGCGGGTAATGCCGCCGTAGGGAATGCAGTCCTCTAAAAGACTCCTTACGGCATGACAAAAAATTTAAGGAGTAATTCATGAATGCGACCGACAAACAATTAAAAAAAAATATTGATCAATTTTTAAACGAAACAGCGTCACTCGATCCTGAAGCGCTCAAATCTTTTGCAAAATCAAAAAAGGTCTACATCACAGGTTCGCGTCCTGATTTAAAAGTTCCTTTTAGAGAAATATCTTTATCGGATACCCCTTCATCTTTTGGTGCTGAAAAAAACCCACCGGTCATGGTCTATGACACTTCAGGCCCTTATACCGACCCTGATTATCAAATTGATATTCGTAATGGACTTCCCTCATTAAGATCTCAATGGATTGAAGAAAGAGATGACACTGAATTTTTAGAAGGTCCTACATCTATCTTCGGACATGAACGCAAGACAAATCCTGAGCTCGCCAAAATGCGTTTCAATTTATTAAGACAACCACGACGCGCTAAGATAGGTAAAAATGTGTCGCAAATGCATTACGCTAAACAAGGGATTGTCACACCCGAAATGGAATATATTGCCATTCGAGAAAATCAAAGACGTGAAGACATGTCTGCTTTATTACAAACACAACATCCAGGTCATGATTTTGGCGCAGCCATTCCCAAACAGATCACACCAGAGTTTGTAAGAGATGAAGTGGCTCGGGGTCGCGCTATCATTCCTGCCAACATTAATCATCCTGAAACAGAGCCCATGATTATTGGTCGTAATTTTTTAGTGAAAATTAATGCCAACATCGGTAATTCTGCACTAGGCTCTAGTATCAGTGAGGAAGTTGAAAAAATGGTGTGGGGGACACGTTGGGGTGCAGATACCGTGATGGATTTATCCACGGGAAAAAACATTCATGAAACACGTGAGTGGATTATTCGTAATAGTCCCGTACCGATTGGAACCGTCCCCATTTATCAAGCGCTCGAAAAAGTAGATGGCAAAGCTGAAGATCTGACTTGGGAAATTTTTAAAGACACACTCATCGAACAAGCAGAACAAGGTGTCGATTATTTTACGATTCATGCGGGCGTGAAATTAAGTTATATACCGATGACGGCAAAACGTATGACGGGTATTGTGAGTCGCGGTGGGTCAATTATGGCGAAATGGTGTTTAGCACATCACGAAGAATCATTCCTTTACACACACTTCGAAGAGATTTGCGAAATCATGAAAGCTTATGATGTCAGCTTTAGTTTAGGGGATGGCTTAAGACCTGGCTCCATTTATGACGCAAATGATGAAGCCCAGTTTGCAGAACTTAAAACTTTAGGCGAGCTTACACAAATTGCATGGAAACATGACGTGCAATGCATGATTGAAGGCCCAGGACATGTGCCGATGCACCTCATTAAAGAAAATATGGATCTTCAACTTGAACATTGCGGCGAAGCTCCTTTTTATACATTGGGCCCGCTTACCACCGACATTGCTCCAGGTTACGATCACATCACATCCGGCATTGGTGCTGCGATGATTGGTTGGTATGGATGTGCAATGTTGTGTTACGTCACACCTAAAGAACATCTAGGTTTACCTGATAAAGAAGATGTCAGAGTAGGCATCATCACTTATAAGATTGCAGCGCATGCGGCCGATCTTGCTAAAGGTCATCCAGGCGCACAAATCCGTGACAATGCTTTATCGAAAGCACGTTTCGAGTTCCGCTGGGAAGATCAGTTTAATTTAGGTTTAGATCCGGAAAAAGCAAAAGAATTCCACGATGAAACCTTGCCGCAAGAAGGCGCTAAACAAGCACACTTTTGCTCCATGTGTGGTCCGCATTTCTGTTCCATGAAAATCACACAAGACGTAAGAGACTATGCAGCAGCAAAAGGTATGAAAGAAGATGAGGCCTTGAAAAAAGGTATGGAAGAAAAATCCATTGAGTTCATTAAGAAGGGCGTTGAAATCTACCAAAAAACTTAAATGGATTTCTCACTTTATTTTTCAAGTTTGATTCTAGGTCTTATTGAAGGAGCCACTGAATTTTTACCTGTGAGCTCTACAGGGCATCTGATTATTGCGAGTGAGCTTTTAAATTTTAACCATGCCTCCGCCAATGTTTTTGAAATCTTCATTCAATTAGGTGCCATTTTAGCGATTGTGGTCGAGTATCGCAAAACACTTTTTACAGTCGCGAGTGGAGCCCTTCATGATAGAACTTCTCAAGACTTTGTCTTACGTCTTTTCATTGCATTTTTACCAGCCGCGATCTTAGGTCTTTTATTTCATAAAGCGATTAAAGCTTATTTATTTTCACCGCTTTATGTGTCATTAGCCCTCATCTTAGGAGGTGTTGTCATGATAGCCATTGAAAAACGTCCATTGAAAGTGAATACAAAAAGCACAAACGACATCAATATGATGCAGGCATTTAAAATTGGCTGTGCACAATGTTTATCGTTAATTCCTGGAGTATCAAGGGCGGCTGCAACAATCATGGGCGGCATGCTCACAGGATTAAATCGTAAAACAGCGACTGAATTTTCTTTTTATCTTGCGATCCCCATCATTACAGCAGCATCCCTTTTTGATTTACTCAAAAATTTCCATGATTTAACCCCCCAAGATCTGCCTATTTTTGCCATTGGCTTTGTCACCGCATTTTTGAGCGCCTATGCCGTCATTAAACTTTTTATTCGCTTTGTCGCCACACATACCTTTATTTCTTTTGCCTGGTATCGCATTATCTTAGGCATCATCGTCTTCACTTATTTTAATGGCCAAGTCTAATCATCGCGCACTCATAGAGGCTCTCCACCGGATCGTTAAAAGCGCTGAGCATCGTCCTGTGAGCATCAAACAAGGCTTATTAAAACTAAATCATTTTGGTTTTTCATTTATTAGTTTTTTATTAGTCTTGCCGTTCATGCAACCCTTCCCTATAGGCCCTATAAGTGTCTTAGGAGGAGTTACCTTCGCAGCATTTGGGTGGCAAATTTTAAAAGGGTACGCCACACCCCATCTGCCGCAAAAGATTGATGACATCACTTTAAGTGTTGATAATTGGAGACGCATTACCAATGCAGCGATCAAACTGATTCAGTGGACAGAAAAATTCACTAAACCTCGTTTACTCATATTAATTCAAGGCCCTTTAGGTGTTCGAATTGAAGCCTTATGCCTTATTTTCGCAGGAATTTTAATGGCTGTTCCTTTTGGTATTCTTCCTTTAAATAATTTTTTTCCTGGCCTTGCCATTTTATTTTGCGCACTAGGTCAACTTCATAAAGATGGGCTTTTTGTTCTGATTGCTTTCTTTTGGATTCTTTTTACTATTTTTTATTTTTCATTATTTTTTATAAGTCTTTACCTCCTTGGTCTTGAAGGTTTTCAGAATTTCAGCCACTGGCTACACCAACTCTTTTCATGAAATCACTTGCTGATCGATTAATTACTTGGCATGCCAAGTCAGGTCGACATCATTTACCTTGGCAGCAATCAAAAGACCCTTACGACGTTTGGGTATCAGAAATCATGTTGCAACAAACACAAGTAGCCACTGTGATTAATTATTACCATCGCTTCATGAAAAAATTCCCGACCATCAAAGCATTGGCAGATGCCGATGAAGAAGAGGTCATGCGATTATGGAGTGGTTTAGGATATTACCGACGTGCGCGTTTTTTGCATGAAGGTGCGCAAATGATTATGGAAGAGATGGAAGGAGTCTTTCCTTCTCACTTTGACATGATGATGAAAATACCTGGCATTGGACGCTCTACCGCAGGGGCCATTTCAGCATTTTCGTTCAATCAAAAAAAAGCAATTCTCGATGGCAATGTGAAGCGTGTCTTAAGCCGTTATTTTTTAATTACACAATGGACGGGATTACCTAAAACAGAAAAAAAATTATGGGATTATGCTGAGTCAATTCTTCCAGATAAAAACATCGCGACTTATACGCAAGCACTGATGGATTTAGGCGCTACGATATGTAATAAAAAACCTATGTGTGAAAGTTGCCCATTAAAAAAAACATGCCTCGCATTTCAGAAAAATAAAGTGCATCTGGTACCAACCCCTCGACCTCGAATAAAAATTCCAACTGAATCAACGCATATGGTCATTATTAAACATCACGATGAGGTTTTACTTATTAAGAGGCCTCAGGGTGGCATATGGAGCGGGCTATGGTCACTCCCTCAATATGAAAATAAATCTGCAACACCTCGTGCATGGATTAAAAAAAATTTCGGATTAGATGTGAGTTTGATAGAAAAAGATCTTAAAGCTTCAACGATATTTACCCATTACAAGCTCGATATTACTTATAGTATTTTGGAAGCTAGATCACAGCGTGCGAAATCTCCTCACGCGTGGCTATCCTTAAATACGATAGAAGGAGCAGCCATACCAGCCATCACCAAGAAAATACTTTTAAAACTCTAATGTCATATCACGATGCGGAATTTCAGCATCCAAATAGATATCGCTCATAACTTCAAATCCAAACTTCACATAAAAATCGATGGCGTTACATTGAGCACTGATATGGATGGCAGAGAGTTGATTGAGTTTCGCAGTCACAATCGACTTTTCTATTAAAGCGCTTCCAATGCCTTGGCCGCGATGCTCTTTTAATACTGCCATGCGTCCTAATTGCATATGACTTTGAATCACAATGGCCCTCGCACATCCAATAGCCTCCTCATCTTTAAAAACTAAAAAGTGAATTGCTTTTTCATCCATGCCATCCCACTCTAATTGAGGCGTCACTTTTTGTTCTTGAATAAATACTTTCTCACGAATATTCTTGAGTTGTGTATGGCCATCTATCCACTTTACGATCTCAACTTTCAGATTATTTTTCATAAGTGAAACGCTTGCATCTTGATACTGTTAGAGGCATGATGTGTTTACTATCTCTAATTTTAAGGATTGTATGAATAAATTTTTACCTGCTATTGGGCGTGTATTTATTGCACAAATTTTTCTTGTATCCATTCTCATATCACTTAACGGCATTATGAATACGCCTGATGGTTATATTGCTTACCAAAATGGATTGATGAGTCATGGTCTTCCAGGTATTTTTGCACCGATCTCGGTCATTGTGCAACTCTTAGGTGGCTTTGCTCTTTTTGTGGGGTTTAAGACAAGACTTTCGGCACTTATATTAACCATTTATACATTCATCAATGCACTGTCTTATCTATATACCTCTACAATACTGCCTTCTCCTATATACCTCATTCCGCTCCAACAAGCTCTTCAGTACATAGCGATTACAGGCGGACTTATCATTTTAATGCAAAATCCAGTCACCACATTTGCACTTGATAATGTAACAAAAACAAAAAAACGTAAATAAGTTTTTTAGCATTCATAAAAGCAGCCATCGGCTGCTTTTATGTTGATCTAAGTCACATATTGTAATCAATCATGGTTAGCATTAAAATAATTCATAAGAATACTCAATGCTTTTTAGTGAGTTAAAATGAAATTGATGTTTTACTAATTTTAAGGAATTCAAGATGGCAACAGCATCCACAAAATATACAAAGACCGCAATCATTCTTCACTGGCTCATAGCAGTGGCTATTATTTTTATGTTTATATTAGCTTGGTTTATGACAGACCTTCCCAAAGAAGCTCCTAAGTCTGCGAGCTTTGATCTCTTCAATTTAGGATTTTATACTTGGCATCTAAATGAAGAAGCTTCACCAAGAAGTTTTTATTTCAATCTCCATAAATCTGTTGGTGTTACTCTTTTAGGATTAATTTTGTTTCGAGTTTTTTGGCGCCTGACGCACCCTGCACCTGCACTTTTAAAATCAATGAAAGTATGGGAAAAAAAATTAGCCAAAGGGTCGCACCATGCTTTCTATCTCGCGATGGTTCTTCTTCCTCTCTCTGGGGTCATAATGGCAACGTATAGTAAATACGGAATTAAATGGTTTGGAATCCCCATGATAGAAGGGCTAGGCAATGACGAAATGAGAGAAGTTTTCAAAATGATACATGATTATATGGGCTATATTATGCTCGCTTTATTTGCTCTCCATCTTCTTGGTGTAATCAAGCATACTTTTATTAATAAAGATGGTGTTCTAAAACGTATGACCTTTAAATAAACTCTTGTGAATTTTATATATAAGCCAATAGTTAAATCATATTTCCAGCATGTTCGATCAAAATACGATGGTTTGGATTCCTAAAAATAGTATCCCAGAATTGCTGCTTCTCAAATAAATATTTACTGATACCTTAAAGCTTCGATTGGGTGAAGCTTGGCGGCCTTACTTGCTGGATAATAACCAAAGAAGACACCCACACTCGTAGCCACTGAAAAAGCTAATACGATGGATTGCATTGAAATTAAAATTTCAGCGCCCACCATTTTTTTTACAAGCATTGCGCCACCTAATCCAAGCGCGACCCCAATCACGCAACCTACAATAGAAATCACACACGCCTCTAAGAGAAACTGAAGCAGAATATCTTTTTCACGCGCGCCTATCGCCATACGAATACCAATTTCACGAGTGCGCTCGGTGACCGATACCAACATGATATTCATAATACCGATACCACCTACAAGAAGTGAGATAGAAGCAATGGCTCCCAATAGCATCGACATCGTTTTTGCGGTTTCACTTGCAGTTTTGGCCATAGCCGTTAAATTTCTCACTGAAAAATCACTTTCCGCATTTTCACGAATATTATGTCGCTGACGAATCAAATCATTAATCGCATCTTCAGCAACTTCCATATATTTTTCTGATTTGGCTTGCGCCATGATCATGCGCACACTTCCTGGAATTTGATTACCAAATAATTTTCTCTGCGCTGTTGTGATGGGGACGATAATGGTATCGTCCTGATCTCGGCCATCAAAGCTTTGTCCTTTGCTTTCTAATACACCCAAAATTGTAAATGGGTTTTTTTTGATGCGAATCGTTTTGCCGATAGGGTCTATATCATCACCAAATAAATTTTCGGCAACTGTTTTTCCAATGAGAGCCACACGGTTTGCAGAGCGTACATCAGCATCTGAAAATAATTCGCCGCTATCGACATTCCATCCGCGAATGGAAAAGTAGGTAGGGGAAGTGCCAATAATCGATGTATTCCAATTGTTCCCTGAAAAAATGATTTGTGCATTGCCGGTACTTATCGGAGCAATGACTGCAATATCTTCCAAGTCCCCAACAGCATTCGCATCATTTATATTGAGCGCTGAAGAATTACCTGACCCACTTCTCAAGCCTGAGGCGCTTGAAGAGCCCGATAAAATTACGAATAGATTACTACCCATCGAATCAATCGATCTTTTAATAGATTGTTGGGCGCCTTCCCCGATGGCCATCATCAATATCACAGCGCCTACACCAATGACCATACCTAACATAGTTAAGAATGTGCGAAGACGATTTGCACTCATAGCATGCCAGGCTTCACTCAACATGGAAAAAAACATTTAAGCCTCTACCTTTTCTTTTGTATTACGGGAATCTTCCACAATTTTTCCATCTAAGAAACGCACTTGTCGGCTCGTGTGATCTGCAATATCGTTTTCATGAGTGACAATAATAATGGTGTTTCCAATTTGATTAAGCTCATCAAATATTTTCATAATTTCACCGCTCGTTTTACTATCTAAATTACCTGTAGGTTCATCGGCTAAAATAATGCGCGGTTGATTAACAAGAGCTCTTGCAATAGCAACTCGCTGCTGCTGTCCTCCTGAAATTTGACTCGGCTTGGAATCAAAATAATTACCTAATCCCATTCTTTCTAAAATATTTTTAGCTATCTTTGTTCTTAATTCTTTTTGATCTTCAGCATAAACTAATGGTAATGATACATTTTCAACTAAGGTTGATCGCGCAAGTAAATTAAACCCCTGAAAAACAAACCCAATGGTTTTGTTACGAAGTTTTGCTAGCTCATTACTACTTAAAGATTTAACGGAATGACCATCGAGCATGTATTCACCTTTGGTAGGGCGATCTAGACAGCCTAAGATATTCATGAAAGTCGATTTACCTGAGCCTGAAGGGCCCATGATTGCAACATATTCGCCATCATCAATCGTTAGATTCACATCTTTGAGAACAGGAAAAACGCCTGCAGCAGTATCGTAATCTTTATAAAGACCTTGAATCTCAATGACTTTTTTTGTCATAGATTAAAAGACTCGTGGCGGACGACTCGGGCCTTGTGCATTTGAACCGCCCGGTTTTTGATCTGTTGACATGTCAGCCGTAATCACAAATTCATTCGGCTTAATATCTGAAGACACTATCTCAGTAAATTTGCCATTCGTAATGCTTGTTTTAACCCTAATCATTTCAGGCTTGTTGTTTCTTAAGACATAAACTTTGCCAGAACCTAAACCGTCGTTGTTTGTTTTAGCTTTATTGTCATCTGGTTTTTTATCTTTCTTCATGGCTAATTTCATTTCTTCATTTTTAGGTCGATAACGTAAAGCTGCGTTAGGTACCAACAAAACATTGTCATGTTTTGCAAAATTAATATTCACGTACGCTGTCATGCCTGGTAATAAAAGTTGATCTGGATTATCCACTGAAATCACGACGTCATAAGTCACAACATTCGCTGTATTTGTTGGATTGAGTCTAATTTGTTTAACCATACCTTCAAAATTTTGATTAGGAAATGCATCTACATTAAATTTAGCTGTTTGGCCGACTCGAATACGGCCAATATCTGCTTCTGCATAACTTGTATCGATTTGCATCTTGGATAAGTCTTGCGCAATTTTAAACAAGGTCGGTGTTTGTAAGCTTGCTGCCACCGTTTGACCGACATCCACCACACGGTCCACAACAACGCCTGCCACAGGTGACTTAATAATGGAATAGCCATAATTCGTTTGATCACGTTTGAGTTGTGCTTTGGTCGTACTTAATTGCGCTTCGGCAGATTTTAAAGCTTGAATCGCTTGATCAAGCTCTTGTTTAGATACATATTCTTGTTGTAATAAGTTTCGCATTCTTGCTTCATTCGCTTTGGCTAATTCGAGCGAAGCTTCATTATTTTTTACATTACCTAGCGATTGTGCAATTTGTGCTTTAAATAATTCATCTTCAAGCTCTAAAAGGATTTGGCCTTTTTTTACCTGATCGTTATAGTCCGCGTAGATTTTTTTAACACGACCTGAAACTTGGGTACCCACATTCACAAGCGTCACAGGATTGATCGTACCATTCGCTGTCACATTTTGTTCAATATCGCCCATCGTGACTGGCTGGAGTCGATATAAATCTTCAGGTTTCTTTTTATTCGAGAGTTGATACACATAATAAGCACCAAATAGAAAAGCTAAAATTAAAGCAATATTAATTAAATGAGTGGCTAACTTTTTCATATATTTTATTATCTTTTCTTTTCAGGCAATTTTTGAATCATTGCATTATCAAGGACGCCTATCGATTGAGCAAGAGTTGTTCTTGCAATATTCCAATTTAAAACCGATTGTATTTTTTGTTGTTTTGCATTGGCTAAAGCGCTTTGTGCATTGAGCGTATCAATGATATTTCCAACGCCTTCTTTGTAACGTCCTAATGCTACGCGCGAAGATTCTTCAGCACTCAAAAGTAAGACATTAGACGCAGTAATCGATTCATTTGCTGTCTTTAAATTTTGATAAGCCGTCCATACATCAAGGGATACTTGAAGTTTTAGCTGGTCTCTTTTTGAAGCATTCAGTTCTGCAGTGGCTTCAGCTGAACGAATAAGATAAGTAGGTTTATATCCTTCAAAAAGAGGAATACTTAAAAAAATGCCGAGTTGCGAAGTATTTTGAGAGGTTTGTCCTAATAGATTTTCATCATATTGATTGGAAGCGTCAATCCTAACTTTAGGCTTAGCATCTGCTTTGACGGACTCAATTTTAGCTAATGAAGCCTTTAATTGTGCTTCACTAGCCATTAAGTCAGGTCTTTGGAGCCTTGCCTGCTCAATTAAAGCATCAATATCTTGATCTATTAATTCAGGAATATCATCAAGCTTGCTGTCAGCAATTTGAAAATTAATATTTGCAGGCGCTCCCATGACGTTAGCAAGATTTCCATAAGCCACTTTCAATGTGCCTTCGTTTCTGAGTTTAGTAAGTGTGGCATTGGCAAATGAGGTTTGCGCTTGAAGTTTGTCTGCAGGGGTTGCAATGCCCGCAATATACTTAGCCTCTGCTGATTTAAAACTTTCTTGAGAAAGACGCTCAGTCTCAATCGACGCATTGAGAATTGCTCGACTTGCATGAACTTGATAAAAGCCATTCACTGCAGCTAATAGCACAGTTTGGACTGTTGCATTTTGAGTGGCACTTGCTGCCCTTAAAAGCTGATTGGCATTTTCAAAATTAGCATCGCGACTGCCGAAATCATACAAAAGATAAGATGCAACAATTCTGTTTGTAGCATTCGAATAGTTTGTTGTCCGATTTTTATTTTCTGTTACTGACAAAGTGTCTGTCACTGATGGAAAGAATAGTGATCGCGCTACGCCAACTTGAGCTGATTGAACTTTAGCGTTTGCATAAACTTCTCTTGTTTGAGGGTTACGACAAAGGGCCGCTTCGGTGACTTCGACCAAAGATAAAGGTTTGTCATAAGACTTCTGACTGCATGGGTCGCTTACTGACGGGTCGATATACCCTTGGGGAATAAGTTGAATATTCTCTTCTTTTAAATCTTTATCTGAATACCATATTGATTCAAGCGCGAAGGCTGGAATAAGGGTCCCTAATAAAGAAAAGGTAAGAAAAAAACGAGAAAAATTCAAATGTAAAAATCTTTATAAAAAACAGCTTGTTAAGTGCCTCATAATGGACAAAATTTTATCATGAGAGCACGTTGGGTAGACTAGGTTCAAGCCTATTTAATTCAAAAAATAAGGGAAAATTATTTGGCTAAACTTAAATAGCGGTCTTGCGTAATTAAGTCGATTCACAATGACGTACAATTCGATACAATTATTATAGCCGACAAGACAAAAAAGGCACCCGTTTTTATATCTATTTTGATGCGATTGTATCAAAATAATCACGCTTAAATCTCTGATTTTTATAATAGTTTTAGTATTCAGATTTTATAAAAAATTACGCTTAATACAGTATAATTTACCTATGCGCTCTTACCTTTTTTTAGTCATTTGGGGATTCATTTGCTTGAATTCCACTGCCTCACAAGCGATTGGCGCACCTCAATTTTCTTTAGAGCAATTATTGCAACTTGCTGCACAAGAAAATCCCATCATGAATATATTAAAAGCACAGGAAGATGCTGCACGCTCATCAATTAAAACAGCAGAGTCTTTTTTAAATCCTGAAATTGAAGCAGGATCAGGCCCCAGCAAAGACAGAATTACATCGCAAGACAGAAAAGATAATTGGGGCGTTACAATTTCCCAGCCACTTGAATTTCCTAATGTAAGAAGTGCAAGACGCGCAATTGCGGAATCTAAACTGCAATATTCAGAATCTAGTTCGTTGGCTACTAAAGTAAATTTGAATTTACAAATTAAAAAACGTTTTTATAATGTCATTCAAAATCAAGAAATATTAAGAATTGCAGAAAATGATCGAGATTCTTTACGTGATATTCGTGGACGCGTAGCGCTTAAAGTAGATGTGGGAGACTCGCCTCGTTATGAACTTATTAAAGCTGACACTGAACTCATTTCGGCAGAGCGAGATGCACAAGCTGCTAAATTAAAAATTTATGAAAGTAAGCTTTACTTAAAAGGGCTTGTTGGGAAATCGATTCCCGATGAATTCGATGTGATTGGTATCATGCCTGACTCAAGCATCAAACTTGATATCAATCAAATACGTAATGAAATTAACAATAGCCCTAGAATAAAGCAAATTAAAGCCGCTTCTGAAGTGGCGGAAAATCGTTTACGTCTGGAAGAAAAATTAGTCACCCCTGGCGTCACTTTAAAAGCAGGCGTTAATCAGGATCCTGATTTAACAAGTTATCGCTTTGGATTAAGTATCCCTTTACCTTTATGGAATCAAAGACAAGGACAAATAGGTGAAGCGAGTGCTAACTTTCAAGAAGTTCAAGCGCAATTGAGCGATCAAGAACTTACCTTAACCCGCGATGTTGAATCTGCTTATCAAAGATATTTAATTGCACAACAACAAGTAACTATCTTTGAATCAAGTTTACTTAATCAAGCTGAATCTGTATTAAAAGTAGTGGAGGCGGCTTACCGATATGGTGAGAGAGGTATTCTAGAATATCTTGATGCACAACGCACTTTCCGACTTGTTAAAAAAGATTATTTAACGGCACGTCATGATTATGTTGTAGCTATTTTAGACATTGAACAATTACTTGGTATTGAACTCATGAGGAATCAAATCTAATGAAAAAGTGTTTATTTTATTTATTGCTCATTTTATCTCTGCTGACGGTTGGGCTTGTTGGCTGCTCAAAAAAACAAGAAGTTGCAAAAGAAGAGAAGAAAGACCCGCTCGAAATAGTTATTACGCCTATCATTCAAAGCCAAATCAAAATTGATAAAGCAGATAAGGCTGAAATTAGTGAAGCAGTGAATGTGCCCGGTCGTATCGAAGTTCAACAAAATCGACTCGCTAAGATTGGCTCTCCTGTGACCGGACGCGTCAGTGAAATTCAGGTGTCTTTAGGGCAAATTGTCAAAGCAGGTCAAATTCTAGCCAAAGTAAATAGCGTTGAACTCACCCAAACACAATTGATTTTCATTAAAGCTAAGCAACAAATTGGCCTTAAAACAAAAGCAGTGGTTCGCGCAAAACTTTTATTTGAAGCTGATGTGATCAGTAAAGCTGAAATGCAACGCATTGAAGCTGAACTTGATTCAGTCACAGCGGAATTTGATGCCACAGAAGATCAATTAGAAATTTTAGGCATGACAAAAGCTGCTATTCAAAAACTATCGAACTCTAGCACTGTTAATTCTTATAGTGATGTCACAAGTCGCATTGCAGGTATTGTGATCTCTAAACATGTCAATATTGGTCAAGTAGTTCAGCCTGCGGATGAACTTTTTTCTGTGGCAGACTTAAATCATCTTTGGGCGGTGGCTGAAGTGCCAGAGCAACAAGTGGCTTTTATTCAAAAAGATCAAGAAGTGGCCATCGACATTCCGGCGCTTGATGATACACGCGTCAAAGGGAAAATTATTTATGTAGGTGATATTGTCAACCCAGAAACAAGAACCGTATTAATCAGAACTGAGATAGATAACTCAAATCAAATGTTAAAACCGGATATGTTGATTACCGTAACCGTGCAATCTAAAAAAATATCGAAACTTGCCGTTCCATCCTCAGCCGTTGTCCGAGAAAATGATCGTAGTTATGTTTTTGCGCAAATAGGTCCTAATAAATTCCGTCTAAGAGAAATTGAAATTGGTTCTCGTGATGGCAACATGATCAGCGTCTTAAGCGGTATTACCATCGGAGAAACTATTGTGGTGGACGGTGCATTCCATCTTAATAATGAGCGCAAAAAGAAAGAACTTGAATAAAGATGATTGAATCGCTTGTTAGAGGGTCCATTCAACAACGACTAGTTGTGCTTGTGATTGCATTAATGCTGATGCTTGCCGGCGTTTTTGCAGTTAAAAAACTTTCCGTTGACGCATTCCCAGATGTGACCAACATTCAAGTCTTAATTGCAACGAATGCCTCCGGCAAATCGCCCGAAGAAGTTGAACGCTTTATTACAGTTCCCATTGAAATCGGTATGACAGGATTGCCTGGCTTAACTGAAATGCGGTCTCTTAATAAAAATGGACTCTCACTCATTACATTAGTATTCACTGATGACACAGGCGTCTATTTCGCAAGACAACTCGTGATGGAACGTTTAGCAGAAGTTATGTCAAAAATGCCAGATGGGGTGACGCCTGTTTTAGGTCCAGTTTCAACAGGCCTGGGCGAAATTTATCAATACACATTAGATAAGTCTTCTGATGGCACTAAAGAGCTTTCTCAAGAAGATTTAACTGAAAGACGCAGCGCGCAAGATTGGGTCGTAAGACCGTTGCTTCGAAGTATTCCAGGCGTTGCTGAAATTAATTCACAAGGCGGTTATGTCAAACAATACCAAACGCTTGTCGACCCAGATCGTTTAAGTCATTACGGTTTAAAACTGAGCGATGTTTATTTAGCACTCGCTAAAAATAATACGAATAGTGGCGCAGGTGTTCTTCCTCAATATGAAGAACAATATCTCATACGAGGTGTAGGCCTTATTCAACATCTTGATGATATCCGTGCCATCGTTTTAAAAGAACGTAATGGTGTGCCTGTCTATATGCGAGATGTAGCTGAGGTAAAGCTTGGTCACGAAGTTCGTGTGGGATCCCTCATTAAAAATGGTGATACTGAAGCCGTGGGAGGTGTTGTCATGATGATGCGAGGTGGCAATGCCAAAGAAGTCGTTACTCGAATTAAAGCGCGCGTTAAAGAAATCAATGAAAAGAAAATGCTCCCTGGCAATCTAGAAATTAAACCCTTCTACGATCGAAGTGAACTTGTCGATGCAGCTCTGCTTACCGTCATTAAAGTCCTCATCGAGGGTGTGATTCTTGTGATTGCAATTCTTTTCTTATTCTTAGGTGATGTACGTTCAAGTCTTATCGTGGTGGTGACCTTATTATTGACCCCTCTCATGACATTTATGGCGATGAATTACTATGGTATCTCAGCTAATCTTATGTCGCTCGGAGGACTTACTATTGCGATTGGTCTTATGGTCGATGGATCTGTCGTGGTCGTTGAAAACACTTTTCATAGGCTGGGTCATGACAAAAGTACGGGAAAACTTCGAATTATTTTAGAGTCAGCGACTGAAGTAGGTAAGCCTGTTTTATTTGGTATTGGTATTATTATTTTAGTGTTTTTACCGCTTATGACTATGCAAGGCATGGAAGGTAAAATGTTCGCACCTCTGGCAGTGACGATTGCGATTGCTTTATTTATTTCGTTAATTTTATCTTTTACCTTAACGCCTGTCTTATGTTCTTATTTTTTAAAAGGAGGCAATGGTGATGATACAAAAATTATCCAATGGATTAAAAAGCCTTACCTTCTTTTACTTCAAAAATCATTACACAATGAACGTAAAACAATGTTGATTGCGGTTAGCGCCTTTGTTTTTTCAATTTTCATTATTCCTTTTTTAGGTACATCATTTATTCCAGAAATGAAGGAAGGCTCAATTGTGCCGGGCATTCTTCGTGTGCCTAATATCTCTCTGGAAGAGTCGAATGAAATGGAAAAACAAGCCATGAAAGCGATCATGACTGTGCCTGGTGTGAAGTCAGCTATATCTTCTGTGGGCCGAGGAGAAAGTCCAGCAGATCCTCAAGCACAAAATGAATCCACGCCTATCGTAAGCTTAAAACCAAAAAATGACTGGCCCAAAGGTTGGACACAAGATGACATCGCCGATGCCATTCAAGAAAAACTGAAATTCTTGTTAGGTGTTCAAGTGATTATGATGCAGCCTATTTCAGATCGCGTTGATGAACTGCTTACGGGAGTTAGGGCTGATGTGGCTGTTAAAATCTTCGGTGAAGATTTGCGGTTACTTAAAAGTAAAGCCGATGAAATTGCAAAACGTGCCTCTAAAATTCCAGGGGCTACAGACATTAAAATTGAAAAAATTTCAGGCCAACAATACCTTAATATTAATTTAGATCGTCAAGCAATTGCACGATATGGATTTAATGCCTCTGACATCAATGATTTTATTGAAACAGCTATTGGTGGCAAGATTGCAACGCGCGTTTTCGAAGGTCAGCGAAGTTATAGTGCCGCAGTCAGATTTCCTGAAAATCATCGTAATGATGTCGAAGCTATTAAAGATATGCTCATGACAGCGCCAAATGGCTCAAAGATTGCTTTAAAAAATCTTGCACAAATTGAATTACGAGATGGACCTGCACAAATCAGTCGTGAATTTGCAAAGCGTAGAATTGTGGTTGGTATTAATGTAAAGGATCGTGACTTGGGTGGTTTTGTAGCAGAGCTCCAAAAAATGATCAATGACGAAGTGAAATTACCTGGTGGCTATTATTTTGAATACGGCGGTCAATTTGAAAATATGCAGCGCGCTTTAAGTCATTTGGCCATGATCGTTCCTATTACGATAGCTGCTATTTTCTTCTTACTCTTTTTGCTTTTTAATTCACTTCGTTACGCCACCATGATCATTACGGTGCTTCCTTTTGCAGCAATTGGCGGTGTGTTTGGTTTAGCAATTACTGGTGAATATTTATCTGTACCAGCATCGGTTGGATTTATAGCACTTTGTGGTATCGCCGTTTTAAATGGTGTGGTACTTATCACATGCATCCAGGGCTTAAGAAGAGATGGTATGAATCAATTAGAGGCTATTACCGAAGGCTGTAAACAACGCTTGCGACCCGTGCTAATGACAGCTACAGTGGCTTTACTAGCGCTTGTTCCATTCTTATTTGCCACAGGTCCTGGGTCTGAAGTACAGAAGCCGCTAGCCATTGTAGTGATTGGTGGCTTGATTACGTCAACCATACTAACGCTTCTTGTATTACCTACGCTTTATAAGAAATTTGAAGAGCCTCACATTGAAGCTTAAATTCATAGGATAACAATCATGAAAGAAATTAAAGCCATTATTCCACCACACCGCTTACCCAAGATTCGGTCTGCCATGAGGAATCTTAAAAATTTCCCTGGCATGACAGTCACTAAGGTTGATGGCTGTGGTCACGGCTTAAAAAAAGTCACTGATGATTTAAAACAAGAGTTAACAGACTACACACCAAAAATTCTCATCCAAATGCTCACACCTGATGATCTGGTAGAAGGTGTTTTACAAATTATTGTCGAAGTGGCACATACAGGTCAACAAGGCGATGGTTTGGTATGGGTGACCCCCATTGAACGTATGATTCGTCTTTCCGAAAAAATTATTATAGAAGAAGATTAATTTTTTATAGAATGGAACTTAAGGTAATAATGAGTTATCTTAACAATTTTCAACATAAGGAAATGTCATGAAAAAAATCGCGATTGTTTTATCACTTCTTACAAGCACTTTAGGTTATGCCGCTGATTTTTCAGATATGGCAACTGTTAAGCGAGTGACACCTCGCTATATCGAAGTCAATCGCCCTATTTCTTCATGCCAAACAACCACTGCAGCTGCTCCTCCAAAAGAAAAAGGTATTGCAGGGGCCATTATTGGTGGCGTCGCGGGTGGCTTACTTGGTAGCCGTGTAGGCAAAGGGAGTGGAAAAGTAGCTGCGGGTGCAGTAGGTGCCGCAGTAGGTGCGGTCGTAGGTGACCGTATGCAAAATGACGATACAACAGCGGATACTGGCAATGCTGAACGTTGCACACAACGTGACAATTACCAAAGAGTTCAGGAAGGCTATATTACTGTATTTTCATATAACGGTCATGAGTTTGAAGAAGAGACAGAAACAAAATACCGTGTAGGTCAAAAGGTACCAGTGCAAGTGAACGCAATTGTTGATCAAACTAACTAACGAAAGCTTATTTTTAACATGAAACGTATCTTTTATTTTCTGGTTACCAATCTTGCAATTGTTTTAGTACTTTCAGTTACCATGCGACTGCTTGGTGTAGAGCCTTTTCTTAATGCGAATGGACTTAATTTAAATAGTCTATTAATTTTTGCAGCCGTCATGGGCTTTGGCGGTGCTTTCATTTCTCTCGCTATTTCAAAATGGTCAGCCAAACGAATGTCGGGCGCTGTGACGATTGAAAACCCAAAGACGCTTGATGAAATTTGGCTAGTGAATATAGTCAAAAAACAATCTCAAGCCGTTGGTATTCAGATGCCGGAAGTTGCCATATTTAACTCTCCAGCTGTCAATGCGTTTGCAACAGGCATGAGTCGCAATAGCTCTCTTGTAGCTGTTTCGTCGGGTTTACTTGAAATGATGACAAAAGACGAGGCAGAAGCAGTCATAGGTCATGAAATATCACATATTGCAAATGGCGATATGGTCACACTCACTTTAATTCAAGGTGTCGTAAACACTTTTGTATTATTCTTTTCTCGTGTCATCGGTTATACGGTGGATAAAGTCGTTTTCAAAACTAGACAAGGCACTGGTCCTGCATTTTTTATTACAATGATTATTTCGGAATTACTGTTGGGTGTTCTAGCTTCAATCGTTGTCATGTGGTTTTCTCGTCAACGCGAATATAGAGCTGATATTGGCGGCGGGCAACTTGCAGGAAATCAAAAAATGATTGCAGCACTTCAACGCCTTAAATCACAATACGAATCAAGCGCTTTACCAAAATCAATCGCAGCATTTGGCATTTCAGGCGAACAAGGGATGGGACTTAAAGAATTATTTTCGACTCATCCAAGCCTAGATGATCGTATTGCTAGACTTCAGCAAAATACAAATTAATTATTGAGCGTGAAACTGTTGGCTATATTCGTGCACAGTATTGAGCATGACATCTACATGTTCAGGTGGCGTGTGCTCTGAAATACCGTGGCCTAAATTAAATATATGGCCATGCCCATGACCATATCCATCTAATATTCGTTTTACTTCTTTTTCAATAGCTTCCGGTTTCGAGAGCAGAATGGCTGGATCTAAATTACCTTGTATGGCCAAGCGATTGCCCACTTTTTCTCTTGCTATTTTAATATCGGTTTGCCAATCTAAGCCTAAGGCATCTGATCCTGCTGAGACTTGATCTTCTAACCAGAGACCACCACCTTTAGTAAACATAATAGATGGAATTTTTTTGTCGCTCATCATTTTTAAGCTCGACAAAATCACTTTCATATAAGGTAATGAAAATTCTAAATAGCCTTGATGAGATAGTGCTCCACCCCATGAATCAAAAATCATAATCGCATCGACACCGGCTTCAATTTGCGCATTTAAATACTGCGTCACTGCTTCTGTCGTTGTTTTTAAAATGTGATGGAGTAAATCAGGACGGCTATAAGCCATTTTTTTAATGGTTAGAAAATCAGTTCCACCTTGGCCTTCTATCATATAAGTTGCTAGCGTCCATGGACTTCCAGAGAAACCAATTAAAGGTACGCGTCCTTGCAATGCTTTTTTAATTTGCGACACAGCATCAATCACGTACTTCAAATCTTTACCGATATCAGGAATTTTTAATTTATAAATATCTGCTTCTTCACGTAACGGCCTTTCAAACTTAGGCCCTTCACCAGCCACAAAATATAAACCTAATCCCATCGCATCAGGTACTGTCAAAATATCTGAAAATATAATAGATGCATCAAGAAGTGGATATCGATCAAGTGGTTGTAATGTCACTTCAGTTGCAAAATTTGGATTTTTACAAAGACTTAAAAAGTCTCCGGCTTTTTGACGTGTGGCTCGATACTCCGGCAAATAACGACCCGCTTGACGCATCATCCACACAGGTGTGTATGTTGTAGATTGTCGATCAAGCGCTTTTAAGAAAGTGTCGTTTTGAAGTGTAGTCATAAATTATTTTTAAAACTTTAAAAGTAAAGTTTTAAAAATTAACGTGGAAGAGTAGATGTTCCCATTAAGAATTCATCTACAGCGCGAGCACATTGGCGGCCTTCACGAATAGCCCACACAATTAGGGATTGTCCGCGACGGATATCGCCTGCTGCAAATACTTTAGCTTTAGATGTAATGTAAGCTTCCTTACCTTCGGTTGTTGCTTTTACATTGCCACGTTGATCTTTATCTACACCAAAAAGGTCTAACATTTTTTGTTGGGGACTTACAAATCCCATTGCGAGCAATACGAGATCTGCTTTCATTTTAAATTCTGAATTAGGTACTTCTGTAATCTTGCCGTCTTTCCATTCAACACGTGCTGCGATGATTTCTTTGACATTACCATTTTCACCTACAAAACTTTTTGTGGTGACTGACCAATCGCGCTCACAACCTTCTTCATGTGAACTTGATGTGCGGAGTTTTAAAGGCCAATTAGGCCACACCATTTCTTTATTTTCTTTGACTGGAGGCTGTGGCATCAATTCAAACTGTGTGACTGATGTTGCATGATGACGATTCGATGTGCCCACACAATCAGAACCAGTGTCACCACCGCCAATCACGACCACATGTTTATCTGTCGCTAAAATTTGGTTTTGCAATTTATCCCCTGCCACTACTTTATTTTGTTGTGGTAAGAAATTCATCGCAAACATGACACCATTAAGTTCGCGTCCAGGAACAGGGAGGTCACGCGGATGCTCGGCACCGCCGGCTAAAATGACTGCATCATAATTATTTGTAAGTTCATCAGGCTTCACATTTTCACCAATGTTTTGGTTCACTTTGAAAACAACGCCTTCAGCTTCCATTTGTTTCATTCGGCGGTCGATGTGTGTTTTTTCCATTTTGAAGTCAGGGATACCGTAACGAAGCAGTCCGCCAATACGATCATTTTTTTCATACACAGTCACTGCATGCCCGACGCGAGCAAGTTGCTGTGCCGCTGCCATGCCTGCCGGACCAGAACCCACGATAGCAATTTTTTTATTAGTTTTATGTGTTGGAATTAAAGGTTTTACCCAATTATTTTCCCAAGCCTTGTCAATAATGGCATGTTCAATCGATTTAATGCCAACGGCATCATCATTAATATTTAGTGTGCAAGCGGCTTCACATGGGGCCGGACAAAGACGGCCCGTAAATTCTGGAAAATTATTTGTGGAATGTAAAACCTCTATTGCTTCTTCCCAATTTTGGTTATAAATTAAATCATTCCAGTCAGGGATGATGTTATTAATTGGGCAACCTGTTGTGCAAAATGGAATACCACAATCCATACAACGCGCACCTTGTTTTTTAGCTTCATCGTCACTAAGGTGAAGTACAAATTCTTTATAATTTTTTAGGCGTTCTTGTGGTGGTATATTTTGTTCGCTAATGCGATCAAATTCCATGAAGCCGGTGACTTTTCCCATTATGCAGCTTCCTTTGTAAGTGACGCATGAAGTTCATTCAACGCACGTTTATATTCATTTGGCATCACTTTAATAAATTGCGCTCTTTCCTTATCCCAGTTATCTAAAATAAATTTTGCACGTTCACTGTCAGTATATTTGTGATGTTTTTCAATGAGTGTTTTTAAAATCACTTCATCGGGTTGATTTAAATGCTGAGGCACATGAGCCTGAACTTGTTGTGTCTCTACTTTTTCTAATGACACCATAGATGGATTGCAACGTTTTGCAAATAAACCATCTTCATCATAAACATAAGCAACGCCGCCTGACATACCTGCTGCAAAATTTTGTCCAGTATTACCTAATACGACCACGGTACCACCTGTCATGTATTCGCAACCATGATTTCCTACACCTTCAACCACTGCAGATGCTCCTGAGTTACGCACACAGAAACGCTCTCCTGCTACACCACTAAAATAACTTTCTCCTGAAGTAGCACCGTACATGACCGTGTTACCTACAATAATATTTTCATGTGACTTCACTTTAAATGCTTTCGGAGGTCTAATTACGACACGTCCGCCACACAAACCTTTAGCTACATAGTCATTGCCTTCGCCAATAAGTTCCATAGAAATACCTTGTGCCAGGAATGCTGAAAAGCTTTGTCCAGCGGTACCATTTAAAGTAATTTGAATGGTGTCTTGCGGTAAACCTTCATGACCATAACGTTTAGCAATTTCATGAGACAACATGGTGCCGACGGTACGATTTGTATTTTGAATCGGTAAATTAATGGTTACTTTTTCACGTTTTTCTAATGCGGATTTTGATAATTTAATAAGTTCGTTATCAAGTGCATGTTCAAGGCCGTGTGATTGCTCTTCGCTATGTCGACGAGACACTTCTTTTTCAATATTTGGCTGATAGAAAATTTTACTAAAATCAAGTCCTTGAATTTTCCAGTGCTCAATACTAGCCTGTGTATCGAGTAAGTCAGTACGACCAATCAAATCATCGAATTTACGGATACCGAAAGATGCCATCAGTTCACGCACCTCTTCGGCGACGAAGAAGAAATAATTCACCACATGTTCAGGCTGACCTGTAAAACGTTTTCGCAATTCTGGATCTTGTGTGGCTACACCTACTGGGCATGTATTTAAATGACATTTACGCATCATAATACAACCTTCAACAACGAGCGGTGCTGTCGCAAAACCAAACTCATCTGCACCTAAGAGTGCGCCAATCACTACATCGCGACCTGTCTTCATTTGTCCATCCACTTGAACAGTGACACGTCCACGTAAACGGTTTAGTACTAACGTTTGTTGTGTTTCAGCGAGTCCAATTTCCCAAGGCGTCCCTGCATGTTTAATCGATGATATAGGTGATGCACCTGTGCCGCCGTCATGGCCTGCAATCACAATGTGATCAGATTTTGCTTTTGCAACCCCTGCAGCCACAGTTCCCACACCCGTTTCAGATACTAGCTTGACTGAGATACTTGCACTTGGATTTGCATTTTTCAAATCATGAATAAGTTGTGCTAAATCTTCGATGGAATAAATGTCGTGGTGCGGTGGTGGTGAAATAAGACCCACGCCCGGGACTGAGAATCGAAGTTTTGCAATATAAGCGCTCACTTTATGGCCTGGGAGCTGTCCGCCTTCACCAGGTTTTGCACCTTGTGCCATTTTGATTTGGATTTGATCGGCTGAACTTAAATATTCTGCAGTCACACCAAAGCGACCTGAGGCTACTTGTTTAATCCGTGAACGCAGTGAATCGCCTTTTTTAAGTTTAATATCACTTTCAATTAAGTTAAGACCAATGACATTTGCCACCGTATTATCTTTGTCTAAAGTCAGGAAACGTTTTGCGTCCTCGCCACCTTCGCCAGTATTTGATTTGCCACCGATACGATTCATAGCAATTGCTAATGTGGTGTGCGCTTCTGTTGAAATCGACCCTAATGACATCGCACCAGTTACAAAACGTTTAACGATTTCTTTTGCAGATTCCACCTCATCTAATGCAAGCGGTTTGTCATTCGTTTTTAACTTAAATAATCCGCGCAAGGTCATCTGACGTTTTGTTTGGTCATTAATTAAGGCTGCATATTCTTTATACGTGTCGTATTGATTAGTTCTTGTCGCATGTTGTAATTTGGCAATCGAATCAGGTGTCCACATATGATCTTCACCGCGCACTCTAAATGCATATTCACCACCTGCATCTAATGCATGGGCTAATACGGGATCAGATCCAAAAGCAGATTGATGAATGCGCATAGTTTCTTCTGCAACTTCTTCAATGCCAATACCTTCAATATTCGTAGCTGTTCCTTTAAAGTATGCGTTAATGAGTTGAGAGTTAAGTCCTACTGCTTCAAAAATTTGAGCGCCACAATAAGATTGGTAAGTTGAGATGCCCATCTTAGACATCACTTTGTAGAGGCCTTTGCCAATCGATTTAATAAAGTTCTTGTGAGCAAGAGCATGATCAGACGACATAGCATTCATCGATTCATATGCCAACCACGGACAAATAGCTTCTGCGCCATAACCACCTAAAAGTGCAAAGTGGTGGACTTCACGGGCAGAACCAGTATCTACCACTAAACCTGTATTCGTTCTTAAACCTTCACGCACAAGATATTGATGCGTCGCCGAAGTCGCTAACAATGCTGGAATCGCAATACGATCTTTGGATTGATTGCGATCAGATAGGATCAGAATGTTATAGCCATCCTTCACAGCCTTATGTGCATCATGACTGAGTGTATCGATGGCTTTTTTCATGCCATAAGCATCATCTTTTTTAAGGCCTTTCACATCGTATGTAATATCAAGGACGAGTGATTTATATGCATCTTTTGTGAGCTTAGAAATATTTTTCAACTGTTCTAAGTCATCGAGTGTTAAAACTGGCTGACTTGTCTCAAGGCGAGTAGTGGGTTTTGTTTCTTCCACCGCTAATAAATTCGGTTTGGGTCCAATGAATGTTACAAGCGACATCACTAACTCTTCACGGATCGGATCGATCGGTGGGTTAGTCACTTGCGCAAATAATTGTTTGAAGTAGTTGTAAATAAGTTTTGGTTTTTTTGATAAAACAGGAAGGGCTGCATCGTTACCCATGGAACCTGAATTCTCTTCACCGTTAGCTACCATAGGTTGCAAAATAAATTTGATATCTTCTTGTGTATAACCAAAACTTTGTTGCGTATCGAGAAGTGTAGCTTTAAGTTCTATCTTGCAATTTGTTTTTGGGAAGTCGCCTAAGAAATAACGTGAGCTATCAATCCACTGACGATAAGGTTTATGTGCAGCTAATTCTTTTTTGACTTCCTCATCATCAATAATGCGGCCTTTTTCAATGTCTATAAGAAGCATTTTGCCTGGTTGCAAACGCCACTTCTTAATAATTTTTTCTTGAGGGAATTGCAACACACCCATTTCAGATGCCATCATGACGACTCCATCGTCGGTCATTAAATAACGTGCAGGACGTAATCCGTTTCGATCTAATGTCGCACCAATCATTCGGCCATCCGTAAATGCAACAGCCGCTGGGCCATCCCATGGCTCCATGAGTGCAGCGTGATATTCATAGAATGCTCGACGATTTTCATCCATCATAGGATTGCCCGACCATGCTTCTGGAATCAACATCATCATCGCATGCGGAAGACTATAACCACCAGCGACTAACAACTCTAAACAATTATCAAAACATGCGGAGTCAGACTGGCCTTCGATAATGAGTGGCCATAACTTTTCTAAGTCATCACCCAGTAATTGGGACTGCATACTTTCATGTCGTGCACGCATCCAATTCACATTACCTTGCACCGTATTAATTTCACCATTGTGCGCAATCATTCTAAATGGATGTGCTAAATCCCAAGCGGGAAATGTATTCGTTGAGAAGCGCTGATGCACTAATGCTAATGCTGATGTGACACGCTCATCTTTTAAATCTAGGTAATAAGTATCCACTTCATTTGCAAGGAGCATACCTTTATACACAATCGTGCGACTTGAAAGTGAAGGAATATAAAACTGTGCGGGATCATCGAGCCCTAATTTTTTAGTACTATGTTCGATTCGTTTACGAATGACAAAAAGTTTTCGTTCAAAATGATTTTGATCTTTGACTTCCTTGCCTTGAGCAATGATCACTTGTTTAATATTCGGCTCGAGAGCTTTCGCAGCATCTGCGATATTAGAATTATTGGTGGGCACATCACGCCAAGTTAAAAATGTTTGGCCTTCTTCTTTGATAATGTCAGTGATGATCTTTTCACATTGATTGCGATGCTGAGTTGATTGTGGAAAGAAAATAAGACCGCATGCGTATTGCCCTGAGACGGGTAAATCGATAGCTAATTTTTTAGCCTCATCTCGAATGAGGGTGTCTGGCATTTGAATTAAGATTCCGGCGCCATCGCCCAATTTTGAATCATAACCAGTCGCACCTCGGTGCGTTAAGTTGGTTAAGATCTGAAGTCCCTGCGACACAATGGTGTGACTTTTTGTGCCATGAATGTTCGCGACAAAACCCAGGCCACAGGCATCATGCTCATTTTTAGGGTTATAGAGACCTTGTTGCTCAGGTCTTTCGAATTGAGTCATAAACTACATTAAAATGATTAAACGGAACCTTTAATAATAAAGCCTTACGCCCTGTAATTCAACAATTATTGGGCTTATTTAAGAACTTTAAAGGCTTTTTTTGCGGCTTCAATCGTTTGATGAATATCCTGATCTGTATGGGATATAGATACGAAGCCTGCCTCAAATGCGGACGGGCCAAAGTAGAAACCAGAGGAAAGCATATGATGGAAAAATTGATTGAACTGTTCTTTGTTGCTTTGCATGATTTCATCAAAGCTTGTGGGTGCTTTTTCACTAAAGTACATACCAAACATGCCGCCTACTGATTGTGCACTGAATTTAACATCTAAATCATGTGCGGCTTTTGTTAAACCATCCACCAGTGATTTGGTTTTCTTAGTTAATTCTTCATAGAAATTTGGAGCTTGCACGAGTTTGAGTGTTGCAAGTCCTGCCGCTACTGCCACGGGGTTTCCAGACAATGTACCCGCTTGGTATACAGCACCTATGGGTGCCAAACATTGCATAATATCTCGTCGCCCCCCAAATGCACCAACAGGCAAACCGCCACCAATCACTTTACCAAGTGTCGTCAAATCAGGCGTAATGCCATAGAGCGCTTGAGCACCACCTAGATGCACTCTAAAGCCTGTCATCACTTCATCAAAAATAAGCACCGCACCATGTTTGGTGCATAACTCTCGTAATGTTTTTAAGAATTCCATATGAGGAATAATGAGATTCATGTTGCCCACAACTGGCTCAATAATCACGGTTGCAATGGTGTCACCTTTTTCTTTAAAAAGCGTTTTTAATGCATCGATATCGTTATAAGGTAACGTCAATGTATGTTTAGCGACATCTTCTGGAACCCCTGCGGAACTTGGTTCTCCAAAGGTTAGGAGTCCTGAACCTGCCTTCACTAATAGCGCATCTGCATGACCGTGATAACAACCCTCGAATTTAACTAAAGTATCTCGCTTGGTGAATCCTCGTGCGACACGAATCGCACTCATCGTCGCTTCCGTGCCTGAACTCACGAGTCGAACTTGTTCGATACTAGGGACAAGTTTGACGAGTAATTCCGCCATCTCAAGCTCTCTTTTTGTTGGAGCACCAAATGACAAACTATCAAATGAAGCTTCTTGAACCGCTTTTAAGACTTGCGGGTGTGCGTGGCCCAATATCATGGGGCCCCAGGAATTGATGTATTCGATATATTCGCATCCATCTTCATCCCATAGTTTGCTACCCAAACCTTTTTTGAAAAAAATTGGTGTACCGCCGACAGACTTAAATGCGCGCACAGGCGAATTGACGCCTCCTGGGATGACTTTTTGTGAGCGTTCAAATAGCGTTTTATTTTGACTCATATCGATTTAATGAAACATCTTTAAAAATGTTTCTGCAGTTTCCTTAATTGATTTAGCTTCGTAAAGACTTGTAATGACAGCAATCGCGTCGATCCCTGTCTCAATCACATCATGAGCATTATTCACGGTGATGCCCCCAATTGCAACGATGGGGATATGAATTTCAGATTTAGCTTCACTTAGAAGTTCTAACGTGGCTCTGGTGGCGTTAGGCTTTGTGAGAGTTGGGAACATCGCACCAAAAGCGACATAGTTCGCACCCTCTTTCTGGGCCTGTTTTGCGCGACTTAACTGGTCATAACATGAGCTTCCAATGATGGCATCTTCGCCTAAAATAAGCCTAACTTCGGCGATATTGTCATCATTTTTGCCTAAATGAACACCATCTGCCTCCAAATTAAGGCACATGCCTACATCGTCATTCACAATACATGGCACAGCATATTCGCGACAAAGACGTAAAATAGCACCACATTGCTGCATTTTAACGTCACGATCTTGTATTTTACTGCGATATTGCACCATAGAAGCCCCACCTTCAATGGCTAATTGCGTTTTATGGATAAGTGTATTTAAGTCAGCCGTATCAGGAGTGATGGCGTATAAACCTTTAATGATGAATGAATCGCGCATATTCCAATTCATCATCATGAGCCCAAAAGAGTCGATCCGGAATAAATTGGCCCATACCAGGCTTATACCCATGCTTTAAAGACTGCCAAGTAAAGCGCTGTCCTTCTTGAATGGCTTCTTCTAATGTGGAACCTAATGCCATACAACCAGCGATGGCTGAAGCTAATGTACAGCCTGAGCCGTGATAGCTGCCTACTAATCTTTCCCAGTTGTAACTCTTCACTTTGCCGTTCTCGTTATATAAAGTATTAATAACTTCGGTCGTCACTTCATGAGTGCCTGTAATTAAAGCCAGTTGGCACCCCGTATTAAGAAGTCGCTCAGCACATTCATCTAAACTTGCTTCACCAAAATCGTCACCATCTTTAAATGCTAAGCGTCTTGCTTCAATACTATTTGGAGTAATAAGGGTTGCTTGTGATAACAATAAGTCTGACATCGCATTAATCATTTCATTGGTGACTAATGCATCCCCTCGACCCGAGGCCAATACAGGATCGATGATGAGCGGAATTGTGGGATAGTCCGCCACAATTTCTGCAATCATCGCAATCGTTTCAACGTTGCCTAATAAGCCTAATTTAAATGCGGCGACTTCCATATCCTCTAATAAAGTGCGCGCTTGATCATTCACCCAGTCCGCATCAAAAGCCATCATGCTTTCAACGCCGGAGGTATCTTGCACAGTAATGGCTGTGGTGATAGACAAAGGATGGCAACCTAAACTGGCTAGCGTTAAAACGTCAGCTTGAAGTCCGGCGCCGCCCGTAGGATCGGTCGCTGAAAATGTCATGACGCATGGAGGATTTTTTTTCATGATTTAGTGTGTTTTAGAACTTATAGTTTCAGTAGTATTATGAGTTAATTAAACACTCAAAAGTTTAAAGATAAAAATTATTTTCTATGTTGTGTGCTTTATCCTTTTTACAATTGTATTCACCGCATACATTGCTGGCAGAGTCAGAAACATCTCAACACCTGGCTCTAACTTAATCTTAATGGTAACGCTTTGGGGGCTCTTTGCTACTTTTGCCAAATCAAAAATAAATTAAATAATTAATTTAATTCAAAGTTATTTATAATTTTGCAATAAACTATTTTAAAAGGGCTATTAAAATGAATATCAAATACATTCTAATATTAATTACAGCGATTTTTATATCTGCCTGTAGCTCTATGACATACACAACCAAACAAGAATCATCTGAAAAAAATAAACCGGTAATTCATGAAATTAAATGTGTGGCTCTCAGTGGATGTGAAGCAAAAGCAGCTGAATTGTGCGCTGATGGGTATAACATTCTCAACACATCTGAATCAGTGCCATATGTATTAAATAAAATGGAAATTTCATGTAAAACAAAAAAACCTCCTGTGATAGATAAGAAGGAGGACTCAAAGCTAAATGATGCAATCATCGATATTGAAAAAGAAATGAAAAAATAAATTTACATTTTCTCATAAAGGTCTTAGGGGCAACATTCCGCTCGAAGGCTCTAAAATTACTAAAATAAAAAAATAGCTTCTTAAAATTCCAATGGGTCAACATCAACGACCCATTTCACTCTCTGGCCTAATTTGTTTTCACGCAAATAAGACACCCAACCATCTAGGAGTTTTTGCAATGCCACACGGGAATTTGCCTGTAAAACCAATTGGGCTCGTTCCATGCCTTTCAAACGCTCCATAATAGGGCGCACTGGATTATAAACAGTAACTTGTGTGCTTAAATTTTGGGCTTTTGTCATCGCTTCATTTAAGAATTGCATCACATGCGTTAATTGATGTGCCTCGGCTTTTAAGAGAACTAAGAATGCAAAAGGGCTTAGCTCTGCCAATTCTCTTTCTTTTAAAAGTTCATTGGCAAAGTTTTCATAGTCGTGCGTTTTCAAGGCTTCAAATATAGGGTGGTTTGGGAAAGCGGTTTGAATATATACCTCGCCCTTGATGTTGGCTCTCCCAGCTCGACCACTTACTTGCATCAGTTGAGAAAACAAACGCTCGCTCGCTCTAAAGTCGGGGCTATATAAAGCCTGATCCGTATCTATCACACCGACTAAACTTAAATGTGGAAAGTCGTGACCTTTAGATAGCATTTGAGTGCCAATGAGAATATCAATTTCACGATTTTTCATTTTTAAGAATAAATCATTTAGCGCTTCTTTAGTTTTTGTTGAGTCTCGATCTACTCTTAAAATACGCGCTTCAGGAAAAAATTCTTTTAATGTTTCTTCTATGCGCTGTGTCCCTAATCCTGTTGGATATAAATCTGTATTGCCACATGATGGACACTGCTGTGGCATTTTTTCATCATGGCCACAGTGGTGACAACGTAATCGTTTTTGATTTAAATGAACCACTAGACGACTGCTGCATCGATGACAACGTCCTGTCCACTGACACGACGAACAAAGAAGCACAGGTGCGAAACCACGTCTATTAATAAAAATAAGGCTTTGTTCTTTTTTATGTAAACGGTCCCGAATCGCTTCAATGAGATAAGGTGAGAAACCTTTTGAAACTTTAGACTTTGCAACATCAATACATTTAATTTCAGGGAGTGCTGAGTCGTCAACCGCGCGGGATGTTAATTTTAGAAAGCCAAATTTTTTGGTGTCTTTGGTTTTAGTCGCGTTAAACCAAGTCTCAAGCGATGGCGTTGCCGTTCCCATCACGATCGGAATGTTTTCGGATTTTGCACGGAAAATCGCGACATCCCTTGCGTGATAACGTAACCCCTCTTGTTGCTTAAATGACGCATCGTGCTCTTCATCAATGATGATGAGGGATAAATGTGGCATGGGTGTAAAAACACTTAAACGTGTCCCAATGACAATTTTAGCTGCGCCCTCTTTAGCAAGTCGCCAATGGGTTAAACGTTCGTTATCCGTTAAGTGACTATGGAGTGTCACGAGCGTATATTTTTCAAAACGAGATCTAAAACGACTCTCGAGCTGGGGTGTTAAATTAATTTCAGGGACGAGGACTAAGACTTGTGTATCTTCTTTTTTTAATGCCTCTTCAATTAAACGAATATAGACTTCGGTTTTACCGCTTCCTGTAATGCCATAAAGTAACCAAGCTGCAAAAGTTTTATTTGTTTTTGAAATCTCATCGAATGCTTTTTGTTGTTCATCATTCAATGATGGAATGGGCGCTTGCCTATAGGCTTTATCGTCTGAAGTTACCTCTTCTTTTGCAATCCAACCCATCTCATCCAACGTTTCGATTGACTTTTTCCAAGTGCTACTGATCGAGCGTAGACTTGATTCGTCAAGGAGGGTCGCATCAATTAAAGCCATCACGATACGTTTTAGTATCGTTTGGCGAGGTGGTAATTGATCGACACCTAACTCAATGGCTTTGGGGGTTAGGCGATATAGATATTTTTTCGCCATCGCCTTTGTATTTAATTTTTTTAATCTAGATGGCACAGCGGACAAAATCGTTTGCCCTAAGGGGTAGTGATAATACTGACTACAAAATTGAAAAAGCTTAAAACTTTGCTCATCAAAAATCACTTCAGGATCTAAACGGATAATAGACTTTAATTTTTTAGATTCAATGGCTGTCGTATCAGAAATGCCGACCACGACACCGATCATTTTGCGAGCACCAAAAGGGACCACGACATACTGTCCAATTTGAGTATTGGGTTTGTCCGTCCTATAGTCAAACACCCGATCGAGTGGCACATCGAGAGCGACTTTTAAAATATGAAGTGCATCAGTCATGGTATTAGTTTTTAAGGGGAGTCCATCAATTCTAAGTTAAAATAAACGCTTTAATCCTTACCTATCATTCTAAGACGTGAAATCACATCTTCTACAATTATTGTTGCCCGTTGCACAATCGATACATCCTGAGATTTTATCGAATTCTATTCAATTAGATCGTCCTAAATTGATCGAGCATGGAGATTTTTCGAGTAACTTGGCGATGGTACTCGCAAAGACTTTGAAAAAAAATCCGCGTGAATTAGCTTCCCTCATTATTGAGAAGTTGCCTGCCTCACCTTTTATTGAAAAAGTTGAAATTGCGGGTGCGGGTTTTATTAATTTCTACTTGAACGAAAAAGCACGCACCTTCATTATCCATGAGATTTTAAAAAATCCTGACGTCTACGGACAAAATACTTCAGGGCATGATGAAAAGGGCAAGCCTCAAAAAGTCCAAATCGAATTTGTATCTGCTAATCCTACAGGTCCTCTTCATGTGGGTCATGGTCGAGGCGCTGCGATTGGAGATTCATTAGCGAGGCTTTTGAAATTTAATGGCTGGGACGTGACGCGGGAATTTTACTACAATGATGCAGGTGCGCAAATTGATAATCTCACAAAATCTGTGCATGCCAGGTGTCACAATATAGACCCCTCGGATCCTGCATTTCCTGAAGATGGTTATCGCGGTGAATATATTGTCGAAATTGCGAATGCTTTTTTGAACAAAAGTAGCATTGAATGCGAAGGTAAAACGATTCATGCATCTGGCCAAATTGACGACTTAGAATCTATTCGACAATTCAGTGTCGCTTACTTAAGACATGAACAAGATCAAGATTTAAATGCCTTCCAAATTCAGTTTGATGTGTTCACATTAGAATCTTTGTTCTACCAAAATGGTCACATTGAAAAGGTAGTCGCGTCCCTCACACAAAATGGTTTTACCTATGAGGAAGACAATGCCCTTTGGTTAAAAACGACGGATTTTGGGGACGACAAAAATCGTGTTATGAAAAAATCTGATGGAAGTTATACCTATTTCGTTCCTGATGTGGCTTATCACTTCAATAAATGGGAGCGAGGATTTAAACGTGTTATTAATGAACATGGTTCTGATCATCACAGCACCATTACCCGTGTCAGGGCTGGTCTTCAAGCTTTAAAAATCGGAATCCCTGAAAGCTATCCTGAGTATGTGTTGCATCAAATGATCACAGTGATGAAGGGCGGGGAAGAAGTAAAACTTTCTAAGCGCGCGGGTAGTTATGTCACATTACGCGATCTTATTGATGAAGTGGGTTGTGATGCCACACGCTTCTTCTTAATTGCTCGTAAATCTGATTCACAACTCGTTTTTGATATTGATTTAGCCAAAACACAAAATTCAGATAACCCTGTGTATTACATTCAATATGCACATGCGCGTATTGCAGGCGTTTTAAGACAATGGGGTGGAGATATTAATCAATTAAATCACGTTAATATTGATGATCTTAAGTCGACACAAGAACTCGTTCTGGTTAAACGCTTAAGTGAATTTCCAGAAATGGTTTTACATGCCGCTTCTGAATTAGCACCGCATACGATTGCAAACTATTTAAAAGACTGTGCAGCCGATCTTCATAGCTATTATAATGACACTAAGTTTTTGGTTGAAAATGAAGATGAAAAGTTAGCACGATTAAGTTTAATTCGTGCCACACAAATTGTATTAAAAAATGGTCTATATCTTCTTGGTGTGAACGCTCCGGAAAACATGTAGCTTAAAAGGTAAATATGGAAAAAGGAAAATCAGGTAGTTCTTTTATGAACGGTCTTTTTATGGGCGTTCTAGTAGGTATTGGATTATCGATTGCTATTACCGTCTTTATTACTAATGGCAAAAGTCCTTTTGTAAGTAAAGATACGAATGGGGCTTGTATTGAAATTCAGGGGGCTAAACCTGAAGGAGAGGTTGCAGCAGATAATGCTATCCAAGATCAACCGACTAAATTTGATTTTTATAATATCCTGCCTAATAACGATAAAGATATCTCAGACCGAGAAGCAACACAGGCTTTAAAAAATCCAGCCAGCATTCCACAAAAAGAAGTGTACTTCTACCAAGTGGGTGCATTCAATTCGGATAAGGATGCTGATAACACTAAAGCAAAATTGGCACTTTTAGGATTTGAGGCAGTCGTACTCACAGCCCCTTCACAAAATAATGAAGTGGATCATAAAGTAAGAGTGGGCCCTCTAACCGATGATGCACAAATTATGAAAACCAAAAATGATCTCATTAAAAATGGCTTTAAGCCCATTTTAGTGAGGGCAACACTTAACAATACAAATAATTAAGGATAATTTATGAAAAAAATCTTAATCACTTTTTTAATGCTTTTTAGCTCACTTTCCTTTGCCGTAGCGCCTGAGATTGGTGTTAATTTTGATAAAACAGCACAGTTAGTTCCAACAGATAACAAAGATAAAATTGAAATCACGGAACTCTTTTGGTATGGATGTATTCACTGTTACCAACTGGATCCTATGTTGAGTGACTGGGTAAAAAAATTACCTAAAGATGTTTACTTTAAACGTATGCCTGCCATTCCACGTCCTGATTGGGCGCCGATGGCGCGAGCCTTTTATGCCATGGAAACATTAGGTGTAGCTGACAAACTTCATACAGCGATATTTGAGGCTGTGCATAAAGACCGCACACTTAACCCAAGTGACGAAAAAGCAATTCTTCAGTGGGTTACATTAAAGTCAGGTCTTGATCGAAAAAAAGTGGAGGATGCTTTTAATTCATTTTCGATGAATGCTGCTTTAAATAAGGCAGTGCAAGTCTTCAAAGCATCAGGAGCCACAGGTGTGCCCACGCTCATGATTGATGGTAAATACATCACCTCAAGTACGATGGCGGGTGGCAATAATGAAGCATTGCAAATTGCTGACTTCATCATCAGCAATGTCAGAAAAGATCGCAATAAAAAATAAACCTTTAAAAGTTTTTATCACCGGTGCCTCAAGCGGTATCGGTGAATCATTGGCTCATCAGTATGCTAAAGAAGGTGCAACCTTAGGTTTGGTGGGGCGACGTCTAGAACTTCTCACAAAAATAAAATCAAATATCAAAACCGATTGTGAAATTTATGCAGTCGATGTCTCAGATCAAAAAAAACTTCAAAAAGCTGCAAATCATTTCATTAAAAAATATGGTCCGCCTGATATTGTGATTGCCAATGCAGGTGTGAGCACTGGAACCCTTGCCGGTGAAAAGAAAGACCTTGACACATTTAAACGTGTCATTGAGATTAATTTGTTTGGTGTCATACACACCTTTCTTCCTTTTATTGAAATTTATAAAAAGAAGAAGTCGGGTCAGTTAGTTGGAATTGCAAGTGTGGCTGGCATTAGAGGCTTACCTGGTTCGGGGGCTTATAGTACTTCAAAAGCGGCTTTAATCAATTATCTGGAAAGTCTGCGTATTGAGATGAGGCCTTTTGGTATTCATGTGACAACGATTGCACCAGGCTTCATTCATACGCTCATGACAAAACATAATTGCTATACCATGCCTTTTATTTTAGATGTGGATGTTGCGGTATCTCGCTTCAGGAAAGCCATTCATAATAAAAAATGCTTTGTCATCATTCCTTGGCAGATGAAAATCGTAGGCACTATCATGAAATTTTTACCTGCACCTTTATGGGACTTTTTAGCTAAAGGAGGTCCTAAAAAAATCAGGAAAATGATTCAATAATTATCCCAAATTCCCTGTATCCACAAAACGTAAAATAAATTAAAATCTTATTTATGTCAAACCTCGAATACAACGGCCAAGTCCTAGCAACGTCTCGTGGTGAACTCAAGCTTAAAGCAGTCGATATCGCAACAGAGCTATGTTTATCTGTTGAGCAAGTCAACTCGCTTGAAAATAATTTAAGCGCTTTTTTTCATTCAAATAAATTAAAACAAGCAGTCATCAAGCGCTATTGTCGCCTCCTTAATATTGATGTAAATGCTGTCATTACTCAATATGAAATAGATATTACCGACAATAGTTTTCGAGAAGCTAAAAAGAGTAATCTAGGTAAGAGCTTTAAAAAATATCTTTATATTTCTATTGCGGCATTTATGACAACAATGTTTTGGAAACTTTTTGCGTAATGTTAAAAAAGGCAAAAGAATTATTTTTCAGATTTAGGACTCGACATTTTAAATTTATAGAATGCAGAAAGTCGTTGCGTTTTGATACGTCTGGCTATTATCCTTATCAAATCATGGAGATTGGTGAGAGCTTTTTAATTGATAATGTAAATGTAGAGACAATTCAAAAAAAACATGAAACGATTAATAAAGAGTTAAGTAAAATTTTTTAGCTAAAATAGAAGCTGACGCTGTCCGAATAACCCGTATTAAATGATTAAGGAAAACAAAATGGAATTTGATCAAAAAGAAGAAACGCCTTTTAATATCCCTGAAAAAAAGAAAACAGACAAAAAAACTTTGGCTGTTTACATTGGAGCAGGTGTAATAACAGTTAGTTCGCTCATTTTTGGTTACGCAAACTACCAAGCGACTTATTTCAAAGACATGGAAATTAAAAATCTTAAAACACAGTTAGAGGATGCCAACACTAAATTACAGCGGATTGATGTACTTGAAACTCAAGTTAGGGAATTGGAAGTGTCCTTGGCTGCTAAAAGTGCAGTTAAACCAGCTGCAGTTAAAAAAACAAAAGTATTACTGAAAAAAGAGACTAAAAAATTAGCGCCTGCTAAGAAGGTGATCAAGAAAACAAAACTGGTTAAATCGAAAGAAAAGAAGCCACTAAAAAAATAAAGTTATTAAAGTCGCCCCGAAAAAAAACTTTTTATGGGGCACTGAAAAAGGCTATGCCAATTACTCATTTTATAGCGGCTAGGTAATTTTATTTTTTGTAGGTTTTCTTACTAAAGTTTTTTTAGGTTCATCACCTAAATGAAGATCAACACCTTTCACTAAATTCTTAAATTCATTCGTATAGGTAATTTTTTTATCTTGAGGTGGTCTGCCATAAAGTGAAATGGCAGAAAAAATAATGGTATATAAAAGAATCACTGTCACAACAACCGTAGTCTCAGAAAAATAATCACGTACTAGGGTCAAAACAGGATCTAACCAGGCCCACCCTTGCTTAACTTGGTACTCAAGATTGTCTACCCAAACCAATTGAATGGCATGTAAATATTCAAATAAAGCCGTCATGATGAACTCCTCTTATATTCTTTAAATTATAAGTGAATTCCGTATCTAGAAAAGACAAGCCTTTAACAAAAGAGGTAAAATATGGCTTTAAATACAACGAATTATTATGAAAATTACTGTTGTTGGTGCAGGATATGTAGGTTTAGTGGGTGCTGCATGTTTAGCCGAGGTGGGTAATCACGTTTTAGGTCTTGACGTAAATGCAGAAAAAATTCGTATTCTAAAAGAAGGTGGTATTCCTATTCACGAGCCAGGCCTTTTAGAAATTGTTCGTCGTAATGTTGAAAATGGTCGTCTTTCTTTCACCACCAATGTCGAAGAAGCGGTAGGCTTTGGTGAAGTCCAATTCATAGCCGTTGGCACTCCTCCCGATGAAGATGGTTCTGCTGATCTGCAATATGTGACAGAAGCTGCTCGTAGTATTGGTCGCTTTATGAATTCAGCCAAAGTGATTGTAGATAAATCAACCGTTCCAATTGGAACAGGTGACATGGTCAAAGCGGCAGTAGCTGAAGAACTAAAGAAAAGAAATGTCGATATTCATTACAGTGTCGTTTCTAATCCAGAATTCTTAAAAGAAGGCGCTGCAGTTGAAGATTTTATGCGCCCTGATCGAATTATCATTGGGACTGAAGACCCAAAAGCGATTGAAGTTATGAAACAAGTTTATGCTCCCTTTCAAAGAAATCACGAAAGGCTTGTGGTCACCAACCTTAGAAGTGCTGAGCTTATTAAATATGCAGCTAATTCAATGTTAGCTACTCGCATTAGTTTTATGAACGAATTGGCTAACTTAGCTGAAATTGTGGGCGCTGATATCGAAATGGTGAGACAAGGTATAGGTTCTGATCCACGTATTGGTTATCACTTTTTATATCCGGGGTGTGGTTATGGCGGTTCATGTTTTCCAAAAGATGTGAAGGCTTTAATCAAAACTGCTAAAGATGTTGCTGGTTTCGATTTGAAATTACTTAAAGCAGTTGAAGAGGTGAATGACCTTCAAAAATTTGTATTGCCTAAAAAAATTAAAAAGCAATTTGGTGAAGATTTAAAAGGTAAACATTTTGCATTATGGGGTTTGGCTTTTAAACCTAACACCGATGATATGCGAGAAGCTTCAAGTCGTATACTGATTAATGAATTGATCAAAGCAGGAGCCTCGATCACAGCTTACGATCCTGTAGCGATGGATGAAGGAAAGCGTATTTTTAAAGATGAAAAACATTTAACTTTTGCTGATACACAAGATGAGGCTCTTAAAAATGCGAATGCGCTTATCATTGTCACAGAATGGACAGAATTTAGAAGTCCAGATTTTGCATTAATTAAATCTTCACTAAAATCTCCCATGATTTTTGATGGTAGAAATCTTTATGATCCAAAAGCTGTTCGAGCACTTGGATTTAATTACTATCCTATTGGACGTTAAATGAAAATCTTGGTGACAGGTGTAGCCGGTTTTATTGGCATGCATTGCGCCAAAAAACTTCTTGATGATGGTCATGAGATTATTGGTATCGATAATCTGAATGATTATTACGATGTGGCTTTAAAAAATGATCGGCTTAAAATATTAAAAAGTTATAAGCATTTTCGTTTTCTAAAGCTTGATATTAAAGACCAAAAAGACGTTCTTAATCTTTTTAAAAAAGAAATACCTCAACGAGTTCTTCATCTTGCAGCACAAGCAGGCGTGCGTTACTCCATTCAAAATCCGCATGTTTACATTGATTCCAACATACAAGGATTTATTAATATATTAGAAGGTTGTCGCACAATTAAAGCTGAACATCTTGTCTTTGCAAGTAGTTCGAGTGTATATGGTGGAAACGAGAAGGTGCCATTCAGCGAACACGACAATGTAGATCATCCAATAAGTCTCTATGCTGCGACTAAAAAAGCCAATGAACTCATGGCCCATACTTATAGTCATCTTTATCAAATTCCTACAACAGGTTTACGTTTTTTTACGGTGTATGGTCCATGGGGAAGGCCTGATATGTCACCTTTATTATTCACGAAAGCTATTTTAGCTAATGAGCCTATTCAGGTATTTAATCATGGCGATATGATGCGTGACTTTACTTATATTGACGACATCATAGTATCTGTCAAAGAAACATTATTTAAGTCTGCAACACCTAGTACCAATTTTGATTCGAAAAATCCTGATCCAGCTTCAAGTCATGCACCTTATCGTATTTTTAATATCGGCAATAGTCAGCCCCTGCCCTTGATGCACTTCATTGAAACACTTGAGGATGCTTTAGGTAAAAAAGCAATTATGAAAATGATGGATATGCAAGCAGGGGATGTCAAAGAAACTTCAGCAGATACCTCGGAACTTAATCGTTGGGTCAATTTCAAACCTAACACCTCCATCAAAGAAGGCGTTAAGCAATTTGTTGACTGGTATAAAACCTACTACTAAGTTATTTCTTTTTAGAAGCCTTATGCGCTTTATGAGCTTTTTTATTAGTCTTAGTTTTAGCTGAAGCTTTAGCTTTTGCAGTCGCTTTTGTTTTTGTCGCTAATTTTGTTTCTAAATTTTTCACTTCCATTTGAAGCGCTTTATTTTGATTGATCAGCTCTTCATTTTGAGCTGCCTGATCAGTTAATACGGCCACTTGATTTTGTAATGCTTTAATTTCACTTGCTTGACCGGTAATTTTATCTTGTGCATTGTAAGCCACGAATAATGAACCTACTACGATAACGCCAGCGACTACATACTGCACAATTGTTTTAGTTTCCATTTAAATTAATGTCCTTTTTGATGTAAATAAACTTCTAGTTAATATTTTATCCTTTTTACGAAAAGACTTTAATTTATATTTTTAATATTTTCTATAGGTGACATATTAAGTTTTCATTACTCAACCGTGACAGACTTTGCTAGGTTACGAGGTTTATCTACATCTGTACCTTTAATAAGTGCGACATGATAAGCCAATAACTGAACTGGAATAGAGTGAATAATTGGAGACAATACACCAGTATGTCTTGGCGTTCTGATCACACGAACACCAGGACTTTCCGAAAAATGACTGTCAGCATCTGCGAACACAAAAATTTCACCGCCGCGCGCTTTGACTTCCTGCATATTAGATTTTACTTTTTCGAGTAAATTATCGTTTGGTGCAATCACTACGACTGGCATATCATGATCCACCAAGGCTAAGGGTCCATGCTTTAATTCGCCTGCAGGATAAGCTTCTGCATGAATATATGAAATCTCTTTTAATTTCAGCGCTCCTTCCATAGCAATCGGGTAATGAATACCTCGACCCAGGAATAGTGCATGGTGTTTATCAGCAAATAACTTTGCCCACTCTTTAATTTGCGGTTCTAAGTTAAGCGCTTGTTGGATGCTACCTGGTAAATGTCTTAAACTTTCTAGATAATTTTTTTCTTCTGTCTTGGTAATAAGCTTTTTAAAAGTAGCAATCGCCACAGCTAAACTAAAAAGGGATACCAGTTGTGTTGTAAAAGCTTTAGTAGATGCTACGCCAATTTCTACACCCGCCCTTGTATATAGAATAAGTTTTGATGCACGCACAATCGCACTTTCCTGCACATTACAAATTGCTAAACTTAAATGCTGACCTAAAGACTGGGCATGCTTTAAAGCTTCCATCGTATCTAAAGTTTCGCCTGACTGAGAAATAGTCAGGATCAATTGGTTGGCATTAGGTACTGAGTCGCGATACCGATATTCGCTTGAGATTTCTACCGTGGTTGGTATTTTTGCAATACTTTCTAACCAATACTTAGCCGTGACTCCTGCGTAATAACTTGTCCCTGCCGCCAAAATTAAAATACTATCTATTTTAGAAAATACGTCCTTTGCATTTTGCCCGAACAAGCTTACGTCAAAATGACCTTGATCAATGATGGCTTCAATCGTATCAGTCAAAGCGCGAGGTTGCTCATAAATTTCTTTTTGCATAAAGTGATCATATGGACCTAATTCCATGGAGGATAAAGTTACTTCACTAATATGTGTTTTGCGTGTAATCACCTTTTTATCTTTATCAAAAATTTGAATGCCATCTTTTTTTACTTGAACAATATCACCGTCTTCAAGATAGATTACCTTTCTAGTGACGGCTAAAAGCGCTGAAATATCTGATGCAATGAAATTTTGTGTATCTCCTAATCCTATGATAAGAGGGCAGCCTAGACGTGCACAAATCATTTCATCAGGATTTTTAAGCGAGATCACAGCAATTGCAAATGCACCCCTTAATTCTTCACCCAGCATTTGAATTGCTTCAAGAAGAGTTTTACTTTTATGTTTGATAAAATAATGAATGAGATGTGCAATGACTTCCGTATCTGTTTGTGATTCAAAGTGGTAACCTAATTTTTTAAGGTGCTCACGTTTTTCTTCATAATTTTCAATAATCCCATTGTGAACAACTGCAATCTCGCCCTCTGACACATGCGGATGTGCATTAAGTTCAGTGACACCGCCATGTGTTGCCCATCTAGTATGACCAATACCTAAAAATCCTTCCAATTCCTGATCTTTAACCATTGCTTCAATCTCAGAAACACGTCCTACGGAACGAACTCGCTCAATGCCATTTCTTAACACTGCAATACCGGAAGAATCATAACCACGATATTCGAGACGACTTAATCCTTCGATTAAATGTGGAACGATATTTTTATTTGAAATTGCACCTACAATGCCGCACATATATATTTCTCTCTTTATTTCTTTGTAGGTTTTTTCCAGCCAGAAATGCTGGTTTGTTTTCCACGTGACACGGTGAGATCTCCTGGTGGAGCATCTTTAGTAATCGTCGATCCTGCTGCAATCGTAGCCCCCTTACCAATTTTAACGGGTGCTACTAATGCTGTATTTGATCCTATAAAAACATCATCCTCAATGGTAGTCGGATGTTTATTTGCACCATCATAATTGCATGTAATAGTTCCCGCACCTATGTTGACTGATTTGCCTACAAGGCTATCGCCGACATAGCTTAAGTGATTGATGTTGGTGTGGTCGTTCACTTCACTATTTTTAATTTCTACAAAATTACCAATGTGAACGTGATTTTGAAGCTGGGTGCCAGGTCTTAATCTTGCAAAGGGTCCAATACGACAATGGTTCCCCACTTTACTTTCAACAATATGTGAATAGGGTTCGATCGAGGAATGGTCTCCAATGATGCTATCTTTGATATGCGAATAAGCTGCAACTTTCACATGACTCCCCAGAACGACCTTGCCTTCAAAAATACAACCTACATCAATTGTCACATCTTGTCCTGCTGTGACTTCGCCACGGATATCAATTCGGCTCGGATCTATAATGGTGACACCCTGTTCCATCAATGTTTTTGCTGTCATAAGTTGATAGTTCCTTTCCATGGTTGCTAATTCATATTTTGAATTAATTCCGGTAATGGATTCTTCATTATCCGCAGATTCGCTTAATACTTCAATGTTATCTTCAATGGACAGCCCTACAATATCTGTCAAATAATATTCTTTTTGGGCGTTCTTATTGGTCAGTCTTGTAAGCCAATTTTTTAAGAGATGATTGGGGGCGCACATAATGCCTGTATTAATTTCTTTAATATTTTTTTGTGATTCATCACAATCTTTTTCTTCTACAATTTTTTGTATTCGGCCGTCTTTTCTTACAATTCTACCGTAGCCTTTTGGATCCTCTTTTAAGTAAGTTAAAACAGCTAAATTTTTTTGGCCTTTTATAATTAGGCGTTCAATCGTTTTTTGATCAATTAAAGGTACATCACCATATAAAATGAGCGTATTACCCCTGTCATTAATTAAAGGAAAAGCTTGTTGCAAAGCATGGCCTGTACCTAATTGTTCTTTTTGCTCTACCCATTGAATATCGGGCGATGGAAATGTTTTTTTGACGAGATCGCCGCCATATCCATAAACCACCACAAGCTCTCTAGGTTTGAATGACATAGAAGCATCAATGACATAACCGAGAAGAGGTTTATGAGCAAGCGGTTGCAAGACTTTGGGTAAATCAGAACGCATCCGCGTCCCTTTGCCTGCAGCTAAAATCACAATAGATAAAGACATCTTTGCTATTTTATCGTCTATTTGTGATCAGATGACATAAAAAAAGCAGCTTAAAAGCTGCTTTTAATAGTTTTGTAAGCTTTGTAATTTAATGTTTTTGGCGTAGTTTTTGAATCGCTTGAATTTGAGCAATCGCTTCAGCTAATTCAGCTTGCGCTTTTGCATAATCCACATCGGATGATCGATTTTTCATTGCTTCTTCAGCCGCTTTTTTAGCTGCATTCGCTTGCGCCTCATCAAGATCATGACCACGAATCGCTGTATCCGCTAACACAGTCACTACCCCTGGTTGCACTTCTAAAATACCGCCTGAAATATAAATGAGTTGTTCTTCATTTTTATCCGCTAATTTGATGCGCAACGCGCCTGGTTTTATCGATGTAATCATCGGTGCATGATGCGGATAAATACCCACTTCACCCATTTGTGCGGGTGCTGCTATAAATTCAGCTTCTCCTGAAAAAATAGATTCTTCAGCGCTTACTACATCAATATGAACCGTTGCAACCATGTTTTTTTACCTAATCAATTAAGATAATGTTTTTGCTTTTGCTACAGCTTCTTCGATGCTGCCAACCATATAGAACGCTTGTTCTGGTAAATGATCATATTCACCACTCACGATTGCTTTAAAGCCTTTGATCGTATCTTTCAATGTAACATATTTACCAGGAGCGCCTGTAAAGACTTCAGCAACGTGGAATGGTTGTGATAAGAAACGTTGAATTTTACGTGCACGACTCACCGCTAATTTATCTTCCGGAGATAATTCGTCCATACCAAGAATCGCAATAATGTCGCGTAATTCTTTATAGCGTTGCAATGTAGATTGAACAGAGCGTGCGACTTGATAATGTTCTTCACCCACTACGAGCGGATCAAGCTGACGTGATGTTGAATCCAATGGGTCCACCGCTGGATAAATACCAAGAGAAGCAATGTCACGAGACAATACAACTGTTGAATCCAAATGTTGGAATGTTGTTGCAGGTGATGGATCAGTCAAGTCATCGGCTGGGACATAAACCGCTTGAATCGAAGTAATCGAACCTGTTTTTGTTGAAGTGATACGTTCTTGTAAGCGACCCATTTCATCAGCGAGTGTTGGTTGATATCCTACCGCTGAAGGCATACGTCCAAGAAGTGCTGATACTTCAGTACCTGCGAGCGTATATCGATAAATATTATCTACGAAGAAAAGAACATCACGACCTTCGTCACGGAATTTTTCGGCCATGGTTAAACCTGAAAGCGCTACGCGTAAACGGTTGCCTGGTGGCTCGTTCATCTGGCCAAACACCATCGCTACTTTAGATTCTTCCATGTCATCTAATTTAATAACGCCTGCATCTGACATTTCATGATAGAAGTCGTTACCTTCGCGAGTTCGTTCACCCACCCCTGCGAATACAGATAAACCTGAGTGTTGTTTAGCAATATTGTTAATGAGTTCCAACATGTTCACAGTCTTACCTACACCGGCACCGCCGAAGAGACCAACTTTACCGCCTTTAGCGAACGGGCAAACTAAGTCAATGACCTTAATGCCTGTTTCAAGAAGATCAACAGAAGGTGACAGGTCTTTGAAGTCTGGTGCTTTTTGGTGAATGGAACGGAATTCTTTAGATTTAATTGGGCCTAATTCGTCAATCGGGCGACCAAGCACATCCATGATACGACCTAGAGTACCTGTACCTACTGGCACATTGATCGCAGCGCCCGTAGATTTAAATGCTGTACCGCGTGCCAGTCCGTCAGACGAACCCATCGCAATCGTTCTAACAATTCCGTCACCTAGCTGCTGTTGCACTTCGAGTGTCAATCCTGCTTCAGCTTGTGAGTCTTTGTCATCTATAATTAATGCATCAAATACTTTTGGCATTTGATCGCGAGGAAACTCAACGTCAACGACCGCTCCGATACACTGAACTACTTTTCCGATTTGTTTACTAGCCATTTTTTTATCCTTGAAGACTCTAAATAATTAATTCAATGTTATGCAACCGCAGCTGCACCACCCACAATTTCTGAAATTTCTTTTGTAATTGCCGCTTGACGCGCTTTGTTATAAACCAATTTCAATTCGCCAATTACATTCTTCGCATTATCTGAAGCAGACTTCATTGCAACCATTCGTGCGGATTGTTCTGACGCCATATTTTCTGTGACGCCGTGATAAATCAATGATTCGATATAACGTGTTAATAATTGATCAATCACACTTTGTGCATCTGGCTCATAGATGTAATCCCATGGGCCTTCTGGACTTCCGATTTTTTCACCTGAGAGTGGTAACAATTGATCCACAACAGGGTCTTGTTTCATCGTATTAATAAATTTGGTATAGCAAATAAAGAGCTGATCAACTTCACCATTCACATAAGCATCTAACATCACTTTGATTGCGCCAATTAGTTTTTCAACATGCGGCGTATCACCTAAACCTATGATATGTGATTTCACATTCGCGTTAATACGCGTCATGAAACCTAAACCTTTATTACCTAATGCACTCACGTGTACTTTTTTACCTTGTGATTCCCATTGTTTCATCTGATTGACAGACATTCTTAAAACGTTGGTATTAAGGCCGCCACATAAACCTTTATCTGAAGTGACTACAATCAAACCAATATTTTTTACTTGGTCTTTTTTCACGAGAAATGGATGTTTATACTCAGATTGGGCGTAAGACAAATGTGCTGCCACGTTTCTGATTTTCTCAGCATAAGGTCGAGCTTGACGCATACGCTCTTGCGCTTTACGCATCTTAGATGCTGCAACCATCTCCATCGCCTTGGTGATCTTTCGTGTATTTTCTACACTCTTGATCTTGGTTCTGATTTCTTTACTACTGGCCATAATGACTCTTTATATTAGTAAGCGTTACTTGATTTGAAATCTTCAATCGCCTTTTCAAGTGCTTTTTCATTGTCACCCGATAAGTCAGTTGTTTTTTCGATGTCTTGCATAATCTTTTTATATTTAGAATTCATGAAGCCATGCAATGCATTTTCAAATGCCAACACTTTAACCGTTGGAACATCATCAAAGTAGCCTTTGTTTGCTGCAAATAATGTCACAGCCATTTGTGAAACACTCAAAGGTGCATATTGTGCTTGCTTCATAAGTTCTGTAAACATGCGGCCGCGATCAAGTTGTTTACGTGTGGCTTCATCAAGATCAGATGCAAATTGTGCGAACGCTGCTAACTCACGATATTGAGCTAGAGCTAAACGTACACCACCACCTAATTTTTTAATCACTTTAGTTTGTGCAGCCCCACCCACGCGAGACACAGAAATACCTGCGTTAATCGCTGGACGAATACCTGCGTTAAATAAGTCTGTTTCAAGGAAGATCTGACCGTCAGTAATCGAAATCACGTTTGTTGGTACGAATGCTGATACGTCACCTGCGGCTGTTTCGATGATTGGCAATGCAGTGAGTGAACCTGTTTTACCTTTCACTTTTCCTTTTGTAAATTTTTCTACATAGTCTTCATTCACGCGTGCTGCACGCTCAAGTAAACGTGAGTGAATATAGAAAACGTCACCAGGATATGCTTCTCGGCCTGGAGGACGGCGCAAGAGCAATGAAATTTGACGATAAGCAATAGCTTGCTTTGTTAAGTCATCATAAATAATAAGCGCATCTTCACCACGATCGCGGAAATATTCACCCATCGTACAACCCGCGTAAGGCGCTAAGAATTGCAACGCTGCTGAATCAGAAGCTGTAGCTGCAACGATGATTGTGTATTCCATCGCGCCGTGTTCTTCAAGTTTTCTAACGACGTTAGCGATAGTGGATGCTTTTTGACCAATCGCCACGTAGATACAGGTCATGTTTTGACCTTTTTGATTAATAATCGCGTCAGTCGCTACAGCTGTTTTACCCGTTTGACGATCGCCAATAATCAACTCACGTTGGCCTCGTCCGACTGGCACCATAGAGTCGACAGATTTCAAACCTGTTTGAACTGGTTGGGATACAGATTTACGTGCAATCACACCTGGTGCAACTTTCTCAAGCTTGTCAGTAAGTTTAGTTTTAACTGGGCCTTTACCATCGATGGGTTGACCAAGTGCATTTACCACACGGCCAATCAATTCTGGGCCTACAGGCACTTCTAAAATACGGCCTGTACATTTACATACATCACCTTCTGTAATGTGTTCGTAATCACCTAGCACCACAGCACCTACAGAGTCACGTTCAAGATTCAAAGCAAGCCCATATGTGTTTCCTGGGAATTCGATCATTTCACCAGACATCACATTTGACAATCCGTGAATACGCACAATACCGTCGGTCACTGATACGACCGTACCCTGTGTTCTCGCTTCAGCGGTTGTCGAGAAATTCTCTAATCGACTTTTAATGAGTTCACTAATTTCTGATGTTGATAACTGCATTACTATCTCCTGATAATGATTAGCTTACGACTTCAATGCGTAGGCTAAATTTTGTAATTGCTCACGAACTGAAGCATCAATCACGGTGTCGCCCACAATCACTTTAATACCACCAATGATTGCTTCATCAATCGTTACTTTTGCGTCAATTTTTTTACTAAATTTCTTTTCTAAACTTTTCACTAATGTGTCGACTTCTTTATCTGTCGGTTTTGATGCAACAATAATTTCAGCATCGAGCGTTCCTTCATCCGTTGCTTTTAGTGTTTCAAAAAGCTCGCTGATTTGAGGTAGCACATTAAGTCTTTTATATTCAATCAAAAGCTTAATGAGATTTTCTCCATAAGCATTAAGTTTTTTTCCAGCGATTTTAATGAGCGCTTTTTCGCGATCCTCATCAGATACCTTTGAATCGTTAATGAAAGCATGCATACTCTCATCTAAAGACACCTTTGCTAAAAATTCCAACATCTCAGACCACTCTGTAAGAGATTTTTTTTCTTTAGCAAGATTAAATGCTGCAACAGCATAAGGTCTTGCGATGGTTGAAATTTCTGCCATATAGATCCTATAGTTCTTTCGCTAATTTACTTAACATATCGCTATGTGCTTTCTTATCAATTTCTTTTGATAAGATTTTTTCAGCACCGGCGATGGCAAGTGTTGACACTTGTTCGCGTAAAGATTCTTTAGCACGATTCACTTCTTGGTCAATCTCTGCTTTAGCACCTAAGATGATACGATCCCCTTCAGTTTTCGCTTGATGTTTCGCTTCTTCTAAAATTTCAGATGCTCTTTTTTCAGCTTGAGAAATAATTTCAGAGGCTTTCTGTTTGGCTTCGTTAAGTTGCAGGGTCGTTTTCTTTGCAGCGACTTCTAAAGAAGCTTTTCCTTCTTGCGCTGCAGCTAAACCGTCGGCAATTTCTTTTTGTCGCGTTTCAATCGCGTTTAAAAGAGGTGGCCACACATACTTCACGGTAAACCAAATGAGAATCGCAAAAGCAATCGCTTGGGCAATTAACGTAAAATTAATATTCATTTTTGCTCCTGTCTAAGTTCGGTTAAAAGAACCTAAACAATTATTTTGCGATTGCACTTAATAATGGGTTTGCAAATGCAAACATCATCACGATACCAACGCTAATAATGAAAGAAGCGTCAATCAAACCTAAAAGTAAGAATACCTTACCTTGTAATTGAGGAATCATTTCAGGTTGTCTTGCTGCGCCTTCTAAGAAACTCGCACACATAATACCGATACCGATACATGCGCCTAAAGCTGCTAAACCAATCATCAAACCTAGACCAATTGCTGTATAAGATTGAATCATTGCTAAATATTGTATATGTTCCATGTTTACTTCCCTCTCAGTTAAAAATACTTAAATAAAAAAACTAATGGCCTTCATGCGCCATCGATAAATACACCACCGTTAACATCATGAAGACAAATGCTTGTAGCCCCACAATTAGAATATGGAATATGGACCAACCTGCGCCCAACAATGCTCCAAAAAATACGCCTGTCACACTCGTTGACGCTAATAAGCCGAGTAACAAGAAAATTACTTCTCCTGCATACATGTTTCCGAAAAGCCGGAGTGAGTGAGATAAAGGTTTAGAAATGTATTCGATGATATTGAATAAAAAGTTTGCAGGCCATACCCAAACTTTGCTACCAAAAGGGGCTGTAAATAATTCGTGAATCCAACCACCAAAACCTTTTACTTTAATACCAAAATAAATCATAAGGATCCACACTGCGATCGCAAGTGCAAATGTTGTATTAATGTCTGAAGTTGGCACGCTTCGCCATTCGTGAATGCCTAAAGGTGCGTAAATAAAATGTGCCATCACATCGATAGGTAGAAAGTCCATGGAGTTCATCACAAGGACCCAGATAAAAACTGTTAATGCAGCAGGTGCGATAAAAGCGTGGCGATCGCCATGGAATATATTTTTAACTTGATCGTCAATGAAACCAAACATGAGCTCTACAAATGCTTGGCCTTTAGAAGGAACGCCAGCTGTTGCTTTACGAGCAACCATCCATATCAATGCCATTGAAATAATACCAAGCAATACACCCATTACAAGTGAGTCAATATTAATTGCCCAGAACGCACCTTCACCAATAGCCTTCGTATTAAAGGTTAAATGGTGGGTGATATATTCACTCGCTGTTAATGTGCCTTCAGTTGCCATAGCTTTCAATATTTCCTAATAACTTTTATTTGTCTTCATTTAATTTTGTAATCGATGCGCCTGAAATAATGGCTGACAATACAAGCCCTGCAATCAGTGCAAATGGTACAAGCGCTGTATAAAACTTAAACGCAGACCAAAGCGATACAAGTACTACAAAAATTTTTACGGCTTCAGCTTTTAATACGTTAATAATGATAGCTGCGGGCTCTTTACTCAAAGCCGTTTTGTGAGCAATTTTTGAGGCGAGAAGTACACCGAATATTACGGAGACACTACCGATCAACGCAGACACACCTGCATGCTTTCCAAACACTACTGCAACTAAAACCGTTAATATACCAGCGGCTTTAACCTGCAAACTCAACATTTTTTGAATGATTTGAGGGAATCGCTTCATTCTTTCAGTGATTTCATCAATATCGGACATTTATGCTCACTGAATGCAACATCTTTGAGTTACAAAGGCATGAATTTTCCCTGTAATTAGCCGTTCCGTCAAGGGTAAAGCATACTTTATCCTTTGATTTTTTTAAGAATCTCATCCAATTGCTCCAAATTACGGTAATGCACTTTTAAAATACCCGAACCATTCTTTTTGGCGTCAATAGTGACCGATGCCCCAAGTGTTTCTGCTAAAGATTCTTCAAGCTGACGCACATCTGCATTCGTCTTTTTAGGAGAGATTTTTTGACTATCGATTTTGTAACTATTTTGTAGATTTTTAACGAGCGCCTCAACTTCTCGCACAGATAGATTTTTTTGAATCACTTCTTCGCATAATATAATCTGTTGGCTGCCTTCTAAGCCAATCAAAGCTCTTGCATGTCCCATATCAATTTTGCCACTTAATAGTCGATCTTGAACAGGCTTCGTTAAAGTTAACAGTCTTAATAAATTAGAAACAGTGACGCGCGATTTACCAACCGCATCTGCCGCTTCTTCATGCGTCATATTAAATTCATCGATTAAACGTTTAATGCCAATCGCTTCTTCTAATGGATTTAGATCTTCGCGTTGAATATTTTCAATAAGCGCCATCGCGAGCGCTGATTCATCAGGAATATTTTTAATGATGACTGGTACTTCACTAAGATTTGCTAATTTTGCAGCACGCCATCTTCTCTCGCCTGCAATGATTTCATATTGATTGTTCCCCACAGGCCGGACAATAATGGGCTGCATGACACCTTGTTTTAAAATAGATTGTGAAAGCGCATGTAAAGCCTCTTCTTGCATAATGCTTCGAGGTTGATATTTACCAGGCTGTAATTCACTAATTAATAAAGTCTGAAGTGTGCCTTCGTTTTTTTGAACGTCTTCTTCGCCACTTAATAATAATGCATCGAGTCCGCGACCTAATCCTTTAGCTTTAACCATGTGACTTCCTCATTTGTTTTTCTATAATTTCTTCGGCAAGTTTTAAATATGCTACAGCCCCTTTAGATGAGCGGTCATACATTAAAATAGGCATGCCATGACTTGGCGCTTCTGCCAATCTTACATTTCTCGGAATAATGGTTTCATACACCTTGTCACCAAAGTGCGCCGTTAATTGATCCGACACTTGTTGAGCTAACATATTGCGCTTATCAAAGAGTGTTTTTAATAAACCTTCAATTTCAATTTTAGGATTTAAATTGCTTCTCACTTTTTTGATAGTGTTAACTAAATCTGATAAACCTTCTAATGCATAATATTCACATTGCATAGGAATTAAAACGGCATCAGCAGCAGTCAACGCGTTTACTGTCACTAGATTAAGTGCGGGGGGGCAATCTAATACTACATAGTCGTAATCTTTTTTTAAATGTTGCAATGCTTCTTTTAATCGAGTTTCGCGTTTGCTTTCATTGACAAGTTCAACTTCAGCACCAGCAAGATTTCGATTCGCAGGAGCTAAATCAAAACCTCCACGCTCACAATGAATCACAATATCGTTAAATGATTTACTTTGAATCAACACATCATAAATTGATGTTTTAATAGTTGATTTATTAATACCTGAGCCTGTCGTTGCGTTGCCTTGTGGATCAAGATCAATGAGAAGCACAGATTTATTTTTTGCAGCTAGGCTTGCAGCTAAATTTACCGATGTGGTGGTTTTTCCGACACCGCCTTTTTGATTCGTCACCGCTAATATACGCATAACTAAAAAATTTCTTTCTTCAATTGAACTAAATATCGTTCAGCATTAATAAATGGCACTTCAAGCGGAATCAGCGTGTATTGATTCTTTTCAAATGCTTCTAATTCTTCTTTGACATCTTTTGATTTCATCGCTAACCACACACCATTTTTTTGTAATGTATGTTGTGTCAGTGACATCATATTTTGTAAATTTGAAAACGCTCTTGTGATCACGCTATCAAAAAGTATGATCGGTTGATATTCTTCAACGCGCGCATTTATCACATTTAAATTAGTCAGCGATAACTCACTTTTCACTTGTTGCATAAATGTTGTTTTTTTATTCACCGAATCCATCACAGTCACTTTTAATTCGGGTTTTATAATCGCCAATACAATGCCAGGAAATCCTGCACCACTTCCAACATCCAACACATGTTCCATCTCTACATGATTCAAAATAGATAAGCTATCAAGAAAATGTAATTTAATCATTTCGTCTCGCTCGCGAATCGCTGTTAAGTTATATACGCGATTCCACCTTTCAATTAAATTTAAATACGCCATTAGTTGGTCTATCATTTGATCAGACAAATTTAAACTCATGCGATGTAAGCCCTCGACCAATAGATCGCGGTCTTTTTTTATGGCTTCATTCATGCTGCTTTTGCTGGGCGTTTCGCTGTCATTTTTTTAGGTTTATTTTTACGTTTAATAAACACTAAAAGTAATGAAATAGTCGCGGGTGTTATGCCGGAGATGCGCGACGCTTGTCCTAAATTCTCAGGCTTGTGAAGATTTAATTTTTGTTGCGCCTCTGCACTTAGCCCGTGCACATCTTTGTAATCAAGGTCTAAAGGCAAAGGAAAGTCTAATTGATCTCGGCTGCGATCTACTTCTTCTTGTTGTCTTACGATGTAGCCTTTATATTTCGCTGAAATTTCGACTTGCTCTCTGACTGCTGGATCAATAAGATCCGCATCTTCTTTCATCAATTCTTTTACGCCTGCAAAACTGACTTCAGGTCGTCTTAATAAATCAAACAAGCTATATTCGTGATCAATTGCTTTTCCAATAATAGCTTCTTGTTTTTCAATTGAAATATCTTGTGGTCTTATAAAGAATTTTTTTAAGCGCGCTTCTTCTGAGTGGATCGTTTCTTGTTTTTTATTAAACATGGTCCAGCGCTCATCATCCACTAAGCCTAGATTACGGCCCATAGAAGTTAATCTTAAGTCTGCATTGTCTTCTCTTAACATCAAACGGTATTCTGCTCTGCTTGTGAACATGCGGTAAGGCTCAGTAACACCTCGTGTAATGAGGTCATCTACTAAGACGCCCAAATAAGCTTCATCTCGCTTAGGACACCAAGCATCTTTATCTTGCGTCATCAAAGCCGCGTTTGTACCTGCCAGGAGTCCTTGAGCCGCCGCCTCTTCATAACCCGTTGTACCATTAATTTGTCCTGCAAAAAATAGGCCCTGAATGGATTTGGTTTCTAAACTCGACTTTAAATTACGCGGATCAAAGTAATCATATTCAATCGCATATCCCGGTCTTAAGATGTGTGCATTCTCTAACCCATTAATTGAACGGACTAATTTGTACTGTATGTCAAAAGGGAGGCTTGTTGAAATACCATTTGGATAAATTTCGTTGGTGTCTAGGCCTTCTGGCTCTAGAAAAATCTGATGTGAATCTTTATCTGCAAAACGATGGATTTTATCTTCAACAGATGGACAATAACGTGGGCCTACACCTTCAATTACGCCCGTATACATGGGGGATCGATCGAGACCGCTTCTAATAATGTCATGTGTCGATTCGTTAGTATGCGTAATCCAACAAGAAACCTGTCTTGGATGTGTTGTTTTTTTGCCATAAAAAGAGAGATAAGGAGTGGGGTTGTCACCAGGCTGTTCCTGCATCACGGCATAATTAATGGTGCGCCCGTCAATTCTTGGCGGCGTTCCAGTCTTAAGACGGCCTACAGGCAAGCCAATCTCTCTTAATCGGTGTGCTAAAGACATAGAAGGTGGATCACCTGCTCGGCCTGCTTGATAATTTTTTAAGCCCACATGCACAAGGCCGCCTAAAAAAGTACCCGCCGTTAAAACGACAGTTCTAGACTTAAACTGGATACCAATTTGCGTCACAACGCCTGCAACATGGTCTTTCTCTAAAAGAATATCGTCAACTGCTTGTTGAAAAAGCCAAAGATTAGGTTGGTTCTCAAGACGATGCCGAATCGCAGCTTTATATAAAATACGATCAGCTTGCGCACGAGTCGCTCGCACGGCAGGCCCTTTGCTACTATTTAAAATGCGAAATTGAATACCCGCTTCATCAGTGGCAATACCCATAGCCCCGCCTAAAGCATCGATTTCTTTAACTAAATGCCCTTTGCCAATACCACCAATAGATGGATTGCACGACATCTGACCTAAGGTCTCGATGTTATGGGTTAAAAGTAAAGTCTTTTGCCCCATGCGAGCGGAAGCAAGAGCCGCCTCTGTACCAGCATGCCCTCCTCCAACCACAATCACATCGAAATTATTTGGAAATTCCATGGTTTTACGCCAATTATAAAGGTGTAATTTTACTTTAATCTACTGATAATCACTATGAAAACCATTGTTTCACGTGAAACATTTGCTTAAAGAGGAAAAAAACTGTTCCACGTGGAACAAAGAATTACTTGCCGATACAAAAACGGCTAAAAATCTCCCCCAGGAGATCGTCTGGGGTAAATTCGCCAGTAATAGAAGCCAATGAAGTTTGCGCTTGTCTAAGCTCTTCGGCTATCAATTCAGGCGACTGAATCTGATTCACTGACTCATTCAAACGTTTTGAGACTATATCGAGCGCATCTAAATGTCTTTGTCTGGCCATAAAAATGCCTTGGTTGCCATCCTTACTAAATTCAACACCAGCCATTTTTAATAAAACATTCTTGAGTTGGGCCAAACCTTCTCCATTTTTTGCGGAGATAAAAAGATGATGCTCGCCTTCAATTATTTCAGATGATGCTTTTTTAGACATCAAATCAATTTTATTGTGAACCCACACCTTAAAAACGTCTTTTGGAATGCGATTTAGAATGATTTTCTCGTAATCGGTAATACCTTTGCCAGCATCTACTAAAAATAATGCGATATTGGCCTTTTCTATCGAAATCCATGTTTTTTCAATACCCATTTTTTCAATTTCATCGTTGGTATCTCTTAACCCGGCTGTATCAATCACATGAATAGGGATACCATCAATTTGAATTTCACTTTTAATGGGGTCGCGCGTTGTGCCTGGAATGGAAGTCACAATGGCTTGATCATTTCCAGATAATTGATTGAGCAAACTCGACTTGCCCACATTGGGTTGACCCACCAACACCACTGTAAAGCCTTCACGCAATAAGCGTCCTTGTTTAGCAGATAAAGTTACTTCATCCATGCGAAGCTTCAGGCTTAAAAGCTTTTCCTTTACTTTGCCAGTCGTAATGAAGTCGATTTCTTCCTCTGGAAAATCTAAACAGGCTTCAATATACATACGTAAATCAATAAGCTCTTTAAGTAAGTCATTGATTTTATTCGAAAAATAACCACTTAGGGAAAGCATAGCACTTTTAGCTGCCTCGGCTGTTGAAGCATTAATTAAATCTGCAACAGCTTCTGCCTGAGTTAAATCAATTTTGTCATTAAGATAAGCGCGCTCAGTAAACTCTCCAGGCTTTGCAAGTCTCGCACCACATTCAATACAGCGCGCCAATAAAAGTTGCATCACAGCAATGCCGCCATGGCCTTGAAGCTCTAAAACATCTTCACCGGTATACGAGTGTGGGGATTTAAAAAAAAGTGCGATGCCGCGATCTATTACTTGGCCATTACGATCCAAAAACGGCAGGTATGAAGCTAAACGATTTTCGGGGCAAACACCTAAAAGATATTTCGCAACATCGCGCGCTTGAGATCCTGAAACTCTCACAACACCAATGCCGCCAGCACCCGAGGGTGTAGCAATAGCAGCAATGGTGTCTAAATTATTTGCGAGCTGCATTGCCTTTCTTAGCTAATGCGGCTGCATGAATGGATCGATTGATCATCCATTGTTGAAGAATAGACAATATGTTATTAATCACCCAATAGAGAACTAAGCCAGCGGGGAAAAAAAAGAAAAATACACTAAATACCACCGGCATGATCATCATCAATTTTGCTTGCATCGGATCCGTAGGCGCTGGATTAAGTTTTGTCTGAATGATCATGCTGATGCCCATAATAATAGGCAATACATAGTAAGGATCTTTTACAGAAAGATCGGTAATCCATAACATGAAAGGTGCGTGTCTTAATTCAACGGCACCCATCAACACCCAATAGAGGGAAATGAAAACAGGGATCTGAATAAGAATAGGTAAACAACCGCCCATCGGATTAATTTTTTCTGTACGATAAAGCTCTAACATAGCTTGCTGAAATTTAGCTTTGTCATCTCCAAATTTTTCTTTCATGCTTTGTAAGCGCGGAGTTAATTCACGCAATTGAGCCATTGATTTATAACTTGCAGCTGAGAGCGGATAAAAAAGAATCTTAATTAAAACAGTCAAAAGAATAATTGCGCCGCCCCAATTATTCACTAATTTATGAATCCAATGAAGCACCATAAACAAAGGTGAGGCAATAAAAGTTAACCAACCGTAATCAACTGTATAACTAAGTCCTGGCGCTGCTTTTTCAAGTTCTTCCTGAATTTGCGGTCCCGAATAAAGTTTAGTTGAAAATTCTTTTTTCTCGCCAGGTTGAATAGATGGAAGCTGAGTCAACACGCCTGATGAATAAATATTTTCTGCAACTTCTTTTGTATAAAATTCACGCTTTTGATTTCCAGGCAGAATCCACGCGCTCGCAAAATAATGTTGTACTACACCAATCCAGCCATCAACCGAAATCAATGACAGATCTCGTTTTTTCATGTCACTGAAATTAATTTTTTTAAACTTATCAGCTTCGTTATAGTAAGCGCCACCAATAAATGTAGGCGTAATTTTACTTTCTTGAGCAGAGCCATCATCATGCACAAGCTGGAAATAAGCTGATGGCGTAATCGCTGATTTTCCATGATTCGTAATTTCATAACGCACTGCTATTTGATAGCTACCGCGATCAAAAGAAATAATTTTTGAAACTTCAACATCTTGATTTTTGTAACTCAACTTAACATCTAAATGATTTTGTCCATTTTCTAAAACATAATTAGTTTTTTCAGATGTAAACATTGACTTATGTGTTGGCAAATCATTACCGATGAGTCCAGTTTGTGCAACATAAAATAATGGTTTTTGTGAGTCGTCTAATAGCACAAATTTATCTTGCGCATTATCAGCCAAATGATTATTTAAAAGTAATCGACGAATGTCGCCGCCGACTGTATCAATTTCAATCTGGTATAAATCAGTAGCCACTTTAATACGCGAACCTGTTTCTAATTTAAAATTAGAATCGAGTGCGATGGTTTTAGTATCAATAGAATTTAATTTTTGTGAAGATGGAACGCTTGCATCTTGTTGGGTTGCAACTTCAGCCACTGGAGTATGTTTACGTTGCCAGGTGTCCCATAGCAAAAGAATTGAAAAAGAAAATACAACAAACAGTATTAAACGCTTCGTATCCATAAATTATAAAATTCCAAAATTAAATAACAGGGTCATGACCACCCTTGCACCATGGATGACATTTACCTATTCGTTTTATTGATAAAAAAATACCTTGTATTAAACCTTTTTTATGTATCGCATCTATGGTGTATTGCGAACATGTAGGTGTAAAACGACATTGCTGACCAAAAGAAGGACTTAATAATAGTTGGTAACATCTCACAAATAGAATTGCGATTGATTTCACTTTTTTAATCTTGCAATCATTTGATCAACTTCAGTTTCAATGTCTACAAAATCGTTGCGATAAAACGATTTTTGAATGCGTATCACTATATCAAAATTTAAGAGTTGTTCTTGTTTTTTTCGCATTAATTCACGTAAGACGCGTCTCATGTAGTTGCGTTTCACAGCCAATTTCTGTGTTTTTTTTCCCACGACCATACCTAAACGAAATAAGGACAACGCATTGGGTTGGTAGTGAAAACTGAGGTGCTGAGAGGAAAGTCGCTTACGGAAATTAAAAACGGATGAAAATTCATCCGTTTTTGTAAGTTTGGTTAATTTAGTTTGCAAATTATGGAGAATTTGCCAAATAGGTCTTTATAGACCGATACGAGCACGGCCTTTAGCACGGCGAGCTGATATTACAGCGCGTCCTGCACGAGTCTTCATGCGTACTAAAAAACCATGCGTGCGAGCACGTTTTACTTTGGATGGTTGATAGGTACGTTTCATTGTATTTCTCCAGCTATAATTCGATAAGGATCGCGCAATTTACCGTACATACCCCTCTATGT